>NZ_JBQCJX010000004.1:284637-336970 GCF_051967555.1 Paenibacillus sp. SAF-068
AACCATTGGGGTTCTCATCCCCAGAACGCAAAAAAACTTCCCGAAGGAAGTTTTCTTTAATACGTCCCAGGAGGGATTCGAACCCCCGACCGACGCCTTAGAAGGGCGTTGCTCTATCCAGCTGAGCTACTGAGACATGATTTTTTCAAGCAAAATTGATTTTATCACATGCATACAGGAATATCAAGCATTTTATTTTGATGTATTTTTCGTATATGATATTTGGCGGCAGTAACGTTTTTTTCATTATATTTAAGGTTATGTTAGAATATCAGGAGAAATCAAAAATAGATCGACATTCAATATAATATATACATCTATTTAGGTTAATTCCAACTGGAAATTCAGGATATAGAGGAGGTGCTCCCATTAAGGAATCCACGACCCCGGAAACCGAGCATAACAACAATATTGTGCTGTTTCCTAAGACGCTGGACTATTACCAGATTCAATTGACAGTTATGCTTGAAAATGAACGGTATGGTGAAGCGATGAAATTGCTTCACTTTTTGCTGCAATGTCAGGGACAGGAAGAGCGCCACTATGATGAATGGCGAGCTCTGCTCGAATGGCTTCAGGCTGCGTTCCCTCAATATGAAGAAACCTCGCCTGCCTTTCTTGAAGAACGAGAAGAGGAAGAAGAGATCAGTGAGGAAGACATGGCACGGCATCATGCCCGAATGAAGCTTCAACAGGATGATGGCTATGCAGACAAGATGCTTCGCACAGCCATGGAAGAGCCGCTGTCTGAACAGACGATGCTGGCTTTGGAGCAACTGGCCTATCTTGATCTGCCGAAGATTGACGAGGCACTTACGAGTTGGTTAAGAGATAAGTCGCTTCACCCTCTTCTTCAATTTCGGGTGCTGCAGACCTTGCGTCGGCGAGGTGTTCAAGGTATGATCCAGTTTACGAGAGGCGAAGAGCAGGTTGAAGTCGAAATCGATACCGTACCTCTTAGACCAGAGGAATTCCCGCTCCAAATTGTTCAGATTCTGGAACGAGTGGCAGATCAGACGGAGGTTCATGAACCTACGCTCTTTTATTTTGCCCAGGAACTGTGGATACAATATGTCATGGCGGTGTATGGAACCCGCGATTATGTATCGATGCTGGAAGAAAATGATTCCATGACAGATATATGGGCAGCAGCTCTACATATGACCGTTGCAGACAGTTTGGGTGGTTCGCATGATGAGGAGAATACACGCTCAATGTATGCTGTGACAGGCGCGATGCGCTTTCGTCTGGAGCAGGCTTATCGTTCCATGAAACAGTTTGTATCAGCCGGTTTGGACGGTTAATCGAGGTCGGAAACGTTTTCCTTAAACTGTATCAAGGGATTCCCCTTGAAAAAGAATCTAATCTTGTTTATACTAAAATGGTTATTTTGTACGTGATTGCCTACGTGAACATGTGAATTTTGGAGGGGAAAGTATACAATGAAAGCAACTTGGGAAAAGATAGAGAAGAACCTTGGGGTTCTTGAGGTTGAAGTGGATGCGGATCGTGTAACTGCAGCACTCGACAAAGCTTTTAATAAAGTGGTTAAACAAGCAAACGTACCTGGATTCCGTAAAGGTAAAGTACCACGTTCCATCTTCGAAGCACGTTTTGGTGTTGAGAGCCTTTATCAAGAAGCAATCGACATTTTGCTTCCTGAAGCTTATACAGAAGCAATCGACCAAACGGATATCTTCCCGGTTGATCGTCCTGACGTAGATGTTGAACAATTCGCTAAAGGACAAACATTCAAGTTCAAAGCGAAAGTAACTGTGAAACCTGAAGTTACTCTGGGTGAGTACAAAGGAATCGAAGTTGCTGTAGCAAAAGGTGAAGTAACGGATGCAGAAGTGACTGAAGAACTTGAGCGTCTTCAACAACGTCACGCTGAACTCGTTGTAATCGACGAAGGTTCCGCTGCTAACGGTGACGTTGCAGTAATCGACTTCGACGGTTCCGTTGATGGTGTACCTTTCGAAGGTGGACAAGCTGAGCGTTATTCCCTGGAACTGGGTTCCAACACATTCATTCCTGGATTTGAAGAGCAAGTTGTGGGTCTGTCCACAGGTGACTTCAAAGACGTTGAAGTGACTTTCCCAGAGAGCTACCATGCAGCAGAACTTGCTGGCAAACAAGCGGTATTCAAAGTGAAAATTCACGAAATCAAACGCAAACAGCTTCCTGCATTGGATGATGAGTTTGCTAAAGATGTTAGCGAATTCGACACACTTGAAGAGTACAAAGCTGACCTGAAAACACAATTGGAATCCCGTAAAGCTGACGAAGCCAAAGCTGCACAGGAAAATGCAGTTGTAGAAAAAGTGGCTGAGAACGCTGAAGTGGACATTCCGGCTGCAATGGTTGACAGCGAAGTACAAAACATGATGCGTGATTTCGACAACCGTCTGCGTAACCAAGGTATGAACCTTGAAATGTTCCTGAGCTTCTCTGGCCAGACTCAAGCTGACCTGAGAGGACAAATGCAAGAAGATGCTTCCAAACGTGTTCGCAACAACCTGGTGCTTGAAGCTGTAGGTAAAGCGGAAAACATTGAAGTATCTGACGAAGAAGTGAATCAAGAACTCGAGAAAATGGCTGAATCTTACAAGCGTCCTGCTGAAGAGATCCGTGGCATCCTCGAAGGTAATGGTTCCCTGGACAGCCTTCGCGATGAAGTAAAACTGCGTAAAACAATTGACGTTCTTGTTGAGAACAGCACAGTTGTTGAACCAGTTGAAGCTCCAGCTGAAGAGGTTGTTGCAGAAGCTGACGAAAAATAAGACAAGCTGTAATCAACTTGTCAGTTGAATAAACGATAAGGCACGTGAACTATTGCGTGCCTTATTTTTAAATTATGACATCCATTTTATAGAAACTGAAGTAATTATATGGATGAATACTAATTTTATTGATCGGTGTACACTTTTTACATACCTATGTACTTCATGCAAATAAAAAACGGCAAGACGGCATAGGATGGCTTCAATTTGCACATACATAGAAAACATGGTTAAATATGATCAGGCTAAAAAAGTAAACAAACGGTTGTCTGACCTCTCTTGTGAAAAATGACATTGTCACAGGAAAGTGTTAGAATGAATTTGGGTTTGCTTTACAGGTGGCCTATGTCTAATTACATGTAGAAAAGAGGTTGGTCTCATGAGTCTGGTGCCAATGGTTATAGAACAAACCAATCGAGGCGAACGGTCTTACGATATATATTCACGTTTGCTGAAAGATCGCATTATCTTTCTAACCAGTGCGATTGATGACGATGTAGCCAATCTTGTCATAGCACAGCTTTTGTTTTTGGCAGCCGACGATCCTGAGAAGGATATCAGCTTGTACATTAACTCACCTGGTGGTTCTGTCACCGCAGGGATGGGTATATACGATACGATGCAGTTTATCAAGCCGGATGTATCTACCATTTGCGTAGGGATGGCAGCAAGCATGGGCTCGTTATTGCTAACAGCCGGTGCACCTGGCAAAAGATATGCGCTGACAAACAGCGAAGTAATGATTCATCAGCCGCTTGGCGGTATTCAAGGACAGGCTGCGGATATTAAGATACACGCAGAATGGATTATTAAAACACGTCAGAAACTGAATCAAATATACGTCGATCGTACGGGTCAGCCTCTTGAGAAAATTGAGCGGGATACAGACCGTGACTTCTTCATGAGCGCTGAAGAAGCTAAGACGTACGGCATTATTGACCAGGTGCTCAGTAGACCGATCAATTCCTAAAGGGGTGGTTTCATGTTTAAATTTAACGATGAAAAAGGGCAATTGAAATGCTCTTTTTGCGGTAAATCTCAGGAGCAGGTACGCAAGTTGGTCGCTGGACCAGGCGTGTACATTTGTGATGAATGTATCGAACTTTGCACTGAAATCGTTGAGGAAGAACTCGGTCATGATGAAGAAATAGACCTGAAAGATATTCCGAAACCAAAAGAAATTCGTAATATTCTGGATCAATATGTTATTGGACAGGAACAAGCGAAAAAATCATTGTCTGTTGCGGTGTATAATCATTACAAACGGATTAACACACAAAGCAAGATTGAAGACGTTGAATTGTCAAAGAGTAACATTTTGCTGTTAGGACCAACAGGTTCTGGTAAAACGTTGCTTGCGCAAACGATGGCAAAAATTCTGAATGTTCCTTTTGCGATTGCAGATGCTACTTCATTAACAGAAGCGGGTTATGTGGGTGAGGATGTAGAGAACATCCTGCTTAAGCTGATTCAAGCTGCTGATTATGATGTGGAAAAAGCAGAGCGTGGCATTATTTATATCGATGAGATTGATAAAGTAGCACGTAAATCCGAAAACCCATCCATTACTCGTGATGTATCGGGCGAAGGTGTGCAACAGGCTCTCTTGAAGATTCTTGAAGGAACTGTGGCTTCTGTACCACCACAAGGTGGCCGTAAGCATCCTCATCAAGAATTCATTCAGATCGATACAACGAACATCCTGTTCATTTGCGGCGGTGCCTTTGATGGTCTGGAGCAAATGATCAAACGCCGGATCGGTAAAAAAGTCATTGGCTTCAATACCGTTTCTGAGCAAAAAGACCTGAAACCAGGTGAATATCTGGGTATGGTATTGCCGGAAGATTTGCTGAAATTTGGTCTGATTCCGGAGTTTGTAGGCCGTCTGCCAGTCATCTCCACTTTGGAGCCGCTGGATGAAGATACATTGGTACGGATTCTTTCCGAACCGAAAAACGCGCTTACGAAACAGTACCAAAAACTGCTTGAGCTGGATAATGTGAACCTGGTATTTGAACCAGCTGCATTGCTCGCGATTGCCAAAGAAGCGATCAAACGTAACACGGGTGCACGTGGATTGCGTGCCATCATTGAAGGTATCATGCTTGAAATCATGTATGAAGTGCCTTCACGTGAAGATGTTACGAACTGTGTCATTACTGAAGAAGTGGTTGAGAAAAGAGTCGTGCCTGAACTAAGCCAATCGAAGGACGATAAGCAGGAAGAAAGCGCCTAATAAAGGTCTGAATCCCGTTGAACTCTGAATTATAGACTTGTCAGTTCTCCACTCTGGCAGAAGGCGAATTCATGTCTCTGTCAGGGTGGAGCTTTGACGTTGTGGGGAGAGAAATCACTCATGTATTTAAGACAGGATACACGTCCCGTAAAAGTGGGAAACGTAACGATCGGTGGCAGTAACGAAGTTATTATCCAAAGTATGTGTACAACCAAAACGGCAGACGTTGAAGCAACGGTAGCAGAGATTTTGCGACTGGAAGAAGCCGGCTGTCAAGTGGTACGTGTCACGGTGAATAATGAGGAAGCTGCTGCAGCCATCAAGGAAATCAAGAAACGCATTAATATACCGCTCGTAGCGGACATTCATTTTAACTATAAGCTGGCTTTGCTTGCGATTGAGAATGGTATTGATAAAGTACGGATTAATCCAGGCAACATCGGTAAACGTTCCAAAGTGGAAGAAGTTGTGAAAGCATGTAAAGAGCGTGGTATTCCAATTCGGATCGGGGTAAATGCGGGGTCTTTGGAAAACCATCTTCTTGAGAAGTATGGGTATCCTACGGCCGATGCTATGGTAGAAAGTGCATTGTATCACATTGGTATTCTGGAAGAGCTTGATTTTCACGATATCATCGTGTCACTCAAAGCATCGGATGTGCCGATGGCCATTGAGGCATATACCAAAGCAGCTCAGATCATACCGTATCCGTTGCATCTCGGAATCACTGAAGCAGGTACACTGTTCTCGGGTACGATTAAAAGCTCAGCAGGTATGGGAGCCTTGTTGTCCATGGGCATTGGTTCTACGATGCGGATATCACTGAGTGCAGACCCGGTAGAAGAAATCAAGGTTGCTCGTGATCTGCTCAAAACATTTGGACTAATTACAAATGCAGCCACATTGATCTCTTGCCCAACCTGTGGACGTTTGGATATCGATCTGTTCTCCATTGCCAACGAAGTGGAAGAGTATATCTCCAAACTGAAGGTGCCCATTAAAGTATCCGTGTTGGGTTGTGCAGTGAATGGTCCAGGTGAGGCAAAAGAAGCGGATATCGGGATTGCCGGTGCTCGTGGAGAAGGTCTCTTGTTCCGTCACGGCAAGATGATCCGTAAAGTGCCTGAAGAGATTATGGTTGAGGAATTGAAAAAAGAGATCGATAAAATCGTCGAAGCCTATGAAGAGACAGGTGTCATTCCTGGTCGTTCGCACTGATTGATTCATATCTGGTTACAACAAAAGCCCGCCAGCGATGGCGGGCTTTTGATATTCTCGCATACAAATTCCGCATCGCCCGTTTACGTCTCGCTGAAAAGGCTATACTACCAAGTATTAGCACGATCTCATGTGAGAATAGCGACAAAATAGGAGGATGTGAAGACATGGAATTTGGTATGGTCATCATGTTGATTCAGTTATTTTTTGGAGTGGTGATTGGTTTATATTTCTGGAACCTGCTGCGTGGCCAGAAAACGAACCGCAGTGCCGTTGAGCGAGAATCTCGCAAGGAACTGGAGAAGTTGCGCAAGCTGCGTTCAATCTCACTCACCAAGCCGTTGTCGGAGAAGACGCGTCCCGCGACCATTAACGATATTGTTGGACAAAAAGACGGGCTTCGTGCCCTTAAAGCTGCATTATGCAGTGCGAATCCGCAACATGTTATCATTTATGGTCCTCCCGGAGTCGGGAAGACAGCTGCCGCAAGGGTTGTGCTGGAAGAAGCGAAGAAGAATCCATCTTCTCCTTTCAAACCGGACGCCAAATTCACCGAGCTGGATGCAACAACAGCCCGTTTTGATGAACGTGGTATTGCGGATCCTCTAATCGGTTCGGTTCATGATCCGATATATCAGGGAGCAGGAGCCATGGGCGTTGCAGGTATTCCCCAACCGAAACCGGGGGCTGTGACGAAAGCGCACGGAGGCATGCTTTTTATTGATGAAATTGGTGAATTGCATTCCATCCAGATGAATAAGTTGTTGAAAGTGTTGGAGGATCGCAAGGTGTTTTTGGAGAGTGCGTACTATAACTCGGAAGACACGCATACTCCTGCTTATATCCACGATATTTTTCAAAATGGTTTGCCAGCCGACTTCCGCCTTGTTGGAGCAACGACACGTTCACCGCATGAACTGCCACCAGCTTTGCGTTCGCGCTGCATGGAAGTTTATTTCCGCCCTTTGTTGCCTGAGGAGATTGGACAAATTGCAGAAGATGCAGTTCAGAAAATAGGGTTCAGTCCATGTCCGGATGCCGTTGATGTGGTTAAGCGATATGCAACCAATGGGCGTGAAGCCGTCAATATCATCCAGCTTGCTGCTGGACTTGCGTTGACAGAGAAGCGTGAGACGCTTCAGGCGTCCGATGTGGAGTGGGTGGCTGGTAGTAGCCAGATTCAGCCCCGGCCTGACCGAAAGGTCCCCTCACAGCCGCAGGTGGGGTTTGTGAACGGCTTGGCGGTATATGGACCGAATATGGGAACCATTTTGGAAATTGAAGTGTCTGCTGTTCCTGCCCTTAAGGATCAAGGCCGAATCAACATTACAGGCGTTGTGGATGAAGAAGAGATTGGAGGCGGTTCGCGTACACTCCGGCGAAAAAGTATGGCTAAAGGCTCGGTTGAAAATGTGTTAACCGTATTAAAAGCCATGGGTATTCGTCCGAATGATTATGATTTACACGTGAATTTCCCAGGTGGGACACCTATTGATGGACCATCCGCCGGGATTGCCATGGCGACGGCCATTACATCAGCCATTCAGGGACGCCCTGTGGATCATGAGACAGCGATGACTGGCGAGATCAGTATTCATGGTCGGGTAAAGCCTATTGGTGGGGTGCTGGCCAAGGTGGAGGCTGCTTTTCAGGCGGGAGCAAAGACGGTTATTATTCCTGCGGAGAACTGGCAGTCCATTTTCGAGAATCTGGATGGCTTGCGCGTTATTCCGGTAGATACGGTACAGGACGTATTCCGTGAAGTGTTCGCCTGGGTTCCGGAATCACAACAGATGGAACAGACGAAGCTTGCAGAGGAGGCAATTGCACCTGCACCGGAGATTTTTCCACCGGCATCCGCTTCCTATTTGCGTGCTGACGTGCCTCGTCCAGGACAGGTTACAGATTCGGGAAGCTGCTAAGCGCTTCCCTTCATTGGTTTTTTATGTGAACATTTGATAGAATAATGAATGACTACAACCTGAGAGCCATTGGAGGTGCGAAAGCGATGGGACCGAGCAAAGTAAAAGGTCGTCGTTTTCCTTTACTGCCTTTAAGAGGACTTCTCGTCTACCCGAGTATGGTACTGCATCTCGATGTGGGCCGGGAGAAATCGGTCAAGGCTTTAGAAAAAGCGATGGTAGAAGAACATTTGATTCTCCTATGTTCCCAAGCCGAAGTAAATATTGAAGAACCAACACAAGAGGACATTTTCAGAATCGGAACCGTGGCCAAGGTCAGACAGATGCTGAAGCTTCCGAACGGTACGATTCGTGTACTCGTGGAAGGCTTGGAACGGGCCGAAATTATTGAATATACGGACAATGAGGAATATTATGAAGTACTGGCCAAAGAGCTGCCTGAAGAGGAGAATACCCATCCAGAGACGGATGCCTTGATGCGTACTGTTCTGAACCAGTTCGAGAATTATATTAATCTGTCCAAAAAGGTGACACCAGAGACACTCGCAGCGGTGTCTGACATCGAAGAACCAGGGCGACTGGCTGATGTCATCACGAGTCACCTGTCCTTGAAGATCAAGGATAAACAGGAAATTCTGGAGACCATCGATGTGCGGGAACGTCTGGAGAAATTGCTGGATATCCTGAACAATGAGCGCGAAGTGCTGGAGCTTGAACGCAAGATCAGCCAACGTGTGAAGAAACAGATGGAGAAAACGCAAAAGGAATATTATCTGCGCGAGCAGATGAAAGCGATCCAGAAAGAACTGGGTGAAAAAGAAGGTCGTGCAGGTGAGGTTGAGGAACTTCGCAATCAGATGGAAGAACTCGGCTTGCCGGACAAAGTGAAAGAAAAGGTTGAGAAAGAAATTGATCGACTGGAGAAAATGCCTGCAAGCTCAGCCGAGGGCGGAGTCATTCGCAACTACGTGGATTGGCTGCTCGGCCTTCCTTGGAGCCAAATGACAGCAGATGATCTGGATATCCAAAAAGCCGAGGATGTGCTCAACGCAGATCATTACGGGTTGGAAAAGCCCAAAGAACGTGTGCTTGAATATCTGGCTGTCCAGAAGCTCGTCAAAAAGCTCAAAGGGCCAATTCTCTGCCTGGTTGGACCTCCGGGGGTCGGTAAAACATCACTTGCCCGTTCGATCGCAAGATCACTGGGGCGGGAGTTTGTTAGAATCTCTCTTGGCGGCGTGCGTGATGAAGCTGAGATTCGTGGACACCGACGCACCTATGTAGGAGCTATGCCTGGTCGTATCATTCAAGGGATGAAAACGGCGGGTTCACTTAATCCGGTATTCCTGCTCGACGAGATCGATAAGATGGCTTCGGATTTCCGCGGAGACCCTTCGGCAGCGTTACTTGAAGTCCTGGATCCGGAACAGAACAATACGTTTAGTGATCATTTTGTAGAATTGCCGTTTGACTTATCCAACGTTATGTTTATAACAACTGCCAACACGGTACACAATATTCCGCGTCCATTGCTGGATCGGATGGAAATGCTCAACATCCCTGGTTACACAGAGCTGGAGAAGCTGCAAATTGCTAAAAACTATTTGTTGCCCAAACAGAAGCAGGACCATGGTCTGGAAGAAGAGCAACTGGAAATTCCGGATGACGCGCTCTTGCGTGTAATTCGTGAGTATACACGGGAGTCAGGTGTGCGTAATCTGGAACAACAGATGGCTTCGTTATGCCGGAAAGCTGCCAAGAATATCGTATCTGGTGCAGAGGGGCAGATTAGTATCACATCAGATAAGATCAAAGACTACCTTGGACCTGGCAAGTTCCGTTATGGCATGGCCGAACTGGAGGATCAGATTGGTACCGTAACGGGTCTGGCGTGGACTGAAGTGGGCGGAGATACCCTTGTTATTGAAGTGACAGTTGTGCCTGGAACAGGTAAATTGACTCTGACGGGTAAACTGGGGGATGTCATGAAGGAATCGGCACAAGCCGCATTCAGTTACACGCGTTCCAAAGCTACTCAGCTCGGGATCGCGCCAGACTTCCATGAGAAGAACGATATCCATATTCACGTTCCGGAAGGAGCGATTCCGAAGGATGGTCCATCTGCTGGAATTACGATGGCAACAGCGTTAATCTCAGCCCTGACGAACAAACATGTGTCCAAGGATATCGCGATGACTGGTGAAATAACATTGCGTGGACGTGTATTGCCAATTGGTGGTTTGAAAGAGAAATCACTGGCAGCCCATCGTGCAGGTTATAAAAAAATATTATTGCCCAAGGATAACGAACGGGACCTGCGTGACATTCCAGACAGCATCAAGGAAGATGTGGAGTTTGTCCCTGTAGCCCATATGGATCAGGTATTGCAGCATGCGCTTGTTGAGCAGGCAGGAATTCACCTGTAATCCATGTATCCGAAAGGTTCGTATGAAGATTAGACCGTTCTGCGGAGGCTTCGGCGTCCGCTGGAACGGTTTTTTTGGTATGATAGAACAATCCATGGCATAATAACTTTAACAGGTTATGCATAGCAAAGGCGTTCAAGAGAGGAAAGATACAATATGAAAGTAAATCAATCTGAATTTATTATCAGTGCCGTTCGGCCTGAACAATACCCCGATGACGGTCTGCCAGAGATTGCGTTGGCGGGACGCTCCAATGTGGGGAAATCTTCCCTGATCAACCGTTTGATCAATCGTAAAAATCTGGCTCGGACGAGTGCAACACCAGGTAAAACACAGCAGCTGAACTATTATAAAATTAATCAGGATCTCTACTTCGTCGATTTCCCGGGATATGGCTACGCTAAAGTTTCCAAAGAGCAACGCTTTGCCTGGGGTAAGATGATGGAGAAATACTTGCTCGGACGCGAGGAATTGAAACTGGTTATGCAGATGGTGGATATGAGACATGAGCCATCCAAGGAAGACAAGATGATGAATGAATGGCTTCGTCATAACGGATTGCCTTTGGTTGTGGTAGCAACCAAGATGGACAAGATCCCCAAAACACGCAGAGCCAAACATATCAAAGTCATTAAGGAATCTTTGGGTCTTCGTTCAGGGGATTTGTTTGTACCGTTTTCATCCGAAGAGGGATTGGGGAAAGAAGAGTTATGGGACATCATTACCCGCCATGCCCGCATTGATAAGTATGCACCAGTGCCGGATGCAGAGAGTGCTTCTGAAGAGGAAGAAAACAATCAAATTAACGGATAACCGAGCTAGCATACTATTTTAGTGCGCGAATGGGAGCATGCTAAGTGAAACGTTGTTGAGATCAAGATTAATCCGGTTTTTTATGGGATTTCGTGAGGATTCATTATCTGGGTCTGGAGCATATTAGCGTTAGGGTAGTGTATAATGAGCATAGGTGCATGTTGCCAACAGTACCAAAAATACCGGCTTTGCCGGCCTGAAGAATTTTGAGATTACTGCTTCATGTGCAGGAAGGCAAAACAATCGGGAAAGAATTGAGGGATTTGTATGGCTCAGCGGTTAGCCACAGAGTATGTTAAGGCGACTATGAAATTGTCAGAACCCCAGATGCATCAGTTTTTGCGCATGACAGAAGACGGCCGTCTCCATCATCGGGTTAAGGTGTTGGACAATGGATGTCAGGAGATTGTGCTGGGGGATGTAAGTGGAGAAGAGGTTCATTTCCCATTTGACCGCATAGAAGGATTTTATATCTGTGAGTTATCTTGCCGCCTGGTGAATCTGCATCTGACCAACGTTGTCCGAAAACTCTTTATGACTTTTAAGGGTGACGGGGTTGTTCATCGGATCTATAAAGGGTTCACCATGACGTATGTTTATGCTCAAGGCACTGTCCGCAAAATTGTGGAGACAACCGGGGAGAACACCCGAGTGATCTATGAATACAAAAATACGTTGCTTGAATTGCAACATCTGTTCCAGGCGAGAGATGTAGAACGCGAAATCAACCGTGTGTATGCCGAGATTGATTCACTGCTGGACAATAGAAAAGATGCGACTGCTGAACAGCTTCAACAGATTGATCAGAGACTTGTGCGTTATCAAAAACGGTTGTTTGAGCTTGAAGCTTATTAACCTGAAATTGTATGTTTATACATGTATATGAATGTAATAAATCCCCTTGTTTCTTCCGGGCAGTGGTACTTGCCAATGCGGAGGTTTCAGGCGGATTTTTTTATTTTACAATCTTCTGGAAAAGGGTTGATTTCACGCTGATTCAATGTTATTTTTAATCTCGTTGAAAACAATATAGGAACCAGGATTCACTCAGGACATTATATGTTGCGGGAGATTTTTCCCTCGGGAAGTGAATGACGTAGGTCCTAGCGGATGAAATTTTTCAAACATTTTATTCCTAGGAAGGGGGAACCGAAGGATGGAATATTCAACTTTCGGAAGACACGTTGCTGTTGATACTTGGGGTGTCGACTTTAATCTACTGAACAATGCGGAGTACTTGCAAGCCCAAATGGTTGAAGCAGCGGAGGCATGTGGCGCGACAGTAATGTCCGTGCAGTCCAAGCAGTTTGACCCGCAGGGAGCAACCGTACTAGTACTATTGTCTGAGAGCCATCTCTCCATTCATACGTATCCTGAGAGAGGTTTTGCAGCGATTGATTGTTACACTTGTGGGGATACCGTTGACCCACAGCTGGCCATTGACTATCTGGTATCCGTATTAAAGCCTGAAAAAACGTATGCAAAGAAGCTGGTACGTGGATTGGGCGAATTGCAAGTGGAAACACCAGAGATGAACAACCAGATCGAACGGGTTTAAATAATTATAAGTATATTGCATACAAAATGTTCACATATCGGGATGGGCTCATAACCTCCCAAGCTCAAATAGTCATGGAATTATTCCATGACTATTTGTTTTAATATCCATATCGTTATGAATATGAGAATCGACACATTTTAACGCATAACGGTGAACTTTGGTGAGACACTACAATAAATGACAGTGCATATGATGATGAACATGGGGATTTCATAAACATTTCATAAAAATGACCCGGTCAAGGCTATGATGTGTGATATAATTAACCATGTCAATCATAAATGGATAGACATATGCAGTAAGCACTTTGATTGGAAATTTATTAGGCAGGTGAACTTGCAATGCACATCGTTGTCGTTGGTTTGAATTATCGCACGGCGCCTGTAGAGGTTAGGGAACGATTCACATTTGCAGAAAAGGACTTGTCTGAAGCGCTGCAGCAGCTCAAGCTGACCAAGAGTGTATTGGAAGGTGTAATCGTAGCCACATGTAACCGTACCGAGTTGTATGTTGTGGTGGACCGTCTTCACATGTGTGGTTATTTTATTCGAACATTCATGGAACAATGGTTTAATGTACCACGGGAAGAATTTACGCAACACTTATATATATATGAAGATGACCAAGCCATGCGCCATTTGTTCCGTGTGATCTGCGGACTGGATTCCATGGTCATTGGTGAGACTCAGATTCTTGGACAGGTGAAACAGGCTTTTCTTAAAGCGCAGGAAGAGAAATCAACAGGCACCTGGTTTAATATGCTGTTCAAGCAGGCAGTTACGCTGGGCAAACGGGCACATTCGGAGACTTCCATCGGGGAGAGCGCCGTATCTGTCAGTTATGCTGCTGTTGAGCTCGGTAAGAGGATTTTTGGCATGTTCACAGACAAGAAGGTGCTCATTTTGGGTGCCGGCAAGATGAGTGAACTAACCGTGAAACATCTTTATGCGAACGGGGCATCCGAAGTCATCGTAGCGAATCGTACGCTCGCAAGAGCCGAAGAATTGGCAGCCAAGTTCCGGGGTACACCTTGTACGATGGAACAGGCATTAGATCGGCTTAATGAAGTTGACATTGTAATTAGTTCCACTGGAGCTGAACGATATGTCATGGATGCAGCAGTGGTACGGGAGAGCATGAAGCGTCGTCAATCTCGTCCATTGTTCCTGATTGATATTGCGGTTCCGCGCGATATTGATCCGGCGATTGGTGAATTATCCAACGTATTTCTCTATGACATTGATGATCTGGAAGGAATCGTGGAGAGTAACCTGGAGATGCGTAAGGCGGAAGCTGCCAAAATTGAGAGAATGATCGAGCTTGAGATGGAAGATTATTATCATTGGCTCAAAACGTTGGGGGTTCGTCCCGTTATTCGTGCTTTGCAGGAAAAAGGTGTCTCCATTCATGAAGAAACGATGGATAGCCTGTTTAATAAACTGCCTGAGCTTGATGAACATCAACGTAAAGTCATTCGTCGTTTGACCAAGAGTATTGTGAATCAAATGACGACAGATCCGATTAATCGGATTAAGGAAATGGCAGGCACGAAGCAAGGTGACGAAGCTCTGCGCATGTTTACTCAGATTTTCGCTCTGGAAGATGCAGTGGAGATGGCTGCTGAAAAAGTGAGTCAGAGTGATGCTACAGCTTTGGCAAAACCAGCCGCTCATCTTAACGAAAACCGGCAAGACCCCGTGCCGGCTTATGCTCCGGCAGGCGTATAAGGCGGGTGGGCAGCTTGACCCTTGCTGAACAAGTCTATGAAGCTCTAATCTATATGTATGCCCTGAGCCTACTGTTCTATTTCTCGGACTGCATTCGACGCAATGCGGGGGCGAAGCGGACAGGCACAGGGTTTCTTGTTGTTGTTTGGGGACTGCAGGTTACACATGTCATACTGCGCATGTGGACCGAAGGCCATTTCCCAATTTACACGACCTTTGATTTTTTGTTTATCTTTTCATTCAGTATTGTGCTGATGTCTCTCGTCATGACCCGTATCCAGCGTTCCGAATTTGTGATTTTGTTGCTGAATGTTGTAGGTTTTTCCGTTACTGTACTAAACCGATTATGGTTTACGGCCGGAGAGATATCACTGCATAACTGGCAGACGGTACATGGATTACTCATCATGCATATCACCTTGGCGAATCTTGGTTTTGCGGCGTTGACCGTCGCTACGGTATTTGCCTTGTTATATCTGTTCCTGCACCATAAGTTGAAGAAAAAAAAGTGGAATGATACGATGCGACGGCTGCCAAGCCTGGAAGTGATCGGTAAGTATATGGACGGTGCTACGTTGATCGGAACACCGCTCCTAGGTGTTTCTGTGATGCTTGCCGTATTATCCATTGTGGCGGAAAGACGCTGGATTCTACTCCTGGATCTCAAAGTTATTGCGACAGGCCTTGCCATAGCCATCTATGTAGGTTACTTCGTATCCAAGAAAAGAAAACAGTTCTCTACGATGATCATGGCAAGATGGACATTGATCGGGTACGGATTTGTCATTGTGAGTTTTTTATCCAATGCGTATTCAGCGTTTCATCGTTGGACGGGAGAGTGAAGGGGATGGAACGTTACACACCGATATTTGTGAATACTTCAGGCAAGAATTGCTGTGTGGTTGGTGGTGGACGTGTTGCCGAGCGCAAAATTAAGGGATTGCTGCATGCCGAGGCACAGATTACGGTGATTAGTCCGGAGCTTACTCCCGTATTAAAACAATTGCATCATGAATCCCGAATTCAATGGATAGATCGGTCCTACCGCAATGGAGATTTGCGGGGGGCCTTTCTCGTATATGCAGCGACTGACCGGTCAGAGGTCAATGCAGCTGTGGTTCGGGATGCTGAAGCTGAGGGCATACTGGTGAATGACGCGATGTCCTCGGAGCACAGCAGTTTTATTACGCCCAGCGTGGTCAGGCGTGGGAGATTAAGCATAGCGATATCCACCGCAGGAGCAGGGCCGGCAGCAGCTGCAGAGATACGTGCCACACTAGAACGACAGTTCGGTGATGAGTATGAGACGTACCTTGAGTTTTTGCACCAGATGAGGACCGAGGTGAAGGCACGCGTATCTTCTTCTAGGCAGAGAAGCACTTTGCTTCGGCAGTTAACTGAGATGCACATATTAGAAGACATTCGTACAGGTCATTTTCAGTGGTGGACCGAAGAAGAAATCGGGAACTGGATATCCCGCAATCAGGAGGAAGTATAGATATGCGTACAATTAAAGTTGGTAGTAGACAGAGCGCGCTTGCGCTAACCCAGACAGGCCATGTCATTCAGGATTTACGCGACATTTGTGAGCGGGAAGGATTAGTTTTTGACTTTGAAGTACATAAGATTGTTACGAAGGGAGATCTCATTCTGGATGTAACGCTGTCAAAAGTGGGAGGCAAAGGATTGTTTGTCAAAGAGATTGAACAGGCGATGCTTGATCGTACCATTGATATGGCTGTGCACAGTATGAAGGACATGCCTTCCGAGTTACCTGAAGGATTAGTTAATGGTGCTGTTCCCCGTCGTGCAGATCCACGGGATGCGTTAATTTCAAATGGTGGACTTACTCTGGATCAACTGCCAGAAGGGGCAAGAGTTGGTACAAGCAGCCTGCGCAGGTCCAGTCAACTGAAGGCCTATCGCCCGGATTTGCAATTGGAATCGCTTCGCGGCAATATCGATTCCCGTCTGCGGAAGCTGGAGACCGAAGGTCTTGATGCGATTATTCTGGCTGCTGCAGGGTTGTACCGGATGGGGTGGGAAGACCGGATTACCGAGTACTTGACCGAGACAGCTTGCCTTCCGGCTGTGGGCCAGGGTGCGCTTGGTATTGAATGTCGTGAAGACGATGAGGAATTGTTACACTTGTTGCAGCTGTATAACGATCCCGAGACAGCATTTCCTGTACTGGCGGAACGCCGTTTTCTCAGTGTATTGAATGGGGGCTGTCAGGTTCCGATTGGTGCTCATGCGGTATGGCTGCCTCAGCAAGATGCAGATTCCCTCAATGGCAAAAACACGTTACAATTAACAGGTATGGTCGGTACACCGGATGGTGGACTGATTCTTAAGGAAGCTCTGACTGGCAAAGACCCGGTTCGTCTGGGAGAAGAAGTGGCTTGGAGATTGATCGAACGGGGAGCAGAGCAGATACTGGCAGAAGTTAGGGGATGAAGACATGGTGGGGAAGGTTTTTTTGGTAGGAGCAGGTCCTGGGGATGCAAAGCTGATTACGGTAAAAGGGTGGGAATCCATCGGTAAAGCCGATGCTGTAGTCTATGATCGTTTGGCAAGTCCGAGATTGTTAAAACAAATGAAACCCGGCGCGGTTAAGATTTACGTGGGCAAGCGCCCGGATCGGCATACGATGAAACAGGAAGAGATCAATCAACTGCTGGTTGATCTGGCTCTCGAAGGCAAGGTTGTGGTTCGGCTTAAGGGCGGCGATCCGACGATCTTTGGACGCGTCGGCGAAGAGGCAGATTTGCTGCACAAGAACGGAATTCCATTTGAGATTGTGCCTGGGGTAACAGCTGCGATAAGTGTACCTGCTTATGCCGGAATTCCCGTGACACACCGTGACTATGCGTCCTCCATCTCTATCATTACGGGGCATGAAAGTCCGGACAAGCTCGATCGCAGCATCCATTGGGATAAAGTAACGAATGCAACGGGCACACTTGTATTTATGATGGGTGTTGCCAAAATTGGATATATCAGCGAACAGTTGATTCGTCATGGTCGTCCAGCGCAGACACCGGTAGCTCTTATTCGTTGGGGAACAAGAGCAGAACAGGATACCATTACAGGTACCCTTGAAGATATAGAAGCGAAAGTGATTGCGGCCAATTTCCAACCGCCAGCTGTTATTGTGGTGGGGGATGTCGTGAATCAACGGGAACAGTTGAAATGGGCAGAAGCGCTACCGCTGTTTGGCAAACGAATCCTGGTGACCCGAGCTCGCAGTCAGGCGAGTGAACTTGTGGATCGCATTGAGGAACTGGGCGGGGAGCCGTATGAGTTTCCGGTCATTGAGACGGTTATGCCGTCCAGTGAATCTGCGAAGCAAAGTGTCAAAGACGCGTTCAGTGCTTTAAATACCTTTGACTGGGTATTTTTCACAAGTGTGAACGGCGTGGAGTTTTTCTTCCGCCATCTGGAACAGGAAGGCAAGGATATTCGCTCAATTCATCAAGCGAGAATTGCTGCCGTAGGACCTGCTACAGCAGACGCTTTGCGTAAACATGGAATCGTTGCTGAGGTGGTCAAAGGACCTTTCCAGGCCGAAGGTATGCTTGAGGCTTTTGAAAGTGAATTGAAGGAAGGCCAGAAGGTACTGCTTCCGCACGGTGATCTGGCCCGTACGTGGTTACGTGACCAGTTGAGAGAACGAGGGCTTCAAGTCACTGAAGCCATCATCTATGATACGATCCTCGCCGGTGAGGATGATGATGAACTGCTCAAGCTGCTTGAAGAAGGCGGTATTCACGCGGTGACCTTTACAAGTTCATCGACGGTAACCAACTTCATGAGTATGTTGAAACGTATGGGGTTGCAAGATCCGTTGTCTTTATTAGAAGACGTAGAGGTTGCATGTATCGGACCGGTTACAGCGAAGACCGCAGAGGCCGCTGGACTAAAGGTTACTCTGATGGCAGAGGAAGCGACGATGGATAGCTTGATCACAGTTCTGTGTGACTGGAAACGGACAGGTACCCAAGAAGGAGCTCTTCGGAATTAATACACATGTAATATGTCAACAATGAAGCGTGCTGAATTCGACAAGATACCAGCGCGCTTCCCTTTTTGCTCTATTTAACTATCAGGGAGGTTTAACACATATGAGTTTTCCAATTGTACGGCATCGCCGTTTACGCCAATCCACAGGTATTCGCAATATGGTCAGAGAGACCCATCTAACCGTGGATGATTTTATTCAACCAATCTATGTAACGTATGGAGAAAATGTAAAATCCGAAATTAAATCCATGCCTGGCGTATTCCGCTTCTCACTGGATCGACTTCAAGAGGAAGTAACAGAAATTGCCGAGTTGGGAATTCCGGCGGTGTTATTGTTCGGTATACCGGAGACCAAGGACAGTGTGGGTTCATCTGGCTTCGCTGAAGATGGCATCGTGCAGGAAGCGACGAGATTGATCAAATCCTGGTACCCAGAGTTGCTGGTTGTTGCAGATACTTGCCTGTGTGAATTCACGGATCACGGTCACTGCGGCATGGTACACACCGTGGAGATTGACGGTCACATCTGCGGAGATGTGTTAAATGATGAATCACTTGATCTGCTCGTGCAGACGGCAGTGTCTCAAGCCAAAGCAGGAGCGGACATCATTGCACCATCCAACATGATGGATGGATTTGTACAGGCGATCCGTGCCGGGCTGGATGAGAATGGATTCAGTCATATTCCGATCATGTCCTACTCTGTCAAATATGCGTCGGCTTTCTATGGCCCATTCCGTGAAGCAGCAGATTCAACGCCGCAATTCGGGGACCGCAAATCATATCAGATGGACCCGGCCAATGCACGTGAAGCTTTGCGTGAAGCTGAAACAGATGTGCTGGAAGGAGCGGACATGTTGATGGTAAAACCATCGCTCTCCTATCTGGATGTTATGCGCACCATCAAGGATCAATTTGATCTTCCGCTTGTCGCTTATAACGTTAGTGGCGAGTATGCCATGGTGAAGGCAGCGGCGATTCAAGGCTGGATCGATGAGAAAAAAGTCGCCATGGAAATCCTGCTCAGCATGAAACGCGCAGGTGCAGATATGATCATTACCTATTACGGAAAAGACGCTTCACGCTGGTTGGCTGAGAAATAAAATAATCGTTATTAAGGAGGATACTCATGACAGCACAACAAGGTAATCGTCGTAATGATGAGCGCTCACGTAGCGCGTTTGAGGAAGCTAAGCAGTACATACCCGGGGGGGTGAACAGCCCTGTGCGCGCATTCAAATCGGTGGGACTGACGCCGATCTATGCAGAGCGCGGCGAAGGGTCCAAGATTTACGATATTGATGGCAATGTTTTTATTGACTATGTGGGTTCGTGGGGTCCGCTCATCATGGGACATGCACACCCTGACGTAGTCGAAGCTTTGCGTGAGACAGCCCTTAAAGGAACAAGCTTTGGTGCACCTACCTTGCTGGAGACCGAGATGGCGAAGCTGGTCTGTGAGCGTGTACCTTCCATCGATATCGTGCGGATGGTTAATTCCGGTACGGAAGCAACCATGAGTGCCATTCGATTGGCACGCGGGGTAACCGGTCGCAGTAAAATTTTGAAGTTTGAAGGATCATATCATGGACATGCAGACAGCTTGCTAATCAAGGCTGGGTCGGGTGTTGCAACGCTGGGCCTGCCAGATAGTCCAGGTGTGCCTGAAGGCGTAGCTGTGAATACCATTACGGTACCGTATAACGACCTGGAGTCTGTGACGCTTGCTTTTGAACGTTATGGTGAAGAACTGGCCGCTGTTATTGTGGAACCTGTGGCGGGTAACATGGGGGTTGTACCTCCGGCTTCCGGCTTCCTTGAAGGCTTGCGCAGTCTGACAACGCAATATGGCAGCCTGCTTATTTTTGACGAAGTTATGACCGGTTTCCGCGTGGGGTTGAACTGTGCCCAAGGACGGTTTGGCGTTACACCTGACCTGACTTGTTTGGGTAAAGTGATCGGTGGCGGACTTCCGGTTGGTGCTTATGGTGGTCGTCGGGATCTGATGGAACAGATTGCCCCTTCGGGACTGATCTATCAAGCAGGTACACTAAGCGGGAATCCGCTGGCTATGGCAGCAGGATATACCACGCTCAAATTGTTAACACCAGAGGTCTATGACCGTCTGGAGACATTGTCTGCACGTCTGCAAGCCGGATTCGAGAAAAATGCAGCTGAGACGGGGGTTGCGATAACCATTAACCGTGTGGGTTCCATGGTTTGTCCATTCTTCAGTGCTGTTCCAGTAACGAATTATGATATTGCCAAAGAAAGCAATTTGGATCAATTCCGTCGTTATTTTGCCGCCATGATTGATCACGGTGTGAGTGTTGCACCTTCGCAATACGAAGGCATGTTTGTCTCTGGTGTGCACACGGAGCAGGATATTGACGATACGATCGAGGCGAATCGTAAAGCTCTTCAATCGCTATGACGCTCAAAAGTTGGAAACGCCGCGGGGAATGGCTTGAACTGATGCCCGGGAAAGCCGTCACAGGCAGTTCGGACAAACAGATGGCTGCGGAGCAATGGCTATTGTCCGAGCTTCAGTTCCCGGAGAAACTGCTCCGTCAGCTGAAAGCAAATCGAGGAATACAACTTGCAGGGGACCGGCTTCGGCTGGCCCTTTTTGCGTCCCAACCGATTGATGTTGAACCACGCTGGGCTGACGTGGATGTATTGTATGAGGATGATTTCTGTCTGGTTATGCACAAACCGGCAGGCATGAAACTGCATCCGGATGGAAGCCGTGCTGATCAGGCCATTACGCTGGATCATGCGGTTGCTTCCTATTATGAAATGAATGGAATACAGGCAAGTGTGCGTCATGTTCATCGACTGGATGAGGATACAACCGGACCTGTCCTGTATGCCAAAAATGCGTTTGCCCTCACCAAACTTGATGAAGCGATGCGTCGCAAAGAGATTGGCCGCCATTATGTTGCCATTGCAGGTGGACAAATTCCCCTTGAACTCCACAAAATTGATGCTCCCATTGGCAAGGACAGACATCACAAACAGCGCAGACGTGTCTCGGAAGGTGGTCAAGAAGCTGTTACTCATGTGGAGATCGTCGAAGTATGGGAACGAGCAACCCTTGTGCGATTGAAGCTGGATACAGGACGAACACATCAAATTCGTGTACATCTGAGTTACGCGGGACATCCGCTCATCGGTGATGAGTTGTATGGAGGAAAAGCGGATGCCATTGGTCGGCAGGCGCTTCACGGAGAAGTGCTGAAGTTTAACCACCCGTTAACTGGAGTCATGATTGAAGTGAGTGACCCTTGGCCGTCCGATTTTACACAATTGGCAGAGCGTGAAAAGGGATATTAATAATGATATAAAGCGAACTTTAATAGCTACACGCAGCAAGGTTTTTCAAAAGGTGGCATGCTCATCTCATTCAAGGCATATAGATGGGGTAACGAAGGATTTGGACCATGGATCAGTCCCATGAGAAGGATCATGGTGAACATATGCCGAAAGGAGGACGCCACCTTTGTTGAATCAACCTTATGGTTTGCGGTTCGATATTTATGAGCGCGTTCATTTGTCTGAGGGAGTCCCTGCGATTGAGGAATTGGAGGAGATTGAACTATACCCGCGCATTCAAGTCATAGGGCAGGATGATCATGCCACGTTAAGAGGGCATCTTTTACTTACAGGTGCGTACAGAGGAGAAAATGAGGCTTCAGAGGAACTCAAACATTTCATTCCCGTGGAGATCACAGTGCCGCTGAACCGGGTCAGATCAATTGAGGATATTTCCATCGAAATCGAGAATTTCGACGTGGATCTCTTATCCAATCGCAGTCTGAACATTACTGGCGTGTTGTCGCTGCGAGGCATCGAGGGCTTTCCTGTTGAAGAGCCGCAAGTGTGGTCAGCAGATGAGTTTACAGTTGTCCACTCACCTGATGCCCAGCATACCAACCGTTCCGATGAAGCAGAACAGACAGATAGCGATCCTAACACATTTGCACAAGAGTACCTGCTCCAGCGAAGTGAGGAAGAGCAACTTGCGAATGCAGCAGAACTTGCATATGGTGCACCGGAATATGCTGATCTGTCCACAGAAGAAGAAACATTAAGGAACAGTGAAGAGTGGCAGCAGGGAAATTCAAATGCATCATCGGCTGAGTCACTTCAATCTGAGGAGCAAATTGCGGAGTACGCTAACGAAAACAGACAACCTGAAGCAAACGGAGATTCCGCTTCTCTGACAGCGAATGCAGATGAATTGGCATCTCAAGAGCAATACAGCGAACCTTCTCCGATCTCGTCGTTTATGGCTGAGACCGCTGATCGGTTAGCCTCTTATCCTGAGTCGGAACCGTTGTTGCCTCTGGAAGAAGAGTCTTCGGCGTGGTCCGAGCCTTCCGTGGATGCATTGCCTGCCAACCCGAGAAATTCAGAACAAGCAGTCCAGGAGTCTAGTGCTCAATCATCTAATGAGTTGGCAGCACCGGATGTACCGGACGCACCGGATGTATGGCACTTCGAATCAGCGAGATCTGTACCTCAGCAGGAGAATCAGGAAGCTGCTGATGTTCCGGTCGAATCACAGGCGGAGAACTGGCAAGGTGTATTTGCTTCGTCCGAACCAGGCAACGCTGAGGAAGACCGACCGTCTTTTGAAGTGACTGGGGCAGACGAGTTCGTGCAGAACGAAGCATTTGTTCCTGAACCTGTGGCTGAGACGGAAGACAAGCCGGAGCTGAAGGTTGCTTTTGGAAGCAAAAAGGAATCCGCACCACGGCAAGAGGAGGGCGTAGGTATCTCTTCCTTGTTATCCTCCGGCAGAGCGGCACGCGATGCTGAAGTGGAGCGAGGCGATGAGGTTCCTGCGGGTGTGGTGCAGGAAGAAACGTATCCTCCTGATGATGTAGAATGGAAGAATCTGTTCCTGGGAACGATTGTCGACCAGACCCCATTCCGCAAAGTGAAACTGTGCATCGTCCAGCGAGAAGATACACTGGATGCCATTGCAGATCGATACCAATTAAGCACGAGGGAACTTCAGTTGTATAACCGATTGTCTGAACAAGTTGTGGAAGAAGGCCAGATATTATACATTCCTTAATTCGTAGTTAAAGCCTTCGTTAAGACCCGTGACCCCCTTGGGGATTGCGGGTTTTTGCTTGATTCGCCCTAAACCTGCATTCCAGCGCTCTTTATCCGCTGTTGCCAGGTTGACTATCGTGCACGAGCAAGGTATGATGTGTGTAGGTTTTTTGAAGAACAACGTGGAACGGGAGTAGTAGACAGTATGACCTTTCAGAGAGTGGAATCGCAACGCTGTGAGATTCCGCAGGAACCAACTGATCGAAGTCGCCCGGGAGTTGCCTGTTTGAATACAGGGGATGAATGAGATCTATCGTCATTTATTTCTGAGGTAGGATGGGCCGGTAGCAGCCGTTATCTGCTTGAAGTGTCACGTCATGAACAGAGGGTGAAGTCTATCTTGCTGTAGGCGTGAAACAAAGGTGGTACCGCGAAAGCTAACCTTTCGTCCTTTGATGGATGAAAGGTTTTTTTTGTTTTTTTTGGCGAAGATGATGAAGTAACGGAGGAATGACACATGTCTGAGGAAAAAAAATCAGCTGCAACAGAAATGCCGACCACTTACGATCCTAAGGCGGCAGAGGACAAATGGTACTCCACCTGGATGGAGCGTGGATATTTCAAAGCCGGTCAACGTAAAGATGCCGAGCCGTATACGATTGTAATTCCACCCCCGAATGTAACGGGGATGCTGCACATCGGACATGCGCTCGATTTTACACTGCAGGATATTCTGATCCGTACCAAACGGATGCAGGGTTACGACGCACTGTGGCTCCCAGGTTCCGACCATGCGGGAATTGCTACCCAAACCAAAGTGGAGCAGAAACTGCGTGAAGAAGGTCTGACTCGTTATGATCTGGGACGCGAGAAGTTTCTGGAAAAGGTATGGGACTGGAAAGATCAATATGCTACGACCATTCGTCAACAATGGGGCAAAATGGGGTTGTCACTTGACTACTCACGTGAACGTTTTACGCTGGATGAAGGTCTGTCCCAAGCGGTTCGCAAAGTATTTGTTCAGCTGTATGAAAAAGGCCTTATTTATCGAGGCAAACGCATCATTAACTGGGACCCGGTGAACCGGACAGCTCTGTCCGACATTGAGGTTGAATATAAAGAGGTTCAGGGTCACCTGTACCATCTGCGTTACCCGCTCAAAGACGGAAGTGGCTACGTTACAGTGGCAACAACGCGTCCTGAAACGATGCTGGGGGATACAGCAGTTGCTGTTCATCCGAAGGATGAGCGCTATGCAGATATGATTGGCAAAGTCCTTGTACTGCCTATCATCGGACGCGAAATTCCAATTATCGCTGATGATTACGTGGATAAAGAGTTCGGAAGTGGTGCAGTTAAAATCACGCCTGCGCATGATCCGAATGACTTTGAAGTAGGTCTTCGTCATGATCTGCCTCAAATTACGGTCATGGATGAGAGCGGCACAATGAATGCAGAGGCCGGCAAGTATCAGGGACTGGATCGCAGTGACTGCCGCAAGCAGATTGTTGCTGACTTGAAAGAGCAGGGTGTGTTGATCAACATCGAGGATCACACGCATCAGGTTGGACACAGTGAACGTACCGGGGCTGTTGTTGAACCGTATCTGTCTACCCAGTGGTTTGTTGAGATGAAGCCACTTGCAGAGCGAGCGATCAAGAAACAACAGAGCGGTGAAGGGGTTAATTTTGTTCCAGACCGTTTTGAGAAAACGTATCTGAACTGGATTGAGAACGTTCGTGACTGGTGTATTTCCCGTCAACTGTGGTGGGGACACCGAATTCCTGCCTGGTATGATGAGGAAACGGGTGAAATTATCGTATCTGCTGAAGATCCGACATTGCTGCCAGAGAATGCTGGTCGCAAGTTGAGACAGGACGAAGACGTACTCGATACCTGGTTTAGCTCCGGCTTATGGCCGTTCTCGACACTAGGCTGGCCGGAAGATACGGAAGATCTGCAACGTTATTATCCGACAAGTGTTCTTGTGACAGGGTATGACATCATATATTTCTGGGTTGCACGTATGATTTTCACTGCATTGGAATTTACGGATGAGATTCCGTTCAAAGATGTACTGATGCATGGTCTTGTTCGTGATGCGGATGGACGCAAAATGTCCAAATCACTGGGCAACGGTGTAGATCCGCTGGATGTGATTGAGAAGTACGGCGCAGATGCGATGCGTTACATGATTTCGACCAGCAGCACGCCAGGTCAGGATTTGCGTTTCCGTTGGGAACGGGTGGAGCAGGCACGTAACTTTGCCAACAAGATCTGGAATGCTTCGCGCTTTGCATTGATGAATTTGGAAGGATTCACTTATGAAGAACGGGACATTAGCGGAGAGCTTGGTACAGCGGATTATTGGATTTTGCACCGTCTGAACGAAACTTCCCGCGATATTACGCGTCTAATCGAAGCGTATGAATTTGGGGAAACGGGTCGTGTACTGTATAACTTTATCTGGGATGACCTGTGTGACTGGTACATTGAGTTTGCCAAGCTGTCCTTCTATGGGGAAGATCCGGTTGCCAAGAAGAAAACACAATCCGTGCTGGCTTATGTGCTGGATCAGACGATGCGCCTGATTCATCCGTTTATGCCATACATCTCCGAAGAGATCTGGCAGCATCTGCCTCATGAAGGTGAGACCATTACGCTGGCAGCGTGGCCGGTATATGATCCTGCTCTTGAGAATCCGGAGGCTGTTGCCGAGATGAACCTGCTCATGGATACCATTCGTGCAGTTCGAAACATTCGTGCAGAAGTGAACGTACCGATGAGCAAAAAGATCGAGTTGATGGTCAAAGCAAATAGTGCTGAGACGTCCAGCATCATTGCGCGTAACAGTCACTACATCAAACGTTTCTGTAATACATCCGAGTTCGATAGTGGGCTTGATTTGAACTCACCGGATAAGGCAATGACTGCGATCATTACGGGGGCAGAACTATACTTGCCACTCGCAGGTCTTATTGATATCGAGCAGGAAGTGGCTCGCTTGGAGAAAGAGTTGCAGAACCTTGAGGGCGAAGTTCTCCGTGTGGAGAAAAAGCTGGCGAATGAAGGCTTTGTTGCCAAAGCTCCTGCCAAAGTAATTGAGGAAGAACGCGCCAAACAAGCAGATTATTCCGACAAACGGGATAAAGTGATTGCACGAATCAATGAACTAAAAGGTTAATATATTTGGGTCGGATGGAGAGCCATTATGCCATCCGGCCGCTTTTTTCACTCAAACTCGGGACCGAAGGTGAATCAGATGACGGAATTAGACGGGACAGACGCAGCAGCTCCTTTACTTACGTATAACGAGGCCGTGGAATGGATCAATGGCCTTATTCCTTTTGGCATACGACCTGGATTGGAACGAATCGAGAGTCTAATGTCCATGTTAGGCAATCCACACCAACGTCTCAAATTTATTCATGTCGCGGGAACGAACGGCAAAGGTTCGACTTGCGCTTTTTTGACGTCAGTGCTTCTTCAGGCTGGATATGATGTGGGTACCTTTACGTCGCCTTATATCACCAAGTTTACAAACCGTTTTCAATACAACGGTGAGGATATTCCTGAAGAAATCCTGCTTAAGCTCTCGAATCGATTACATCCACTGGTCATTGAAATGGCCTCCACTCCGCTGGGATCACCCACTATGTTTGAGGTGTCCACGGCTCTTGCGCTTCTGTACTATGCAGAGGAGTGTTACCCTGACGTTGTGGTATGGGAGACGGGGCTAGGGGGAAGGATGGACGTAACGAATATTGTCGCACCTGTTGTGTCCGTCATCACCAACATTGGTATGGATCATACGGATGTGCTTGGAGATTCGATTGAACAGATTGCTGGAGAAAAGGCAGGTATAATCAAGCCGGGAGTACCCGTTGTAACTTGCGCGACTCAGCCCGAAGCTGTGAAGGTGATTCAGGAGAAAGCACAGCAGCTTCAATCAAGCGTGTATTTGGCTGGAGACCAATTCTCTTATCATAGACTGGACAGCAATGAGAACGGACAATCTTTTCATTTTACAGGCCCGTTTCGTGATCTGGACGTTCGCATACGCATGCAGGGCTCACATCAATGTGACAATGCAGCGGCTGCACTTATGGTGCTTGAATTGCTTAGACAATACATGGCATTTATGCTGGATGACAACGATATCGCACTTGGACTGGAGAATGCTTTCTGGGCAGGAAGATTCGAAAAAGTCGTCGATGAACCTCGAATTGTGCTCGATGGAGCACATAATCCGGAAGGTGCAGAGTCACTGGCCAAGAGCATTACGGATGTCTATCCTCACAACAAGTTAATTTTGATGATGGGTAT
Organism: Paenibacillus sp. SAF-068; assembly: GCF_051967555.1. Taxonomy (NCBI): domain Bacteria; kingdom Bacillati; phylum Bacillota; class Bacilli; order Caryophanales; family Paenibacillaceae; genus Paenibacillus; species Paenibacillus sp. SAF-068. The sequence goes on from NZ_JBQCJX010000004.1 coordinate 312,740, forward strand.
GTTGGCAAATAAGCATCACGAAGCGTATTTGCAGCATATACTGCCACTAGTGGATACGCTGATCCTGACCGAGCCAGATTTCCGACGCAAAATGGATGCAGCCGAATTGCTGCAGATTGTCGAACGGGTACGTCCCGCCATTGCGAAGCAGGAACTGGAAATCATCGTCGAGCCCGAATGGGCAAAGGCACTTGATCTATTGAAGTCACGGACGGAAGCGGAAGATCTGGGGGTGGTCTCCGGCACACTGTACCTGATTGCGGATGTGCGGGCAGCCCTTTTGCATCAAACCGATTCTGAAAAAGGTTGGTGAAAGTTTTGTTAAATACATCGGAACACGTTCATTTTATAGGGATTGGCGGATATGGCATGAGTGCCATCGCAAGAGTTATGCTGGAAATGGGATACACCGTTACCGGATCGGATGTCGCTTCACAGGAGTTGACCGAGAAGTTGGCAGCCAAGGGAGCGAAAATATATATCGGACATACGGCAGAGCACGTTACTGGAGCTGACCTGGTTGTCTACTCTACGGCAGCGCCTGCTGATAATGTGGAACGGGTAGCCGCAGCTGAGCTGAATATTCCGATTCTGCATCGTTCCCAGATGCTTGCACGTTTGTTGAACGAACGTAAAGGTGTGGCAGTGGCTGGAGCTCACGGGAAAACAACCACCTCATCCATGATTGCACTTGTTATGGAGAAATGTGATACGGACCCGACATATATCATTGGCGGAGAAATCATGAATGTGGGAACCAACGCCAAGGCAGGCCAGGGTGACTGGGTAGTCGCTGAGGCGGACGAGAGTGATGGATCATTTTTACAGTACCACCCATGGCTCGGAATTGTAACGAATATTGAGGCAGATCATCTGGAAAATTACAACAGTGATTTTGAGGAGCTTAAAAAGGCTTATGTGCAGTTTCTGAGCCAGATTCGTCCGGAAGGAACAGCCATTGTGTGTTCTGACGACGAAAATGTTCAAGCGATTTTGCCAGCACTCAAGTCACGGATTACAACCTATGGTATTGATCGTGCTGCAGATTATACTGCAACCGATATTGTGCTGGGGGATCGTCGTATCTCCTTTACGATGAATCATCAGGATACTGCTATGGGCACGGTTGAATTATCAGTGCCGGGTAAGCATAACGTTTATAATGCGATGGCTACTGTGATTACCTGTCTGGAAGCAGGCATTCCATTTGAGAAGATTGTGGAGGCTATCATCCAGTTCCACGGAGCCAAACGCAGATTCCAGGTATTGGGTGAGGCACGTGATATGCTGATCATTGATGATTATGCTCATCACCCGACTGAGATTGAAGCTACCATTAGTGCAGCCAAAGCAACAGGCAAACGCATTATTGCGGTATTCCAGCCACAGCGTTATACGCGTACGTTCTTCCTGCTGGATGCGTTCAGTCGTGCTTTTGCGGAGGCAGATGAAGTGCTTATTACGGATATCTATTCTCCTGCTGGCGAAAAACAGATCGAAGGGGTAACCTCAGCCAGACTGGTTGAACTCATCGTTCAAAACAGTAATGCTTCTGCTCGTTACCTTCCTACGAAAGAAGAAGTGGTAGCTGACCTGCAGCATCGTCTGCAGCCAGGAGATCTTGTGATTACAATGGGTGCAGGTGATATCTGGAAAGTTGGCGATACACTCGCCAAAGGTTTGAAATAAGTCAATTGAGAAAACGCCTGTCTTCAATACGAAGCAGGCGTTTTTTTACTTTATATGGAATGTTTACTGCCTTCTCTGCATATAGCTGATATAAATGGGACAAAGGAGAGGGTACGGGTGAGCAATGCTAGAATGACGTTTCGCTTCGGGGATCATGAGTCGGACAAGCCTGAAAACAAGAGGATATCCGCGTCCAGTCCATTGGTGACGTTAAGTGAAGAATTACCGCAGCATCAACCGCTAACGCCAAAACAGATAGATACAACCCCGTCATGGACACCTGAGGATATCCCCGGAGACTGGGGAGAGACGGTGCTGACAAGCTCTACTGTACCTGAACCTGACGAGCGGGTGAGTCATGATTCGAACTTGAACTTGGATGAGCCCCATTATTCCGGGAACCGTTCCGGCTATGGTTATGTTAATCACGCTGACGATCCGGAGGCAGAGCGTCGTGATTTGTCCAATATCCATGATGATCAAGGCCACGACTGGCTTGCAGATTCCGAGAACTATTCCTATAAACGCAACCGCCCTCCAAGGGGATGGAAAATGATTGGTTCTGTCACCGGGGCACTTGTTACCGGAGCACTTTTTGGCATGGTTATTCTTTCATTTTTCAATAAAGAAGGAGTCGCCAAACCAGACGATATTCTGCCTGTCAATCAGGCAGTTTCCACTGTGACTGGTCAGGAGGGTACTGCAGGTGCAGAGCAGCAGCTTCAGACAACGGGTACTGGCAGCACGTATTATGCACTTCAATACGGTGTATTCAGTTCTCCTGAACGAGCGGAGCAGGCCAAGCTTGAGCTGGCTCAGGCAGGTATAGCCGCAGGGTCTGATCCTGAAGACGGCAATCGAGTATATGCAGGCATTTCGGCTGATCGTGAAGAGGCCAAGCTACTTAGCTCCAGACTAAAATCCCAGGGAGTCGAACTGTATGTCAAGGAGATCGTGAACCCGGAGATCAATCCGGCTATATTCGGTGGCAAGCAAGAGGATGTGCAGCTTTTCTTCACAAACAGTTCTGCACTGGTCGAACAATTGTCTACCTTGTCCATTCAGCAGTTGGGACAATCCGCACCGACAGCAGTCTCTACTGAAACGATGACCGCGATTCAGAATAAGCACCAGTCATGGTTAACCGGTCTGAATAGCCTCTCACCCGGCCTGACTGCGGAGGTACAACCTATTGTTGGTGGTATGGAGAAATCAATGAACAGTGCAATTACGGCTATTGCAGAGTACAACAAGAACCCGGATGATGTGCACATGTGGTCCGTGCAGTCCGATCTGATGGAATATGTTCTACAGCAGAAAAAATGGCTCGAAGCGATTAAGCAGTAACACACACTTTCCCATAACAACGCTTGGAAAGACCCTTCCGGCAAGGAACTGGAAATAGTTCCCCTTGCCGGATTTGTGTTTGTATTGACGTACAAAACCCCGTATAATAATGTGGGTGTCAAAAAATGGCGAGGGAAGATTACCGATGAAAAAAAACTTCGGCATGTTATTGCTGTTTCTGCTGCTCGGCTGGATGGCCGGAGCGTGGATCGCCAAGGCACTGCAGCCTGTTAAGGCAGTAGCCTTTCTTACGAAAGCCACGACCATACGTTGGTCGCCACAGGCTGATATGGATATTATCAGTTATGATATTTCACTTCAATTTCAAATGAGCCTCCTGAGTCTGATCGGTATAATTGCCGCTGTGTGGCTTTATCGCAGACTGTAGGAGAATGACGAGTTATGACGAAAAAAAATTAACCAGTGACATCTATTATCGTGATCCGGACAGGATGTTGCCGTGGCATAAGGAGCCGTTCATTTTGGATAACACAAAGCAACGCCCTATTATTCTGGCCTCTACATCGCCTCGGCGCAAAGAACTGATCGCATCACTCCATCTAGCGTTTGATGTAATACCAAGTCATGCCAATGAAGATACACCACCAGAGTGGACACCTGAACAGACGGTGCAGGAACTTGCTTTGCGCAAGGCGTTAGCCGTGTATCGCGGGCTTGAAGGCCGCGAGCAGGAAGCCATTATTGTTGGTAGTGACACCGTTGTTGTTCTGGATGGTGAGATTCTAGGAAAACCCGTAGACGAAGCGGATGCTGAACGTATGTTATCCCGGTTGCAGGGGCGTGTACATCGTGTGTTTACTGGGGTCGCCTGTATCGATGCAGGCAATGGACAGTCTGTCGTTCATTACCGACAAACCGATGTAACGATGAAAGAACTGTCGGATGCGACCATCCGTGCTTATGTGCAGACAGGTGAGCCTTCAGACAAGGCAGGATCATATGCCATTCAGGGCATAGGTGCTTCACTGATCGACCGCATTGAAGGATGTTATTTTAATGTGGTTGGCTTGCCACTATCCCTGCTGAGTGATATGTTGGATGGGTTTGGCGTACATGTGTTGCCGCGAGCATGAATGAAGCCAATTGACGTTTTGAAATGAAAAGAGGGAACATATGGAGTCGCCTCAATACATGATGCGCGACATCCCCCAAGAAGAACGCCCGAGAGAACGCATGATGGAATACGGGGCGGGCGCCTTAAGCCATGCTGAATTGCTGGCCATTTTACTTCGAACAGGCACAAGACAGGAATCCGCGGTGCATATGGCACAGCGGATTCTGACCGAAGCGGGTGGCATTCGCTCGTTAATGGATCTGAGTCTGGAAGAGTTAACTGCGATGAAAGGAATCGGCAATGCCAAGGCTGTACAATTGAAAGCTGGCATTGAGCTGGGTCATCGGATTGCTAAGAGCAAACTAACACAGTCCACTTCAATACGTACACCGCGTGATGCAGCTGACATTCTGATCGAACAATTGCGATATTTGCAAAAAGAACATTTTGTGTGTCTCTTTCTAAATAGCAAAAATCATATTATTGCCCAGGAAACACTCTCCATGGGCAGCCTTAACGCTTCGATTGTACATCCACGTGAAGTGTTCCGGGCTGCTATCAAATGCAGCAGCGCATCGATTGTGTGCGCACACAACCATCCGAGCGGTGATCCTACGCCCAGTCCGGAGGATATCCAAATAACCAAGAGACTGATTGAAGCAGGCGCTATTGTTGGTATTGACGTGCTTGATCATATTATTATCGGAGATGGAACGTACGTAAGTTTGAAGGAGAAGGGCTTAGTATAATATAATGGTTGGCGTTGATGTTTTCCTATGAATGTTAACGGCGTTGTCCGTAAAAGATAGGTTCACTTTACAAATGCAAAATAACAAATGCGAATATTAGCTCCACGTGTTACGTGGGAATGAAATTATCACGCTCTGAATCAGAATAGAGCGGCTATATGAGGCAGAAAAGGAGATTATGTTATGTTTGGTGGTTTTACGAAAGATTTGGGTATTGACTTGGGGACAGCAAATACGTTGGTTTATGTACGAGGAAAAGGAATTGTGGTGCGCGAACCTTCGGTTGTCGCAATACGTACAGATACAAAAAGTATCGAAGCAGTAGGTGAATCCGCCAAAAAAATGATTGGACGTACACCTGGTAACATTCGTGCCATTCGTCCAATGAAAGATGGCGTTATCGCCGATTTTGATACAACGGCAACGATGATCAAATATTTCATCCGCGAGGCGCAGAAACAACGCTCCATGTTCCAACGTCATCCAAACGTGATGGTATGTGTACCATCCGGGATCACTGCAGTAGAACAACGTGCGGTTGAAGATGCAACCAAACAGGCTGGAGCACGTGAAGCCTATACAATTGAAGAGCCTTTCGCGGCTGCAATTGGTGCAGATCTGCCAGTATGGGAACCAACGGGTAGTATGGTTGTCGATATTGGTGGCGGTACAACGGAAGTGGCTGTTATCTCGCTTGGTGGTATTGTAACGAGCCGTTCCGTTCGTGTAGCAGGTGACGAGATGGATGAATCCGTTATCCAGTACATCAAACGCCAATACAATCTGATGATCGGTGAGCGTACGTCGGAGCAATTGAAGATGGACATCGGATCAGCAATGCCATTGGAGCAAGTAGAAACGATGGAAATTCGTGGACGTGACCTCGTTACAGGTCTGCCGAAGACCATTACGATTACTTCGGACGAGATCAGCGAAGCGTTGGCTGATACGGTGAATGCGATTGTTGAAGCGGTAAAAGTAACACTCGAGAAATGCCCGCCTGAACTTGCAGCAGATATCATGGATCGTGGAATCGTTCTTACAGGCGGTGGGGCATTGCTTCGCAACCTGGACAAGCTTCTGGCTGGTGAGACAGGAATGCCTGTCATCGTGGCTGAGAATCCGCTGGATTGTGTAGCGATCGGAACAGGTAAAGCGCTAGAGAATATTCATTTGTTCAAAAGCAGAAGCAGTTCGGCAGTTCGTTCCAAACGTTAATGGGTATTTGCCTAACTTGGCATAGCGACTAAGTGGCAAGATATCTTTATAGAGGACCCGGTTAACCCCGGGGATGAGCTATTACCCGCTTAACAGGGGAGGATCGGCTGATATTCTCGCAGGGACTACAGGTCTGACAGTCTCCCCGCCGGGCATGGCTCGGAAGAGAATATGGATGTTAGAGGGTGTTCGAACTGTTTAAACTGCTAGGCAACAAAAGACTTTTTGTTTTGCTGGTGGGCCTTGTTACATTTATCGCGTTAATGGGCTTTACGCTCAGTCCGCGAACCACTCTATCCTGGCCGGAGAAATTCCTGAAGGATTCAGTTGGATTTGTACAATACGTATTTTACAAGCCCGCTTCCTATGTAGCGGGCTTTTTCAAAGATGTGGCGAACATGCGTACGGTATATGAAGAGAATGAAGAGCTTCGCATCGCGATGGGGCACTATACCCGGGACCGGCTGAAGTACAATGATATGGAGCAAGTGAATGAGCAGCTGCAGAAAGCGCTCAATTTTACCGAAGAACAGAAAAATCGGTATAATTACGGTTCACGAATTGCTCAGGTTATCAGTGCCAATTCGGATCCAAACAGCAGAACGATTAACATTGATATTGGTGAAAATGCGGGGATTAAGCCGGGGATGGCTGTTACCTCGCAGGAAGGGCTGGTGGGCGTGATTAGTCATGTCAGCTCATATACGTCAACCGTTAATCTGTTAACGTCCATGGACGCCAACGATCCGACATCCAACGCCATTGCAGCAACGGCTGTAGGTAAAGAGAAAGTATTTGGCATGATTGAGAGTTATGATCCGAAGACGGGCATGCTCAAGATGACCAAAATCTCGGAAGATTCTAATATCCAAAAGGGTGATGAGATCATCTCCTCCGGAATCATCAATAACTTTCCGAAGTACATGCGGATTGGTGAAGTGAAGAGTGTCGAGAAAAGTGAATATGGTTTGACCAAAACAGCTACAATTGAGCCATATGCAAGCTTCCTAGATTGGAAAGAGCTGATTGTCATTATCCCGCCTGAGGTAAAAGAATAATGGTGACGCGCAAGCAAGTCTTGTTCCTGTTGTTATTCGTTTTGTTCATTGCGGAAGGTACGATTTTGCCACTGCTCATTCCTTCTGGATGGCAGATGCGTATTTCTGCCAACCTGGTCTATATCGTAATTTTGTTTATCGCTGTGTATCATCATCGGCACACGGCACTGGTGCTTGGTATATTTTTTGGACTATTGCATGACGTCGTATTCTACGGTGAGATGATTGGACCTTATGGATTCTCGATGGGATTATCGGCCTACATGATGGGACTCATTTTTCAAGCACCGCGTGCACCACTGCCGGTTATGGTATCGGTTGTCATTTTGGGAAGTCTGCTTAATGACACCATGCTATTCTTCCTGTACAAGCTCTTCCAACTTAACCACGTGACCTTTGACTGGGCTTTGATTGAATACATGATTCCTAATTTGTTCATTCATTTTGTGTTTGCCTTGATCATATATGTCCCGCTTCGGAAACAATTGGAGCGGATCGGCAAGAGACGGAGCAAGACAGAAGAAGCTTCCTAAATACATTTATGGAGCGCAAAGCAGGAACTTGGGGCCCGGGGCACGAAATGTAATGAGATGGGAGGGACAGGCTTATGACGGTAAAATCGAATCACGTAACGATTAAAGGCATCCGAGACGGCCTGGTTTTCCTGTTGGACGATCAATGTGAATTCGAGGAATTGCTCTATGAGCTCCGCTATAAGCTGGAACACAGCCATCAAAATATTTTGACCGGACCAATTGTTCATGTGGATATCAAGTTGGGTGCCCGCGAAGTGACAGAGGACCAGAAAGAAGCAATCCTCGATATCTTGAAGCAAAAAGGGAATCTGCTTATTCGATCCATCGACTCACCTGCACTCCAACCGGAGGTTAAAGGACCGCCGCCGATTGTAACCATGTGTGGCATGGTGCGTTCAGGTCAGGTGCTTCATCATGAAGGAAATCTCCTGTTTCTTGGGGATATCAATCCGGGGGGCACAGTGACGTGTACCGGAGATATATATGTGTTGGGTTCACTCAGAGGCATGGCTCATGCCGGAATTGGCGGGGACGAGGAAGCAATCATTGCCGCTTCGGTATTTGCACCGACGCAGCTACGGATTGCCGATATCATCAGTCGTCCTCCCGATGAATGGGAGAGCCGAGAGACCGGAATGGAATTTGCTTACTTACAGGACAATCAGATGCAGATAGACAAAATGAGCAATATCGTTCGGTTACGCCGAGATTTTAATGTGTTTAAAGGAGTGTAGCTCATGGGAGAGGCGATCGTGATCACTTCGGGTAAAGGCGGCGTGGGTAAAACAACCACCTCAGCAAACATCGGGACAGCGCTGGCGCTGCTCGGCAAAAAGGTTTGTCTGGTAGATACCGATATCGGCCTTCGTAATTTGGATGTCGTGATGGGACTCGAAAACCGTATTATTTACGATCTGTGCGACGTTGCGGACGGCCGCTGCCGTCTGAATCAGGCTTTGGTCAAAGACAAGCGTTTCGAAGAATTATACATGTTGCCTGCGGCGCAGACGAGAGACAAAAACTCAGTATCGCCAGAACAGGTGAAGGATATTATCCTTGAATTAAAAAAAGATTTTGAATACGTCATTATTGATTGCCCAGCCGGGATCGAGCAGGGGTTCAAAAATGCGGTAGCAGGAGCAGATCAGGCCATCGTGGTTACTACACCGGAAAATGCTGCAGTACGTGATGCTGATCGCGTCATTGGACTGCTGGAGAGTTCGCACATTCAATCACCAAAGCTGGTCGTGAATCGAATTCGCAATAATATGGTGAAATCGGGTGACATGTTAGATATCGATGGTATTTTACAAGTACTTAATATTGATCTGATTGGCATCGTGCCTGATGATGAACTGGTCATCAAAGCTGCCAATTCAGGAGAACCTACGGTCATGAATCCAGATTCACTTGCAGCGATTGCATATCGGAATATCGCACGCCGCATTCTGGGAGATACGGTTCCATTAATGCAGCTGGAGCAAAAAAAGGGTGCTTTTTCTCGTTTCAAAAAGTTCTTCGGAATGGGTTAACTCGTTAAACGAACTTATTCATAACCTGAATACATGACAGCCGCGGCGCTTAGCCCCGGCTTTTTTTGTTACCTGCCCGCAGGCTTGTTCATATTATCATCCACCTCTTCATAGGATGTAGTAAACAAGCCTCGGCGGGAGGATATTCCATGAACACGAAACTCAGAATCAAGCAGAGACGAGAAGAGCGCATTCGGCGGCTGATGGACGGTGCGGCTGTGGAGGTCATACAGGAGCAAAAAGTAGGTTCACTGTTGGACAAGAATGAGATCATGCACCGGAAACCGTTTATGTCTAGTGAGGGGATACAAGAACGAGATCCAGAATGGTTATGGAAAAAAGAGAATGGTCATTTCGTTCCAGGGGGGAATTCGAGATTCAACCTTTTCAAGTCACTTCTAAAACGAACGGTCATTAGCGCTTTCATATTTGGCGGAGTATGGGGACTGTTTCAATTAGATACATCGTGGACAACATCCCCCAAAACAGTCATTGCCGATGCACTCCATCGAGATATGGATTTTGCCTCTGCAGCAGCATGGTATGAGCGGCATTTTGGAGGAACGCCTTCGTTTCTGCCTGTTCTTGGACATACGACGGATGCTGTCAATGGTTCAGGTATTCGGCAGTTACTCGGGAAACCAATCTCAGGAACAGTGGTTCAGCCGTTCGCACTGAGCATGAAGGGAATTGAGATTGTTCCGGATGCCGCAGGTGCAGAACTTATACAAGTTGCAAGTTCGGATGCTGGGCGTGTCATGGAGGTTATCGGGGATGCAGCAAGTGGATTCACAGTTGTCATTCAGCATACAGGTAATGTCACGGCAATATACGGTCGGCTGAACGAAAGTGAAGTGAATGTGAATGATTGGGTGGAAGCGGGGAATCCGGTGGGGAGTCTCAAGGCTATGGGTGGTCAACAACCGGCCACGCTCTATTTTGCAGTCAAAGAGGGCGAGGAGTACGTAGACCCAGCGGAAGTTGTTGCCCTTGATTAGGGTATGGGGAGTCCGTATAACGTTTCATCCGTTTTTTGTAATTATCATGATGGCCTCCCTTCTGACTGGACATTTTATTGAACTTATTACGTTGTTTGCCATCGTATTTATCCATGAATGTGGACATGCGGCGGCGGCGGCCCTTCTGGGATATCGTGTCTTGTCGATCCAAATGCTTCCTTTTGGAGGAGTAGCGGTTATCGAAGATGGCGGTACGATCACGGCTTACCGGGAGATCGTGATTGCTCTGGCAGGTCCATTACAAAACATGCTGATGGTTGGCGTGGTTATGCTGTTACAGTATAGCCATCTGGGCGATCCGGTTTTTCTCAATTATATCATTCAGGGGAACCTGCTCATTGCCCTATTTAATCTGCTGCCAGTACTTCCTCTGGACGGAGGGAAAATTGTTCAGGCGCTTGTCAGTCTGTGGGCACCCTACTATACAACATTAATGTGGACTTACAGAATTAGCATTCTGTGTAGCGCAGGGGTTATTCTATATGCGATAAGCCGGTGGTTTACTGGGGACTACGGCCTACCGCTTAACATTCTGTTAATTGGCCTTTTTTTGTTCTATTCGAACTTGACGGATTACCGAAATGTACCCTATCGCTTTATCCGTTTTCTCATGAATCGAGAGGGTTCGTTCGCTCGTCACGCGGCTACTGGCAGTTTGGCGCAGCCAATAATCTCATTTCCGGCGAAACCTTTGGACACTATTTTGCGTCTATTAAAGAGAGAAAGATACCATATGGTATACGTGATGAACAGACAGGGTCGAATTATGGCCGTCTTGCCTGAGCAACGGATTATCGGTTCCTATTTTCAACAAAATAGTGATAAATTGTAGTGTTCTGGTGGACCTGTTCCGAAATGGGTTAATACATGTACAATGAGAATTGTAAAGATACTGAAATGGATGTGGATGAATTGAAATGTCTTCTAGAGGTGAAGCCATGAAACAAATGATTGTACATAATGAACATAACCTCATGCAAATGGCGCTTCTGGAAGAAGGCAAAGCTGTGGAATTTACGGCAGAGCGTACACGCGAGCGTGGACTGCTGGGTTCCTTTTTCAAGGGACGGGTCGTGAATGTGTTACCAGGTATGCAGGCTGCTTTTGTGGATATTGGTCAGAAAAAGAATGCGTTTCTGTATGTGGATGATGTGTTACATCCCCATCTGGAGAAGCAGCCTAAGGTGAAGCCTTCCATCTCGGAGTTGCTCCGTCCAGGTCAGGAAGTCATTGTTCAGGTGCTGAAAGAACCGGTAGGAGGCAAGGGAGCCCGGGTGACGACTCATTATTCACTCCCGGGCCGCTGGCTTGTCTACATGCCTATTGCCGACTACGTAGCGGTATCCAAGAAAATTGCCCGTGAGGGGGATCGTTCACGCCTTAAGGCACTTGGGGAGCAACTGAGGCGCGATGAAGAAGGACTTATAATTCGAACCGTATCTGGAGAAGAGCAGCATGAAGCCATTAAATCGGACTTGGAAACATTACGCGCGCAGTGGTATCTGATTCGTGAAAAAGCGGACAGCTTGCCTTCGCCAAGTCTCTTGCATCGGGATCACAGCATGGTACAGCGAATCATCAGAGATGTGTATACGCCAGGAAGTGACGAGGTCATCACGGATAGTGAAGGACAAGCCCGTGAGGTAAAGGCGTTACTGGAGGAGATCAGTCCCGGTCATCAACCCAAAGTACAGGTGTATCGGGGAACAGAATCCATCTTTGCTGCCTATGGTGTGCAGGAACAGTTGAACAAGGACTTTGCCCGTAAAGTGTGGCTACCGGGTGGCGGATATATTGTCATTGATCATACGGAAGCTCTAACTGTAGTGGATGTGAATACAGGTAAATATACGGGAGCCGGCGGTGACAGTCTGGAAGAGACCGTGACGGAGACCAACATGCAGGCAGCAGTAGAGATTGCCCGTCTGATGCGCCTTCGTGATATTGGTGGTATGATTATTGTTGACTTTATTGATATGGAGGAAGCCTCGAATCGGCATGAAGTCGCGTCAACCTTGGAGAGCGAGCTCAAAAAGGATCGGACCAAAGCGTTTGTAATTGGCTGGACCAAGCTGGGTTTGCTCGAACTTACCCGTAAGAAAGTGCGGGAAGAGAGTACATTGCCATATGTGGAGCCGTGTTCTTCCTGTCATGGAACGGGGAAAAGATATATTTCACCTTTGCATTGATTTTTGATATATTCCGTGATATAATCTTCAAGTATGTGTTTAGCCTATTGGTCTTGCACATGCTGTAACCGCACTGGCCAGGTATAAGAACAGTTCCGCAAGGAGGCTGTCACCTGAGAACGGGCGAGTCTGAGACATGAGGAGGTGCAAGGCAAATGTACGCAATTATTGAAACAGGCGGCAAACAGTACAAAGTCCAAGAGGGCGATGTTCTGTTCATCGAGAAATTGACTGCGAACGATGGCGAAAGCGTAACGTTCGACCGTGTCCTGGCTGTATCTAACGATCAAGGTTTGACAGCAGGTACACCATTGGTTTCCGGAGCTACTGTAACGGCTAAAGTGGAGAAACATGGCAAAGGACAAAAGGTTATCGTATACAAATACAAACCTAAAAAGAACTACCATGTGAAGCAAGGTCACCGTCAACCGTACACTAAAGTAACTATCGAAACAATCAAAGCGTAAAGAAGGTGCGATAAGTGATTATCGTTCAAATCTTTCGTAATGAGGACGGGAGCATCGAACGCTTTTCCATCGAAGGGCATGCCAATTTTGCCAAGCGGGGAGAAGATATCGTATGTGCCGGGGTATCCGCTGTTACAGTGGGTACGGTGAACTCAATTGAAACATTGACCGGTGTCGAAATGGATGCCAAGATGAAGAATGGCTTTTTAAGTGGTTCTTTACCTTTGTTAGAGAGAGGGGAAACCTCGTCCCAGGTACAATTGTTACTCGAATCCATGGTGGTTATGCTCTCTAATATTGCAGAGTCATACGGGAAGTATATTAAAATACAGCAATTCAAATAAGCAAAGAAGGAGGACAACCAATCATGTTGAAATTAAATCTTCAGTTATTCGCATCGAAAAAAGGTGTAGGTTCCACGAAGAACGGACGTGACAGTAATGCTCAACGTCTGGGTGTTAAACGTGCTGATGGTCAAACAGTAACTGGTGGTAGCATTCTCGTTCGCCAACGCGGAACGAAAATTCACCCAGGAACTAACGTTGGCATCGGTAAAGATGACACTTTGTTCGCGAAAATCGACGGCGTTGTAAAATTCGAACGTTGGGGACGCGACCGCAAAAAAGTAAGCATCTATCCTGTTAATGTTGCTCCTGTAGCAGCAGCAGTAGAAGCGTAATATCGGCATTCCGCCTAAGGAGCCTTCGGCATTTTTGCCGAAGGTTTTTTGTATTCAATGGTTATTCGATAATGAACTGGCAGAAAAGACATGTTATACTTGGTTACGGTGGGTGTAGACCAACCGAGTTTTGTAGAACGGGGAGAAGCCATGAAATCTTGGAAAAGAGTGCCGTGGATTGCGGCATGTTCACTTCTGATTCCTTTGGTTTTCGTTATGTTGTATCCGGCGATGATCTCAAGCGTCGTATGCGCATTGTGGTCCGTCGCAGTAGTGCTCATTTCTGTGAATGCGATGAAGAAACAGGCGGAGGCGGAACGCAGAACCATCATACAATCCATGGAAAAGACAGCAATTGCTTCATTAAATCATCATCGACACGACTGGATGAACGACCTTCAGGTGTTATATGGATATCTTCGGCTGGGCAAACTTGATAAATCCCTGCAATGTGTGGAAAGAATAAAAGAACGGGTTACGGAAGAGAGCCGAATCTCCAGGTTGGGCATTCCCTCCCTCGTATTTTATCTTCAATCTTTTCGGGCCAGTGGAATGGCGCTGGAATTGCATGTGGAAATAGAAGATGAGTTGCAGCTTAGTGCTCTGGTCTCTCCCGAGGATGGCGAGTCACTTACCGGGGCGATTGCGGATGCAATCAGGGCCTATCAATATGGCGGCGGCCGGTCTTCTTGGGGAGAGGTTCGCAAACTGACCTTGAACTTCGGACAGGATCATGGAGATGTGGTTGTCCGACTGGATGGGGATCAAACACCCGATCCGGAAACACTGCGGCAGCTTACTGCCGTACTCAAAGGAAATAAAGTCAGAACGGAGCAATTTCCGTCTGAGGATACGTTTATACAATTCAGAATGCCGTGTGGAATATAGGAAGAAGGGGTTAACCAATGTTTGTAGATAAAGCGAAGATTTATGTGAAAGCCGGAGACGGAGGGGACGGAATTATTTCATTCCGTCGTGAGAAGTACGTACCAAACGGCGGACCTGCTGGAGGCGATGGAGGCAGAGGCGCTGACATCATTTTCCGTGTGGATGAAGGTCTGCGGACGTTGATGGATTTCCGTTACCAGCGCCACTTCAAAGCCCCGCGTGGTGAGAAGGGACGTAATAAAAGTCAGCATGGTGCAAACGCTGAGAACATGATTGTGCGTATTCCACCAGGAACGGTCATTTTGGATGAAGACAGTGGAGAAGTACTGGCGGATATGACACGCCACGGTCAACAGGTTGTTATTGCTCGTGGTGGCCGGGGCGGACGGGGCAACATCCGATTTGCCACCCCGAACAACCCTGCGCCTGAACTTGCCGAGAACGGTGAAGAAGGACAAGAGCGTTACATCGTGCTCGAATTGAAAGTTATGGCCGATGTGGGTCTGGTTGGTTTCCCGAGTGTCGGAAAATCCACATTGCTTTCTGTCGTTTCGTCAGCGAAGCCAAAGATTGGTGCTTACCATTTTACAACCATTACACCGAATCTGGGTGTAGTCGGTGTAGGTGAAGGCCGCAGCTTCGTTATGGCCGATTTGCCTGGTCTGATTGAAGGCGCACATGAAGGAATCGGACTGGGACATGAGTTTTTACGTCATGTCGAGCGTACCCGTATTATTATTCATGTGGTAGACATGTCGGGTTCAGAAGGACGCGATCCATTTGAAGACTGGCAGAAAATCAATGATGAACTGAAACTGTACAATCCGCTTCTGGCTGAGAGACCGCAGGTTGTAGCGGCCAATAAAATGGATATGCCGGACTCCGAAGCAAACTTGGAGCAATTCTTGCAGCAAGTTCGCGAGGTGCAACCGGATATTGAAGTGATGCCTATTTCATCTCTGACTCGTAAAGGGATTCAAGAGCTCTTGTATCGTGCCGCTGATCTGTTGGATCAGATTCCGGACGAGCCAGTGGTTGAAGAGGTAGCAGACGTATCCGAACGTAAAGTGTACAGCTTGGACAAAAAAGAGGACGAAGGTTTCCGTATTGTGCGTGAGAATGAAATATTCGTTGTGGAAAGTGCCAAGATTGATCGCATGATGAAACGGATGCAATTGAACTCGCATGAAGCTATATTGAAACTCGCACGTACACTGCGTTATATGGGTGTGGATGATGAGTTGCGTAAGCGCGGAGCTGTAGAAGGCACCATCGTGCGCATTGGAGACTTTGAATTCGAATTTGTGGAAGGCAGCAGTTATTACTAAGTGGCTTTCTTTCATTGAGAGACATATCGATATAACAACGCAGAGAAGTGGGAAGTGGACCCGCACTCTGCGTTTTTTTGTTTTTTCCTGACATGAGAGAGGGATAAACTTGTATACTGTGAGGAACGTATTTTCAAAAATAGGCGTGTCATGTATTGCCCTTTTGTCATAGTTCCTATATAATGTCCACTATATGAATACATGAGTCTTTGAGGAGAGGACGTTCTGTGAACGAACGCTATTACTTAGTACGGGAAGATATTTTACCAGAGGCTGTGGTCAAGACCATGCAGGTAAAAGAACTATTGGCTTCTGGTGATGTAAAAACAGTGCATGAGGCGGTTGAACAGGTCGGTTTAAGTCGGAGTGCCTTTTACAAGTACAAGGATGGAATTCATCTAATCAACCAGCTTGAACGCGAGAGAATTGTAACGATCTCCATTGATCTGGAGCATCAGTCAGGGATATTGTCTCGTGTGCTTGGACATGTCGCTGGTTATGGAGCCAATGTACTCACGATTAATCAGAGTATCCCGCTTCAGGGTAGAGCCAATGTTGTCATTTCAGTTGAAACGACACATCTGCATGGGGAAATTGGTGAAATGCTGGATCGAATGCAAGATATGCCGGGAGTAAGACGCACGCGTATTGTAGGCCAAGGTTAATTGGGCTTTAACATACAGGACTGACAGACAAGAATAGACATTAGGGGGTAGATCGTTAGTGAAACCAGTAAAAGTCGGATTGTTGGGTCTGGGAACTGTCGGAACGGGAGTCGTTCGCATTGTGGAAGGGAATCAGGAAGATCTGAGCAGTCAGGTTGGATCACCGATTGTCATCGAGAAGATCGCAGTGAAAAACACAGAGAAAGAACGTGTTATTGCTGTAGACCGTGCCAAGCTCACTGAAGATCCTTGGGAAGTCATTCGTCATCCGGATATTGATGTCATCGTTGAAGTCATGGGCGGCATTGATCAGACGAAAGAGTATATTCTTGAAGCGTTGGAGCGTGGGAAACATATCGTAACAGCGAACAAAGATCTCATGGCACTGCATGGTACAGAGATCCTGGCGAAGGCGCAGGAAAAGCAATGTGATGTGTTCTATGAGGCGAGTGTTGCGGGAGGGATTCCAATCATTCGTACGCTAATTGAAGGTTTCTCTTCCGACCGGATTACCCGTATTATGGGGATTGTGAATGGAACAACGAACTTTATTCTGACCAAAATGAGTCAGGAAGGTGCATCCTATGAAGAAGTGCTGGCTGAAGCACAGGCGCTGGGATACGCTGAATCGGATCCAACCTCCGATGTGGAAGGACTTGATGCAGCTCGCAAAATGGCAATCTTGAGCACGCTCGGTTTCCGTACCAATGTGGAGTTGAAGGATGTAACGGTTAAAGGGATATCCTCCGTAACCCGTGAAGACATAACGTATGCCAGAAGACTGGGCTATGATATGAAGTTACTTGGTATTGCGGACCGGATTGACGATGAGATCACGATTAGCGTACAGCCGACTATGGTTAGACAGAATCATCCGATTGCTTCAGTCAATGGTGTGTTCAACGCAGTATATGTACATGGTGAAGCTGTAGGGGAGACCATGTTCTACGGTGCGGGTGCTGGAGAACTGCCAACGGCAACTTCGGTTGTAGCTGATATTGTGGCGGTTACCAAAAACCTCAAACTTGGTGTGAATGGCCTTAAAGCAATTGTGCCTTATAAGACGAAGCGATTGCAAAGTGACGAGCAGATCGTGTCGAAAAACTTTATTTTACTGCACGTAGACGACAAAGCCGGCGTATTGGCACAAATCACACAAATTTTCGCAGAATATGATGTCAGTCTGGCCTCGGTTGTGCAACAGCCGAATGAGCACAACCCGGATGCCGAGATCATTATCGTTACACATAATGCAAGTAAGGCAAGCATGGACAAAGTGTTAAAACATTTTGAATCACTCAGCGTCATTCGTCGCATTAAGAGTGTATACCGGGTTGAAGGATAACTCTCCGCATCCCTTGCTGCATCTCGATTATTTCAGTAATGTACAAGTTAATCATATCCGCATCAATCCGTTATCATTTCAGATTATTAAAACATAAAGGAGTTTACCCACAATGAGATATCAAGGACTTTTGCAAACGTACAGAGAGCACCTTCCGGTTAATGAAAATACACCCCTGCTTACGCTTCAGGAAGGTAATACACCGTTGATTCATGCGGAGAACCTGTCCGAGGAGCTCGGCTTAAATGTATATTTCAAGTATGAAGGGTTGAACCCTACGGGATCTTTCAAGGACCGCGGTATGGTTATGGCTGTTGCCAAAGCGATGGAAGAGGGCAGCCGTACGATCATGTGTGCATCCACAGGTAATACGTCAGCAGCTGCAGCGGCCTACGCAGCACGTGGTGGCCTCAATTGTATCGTGCTGATCCCGAATAACAACATTGCGCTGGGTAAACTGGCCCAAGCCATGATCTATGGTGCTAAAGTTATTGCGATCAATGGTAACTTTGACCGTGCACTGGAGATTGTGCGTGAGATCACAGCCAAACATCCGATCACACTTGTAAACTCTGTGAATCCGTTCCGGATTGAAGGACAGAAAACAGCAGCGTTTGAAGTCATTGAACAACTTGGCGAAGCGCCTGACGTTCTGGCTATTCCAGTTGGTAATGCGGGTAATATCTCGGCTTATTGGAAAGGTTTCAAAGAATATAAAGAGGCAGGTAAATCCAGCACGCTTCCACGTATGGTTGGTTTCGAAGCTGAAGGTGCGATGGCCATTGTCAAAGGAGAGCCGATCCTTGAACCTGAAACAGTAGCAACGGCAATTCGAATCGGTAATCCGGCGAGCTGGAAAACGGCAGTAGCTGCAGCTGAGGAATCTGGTGGACAGATCAACTATGTAACGGATGAACAAATCCTGGCAGCGTATCGTACACTTGCTTCTCGGGAAGGGATTTTTGCTGAACCTGCTTCTGCGGCTTCTCTTGCCGGTGTATACAAACTGAAGAGTGAAGGGTACTTTAAAGGCGGAGAGACTGTAGTTTGTGTGCTTACAGGCAATGGTCTGAAAGATCCTAATATTGCCATCAAAACAGTAGCGACAGAGCCACTTGTTGTTGAAGATACGGAAGAAGCGGTAATGGCGGCCATTGCACAACTGGAGCAGCAATCTGTATGAGTTTGCGTGAAAAGGTAACTGTAAAAATACCTGCAAGCACAGCTAATCTCGGCCCGGGGTTTGATACCCTGGGCATGGCATTGTCTCTATACGCCTGGTTGGAAATGAAACCTGCCGAGCAGACGACATTTCATCTTCACGGCGATCATCTGACAGGCCTGCCGACGGATAAATCGAATTTGATCTATGAGGTCGCACAGATGGTATTCGATGAAGCTGGGGTATCTGTACCTGAATTGGAGATATCCATGTATTCCGATATTCCGCTTACGCGGGGGCTCGGGAGCAGTGCATCAGCCATCGTTGGTGCGCTGGCGGCAGCAAATGCATTTATTGGTGCCCCTTTATCCGATGCGAAACTTCTGGATATGGCCACATCCCTTGAGAAACATCCTGATAATGTGGGGGCATCGCTATTTGGGGGTATTATTACAGCTGCTTGGAATGGTCAGAAGGTTGATCATATTCGCATTGAACCACACCAGGATTTGCAGGCTTTGGTTATTGTACCTGAGTTCCAGCTGTCTACTTCAAAAGCAAGGAATGTGATTCCGGAGCAATTTGGCATGTCTGATGTAGTGCATAACATTAGCAGATCCTCACTGCTCGTTGCCGCTTTGGCGAGTGGACGACTGGATATGATTCAGAAGGCGATGTCAGATCGAATTCACCAACCGTATCGGGCATCATTGGTGCCAGGCATGGCTGAGATATTGGAACATGCTGTCGATCATGGAGCGTTGGGAGCTGCCCTGAGCGGAGCTGGACCGACCGTATTGACTTTGGTAGATCGTCATGACACCCGCAAAGCGGAATTAGAACAATATTTGCTTAATACCATGGAGCGGGAGGGCATATCTGCTTCTGCACTGTGGCTCGATCCGGATTTGGACGGTGTAACCGTGCTGCCTGATCAAGATGAACGTCCTTTTCTGGACAGAATCAAAGGGGAAGTTAATGCATGAAACGAATTGCAGTATTACCTGAAGGCTCAGTTTCCCATGAGGCGATTGATTTCCTTTTTAACAGTGAACCGTTAGATTTGCAACACTCCAAGCTGATTTCGGATGTTTTTCGAGCAACAGATAGTGGGAAAACACAATACAGTGTCATTCCGATTGAAAATACAATTGAAGGTTCCGTTAGTCTTCATATGGACTGGCTTGTGAATGAAGTCGATATTCCAATGCAAGCGGAGTGGGTATACCCATCCATCCAGAATGTTATTGGACATGGCTCGGAGTTTAGGACGGAGAGCGGCGAATATGATTTCGGTAAAATTACCAAGATCATGTCTCATCCTGTGGCTATCCCGCAGTGTCAGAACTTTATTCGGCTTCATTCGCCTGGGGCGGATCTTGAAGGTGTGAACAGTACAGCCGAAGCTGTAGAAATTGTGAAAAAAAATCCGGGTAAGGGTTGGGTAGCAATCGGTACCAAGCTTGCTGCCCAAAAACATGGCCTGGACATTATGGCTGAACGGGTTACAGATCATGACAACAACTATACCCGTTTTGTGCTCATCGGCCATGAACCTGTGGACATACCTCGTGAACCGGATCATGTGAAAACCAGTCTGCTGGTGACGTTGCCAGAAGATGCACCGGGAGCGTTGCATCAGGTATTGTCTGCTTTTGCCTGGCGGAAGCTGAATTTGACTCGTCTCGAATCTCGTCCAACGAAGAAACGATTGGGCAGTTACTATTTCTATATTGATGTGGTGGAAACGGTCGATTCGGTATTGCTCACCGCAGCCATGGCCGAGATAGAGGCGTTGAATTGTCAGGTGCGCGTTCTTGGTAGCTATCCTTGTTATACATATCCTTCGAGGTAATCGACCTTTATGGTGGTTGTGAATGTCAGAAGGTTGTCATAATTCTGGGTAGAATGAACAAGTAAGGGCTTGTCATTTGGTGTACAATGTACGGGTTAATAACTTCGGAGTATAGGGAATGGATATTTTATGGAGGTGCAGTCATCGGTGGCAGAACAATGGATCTATTTGGATGGTCAGTATGTGACCAAAGAGAATGCAACGGTTTCGGTATATGATCATGGATTTTTGTATGGAGACGGGATTTTTGAAGGTATTCGGATCTATAACGGAAATATTTTCAGATGTAAAGCCCACTTGGATCGTTTGTATGATTCAGCAAAATCCATCAGTTTGAACATCCCACTGTCCATGGATGAGATGCTGGAAGTGATGGCTGAAACGGTGCGCCGCAATGATATGCGTAATGGTTATATTCGTCTTATTGTATCGCGTGGCCCGGGTAATCTGGGGTTGGACCCGTTACGTTGCCCCAAGGCATCCGTTATCATCATCGTGGAGCAATTGGCCATTTATCCGGAGGAAGCGTATCTTACTGGATTAAAAGCTGTGTCCGTATCCCAACGCCGGAACATCCCGGACGCCTTGAATCCGAAAATTAAATCCTTGAATTATCTGAATAACATTCTTGTTAAACTTCAGTCTAACTATTCAGGTGCTGGAGAAGCAATTATGTTGAATTCCCAAGGTTACGTTACTGAGGGTTCAAGTGATAACATTTTCATCATCAAAAATGGTGTAGTGTACACGCCGCCTTGTTATCTCGGAGCACTTGAAGGGATTACACGTCAAGCCATTATCGATCTATGTGGCGAACTTGAGCTTGAATTAAAAGAAGTGCCATTCACCCTGCATGATGTATATATCGCAGACGAAGTCTTTTTCACCGGGACAGCTGCAGAAGTTATCGCTGCATATGAAGTTGATGGAAGAACAATTGGTACGGGTGTAGCAGGTCCGGTAACGCTGAGACTGTTGGAAGCATTCCGTCAGATTGTTGACAAAGATGGTTATAAAGTGTGGGAATCTTAAGTTAGAATCGTATGACATAGGGAACAGGAATCCTCCTTGTCCGATAAAATTCAGCATACCTGGTGTATGGGGATTTTAGAGACAGGAGGATTTTTTTTGTTTTAGTTGATGTCATTAGCCCGGTTTCTGCATAGGATGTAGTAACGGTATGGGCGAATGTACTGCCCAAGTATGACGTCTAGGAGGTTAGTTCCCTGTGAAAATACACATGGTGAAAAAAGGCGACACATTATATCTGCTGTCCCAAAAATACAATGTTGCGCTGGACAAATTGATCGCGGCTAATCCGCAAATCACAAATCCCGACAAGCTGGATATTGGCATGAAGGTCAAAATCCCTGCAGAGCCAGTGACACCGAAGCCAGAAGGTGTGCTGCACAGTCACAAGGTTCAGCAAGGAGATTCATTATGGAAGTTGGCACAAGCCTGGGGAGTTCCTTTAAAAGATATGATCAATGCCAATCCACAGTTGAAGAATCCGAATGCTCTTCTGGTAGGGGAAACCGTCTATATTCCTTCGATGCATGCACAAGGAAACACCACATCTAATTCGGGTGCTGGCAATATTGCTGCTCATGAAAAGTTGTCGCCAGAAGGTAAGGAATACACGGGAGTCAAAGAACCGGAACCACCGGCTCCAGTTGCACCAACTCCTCCTGCACCCGTATCAGAGGTTCCAGTCCCAGTACCTGCGCCACCACCAGCTAATCCAGAAAAGCCGAATGTGAAGCCTGAACTGGAAGCACTGCCGCAGTTGCCAGAGCTTCCTGAAGTGAAACCGGAAAAGGAAACGCACAAAAAAGAAGAGGTTAAACCTGAAGTTCATGTTAAACCGATAGAAGAATCCAAGAAATACACAATGCCTAATCTTTCGCCTGAAATTATGCCTTTGCCTGTAATGCCTAATACAAAGTCTCCAACTGAGGTTGCACCAGCAACGAAAAAGCCTTGTGGCTGTGGTAACAAGTTGCATCATGCGCCAGCAGAACATCCTTATGTTCAAGTCCCGGTTCCTGTACAAGAGGTGTATGGTGTTCAGCAAGACATGTACACGGCGGGAATGAGCAACAATGCGCCGTTTCCAGGCCTTTCGGAAGTTAGTCCTTACAGTGGCGGTGAAATGACTAATAGTCCTTGGACTGGTGCGGAGCAGAGTTATAACCACAATAACGTTATGCCCAATCTGTCCGCAGAAATGCAAAATAACTCATTTCCGATTGCGCCAGCTAGCGAAGTGAATAGTCCATTTCCAACGTATGCAGCACCTAGTCATATGAATCATCAGCCACCTTTCATTTCCCCATACTCGATGCTTCCGTATCCTCCATGCGGATGTGGCTCACATACACATGTCCCTCAGTATACTTATCCTTCGCATGGTTATCAGGATCCGGCTTGGGGCATGTATGGTCCTTCGTATGGTATGCCGCCTGAAATGTCTACATCGACGATGCCAAACCAGCCAATTGAGTATGCTTATCAGAATCCATACCCTACTCAGAATATGGTCCCGCCATTCCCACTTGGAGCGTTTGGTGAGATGTATCCTCCTCAAGGGCAAGGCACGGGTGGCAAAAAAGGGGGGCGTGAAGACGCTAACTTAAGTCAGGTAGCGATTGAAGAGGTTGGATCAGAGTCGGAGTCGAAGTCCAAGCAAAGCGGAAATAAGCCAGCATCCGCTAAACGCAGAACGAGCAAGGCTCCTCTGAAGAATAAATCCAAGGTATCCGTGTCTGGGAAAACATCCAGAGAGGGTATAGCTACATCTAACCAACGGAAATCAAATAAAAAGCGTCGCAATCCATGGATACAAAACTAACCAGAGAATTGCGAAAGATGAGTAAGTAAGGTACTAGTTTACGTCAGCGGGAAGTTCACTCTCTATAGAGAGTGAACTTCCCGTTTATATGAATAAATAATGTGATAGTATAACGGAGATATGTTCAGAAATAATGGAACATATTTTATTAAGATATTATTGAAAACCCTTTCATGGATGTGTTAGAATATTTATACCCTTTGAGAGATCATACCATTATGATAGGACAAGATAGGGAACCGATATGATAGTTTTTGCTAATGGAAAACTACTAAAGAAAAGAAATGAAAAAAACTGTTGCATTAGTTTCAGCCATATGATATATTATTTAAGTCGCCGCTGAAACACACGGCTGACAAGGGAAACACAAGTAATGATGAAATAAGTTTGATCTTTGAAAACTGAACAACGAGTGAGTAAACATTCTGATTGCAGAATGAACGCGAAAGTTCGAGACAAGCCTTGGCTTGAATCAGCTGGAGCACAAATGAGATGTTTAATCTCGTCAGATTCAAAATGAGCTTATCGCTCTTTTCAATACTTTATTGGAGAGTTTGATCCTGGCTCAGGACGAACGCT
>NZ_JBQCJX010000005.1:0-280675 GCF_051967555.1 Paenibacillus sp. SAF-068
CGTTCATTCTGCAAGCAGAATGTTTACTCACTCGTTGTTCAGTTTTCAAAGATCAAACTTGTTTTGTTACCGAATGTTTTTCTCTTCAGCAACTCTTATATAATATCATGTCCGAACCAACTTTGCAAGCTCTTTTTTTAAGTTTCTTTCGAAGCTTATTTCATTCGCTTGCCGCACCGTGTATCTCGTGTTTTTTTGGCCGGAAATAGAATATACCATGGAACATGGATGCTTGTAAAGAGCTAATTTCGAAAATATTAATTCTGCATCTTGACCATATTAAGGACTAAGAATCTACAATGAAATCTTAGGTGTAATTATATTCTGCTGCTGATCTTCTCGATATAATCAGTCTTTCTTCTATATAATAAGAAGATAACCCTCTCAACTCTCATATTCGAGACGAAAAGGTTACCTTCTATAATAATCTATATTTATTTGCGTTCTACTTTATATCCTTTATCCTCAAGCAGTTTCACGATGCCGTGATCGCCCAGGTAGTGTGCTGCGCCGACAACAATGAAATACTCTTCGCCTTTGCCGTTTTTCAAGTAACCATCAATTTTATCCGCCATACCAATGTTACGATCAACCAACATCGCTTTGTTGTACTCCTCGTTCGTGGAGAAGCTGTTTGTCAATTCAAGCAGCTGCTCGTCATTACCCGTTTTCCACATCTCCGCCATTTGATTCACACTGTTATCCAGCACGTCAAAATTCTCGATTGTCGCTTTCAGTGTTTCCTCTTGGGTTTCTTTGGAAAAGTCGTTAAACATGCCAAGTTGAGATTGGTAACTCTCCAATTCTATAACCGGAAGTTTGCGCTCGATCGCTTTCTGGATGAAATACAGATCCACTCCTGCCGAAGCTTCATATCCTGCCGTTGCGGACTTCAAACTTGCGAGTGTACTCTCCACTACCCAAGGCTTAAACGCATCCATAGCATTAGGTTCCAGACCATTTTTCTTCAATACATCCCCCAGCTTTGTATACGTTCCACTGGAAATATGATCTTTCAACGTTGTTCCATCCTGATACGAGCCCAGACTTAGAACCAACTTTTGCTGTTCTTCGTCAGCGGCTTTGCTAATATCAATCTCTACCCCGAGATAGTCAGCTTCCGCAAATGCTTCTTCGAACTCCGGACGTAATGGATAGAAGCTCTCATCGGCAATATGCATGGACCCTACCAGATATACCGTGTTTCCATTACTCTCCACTTCCCACATAAAGCCGCGTCCACCGGTTTGAACAGTTTCGCTTGCTCCGCCTTTGGATACCAACAGTACTGTGCGCGTTGCAGCATCCCAGCGTACTTCATAACCCGCTGCATCACCAACGATGCGAATTGGTGCATACGTTACACCGTTGATGCGCGTAAGTTTACTTTTGAGTGTAATTGTTTTACCATCTACCACGGCCGTGATCGTATCATCTGTCACAGTCGTTAGCTTCACGTCCATGGCATCCAGCGTAGTGCGCAGCGGGACCAGTGTTGTGCCTTTTTCCAGGATCGGTGCTCCTGTAGCATATTTCACCGCTTGATCATTGACCTTTACGGAAGTTCCCTGAGGAGCCGCCATTGCCGGTACCGCAGATGCGAGCAAACCCACCGAGATTGTAAGAGATAATAGCGTGCGTTTCCAATTCTTCATATTATGTATTCTCCTTTATTGAATATAGTTGCCAATCATTTTGATAGAATGGACATACTTAGATACTACGGATAAAGGTGGAAATGGTGCCACCCATCTTAGAGTAGCACCTATTTTTTGTTTATTTTTTCATTATTTTTTGCTGCCAGCCATCCAGAGACCTACAGCTGCAAAAATAGCTCCAGCTCCCATCATCGCCCCTTGAACTGCATCCTTCACCACAGAACCTTCTCCACTTATGACTGATGCTAACAATAGAACAACTACTCCTGCGCTCATTAACTTATAGGACTTTGTATTTAATTGATTAATCATATTCAATCTCCTCCATCGTTTTTATAGTTTTTTTACCACAGCGACTGATTATATAGTGGTGAATAAATATTCAACTCTCATTAATTTTGAAAATAGTCTCACCAATTATGACAACACACAAGAACTGAATAATTATATTAGATCTTATAAGCCTTCATGGCCTTAAATAACTCTTTAAAGGTTGGGCGTTTACCGTACATCAACACACCTGTGCGATAGATTTTGGCTGCAAGCCATCCAAAGATGACAATGGAGACGATGAGAATCGCTAAGGAAGTTAGAATCTCCCAAGTCGGTGCAACTCCCGCACCGATCCGTACCAGAATTGCGGTCGGCGACGTGAATGGAATGAAGCTTGCGATTTTCAACAACAGAATGTTCGGCGTAGAAATACTGAAGATCGCAATATAGAAAGATACAAGCGACAACATCGTAATCGGCAGGACAGCCTGACCCAGTTCTTCCGTACGACTTACCATTGAGCCAATGGCAGCGAACAACACGGCATACAGGAAGTAGCCCAGAATGTAGAATATAAGTCCGTACACAATAACCGCAATATTCACATCACTCAGACTCATATTGAAATCACCTAACACTGCACGGTTATGCGGCAGCAGGATATTTCCGGCAACCACCGCTCCGAAGATCCCGATTTGCAGCATGCCCACCATGAAAATACCGATGATTTTACCGAACATCTGACTGAGCGGTGATACACTCGTAATCAGAATCTCCATAATACGCGAGCTCTTCTCCGCTGTGATCTCAGAGGCAATCATGTTGCCTGTCATCATCGTAGAGGTGAACAGCAGGATGATCAGCAAGTACACAACAATATAGTTAATCGGGCTCATCGCACCTTCTGACTCAGCACCGGCGCCACTTTCATCTGTGCTCAAGCTTTGCTCGGTGAGCTTCACCGGTGTTGCAATTAGTTCCTTCTGCTCCGCTGTGAGCACATCCTTCACAACTACATCCAGCTTCACACTTTGCAAAGCGGCTTCGATGGATGCAATGATCTGAGGAGATACGTCTTCTGCTGAATATAGAATAGGCTGAGGGAACTCCTGTCCAGCAACAGCTTCAAACTTCAGATAGCCATCGATAAGCCCTGCTTCCGCATCCGCTGCAAGAGCCACCTCATCTTTGTCTCCACTGGCAATGAATCGATAGGCCTGTTCTCCTTGGGCTGCAGAGAAGTTCTCCAGTTTCTCGGAAACTTCAGTCTGCCCTGCACTCAGAAGACCAATATTTACAGGGTTACTGCTTGAAGCTCCGCCAATGGAACCCCCGTTGAATAAGGTAATGAAATATGGAACATTGAGTCCGATAGAAATTAAAAGTGCAAGTACAATGGTCGTGACCATGAATGATTTCGTTTTAACTTTGTTTTTGAACGTAAAACCTGTAATCGTTCCCATTTTATTCATTCGACTCACCTACCTCACGAATAAAGATTTGGTTAAGCGTTGGTTCCTTCAGTTCAAAGTGTTCCACTGTCGTCTGGGTCATGGCTGTTCTCAGGATCTCCTGAGCCGCTTCAACCTGACTAATATGTATCAGGTACCCGCGCTCATTCCGCTCGACTTTCTTCACACCAGACAATTGTTCGAGTCCTTCCACACTTCCGATCGTACCCAGGAATACCTGTTCACGTGGATACCGGCTCTTGATCTCCTTGATCTCTCCTTGTACCACCGTGTTGGAACGATGCAGAATGGTGATCTGACGACATAACTCTTCAACATGCTCCATGCGGTGTGTCGAGAACAGAATGGCTGTACCTTCGTCACGCAACTCCTTGACCGTGGACTTGAGTAATTCCACATTCACAGGATCCAGTCCGCTGAACGCTTCATCCAAAATGAGAATCTGCGGTCTATGCACTACGGCTGCGATAAAGCCCATTTTCTGCTGATTACCTTTGGATAACTCTTCAATCTTCTTATCGTAATACTCAGGTACCTCAAACCGGTCCAGCCAATACTTGAGGCTTTGGTCTGCATCCTTGCCATTCATGCCACGAAGCCGTGCAAGGTAATTAATCTGTTCGCTGACTTTCACCTTCGGGTACAATCCGCGCTCTTCGGGAAGATAACCCATAATCTGTTGCAGCTCTGTATTGTAGGGCTTGCCGTTGTACAGGATATTGCCTCCGTCAGGGTGAATCAGTCCGAGCACCATACGCATTGTTGTTGTTTTACCTGCACCATTGGCTCCCAGCAGTCCGTAAATCTCTCCCTCTTTTACATTGAGCGTGACTCCATTAACGGCTGTTTTGTCTGCATATTGCTTGACAACTTTCTTCAATTCCAATCGATTCATCATTTATCGTCTCCCTTCGGTTATCTCCACTGTACGGGTGCATACCCGGCAATCCAGAACGCCAGTACTTCATCTAATTCAAGGTTGCGGATTTTCAACACTCGGTTTTTTGATAGCTCCAGCCTCTCTTGCGCTTCACTGACTCGGGTTGTAATGACGCGAACCAGCCCCCCCTCTTCCAAAGTAGATTCCACAAGACCAGGGATACTCTCAGGCCTTAAGTCACCTTCATACCAGACTTCTTTCCACTGATCGAGCACCATATCTTTCTCGGCCATCCCGAGCGACTGCCCACGGTGCATCAATACGATGTAATCCGCAAGCCTTTTGACTTCGTCCGCAATATGTGTGGCAATCAGAATCGTGGTGTCTCCGCCCGCCATGTAGGTACGAAACTGCTCGACCATCACTTTCCAGGCAAAGGGGTCAAGTCCTGAGGAAGGTTCATCCAAAAGCAATAGTCTTGGGCGAGCTGCAATTGCAGCTGCAATCTCAAATTTTCGCCGTTCTCCCTTGGACATCTTGTTCAGCTTCACATCAACAGGCACTTCCATATCATGAATCAGTTGGTCAAACAACTTCATATCCCAACGTGGGTACCAATACGCCCGGAAATGGGCTGCTTCCTGTGCTGTTATCCGATTCTCTTCCAAACCAGCGTTATCTGCCACAAACCCAATCTGTTGTCTCAGTTCGATGGGAAGAGGCCCATCATGTTCCTGACCAAACCATATAATCTGCCCAGCATCTGGCAGCACCACTTGTTGCAGCATATTAAGAAGTGTGCTTTTTCCTGAACCATTGTGACCGAGAATAGCCACTACATACCCTTCCGGGATGGTGAGATCAATGGGGCCAATAACTCTGCGTCTTCGCATTTTGGATACGCCGTTCAACTGAACTGCTATGGGTTCCATGTATGAATCACTCCCTTACTTCGCGTAAATAGCCTTCAGAACTTCCTGGAACAGGCTCTCCATCTCTTCCTTCGTGCACCCTACCGATTTCCCAGACTGCACAGCTGCCATCATGGCTTCCTGTGCGGCCTTCAGTCTATAATTTTCTCTATCGCCGGCTTCTACCTGGGCCACAAATGTACCCGTCCCCTGCTTCGTACGAAGCAGGCCTTCATTCTCCAGATCCTGATAGACCCGTCTAACCGTAATAACACTGCAATTCAGTGCTCCGGCGAACTCCCGAATGGACGGCAAATGTGTTCCCTCCCCCAACTGCCCCGTAATAATTAATGATCTTAACTGATTTTCAATTTGGTGGTATAAAGGTTCAGCGCTATTTTCATTAATTTGAATGGGTATTTTCACATCTCGCACCTCGCCCTCCGGTACACTCCAGTCTGTTACCTGATCGTGCCGGTTTCATCCTGTATTCATACATAAGCTCAACTCTCATTTAATTCAAATCCCGATGAACAAGCTTCTTCAGCGTCAAGCGACTAAATAGCCATAATACCGCTAAGCCAGCTACCAAAGAAATCCACATCATCGGGGAAAGCAGACCCCATGATTTACTTTCATCCATCACCATTCGAAAGCCGTAACTGCCTGACATTCGAATCAATAAGGATATGCCAATGGCAATGGGTACAAAAAGCGTACTGAGAACCAAGTATTTCTTGCCACTGTTCAGAAACTCTCCATAAATATAGAATCCTGTGACCAAAAGTCCATAACCCGTACAGGTCAAGCTAAAGGCCAGATATTGATCCCATCGAAATCCTTCAGCATGAAGGTTAACCACGTATAGCGATCCGTAGAAAAAAATACCATTGTACGCAAACGCCATTACCGATTGCTGTAGCCTTGACCACATCACCGTTTGTTCAGGGATCGGGATTCTGCGATAGTAGGCCAACATCTGCGTGTAGGAATCCTCCTGTATGTAACGGAAGGAGCGCCTACAGAACATGAACCCTTGAAATGGCAACATGATCAAAAAGAAGGAATCCACTACCGGATTAATGAAATCTGTCTGTTGTTGTCCCAATAACATCACACCGCTCATGCCGCCAGTGTATATCATGAATATTGCAGACCATAGCCATTGGAGCTTATCCTTACTCATTTGGTTGCGGGTCAACCACCACGCCTGCTTCCATTCGTTCATATGCATGCCTGCCTTTCAACTGTCATTCACTCATCTTGCTTACTGTGCTCACTGTGTTTACTGTATATATCAATATACACAGTATACAGACCAAATCATCATCCCGTCAACCCCTAATTTTCCTGAATCAGGAAGAAGAGGTGGGCCACCGATCTGATTTACGTTACAATAAACACAGCACTGAACTCAGCGAAAGGGAGGTTATTCAGATGACTTGGCTGATAGAGCCCGGAATAGTCTTCCTTATCATCATTGGTGTGATCTGGTTGCTCATCCGAAGTGACCGTCAGCGTCACCATCGCGACCAAGACAGACAACCCATCCGGCGAGGTAACAGTTATACCGACTCTACCTCAGGGTCCCCGGTCATTATAGGGGATGACTCTCATGAGCGACATTCAAGACATAGCTTTGATCACAGACACCCGGAAACCGATTCTTCTTCAACCTCTCACCATCACAGCAGTGACAGCAGTAGCAGTGACTCTGGAGGAGATAGTGGCGGCGGAGATGGTGGTGGCGGGAGCGATTAACACCCATTCCCTGATCACAGCAAAAAAGCTGTACCTGATATTGTGTAAACACAATTCGGATACAGCTTTTGCCGTTCTCTAGCACCTGTTAGAAGAAGAGGCCTTGCGATTAAACGCGGTTATAGCCATTTGGCAAACTGCGGTTGGCGCGGATCTCACGAATCTCGGCAAGAGTCAGCCGCTCATTCGTGGAGATCAGGGATTCCACGTCATTGCCACGGATCAGATCATCCAAATCTCTCAAGTTGGTGTTACCGCGGAAGACACGGAATCCCCCCTGAAAGTTAGGCCGTGTAAACACAACGAGTGTTGCATTGGAACTTGTTGAGAAAAACCGCAGGCTTTCTACCCCGTCCAAAATATTGTCCAGGTTACGAAGGCCGGTGTTGCCACGATAGATGCGGCTTCTCCCTCTGTAGTTCTCTTCTGAATACACGGTAAGACGTGGATACGTTTGACTGACGTTGACTGTTTTTTTCATTTTGTTTCCCCCTCTCGAACTCATTCTATGAATGAATGAGAGGGGAAGCGTGGACGAATCCTATGCTAGATTCGTCCATTTTCATATTTTCAGAAGATTATAGTGACGCACGGCCCAGTAGATTGAACTTATATCCTTCTGTTACACACCAAGAATAGCTTCCCATACCGGACGCGTGTGACCACCAGGATATAATAGATACAACAGAACATACACGACAACACCTGTTAACGCTGAGCCGAACCAGATCATGGACGTGAACTTGCCCCAGCGGCGATGTGTTCCAAACTTCTTTTTGAACCCCAGCACCAGTGTGGAGATGCCAAAGATTGCTGCCACGGTAGCCAGGATGATATGAAAGATCAGAAATATCCGATAAAAGATCTCCAGATCAGGGTCTCCGCCCCATGCCGTATTCCCTACGAACACTGTACGAGACATATAGATTACGAAGAAGATTAGAGCTGCAATCGCACCTGCTACCATGGCGGACTGATGAGCCTCACGTTTGCCCTGAATAATCAGTACCCATCCGATCCCCACCAATACTGCACTAATCACAATGAAAGAAGTACTGATCGTTGGTAGCCAAAAATACATATCCATCGTGTGTTCCCCCTCTTGTCAGAACATTGACTTAATTATTTTGCAGCCGGATTGAGTGGCCCCCCTGCGCCCCCAGCAGGATACGAATCATCATCATCCTCCTGCTTCTCTTTCCGATACCATTGGAAAAAGACATAGGCCAACATGGAGGCGAAGATCCCTTCCTGAATAAACTTCATTACAATGCCACCGACCTGCTGATCTTCCTTCGCGGAAGACAGAAAGTTGAAGAACGCAGGCCCACCGAATGAGCGAAGTAACGCCGTAGAATCTCCAGACACACAATATCGCATCGCTTCAGCCCATACTGCCGGGTTGCTGTACGTCTGATACAACGGCTCGGACGCAAAAATAATCAATCCACACGCAGGCGTAAGCAGTACCATATTCAGAAAAATAAAACCGATCTTGGATAACCCCGACGCTTGTCTGCCCTCTGGCAACGGATTCAGCAATGTCCACCACATGAGCATCGAGGTGATGAACAGTGCAATATAATACAACCGGTGAACGGTAAAATTCAGCATGACGTAATCATGTACAATCGGTAGGTGATACAGCGAAAACAGCCCGTTAAAGAGCACTGCCGCAACGATCGGATGAGCCAGGAACGATAGCTGGCGCGTTGGCAACCAGCGCACGATTCTGCGCCATACCCAGATCGGCAGACCTTTCATCATCAACGGAGGCGCTACCAGATAGGAGAACGCCATACTCACCATGTGGAAGCTAAACATGACGTGACCGAGCAGATTAAAGGGCCCAGCTTGAGCCAGATACAGGACAAACAACCCTGTGATAAACATGATTTTCTGCCCGGCAGTCGCAGGCTCTGCATCCTTTATTTGCTCGCTTAACGGTCCCACGAGCACCAAATACGCCGCAGCAATGATCAGAAATAAAGCCAATATAAGCGGACTCCATAAGTCGTTGAAGCTAAAATACTGCAACCCGAGCATACGGGAAACCTCCCCGTGACCTAATTTGGTTGTTGCCTTCATTTCTTTGTGAAGATTCTTTCGCCAAAAAGGGGAAAAGACGGCGGCAATGCGCCGCCGCCATCTCTTTTACCACCAGACCCAATAGAGTGCCATTATGATGCACGTAAAGGCTACGAAGAAGCCAAAGGCCATGAATAGGATCGGCATTAAATGCCCTTTGTCCTTCATGTGCATCCAGTACCCCAATTGAACGAATACCTGAAGAATAGCCATGACGAGCAAAATAATAATCGTAAAGGTTGTGTTAACCCCTCCAGCAGAAGCAGCCGCGAACGCAATCAACGTGAGAATAATGGAGAAAACAAAAACCACGACGTGTTTCTGCGGCCCTTCCGTCCGGTGACGGTGTTTCACAGGCTGTTGATCCGTCTTATCCTGTGCCGACATGTGTTAGCCCACCTTTCCGAGCAGGTACACGACCGTAAAGATGAACACCCAGACCACGTCAATAAAGTGCCAGTACATTGCGGAGACGTATACTTTAGGTGCAGTTACGACCGTCAGTCCTTTTTTGAACAGCTGCCCGATAATGATTCCGATCCACACAATACCGAAAGCAACGTGGGCTCCGTGGAACCCGACCAGTGTATAGAACGCTGAACTGAAGGCACTTGTAGTCATGCCGAACTCTTTATGTTTCACATACTCATAGAACTCGTATATTTCCAGCGCGAGAAATCCCATACCCAGTACCACCGTGATGCCAAGCCACAATGCCAGTGCATCTCGCTTGCCCTTATGCATGGCCTGAATGGCAAATACACTCGTCAAACTGCTGACCAGGAGAATGAACGTTGCAGCGGCCACGAGTGGCAGGTGGAACAGTTCATTCGCCGTAGGTCCATCATTGGTTTGGCCACGAAGAGCCAGGAAGGTAGCAAAGAGTGTACCGAACAGTACCGTCTCGCCGCCAAGGAACAACCAGAAGGCGATTAGCTTGTTACGTCCTTCCAGTGTTGCTTTCTCCGGTTCATGCGGCAATTTGTCGTTCACCGGTTCGGCATGTGAGGTTGTCATGTTCTAGCCCCCTTCTCATCCTGATCCTCCGGTTCAATGTGCCAGCCATGATCATCATAAAGTGAACGCAGTGCCATTGATCCAAATGTAATGAGTAGACCGATGACAACGACAATATAATTGTTGAAAATAGCATTCATAAACGCATTTCCAAATTCATCCTTGCTGAACATCAAGCCAAGTCCGGCGATAAAGATACCTACGGACATTACAAACGGCAATGGCGTTGCTGAAGGCATATGAATCGAACCTACAGGTTCTGCTGGTGTCATCTCCGTATGTCCGGCCATCTTTTCCTTCCAATACGCATCAATTCCACGTACCAGCGGAGTCTGCTTGAAATTGTATTCCGGTGGCGGTGAAGGAATGGACCATTCCAAAGTACGACCGTCTTCCCACGGATCGTTTGGCGCACCAGCCGGTTTTCTCATGGTGATTACGATGTTAACGAGGAATAGAATAACCCCCACACCCATCAGAAATGCACCTACGGAGCTGACCAGATTGAGCAGATCAAAATCCTGATTTGGCAAATATGTAACGATCCGACGCTGCATTCCCATCAGACCGAGGAAATGCTGTACAAAGAACGTTAATTGGAAACCGATCATAAATGTCCAGAATGTCCATTTCCCAAGTGTTTCACTCAGAATACGTCCGAACATCTTCGGCCACCAGTAATGAAGCCCCGAGAACAAGCCGAGCACCAATCCCCCTACAATAACGTAGTGAAAGTGGGCTACAACAAAGTACGTATCATGGAACTGGAAATCCGCTGGAGCAGATGCCAGCATGACACCGGTAACACCGCCCATAACGAAGGTTGGAACGAATCCAACAGCAAACAGGTTCGCCGCTGTAAAACGGATCTGTCCACCCCACATCGTAAAGAGCCAGTTAAAGATTTTGATCCCGGTAGGTACGGCAATCAACATCGTGGAGATGGAGAATAGCGCGTTGGCTACATTTCCAAGACCTGTTGTGAACATGTGATGCGCCCATACCATGAAGCCCAGGAAGGCAATCAGAATGGTGGCAAATACCATGGAACTGTATCCGAACAACCGTTTACGCGAGAAAGTCGGAATAACCTCCGAGATGATACCAAATGCCGGCAAAATCAAAATGTATACTTCGGGGTGCCCGAAGATCCAGAAGATGTGCTGCCAGAGTACGGGGTTACCGCCACCTGCGACATCGAAGAAATTCGCTCCCAGTATACGATCAAACGTCAAAAGTACAAGTCCTACCGTGATGGCAGGAAAAGCAAAAAGGATAATGGCAGATGTAATAAATGTCGTCCATGTAAACATCGGCATCCGCATGTAGGACATGCCTGGAGCACGCATCGTAATAATCGTTGCGAGAAAGTTAATACCCCCGATGAGCGTTCCCAGACCCGCGATCTGAAGGCCGATGGTGTAGAAATCCACACCATGCGTTCCACTGTACTCACTGCCCGAAAGCGGCGTATATGAGGTCCAGCCCGCATCCGGTGCTCCCCCCATAACCCAGCTCAGGTTCAGTAGCAGTCCCCCAAAAAGGAACGTCCAGAAACCAAGTGCGTTCAGAAAAGGAAAAGCAACGTCACGTGCCCCGATCTGCAAAGGTACGACAGCATTCATAATGGCAAAAATAAGTGGCATGACACCAAGGAAAATCATCGTTGTTCCATGCATTGTAATCAATTCGTTGAAGACCTGTGCCGATACAAAACTATTCATAGGCTTCATCAGTTGAATCCGAATCAAAATGGCTTCAATGCCGCCGATTCCAAAGAAAAATCCACCCGCAACCAAATAGAGAATGGCAATTTTTTTGTGATCGACGGTGGTGATCCAATCCATCAAGCCCCTGTACCTCTTGACGCTATGCGCATGAGCCAAGGTTGTGTACCCCCTTCTTCGTCCTTGCTGTTCTATTCATAGTCCAATTTGTAGTTGGCCAGATATTCGGCAATTCCGTCGATTTCTTCATCCGTCAACCCAAGATCCTTGGGATTCGGCATGGTATTGCCCGGCTTCACGGATTGTGGATCATGGAGCCATTCTTTCATGTTATCCAGTACCGGACTGCCTTCTTCCTGTCCCTCACGAGAATTCAGCAAAATGCCTGCGACAGATTCCTTGCCGCCGATTCCCGTCAGGTTAGGTGCTACTGGTCCACCTTGATCACCAACAGCGTGGCAAGAAAGGCAGTTTGTTTTGAATTTCTCAGCCAATTGAGTGTCTTCAGGAAGAACTGCAGGTGCTTTCATCTGATTCACCCATCTGTCAAAGGATTCCTGGCTCACTGCTTTTACCTTGAACTCCATGAAAGCATGCGATCTGCCACATAATTCGGCACATTTACCGCGGTAAACGCCTTCATTCGGTGCTGAAAAACTGAACTTGTTAAGTGTTCCATCCGGGTTTGTGTCCATTTTGCCCGCAAGTGACGGCACCCAGAAGGAGTGAAGCACGTCAGCGGTTTTTAGTTCGAATGCGATTTTTGTTCCGGTCGGGATGATGAGATCTTGAGCGGTGGTTACGTCATATTGAGGATAAGTGAATTCCCACCAGTACTGATGCGAGGTGACTTGGACCTTAAGTGCATTTTTGTCATTGGACAGATCTTCGCCTTGGGCAAAAATCGTTTGGACTGTCGGTACTGCCAGCACTATAACCAGCAATAACGGAATGGCTGTCCATATTACTTCCAGCTTGAAATTTCCTTCAACCTGTTCAGGCATCTCGGTCTGCCCGGCTCGTCTACGAAACCGAATCAGAACATAGGCCGCTATGGCAAATACAATGATGAGCACCACGATCATAATCGTGATGGATAGCTTCATCAGATCATATTGGCCTTGCGCCACAGGACCCTGAGGTTTCATTACCGACAAGTCTTCCCGCCCGCATGCGGATAGCAGCAAAGAGAACACCGCCAGCAAGGGGAGAATTCGCTTTGCAACCTGCCACTGTTTCATCATTGATCTACCCCACTTTTTTACGTTTTCGTAGATTACCGTTGTCGTTCGGTAGAAAGGCAACAAAAGATACGTTTCAGCACGATACGCATAATCCTCTTCATCATACAGAATGCTTACGAAAATAACGCTTCCAGTACTCCCGTGATTTCCTGCTCAGGGCATGTCTGCGCATTCTTCCAATTCATTCTATATGCTTCAATCACTTATTAAATATAAGTTGAGGGTATGATTTTGTCAATCTTTGGACACATGTTCACAAATTGTTCACTTTATGTAAAAAACCGCTCTACAACTTGATTTGCAAACGATTTCAGTTAAAAGTATTACACTCTACATTTGAAAATTTTTGCCAAATTTCGGTGATAAAACTCGATTTATTGGTGATTTTTCTCACATTCAAAACATGCGGTATTATGCAAAAGAAAGATCCATTTTTATGGAAAACCTCTTCCATATCGATTCAGAAAACATACCTATCGCTCCATACCGCTACTATCAAGCTCAAAACAGCATGGAGCATTCCACAGAAAGTTAAATCCAAATCCTCTTTTTCACTGAATTCTTCTCATGTGCCATTGGTCAGAATCAAGGGGCCATCCCCAGTAATCGCAACCGTATGCTCATACTGTACCCCCCAGCTGCCATCTACGGTCCTTACTGTCCATCCATCTTCATCCCACACAACAGCCCCGGAACTGCCTTTCGTGAAGATTGGTTCAATGGTAATGACCATCCCCTCGGTGAGCATCATGCCCGTTCTGCGCTTGCCGTAAGGCAACACATTGGGCGGTTCATGAATATATTGGCCAATGCCATGACCGATAAGAGGTTTCACAATTCCGTACCGATACAGTCTGGCTGTTCGTTCAATGGCACTGCCAATATCTCCGAGCGTATTCCCTGGAACTGCCTGGGCAATCGCCCGCTCAAGTGCCTTCTCCGTACGCCTCATCAACTTGCGAATGGATCTGCTTGGTTCACCAATGCCATATGTCCAAGCGGAGTCAGCAAGCCAGCCATCTTTGTTGACCACCATATCGATGGTTACTACATCCCCGCCTGCCAGCTCCTCTTCTCCAGGAAATCCGTGGCAGACCACGTCATTGACAGAGGCACATGTCGCGTACGGATAACCTTTATACCCTTTTTGCTCCGGTGTGGCCCCATGCGCTGCCAAAAACTCTTCCACTCGCTCGTTGATCTCCGCTGTCGTGATCCCAGGTATCATCCACTGCTCAATATGCTGGTGACAACTTCGCAATATTCGTCCTGCTTCCCGCATGTAGCCAATCTCTTCTTTGGTTTTCAAAATAGGGTCCACATGCATTCATCCTTCCCGCTGTAGGTGTACTCCCATGTATATGCAGCAGGAACGCAAAAAAAACCGCCTGCCGGAGCTTATCGCCCGGGAGACGGTTCTATTCATTATCGGAACAGTATAATCAGAGTTGTGTGTTGTTTCAGGACACGGAAGAATCCATCTTGACAAGCTCGTGCTCAACCACAGAAGTCAATTCTTCCTCGTACCCACCCGTAATCCGGTATTTTCTCACGTACTCCTTCACGAATTTTTTTGGATCTTTAGGACGGAAAATCCGAGTCATTTCCCTCAAACTTTCTTTGACCTCATTGTGACCTTTC
Source organism: Paenibacillus sp. SAF-068 (assembly GCF_051967555.1). NCBI lineage: Bacteria > Bacillati > Bacillota > Bacilli > Caryophanales > Paenibacillaceae > Paenibacillus > Paenibacillus sp. SAF-068. The sequence continues at coordinate 14,673 of NZ_JBQCJX010000005.1, forward strand.
GTTGCCATTGTAATTCCCTCCCAAAACGTTGAAAGTGAATGCTCCGTTTAGAGAATGCCGAATAAGTCTTAAATGCCATCCATGAAGTTGTGTGCGCGGCTTAAAGCAAGCTTTAGGTCGGGAACCTCGCTAGAAAGCAAGTACCTGACACTATAAATACCCGATATGATTCGGAATGAATCATAATCTTATTGTAGCATATTCGGAAGTATCTTACGACTTGACGATTTCCTCTAATAAATATAACGGTTTTCATGCCCAAAAAGTTTAATTCCGAATCATATGTTATGAATGCCACCATTCTATACGGAATTAATATATCCAGCATAACACTGGACTATTCGGGGGATATTATCACGGACAACCCATACAGTTAAATTACTGTTATCCAAAGGAGGCGCCGTTTCATGGAACGCAAAGAACAGGATATGCTGCCCCTTTCACATGAAAAGGTGGAAGTAGACGGAGTATATATCAACGAAGCCGGACGTGAGGAACATTTGCATCGCGGGCAACACTTCCCGGCAGATCCCGTTCTCGGCAAGTCAGAATGGAAGCTGACGGAGTATTCTTTTGATAATCACCATGAAGGACGTACGGATGAACGATTGGTTCCCAAAGAAAACGATACTGATAAAATGGGCAAGATTACAAACCCTCGCAGACAAATTGAGGGCGGAAGATAATAACGTTTGTTTTGTAGTCAGATAAATTCACCGGTTCAGTTCTGTCCACCTCCTTCATAGCCTAATAAAAAAGGTTAAAGGAGGCTGGACCGGATGTCCCCCATGAAATCGTCTAGCGGTCTGGATGAAAATATTGCCGGTATGCTGTGTTACCTATTTACCTTTGTAGGTGGCATTGTCTTTCTCGCGGTGGAAAAGCGGAGTCGGTTTGTGCTATTTCATGCACTGCAATCCGTAACCGTCTTTGGCATCATTATGGTTGGGCATGTATTATCGACTTTTCTTCCGTTATTTGGGCCACTGGTGGCATCCTTGTTATCCCTGCTCGGTGTAGTGGTCTGGCTCATCATGGTGATCACCAGCTTGCAAGGGAAATGGATAAAGCTGCCGTGGGTCGGTGATTTTGCAGAGAAACAAATGCGTCATCTGTAACTTTAGGAATACATGACTCATAATAAAAGACGATCCTCCCCCTTAAAATCGGGTGTGGATCGTCTTTTATTTATTTTAAATATATTCTAGGTTTAGCAACGTTCTTCAGTGTTTCACATGTAAAGTTGATTTGTTCATGTGATTGAACATTCACAACATAAATAATAGATGTCATCAACCATTCATGTTGTACATCACCATCCATTAACCTGCTTAAATGTTCGTCTTGTTAATGGTGTATACAGGAACAGTTAACATAACAATCATGCTGGATAACAGGTCTGATGCGGCTATTAAGCCGACTTACCTGTCTCTCCAAGAATGGCATCTGCCTGTTGTTCAGCCATCTCGGCAGCTGTTTCCTTGGTGCCCAGACCATTGAACAGCAGGTTCATGAAGATCGCCGTGAAGCTGCCTGCAATGATACCGTTGCCGAGCATAATCTGAGCCCAGTCCGGTGCACCAGCGAACAGCTCAGGTACAACGGTAACCCCCAGTCCCATGCCTACAGAACAAGCAATGACAAACAGATTCTCATGCCGGTTCAGATCGACCTGACTGCCGATAATTCGGATACCGGATGATACCACCATGCCGAACAAGGCAACCATGGCTCCGCCAAGAACTGCAGTTGGCACGAGCTGTGCCAGTGCCGCAATCTTCGGCACAAATCCGATGACCACCAGGAGTCCACCAGCCACAACAATGACATCACGTGTCTTCACACGTGTCATCTGTACCAGACCTACATTTTGCGAATACGTGGTATACGGGAACGAATTGAAAATACCCCCTAGTACAATGGCCAGACCCTCTGCACGATACCCACGGGCCAGATCCTTGGAGGACAGGTCCTTGTCCAAAATTTTGCCCAAAGCCATAAATACACCTGTGGATTCGGCCACGCTGACAATCGCCACCAGGATCATCGTGAGAATCGGTACAATCTCAAATGTCGGTCTGCCAAAATAAAACGGCTGAACAACATGGAACCAGCTTGCATCAAGGATTGGAGCAAATTTCACTTTACCCATGAAGCCTGCTGCTATCGTACCAACGAGCAGACCAATCAGTACCGAGATGGAACGGATGAATCCAGTTGTGAAACGTGTCATCAGGATGATAAATAACAGTACACCGAATCCAAGCAACAGATTCGTTCCACTACCAAAGTCCGGTTGGCCCTGACCGCCACCCAGATCATGGAAAGCAACCGGGATCAGCGTCAGACCAATTATGGTCACAACAGAACCTGTCACGACAGGAGGGAAAAGCCTGATCAGCTTCCCAAAGAGACCAGAGAAGATCAATACAAACAATCCGGAAGCAATAATTGCCCCGTAGATGGCAGATACCCCACTATTCATCCCAATAAGAATCATCGGAGACACGGCCTGGAATGCACAACCGAGCATAACAGGCAGCCCTACGCCAAAATATTTATTTCCCCATACCTGAAGCAGTGTAGCCACACCACAGGCGAGCAGGTCAATGGCAATGAGATAGGTTAATTGTTCCTGAGTAAAGCCCAATGCATTACTCACGATCAGTGGAACGATAACGGCTCCTGCATACATGGCAAGCACATGTTGAAGTCCGAGTGAGAACGTTTTGATTGGATGACGATGTCGCTGAAAAATACGTTCGCGTGCCATATTAGTTCTTGCCCTCCTCGTCCGCAAATGTAACCTGTCCATCCGACAGTGCCCCAATGCGAACCAGCGATTCCACACGGTATCCCGCTTCTTTCAGCAAGCGACCTCCCGGCTGGAATGCTTTTTCAATAACGATGCCGATACCAACCACTTCAGCTCCAACCTGCTCCACAATGCGAGCCAGACCAAATGCCGCTTCTCCGTTTGCCAGAAAATCATCAATGATCAAAACGCGATCCCCAGGTTTCATAAATTTCTTGGCAACGGTAATTTCATTGGTTTCCTGCTTCGTGAAGGAGTAGACCTTCTCCACCAGAATGTCTTCCGTCAGTGTGAGCGACTTCTGCTTTCGTGCAAAGATCAGCGGTACGTTCAGCTCCAACGCGGTCATGATGCCTGGCGCAATCCCAGATGACTCAATCGTTAACACCCGTGTAATATTCTCACCTTCAAAACGGCGAATGAATTCCTTGCCCACTTCCTTCATCAGAACCGGGTCCATCTGGTGGTTCAGGAATGAATCCACTTTGAGTACTTGTTCGGACAGGACAATGCCTTCCTGTCTTACCTTGTCTTTTAACAATTGCATTGCAATTCTTCCCCCTGAATGCCCTCCGTACAGACGCACACACACTCTTCCAATCGCATGGTAAAAAAACAAAAAGCCCGCCTTTTCACACGCTGCGGAATAACCGGAGACGGGAAAAACGGACTTGTACGTATATGGACAAGCCGTATGGATGCTGCATGTGTGTTGAAGGGACATGAGAGCAGGAGTGCACTCCTGACATATCAAACGCCAAACAGTCCATCCAGAATCGGATGCGAAGGTACCTGAACCTGCTTTTCAAGCAAACTGTCTGAGAATAATCTCATTCCAACCATACAAAATGTTGCAGCATCTTTCCCGTAGTCCGATCATTCCGGTGATCGGGTAGAGACATGCAGGCCTATTCCTGCACATATACGAGTAACGGCATATTTAATTTTTGGCTCCATGATTCGTTACAATGTATGATCGCGAACCTGAATGTAAAAGGTTAAACATAACTGACAATGTTAGAAGTATACCGAATCGGCGGCGTGAAATAAAGAAGTATTTTCATGGAAGTTGCGGAAACTTGTCTTAATTTGCAAACAGGGGGTGATTGGAATCTATTTTTTATGTACAATATGAGAACGGAAGCGCGGAACTGAACGGAGAATGAATGGAACCGCGGCCTACATTTTCAATTGAAGGATCAAAGGAGATATGCAGACATGAAAGGTGTACTTAAAGAATTCAAGGAGTTTGCCGTCCGCGGCAACGTCATCGATCTGGCGGTCGGTGTCATTATTGGGGCTGCCTTTGGTAAAATCGTCACATCCCTTGTGAATGATATCATCATGCCTCCGGTAGGGAAACTGTTGGGTGGCATTGACTTCAGTCAGAAAATCATCAACCTGGATGGGGATATCAAAACAGCAAACGGACAGGACATTACCACTCTCGCTCAAGCCAACGAAGCTGGGGCTACCGTGATTGCTTACGGACAGTTTATCAACGTCATGATTGATTTTCTCATCGTTGCGTTCTGTATCTTCATGCTTGTGAAGGGCATCAACTATCTCAAAAGCAAAGAACACAAAAAGCCTGAGCCGAAAAAAACGACCAAGGCTTGCAAGTATTGTCTATCTGAAATTCCAGCTGCGGCTACCCGCTGCTCTCACTGTACTTCAGAGCTTGAAGCTGAAGGAAGCGGCGCAACGGCTTAACCACGATGAATGTTTTGAGACTAGCCGAGTTGAATGTTTATATAAGTTGTGATGCAGGGAACAACCTCTCACTTGCTGGAGTTTATGTATGAAAAGCTAGCTATATGGGCTTCATTAACAATTGGTTGCGTGATCAAGGTATGAAGGTTCCACCATAAAGGTGGGGCCTTTTTTTGAGCCTAACATACATATATTACATGTGCTCCCCCATGAATGTCATTCACAGCCATGCTCATGAAACTAGAAACGGCGTGGCAGCAAATGCTCTAGGATCGACTTCAGATCCTTGTCTTCTTTGTAGACTTCTTCCCCGGTATCAAGCTCCGTTACACGAATATAGTCAAAATTAGCCGAAGCTTCCAATGGTTTGAACAACAACTGGGCCTCATCTTCCAAACGTACGTTGAATCCCATATCCTTAAACATGGTGGTTAACTGACTGTTAGCGGGTTCCTGACCCTGCCCTACAAATATAAGTCCTCTAAGACTTTTACGCTCCTGAGGTTGCGGATAAATCACCTGAAAGTGTACAATGCATTCCATACGATCGTTCCCCTTTCGTTTAAAACATACTTTGTGAAATTTTGAACTTTAAAAACTGCTATATAAGGAGATACGTTTCATGACCCCAGAACGTTTCGACATTTATGACGATAATCAAAATTGGATCGGTACAGCGCTACGCAGTGAGGTCCATGCCAAAGGCTACTGGCACCGTTCATTCCACTGCTGGATCGTGCGTGACGAAGGCGAGCAGCGACAGGTTCTTTTTCAGCGTCGGCGTGATATGAAAGATACCTTCCCTGGATGTTACGACATTACAGCAGCAGGTCATCTCACCGCAGGTGAGCAACTGCAGGACGCCAGTCGTGAGCTGGAGGAAGAATTGGGTGTACATGTACCTTTCGATGCACTAACCTATCTATTCACGGCTACACAGCAGCTTCAAGGAGAGGTCCGTGGTGTTCCGTTCGTAGATCGGGAATTCAGTGCGGTCTACGGACTATGTCTGAACCAGCCGCTCGAAGCTTATGTTCTGCAGCCCAGCGAGGTGGATAGCCTGTATGAGGTGCCGCTGGATGATCTGCTCGCCTTATTCCGTAGTGAGATCGACGTCATTCAAGCTACCGGGGGTCAGACACACCCGTCAAGCGATCACGCAGCTTATGAACCGGAACGTATCGTTCGCGAGATTCGGGCAACGGAATTTGTGCCTCATGGCACAGCTTATTATGTTGACGTGTTGGAAGCTCTGTATCACGTACCTAAAGATTGATCAATTACAATTCTGTTCAACCGATCCTGCTCAATCGAATGTTCATAGTTTCATTTTCTCAAAAATAGCATAACTTCATACCTTTACTATCGACTCGACTGGAAACAGATGCTGTGACGAACATCACTGTCATATCTCAAACAGCACAAACAGGCGTCTGCTTTGGGGCAGCGCCTGTTTTATGTACACACGTATTCGTTGCATCAAAAATGATACATTGTGCTTGCATGTTCACTCAGTCCGATGTGGATTAGTAAATGCACTGCCTAGCTCGGGTCACCCTCTCCTGCAGGAGAGGACCAGTAACGCGCAGAAAGTTCTTCGTACCGGTGCCCATAGCGAGACTCCAGTTCCTCACCCATATCCTGTTCCAGTTCATACAACACCAGTTCTTGAGCAAAATGATTCAGCAGCAGTCCGGTCATTACCGGATGCTCCGTCACCACTGCCTGTGTGGCACATGTTTCACCGCGCATGCCCAACATGCACCAGCGCCGATCCACCACCAGAGAGAATTTCCGACCGTTACCCGTGCCATACAAAGGCAATCCCGGCAAAGGAGCGGGCTGATCAAGCATACCCTCGCCGCCATCACACGACCATAACAGCCGCACACCGCGAGCCTCAGCCTGCTGTAAGTCATGACGCAGCAGCTCCGCCTCTTCACGCCAAACGTCTACAACAATTTCATGCTGAGCCTCGGCCAATTCACGACTCAGATTCTCAAACACATTTTTGTCGCCCTCGATGTTATAGAATACAGGTTTCTCCGGTTCGCTCTTGGGCATGCTGCTCTGGACATAATCCAGAGAGGTACGCATCTGATCGGAGATCATACGTGTCATCTCCTCAGGCTTCAGCACACTGTACTTCGCGGGTTCCCCCGGACTACAGCGCAAAAATCCACGCTGTTCCAGCCGTTGCAGGGTCGCATATACATTGGAACGGGACACGCCAAGACGCTTCGCAACCTCATATCCTGAGGCTGATCCCTGGCGGGCGAGTTCCACCATAATTTTAGATTCCATCTCGGTAAACCCAAGATGACGCAAATGATGCAGCAGTTGGTCCATATTCCCGTCCCCCCATGCTGTCAGCAACCCGCACTGCCTCACACTGATGCGGCAGAGCTTCTACTGCATCAGATCAGATCTGTTCAGCACCGCAGCGCGGGCACCATTTCGAACCTTTGGGCAGCTCAGCTGCACAAATCTGACAATTCACCATTTCACGTGACACTTCAGTCTGTACGTCCACCGTGTTCACGACCGGGTTATTTTCTTTCCAGTAGCGGATGCGTTCGTCCAGCTCCTGCTGACGTTCACGTTCACGTTGCATCTCTTCGTCCCTGCGACGTTCCCACTCCGCATCAAACGCTTCCTTCTCTTCCTGGGTAAACTCGGTACTGTTATATTCCGATTCCGTCTCCAGATCGGCGATGGACGGAATGACCGTGTGATACGGCTCGTCTTCCTCCAGTTCCAATTCAGGTGGCGCATCGTAGAAGTCCGGCTCCGGACTAGGGGTCTGAGTCTGGGCTACAGCTGCCTCCTGCCTCGCAGCTGTAGTCGCTCCTGCAACTCCAGCAGTACCTACGGTAGGCGCTGGTGTCTTGAATTCACCCAACTTGCGCCCACATTTAGGGCAGAAGTTGGCATCCAGGGAAGCGACGTGTCCACACTCGCACAACCGTTCGTTCTTGAGCTGTGCAATCTTGTTGCGCAGACCATCAATCTCGTCCTGCAGTTCGTCGCAGAGCTGCGACAGATCCACCATTTCTTTTTCCGCACGCGTCATATCCTGTGCCCGGTAACCCTCATAGAAGATGCGACCCATATCTGTAAAATGGACTTCCTGTTCCTGTTGCAAGCCCACAATCTGGTTGTTCAGTTTCCCAATCTCAACGGCGTGCTGGGCACGCTCTGTTGCTTTGTTCGCTCCGTCTTTGATGCGTTGAAGCAGTTTCATGACCATTCCTCCTCTGTCCCGTCAAAACCCATATTCTCATTTTAAGATTTTAGTTGAGTAGCATATTGATTCTTTCATGCAAAATGCTCAGGCATATAACTTATACGATATCATGCCAAAAAGTTGCGTAATCTCGTGCTGTTGCCCGTTTTATACCGATACTGGATGAAATCGGGGGCTTTCGTCAAGACCATACGTTCGGGTATAATGAAGCTTTGACCATACTTAACTGCCTGATTAGGCAACTAACTCTATCATACCAATTTACAATGTGATTGTGAAAAGGGCAAATGGTTTACTTTTAGCCGGGATAGTCCTATCCCTGAATGCATACAGAGGTGGATGAAACATGTTAAGTCCGAACTCAACGTTCTACCCCCGTCCGCTCGGGGTTACCCCGGCGGCGTCCCTGCCCCAGTCCCCGTCTGCTCCGCTGGAGACCAGTCGGCAACTCGTGGACAATGAGCAACAGGATGCCTTTTACTTTCGTTCGCTGGAAGAGGCAGGCATCAAGTTAAACGCACCACAAATCTCGGCAGTCCGTCACGGCAGAGGACCCATTCTGACGTTAGCCGGAGCCGGTTGTGGCAAAACAACGGTGCTGGCTGCAAGAGCCGGTTATCTCATAGAGGTCAGTGGCGTACATGCAGGCAGTATCCTGCTGGTGACATTCACCAACAAGGCTGCCACCGAGATGAAAGACCGGATCGCGGCTTTGCCAGGAATACGCCCGGCAGCTGCAAGAGCCGTGCAGGCTCGCACCTTCCACTCTTTTGCCCTGACATTGCTGCGTCATTATGGCGTGCAGGAAGAGATCTTTGGCGAGTCACGGGCTCAGCATACGGTGCTGAAGATGCTTTTGCGCCAAAACGGCATGAGTGAAGCCTTCCAGCCTGAAAGTCTGCTGGCGATGCTGTCCGCATGGAAGATGCAAGGATCGGAAACTACCGACCTGCCTGAAAAATCGCAGGAAGAACGCGATGCCAAGCGTGTTCTCCTGGGTTACGAAGCCTGGAAACAGGAGCGGGGCAAAATGGATTTTGATGATATTTTGCTGCGGGCAGCTGCCCTGCTTCGTGATCCTGCTGTTCTGGGTCCGCTTCAGAAGCGATTTCAGTACATTATGGTGGACGAGTTCCAGGATACCAACCATCTGCAATATGAGATTGTGCAAAAATTGGCTTCCGCCCACCGCAACCTGATGGTTGTCGGAGACGATGACCAGACGATCTATACCTTTAATGGCGCACGCCAGGAATCAATATTGGAATTCGATAAAGTATACCCCGGTGCACGCATTGTGACGCTGGATATCAATTATCGCAGTGATGCACGCATTCTGGGACTCGGAAGTGAACTGGTCGCCCGCAATAAACGCAGACGTGACAAACGGCTTCGTGCCGCAGGAAACCGTGGAGATGCGCCCCGTTTCGCTACACCTTCCAATGCGGAGGAAGAAGCGGCGTGGGTTGTAAACCAGCTGTGTCAACAGGTTGAAGAAGGGCAACACACCTATCGCGATATTGCGATTCTTCATCGGACAGCAAGCAGCAGCCGGGCTGTATTTGAGCAGCTTGTGTTGAAAGATGTGCCTTTTGTACAGCATGGTGCTTCCCCGGTGTTCTATGACCAGTCTCTCATCAGACCCCTGATGGATCATTTGCGTCTGTCCCTTGATCCACGCGCCATGGATGCTCTTCCCAGTGCACTGGGACCGCTCTATGTATCACGGGATGCCGGACTGGAGTGGATTCAGCGCTGTGAACAACAACAGGCGAAGAAATATCCGCTCATCCATCTGGTGAAATGGGACAAGCTGAAACCGTTCCAGCAGGAACAGGTCAAGGAACGTATCAAGCTGATCAAATCACTGCACAAACTGAAGCCCATCATCGCCATTCAGGAGATGCGCAGGCAGTTCTACGACAAGTATATGGAAAGTGGTGACCCCAGCATCTTCACCCATTATAAGGAAACGATGCTGGAAACCCTGGATGAATTCGAAGCTGCCGTCAAAAAATTCGAAACCGTAGAAGAGTTCATTCAATTCGCGGATGAGCTCTCCCGCAGACACCGTGAGATGGAATCGCTGCGCCGTTCACAGGACAGTGACGCCGTACAATTGATGACCATCCACCGGGCCAAAGGACTGGAGTTCCCTTGTGTATACTGGATTGGAGCCAGCGAAGGCATCGTGCCTCACAGCACAGCATTGCGTCAGGATATTCCCGAAGATCAGAAAGCTGCGCTCGCTGTGCAGCAAACAGATGCGGAGCTGGACATGGCGCTGGAGGAAGAACGCAGGCTCGCCTACGTTGCCATCACACGGGCCAAGCAGTATTTGTATGTTACCTCACCCGCGAGCCATCACGGAAAGCCAGCAGATGTGTCTCGCTTCCTGCTAGAAGCCTTCGGCATGGAAGTTCCGGACAAACGCAAACCGCGTGAGGAGAGCCGGACGAACAGCCAATCTTCATATGGCAAAGGAAATGCGCAGTATGCCCGCTCAGGCTCAGGTGCCCGTTCCGAAGGTCGGGATATGGCACAGCGCCGTGCAATTAGCCACAGTGACCGTCGTGACTTCGAGGTCCACAACGAACGTGACGAGGATCGCCTCGGTGAACGGCGTGGCAGCGGTGAGATTCGCAACCATAAGGCATTCAGTACCACAGGTATAAGTCCGACAGCTGCGAGTTCCTCCCGTCCACAATCCCACAGTTCAGGTTCAGGCTCAGGTAATGTTGAGCGAACGGAGACCGTTGCCGTCTGGAAATGTAGTTCGTCCACCTGTAAAGCGTGGTTAAGACAGAAACCGGCTGTGCCTTCTTCAAAAGCAACCAAGAAGGCATCATCCGGTCCACCGGCCTGCCCTCTATGTTCAGGATCGATGGAGGCCAGCACTCGTCAGGTTCCCGTAACGGGGAGACTTGGGAAATAAACTAACACGAGCATCGTAGCTCGTTTCAGGGCGCTTTTTGCTGTTTATTAACAGTAGAAGCGTCTTTTTTCCATTTCAGAATGGGGGTTGGATTATGCAGGACGGCAAACAACATCTGTATGTATCGGTAACTCATAACCTGATTGAACGAAGCAAGAACGAATCTACACCCTTTGAGGTGTTGGTGGATGACGAACAGTTGGGCCGATTGAAGGATCTGATGAAGGTATTGGAAGATGACGATGCCTATACTTTGCAACGGGCCCCGGTGCCCTACAAATCGGCAGATCATGATGAGGCAACAGAGCAATTTTCGGATGGCATGACCATGCTGTATACGTTTCTCTATGACCATGGCACGCCTGATTCCCGGCAGGCCATTGAGAGCATGAACGTGCTTCCAAGGCTTCAGGATACGGATTATGATGACCCGGGGTATGAGAATTCACCACTCAATAAATGACACGACAGGATGCCAAAAAGCATGCGTAACCGCAAATCACGCGGATGACGCATGCTTTTGTTATATGAAGGACAACTGCAACGTGAAACGTACTCAGTCCAGTCGAATCTCCTGCCCTTTCTCGGCGGATTCGTAGATTCCGCATAGCATACGCGTGGAAGCCAACCCATCCGCGATTGGACTGATCGGCTCAGTCCCGTTCAGGCAACAATCCACAAAGTGGTCGATCTGATTCTGGAATGCACTATGAATATGGAGGCCCGTATTGTCCGTCTGGGGTTCAATATTCAGGATGGTATTATTTTTCTCCGTGACGATCAATGTCTCCGGCTCCAGTTCGAACCCACCACGCTCGCCATATAATTTCACGGAAGATTCATCTCCGCGTGCATGCAGGGTAAAGCTTACATCCACCGCAAGCGATGCCCCGTTCTCAAACCGAATAAGTGCATTCGCCATATCTTCTACGTCATTCACAGCTGCGCTGTAGTCGGCTGCTTTGTAAAAGGAAAGATGTTCGATATGGGCACGATTGCCCAGCTTCCGATACGTATTACCACTGACCGAAACAGGTTTCGGCCGGCCCATCAGATACCAGCACTGGTCAATAATATGTACGCCCAGGTCAATCAGAGGACCTCCGCCGGAACGGCTTTTGTCAGCGAACCAACCGCCTGGATTACCGTGACGTCGCAGAATGGAAGCTTTCGCATAATACAGTTCACCAAATTCCCCGGCATCAATGAATCTGCGCATCATTTGCATATTGTTATCATAACGACGCACAAATCCAACGATAAAGGTACGTCCGCTCTTCTTCACCGCTTCTTCAATCCGCAGCGCATCTTCCACATTGGTTGCCACCGGTTTCTCCAGTAGCACATGCTTGCCTGCCTCCAGTGCAGCAATGGCGAATTCCGCGTGTGTATTGTTCCAGGTACAGATACTGACAGCATCCACATGCGGGTCCTCCAGCATCTCCCGATAATCGGTGTACACGGATTGGGCATCATACTTCTGCGCAGCAGCTTTAGCCCGCTCCTCGTTCAGATCGCAGATGGCATAGATGACGGCATCCTCATTCTTGGCATAACACCTCATATGAAGATCCGAAATGGACCCTGTACCGATCATTCCAATGTGCAGCATTTGTTTCGTGCTCATCATCGTCCTCCCTTCCTTTTCCACAACTTCCACAACATCACTATCGTCTAGTCTGCCCGCAGCATGCCTTCGTAAATACCCGGCGTTGAATTTTCAATCTTCACGGCACCCAGTGTTCGGGCATAGAAATCCACAGGACCCGCTGATCCGATAATGGCATAACCGTAACCGTCCGCCTTCATCGCATGCATACAAGCCAGTAACAGGGCTGTACCTACACCCTTGCCCCGTGCATCCTGGCTCACGCCTGTCGGGCCGAAGAAATTGCGGCATGTCGCTTCGTAACAGGCAAAACCAATCATTTTCCCATGCTCAACCGCAATGTAACAGGACACAGGCTGACGTGCAAAAGCGACCTCACATTCATCTACCCAAGCCTGGCTAAAATGTGACCTCACCCAATCCAGTACAAGCTGCTTCTCTGGGGCAATGGCTCTTCGAATCACAATGGAGGATTCCTCCAGCGTTCGTAGGCCACTCTCTTGTTCCGGCAAACGATAGAGCGCTACCAACATATCACTCATCTAATCCGTTCCTCCTCATACCTGAATGTGAAATAGGGGAAAGACTTGGCCACTTACCTGAAATTAACCTAATTCTGCTGCGGATAACCTGCAATACTAGCGATATTTCAAATCTAAACTAACCTACCGCTTACATTCATTGCATGCCAACTGCAACACTGAGACGATCTGTCCCGTCTATTAACTTGAAGCGCGGCCCTAAGGAAGATTTTACCGCGACAGTACAAAGATTAGAAGGGATGAATATTGATGAATAACAACATGAAAAAAGTAAGTGCCGTGATGGCCCTGTCCATGGCATTGGGCGGTGGAGCCGCTTATGCAGCAACATTGGACAACACACAACCAGTCCATCAGACATCCGTTTCAGCCGATAGTAAGGCAGCTGATGCAGTAAACGTATCCGTGAATGGTGCATCCATCTCCAATGGTTATTGGAACAAGGATGGCAAAGTAGCCATGATCCCGCTGCGTGATCTTACCGAAGCACTGGGTATTGAACTGGAATGGCATAAAGAAACTAAAACGGCAGAGCTGACCCGTGGCGCTCTTTGGACACAGGTAATCACAGGCAAGGATCAATATTCCGTAAATAAAATGCTGCTCACGCTGGGTACAGCACCTGAAATCACAGGCGGCAAATTGTATGTACCGGCTTCTTTTGCCGAAAAAGCACTGCATGGACAAGTGAACACAACAGGAAATCAGGTGACGATCTCAAGCGAAGAGGACGTGAAGACGGTTACTGAACGTGGTGTAATTACCAGAATCTCAAACCAGGATAAATATAAGTCCATCCAGATTGGCGGTGCAGGGTTGGATGGCATCGTGCTCAACCTGAGCGATGAGACAAAATTCATCTCCGTTGAAGGGAAAGAAATTGCACTGACTGATCTGGCCATCGGCATGAACGTGGAAGCTGAGCATTCCCTGATCACCACCCGCAGTCTGCCACCACAAACGCCGACCTATAAAGTCACTGTACTGGATGCAGCTACAGCATCTGAGGCACAACCTCAAGAGGTTCTGGGTACAGCAGGTACAATTGAAGATGTAAGAACTACAGAAGGCCTTATCTCACAGATTGAGATCACAGGTACACGGTTAACAGAAACCGGTCCTGACCACGTGGTGCTGAATATCAATAAAGATACACTGCTCGTAAACCACGAAGGTGAGACGGTGAAAGCTGAAGAACTGACCAAAGGAGCCAAAGTCATTGGGTTCTACAGCCCTATACTGACACGCAGCCTGCCTCCGATCGGAACAGCATGGAAAGTCGTTGTTGAAACACCTGTAACATTGCCGGAAGCGAAATAAATCGAATAGAGCATGCGACTGGTTAAGCTAAGGCACATGTTCTATGTTGCCGACCAAATGCATCTCTTGGCTGGTTTATTGCCATAATTGTGGCGTATTGCGATGGCCAGCCATCCGGCGAAGTCCATTCAAAAATAACCTTATCCGTTTGTCTTCTGACAGTCACGGGTAAGGTTATTTTTCGTTTTTAAGGATTAGGGTTTTAGGAGCGTGCCTTCAAACTTGCTTCAAACGAAGCGCACCTGAACTTGTCCGGAGCAAGCACGTGCAACATGCGCTGCATACGACATGCGCTATATACGGACATACGTTGCATACGACGTGCGTTGCATACGGAATGCATGGGCAAGCAGAATAAGCGATAACGAATTTTAGGCGTCTTATTATTCTAGGGTTTAAAGTGCCTGTAAAAACCCAATGAATCCCAGACACGCTATGTGTGAATAAACAGCTGTTTACAGCGTTTTTGTCAGGATAATTCGGGAAATAACATGTCTGATGTTCCTTACATTTTCAGAAGAGGACTTGAGGGCCAAATAAGACGTCTTGAGTTCCTTAGGAAAATCTTCACGATAAGCAAGCTTCGCCGGATCAACCAACTTGGACTTCATCTTCAACAATTGCTTCCACTTCGATCTCAACCATCAACAAGGGATCAATGAGTGCGCTAACTTCAACCATGGTGGCTACAGGCTGAATCTGTCCAAAAAATTCACCGTGCGCCTTGCCAACTTCCTCCCACCTGGAGATATCGGTCACGAACATTCGGGTTCTCACCACATGCGACATATCAGCCCCCAACTCTTTCAGTGCATTTTCGATCGTCTGCAAAACGAATCTTGTCTGTGCATACGGGTCACCTGCCCCAACGACTACACCATCTTGCATCGCGGTTGTACCCGCTACTTCGATTCGATCCCCTACACGGATGGCACGGCAATATCCCACCAAAGGTTCCCATGGGGAGCCGGTAAATACCTGCTGTCTACTCATTCTCTCGTCCCTCGCTTTGGTTGTATTTATCCATCTGATTAAGCATGAATTATATCAGCCCATCATCATCTCAGACAATAGAATAGATTTTAATTCTATCTTAGTGCAGCTCCAGCACGTGGTGCCCTGCTTCATGACAAGGTGGTCAGCCAATATCATTTTTTACAGAAAAAAATCCCCTGAATGACTGCTCTTCGTTTAGATCAAGAGCAGTTTATTCGGGAATTTCAAGAAAATTAAAGTTTTCTAAGGTTGAAGCATCCAGATTACAACTTGATATTAGCCTCATCGAAGTATTCTTCCAGGGTTAACCCACTTTTGGCCACATCTGGTGCCAAATCGGTACCGATGTACCGAATATGCCAAGGCTCATAGACGTAACCGGTTATATCTTCTTCACCTTGCAAATAACGGATGACGTATCCATATTCTGCAGCGTGTTCAGCGAGCCACTGTCCTTCCTTCGATGTGCCGAATACCTCTTCCAACACATTGCCCACACTCGGGCTGGATACATCAATGGCAAGACCCGTCTGATGTTCGCTTCTGCCTGGAACAGAGCTTACACGATCCGTGTATTCCTGACCTTTGGTTTTGACATTGTTGTTGTAGATGGACACCTGACGTTGATATGAACGATAGCCCGACACCGCACGAAGCTCAATGCCATCCGCTTTTGCACCTGCAAACAACTTCTCCAGTGCCTCCGCCGCTTCCTTGCGCATATGCCGCTTCTCGTGGGGTTCATCGAAGGAGAACGGTACATTGGGTTCCACCAGATCGTCCGGCTCATAACCTTCAGGCAGACTGCGTTGTTTGTTCACAATGACCGTCATAGATGTGGCATTAGTCACCACAGCTTCTGCGTCAATTGTTGTTTGCAGTGCGCTGATGCTGCGTTTCTCCATCAATGGATCTTCCGCTGTCGCTCCGTTACCATCGTCTGAAGAACCCTGCTCTTCGCCTGCCGATGCATTCCCGGACTCGCTGTCCGTGCCTTCACCGCTGTTGCCAGAAGATGATGTGTCATCCCCGCCAGCGTTGTCACCATCCGATCCCTTATCCTCCGTAAAATGAACGGTTGTGCCGTCAGACTCCTGTTGTGTGCTACCTGTTCCATTCGGATTTTGGCTCTCCTCTGTGCCTGAACCGTTCTGGCACGCCGCAAGCAATGCTCCGCATATCATCAATGAGGACAGCATAACCACCATGCGGCGCTGTCTTCCTGTACGTGATTTCATGTAAAAACTCCTATCGCAATAATATAAATGTTTTCTAGTTGTCTGCGTACAATGTTCCCTGCGACAGTATACCTTAATTGGGAGCGAAGCTCCACCGGTATAGACCTCCTTAAGAAGAGATCGGAATGAACATATACGGCCTGTACAGCCTGTATGATCGTTTTTTGGACTTTTAGAGCACCATGCTGCAATCAAAACAAGCAGAGGTGATCTGAGATCTCCCCCGCTCTGATGGGTGTATCATTTGGTTGCCGGGCTGTCCGTCTTCTTCTGGACAGCCTGCCACATCCGCGCGGCTACACGCTCGCGGATCAGATCCAGCCCTGCGGTGGCCGGCAAGCCTTGCAGCAGTGCCGTCAGCTCCGGCAACGCCGGCGGCTTGCCCGGCTGCGTGAGGCGCACCTCAACGGCGCCAAAGCCCGGCCCCGGCTGGTGCATGGCGCCGTCCGCGGCTGCCTCGGCGATCCACTCGCCGACGGCCGCGCCGCCTTCGCCGCCCCGCACTTGCGGGCGGCCAGCCGTTTCCGCTGCGCGGCCGGGGCCGCTGGGATCATGGGCGAGTTCCTCCGCCCATGCCCCCAGCACGCCGGCGAGCAGCGCTTCGCGCGGCAGGCCGGCGTGCGCCAGCTGCAGCAGCGGCTCGGCCGCGAGGCGCGCGGCTACGGCGCGCTCAGCGGCCGCGGCATGCGCGCAGCTCGGGCGGCCGCAGGTGCACGCCACGGCCGTGCTGGCCGTTGCTGCTGCGCCTAGCGTGCCCTCCGGCGCTTGTGCGGCCGTCAGCAGCGCGGCAAGCTCCTCAGGCGCCGGGCCGCCGCGCAGCAGGGCGTACAGCGTCAGCGGGCGCTTGCGCAGCTGTGCCAGCACAGCCTCGCGCTGGGCTTCGCTCAGTCGCGCCGGCGTTCCCGTGACCGTGAACACGCCTGCGGCTGATCCAGTCTTACCCTCAGCAGCGGAGACGGAAAACTCCTGGTCCGCATCCGCTGCTGTATCTACTTCTGCTGTCCATCCACCGGGGGACATATGCAGCTCGATCTTCCATTTTTCGCTCACAACAATCCCCCTTTCTCAACTTTCTCAACATCTATATTCCCCTGAATGTTCAAGGTCACAGCCACGTCTCGCCCTGAAGAGAAATCAGGCCACGCAGCTCATCATCCGACATTTCGGTCAGCCAATTCTCGCCTGAACCAACGACCTGCTCGGAGAGTGCCTTCTTGCTCTCAATCAGCTCATCGATCCGTTCCTCAAGCGTTCCCTGACAAATCAACTTATGCACCTGAACGTTGCGATTCTGCCCGATTCGGAATACACGATCCGTCGCCTGATTCTCAACGGCAGGATTCCACCACCGATCATAATGAACAACGTGACTCGCCCGTGTCAGATTCAGACCTACACCTCCGGCACGAAGAGATAGAACAAACATGGACGGTCCCTCTCCTTTTTGGAAAGTTTCCACCATTTCATCCCTTTGCGCTTTCGACACGCCACCATGCAGGAAGTATGGCTCTTCCTCATATCGCTGTTTCAACCTCGATACCAACAGATCTCCCATAGCAACATACTGCGTGAAAATCAGGGCCGATTCCCCGTTATCCCGGATCGCGTCGAGCAGTTCAAGCAATCGTTCCATCTTGCCGGATGCCTCTGCCTTGCCGTGGTCTTTCCGATTGCTGTCCGCCAGCACCGGATGATCACAGATCTGCTTGAGCTTGGTCAGGGAAGACAGTACAATCCCCTTCCGGGCGATGCCATTTCTGCCGTCCAGCCCTCCCATCAGATCATCCACCACACGCTGGTACAATACCGTCTGCTCCGGCGTCAGGGAACAATAGGACTTCAGTTCAAGCTTCTCGGGCAGATCCTTGCGAATATCCGGATCACTTTTGAGCCTGCGCAGCATGAATGGAGATACCAATCGATGAAGCTCACGCAAGGATGCTGCATTTTCTTCGGATGGCCCCAGCCCCGTATACCGCTGGCGGAAGGATGAAGCTGTGCCCAGATACCCTGGATTGAGAAACTGGAATATCGACCAGAGTTCGCTCAATCGGTTCTCTACAGGCGTTCCCGTCATCGCAATACGATGAAGTGTAGACAGACGCATCACGCTTTGTGCTTGCTTGGTACGGTAGTTCTTAATATATTGTGCCTCATCCAGCACAACGGTGGACCAGTGCAATGAAGCCAGATCCGGGCCATCCCTGCCTGCCAGATGATAGGTCGTTAGGACAATGTCATGCGTCTGTGCTTCTGCCTGAAAATCTTTCCCATGCAACCGTTGTCCGCCGTGATGAATGTACAACGACAGATCCGGGGCAAACCGCTTCAGCTCACGTTGCCAGTTTCCAAGCAGTGAGGTAGGACACACAATAAGTGCAGGCAGATGAACAGGCTGTTCACTCATGTGCTGATCTGCCGTGAAAGAACCCTCTGATCCATTCAACACCTCATTCTCACGAGCTTCCTCTTCAGCCGCCTGACGTTCCTCATGTTTGCGGTCCAGCAGACAGGTAATGACCTGAATGGTCTTCCCAAGTCCCATATCGTCCGCAAGACATACACCAAAGCCCAGCTCACGCATCGCGGATAACCATTGGTAACCGCGTTCCTGATAAGGTCTTAGTTCACCATGCAATTCTGCCGGAACCTGTCGAGGCTCAATGCTGCGAAGCACCTGTCCATCGAGCAGGAAAGCAAGCATCCCATCGGATTCGGCACCAAAGACGGAAAGACCCTTCCATGCAGAATCCTCCCCTTCATCCGCAGCCAGATGCAGCCATTCGGAGAGAGGCATATATTGTTCTTCTTCTTTTTTCATATAACGCAGGACTTGGCGAATCTCTTTCGTATCCACTTCAATCCATTCACCACGGAACATGACATAAGGAACTGTGGATTCAGCCAGTGCTGCCAGTTCCTCTGCCGTGACTGGTTTACCGTCCAGCATGGGCTCTGCTTTGAAAGCAACCAATTGTTCCATGCCAAGCGCCGATGTGGCTCCAGGCAATCGCTCTGTTCCCCGATTCAACATCTGCAGACGGAGTCCAGCCCGACGTTTCCCGGCACGACTCCACCTTGAAGGCATGAGAACGGTTATCCCGGCTTTCTGCAAACGCGGAACGGCATGTGTGAGAAATTCAAAGAAACCCTGCTGCTCCAGCTTGATTCCCTCCGGACGTGCGGTAAGCAACGCCGTCTCCAGTTCAGGTGCCAGTTCTGCTGCTTGCCCGAGTGCCATCAGCAATTGCTCTGCCGCCGAGGTATATAACACTTTTCCTCGGTCCAGATCCCGCTCCGGATGCGCCCAGATGGTCCGTGCAGGCAACCTCAGGCTTGGTTCCTGCTCGCTATCCACCCAAAAATCGATTCCCCAGATCGTCTCATGTTCGCCGAGTGGAGGCTCCAGGCGGAGCACCAGCTTCAATTGGCCTTCAGCAGGCGCCATCTCTTCTGCTCCCACGATTGGCATCGACGTTCCACCAACTTCTTGCAGCGTATGAATAAACGCTGTCATATCGTCTGTCGGTCCTTGCACCGTCACAGGACGGAACATCGAGATCAGACTGTTCCACCAAAGTTCGGCTACCGGCGAAGATCCGCGACGATATGGCGTGCGGTAACGGGACAGTTCACTGTCCATGCCCTCCAGTTCAGTCGTCACTACAGCATGAATCATCCCACTCATGAATGAAAATAATACCGCAGCCCCTGCCTCTTCACGCGTTTCCGGTTCCAATGAAGCGTAAGCCCCAGGCGCAGACAGGCCGATCGGAGGCATCGCTTCAGCAAGATCGCGGAAGCGTTCAATGTCCTCCTCCTGCTGCAAGCGTGGCCGCCATACACCTGTCAATGTCTCTTGCCCGGTCCGCCGACGTGCTCCGGTCTTTGCTGCGAATTCAGCTGATGGAGCAATTGCTCCCCGCAACAGCAGCTCCTGTGTGAACTGCGCCGCTTTGATCCAGTAACGCATCTCTTCTCCAACCTGAATTCCGGCAGCATTGAACAAACGGTCATCCCACTGCAACAGCAACCTGAAGGCATCCTTGGGCGAGACGGCCAATCCTTCCAATGTGCGTCCCAGCAGTTGACGCCGCTTCGTGTTCTTGGCTTCAGCCGCGTTCCTCAGCGGGTTAGGCCAGCGCAGCTCCGCAAGACGCAGAGCGGCAGGCTGAAACAGACGACCCCCGTCGCCAAAATTCAACCGTCTTACCACGTGGCTCCATGCATCCACACGTGGTTCCGATGTTTCACCGGAAAAACAAAAAAATACGTCACCAAGCCATACTCCATACAGCGATTGCATCATTAAAGTCTCCCGTCATCCCTTCGCATTGTTACTCTCCATCATATACGAAAATGACCGGATTTAAAAACCTTTGCCCACAAAAAGTGGTTACTTCGTTGATTAGGGCGTGTCTCAAAACTCGCTGAAGTGCACCTTTCACCCCCTTTTCGCCCCCTGCTGCGTCTCTTTCCCTTGACGCGCCCCGGCACGCCTGCGGAAAACTTTCTTGCATGGAACGAAAATTCAGCAAAATCTGCTTCCTTCGGAGTTTTCAGACACGCCCTAGCAGCACAAAAAAATGTCCCTTCTCCCGAAAAGCGGATGAGGAACATTTGGTAAACCGAAGGATAATACTGAATATTGTAAGAATTACGGATCGTTATACTACTATGATCTGATCAAGCTGCCCAGCAATACATCCAGGTTCAAAATGCCTGCACGATGATCTTCACAGAACCCGATTTTGTCAAAAACGCCAAGCATGAAGCGGCGGTGTTCCTCAGCAGGTTCCTCGAAACGATCGTAACTCACGACGGAGTCAACCATATCGACGATCAGAGGTACAAATCCTCCTTTGTAAGGCACCACAATAATACGTGTAGAGGAGGTGTCCTCCTGGTCTGGCATGCCTAACAATACACGAAGACTTACCACCGAAACCACCTTACCGTACAACGAAGCAAAACCTCTGATCTCCGGACTTCCAAACGGGACCGTAGTCACCTGCACCATTCTGATGATCTCATGAACTTCATCAATTCGTAGTGCAAAAATCTGGTCTCCTACCGAAAAATTAATATATTGCATGCCCTCATCCATAGTTATCCCCATACCCTCTCATTCCGTATAATCAGACTACTTTCGTCTCATTAGATGTTACTTTGGTGTATCGGTTATTTTGGATCAAATGTTTAGGCTTCAGATCAATTTTGCCAACTTCAACAGGCGTTACATTACGATTGCTGTCTCCACTCTGCTCATTTGCCCTGTTGATTAAACAAAGTTCCATTTCCTTGGATCACGCTGGATGAAAGCACCGCTTGTGTAGTTGTTTTTGCCTGCAAATAAATCTGATCTTGAGCCATTCACCCCCTCTATTAAAAGCCATGTAACAATACCGTATAAACTACCGATATAAATAGTATATACAGGATTAGAAAAGAGGAAGATCATGACGCTCAAAACCAAAGTTATTGTCATCGTTACCACCATCTGCATTCTGCTTGCTGCGCCACTCAGCTATATCGCTCTGTACGTGATTGAGAAGCAAGCGACAAAATCCGTAGACAATGAGCTGCAAAGCACAGTCCAAAAAGCAGTAACAGAAGTCAACGGATGGGCTTTGACTCAAGCCAAAGTCATCGAAACACTGGGTAAAGTCATTGATGATACAGTGCCACTCAATGAAATCAGCATGGAACATCTGCAAGCTTTCCAACTGGCCTCCAACAAAGAGGATATCGCCACCATTTATTTCGGTCTCGAAGACGGTACATATCTAGACGGAGCAGGTTTTATTCCGGATGCAACCTTCGATGCACGTGAGCGTCCATGGTACGTTGCCATCAAAGCTTCGAATCAACTCACGTTCAGTGATGCTTATGTCACCAAAGCCGGTATACAATCCATATTTATCGGTGTGCCGCTACATGACGAGAACGGGAATTTCCAAGGGGCTATCTCGGAAAATATATCACTTGATTCCATTAAGGATGAGATCAGTTCGATCCACACAGACAACGGATTCACCTTTTTGCTGGACCAGAAGGGTGTTGTCCTCTCACATCCGAATCAAGAGTTGTTGAACACACCTCTAGCCGAACAAAGTGACTATACAGATATTGTGGATACGATGCTTGATCAACCTAGCGGGTTGTCCGAATATACATATAATAACGATCGGCAGTTAATCTATTACGAGAAAATTCCGAATACCAACTGGATTGTGGCAACCTCGATCTCCAAAGCTGCTGCCTTGGCGGAATTCACCAGGACAAGACAGCTGTATTTGGCGTTTATTGTTATTTTCACCGTGGTGCTGGCGGCTCTGGCCTACTTCTTCGCACTCAGAACGATCAAACCTCTGCTGAATATGAAGAACAGTGCGCAACAATTGGCGGCGGGAGATCTTACGGTGCAAGTTGCCGTCAAAGGTAGAGATGAAATTGCACAATTGGGAACTTCTTTCAATGCCATGTCCGCCTCTCTGCGTCAGTTGATTCAACAAGTGGATCACTCCGCACAGCAAGTACAGGCCTCTTCTCAAACGATGTACAAGGAAGCTTCCGGCAGCAATGAAATTGCAGGTCAGATCTCCACAGTTATTGAGGAGATTGCCAAGGGTGCAGGTGAACAGGCTGAATCCATCCAGTCCGGTGCAGAAATGGTATCTGGCATCAATCAAGTGATTGATCAAATTACAGATGAAGCTCATCAAGCTTCGCAAACGATACTGGATGTTACTCAGGCCATGGAAAGTGGCACAAGCGCTATCAGCCGCCAGATGGATCTTTCTGAAGTCGGACAACAATCCACTACTCGGGTCGAAACATCCAATGAACTATTACTTAGCAAAATTGGAGCAATCTCCGAAATTACGGGCAGTATTCAGAATATTGCGGCCCAAACCAATCTGTTGGCCTTGAATGCATCTATTGAAGCTGCCCGTGCTGGAGAGCACGGTAGAGGATTCGCAGTGGTGGCGGGTGAGGTTCGGAAACTGGCAGAACAGTCCTCACAGTCTGTAGCGGGTATTGATCAGTTGCTGAATGATTTGAATGCTGCAGGTCAGCAAAGCGCAGCAGAGCTTGAGCAATTCAGATTGAATAGTACAGCTCAATCCGACTCCATGGCAGAGACATCAGCATCTTTTGAGAATATCCGTCAGTCCATTGAGGAGATTATTCATCAGATCAATTCCATAACTTCGGGCATGAACAGCATCAAATCAGGTGCTGCTCAGGTCTCTGACGTCATTACAGGCCTTGCAGCGGTTGCCGAGCAAAGTGCCGCTTCAACCGAAGAAGCGGCGTCATCGACCACGGAGCAATCCGAGTCCATTGGTAACATCGCAGAAGCCGCCAAGGCATTATCGGGTCAAGCGGATCAGTTGCTGCTGGAAGTCAGTCGTTTCAATACGGAGAGTAAGTAACCTGACATTAAAGCTCATTAATTGATATGCGAAAAAGACCAAAGACCGGCTTGAAGCTGATCTTTGGTCTTTTTTTATCCCCATATTTTATGGATCGGTTTCTATGTTTTCAAATACTTGGAACAAAAAAACCGAATTTCTGTGGATAACTCGTTTAATTACTCCAAAACGACTGTTATACCGGATGAAAACATGAGTTATACCTGTTTTGTGGATAAGTTGTGCACATATTGCACACATGTTGTGGATATGTTTAGCTTTTTATGTGGATATTTATTATATTAATGTGGACATGTTGTGTATTTGTTTGTAAATCTGACGTAAAATCTGAATTTCCACTCCAGTTATCCATCACTGTGGACACGTTGTGGACATGCCCGCTTCCCCTCCATGTAAATACGGGGATACGTAGTTATTCAATTATTCCACTAATTCACCCTGACGCATGATTAGCTTGTCATCGATGTACACGTCCGGCTTTTGCACAACAGCATCAATGTGCACACCTGCCGCAATCGTGCCACCGAATGTGTTATTGCTGCCAAAGGCGACATGGATCGTGCCGTACACCTTCTCATCCTCCAGCACTACCCCCGTAATGCGTGCCTTGTTATTGGTACCAATGCCGAATTCACCGAGAAAGCGACCATCACCCTCACCGAGCGTTTCCAGTAATTGAGCCCCATCGGGTCCTTCAGCTGACACCAACCGTCCTTCCTTGACGGTTAATAACATCGGTTCACGGAGTGCACCAATTCCAGCAACGGAGCCATCAACCAGAATACTGCCCTCGCCCTTACCCTCAACGGGAGCAATATAAGCTTCTCCTGAAGGCAGGTTGCCCGATTCACCGGGATTCAAATACAGGCCTGTGCTTGGTACACCATTACGATTCTCTATGGAAAAGGAAAGACGATGTCCCTGCTTCTCTATGCGCACATGGCGACCTGCGGTTAATAGAGCCGTTACCTTCTCGGTCAACGCCTTTACTTGCGAATACTCAGCTGCAATGGCTCCATTCACAAACATATCCTCTGTCATTCCGGGCATTGTTGCCACTCGGGTCCCTGATGCGGCGGCTTGTTTGCGTGCCTGGGTATGCGTTAATGAATATCGGGTTACACACACCGCTACATCCGCCCGAATCATGGCCTCTGCGATCGGTGCAGGCGGCTCTTCTCCGGATCTGCTGCGTTCCTCCATAATTAGCAGGACCGACTCCGCACCAAGTGCTTTTCCTGCCTCATAGATGGATTCGGCCAAATCCCGTTTCATATCGTCTGCGACAACCACCAGATGTTCTCCGCTTCGCAGTCCGAGACATTCGGTTAGTACCTTTTTACTGATTTCTACACGTTGCTTGCTCATACATTCATCTCTCCTGTCTTGGTTTCAGCTCTCACAACTCTATTTGACCCTTTCGACGATTGACCGGGGACTCCTGCATGTCCAAATCTGAACTCACCCTCTAAGTAGCAGCCCATTCAGCAAGGATTGCGGCTGTTTCCTTATACTGAAACGTCGGAAAGTAATGTCCATAGGGTACATCTAAGCGTTTGACCTGTGAGTTCATATCCCGGGGATAGTGATATTCCTGATCTTCCTTGCCCCATACGACTAGAGTATTGTTGGTGTGGTCATCACCCCACTCTTTCATCCAAGAAAATGAACGGACGCTTCCCTGCTTGCCAGAGTGAATCCACCGTAACAAATCCGCATTCGCACCCGCAATTCGAGGAGATTGGAGACTGGAACGTATTCTTTTGGCCATCGTATGAGTCGTAAGACTGCTCTCGCCTGCACCGCGATATGCACTGAACATTTGATTCCAACTCTTCTCTGATCGGAGACGAAGCAACGACCGCATCACACCTCTTGGCAAACGGGAAACCCATTTTAGCACATTCGGGTTCGAATTGTTGGCAGCTGGCTGAAGCAAACCTAACCGAATGTCTGTCCGTCCGCTACGCATCTGTGCCGCAGCTGCAATAGCAGCACCGATTGAATGACCGACCAGCTTCACCGGACCTTCAAACTCACCGAGCGCCTGAAGCAACGCATCCACCTGACCTTCAAATGCTTCATCTCCCTGATGTACAGGGGAACGACCAAATCCAGCGAGATCGATTAACCATACCGGATTCCCGGTCTGTTCCCTAAGCTGTTGTCCCAAAGGTAACATCTCATCAGCAGATTGGAGCAAACCATGCACAATAATCCAAGGTTCTCCCTCACCCTCCCAACCAAGCATAGCCATATTTCCGCTCCGTGAACGAATATAATCTGCCTTAAAATCCTCAGGCAACGGCGTATTACGAAGGCGATAATCCAGATCGGCTGTAACCAGCGGAAGCTGTTCCCGGATGTCCGGCCAGGATTGCCCCATGCGTGTGAACAGTGCCTCCGTCTCTTCGACCGGGAATGACCTGTTGGTAATAAAAGCAACCGACTCTGCTGGAACACCACTGATGCGTGTTCCACCTGATTTCATGATCCATTGAATCCATGGCAGGGGCACAGCCCCCTTGGGCTTGGGTACATCCAGTTGCTCTGCCAGAAGATGCAGCAGTTCCTTCATATTGGGGCTGTCTTCCTTCCGCGCCAACAGTGGATAGGTTCCTCCGGCTGGATCTGCTTCCCTGGATAGGAAAACAAGTGTCTGTGCAACAACATCATTCTCAACAAGGGGTAACCAGTAGGACGCCCCTCCCGGCACGACCGGCATAAGTCCTTTCTGAACCGCCTGAATGAGCAGCCCAATCCCACCCGTTTGCTCTGTTTCCCCAGTGGGACGCGGCCCAACCACGGTACTCGGATTCACAACAGATAAGGGATAGTTATGCTCTTCCGCATGTTCACGAATATGCAGATCGGCATGAAATTTCATCTCTTCATATGCGCTTTCCTGATCGCCAACATGACCGCCCTGAAGGTAATTTCCCTGCTCGTTCCGCTGTCCATAGGGACTCATGAAACCAACCACGTGGATAAAGTGTCTCAGTCCGCGGGTATGATGAATTTCCTGTGCAATTTGGCCCACTTCTCTGGCCCCGTTCATGAATATCTGTTCGGCTACCTTTCGTTCCAGGGTAACATCCATCGTTCCCCCGGCATGAATGATCACATCTGCTTCAACAACACGCTCCCGATCTGCCGCGGTAAGTCCAAGACCCGAAATGGACAAATCACCTGTAATGAAGGTTACTCGGTCAAAATCCTTCACTCCGTAAGCCTTCAGCACCGTTCTGGCACGCTGTTCCGATCGAACCAACAAGAGCAATTGATCGTCTCCCTGCGCGAGTTGTTTGACCGTTTCTTTGCCGATAAAACCGGTGCTGCCTGTCATGAAAATGATTGTTGGCTCCATATCAGACGTGCTTATTACCTGATTAATTTTTGTTGAATTTGACGCTGTATTTTCTTCATTGGATACTTGGATCGTATGTACGTTCATTCCGTTATCGCTCCTTTTAGTACCATTCAGTACTAGTTATATTCAAAAAAAGAGCTTCGTTTACCGAAGCATCTGACAAAACGTACGTGCCGATTGTTCAATAATTCCTACATCACGCTCAGTTCCCGCCAGGATCAGTGAACCTTCCAATGCTGCTATAAATAATAACGCAGCCGGTCCCGGTTCGATTCCCTTGCGAAATTCACCGCGATCCAAACCTTGCTGAAACAACTTCTCCACCATAGGTCTGAGCTCGCGAAAAAATCTGGATATGCTTTCCTTCACTTGGGGTGCGCTGTCAGGTGTCTGCATATATAACGTGACAAACGGGCAGCTCCCCTCATAATTTCGACCCTCAATGCCTGCCGACAGCAATGCCATAAATGAGTAGATACGCTCCTCCACTCCTCGCTCCCTCTGGCTGAGCAGCAGATACAACTCCGACTCATACTGGGCGACCCAGTATTGTACCACGGCCTGAAGCAGTTCCTCCTTGTTTTTAAAGTGATAATAAATGTTGGACTTGGATACCCCACTCACTCGCACGACCTCATCCATGCTGACGTAGCTGTACCCCTGACGCAGAAATAATTGTGCAGCCACTTCAACGGCCTTGGTCCGGTTCACTGGATTGGAACTCTTGGATTTGGCAGGTCCGGGATTCATTTTTTGATTTGTCATATTTAGAACTATACAGTACTAATCGGTCGAAAACAAGTATTTATGTTAATCATAGATCATCTTCAGCTTATACGAATCCATACTTGTCCACATTTAGAGATTTATACACACAGATATCCACATATAGTATTACGTGTGTGTTAAATATGCCATTAGATCGTTAAACTGCTTTCCGGTTATCCACACTTCAGAGATATTACATTCTCTCATTCTTCCCAACTTAGTGGCTCTTTGGGAAAACTAAAACAGGCCCACCAGAATGAAAGTTCTGGTAGACCTGTTTACTGATTTATTCTGAACACTTCATAACGATTACGTTAACCTGTGGATACTATTTTTTGTGGATAAGCTAAGGTTTATTTTTTCAGACTATCCCAGTTCTGCTGTAGTGCATCGAGCAATCCGGCTTTATCCGATTTGCCTGCAACATAAGCCTGAATGGTGCTGCCATACTCTTGTGGAACACCTTCAGGGAAACGGTTGAAGTTCCAGCTCAGTGTTTTATTCGCCTGGCTATACTTCATGATCTCTGTGGCGAGGTCACCCAGATCCTCCTCAGATGCCGTAATGGAACTAAACGCCGGGATGAACTTGAATTCTTTGGTCATGTATTGTTTCCCGATATCTGAAGTTACGAGCCACTCCAAAAACTCCTTTGCTTCCGTTTTCACTTGAGAGTTCTTGTTCACAACCCAATAGTTCGGTACGCCGACAAACAATTTGTCATTGGATTCATTGTTAATTGGCATTGGCAGGATACCCAGATTCAGATCGGGATCGATTCCATCGATCTGTACTTGAGTCCAGTTCCCTTGCTGCATCATCGCCGCTTCTCCACTCGCAAACAACGTAACTTGAGTGTTGTAGTCGGTAGTCAGCGGGTTTTTGTTGCTGTATTTCAGCGTTAAGTCGAGCAAGTTAATCCAGTCGTTAAACACCTGATTGCCAGCGATTTTCTCCGTGCTTTCGTTCAATCCCTGGATGAATTTCACCGGATCTGCCTGATTTGCAAATGCCACGTTTACGTTATGATTACCCAGCACCCACCACTCCTGATAACCGTTCGAGAATGGGGTAATGCCTGCGGCTTGAAGTTTCTGTGCAGCTTGATCCAATTGTTCCAGTGTCGTTGGAATTTCGGTAATACCCGCTTTTTGGAAGAGGTCTTTGTTATAAATGAAACCATAACCCTCCAGCGCCAGCGGCTGTCCATATAACTTGCCGTCTTTGGTCATTGGCTCTTTGGCTACTTCAAGCGCATCCTTGGCCCATGATTCTCCGGACAGATCTTCCAGATATTCAAGCCATGTATCCAGCTCACGATAACCACCTACGTTGAAGATATCCGGTTGTTCGCCAGCGGCAAACTTCGCTTTCAATGCAGCGCCGTAGTCACTGCCGCCACCTACAGTCTGAATATCCAGTTTCACGCCTGGATGGGAGGATTCATACTCCGCTTTGAGACGATTGAGCGCTTCCGCAATTTCGACTTTGAATTGGAAGATTTTAATGGTTTTATCTCCTGCAGCAGCCTCGCCACCACCTTGAGCATCCGTGTTGACCGGACTGCCACTCTTGTCTCCATTGCCACAACCCGCGAGCATTACCGAAAAAGCAATCAGCATAAGCAACGTCAACTTCGTCATTCTTTTCATACATACACTCTCCCTATAGTAGTTTCAGTATAACAGTTCACTAAAACATAATTACACTGGCACTCCGATGACAGAATAACCTTCCGATCGCTGTTATCCCCAGATTTTTTTGATCCATTATTAATGGGAAAAATCCTGGGATAGCGTATGCTTCCGAAGTAACTTTCTTCCAGAAAGCTTTTAGGCGAACGCTTCGCTTCTTCAATTTATTTCTGCCCTCTTCGTTATCGTTGTAAATGTTTAGTTGAACTTATCAAGCCTTTATCAAGGAAGGAGCCCATTCTATCTCGGCCTCTCTCTCTTCAGGAGTCATGGCCAAGCTATGCGGGCATGTCTCCCTTTGCACACCTCCATGCGAGGTGGGAGCAAAGGGATCAGGATGCGATGTAGGAGCGGAGCGTTCGCCTTTGAAACTCGGTGGCTTCCTTGCCCTAATACATTCAGGCCACCGAGGGGCAACAGCGACCGAAAGCGCAACTTGAGCCCGCCAGCGACCTTTGCCTCGCACTCCGCCACAGCGACCCTTGCCCTCGCAACACTCACCCTTTAACTGATCCAGCAGTAATCCCCTGAATGATATACTTCTGCATCAGCAGGAAGAAGATAATGATTGGCATGATGCCCAGCACAAGTGCCGGCAAGGCCAGATCCCATTGTTTCGTATATTGTCCGAAGAGCGCAAAGGTCGCAATCGGGATCGTACGCAGGTTCGAGCTTTGCAGGATCAGGGATGGCAGCAAATAATCATTCCAGATCCAGAGTGTATTCAAAATGATGACGGTTACATACATCGGTTTCATCAGTGGAAATACGATTCGGAAGAACACACCATAGGCAGAGCTTCCATCCACCCGAGCTGCTTCCTCAATCTCCAGTGGGACGGATTTCACGAATCCGTGAAACAGGAAGACAGACATCGGTGCCCCGAAACCGAGATAACAGATAATGAGGCCGCCAAGGCTATCGATCAATCCCAGATTACTGGTTACAGTAACGAGTGGAATCATGATAGACTGGAACGGAATCACCATGGCGGCAATGAACATGCCGAACAAAATCCGGTTGAACCGGGTATCGCTGCGAACCATTCGGTACGCGGCCATGGAACTGATCAGCACAAGCAACAGATTGCTGACTACTGTAACGATAAGCGAGTTCATCAGCGCGGACGGGAAGTTAATTTTCTCCCAGGCGTTCGCATAGTTGCCCCATTGGAATACTTCCGGCCATGCAGCCGAATTGGTGAGCAGGTCACCGAAGGTTTTGACTGAGTTGACGAACAGGAAGTAAAACGGAACCAGGAATAAAAGTCCAATGAGCACCATGACAATCTCGGTTAAAATGGTACTGAAGCGGTAATTTTTTGTCGTCTCCATTAGGCTTCTACCTCCTTGCTCTTCGTCAGACGTACCTGAATCATGGTGATGATGGCAACGATAACGAAGAACACGAGTGCTTTGGCGGTTCCGATGCCATATCTGTTATTCACAAAGGCTTCGTTGTAAATATTCAGTGCAACCGACTCTGTTGATCCGAATGGTCCACCTTTGGTTAGCGACAGATTGAGATCGAACATTTTGAACGACCAGGAGATCGCCAGGAACAGACAGATCGTAACACCCGGCATAATGAGCGGAAGAATGATGCTCCGCAGTACCTGCCAGCGACTTGCGCCATCAATCTCGGCAGCTTCCAGCAGATCCGGGGATACATTCGTCAGAGATGAGATGTAGATGACCATCAGATAACCTGCGGTCTGCCATACAAACACAATCACGATTCCCCAGAAGGCGGTCGGTTCATCTCCTAGCCAAGGAAGGTTGAAGAAGGACCATCCTGTTACATCGCCTACTGCTGAAAACCCTTTCACAAATATGAACTGCCAGATAAAGCCGAGCAACAACCCACCGATCACGTTAGGCATGAAAAAGATCGTACGCAGAATGTTTCTCGTCTTGAGCGGTTTGGTCAGGAAATAGGCCAGGAAAAAGCCAATCACATTGGTCAGTACCACACCAACTACGGTGAAGCGCACCGTAAACCAAAACGCCGTTTGGAACTTGGGATCATTCGCAAAAACATGCACGAAGTTATCGAAACCTACCCAATTAATGTTCTCGGATACCCCGTTCCAATCCGTAAAGGAATACACCATGCCAAGCAGGAAAGGGACCACGATGATGAGAATAAAAAACACGATGGAGGGACCCACGAACACAAGCTGCTGTAACAGCTGTGAAGATTTGCGATGCTTCATATCGTTCTCCCCTTCTATAGATGGATGAAATTGGTCTCTTTCTCTATTAAACTCCAATATCGCCGAGGGAAACACCGACCCTCGTGAACAGTTGGGGGTAAAATATTGTCCTATCTTAACCTGCAACCAGAAGGGGTGTCCCGATGTCCAAGTACTACAGTATACGCACCAAATTGATTGCCTTTATGCTCATCGCCACCACACTTCCACTGCTTGCGTCAATCAGCATGACATTTATCCAGACCAAGACGGCCCTGCGGGAACAAGCTGTTGAGGAGAATAAACGCCTGATCTACCAAGCGTCCACGAATCTCAATAACTATGTGGATAACGTGGCCAGAGCGTCGCTGGCTGTGTATAACGACCCGAACTTCCTGCGTAACCTGGCGAAGATTCCTGGGGATTATCGTGCGGTGGCCGAGGTATACACTACTTTGCAGACAATCCGCGCTGCTGTACCGGATGTTTTTCAGCTGTATTTGCACTCTTTTGCCGCCAATCAATCCACCCTAATTACCAATCCCTTTCCGAAGCGGGAGGAACGTACACAGGCCTATTCCGGCTCGCTTCATGGAAAAACTGGGGGTGACAGCCCGGATATTTGGGTTGAATCGGCTCATATGAGTCACACTTACGGATTCAAGGCTGCCTCCCCGGATGATCCTGCAAGAACGGTCATTACCTTGCATCGGGTGATCAAGGATATTCCGTCCACCGAGCGTCTGGGTGTACTCGCCATTGATCTGAATATGAGTACCATTGCAGCCATCTGTGGCAGGCTGTATGATCCGGCTAAGGAACAGATCTATGTTGTGGATGGTCAGAATCAGATTATTTACCAGGGACGTTCCGAGGTTAATCATACGGATGCGCTGCGAGAGGTAACAGCCAATGAACTGAATATCGCACGATCTGGCGCGGGTACAGCCCAGAATGTCGCAGGACATTTTGAACAGGATCGTTCCATGTATGTATACCAGCAACTTGGCAGCACGTACGCGGACTGGACCATCGTCAAACAGATTCCGAATGAGACGTTATACGCCAGAGCCACCACACTCACGTGGAATAACGCGATGATTGCCATCGCAGCACTTGTATTGGTCATTGTCGCAACCTTGTTCATCTCCATCCGAATCACCGGTCCGCTCAAGCAACTCATGCGGTATATGAATCAAATCCAAGCCGGGCGTCTGCATGTGGATATCCATCTATCCAGCCGAGATGAATTCGGAGTGCTCGCACGTCATTTCCGGGATATGATGGATACGGTAAATAATCTTATTTTGCGGGAATATCGACTCGAGATCGCCAATAAGACGAACCAACTCAAAGCATTGCAAGCGCAGATTCACCCGCATTTTCTCTATAATACATTGCAATCCATCGGTACACTTGCCCTTCAACAGCAAGGACAGCGGGCGTATACCCTACTCTCTTCCCTATCGAAAATGCTGCGTTACAGCATGCGGGATCAGACTTGTGTGACCTTACGCGAAGAGGCGGAGCATGCAAGGTTATATCTGGAACTGCAACAGGAGCGGTTCGGTGACCGCCTTGAGGTGGAATTGGATTTTGCCGAAGATACCCTGTCTGTTGAAATGCCACGAATGACGTTACAACCTTTAATTGAGAATTATTTCAAACACGGGGCAGATATTCAGCCAGGCAAAGGTCACATCTCCCTATCCAGCCGTCGGATCAATGATCATTGGATTGAAATCGAACTGAATAATAACGGACCCTCCATACCTGATGATAAATTACTGGAGATTCGGAGATGGCTTCATTCTAATCACACATCAACCGGGTTAGCCACACAAGAATCGGATGAGTCCGAGTCCATCGGTCTACGAAATGTGATACGCCGACTTCAATTGAACTCACATCCCGGTCACTCAGCTACACTTGAGATCAGCAATCGCGAACCGAATGGTGTGAAGATCAGGGTCAAACTATACGCGGGAGAGTGAACACATGAAGGCACTGCTTGTAGATGATGAAAAACATGTCCGCGATGCCATAAGATTGCTTGGTCATTGGGAAGACTTTGGTATTGATACGTTACTTGAAGCAGCAGACGGAGAGGAAGCTATCGCCTCCATCACGGCACATCAGCCTCAGATTATTCTTAGTGACATGCGTATGCCGGGCAAAGACGGGATGGCATTGCTTGAGTGGATATCGGCTCATGCCCCACACAGCAAGGTGCTGGTTATCAGCGGATATGATGATTTTGAACTGGTGAGGCATGCAATCAGGCATGGTGGCATGGACTACCTCCTGAAACCTGTGGAAGCAGATGAGTTGAATGCATCTCTATTAAAGGCCGTTACAGCTTGGGAAGAGGAGGATGCCATTCGGTTACAATCTACCAGACAATCCATTGTCGTTAATCGAATGCGCCCCCACTACCAGGATCGTCTGCTCACCGAACTTGCTGTGGGCAGAGGCAGCAGCCCATCACACATGCAGCGATTGCAGGATGAGTTGAATCTCCCCTCTCTAATCCCTGTCTGTAGTGTCGCTGTGACCAGCCTGTCCCATCTGGATGCAGGTTGTCTGGCAAAATATCGCAGTCAACCCGACCTGCTTGTGTTCTCAGTCCTCAATATCTGTGCCGAAATGTTATCCTCACCAGACGAAGGTGTAGTGTTTCGTCAGTTGGACCAGCCGGACGAGATTGTTCTGCTGCATTGGGGTCCATCCATTTCATTGGAGCATATTCTGGACAAGGTCAATCATGGATTAGAGCAGACGATTCAGCGCCGGCTTCATTTCGGCATCTCTACCTGTGAGTCCTACCCTGGCGGAATCTCAGCAGCCTATCTGGAGGCAAGTTCAAGGCTGTGGAGACGTAATGCTGTGCAAACCAAACAGCGAATCCATGCTTCAGTGGAATCATCAAATGGGAATAAAATCAGGCGTTTAACCGCCCATGAAGAACCCCTGCGTATGGCTGCCATGAGCTGCAGAGCTGCCAGTATATCTGCTGCAGTCGCCGAGTGGCTTGACCCGATTACTGATCTTGAAGTTGTCAGTGCTGAGCAGATCCAGCAATGGATCGATGAGCTGGAATGGATGCTGAGCCGCTGGCTTGATGATACGGCAGGTTCGCCGTTCAAAGAGGAAGACGTGACGGAGGAGCAGTCTATTCCCTTTGCCGAGTTATCTTTTGACGCTGAAGGACTGCTGTCTTCCCCCCTTCTTCGTTCATTGTTGGAACAACGACTGCTTGCCGCAGGAAAAGCACTTACCGCTCATCACCCTGCCAATCCTGATCCCATGAGTGAGATTGCCCGTTATATGGACGGACATTATCAGGAAGACCTGTCCTTACAGCAGATTGCTGCGCGTTTCTACCTGAGCCGGGAGTATATTTCCCGTAAATTCAAACAGCAATTTGGCCTGAACTGGTCGGAATATCTGGGAAAACTGCGGATCAATAACGCCAAGTTGTTACTGCAGAACCCTTCCCTGCGAGTTGCCAAAATCTCGGAGATGGTTGGCTTTCAGGATGAAAAATATTTCAGCAAAGTGTTCAAAAAAATGGAGGGCATCACGCCAGCGGAATATCGTAAAACATTATTGGAGGCTGGTATGTAACGAGTACCTGTACCGAATTTCAAAAAAAGAGTACTCCCGGCATGGCTCATCGGAAGTACTCTTTTTTTAACTTTACTTTTACATAGAATCGCTTATTTCATGATTTCATGACGTCTGCTTGGCTCTTTATTTTATAAGATAATACGATCCGAAGATCATCACATAGCAACATCCTAGTACACTCACCAATCCCGCAAAATCACCGCAGGTACAAGTCGAATGTAGATGAGCTCTCCTGCAAGCTCCACCATCGTCTGTGTAACAATAACAGCCGCAGCTAGTGTCGCCCATTCTGGAGGGAGTGCCAGCGCCAGTGGCAGAACAACCAGCGAATTCCGTGTGGCTGAACTAAAAATCAACGCCCGTCCATCTCCTGGATTCAATCCAAACCAAGTAGCAATGAGCCGGGATATCCAGGGCATAATGATCAGAAAAGCAACGTAGATCGGGATTACGTTCAGGATGATCGCCATATCATTGTAGACTTTGCCAATCTGTGAAGCGACGACCACAATCAGCGCGAGTGCCATCATCGGAACCGGGAGCCATGCCGTCGCATTCATGACTCGCTCACCGCTCGCTTTACCTCTAGAGAGAACTTGTGTAACAACAGCGAGCAGCAGTGGAATAACGATCAGGAACAGAAAAGCCTCCACGAACGGCCCTACTTGCATGACCTGCGCCACCTCAGCACCCATAAATAACCATAAATAAAAAGGTAACAGGATCATTTGTACTACAAACAGAAGAGGTGTTGCGGCCAGCATCAGTTTCTCATTGCCCCTGCCGAGCTGTGTGAACACTATGACGTAATCAATGCAGGGCGTTAACAGTACGAGATAGACTCCGACCAGAACGCCTGATGATTGTGGAAAGACCAGTGTAAGCAACCATACGACTACAGGTACAATGATAAAATTAGCCACCAGTAACGCCACCATAAATCGCAGGTTGGACCAGGACTCTTTTAACTGTAAAAAGGGAATCTGTACGAACATGCTGTATAACAAAACGGCAAGTACCGGGGACACAGTGTAGTGTAAAACATTTCCCCATGTTGGATTACTCAGCCCTATGACTGCTCCTAAGAACAGTGAAACAACATAGAACCAGGTTTGCTGTTTCTCCATCATTTCTCTTGTGAGCATTCTCTTCCTCCTCTTTCAGTGGAACATCGTGGGCATGGACATATTTCTGCTTCGTTACGCGTACATTGGGACAGAGTACTGTTCCAACGTAGCGGCAGAGCACAAGGATTTGAAAGATCAATTTGTGAATTTTTTGCGGCTGTTATTAGAATGGGCAAGAACTGGGTATATTCATTGTAGACTGACCCGTGGTTCATTCATTTCGTTAAACCAAGGAGGAAACACAATGTCACGTAACAATCCGTACAAGTGGTTAAACGCCATTGGTTTTATCGCTGTAATTATCGTGAACTACCTTTCCAACGCTCTGCCGATCGGGGGCAGAACCAACAAGGAAGTATCGGATATGTACCCTGTTCTACTTACACCTTCTGGGTATGCCTTCTCTATATGGGGTTTGATCTACTTGCTGCTTGCAGGCTTTGTGATCTATCAGTTCGTGCCTGCTTCTTGGAAGAGGGACTCCATCACCCGTCTCGGGTATTGGTTCCTGGCAAGCTGTGCCTTTAACGTAGCCTGGATTTTTGCTTTTCAAAACTTGCAGACGGGTCTTGCGTTACTGATTATTGTACTGCTTCTTTTGTCTTTGATCGTACTGTATGTAAAAACACGTACCATTACTGTTCCGACCACTGCTGAGATCTGGCTTGTAAAGCTGCCCTTCAGCATTTATCTTGGATGGATTAGCGTGGCAACCATTGTCAATGCAGCGGTGCTGTTATATAAAATAGGCTGGGATGGTTTTGGTATCAGCGAACCAACCTGGACTATAATCATGCTGATTGTCGGTATGGTGCTAGCAGTTCTTGTTAGCTTCCGTTATCGGGACAGTGTGTACCCACTTGTATTCACATGGGCGTATATCGCCATTGCACTTAAACAAAAGGATGTCACTTCCGTATATTATACAGGCATTATCATTGCGATCGTACTGGCCATCTACGCGGTATGGCTGTTCTTCGCCCGTAATCAGGATCGCGATTGATCGAATTCCCTCATTAAAATGCAAAAAAACATAGCGCAAAAGCAAAAAGCCGATTTCGGGTCAAATGACCCGAAATCGGCTTTTTATGTATACCG
Organism: Paenibacillus sp. SAF-068; assembly: GCF_051967555.1. Lineage (NCBI taxonomy): Bacteria > Bacillati > Bacillota > Bacilli > Caryophanales > Paenibacillaceae > Paenibacillus > Paenibacillus sp. SAF-068. Next base: position 52,408 of record NZ_JBQCJX010000005.1, read on the forward strand.
TTGGAATGGAGTTTGTCCTATTCAAGACTATTTCAAGGCTATAACTTCAATCTCCACCAGTGCATCTTTTGGCAAACGGGCCACTTCCACAGCACTGCGTGCAGGATACGGCTGTTCGAAGAATGTGCTATACACTTCATTCACAGGAACGAAATCGTTCATATCCTTCAGGAACACTGTCGTTTTCACGATTTTATCCATACTTGTGCCTGCTGCTTCAAGGATAGCCTTCACATTGCTCAGGGACAGACGTGTCTGCTCCTGTACATCTGCACCGAATTCTCCCGTTTGGGGATTCAGACCAAGCTGTCCCGAAGTGTAGATGAAATCGCCTGCATCAACGGCTTGACTGTATGGACCAATGGCGCCTGGCGCCTGATCGGTTGAGATTGGTTTTTTCATGGACGAGTTCTCCTTCATGTTCGTTATCCTGCTACCGCAAGGAGTCAGGGTTCGAACTCATTTTTGTTGCCTATTATACCACGATCTACCTCCAGCGAGAAACGCTCCTCACCAGCCATATGAAGTAAACAGCCCATTCAAAGGTTCTTAATCCCCGTCCGTGCCAAGCACATGAATGACATCATTAGGGTATACATGGTTTCCCTTGGCTTGTACCAGCGCAATATTCGTCATGGCCTGTGCAATGGTTGCGGCGTGGACCGCCCGATATTTGTCTACTCTACCTTTCATCCAGCGATCCAGAAACTTCATCGCATGAGCAGCCATCTGCTCACCGAACCGCTTCTCGTTTCGATCTCCCAGAATTAAGGAGGGGCGGAAGACATGCAATGACTGAAAATTGATATCGGACAATGCATCCTCCATCTCCCCTTTGGTCCGACTGTAAAAGACACGGGAACCTGCGCTCGCTCCCATGGAGGAGATCACCAGCATCTGTAATACCCCATGTTGCTTCGCAATAGTAGCTGCACGAACCGGGTAATGGTAATCGACCTGACGGAAACTCTCCTGACTGCCTGCTTTTTTAATCGTGGTACCCAAACAACAGAACAGATCGTCGATTTCATCGAATAAGTGGCCTTGGCTCTCCAGCTGTTCCCAATCCACCACATGCTGTTCCAGTTTGGGATGTTGCAGCTCAAGCGGACGTCTAACCAGAACGCGAACCTGGCTGTATACCGAGTGCTTCAGCAGCTTATGAACCAGTAATTCGCCTACAAGCCCCGTGGCTCCGATCACCATGGCTTTCCGTTCGAGATGATTCATATCCACCCCTCCACTTCGCTACCTTTTTTTAAAGATATACAATTACCTATGATCAACCTAATCATTTACACAATAACGGAGAGGACAGAAATAACCTGAAGAAGCGAAGCTAAAAGCTTTCTGAAAGAAAGCTGCATCGTAAGCATGTGCTGCGCCTTTATCCCCGGATTTTCCCTTTTCTAAAAGGAGTCAAAAAAAACTGGGGATAACAGCGATCGGAAGGTTGTTCTGTCATCGAAGTGCCAGTGTAAATATTCATTAGTTGAAATTATATCGTTTCTATTTTAACAGTACACGACGTCCAAGGGTAAATGTAAGAATCAGCATCACGACACCAACTCCAACCTGGAATCCATAAGCAGAGATCCAGGCCAGTGCATCGGACCAGGTCTCCATCTTTTCATACAACCAGCCACCGAGCAGCGGCCCAAGAAAAGAAGTGACTCCAGTCAGAGCCGAATACACGGCGACAAACATCGGTCTTTCACTTTTGGGTGTGTCCCCGATGGTAAAGTTAAAGGCCAGCTGATTGAATCCACCCACACCAATTCCAAGGAAGATATGAGATAGAAATAGCGCGATTAATACGGGCATGAAAGACATTAACCCCCATGACAGGCAAGAGAGTGCAATGACGGGCAATGTCCAGAATAGGAGGGTTTTGTTACTGAATCTGGCATTCAGATTGCCCCAAACATAGAAACCGGCCATCATGACCAGCGTCTGAACTACCGTGATCAGGGATACCGTCTGATAATTAATGTTCAATAGATCCAACATAACATAGGAATAGAGCGGAACAATCAAGGTCTGGATCAATAACCAGACAGCCAGAAATAGCGTTGCTTTCAGGAAAGAACGATCCTGGAAGGGCTTGATAAACATGCGCCAGAAAACCTTTTCAGTAGAACGTTCAAATGGAACGTCCGGATAGAAGAAATAGATGACTGTGTTGGCAATGGCACAGATCCATACTGGAATAAACAGAATCAGAAAGCCCATTTCTCCAGGGTAACGGTCCAATACAATACCGCCTGCGAATAAGCATACGCTTCCAAGAGCATTCAAGATCGTATTTCGAATTCCAAAATAACGTCCTCTCACCTTGGCAGGTACGATGTCGCCAATCAGTGAAGTCCAGATCATTCCGCCGATGGTGTTCGATATAAAAGCAACCGTATACACGCCAATATATACGCTTACCCACCACTCTTTGGGAAATATAAACGGAATCAGTCCCGTCGCACTCCACAAGATACGATGTGTGCCCACAAATAACAGCAGCATGCGTTTTCGGCTGCGAATACGCTGCATCCAGTAAGCTGCTCCGATCTGGGCAATGTTTACAAACGTTGTAATCGCGAGCACAAAGCCGATATGTCTCGACCCGGCCCCAAGGTACAGCAGAAATCCGGTTAAAAACGGGCCACCCAGCAATGTCTGTAAAATAATTGCCGGTACACCCTCCCATGTTGCAATCGATAAATTCGTGCGTTGTGTCGAACCCTTGCGCCGTGGTTTGCTTGCTAACGGGGGAGGGTTAACGTTGACCGTCTTCTGTATGGGGATACACTCCTTAGACCGGGTCTCAAAAGCCGGTCGATGCTAGTTGTCATCCCAAATTCTACTCACGGTGCGAAGGTTGTCAACTCATTTTTTCACGGTTCAATGGAAGATAGAGATGGAAGGTGCTTCCCTTGCCTTCAATGCTCTCAAGTTCAATCGATCCTCCCAGTAATCTAGCCAAATCCCGACTGATTGACAGGCCAAGTCCGGTACCGCCAAACTTTCGACTAATCGATCCGTCAGCCTGTTGAAATGCTTCAAATATGGAATGATGCTTGTCCTCAGCAATCCCAATGCCTGTGTCCTGAACGGAGAAAACGAGCCATCGTGTCTGAATACCTGCTTTCTTCATCTGCTTGGTGCTAACCGTCAGCGTAACTTTCCCCCGATGGGTGAACTTGATGGCATTGGACATCAGATTACGCAAAATCTGTTGAACCCGCTGTGGATCAGACCAGAGCGTGTCGGGCAACCCCGGTTTCTTATCCATGTGCAACTGGATGCCTTTTTTCTCGGCAACCAGTTGAAAGTGATTCATGGCATCTTCTGTAAGTTGTGCCACACTGATATCCTCCAGTACAATATCCAGCCGACCTGCTTCCACTTTGGACAGATCCAGAATATCGTTAATGAGCGTGAGCAGTTCCTGCCCGGAGTGATCGATCATGGTGGCGAAACGTACAATATCCTCCTGATCCATCGTATCAGCATTCTCACTGATCATCTGGGCAAAGTTAATGACACTATTGAGTGGAGTACGCAATTCATGTGACATATTGGCGAGAAATTCGGATTTGTATTGTGAGGCAATCATCAATTGTTTTGCACGATCCTCCAGTACAATCTGGGCTTTCTGTAATTCTTCCTTTTGCACGGATAAAAGCCTGTTTGTACTCTGGATCAACAAAATTCGATTCTGTTCATTCTGAAAATCACGTAAAATAAATGCAAACATCAGACTTAACAAAATGCCCGAAGGAAGTGTATAAGGCATAATATGTGAGAAGAAGTATGTAGCCGGTATGACTCCCAAGATAGCGATGCCTACACTATTGACCACATTGACGATGAGTACGACAATGATGCCTTTACTAATCAGACTGAAGTTGCTGCGTCTCATCCATATATTTAAACCCGCACATATCACACCGAGGATAGACATATTAATTACCGCTGCCACAGTTGCATCCGTGATACCAAAGCTCAGCCTTGATAAACCTATTCCAACACCAACGATGATCACGCTATAGGGTTGTCTGTATGTCAGAACGGCAACAATTAGAGGGACATAACGAAGGTCAAAGACGACTTCATCCGTCAGTTGAAAGCCAAAAACCGTACTAATCCAGCCTGAAAAAATAAGGAGGAACACTGAACCGATCTGTTTCACTCGGGATGAGGTACGTATGACGATATATTTATAAAACACACTAGCGAGATAGGCAACCGTTATAAGCATTCCCATATTCAATACGAACATTTTTGAAAACTGCATTCACTCACTCCTGTTGTCCGACTTTACTAGCCAAAACCCTTTTGTCCGTATGTATTTCTATCATATCATGCCCATTGAAACTTCGACATTCCTTCTTCAGCAAAAAAATACACAAAAATACACAAATCAGGATTCAATTTGTGCGCTGAACGTAGTAGAATATATTGTTGTTTAAATTTTAACTAGTTATTTGTTGGGGTCATGCTCCTCGGAGCATAAATGAAAGGAGAAACGCTGTTGTGCAATTGTTAAAAAGCAAATCCTATTGGCTGTCATTGAGTTTGATGTTGTCCTTGGCTGTCATGGGACTATTCTATGATATTCTCAATAGTCCGGAACGCGGGTTCGTCATACTGGATTCCTCGCTTGACCGGATCATTCCCTATGTACCCGCCATGTCCATCCCATATTTGGGTTGGTACCCGTTTGTATTCGGTGTGCTCGCCTACCTGTGTGCCAAGGATCGCCTGACGTATTATCGCGTCTTGTTATCCATGAATATCTGTGTCTGGATCTGTTATCTCATCTACTTCAACTTTCAGACCATGGTACCGCGCCCGGAACTAACAGGTACAGGCCTTGGAGCCTCTATTCTCGGATGGCTCTACAGCCAGGACCGTCCTTATAATTGTTTTCCAAGTATCCATTCTCTTCACTCTTATCTCGTTATGCGTGCTGTGCTCTCTGTCCCAAGCATTCGTAAACCCATCAAGATTTTGGTCGCTGCCGGTGCCGCAACCATTATCGTATCCACGCTTATGATCAAACAACATGTGGTCTATGACGCCTTGGGTGCAATCATACTCGGCGAATGTGTTCTCACGATCGTAACCGGCCTCGCTCTACACCGGAGACGCAGAAAAGAATCGAAGTGGACAGAGGGGATCAACTGATCCCTCACTTCGATGGCTTCTGAAGATGCTGTTGTCGTCTCCATTCATCAATAAACAAACCTGCAAAATAGGGGTCCCATTGGGTCCCTTTTCCTTCTTCCAAAATCGTTAGCGCTTTCTCGTGACTCATCCCATTCCGATATGGTCGATCCGACGTCATGGCATCAAAGGCATCCGCTACCGCAATGATGCGGCCAAATAGGGGGATTTCCTCACCAACCATCCCATCCGGATATCCTTTGCCATCGTATCTTTCATGATGGGATCGTACACCAGGCAGAAAGTCAGCCATGGCATCAATGGGTTCTATTTGAAGCAGAATGCTCTCTCCCTGTACGGGATGTGTGCGAATAATTGCGAATTCTTCATCGCTTAGTTTCCCATCCTTTAGCAACACCTCATCAGGTATGCCGATCTTCCCGATATCATGGAGCAGGGCTGATTTGTACAGCAAATCCGCCTGTTCCTCGTTCATACCGCTCAGTTTGCCGATCATCAGCGAATACTCTGCCACACGCATGGAATGCCCTGCCGTATATTTATCCCGGGCGTCCAATGCAGCTGCCAACGTAGAAAAATAACTTTGCAACAGCTGTCGATTGCGTTCCTGCCTCATCTCCAGCCGATTGATCATCATGTTGAACCCCGAGATCAATGCCGAGAATTCATCCGCATACAGATCCGGAGCTCTTCTGCCAAGATCTCCACCCTGAATCCGGTTCATCTCATGTGTCAGCTCAGCAACCGGATCACGAACATCACGAATCAACAGCCAGCTCCCCACCAGCGCAAAACCCGCGCCCAGAACTACGATAAGAATTCCCCACAGGATATACTCTTTTGCAAACTCTTTGTCCATATATTGAAGCCGGATATAGGTAGCCAAGAAAAATAAAAACAGAGGAAACAGACCAATCAGTGCCGTACTCAGCTGAAATTTTCGCTGAATCGATACCAGGATGCGTCCGCCCAGTGAAGGTTCCATCCCGTATTGAACTTTACCTCGATGACGAATCTCAAGTAACAGGGGTCTAATCGCCCGAACTGTTAGGTAATACTCAATCAGCGCATGCATAACGGCAATCAAAAAGGCGCACGCGGCGGCCACCACAATATACCCGTAAGGGAACTCAAGCCACCCCGTGGATATCATCCACATTGTTAATCCGGCTGCCGGAAGTGAAAAACCAAGCATGTGCGGACCCATAATCCGATATATCGTCTGTCCGGGGAAACGATGAATATTCTCATACATGCGATTCAAGTCATCTTTTTCATGATGCTCCGATGCAAAAAATTGTCTTATGGGACCTAGTTGTACCCAGAGCGTGATTAATTCTGCGACCAGCATGAACAGGAGCGATATCAATACAATAAAGATTAGTCGGACAAACTGAATATTGGGTATTTGCAAGGTAGATACCATAGCCACTGTACCGACAACAAAAACAGCCGCCATTGAACCGATCAGATAATTGCGTATCAGGCGAAAGATAAATGAACGGTATACTTCCAACTGAACCCCTCACTCTCTATGTGCAACCACTTCTCCCATGAGATACGGGGAGATTAGGGGTATTGCCTTCTATTTGTTTATCGGTTGCTCCAACTAAAAAAATTAATAAAATCCCATGAGTAGACACCGGAACTCCATCTATCGAATCGTTTCAAAAAATCCGCCCCCTTTCTGATCCCCCGTGATGGTCTGGAAACCCCGAAAAGGCCACTCCATGAAGGAGCAGCCTTTTGTGATACATCCTATTTTTATATTTATCCTTTGATCTTGGCAGCCAGAATCATCGTACCGCGCGGTTCGTCCCCCATGGCATCCGGTTCAAGCGTAATTGCAACGGTATCATAGTCGTTGGCCGAATCCAAAGTGTAGTATACCGCTCCCGTGCCGTCACGGCTAAGGAACGTCCCGGCATTCTGAGGCGTATCTCCCTTGATTAACCAAACCTGAAATGCTTCGTTGCCTTCCAGGTTCGGCAGGTTCTCCGCCTGCACAACCAGGTGAGTGCCCTTGCTGTCAATAACGATGGTTGCGAGTCCCTGAGCTACGATATCCTGCGTTGCAGGATTCAGCTTCACCGCCTCGCCAGTCTGCATGCCCTGTGCAGGTTCCAGCGCTGATGCCAGCTGCTCTTGCAGCTGCGCATTCTGCGCCTGTGCCTGCACCAATTGCTCTTGCGTAGCCGACGAACTCGCCGCTTGCTGCGTCAGCGAGTCGATCTGGCTCTGCAGCTGCGCCGCGTACACGCCAAACACCAGCGCTGCTGCCGCAAGGCCAGCACTGGCTATGCGCCAGGCGCGGCTGCTGCGCGCACGCGCGCGCCCTTGTGGCTGCCATGGCTGTGCCTGGGCAGCCTCTTCCACCCGGGCCGCAGGCACCGCCGTAACCGGCGGCAAGCCTGGCCCGGGCTGCGCCGCACGTGCGTGCTGCGGCGCAAGATCCTCCTGAAGCACCGCGGGTGCTTCAGGCTGTGCAGGAGCAGCCGCTGGCTTCGCCTCGGCGCTCTCCTGCATATGTCCGAGCACGTTGCCCAGCACACGTGCTCGCATGCCTGATGGCGGTGCTACAGGTTCCGCCGCAAGTGGCAGGAAGCCAGTCACTTCCTGCAATTCCCTCACTTCCTGGCGACATGCTTCGCAATTCGCCATATGCGCTTCAAACGTTGCCACTTCCTCTGCTTCCAGTCCGCCCAGCACATACATCGGTGCCAGATCAGACCACTCCTCATGTCGTTCTATCATGGATGTATGCCCTCCCTTCCCGCGTCCGGATGCAATTCAGCATCGGCCAGCAACTTCTGAAGCTGTCGCATGGCAAGCCTGACACGGCTCTTTACTGTACCCAACGGAATCCCGAATCGGCTGGATACTTCCTGCTGGGTTAATCCCGCATAATATATCGATTCTATAACTTGTTGCTGATCACCATTCAGTTGGGACAACGCCTCTTTAATTCGGCTACCTTCCCATTTACGCTGCACTTCTTCTTCCGTATTCGTATGCTCATCGGCATAGGCCGCCAGTGTCTCGTGTTCAACTGAAGTAGACGCTGCCCCTTTCGATTTCCGCCTCAGCATGTCCACTGCAATGTTACGCGTAATCGCAAACATCCATGTGGTCAGCTTCCCCTGTGAGGCATCGTAACGTTCAGCATTATTCCAGACCCGCATAAAAAGCTCTTGAACGGTCTCTTCTGCCGTCATGGGATCGCCAACGATCCGATAGGCAAAAGAATACACCGCCCGTTCATAACGATCATATAAAAGCTCCAGTGCGGAGGCATCACGTTCCGCAATCTGCCGCATTAACCTGCTGTCCTCCATCGATTCAGTCATGCGAGGGCCCCTTTCTGTTTCTTCCCTCTTATTATAACCTACGCAGAATCTTTTGAAGAGGATTACCTCCGTGAAGAAATAGTTTGAAAATTTTCTTTATCTTTTCAAATTAAAATTTTCACCCTCTAACTTAAAAATCGTCCGAAAAACATGTTGCTCTGCTTACGCTTTCCTTTTTATTGCAAAATATTACAACCTGTGGTATACTATAAAAGTTGTATCAAACAACCTCATATGATTTCTGTCTTCTTTAAACCCCGGAATATTTTCTTCATGCTGCGACCGCAGCGAATTATGCACAATCAACCTATGAAGATTGAAGAACCTGAATCACAATAACCCGGTAGTACAGAGTTTCACAAGATGTTCCCATTCACACTGGCGCGGTCATCGGAGCCGCAAGGACAAAAGAGAGGTAGGGCTTTTGTTGTTTTGGATATCACTTATTCTTGAGAAGATTGAAAACATACACAAAGCACCCGGAATTGGGTTCCGGGTGTTTATCTATGTCTACATACACATTTCAGCACCTTCTACAGACTGTCAGACACCTTACATTTAGGGATAAACTCTCTCTCCTTCCGCTTATCGGACACACCAAACGCTAAAGAATCCTGTACACCTTATATTGAAGATTTCAGTGTTATGTAAAATCTAACGAATCTCAACCACGTTAATCCATGTCACTTCAAGAGTATAGGCTCCAAACATGCCCCGATTCAGATCATAAGATGTCTACGATTCGTTAAACTTTGGAAATGGGGGAATTCATGGAATAGAGCTTATGGAGTTCGTTAAAAACGATTCACGAAGTAACAAAAGGACAACGGGACACGCAGGATCGTTTCCTACGCTGTCCCGTTCTGAATCATGCTACGTTTATGCCCCATCACTCAGCTCGGTTTTTTTTATTTAGAGCTACTTGAGTCAGCCCCTATCGTAACGCGTCACGATCAGCAAAGCCTCCTTGCATTCACAAAACACTTAGATAAACATTGTTTTGGAGATAATAACCAACAAGATGAACAGTACAAGGATCGTACCCATGGAGCCCCAGCTTCCGCCACCATGACCATAGGATACTCCACAACCCTGCTGATAACCGTAACCGTGCATCATTGGAGCCTGATTAGGCTGGTGTCCGTAACCGTAGCCCATTGGCATTGTGCCGCAGTTATATCCGTGCATATCGTAACCTGTGTATTGATATCCATACATGTGTTCATTTCCTCCCATATGTCCGTATACATGCCCCTGTCCGTTCGGTGAGTTTGGTTTTACTTCGCTCATTGTTCATTCCTCCTTAACATTTGCCTACACCCCTAAGCTATGTATTCTGCCTACCTCTGGACCGGGCTCTTGCCCTCATTTTGACAAAATGGGCGTTTAGCCATGCAGTTTCCTTCTTCCCTTTTCACCTTAGCTATCTTATCCATGTCTATCGAACGTGCTTGTCCTCAACTAAAAAAACCCCACCGGTTGCCCGGCAGAGCTCGCCATATTATACCCAGAATGATTTAGTGATGATTACGAGAAGGATGAACAGAACCAGGATTGCTCCAGTCGATGTCCAGCCGCCGTATCCTGCGCCTTCAACTACGTTGCCCATGTAGAACCCTCCTTTACGAATATATTAGGGTCCAAGCGGTTTATTAGATCAAGAATGCTTTAGAGATGATGACCAACAAGATAAAGAGAACCAAGATCGCGCCAGTCGATGTCCATGCGCCGCCGTATCCACCTACTACTCCACTCATGTAAACCCCTCCTTTGATTTGAGGTACAGTTCACTATATGCACCAATCACACATGGGACCGGGCTCAGGTCAAAAATGGGCAGGTGTCAAACTTAACAACGGTAATCTTACGAACCAAAGTAGACATCCAGCTTGCCTGTAGGTTGGGTTGTGGCCATCCACACCGCAGCCAGATTGTCGGGTGCCTGGGTATAAGCCGTGATATAGTCACCGATGAGGACTGTCGGGGTTGGCGAGTTTCCGTTTGGATTAAATGAGGTCGTGGTGAGTCTTCGGTTGGCAAAGGTCGCTCCCCCGTCAAATGACTCCGCTGCATAGACATCCAGTAAAAAACCATTGATCTGATTGGAATAATAAATGACCCGTATTGTGCCCGTAAATGGAGATACGGTAATGGAAGGAAAGAAATTCTGTGTTCCTGCTGGTGCTGCTGTAATACTGACTGGCTCACTCCAGAGTAACCCGTCTGGTGAACTGCACATGAATACATCCGTATAGCCATTCCGAGCATCGTTCCAAACGGCGTAGACCCTACCACTATAGACACTGTTCGATATATCTGCAGTAAGATTCAAGTTGGTTTGAACACGAAATGCATAATTGGGCACAGGCAGAACCTGCGGTGAAGGCACAACAGAGGCTATGAGCGTGGACTGATTACCTATAGGCGGCTGGAATGTAACGCCTCCGTCGTAAGATGTCCGAAGTAACGCATACGCGCTGCCCGGACCCGTGAGGATGTAGCCGGCATAGACTTCCCCTGTGAACCCAATCCCGATGGTCGCCCGATCATGAAAGCCTCTGGGGTTGGAGATCCTGCTGGGAATCTGCCAGGTTGATGCCACATCGACAGATCGTTGTAAAAAGATTGAAGATGCCGCTGTTGCCAGCGGAGTATAACCTACATAAACATTCCCTCGGTACGGGCTGCCTGGTGTACGATCACAGGCAACAAGCGGTTCGTCATTGTGAACGATAAGTCCGTAACCTCTGTTAACAAATACAGGCGGAGTCCAGGTCACTCCGTCATCCAGAGACGTATAGCTGATAATGGTTCCGTCGTTATCCCCATTGAATACATGCACCGTCACAATGAATGTGCTTGGAAAGGTATAATCTATCGTTGGCGCTTCCGCGCCCTCGTATCCGGGCGGCTGCTGCAGGGTCGTGGTCGACCAGGTCTGCCCTCCGTCAATCGAACGGTAGAATCCCGTTCTGGTTGGTCCGGTACTTGTATCGACGGCAACAACACACATGATATTGGGCAGTAATTCGTTCACCGCAATGGACGGTTCAAACTGGCTGCCTCCCAATGCCCCAGTAATATTTACAACTGGCATCTGCATTCACCTCCGTCTGTTGAAATTATGGAATATTGGTAAATCGGTCGATCCATACCATCTCCGATTGCAGCACACGCTGTGTAACATTGCCCACGGAGTCCAAGCTATACGCCTGAATAAGCGTGCTGGTTGCGCTAAAAAAATCACTCTGTACCTCAAAATAATCCGCTGTGTTCAGCGTATACAACAAGGTTCTGGACACTTGGGGACCCAACTGGAACAGATCATGACCGATTGGAATACGGGCCGTCTGGGAGGTATCCCAACGAAAGACCTGAAGCTCAATATTGGATGAGATATTGAGAGAATCGTTCAAACAGGTCACAATTAATTGCGTGGCACGGTCTCCTCCCGTTGGAGAGTTATAGAGAAGACCTGTACTATAAGGCATCATAATTCCTCCCTTCCTCTATACCGCCGCCGACACAGCCTGACAGTATACTGTAAAATATGTAATTGCCTCATAAAAGACACGGCAGAATATACCATGTTTTGAGAGAATCCTTTAAAGAATCGACTACGTTTGAAAAGTAGCTTACAAAGAAAAAATGCAAGCCCCTTGAGGGACTTGCATCTGTGATATCAGACTATTTCCTTTATAGACGTCATGCTCTGTTAACCTGGTTTTAATTTGGTTTTACATGAAGCGATGTCAGTTTATCCTGAACCGATTGTAACTTCTGTATACTTGAGGCATCCGGTTTATCACGACGGTCGTCGATCTTGACAGATGTGGACACACGCTGAGCACCCGACAGAAACGGTGCCTCATGCAGAGCAGCAATTGCTGTAAAGATATCGTTAAGCGGTCCCTCAATAATGGTGCTCATGGAAGTTAACTGATATGTAATGCCCCGTTGATGTTCCAATACTTTTTGCATGTCCGCCACATAACTGCTTAGACTCGTTGTACCCGTTCCGATTGGAATGACCGTCACTTCTGCTATTGCCATTTTGCTCCGCCTCCTCTGGGCCCCGTGAACAACCGCTGCCGCTAATTTTAGTCGATTTTTGACTGTTTTTATTCTACCAGTTGAATGCGTTACAATTCAAACTGACGTGAACACGTCATTCAAATTCCTCAAAAAAAATTTTTGATAAATCTTCAAATCTTCCAGTCCTTTTCCTTTGCGGATTCCTGGCTTAAATGGTATACTCGGAATTACGTTTTACTGGTTCTGCCCACTTTACAAACACAATATGTTGGGTTACAGTATGTTGACAGCTACAAAATGTAGTAACGCTAGATTTCTCCGCTTCTAATAGTCACCTTCTGCTTTCGCATGAAAAACAGGATGAAATCACCTCCAAAGGCACGTCCCTGTAGGTGTAAATCGCTTTCTCGAAACAGAGTTGACATGGAGGTTAACGGGGCTGTTTGGACTGCATCCGGTATCCTCAAACTACAGGCACATCTGCATATAGACAAAAGCTTACATAAGCACCCTTGTCTGTCGATATTTCGAACCTCGAAGACAGCAAGGAAGCCAGAGCATCCATGGGCATTTTCAGCCGAGAGGCGGGAGAATGCTTTTTATATGAGCATGTTCTGCATTTGTGCTGCTTTGTGCTCCTCAAGTTGAGCGATTATAGACACGAACTTGTCACCGCAGTTTCAGTCCGCAAAACGTAACCTATTTCTTTTTCTCACCGCAAGAAAGACACTCAATTCTTTATATAAAGAATTTCTCCAATTTATCTCTTAAACATGCGAAAGCGAGGAATATTCATGCCACAAGTTGTGACCAAGCCGAACAACCGCCAGCTTGCCTTTGATGATATGCGTATCTCGGTGTATGCCGACCGTATCCTGGAAGGACTGGACATGCTCGACAAGGAACGTCTGGTACGCGGGGTAAACAGCAAGCTCCGCCGTGATGAAGTTACCGGGGACGAAATCAGCAACGCTTTTATGATGAGCGCACTGGAACTGGTAACCAAAGAGGAGCCTAACTGGAAATTTGCAGCTGCACGTTCCCTGCTCACTTCCCTGTACAAAAAAGCGGCTACCAACCGCAGATACAAGTCTTACCCGGACGAGCCTTATGGCGCATTCCATCCTCTTCTTGTAGACCTCGTGAAAAAAGGCATCTACCGCGAAGAATTGCTGGAATGTTACACTAAAGAACAGATCGACGAACTTGCGGAGTGCATTGACTACCGCAACGATCTGCTCTTCGATTACATCGGCTTGCTTACCTTGGCTGAACGTTACCTCGCTCACGATTTTGACGGAAAAGTTATGGAATTGCCGCAAGAGCGTTACATGGTTATTGCCATGTACCTGATGCATCAGGAGCCTGCCGAGAAACGTATGGAACTCGTCAAGGAAGCTTACTGGGCGATGAGCAACATGTATATGACAGCAGCTACACCTACGATGTCCAATGCGGGCAAAAAGGTGGCTGGACAACTCTCCAGTTGTTTCATTGATACTGTCGACGACTCCCTCGAAGGCATTTTCGATTCCAATACGGATGTAGCGCGTCTGAGCAAAATGGGCGGCGGCATTGGCGTGTACCTCGGCAAAGTCAGAGCACGTGGATCGGACATCCGTGGACACAAAAATACAAGTTCCGGTGTAATCCCTTGGATTCGCCAACTCAACAATACAGCGGTCAGCGTAGACCAACTCGGTACACGTAAAGGTGCCATTGCCGTATACCTGGATGTTTTCCATAAAGACATTCTCGCCTTCCTCGATCTGAAGCTAAACAACGGTGACGAGCGGATGCGTGCACATGACGTATTCCACGGGATCTGTCTGCCAGACTTGTTCATGGAACGGGTATCCAGCCGCGGCGAATGGAGCTTGTTCTGTCCGCATGAAACGAAGAAAGTGATGGGCTGGAAAGACGAAAACGGTCGTCCGCTCGGACTGGAGGATTTCTACGATGAGTCCTTTGGCCAAGGTACGTTCCGTGAGAAATACGAAGAAGCGGTTAACCACCCGCTATTGTCCCGTATTACCGTTCAGGCGATTGATATCATGAAACGTGTGATGAAATCCCAACTCGAAACGGGTACACCGTACATGTTCTACCGGGATACCGTTAACCGCGCGAACCCGAACAGTGCACACGGTATGGTTTACTCTTCCAACCTTTGTACCGAGATCATGCAGAACCAATCTGCCACTGTGGTAGAAAAGGAAGAACTCGTAACCAAAGATGGACAGACTCGCATCGTGATTTCCAAAGTACCTGGGGACTTCGTTGTCTGCAACCTGAACTCCATTCACTTGGCACGCGCCGTGCCTCACAATGTACTGGAGCGTCTGGTACCGATCCAGGTGCGCATGCTGGACAACGTTATCGACATTAACAACATCGAAGTGCTGCAAGCCCAATACACCAACAGCCAATATCGTGCAGTCGGTCTGGGAACATTCGGACTTCACCATTTGCTTGCTCTCGAAGGCATTCGCTGGGAGTCGGATGAAGCGGTAACGTATAATGATAATCTGTACGAGAAAATTAACTACCTGCTTGTGAAAGCCAGCATGGAGCTGTCCAAGGAAAAAGGTCATTATCCGAAATTCAAAGGTTCCGATTGGGAGAGTGGTCACTACTTCGACCAACGCGATTACACGTCAGGTGAGCGCGTAGGCGAGTTCGTGACAACAGAACAGTGGAAAGAACTGCAAACCCAAGTACAGCAAAACGGTGTCCGTAATGCTTGGATGTTCGCCATTGCACCAAACGGTTCTACGTCCATCATTGCCGGCTCTACGGCCAGCATTGACCCGCTCTATGAACTGTTGTCTTATGAAGAGAAAACAACATACAAGATTGCCAACCCGGCACCGGACCTGTCCGAAAAAACAATCTGGTATTACAAAACAGCATTCATGGTCGATCAACATGCTTCCATCAATATGGCTGCTGCACGTCAGCGCCACGTCGATCAGGGACAGAGTTTCAACCTGTATGTTCGTCCGGATATCAAAGCAACGGAATTCCTGGAACTGCACTTGCACGCCTGGAGAGCCGGCATGAAATCGACGTATTACGTACGTAGCCGGGCATTAACCATTGAAGAATGCGATTCTTGCGCAAGCTAAGTTTAATCCGTGATAGAGAACGTTGATTAGATTCACGATGACCACCAGGGCATCCTGTTTTGATTGCAAAATGGCGTTGCCCTGGTTCTTTTTTGCCTAAAACACGATCACAGCATCGCAAGATGTTGATATAGATGATGTCCCTAGGTTCTGTCGGCAGAACATTATGAAATTTCAAGGAGTGAACGGACGATGCAAGTACAGAAAATTTTCAACACCGAAGCCCCTAACCAATCCACCCGTATTATTGAAGGTGAATGCTCCGGTATCCTGAACTGGAATGACATTCGCATGCCTCATATGTACAAATTGTACAAAGTACTGCTGCTCAACCACTGGATCGCAGACGAGATTCCCATGTCCAAAGATGCTTCCCAGTTTGCTCAACTGGACGAGGAAGAGCAACGTACATTCAAAATAAACATCTCCCTGCTCGCGGTACTTGATTCCATGCAGACGATGTTTGTGGGTGACGTAAAACGTTACTTTACCGATTCTTCACTCGAGGCGATCTCGGCCATTATCGGACAACAGGAAGTTGTTCATAACCAATCGTACTCTTACGTCCTGTCTTCCATCGTATCGGATCGGGAGCAAAAGGAAATTTTCGAATACTGGAAACATGATCCAGTCCTGCTTGACCGCAACCGTTTCATCGCTGATATCTATCAGAACTTCCGGGACGAGCCGTCTCCACAGACGTTCTTCCAGGCTATGGTAGCCGATCTGGTGCTCGAAGGTATCTTCTTCTATAGTACATTTGCCTTCTTCTATAATCTGGCCCGTGACCAGAAAATGATGGCAACCAGCCAGATGATCTCGTATATCCAGCGCGATGAAAACCAACACTGTTATTTCTTCGCTGAAGTATACAAACAGTTGCTGGTAGACTTCCCTGAACTGAACACACCTGAGAACATGGAGTATGTATACACAACAATTAATCGTGCGGTTGAGCTCGAAACCAACTGGGCACATTACACGCTCAGCAACGTACGCGGCATTGACCTGAACGAGTTGGAAGACTACATCAAGTACATCGCCAACAAACGTCTGCGTCTGATGGGTATGGAAAAAGCATATGAAGGTGTGGATGTAAACTGCATGCCTTGGATCAAACCATTCTCCGATGAAGCACTGAATGCAACCAAAACCGACTTCTTCGAAGCCAAATCCCGTAACTACGGTAAAGTTGGCGACGATAACGGATTTGACGATTTGTAAATTCTTCTGATCAAGCATTTCCGATATAAATAAGCACACATTACAGCACTCCCTTTGATAGAAATGCCTTCATGGCTATCTGCATGCGGGAGTGTTTTTTTGTCTCTTAACCCTGTAAGATAGTTTGTAAGAGATTCACATTCCTCCTAACGAAATGAGGTCTATTCATGGAAAGAGAACTGCTGGACCAAATTAACTTGTGGCATGAGCAGGACCAATTCAGTCTCATTATTGAACGTATTGATCGTATCCCTGTCTCAGAACGGGATTATGATCTGATTGGTCAACTCGCCAGAGCCTATAACAATGATTCACGTTACCGCGAAGCCATTCACCAACTGATGTCTGTCGAGGAGCAAGGGGTAAACGACCCGCTTTGGCAATATCGCTTAGGGTACGCGTACTGTTATATCGCCGACTATGAACAAGCACTATTGGCGTTTGAGAGAGCTGATGAACTTCAGCCACATGATGAATCCACCCTTGAATTTCTTAGTCAGATCCGACCTTTAGCCGAGAAGATGCGCCGGGATCGACAACGCCATGAAGAACAAGTAACAGCATGGGAGCAGCGCGGCACGTTGAACCATCTTCGTGCTGCTTCAGGAACGTACAACCCAGCGACATTCTGGAAGCAGAGTGATTATGCACGGGATAACCATGTGTCGGCCCCCTTTGACGAAGCCATGATTGTATCGCTTGAACACGAATTGGGTTACAAGTTCCCTGCCTCCTATATTCAGCTTATGCATACCCAAAACGGCGGAATACCTACACGAACGGTGTTCCCAACCGAAGAAGCAACCTCCTGGGCTGTGGACCATATTGCGATTTCAAGTATTTTGGGGATCGGCCGGGACAAGATGTATTCCCTTGGAGGAGAGTTTGGGAGTCGGTTCATGATCGAAGATTGGGGATACCCTGACCTGGGGATTGTGATCTGCGATTGTCCATCCGCTGGCCATGATGTCGTTATGTTGGATTATCGCTTCTGTGGTCCTGAAGGCGAACCCTGTGTCGTTCATGTGGATCAGGAAAATGATTATGAGATTACATATCTTGCACCGAATTTTGAAGCTTTCATCCGTGGATTGGTCGATGAGGATTGGTATGAACTGTCTGACGAAGAAAATGAGGACTAAACTTCAGGAGGGTCCGGCCATATGACAACCCGTATCTATTTTGGTTCCAATCAACTTGGCGAAGTGGCCGCAGTTTCATTACAGGATGCGCTGAACGAGCTTGACCTGGGAACCCTTGAAGACTATCGACGAACGGATAAAGGGGTCATGGGTCAGACGCTGCTCATTCGCTCTTCCCATGGAGAGTATATTCTGAAAGGAAATCCTTTATATGCAGGACAGTTACAGGAAGAAAAGTTCTTTGTAGAACAACTGGCGAAACATACGTCCATTCCTGTCCCTGACCCCTATTTATTACAGGAAGATACCGAACTTTTGGGCTGGAGTTATGCCATCATGCCGCGCCTGCCCGGAAATCACCTGTATGATCCAGCATTCCAGGCTTCACTGTCACAGCAAGATCAGGAAGAGATCGCCTGCATGTTAGCCCATACTCTGGCTGAACTGCACCGCTGGAAGGTCCCTGATGCCGGGGAATATGATCCTGTAGCACAGCAGATTGTTTCCTTTGCAGGCGACTATCTGGACTGGTTGTACGGAACCATTCGCCATTGGTTACATGATGCTGAGCAGTACTCGGTGATTACGGACGAAGATGTCCAGTGGGTGGACGAGCAATTTAAGAATGCTGAACCAGCATTTCGTTCCAGAGCTGTTCCAAGTTTTGTCATGGGGGACTTCAAGGTCGAGAATATTCTGATTCAACATGTGGGCGACCGTTCTTCAGGGTGGCAGATTAGTGGACTGTTCGATTTTACAACCGCCTATTTCGGAGACGGTACAGCCGACCTAACCAAAATATCCACCAGGTATGTTCGTGAGGGTCAACCGGAGCTCGCTGCACAGTTCCTTCGCTGCTACCGGGATCTGATCTGTGCAGCAGATGAGGAGAAATGCCAGCACTTCCGCACACGTCTCAGCATGCACCTGCTCTATCAGCGTATCTTGTGGTGGGGCGAAGCCAAAGCGACAGGACAAGTGACGTGGGCGGCCGACCTGCCTTTTGCACAGTGGGCTCAGCAGTCCATTGATTCAATTCTCGCATTGCTGGATGAGTAGATTTGGACAGGTTGCTCAAGGATAGCAACCTCCAAACTAACGTATGTATCGTTCCATATATGTCGCCCAACATCTTGACGCACAGATATAACCGCCAAAGATCCACATGATCTCTGGCGGTTTTTGTCATCTCACTATACCTCAGTCAATGATGGAATTCTCAACTCAAGCTTGTGAGACGGGTGACTCCTGATGTTTCTGCAAAAACTCCAGCATCCTGCGGTATACGAGAATCTCGTTAGATTTTCTGGAGAAGCCATGTCCCTCATCATCCAGAACGATGTATTCCACATCAAGCCCTTTCGACTGGAGCGCAGCCACGATCTGATCGGATTCAGCCTTCACGACCCTTGGGTCATTGGCGCCCTGAATGACCAGCATCGGGTTAACCATCTGATCGAGATACGTAATCGGTGAATCCTTCGTTAAGCGTTCACGGTCACGGATCGGATCCCCCAACCAGTTATCCATCATTGGCTTCCAGTCTTCCGGTACGGATTCCAGGAATGTGAACAGATTGCTCGGTCCAAAAATATCGACCGCAGCCCGGAACAGCTCTGGATGGCGACCTGCCAATAACAGGGTCATATATCCCCCATAACTTCCACCTACCACAAACAGCCGCTCTGGCGAGGTAATTCCCTGCTCAAACAGCCAGTTAATCCCGGAAACACAGTCCAGCCTTGGACCTTCGCCCCAATCTCGCTCTACCAATTTGACGAATTCCGCACCATATCCGGTACTGCCACGGAAATTCGGTGCAAAGATATGATAGCCCTGAGCGAGCATCATCTGAAACATCGGCCGGAAGAACTTCGCTTCCGAGGCTTGCGGCCCGCCATGTGGCCAAAAAACCGTGTAACCATTGGCCTGCTCCGGTTTTGCTTTGAACAAGAGCGCTTCGATCTCCAATCCATCGTAGGAGTTATACCGAATCACATCAGGGTACACGAGATCACTTGGGTCAAGTCCCGTTACCCGATTGGCAGTCAGCGGCTCCCAGGACTCAGCGCCCGCCATTTGGCGATAAATGTTATGCGGTTGGATCGCTCCACGTCCGAGGATATACACATTACCAGCCTTCGTAACGTTGACTTGCTCTATCGTGTCCAGCGGCATCTCTACGCGCCGAGGTTCATCGGCATTTTTACCCAATACGTACATACGATTCTCTGGCCCTGTAAGGGTCCAAAAATATAAAGTCTCGGAGGCCTTATGCCAGCGGATAAATTCCACATCTTCCCCTTTGATTTGGCACAATATACTGAATTCACGGTTATCGATGCGATACTCAGCCACATAGGAATATGCTGAGTCATCATTGGTAATGAACAGAAGGCGATGATCATCTGCAAAAATCAGATCGGAAACCTGACTATGGCGTTCGGAGGCTGGCAAGATCACCTGTTCCTTACCATCACGATACAGATGCGCCGTCTGATACGTATTTGAGTACATTTTGAGAATGACAAAACTCTTCTCGTCAGGACTTACAGCAAACAGGCTGCTCGTAACCTCTTCTCCACTGTATAACAGTTCATCCTCCCCTGTCTCCAGATCAATGCGGCGTGAATTCAGATAGTTCGGATTACCCGCACTGGTGACATAATAGAGGCGCTGTCCATCTTCGGACAACTCTGAGAAATAACAACGATCATTCGGCTCGGCCGATACAATAGGCAGTGGAACGCCGCCTTCCGGTTTGAGGGCATATAAATGGTAGTTCTCATCCCCATCCCGATCAAACGCGGTAAGAAGATGACGTCCTTGCGGGTCTGCTTTGATAAATTGACTGCTCTGATTCAAGTACGTTAAAGGATACGGGTATCCTCCAGGCAAATCCATCGCCCAAATATTCGGCTGGCCGTTCAGGTTGCTGTCCATGAACAAACGTTTCTCATCTGCCGATACGGCAAAATGCGAAATGCGGTACGTCTGAAAATATTGCTCGACATCCGGTTTAGGGAACTGAATCATGACAAACCTCCTTGGAATTGAACCAACGAATTTAACATTGGTAAATTAAGGTACCATTTGTCCATATTATAGGTAATGCCAATGTTTAGACAATAGATATGTGAGTTATAATTTTTTATTTAACCTTGGCTCCGTTTATCACCAGCGACATTCATCCACCGTATTCGTGGTTTGGTCTTTCCTGGAGTGCATAAGGCGGCGGAATAATTCGGACCCACGTTCAAAGACTGCAAACTATAATGTTGCCCTTCCCGTTCCACAACGTAATGCCCGTCTCCCCCTTTTCCCATCGTATTCAGATTTCGCCATTGTCCGCACAGAGATAGACCACATGCCTTAATCCAGGCCTCTTTTTGTGTGAGAACTTGCCAAACACGCCTGATCGTTACCTGTTCTTCCTCCTTGTGGTCCAGTACATAACACTGCTCCTCTTCTGTCATAAATCGCCTGATCACAGCACTCATCCGCAACAACGGACGTACATGCTCAAGATCAATTCCCAGCGCTGTATGAGCCGCTAAAGCCAGTACACAACATCCTTCCGTATGAGAAAGGTTAAATTGTGGTCCGCTCTGAACATGGGGTTTGCCTGAAGCCCCATATTCAATATGAAGATCTGACGCTGATTGACCCGTGTACATGGACAGTACTTCTCTCAGAAATGTGCGCGACATAACCAGCTTCTGTGCATCATGCATGCATTGTTTCTGTTTTCTCTGTACACGATCACGTTCATCCTGGCTCAGTATGCAGGTATCTGTATCCAACCCTGACAAAAAATCCTCTCCCTTGTTCGGAAGAGGCAACGTCCAGATATGTACTTCATGTCCTACAAAATAAAATGCAGTGGATTCCTTCCATCCTGTAATTGCAGGTTTCACCAGGTTACCCCTCTCCCTACTCTGCTTGCTCAACGAACAACGGACATTCTTAGATGATCCGGTTTCGCTATACGTTTAAGGTTCATTTCGATCTCCTCAACTGTCAGTTTCATAGCACATTCACTTATTTGCATATAATTCAGCCCGATAACGCCATATTCAGAGATATGCATGCAACGTTTTTTCAATGAATCCATATCTGCATAATGATTGCCGATCCACTTCATCCGAGCATAGTGTATATCTTCGGAAGAGAGCATACGATCCTGAATGCGACTACATTCTTCCTTAACTCGTTGATGTAATTGAATGGGATCAACGGAATATCCACAGACATTGGAGAAAGCAAATTCCTGTCTGTAATAGTGATCCCAATGACTCCCCTTCCCGAGCAAACCTGACTTCACACTCTCTGTGTAGAATGTTGAAGTCTCTCCCAGAAGAGCCTCGATACCAATCATGGTTGCAACCTGAGTCTCCAATTGCATAACCGGCCTTTCTTCCTTAAAGCCAAAACGGACAAGAGGCATTGACGATCCACCACTCATTTCCTTATACGTCTCGTCCTGTTCCTGCAACGGCTGAAGGAATGGAGCAGGGGACATGATCTTGGATTGAGCCATTGGATAATTTTCCAACCATTCGAATATTTCTGTTGGTACAACAGGACCCACTACAGCCACAGACATCCGAGAAGCCGCATAATGACTAGTATAGGCATCATTCAGCCATTCTACGGTAATGTCAGCAATACTCTCTGATGTGCCTGCCACATCCAGAATGATTGGATGGTCGTTACCATACATCATCTGTAACAATTGCTGAAGAGCCAGCCAGGAGGGTTGATCCTTGTACATCTCCAGTTCCTGATGAATCGCCGCCCGCTCATGCTCAATGTGTTTATTCGTGAAGTACGGCGTTGCAATCATATTCATAAAAAGTTGAAGGCTGCTCCTTAGATTGCCTGTACAAGCAAGTTGGTACGTCGTTACATCATAACGCGTCAGCGCCGACGTTGAAGCCCCTTCGGCATGAAGAAGTGATTTGACTGACTGACCATCGGGATTGTAAAACATCATGTGTTCGAGAAAATGTGCCGTACCCGCAAGCGTAATATCGTGAATGGACCCATAAGGCACAGAACAGGATACAAACGTATGATTGTACTTGGGTTGTGGCAGTACACTCACGTTCAGTCCGTTGGATAAACGCTTGCAGACATATGAATTGAATGTGGTACTATTCATGATTCCCCTCCTGTACTATGCGGAATATTCACTCTCAGGGTACAGAATCCACGTGACTTCTTTTCTCAACTTGGTAGCAACAGAAGCCACCCTTTCCGGAGTCACTTCTGCTATTTCCTTAAGGAACTGTGCAGTAGACATCTGACTATCGCTCAACATCTGATCCATATGATTTGTAATGACCTGATGTGGCAGATCGAATCCGACCTGAACATAATGCATCACATTCTGCACAGCGATATATAACTCCATCTCGGATACATCTCCGTCACAGATTCTCTTCCACTCCGTATCAATGCCTTCGAGAACATCCGTCACGTTAGCACTGCTGGTGCCCGTTGTGATGTGGAGTGTTTCCCTAAAATCATCCAGTGTGCTGATAACCTGATATACTAACGGGGAACGTTCACGTAATCCAACCTGCAACCGGGACGCGGGTGTCGCTCCAAATAAGGTATGGAATACAAACAAAGCCGGATATAGAGCAGAACCATATCGAATACCTGTACGATAAGTAACATTGATTTTGCACTGGTGAATGTCCAACAATTCCATCATCATTGCTTCAGCCTCACGCGGCTCGCCAGGATTACCTTGTCGTTCCTCCACTTCTTCCTCTCTCGAATCCGGTGTGAACCCACATCCAAATTGTTCCCAGATCAGATCCATAATCCGTCCGGGATGAATATCGCCAAGAACATGAATATGGATCGGATTACGGAGTAATGTCTGATAGTACTGATGTAACTTATGAGATACGACAGAATGCCGGAGTTCGTCCAGAGCCGATTGGCGGTTCTGCCCTTCATATCCCATCCATTCCAGACAACGACTTTGCACTACCTTGTCCCAATCCGTTCCATCATGCGCGATATGATGTTCGGTCCAAGCCATTTCCTCCTGTACTTGCATCTCTTCGAACATGCCTTGATCATCAATCGCTGGGTCATACAACATGTCTGCGAGTAACTGCACAGCGCTATGTATGGTTTCAATCTGTGTTCCGGTTATTAACTTATCATCTGTTACACGAGGTATGCGCATCGTGATCGCTGCAATCTGAGTATCGCCTTTGTAATCAAAATGACAGGTCAGTTCTGCACCATACAGGGACCATACATGTTGTTGGAGCAACCTGTTCGATGGAAAGCGACGACAGCTGTTCATTAACAAACGGACTATCATGACAAATATTGCTGAGGGTATGATTTTCCGTGTATTGATCAGATTGATCTGCACGTAATGATTGGCATATTGTTGTGTTGGCAGCACATGTACCGACAGATTGTTCCGCCGCTCGGTTGTAAAAGACTGCATCCCCACTCCTCCTCTCACCTCCATCTACGAACCGATATTATAGATTGCTCCGCTGTCCGTGTTCAGACCGAGCTGTCCAAATCCATCGAGCGGCTTGGATATCCAGTCCACCCGACTGTCCACTTCAGCACCCACAGTTACTTCATCATCTCGCCAATGGATGACCTGCTGGTGATGCCTGTCCCAGAAACGCCACAAGGCTGGCTGGCTTAACAGTTGCTCGCGAAATGGCTCGTATATCCTGTTAGCAGAAGCCTGAATGTCCTGATCCAATACAACCGGTGGCAGGAAAACGATCTTGGAACGGAAATCCTCCGTAAGGGTCATAAAGTACACACATACCGGCTTCTGCGTCTTGGCTAAAATACGAAAAATACCACTTCGCGTGCGAATTTTCGAACTTAGAAAAGACAGTTCAACAGCATGGTTATCTGTATTGAATCCGGTCTGTCCATCTACAAAAAGACTGAATGATCCACCTTTTCGCAAATGGGAATACAACCTGATGCCAATCATCTCATCCTCTGCATTGAGCAGTTCCGCACCTGCATACTTGCGAATGGCCTCCCAACCGGACAGCTTCTTCTCTTGTTCCACTGTTTCCTGCTCGGCAATCAAATAGAATGGAAGCTTGGCAGACATATGACCTGCACGTATTTCCTGTCCAATCGTAATCATATTGTGCCTCACGAAACCATAATGCCAAGTTAATAATGCACCACCTTCACGTAACGTTGCCTGTAGGTGTTCCCGCCCTTCTACCTCATCCCACTCCATAAACGAATAGGGACTTTTCTTGTGCTCATTAATGGTACGAAGAAATGCGAGATAGTCCATCCAGATGGACTCAGCAGACTGCTTCGGCTTAAGTGGAGCCATCTCCTTGATAATGTTCATCAGTGCATAAAAGGACCCCAAATGAATGCCGTCCTTCCGCTCCTTATGAAGCTCATCTCTGACCTGTTCACGGTACATATCATATAAAGATCTAAAGTTCATCATCTACGTGTCCCCTCCAAGGCTTGAGATACTCTAAGAGCACCCTTTCCGTGTCGCAGGTAATTTCGGTGCATGCCATCCATCATATAGGTAAGCATTCGGAGGGGCATCTCATATTGCCCCGGAATGGGTTCTTCCAATTCTGCTTCCTGTCCTTCAACCATATCAAAGCCCACGTAGGGCAAGGGGGATTCCAGCGCTGCAATCACACAGTTTCGAGTGTTAAACCATGAAGGGCCTCCACTGATAGGAAAATCAACATAAGGAAAGCTTCCAGGATCAAGGCAGTCCAGGTCAAACGATAAATAGGCCGCTTCCGCCTGAAACATGTGCTGTAATTCAAGCAGGGTTGTCTTCACCCGTTCCGGGGTCATCTGTTCCGCAGGAATCTGAACCAATTTGGGATGTTTGTACATCTGATCTACAGAACGCAGGCCGCGCAGACCAATCTGCACAACTGCGGCGATACCGTCCTCTGCCAGTAGATGCCTCACAAAATTGGCATGATGCATCTCATCCTGATGAATGGCATCCACCCCGCAATCATGATGGGCATCGAACTGGACGAGCATGATTCTTGTGCTGGATCGACGCAATATGGATTTCAGGATGGAATACGTAATGGAATGATCGCCACCAATACAGCACAGTAGTGCTTCTTCCCTCTCGGTATAACTCAGAGCTGAGTCAAGACCCACGGAATAGGAAGAATCCGTATCGTCTATTTGGCAAGTACCCAAATCCTGCATTATTACCGATTCAAGTAATCTCTGGCCACTGCCAATGTCATATAGTCCTGATATACGGGATTGCGTCAGAACAGGATACATTACCTTTTTCCATGATTCGGCCCGAAGCGATTGCTCAAATCCAGCGACTTTGGATCCCTCCATACCTGAACCGCCCGAATAGGGAATGCCCAGCATATAGAGTTGCGGTGAATCTTGACCTACAAGAGGTTCAAGTGAAAAATAAGGCACATCTGGTGGTTTAACGCCATCTAGCTGGGGGATCGGACGTGTCTCCAATTCTGGAGCGGGTTCAATCTGATAGAACTGGCTGAACGTCTCATCGGCTGCAATCAACGTATCACCGATGCGGCGTACCAGGTATGCAGGTTCCGGAGCTTGCATATAGAGACCTCCTCTATTTGATATGGGTTGTACTAGGTCGAATAACTCTGAGCAGCCAGACCCTCCTGATCCTCCACGTCAGTTGGTTTGTGCCCGGATGAATCTGTATAGTCCTTTTTGAACATCCTGATCACGGGTAAAATGCATAATAAACTCGCTGCATTAACAAAAGCAATGACACCGTAGAAGTATCCCACATGATCAAAGATTCGTGTCAGCCCCCAGCCTGCAACAATAATAAGCAGGAAATACGCAGCATTCATAAGCAGGGCCTGATAGCCGCGTCCGCTCTGTTCCATGGTAAGCAGCGTCGTCATCATCGGACCCATGGTCAGATAGGAAAGAGCAACCACTGCCAGATATCGGGCCGCTTCTGCACGGGATACAGGGTCCGCAATCAGGAAAGCTGTCAGCGGTTCCCGCCATACCCAGATGGAAACGGCAATTAAAACATAAAGCAGGAATGACTGTACGAGACCTCTGCGATAGCTTTCGTATGCGCGTGGTCGATGAGCCTCTTTGAGATTATGATTAATCATGATCCCGATAGCCGATCCAATAACAATTCCGGGCAGTATAGCCATCGTCTGAATTCGGTATCCAACACCGAATCCAGCAACAACCCCCTCCCCAAAACGACTGACGATTTTGTTGAAAAAGAAGGTACTCAAAAAGATAAGACAATACGAAATAAATACGGGAATACCTACCTGCCGAAGTGCGATGAGATGTTTCCACACCAATGTTATCCGTTCATACACGAATTCCTTCCGCAATATCAGAATCAGGAGGCTTATAAGCAAAGAGAGTGTAGAAGAAATGAGATTGGCGTACACAATCCCCTTCAATTCCATTCCAGCCACCGAAACGAACCAGTACACCAGCATAATGTTAAACAATGCCGTACCTACGGAATTCCACGCTGCCGCTTGAGCCCGGCCCAACCCACGTAATGCAGCACCACCCACCGCTGCGAGCACAGCGGGTACACCTGCTGCCATCATGCCCGCAACATAAATGGTAAACAAGGGCCTTACATCAATAGGGACGGCATAAAACCAGGAGAGTAGTGGTGACACGAGCATAACCACACCGCCAGCAACAATCGAAAAAACTGCTGCGCTGCCAAGCATATGTCCAAGTAGCGATGTAAAAGCCCGCGAGCCATCCGCTCTGCTTCGGGAGACAGCGACCTGGACCGACAATTGCATGGCTTCCACAAGTGCAATCATGATAAAGGAAATGGGGATATACAGTGATAACACATATAACACGGTCTGACTGGTATGACCCATAAAAAAAACATTGACCAGCTGCGTCGTTACGTTAACCAAAGAAGCAAGCAGCATCGGAATTGCAGTGCGGATTAACAACCGGTTAACCGATCCCGAAGTGTAATCCAGACCTTTCAAATTCAATCCCCTCCTCCATTCATGATGTCTTCACTTCCTGATGCAGTGTGAGACGACTCAGGACAGGCATATGCACTACGTGTACACAGCATGCTGATAACAGCCGTTCGCCATCCCAGGATATCAATAGAACACGATCATCTACCTTGATGTTTCCGTTCTGTAATTGTTCAGCGAGCTGTATCCACACATCGCCACTCTGGTAATCGATGGTTTCAGGTATGTGGTAGACTGGCTTATTGAAGGACATGCCTGGCTCCAAATATGAGATTATATGTCTACGTAGTCGGGATTGGAGAAGAATATTCTCCGTCCGACCCGCACCCATGAACTCATCAATAATGGATATCATCTCTGAAGCCACAGTTCTCCCTTCGATATCGTCAACCGTTCTCTTTCCTATATAATTCACGGCAAGAGCACCAGACTGACTATTTAACTCCAAGGCAACAGCCATATCGGACAGATCGTTGGAAGATTCGTGCTCTTCAATCACACGTTGTTCCGCCAGAACAAACATCCCGCGTTCCTCCCTCCCTAGTGTCCATGCGGCAACCTGCATGCCTTCCGTAGCAGCGAGTGGTCCCATATGGGAAAGTGCCAGTGGATATTCCACCTTCCAGGAAGGAGACTCCAGAATTCGGGCCAAAGGCGGATTCATGGCGTAACGTTCTGGATAGGTCTGTGCCAGAATCAGCAGATCCCAGTGCTCATTTGTAATCGAAACCACAGGTTCCATGACAATCATGGCAAGATCACCGGCAGTCACCTGTTGATCACCGGATCGCAAAGAGCGGGTTCGCACAGCGGATCTGTCATAATAGTTTTCTTCCATATATATGTGTGGAGATAAGTAATAGTAATCTTCCACATCGATCATGTCCGTAGTGTACAAGTGATCTTCAGCCGTAACCCAACAGATATGATTAACATAGACGGACATCGCGCGAGGGTTATTCAGCGTATCAGGCATGCTTCATTTTTCCATTGGCATAGGCTTGAAAAACGTTGATCTTCTGAATGGAGGTCGTTCCCTCCATGAATTCGAAGGCACGCGCATCCCGATACCATTTATTCAACAAGGGATGGTCAATCATGGAACCAGGTCCCATCAGGTCAAGCGCCAGTTCCGTAGCCTCCTCGGCCAATGCTCCGGCGCGAATTTTGCTCAAGGAAGCGAGATAGCCTTTCTGCACATCCGCATCAATCTCCGCCGCTGCGCTGCGAATCATGCTACGGAGTGAATGCAGGCGCATCTCCAGTAGCTCCAGCTCCACCTTCTCCCTCTCCGAGAAAACAGACCTCTGCTCCTTCACATAATCATATGCTGCCCGTGCAACTCCCAGCGCAAGTGCAGCGACACCAGGCCGCATGCGATGAAAGGTCTGAAGCGCGCCCCATAATCCACGCTTGGTTGGACTGAGATGACGCCCGATGATATCTTCCTCAGCCAGCGGATAACCATCCAATGTGAGGTGGCTCAATTGCACACCTCTAACTCCCATCGTATCCAGAGGTGTGGCGCTGAATCCCTCGACAGACGTGTCTACCAGCGCGATCTGGATGCCGAGAGGTGTACGATTGGTCTGAGCAAATACCAGCCCGATGCTGGCACGACTGCCATTACCGATATAGAACTTCTGTCCGTCAAGGATCAGTCGGCCTTCCCCGTTCCGTGCTATTCGTGTACCAATTCCGGTAGCATCCGAGCCTTTTTCAGGTTCAGTAAGAGCGAAGAATGACCACGCAGGTCCCTTGAGAAAATGGGAGTAATATCGCTCCTTCTGCTTTGAATCAGCCAGGGCTGATATGATTACACTGGACATCGATGGACCCGGGCTCCCGAGAAATACACCGGCATCTCCTGCCGACAGCTCTTCAATTGCGATAACTCTTTCCAAACAGGAAAGACCATAATATCGTTCCTGACCTACCGTAACGATCGGTTCACCGCCATATTCCGGCGGGATCATCATGCGATTGATGATTTGCAGAGATGCCAGATGTGCAAACTCAGCTATACGCTCAGGTTCACGGTCAATGACCAGACCAATATCACGTAATTCCGTGGCATATTGTTTCATTTCCTGCTCAAAAACAGCAATGGTAGATCGTGTAATCATCAGAAGGCCTCCTTCGGAATGAGCAGCATATTTTTGACCATTTGACCTACATACACGTAGGCCGAGATCGCATGGCGCAAATACCCATAGCCTCCTCCAAGACGCTGCAATTGACGGAAGGCCTCATCCAGTTCTTGATGAACCCAGGTACTTGTACGAGCCTCCGAAATTCCTGATTGCTCTATTACGAATTCATCTGACTGTATGGTCTCAGCCATATAGAGTACAGTCAAAACATCAGCAATCATACCCTTGACCAGTTGATGCTGAAGTGTGGATTGCCCGCCTGAGTTACGGCTGGATAGATGATGACGTACTTGCTCCAACCCCGCGCTGCACAGTTCAGTACGGAAATAAAGCATACGGTTTCGGAGATCAGCTATATCAGCGCTTACCTCATCTTGTCTTCCGAAACATGCCACATCTTCATTCCGAAGTTCCGATATTCGGTAGAGTAACAGACCTGAAGGCTCCAACATCCGATCTTCCACCCGATTCGCATGAACCTGTTTCCATTCGTAGATACGGCCTGTCTCTGCATGACATATCCATGGTCCGCTTTTCACGAGTTCAGGTGTCGCCAGTATTATCCCCCCTTGGCAAAGCAATACGGGACGTGTATTCAAACGCAACACTGCAGCTTCCAGCAGATCTGTTACAGCTGGAACCGGACGACCTGCGGTCTCTGCACCAACCGGCACAGTGCCTGCCGCATCAGAATTCAAGACTGACATATACACTCCTCCTATTGATTCAAGATCAACAATCTCCATGCTCAATCAACGCAAAACCAAAAAAACTGCCCAGCCCAATGCTGACCAGTACGGACCTCTCGCCCTTATGCACCCATTCATTCTCTAGCCCGGAGCTTAGATTGATGAACGCATCCGTGGAGAAGGTATGTCCAATCCGCGGGATATTATCCAGGTAAATCTGTTTTTGATCCATGCCTGTCCGCTTTGAAAATTCCTTCCATGTCGTCCAATTTACGTTGTGGGGAAAGATATGATCTACATCATGAAGTGTCAGGCCCTCTGCTGACAGCAGCTCTTCCATGCCTCGAATGATATGATCCACATACAGCTTGTTAAATGCCGTCATCTCTTCCGCTTCCGCATAGTATCCGGTATGGAACCTCGTATCCCGAAGAACATGAGCTGCCTGTAAGACGTGCTGACCATGGTTTCTGGATAGAAGCATGGCAACAGCCGAGTCACCCAGAATCGTAGACTTTCGGATATATCTCCAGTCAGGTGGCATGAAGTTAAACTGATCGGCACATACCAATAAAACATTACGAATATCAGGCTGTGTACGGGAGATTCGTTCAAGCCATTGAAGAGCGGCTATCGAGGACGCACAATTCATCTGTGAAATACTATAAAAGGGGATATGCTCAAGCCCATATTCACTCAGAGCCCGCTGCAAGGGCCTATAATCCCCTGGTGCTTGTACATGTGCAGAATGGGCATAGAGCACAAGGTCAATGGCGGGCAAGGGTTGTCTGTCAACAAGCTGTCCGATCGCTCGAACGATAGAATGATCCAGGTGCTGACCCGGAGAGGTAACGGGAACACCGTTCAGACGATGATATTTGCGCAGCAATTGAAGCTCCCCTTTACCCAGTCCCAAGGATTCGAGGATAACCTCAGGCTCTTCGATCTGATCAGGTAAATACACTCCAATCTCCACTATACCCAGACCCATCACGTTTCCCTCCTCTCGATTAAAGCTCTTCGTATCCACCTGTATGAATGAGAAGTGCATAAATAAACTTGTCATCTGGCTCCAGGTGCATCAGACATATGTATTCATCTGTGCACCGTTCTTCAAGAAGTTGCTTCAGACCAAAGAATGGTGCAGCGCTCCAGTGGGCTGGATCGTAACTCCCTTGCCAGCCTGTAGCATGAAACCACTCCGTACCGGATACTTCCTGCTCCAATAACGGATGGACTAGAAGCCTGATCTGAGCCGGATTAACGGATACCTGCGCGCAAAACCTGTCCAGCAGCAATTCTGCTGTCTCGGCAATCGAACTCTCGGCATATTGTATTTCCACACCGACAAGGGATGACCCGCATTCTGCCGATCGATCCAGAACCAGTACAGCTCCCGTGTCGGGTTCTACAGTCTCGCCCACACCTTCTGTCTCGTAGGGAAGAGACGTCTGATCAAGCACAAGCAGCATACCGCGATCGTAGTTACCACTGTTCAGATAATGCTGGAGCATATGGAGTGCCGCAAACGGTGCCCCGAACCCCATATCATTCACAGCGAAGCTCAGAAAACGTGCCTGATAACGGTCCATCAGATAGTTAACGATGGATATATCCGGACGAATATTTGGAAAATGATAGGCCAGCAGGAGAACGTCCACGTCGCCCATGATCTGATCCAGCCCCGACTCTTCGAGCAGCAGTACACTCATATCATGATAGGCATTGTTATAACCACCCTCCAGCAGGTGAAACTGGGGTACCACGCGGGAGCCGGCCAACAAATCATTGTGAAACCTTAACAACTCCGGATGTTCGAATGGAGGCTGCTTGTCCGTAAACAGCCTGACCCTCATGTCCCGGATGGTAACAGGCGCCGCCATCAGGCAGCAACGAGTTGCTTTTCGATATATACAGCTAATGAACCCACGGTATTAAATACATCCGGCTCCAGTTCATCTGGGTCGATCTCCAGGCCATCAATACGATCTTCCAACGTCATCAATAGTTCTAGAACAGACGTTGAATCCAGATGAAGTTCATCAAATAAGGAGGTGTCCCATGTAACAGCTTGGTTCTCTTCCATATTCAGCACTTCGGCAAGGGCCCCCTTGATTTCTTCAAGCAACACTGCATCTGTCATGATTATCATCTCTCCTTATCTGTTGGTTACTGCGGAATGTGAAACAGGGATCAAACGCTGTTTGCCCAGTAGATCTTCAGGAGTATCCCTTTCCCGAATCAGATGGGCTTCTCCACCACTAATCATCACTTCAGCAGGACTTCCATGACTGAGGAAATGGGTTGGTGAAGCAGTAGGACCGTAGGCACCGGAATGAAATACACCAATTAAATCCCCTTGCTCAACGGGAGGCAGGTTTACTCTTTTGCCAATAACATCATTGGGGGTACATAAGGGGCCCGTAATGTTAAACTCTGCAACCGGGGATTCTCCGTAACGTGACAACGATGCGATTGGGAAATTGCGCTTCACATACGATCCGATTCCGACCGCAGCCATATGACAATTGGTACCCCCATCGGTTACGACGAACGTCTCTCCATACGACTCCTTGACATATAAGGCTCGGCTGACCAGCATCCCACTGGTTCCCACCAGATACCTTCCCAGTTCCATAAACAGTCTGATGTCAGGGTGCTTCTTCTTGAATTGTTCGAACAACGGATTCAATTGTGCAGTCAGGGCAGTCACAGACAATGGCTGCTCCCCCTCGTAATAAGGAACACCGAGACCACCGCCCACATCGACCATCTGCAGCTGAATGCCCAGCTGCTCCTCCAGCCGTTCGGCGAGCTCCAGAATGTGACGTGTGTTCTCCACAATAGGTTCCACGTCAAGCATACGGGTTCCCATGTATACATGCAGACCGATAATATTCACATGTGAGCATCGTTCCAATTGCTGGCGACCCTGCATCACTGTATCCTCATCCATGCCAAACTGGCGTGGTTTCCCTCCCATCGTAAGCCTTGATCCCTTCACGGCAAAAGAAGGATTGATTCTCAGTGCCACGGGGACAATCCGTCCCTCTTCCGCTGCAATGGCTTCAATACGGTCAAGCTCCTGAAACGATTCACAGACGATCGCGTGGATGCCATGACGAATGCATGCGGTTATCTCCGCGTCGGTCTTGCCTGGTCCGAGAAAGATTATACGCTCCGGCTTCGTGCCCGCCTGTAGTGCGGTATGTAATTCGGCCATTGAACAGACCTCTGCCTGTGCGCCAAGTCCCTGAAGCAGGTGAACAATTGAAATATTGGGATTGGCCTTTAATGAGTAGAACAGCTCCACCTTTGGAGTCAGCAGGCTACGAAGTTCTTCATATACTCGCTCTAATACCTCAGCGTCATAGACGTATAACGGTGTACCGAATCGTGCAGCGATGGCCGAAATTGCAAGCCCTTGAATGTGATAATCTCCAGACATCTACTTCACCTCGTTTATGAATGATAGCTTCGCTTCGACCGCAGCATCCGTCGACTGCAGCTGCTCAGCCGAATGAGCAATAATGACACCATAGAGACGGCCGGAGAACACAAGACCATCACCTTTGAAAGCCGCATTGACCGTTGCAAAATTGTTGATAAGTATTCCCTCGCCCTTCAGCGGATCAAATAACAGAGGACCAAGTGTTGACCTTAGCTTTCCATAATCCAGGCGTCGATTCAAACGAAGTGTATATTTTTTGGCCAGAGCTAACATCCCCTCAGGAATCCACTGGTTCTGGATCTCGGTCTGATACGTCGACATGTTAAACCTCGCATTAATCTCCAGATTAGGCCACACACTTCCGTCCTCATCCAGAATGGCATCGATCCCGGCTACCCCGTAGTATCCGTCCCGATGGAGCGCAGCGCCTATTTGTAACGCAGCATCCCGGATTACAGCGATCTGTGAGTCACCAAGCCGTGGCGGCATGAGATGCCCCTGATGAACGCCCTGTTCGACCAATGATTCCTTCACACCAAGAAATTCAACTTCGCCGCTTCGATGAATCAGAATCTGATAATTCAGGTCACAAGTCTTGTTCATCCACTGCTCCAACACATAATTCACGGCTCTTGTCCCATTCTTGTTTGCCTGTTTCTCCAGTAATTTCAGGCATTTGTGGAAACGGGCTTCATCTGCAATAACAGTGATGCCCTTGCCTGAGACACCCATTGAATCCTTCATGACAATACGCCCGCCCTGTTCCAACACGGATTTCATATGTTCAAATCCGGACGAAAGCTCCTCCAGAGAGTAACACTCGCAGCCAGGAATCTGACGGATACCTAGTTCGGCATTAAGCCTTCGGGAGTAACCCTTATCATTGACTTTGCGGAAAATGTCAGCCGATGGTACAGCAAGGGGGATACCTGTGCGTTGGGATAGTTCTTCTTCCTGATCGGAGGCTCCGAAGGGAACCAGATAAGCCTGTATATCCTGTCTATCTGCCAATTCGCGCAGCCTGTCCAGCGTAAGCTGACAATGCAGGATGTTAGCTGTAACGTTCATTCCCGGTTCATTATACTCAGTAGCAATTAAACGTGATCGACCAAAACCAATGGCCTGTGCATCTGCTATAAACTCGGAATCCGGCAGTTCCTTGAGCAATACGACATCCTGTTCACCTGCCAGGAAAATCCCCAGCTCTTCCATCCGGTTTACAACGTCAGCAGCGGAACCAACACTCAGGGAAGGCAATTTCAGTACCCCATGCTCATTCCAGTATTCTTCGACTTCAAAATTGTTTATATAGATAAAAACAGCTTCATCATGACCTGTAAGCGCCCGCTTCAACTTTCTCGAAAATCCGGTCAACAGTGTTGTCAATCTCATCACCTCGTTCTTCTGCGAACTGCATCACTGCCACGCTGAATGTTGCTCCCAGCCCAACCGTGACAAGCAAATAGTAGTCGTTCTTCTGCAAAAGCCCCCGATCTGAAATCTCTTTCAGATTAATGTAGGGATCGGAACAGAAGCAGTGCCCAATCTCCCCCACATTGGATGTATACACCCGATCCAACGGGTAGGACAATCGTGCAGCAACCTTTTTCCATGAAGACAGATTCACATTGTGCGGGACAATATAACGGATATCCTCCAACGTCAGGCCTGCGGCATCAACGGCCTCCTGAATGACATCACAGAGCTGGGGGGTATAGATCTCCTGAAATTCCCGGAGCGTCTCGGGGTCCCCTGTCAGCACGTTGCAGAATTGTCCAAGGGTTACATTCGTAAGCCCAATCATCCTGCTTCCCGGGCCGGATTTACCAACCAGTATGGCGGCCGCGGCTTCGCCCATAACGGTTGTATTGGGGATGAGCTGTACAATGGGACTGAATGTTTTTTCACCTGTTACGATTAAAATATGATCATCCTCTTCCAAAGAGGGCAGCAATGTTGCAGCAACATCCAGCGCAATCAGACCTGAAGCACAGTTCTGCTGTGTCAGTGAAAACGCAATGGCATGTGGCATGTCGTAAGCTTGCTTCAGCCCTTGCAATACCTTCATTGGAAAGGGGAAATTTTCCTGAATTGTGTGGCAATAAATGATATACTTGATAGAAGTTGGAACAACTGTTGGACTGTTTACCACCTGGGCAAGCACACGTCCTAACAGCGTCGTCAGATCACCATCTTTGTCTTGCGGAACCTGTTTCAGACCATGAATTTTCTCCAACACTTTGGTCTGGGCTTGTTTGAGTCCCAGATGTTCGTTTAACTCCCGGACAGGAACGACGAACTTGGGAATGTATGACCATATTTGCTTGATATGCATCGGTTTAGGACACCTCGTTATACCCATCATACGGAGCACTCTCAATATAGGGAGAGAGCTTCATCCGAAGCTCTCATCTATTGGACTAACCATAATGCCATAGTAGATACAAGGGATTATGCACGAGCCGCTGCTGCACGGGCAGATACCGCACGAGCTGCTGCTGCGCGAGCTGATACAGCGCGAGCTGCCGCCGAACGGGCTGCTACTGCACGAGCCGCTACTGCACGAGCACTAACTTCACGTGTTTCGCCCAGTACGTTCACTTCGGATTGTACTGCTTCCAACTCTTTGTTCTTCAATTGTTCCAATGTAATGGGAGTCGCTTTAATGACCATTGATTTATTCCTCCTTTCGTCTTGGATACTATCATTCTATAATCTCCCAATTTGGAATGAAACTGTAAAAGGAGGTAAATGGATTTCTCGCACACCTTACCCCTTGCTAATGTCAACTCCAAGCACTCAATATACAACTCACATTTCAATACGCAATCACAAACTAAATCAAGGGACGGTGAATGATCATGATCGGACCCAAAATTCGGGAAATCCGGGAGCAACTTGGACTGTCTCAGAAACAACTGGCAGGTGAGGATATGACACGCTCTTACATCAGCCTCATCGAAAAAGGCAGAGCCGTTCCCTCTCAGCGTATGTTGAAAATCATCGCTCGAAGACTCAATACACCAATGGAATACTTCTTGGGAGGAAGTGCGACAACGGACACTGATATCGGTGAAGCTGTCCTGGACAAAGCCAAAGCTCACTATGCCGAGCAGAATGATTCTGCCTGTATCCGTATGGCTCACAAAGTGCTGACTCTGACGGAAGATGCACTGGATCAAACGGAAGCCTATCTGCTCATCATGCGAAGCCACAATAGGCTTGGCGATTACCGCCAAGCTCTGGATGATGGGGAAACTGCTGCTTTTACAGTCACCCGAACAGGGGACCGGGAGCACATTGTTGACTATTACCTCGAAATGGGAAGAGCTGCATTTCATGCAGAACTGTTTCACGCTGCCCGAAAATACTACGAACAGTCCTACACGTACAGTAGCAAGCTCAAACATCTGCAAGATAAACATATCCGCTCGTTAACCTTTCTCGGAACAACCCATTTACGGCTCGGTAACGTGGATCAGGGACTGGAGTATTATCTCAAAGCCGAAAAAGAAGCCCAAATGACCGGGCAACCGGAGTTATATGGCGAAATTACACTGGGTTTGGGCAAGGCCTATTATATGTCCGAACAGGATGGACACATGCTCTTAAGTTACGACTGGACCAAGAAATCGGTAGATTCATATAAACAGGCAAATAGTAAATCCTATGTACTTGCTCTTCACAATCTGGCTGTCATTCAACTTCATATGGGACAAAAAAAAGAAGCCCTTCCCTTGCTGTCAGAATGCGCCGATATCTACGACAAACGCAATCTGCCTCACAAGAAGGCTTCTATATTAGAGGAAATCAGCAAAATATATCTTGAAGAACAGCAACCTTTACTGGCTGAAACAGCCATTAAGGAAGCTCTTCAACTACTCGATCAACGAGATGAAGGCATGCTCCGTGCCAAACTATATCGTCTTCTCGGCATTGTATTTCATGAGAAAGACAACACCAATGAAGGCTATTATTTCCTTCGAATGAGTTACGACTTGCTTAAACGCATCCATGCAGATCGCGAGGCTGATATTAGTCACAGACTTCTAGTGCTTAGCGGTCAAGAACAGAAGATGAATTATGACGAATATAAATCCTATATCAAATAAACCGGCCCCCATCTTCTCCTAACAACTATTCAGGAATAGGATCATTCAGATCAAGCGGGTGCACCGTTAATTGCTTAGATGATGAGTGGTCCAGGGATGCATGGGACTGAAGAGCTCCCCCTGAATTTTGAAGATGTCCATTATACAATGAAAATAACATGACAATGGCCACAGACAACCCGCTCGCAACAAACCGAAGCTTGAATCTTTTATTATCCACGTCCATCTCTCCTTGTGCATATGGTTTGGCAGCCGAACATACCGAGTACATTTCAGCGAACCTAAGATGTATTGTACGGATAATTGCAATGACTTTAAATACGTTAATTACCATTTACCTCCATTTGCGTATGGAACTCACGGATAGAAGGTCATATGCGTTTTGTCTTCGCGATAATAATCCAGTCGTTGTTTCATCGTACCTGTATGCAGTTCAAAGAGATGACCATCCGGATCGGTAAAATATACAGACAATGCATCTCGCGGATCTCTTGGTCTTCCGGGAAGTATGTCTGCTCCAGCTGCTCGCAGCTGCTGCACAGACGCGTCAAACTCCTCTTCTGTAACGGTAAATGCAATATGGGTATAGGTTTGTTCCGTATAGTTGCGAATAACATCCTCCTGATTCAGAGCGATCCACAGACCGGCAAGTTCAAAATAAGCCAGTTTGCGTCCTTTCACCTGAATCCGGGCACCGAGAGCCTGCTCATAAAAGGTAATGGCACGCTCCAGATTGGATACGGAAAAGCACAAATGATTAATTCCTTGAATATTCATGTGGCTCCTGACACCTCCATCGATTTAAGGACCTATCCTTATTATGGTATATTCTGTGCAAAAAACAACAGCCTGACTAGCTCCTCTCGAACCTTTTTCTGGGCGAATGCATAGGTTATCCGTATCAATGAACGTTCGAGGAGGATGTAAAGCGAATGAATCCTGTCTACCCTTTTTATGGTGAGAAAACGGTGTGCAAGGAGCAAAAGTTGGCCTTTCCACCACAGCATCAGGACCAGCAACCCGGTCTGGAAACCCTGATGGTGCCCGAACCGATTAGTGAAGATCCTGCTTATATCGGCAGCTGCAAACTCGAAGGCAAAGTAGCCATTATTACGGGTGGTGATAGCGGAATCGGCCGGGCAGCAGCCATCGCTTTTGCCAAGGAAGGTGCGGATATCGTCATCGCTTATCTATATGAACGGACAGATGCGGAAAGGACTCGTGAACGGATCGAAGAACTGGGACAACGCTGTCTCTTAATCGAGATTGACCTGCGCTTAAAGAAAAACTGTGAAGCCGTCATCCGCTCGACGATGGAAACCTATGGGAAGATTGACATTCTGGTCAACAACCATGGCGTACAGTATGTGCAACCAAGCATTGTTGATATTACGGAAGAACAGCTATACCATACCTTTCAGACGAACGTGTTCGCTTATTTCTTTCTGATCCAGGCCGCTCTCCCGCACCTGTGCAAAGGTGCTTCCATCATCAATACGGCTTCCATTACGGCATACAAAGGTAACATCCAGTTAATCGATTATTCCTCCACCAAAGGAGCTGTCGTGTCGCTTACTAGGGTACTCTCCCAATCGCTCGCCGCACAGGGGATTCGCGTGAATTCTGTTGCCCCTGGCCCCATCTGGACACCTCTCATCCCGGCCAGTTTTTCCGCTGAGGATGTACAGGTATTTGGAACGGATACGCCTATGGGTCGGGCTGGTCAGCCTTACGAACTGGCGGCAGCTTACGTCTATCTCGCCTCCCGCGATTCATCCTACGTCACAGGTGAATGCATCCATGTCAATGGCGGCGATATGGTAACGACTTAGCGTAATGTGAATGATATCGTTGCTGATGTCACTCCACTTGGTAGAAACATATTAGATGATGATGGCTATTCCGGTGGGGTGGAACGTATTTCCGACGATGTACTGCTCATGTCAGGTTGGATTTGACAGGTGTGGCAGGATATCGGTTGTCCGGTTGCGAAGAGGGTTAAGAGTAACTGATCCGGTCAAGCCGGAGCCTGACATCTTGCGACAAGGAGCTGAACAACCTGATGAACTTCGATCCACTCTACCAACCGTACCCCTCTTACCGCGTGCCTGTGTATGCGAAACAAGGCATGGTCGCCACGTCACAGCCACTGGCTGCACAAGCTGGTCTGGATGTCTTGAAAAAAGGCGGCAACGCCATTGATGCCGCCATTGCAACTGCGGCAGCACTCACCGTGCTGGAGCCTACGTCCAATGGCATTGGCGGCGATGCTTTTGCCCTCGTCTGGACCGAGGGCAAACTGCATGGCCTGAATGCCAGCGGCCCTGCGCCTCAGGGCATATCCATTGAGGCGCTTCAAGCGGCAGGCTATACGGAGATGCCGAAGCTTGGGGTTGTGCCGGTGACGGTGCCTGGCGCACCGGCGGGTTGGGCTGAGCTGAGTCGCCGGTTCGGACGACTCACGCTGGCGGAAGCGCTGGAACCGGCCATCCGCTATGCGGAGGACGGTTATCCGCTTGCGCCTGGGCTGGCCCGCCACTGGGCAAGGGCAGCCGAGATCTATGCACGCCAGGGCGATGCGGAAGCAGGGCGTGCGTGGTTTGAGACATTTGCTCCAGGCGGACGTGTTCCCGCCGCAGGAGAGATGTGGCGCTCGCCGGATCATGCGGCGACTCTGCGCCAGATTGGCGAGAGCGAAGCGCGAGACTTTTACGAAGGAGAACTGGCGGAACGCATTCATTCCTTTATGGCAGAGCACGGCGGTTATCTGACTCGCGAAGATCTGGCGGCATTCCAGCCCGAGTGGGTTGATCCCATCTCCGTCTCCTACCGTGGATACGATGTATGGGAGATTCCGCCGAATGGACAAGGTCTGATTGCTCTGGCGGCACTTAATCTGCTGAAAGGTTACGAATTCAACGAGAAAGAATCCGTTCTGGCGTATCACCAACAACTCGAAGCCATGAAGCTGGCATTTGCCGATGGGGAGAAATATATTACGGAAGAACGCAAAATGGGCGTATCGGTAGAGGAACTGCTGTCTGAAACCTATGCAGAAGAACGACGCAAACTCATGGGTGATACCGCACGTGCACCCGAGGCAGGTGATCCAAGAGCAAGTGGAACGGTCTATCTGGCTGCCGCGGATGACGAAGGCAACATGGTTTCTTTTATCCAGAGTAACTACATGGGCTTCGGATCTGGACTCGTCGTTCCAGGGACAGGCATTGCGTTACAGAATCGCGGACATAATTTCTCACTGGACCCGAGTCATGCAAACGCTCTGGAGCCAGGTAAACGAACCTATCACACGATCATTCCAGGGTTCCTGACCCGTGGCAGTGAAGCAGTCGGGCCATTCGGTGTCATGGGTGGTTTCATGCAGCCGCAGGGTCATGTACAGGTGGTCATGAATACGATTGATTATCACCTGAACCCGCAGGCTGCACTGGATTCTCCGCGCTGGCAGTGGACGAAGGGCAAAACGATTCTCGTGGAACCAGGTTTCCCGCAGCACATTGCACAGGCACTCGCCCGCAAGGGACATGATATTCAAGTGGCGCTTGATCCATCCCAGTTTGGACGCGGTCAGATCATCTGGCGCAATCCGGACAATGGCGTATTATGCGGGGGTACAGAAACGCGGACCGATGGCTCAATTGCAGCTTGGTAAATTCATGAGATTTCAATGATATGGACTAGCACGGAAATCACGATCCGCTTCACATATTCGCTAGTTCATTTCGAAGACACAATAGAGATGATTCATTTGATCTCTGTTGTGTCTTTTTGTCTTTTTGTTTTTTTTGTTTTTAGACTTTTAACATCAGCAAACAACATATTTTAGTTATCCAAGCACCCTTTTAACCAGAGAAATGTAAAACTAATGTATAATTCATGAAATATTTTTAGATTTACGTAAATTTTCACTTCATACCATAAATCACAATGCCGCTCTGTCCGATATAGATAAAGGGAAATGAGCAAAAAGCGACTATAGAAATGAGGGTACCACACATGAAAACAAACAAGAGCAGACGCGCAGGTCTAGGTCTCACCATAATGATAATCCTGGCGGTACTGATTCTGGGGGCATGTTCTGCCAATAATACAACAACGTCAACAGACACAAGAACGAAGGTCGGGATCGTGCTTACGGAAGTAGGTCTGGGTGACCGTTCTTTCAATGATGCTGCTTTTGATGGGCTGGTTCAGGCCAGAGACGAGAAAAGCATTATCTTTGACTATCGTGAACCGGGCGAGAATGGATCCTTTGAAGCTGCATTTGAGGAATTGGCGGTTGCCAAATTCGACCTGATTATTGGTCTGAGTGATACGGTACAGCCCGACATGGAGAAAATCGCTGCCAAGTATCCGGATCAGCAATTCCTGTTGATTGACAGTCAGTCCGACCTGCCTAACATTGCCTCCATCTCGTTCCGGGCAGAAGAAGGAAGTTATCTGGCAGGTGTGATTGCCGCTATGGCCACAACCGAAAATCATGTTGGCTTCCTTGGTGGAATGGAGATACCGGTCCTACGCAATTTCGAGCAGGGGTTTAAGCAAGGTGTTCTGGCTGTCAAGCCGGATGCAACCGTTGATGCTGTCTACGCTGGGGATTTCGGTAATGCCGATCTGGGCGAACAATTGGCTGCAGAGATGATTCAGGACAAGGGCGCTGACGTGATCTACGTAGCCGCAGGTCTCACAGGCGTGGGCGCACTGACGGAGATTCAAACATTAGGGAAATACGCCATTGGCGTAGATACCGATCAGTTCTTTTTGGCCGAAAAAGCCATTCTGACGTCCATGCTGAAAAATGTGGATGTCTCCATCTATAATGCCGTGAACTCGTTTATTCAAAACAATCATACCTTCCCTCAAAAAGAAATCGTGGAAGGGCTGGCGGAGAACGCGGTGGGTCTGACTGCTCTACATAATATCACGCTCAGTGATGAACAACAGAAAACCTTCGATGAACTGAAAACACAGATCTCTTCCGGTCAAATCAAAATTAAGCTTGATCAATAACCAAACCTATCGGATTCGAGGAGGTACGCATATGAAACTACAAGGAAAACTGATACTGAATGCTCTGATCTCGCTACTTCTATGCCTAGCGCTGGTAGCCTTTATCATCATGGAATTGCTCGGGATGAATGCCAAAAATCAGAATCTGGTCCCGGCCATGCTCAAGGTTAGTGAACTGAATGCCAATCAGATTCAGACCCAGCAGGCGCTGGATGTCTACTCATTCTCCATGACAGCAGGTAACCAAGACGCCGTGCTCCGCTTGCTGGATGAAGGTCAAACGATGATTCAGGAGCTTACAGACGGATTACTGGAAACGGATCAGCAATTGCAACTTATTCAGTCCATCCAGACCAAATTAGAAGCTCTGAATCAGGGAGCTACCGAAGCAATGACCGAGATGAATAGTGCAGAAGCCAAGCGTTACA
Source organism: Paenibacillus sp. SAF-068 (assembly GCF_051967555.1). Taxonomy (NCBI): domain Bacteria; kingdom Bacillati; phylum Bacillota; class Bacilli; order Caryophanales; family Paenibacillaceae; genus Paenibacillus; species Paenibacillus sp. SAF-068. The sequence goes on from NZ_JBQCJX010000005.1 coordinate 96,354, forward strand.
GCACCCGGGTTCGGGGCATACAGAACGATATTTATTCGTTGGATGAAATAACGCGAGATCGTTATGATCAATATACCGTCGATTTGGAGCGTGACATTCAGCAAACGTGGCAAATCGCTCTCGGTGGAGCCATCGTATTGCTCGTCGCCATCATGTTGTTCAATATGTATACTTCACGTCAGATCGCCCGGCGTATTCGTACGCTCAAAGACGCCGCTGGACAGATTGCGGACGGTGATCTTACCCTGCAATTACCGGAAGCTCGGGGCAAAGACGAACTTGATGACCTGAGTCGCTCTTTCCGCATTATGACCCTTAATATTCGCGGCATTGTTCAATCCATTGGTGCAGCTGGTCATCGTGTTGATCTGATGGCGCAGGACATCGACCGCGGGAATGATACGTCTCAAGCGATTGTACAGCAAGTATCCCGTACAACCGAGGAACTGGCGGTTGGCAGTCAGAAGATTGCCGAGGACTTGAGTGAAACGGTCATCGTTGTGGATAAGATGCAGTCTACCTTCAATAGTAATCTGAAGGCTACATCCCAATCCGTGATCGATGGTCGAGAAGTATTAACTACGGTTGAAGAAGGTAATAAAGCTGTCGCGGAACAACTCCGTCTGGCTGAAGTAAATCGTCTGGCGATGTCCGAGGTAGAGCAGACGGTCCGGGAACTGGAAGACAGCGCGGTTCGAATCACCACGATGACGGCATATGTATCGGAGATTGCGAAACAGACGACCATGCTCTCGTTAAATGCATCCATTGAAGCTGCTCGTGCCGGAGAAGCCGGGCGTGGCTTCGCTGTGGTAGCGGGCGAGGTGAATAAACTCGCCGAACAATCCGCACAATCAGTCAAGCATATCTATGCGGCCGTGGGTGAGATCACGACCTCCATGGACAAGGTGAAGAACTCGGTAGCGCAGAGCATGCAGCTATTCGGCGAACAGGAACAAGCTACGGACCAGACCCGGGAATCCTTCTCCGCCATTCGTGAAAGTGTGGAGCGCATCAGTACGGGTATTCAGCAGCTTGCGGAGGACATGCAGCATTCCAATGAACTCAGTACACAGGTGCAACAGGCCATCGAAAATATCAGTGCCATCACTGAGCAATCGGCTGCCAGCAGTGAAGAGATTACAGCCTCCACGTCGGAACAACAACGTTCCTTCGCAGATGCAAGTATCAAGGTGAAGTCATTGCGTGATATCAGCGCGGAGATGCATCAGGAACTGCTGCGATTCCGGCTGTAAGCAGGATGTCGGGATAACTTGGGCCAGGCTTAGGTCGGATGTAGTTTAGATGCAGGTTAATGCATGCTAGATGAGATTATAGACAGGTTATAGCTAGGTTAGATGCGAACCAGAATCACGCAGTGTGAACACACAAACAAATAAAGGGGAGCCTCCGTCATGACTATGACAGGGCTCCCCTTTTCATTGGCTAATCGTTGTTTCATCTATGAATTTATTTCGTATCAGCGATATGATTGTATATAAATTGAACTAAACATGTACACGAAACCGAGAGGACAGAAAGAATCCAAAGAAGCGGAGTTACAAGTTTCTGTAAGAAAACTAGATCGGAAACTCCACTCACAGTGCGTCGATGATGTCTCCGGCCAGCAGGGACGACGGGTCACCGCGGAGCAGTGCTGCTCGTTCGGCGGCCTGTCCGTGGAGATATACGCCGAACGCGGCGGCCTGCTCCGCGCTGAGCCCTTGGGCAAGCAGACCGGCGATGATGCCGGTCAATACGTCTCCGGCACCGCCAGTCGCCATGCCGGCGTGCCCGGTGGTGTTGATGTACGCCTCGCCGGAAGGCGTTGCGATGACCGTTCGTGCTCCCTTGAGCACAAGGGTCACGCCCTGCTCGCGGGCGTATTGTGCAGCGTGTCCAATGCGGTCACGCTGCACTTCCTGGGTCGACATGCCCAGCAGTCGACCCATCTCGCCAGGGTGCGGCGTCAGGATTGTCGCCGCACTTCGCTGGCCCCAGTCGCGAGGCCCATGTGGGCCAGCGTCTGCCAGCATGTTGAGGGCGTCCGCGTCGATGACGAGCGGACGATCCGTATGTTGCCACAGACGGCGCAGCCAGTCTGTGTCGCCCTTGAAGCGGCCGAGGCCCGGGCCGGTCGCGAGCACGTCGCGGCTCTCCGCGAGACGCAGCAAGGCGTCGGCGGAAGCCGCGTTCCATTCGCCGCTGTCGCCATCGGCGGCGGCAGCGAGCATGAGCTCGGGCACGTTGCCGATGACATGCGGCAGCAGTGCCGCGGGCAGCGCCCATGTGGCGAGCCCACAGCCAGCGCGCAGCGCGGCCTTGGCCGAGAGCAGGCCGGCGCCGCTCATCGGCAGACTTCCCGCGGCCAGCAACACGTGGCCGTAGGTGCCCTTGTGGCCGTCCGGTGCCCGGAGGCGGCCTGTGTCCACGCGCAGCGCACCGCGCAGCACCTTGTCCGTCAGCAGACGGACCGAGGGGCCATGCTCCGGCGCAAGCTTCGCGGGAATGCCGATGGCGCGCACCACGATGCGCCCCGCAGCAGAAGCGCCCGGATACTGCACCAGCCCGCGCTTGAGCAGCGCGAGGCATACGGTCACCCGGGCCTGAATGCAGGACTCGTACACCTCTCCGGTGTCGGCGTCCAGCCCGCTTGGCACATCGGCGGACACGACTGGCTTGCCGCTGTCGTTCGCCGCCTTAATCAGCGCCGCGTAAGCTCCTCGCGGCGCTCCCCGCGAGCCGGTGCCCAGCAGCGTATCCACGATGCCTGTGCACCGGCTGAAGTCCACGGCTTCGCGCCCGTGGACAAGGGCAGGGATGCCGAGCTGCGCGGCGGCATCCCGTTGCACTGCGGCTTCGCCCCGCAGCGCATCAGGGGCATCGGCGTAGACCAATGTCACGCCAAGCCCTGCTTCAACCAAATGCCGCGCGGCCACCAGGCCATCGCCGCCATTGTTGCCCTTGCCGATCAGCATGTACCACTGCTGATCTCCCGGGCGCTCCATCACCAGCGCCGGATCGGCGATGATGTCGCCACCATAACCTTGCCGATCGCCGGGCCCGGTGTGTGCCCGCCGCGCATCGCCTTTGCTGCTATAGCCAGGCTGTCCCGAATCTGCAAGCCACCCTTCTGCCTGTTCTTCCCGACACAGCTTGATGACTTCCTCGGCTATGGCCCGACCTGCATTCTCCATCAGACTGGCAGCGGGAATACCCAACTTATGAATGGTGTACTCGTCCACAGCTCTCATCTGTTCAGCGGTTACGATAAACAACGTTCATCCCTCCCCGTGACAAGCTCATTTTATACCTAAAAGCAACAACTCCGCACCTGAACGGCAATCCTATATCGTTATGGCTGCTTTGCCCTTACTTCTTCCAGTTACCACGTCCAAAGCAATGCATTATTGAAAATTCTATCGATCCCGAATCCCGTGTACAGGAACTACAGATACAAAACCTTCAGATTCATCCATCCCAAACCTGTCTACGCTTAATAACCTACCGTAAACCGTGATTGAATAAACTGCGGATCGTCCAGTTCGTCCACCAAAGCCGCTGCAAAATCGCCAACCGAAATCGTGCTTTCGCCAATATCATCCGTAATCACACGATTCATGCCAACCCGGAACTGGCCTGTACGCCGTCCTGTTGTGATCGTTGCTGCAGGACTCATATACGTCCAGTGAATACCTGATGCCTCAATCAGATCATATGCATCTGCATGGGCTTTAGCCAGCGGCTTAACTTCCTCCGGGAATCCCGGCGTATCCATCAGCATATCACCGGAATCCGTCAGCAGGCTTCCCGCTCCACCAACCACTACCAGGCGCCCTGCTTTTGCACGGCGAACACCCTCGATCAATGAACGGGTGACTTCCAGCATTTCTTCTTCTTCACCGAACTTCGGACCATACGCACTCACAACCACTTCTTGACCTGCTGCAAAATCAGCCACCTGATCCGGGTTAAGCAGATCCCCTTGTTCTACACGCAAACGCTCATGCACCATCTCAACCTTCGACGGGTCACGCACCACCGCAGTCACTTCATGTCCACGATCCATCAGCTCCCACAGTATCGTTTTGCCAATCGCTCCGGTTGCTCCAAAAATGGCTACTTTCATATGAATTCCCTCTTTTCTGTTAGATATCGCTTCATTACCTTACCGTTATTTTAATACTTAATCCTATTGTTATATACCTTAAACGGCTCACGCCATCTTAAACCGGATGTGAACACTTGTAAACCTATCTCTTACAGCTTATATGTAGAAAAACAATCTTCACCGCATGATCGAAGGAAACGCCGCCACTCAGAAGTATCCCCTCTCCTCCCCATCAAGCAATACGGTTCATGAAAAAAAGCCGCTAATGCGGCTATACGGAGAAGATTTCATCATCATATGAAATTCAGTCTCACATCAAAATTCAGTTTTTTCCTAAGTAGCCGGCCCTTCCTCTCCCTGCCTCCACCACATGCCCTCCGATTTTGGACTGGTGTACTCAAATCCAAATTGAGCATACAGACGATCAGCCGGAACATCCGCCAGCAGACTGACCAAACCGCGAGCAGGCACAACGTCACGCAAATAATTCATAATCTCGCTCATAATCAGTTTGCCATAACCCATTCCCTGAACATCCGGGTGTACAGCGATGTCGACGACCTGAAAGAAGCAACCTCCATCTCCAATCACTCGTCCCATGCCTACCAGCATATCCTCTTCACGCAGACATACGGCAAACAGACTATTCGGTAGTCCAATCTCCGCCCCTTCCCTGCTCATTGGACTAAGGCCCGCGATCTGCCGCAGGGCAAGATACTCCACTGCTGCGGGTGGTGTGTGTTCAATATTCACTTGATCCATGAATTGTGCCCCTTTCTGCTTGAATTCATCTACTTCCTGTGTAATAGTGAGAGAAAGCTTACGTGAAGCGTGTTTCATGATACGTGAAGTTAGAGCAAAGGAGGAACAAGTGTGTTTCAACGTTGGATTGAAGATCTAACATCGCGCCCAGGTGCTATGGCTGTGGTGCTTGGCATCATGGCTCTGCTTTTGGGGATATACATATGGTCTGCCACTGAAGTTCGCCGGAGCCACGAAAGGCGAATGCGAAGGATACGAGATACATTATACATAAGTACAGCCCTCTTGGGACAACTTACCATCCAGGAAAAACGGAATGATGAACGGTCGGAACATGAACATAACGATCTAATCACGGCAATGTTAGCCTGTAAAGCCGCATCTTACCTCTCCCCTCAGCTACAGGACCAGATCCGTGACTGTATTAAGGAACATGATCCCGCCAGAATCGGTCTGATGCATAGAGCACTGGAACGGGAATGCACCGCATTATCAGATGAACTCAACCGGGATACACAGGCAGATCATTGGGGCACAGCGGTCTGGACCATCTTCCGACCCTTAGCCGAACCAGCTGCATTGACAGCTACAGGATTTCTGATTACAGATCTGGTATTTCGTCAGCGGATGCTGGACGTGCCTGTAGACACATGGGGCAATATCCTGCCTTGGATTCGTGCGGTTTCCCTTATGATCACCATTATGTACGGATATCTGCTCTGGGCCAGCCCGCGCCGGGATAGGCCGCGTACAGTAACCAAACTGCTCTCCTTACTGATCGCGGTATGCTCCTTGCTCCACCTGATTGGACTTGTTGCCGCCCCCTATGCCCTGGGATTACAGTTGATTATATTCGTATCGGGTTTCGCGTTGAATGGGACACGCTCTCGCAGTGAACGCCCCTACGCAGGACAGACGGAGTTGGAACCAACGAAGCAGGTTTCTACGGAGCTAGAAGGGAATACACGTCGTACATCTGGCACCCATACCGACGAATAATTAACGCATCCAGCCGATTTCCTAAGGAACTCAGGACGGCTTATCTGGCTTCTACGTCCTCTTTCAACATTGTAAAGAACATCAGACACGTTATTTCCCAAAATTGCTCAACAAAAACGCTGTAAAACGCCGTACACGCCAATATAACGTGTCTCAGATTCCTTAGGTTTCTACGGACCATTTAAATCCTTGATTAAGATGCCTCGGATCCGTTAGCACGCACTCCATTGCTCATGCTCTGTTCCAAGCGCATGTGAGCAAACAACATCGGGTCCCTCCCGTACGAAGCGAGAATTTTTATTAGTAGAAGAGGAAAAAAGGCTGAAACTATATTGTAGTTTCAGCCCTTTTCTATATTACTAATCTTGTCCTTGCTAAAAATTAAACGATAGCATAATTACTTCACTTATTTGGCTACAACATGTGCAATGATACGACCCTTTTCGTACGTGACCGTAACGTCATAACCATCTGCGGTTACACTGTCGAATTCACCTGTAATTCCATTAGCGGTGATTAACGTAATATCTTTGGAACCTTCAATCTTATGGTTGGACAAGTCTAGTTTGAGACTTCCTCCATCAATGTAGAGCTTTCTGCCGACATTCAGTTGACTGTTGTCACCATCTACAACCAATTCCAGCGTACCGTTATCCATGGTGAAGTTTCTATTCAAGGTTAATGCACCGTCGACATTCACAACAACGGTTCCATTTTCCACATACAGATCACCTGTACCCAAAGCCGTTGCGGATTCGGCTACCAACGTTCCTGCTTGCAGCAAGGTTCCGCCTGTGTAGCTGTTGTTGCCTGTCAGGGTAAGTGATCCTGTTCCCTTTTTCGTGAGCATTCCACTACCGGTGATATCATTTCTCCACCAGTCTTCAGCATTGAACCGTCCTTTGGAAGCATCCATATCCACAGTTACATTGTTCAAGAATGCACCGTATCCATCCGCAGCCGTGACCAGATCAATTCTACCCCAGCCCTTGGATTCATCCAGTACAGGATATCCAGAGTCAATGGATGTTGTATACAATACTTGTCTGCGTTGCTCATCTGTTAGATACGGTTGACGCGTTTCCAACAGAGCTTCTGCTCCTTGCGGTACAACGGGAGCCAAACCTTTGGTTCCTGTTTGTGGCAGACCGTAAGTCATCTTCTCTCTATAGAAGGCTTTATTGGCATCATGATCTTCCCATTTGTGTTCATCATAAGCACTCTTGAACGTGTAATCTTCGGTTACGGTGTGTGCATACTCATACAGACTCATATTTTTTTCCTTGGCTGCGGCTCCAAATACTTCTCCTGCATTCTCATAGCCTTTCTCTAACACATCTTTGTTCTCAGCCTGATTAAGTGCATATGCAGCCATGGCTGTGGACTGTATTCTTCCTCCTATAACATCAAGCGGCGAGTGCATCCCCGTTACGACTCGATTCTCGCCCAGCTGAGCTGCTCTCGTTAACAATTCAGAGAATCGTTCTGGTGTAGCGTATGCCAAAGGAAATACGGATAAGTAAGCTGCACTGGTATGTCCGCTCGGAAATCCGCCATCTTTTCCTCTTCCATCCTCAGCGATTCGTTTGACATAAGTTAACGCAGGAATAAGCTTAACGTTGGTTTCGTATTGCTGGTAATGTTTTTCTCCTGTTGATTTGGTGCCGCCTGAAGCCAGAGGTACTTCTTTTTTCTCACCTTCGCCCAAGGTTTCCCATACAGGCAGTCCTTTGCTGTCAACAACTTCTTTCACTTCTCCATTGGAATTCATTCTCCACGGTCTAGGGGAAGAGTAGAAATATTTAGAGGGATTAGATGAAGCAGGAATTTTGAATCGAACCAGATCAACTAAATGGACCAAGTCTGATAGTTCTGTTTTTTCCTCCCAATCTCCAATACCTTGGCTTTCATCTTCCACGGTTTCTTCGGTCAATACCACATTCATCTCGTCCACCGTTCGTTCAACGTTTGTCTTTGGCTTGATGATATCTACATACGTGTTAGCCAAGGGGCCAAAGCCCTCCATCACGCTATAGATCTTATCCCTTTGGTCATCGTAATAGGCTGCCAATGCCTCTTCAGCCGTGCGATTCTGTGTAACCTTTTCTACATACCTGATATTGGCTTCCCAAGTCGCTTTGTTTCGGATCTCTTCATTAGCATATGTTTTCTGATCAGCGACAGCTACGGTCGGATCATTCTTAAAGCCATCATAATATGGGGAAGGTCCATCTCCATACTTTGCATTCTTTCCGTCAGCTCCGATTTTGGTTGCCGCTGTGCCATCTCTCCAATCCGTTTGGTTCATGGACCATACTTGATCAAAACCGTCCAGGATATCAATAAATGGATTAGTTTCCGCAATATTTTTCAAAGTGTCGTCTCCAGCATTGGCTCCGTCCTTCACGGCGGACAACCGAGCTTCATCTGCTGGAGGATTCACATTCAGTACAGCTGCCGTTCCTTTTGGCTTAGCTGGTTTGGCAGCTGTAGTAGCATCTGTTTCTACAGCCTTAACGAGTGCAGACACGGCTTCGGCACGCGTAATGGAACGAAGCGGTTTGAAGCTTCCATCCGCATATCCGGAGATAATTTTTGCCGCTGCCGCTCCACCTACCGCTCCTTTGCTCCACGCCGCAATTGATGATGAATCGCTAAATACATTCGCAGCTGTTTCGCTTGACTCCAAATTCAAAATGCCAGCGATCACTTTGGCTGCTTCCTGACGGGTGATCGGATCTTGCGGCTTCATGGTGCCATCGGTGTACCCATCTATATATCCATTCGCATTTGCAATAGAAATGGCTTCGTAATACCATGCACTCTCAGACACATCGCTGAAGGTAATCTGAGCTTGTCCGGAATATCCAAAAGCACCGTTTACCAAATTCATAAATTCTGCTCTGGTAATATACGTGTTCGGTTTAAATGAATGATCCAGATAGCCTCGAATTAATCCTTCATCACCCCATGCTTGAATATTTGCTTCCGCCCAGTGTCCCTTAATATCAGAGAACTGAATCTTCTGATCGGCTGCAAAACTCTTCTCTGCAAATGTCGGACCTACCATAGACAACATTAGAAGTAATGCCAGTGACTTTTTAAGTGGTTTTCTCATGGCTTGCAAATACACGCTCCCATTATGGTAAATTATTTTTTTGCTCCTGCATCTGCAAATGAGTAAGAAAGTCTCTATACAGATGTCTGATCTGCCGTTACTGTAGCATTAGAGAGCGTTTCGCATCTATAGAACATATTCCGTTTTATATCAAAATCGTACGTTCCGATGATTTCTGCCCTAAAAAAATAGAGGAGATACTACTTTCGTTAATTATGATATCCTTTTATGTAAACGCTTTATTAAATGAATGTAAAATGTGACGGGGGAGTTTGTTAAATTTCGGTCAACATGATTTCTCGTCCTTGGCCTGCTATATAATGATGAAGTTGTTTAGAAATAAGGAATGAAGGGAGATAAAGAATGCGTAAGCCATTTCAGTCTGTGAGATCCAAAATGGTTCTTTCCTACCTCGCTGTTGTTCTTGTCATTGCGCTTCTTTTCGGCTCCATTTTCTATCTCTTCTTCTCCCATCAATACAGCAAAGAGATCCGAATCAATAATCAATTGTCGCTGAAAAGCACGGTCAATACTATTGAGAGCTCCGTTATCCAGAAGGTGAATCAGGTCTACCTGTCCCTGGCACTCGGTAACGCTGCAAATATCAATTTAGATAGCTTACAAGGAAACCATAGCAAAATTCTGGACATCGAACAGTCCCTCAAAAATATGGTGCAGAATTATTCCGATCTCATTGAAGCGATTCATGTGTACGATACGAAGAATAACTTCATCGTCTCATCTGTATATGGACTATTGCTCTATGAGGACACGCCTTCGAGTGTGGATCACACGACGGATTGGATTGCTGCGATGAAAGAGACTCCAGAAAGTTCCTTATGGATGAAAACTCGCATGGTGCCTCAGGATGCGTATATCGAATCACGGGAACAGAGCAACAGGAGTCCTCTAATTTCCTATGTCCACAGTTATCCTTTTCAATCGTCTGGACAAGACAGTAAAGCCCTGATTGCGATTGATATCAAAGAGTCAGCGATTAGTCAGATTATTAAAAACATGCTCCCTGCCGACTATGCGAATACATTAATTATCGATCAGGATGGAACCGTCATCTCTGCCGCGGACAAAACGTTGATAGGCACTTTCACGGAGGAAAATCTGACGCAGTCACTCCTCTCCTATCCTTCTTCAGAGGAGGGCTTCACGCCTGTATTTAACTATGACTCTCATGTCGTAACCCAAGATCAATTTAAAGGAAATGCATGGAGAATCTACACAACCACGCCCAATGAAAGCTTCTATTATAAGTTGGATAGCTTGAAGGAGATTTCGGTTCTTCTCGGCTTATTGGCTGTTGCGGTTGGTATAGCGATGTCGTCCCTCTTCACCAGGGCCAATTATAGTCCTCTCAAACGAATCCTGAATAACATCAAGAGCCGGATGGATAGCCCTACCAGCTTAAAACAGGACGAATATCGGTTTATCGATACAACCATTAACAGTCTGTCCAATAAAGTCGATAGCCTTGAAGAGACACTCCAGGCCAATCATAAGATGATTAAGCATAGTATCATGCTGAACATGTTAAATAACCGGTTTACCCCAGAGGAGCTTACCGAACAACTGCAATCTGTTCATATTTCAATAGCGTATACTCGCTTCCGCTGCATCGTCATTGACCCAGTCAATGAGAAGTGGAAGGATCTGCAGCCAAGACAGTTGCAGCATACGTTGTACACGATGATCCAACAACTGGAGATGGCAGAGATGGAAGGAACTCAGCTGCTGGCAGAGGAATTGCAGGATCACAAAATAGCAGTAATCATCTGTACCAATCAATCCGAAGAACCTCTCTCTGATCTCATTGTAGATTTCATTCATACGGAAGCAAAAACCAGATTCGATCTGGATTTCGTGCTATCACTGGGCGGATGGGTAGAGCACTTCACGGAGGTATACACAAGCTATCATCAGGCGAATACCTTGATTCGATACAGCTATTTCTTTCCCGATCAGTCTGCCATTCAGGATCTGGATCTGCTGAACAGGGAAACCAGCAGCTTGGAAATTCCGGACTCATACCTCGTAAATTTTGAGAAGAAACTGCAGACTCGGGATGTGCACGGCACAGTCCAGGCTATTCAAGAGCTGGTCTCTCAGATTAAAGAAGGCATGTATTCATCCGAATACAGTCGGATCATATTACTTAAAACGGTCTCCATATACTCTGAATGTATTCATCAGGTACGTTGGCAGCCCACCGAGGCCCACACATTGAGTCTGTACAAGCAATTCTCATTGTTCTACAATATCAACCGCTATTCGGAATGGATGATTCACCTCGTGACCGAATTTGTGATGCATATGGAAAAGCGAAGCGAGGTACGGAGCGTGGATACCATCTCGGCTGTCAAAATCTATATTCAAGAGAACTTATCGGGCGATCTCACGCTGGATCACGTCTCAGAGCAAGTGTTCATCAGCCCTAAATATCTCAGTAAACTCTTCAAGGAAGAAACCGGGATTGTCTATTCGGAGTATGTTACGAACCAGAGGATGGAACGCGCAAGGGAACTGATGACGCAACGCGAAATTACGGTTGAGCAGGTCGCAAATACAGTCGGTTACCGTACCCCTGCCTATTTCATCAAGAAGTTCAAGGAAATTCACGGCTGTACACCAAAAAACTTCATGCGCAGTCTAATGGAACAGGGATCTATATAGAATTCAAAATTAAAAAAGGAGCTGCTATGAAATTTAACCTTTCAAGAAAGCTAAGCCTATACTCCGCAATGCTTCTCCTTCTCGTGTGTACAAGTGGGTGTGCTGTTCTAAACGGGGACAGGGCAAAAGGGCAGCAGAAGGACCATCTGGCAAACCCTGAGAAGGATACGGCTCCAGCGTATACGATATCCTGGACCATGCATCAAAATATCCCTGTTCCTGAGGACGCAGAGATGATTGCCTATATTGAGGATCGGTTTGATGTTGATCTGGAGGTATGGAACCTTGAGAACAAGCGGTACGAGGAACTGCTGGATCTGGAGCTTGCCCAAGGGAAAATACCCGATCTTTTCCGAATCAGACAACCGCATGATCTGCTTAAGTACCAGATGCAAGGAGTCTTGGCGGAGATCTCTCCTGAAATACTTGAACAATATGCGCCAAATATCGTACAGCGAATTCGCGATTATGATTCACGTTACTTAGCGTATGGAAAAATAAACGGTTCCTTATATGGAATACCGGCCATCAATCAGACCAACATCTATCGAACTCCTGTCGTATACCGAGAGGACTGGCTTAAGAAGCTTGGTCTGGACGTTCCGAAGACATTGGATGAATTAGAAACGGTCATGTATGCTTTTGCCCAAGATGACCCGGACGGAAATGGTAAATCGGATACGTATGGCCTATCCAGAGAGGGTTTAAATGTGGTTTTTGGCGCTTTTGGACAGACCGTTTTCACCGAGCAGCTGTATTTTAATGAAAAAAACAACCAACTCGTGATCGGCGCTTTGGAGCCTGAGATGAAAAAAGCCCTGACTTATATGCAAAAATGGTATAGGGACGGGATTATCGACCCTGAGTTTATAACCGGTGAGAACAAAGGCGGGTATAAACATCTATCCCATGCTTTTATTAATGGAAAAATTGGGATGACCTCGATGGGCAACTATTATCATTGGAATCAAGCGGGAGATTACAGCGTCCTCAATGAAAATGGACAAGAATCTCCGGTGGAACCCTCGTTCAATGTCAATGAGCTACTACATAAGAATGCAACCGCAGCGGTTGTATTTGGTTCTCCTGTTATTGGTCCTGATGGACGTAGCGGTTCAAAAGGGAACAATCTGCTGATGAATTTTATTGCTATAGGTGCTGAAGCTGCGAAGGAGCCGGGAAAACTGGAGAAAATTTTGCAGATACTCGATTATGTAAGTGCCAACCCCGATCCTGCTGAGCAGATCAAAATGGAGTATGGCTTCCCAGGAAAGCACTGGGATTGGAACACCGATGCTTCAGAGTCATTTCACTTGCTTCCTCCATATAACCGAATGGAGAATTATACGAATATGATCGGCTCAAGTATTGGCATGACGGTTCCAGGTGCACCGTCGGACAAACGTGAACAGTGGGCTGCATCTTCTGGGTTGACAGAGAATGGCATCTATAATCGCCTGGAGGTTGCAACCCCTGCCCTGATTCAATATTCATCTGAATTGATTCGCATGAGAGACAGAGCGTACATCTCCATCATCACCGGGGATCAACCTGTGGGATATTTCGATACTTTTGTGGAAGAATTTAAGGATGCAGGTGGGCAACAGGTGTTGCTTGAAGCAAATCATTGGTATAAGGAGTATAAGGAAACAAGTCGCGCGCACTAGGTAGGACCGTTAGAAACATACATTTGCTATCCGTTTCCGGATTATACATGTCTATTCCTCTGGTTCCTTCCTTACTTCCCTGAAGTCACGTCACTCTCTATCCCTTTGCACTCGCATTCGATCCGCGCAGTGAACGGGCTGAACTGCTTCGTGCCGTGCTTCCGGATTTGGAGGCGCTGCCTGAGGGTGTGTTCTCAAAACGCTTTCGTTCGGTCCGCTCCATCTGCACAATCTGGCCTTCATGCACCACGATGTGCAAAGAACCAAACTCCATGTCATTCAGCTGTCCGGCAATTCGGTCCAACCATACCTCATCCACTTTTAACGGCTTAGCCATAGAGCCGCCTCCTCTTCCCGGGCTACTGCCCGCCATATTCCTGAGCTGTCATCCAACGGATTTATAAATCATTCTTATCCAACCTATATACTTGGTTTATACATTAGCAGGGCTTCCAGTAGCTGTCAATCTGTATTTTCTACTTCTCATATTATGATATTAATCCGCTTGTATCACTTTTCCGAAATGGCTTTGTGTCCAAGCCAGCTCTTGAGCAACAACGTGGCGAGAGCCAGAATCAGGAGCAGGGAAGCTACGGCAAATGAAGCCGAGAATTGATATTCGTTGTACAAAATCTCCACATGCAGCGGTAGCGTATTCGTCTCCCCGCGGATATGTCCGGACACCACAGAGACCGCTCCGAATTCACCCATGGCACGGGCATTACACAGAATGATACCGTACAGCAGCCCCCATTTGATGTTGGGCAAGGTTACACTCCAGAAGATTCGCCACCCCGAAGCACCCAGCGTAACCGCCGCTTCCTCTTCCCGGGTTCCCTGGTCCTCCATGAGTGGAATCAACTCCCTGGCTACAAAGGGGAACGTAATAAACAGCGTCGCAATGACGATGCCTGGCAGCGCAAAGATGATTTTGATATCATGCTCGGACAGCCACGGACCAAACCACCCATTCGAACCAAAGACCAATACAAAGATCAACCCGCCCACTACAGGCGAGATCGAAAAGGGAAGGTCAATCAGGGTGATCATGAGTCCCTTGCCCTTGAACTGGAATTTGGTAATAACCCAGGCAGCGGCCACACCAAATATCGTATTCAGCGGCACGGTAATCGCTGCAACCAATAATGTGAGCTTCAGTGCAGACATGGCATCCGGTTCGGTAAGAGCCGCGATGTATACACCCCAACCCTGCTTCAACGCCTCCATGAGCACAATGGCCAATGGCAATATAAGCAGCCATAGAAGTACCAGGCTTGCCAGTCCAATCAACAACCATTTGACCCATGGAGCTTCCGTTGTGGCACGGTTTGTTCCGCGGCCAGCTCGTACGGGTGGAACAGGGCTCAGTGGGACAGAACCCGCCATATGCTGCACCTCCTTTGGTTTGGGTGAGTGACGTTTTTTAATATCCTTATTCCACCATGCTTCATCGTCATGCCCTGCCCGCCTTCCGACTCCAACGTTGCAAGGAATTGATAATCAGCAGCAGGATGAAAGAAACCAGCAGCAGCAGCAACGCTACAGCTGTAGCGCCTGCATAATCGAACTGCTCCAGCTTGGCCATGATCAGTAAGGGGGCAATCTCTGTTTTCATCGGCATATTTCCTGAGATAAATACAACGGAGCCATATTCACCGATGCCCCGGGCAAAAGCCAGGGCGAATCCGGTCAGCAGTGGCGGAATCAGATCCGGCAGCAGAATCGTACGGAATATCCGCCATCTTCCTGCTCCCAGGGTGGCAGCCGCTTCTTCCACCTCAGCCTCCAGCTCTTCCAACACTGGTTGCACCGTACGAACCACGAACGGAATGCCGATAAACATCAGCGCCAGCGTAATCCCGGCCTGTGAATAGGCGAGCTTAATGCCCAAAGGCTCTACAAACTGCCCGATCCAGCCATTGCCGGCATAGATCGCCGTGAGGGCAACCCCCGCTACCGCTGTCGGCAAGGCAAAAGGCAAATCAATGACCGCATCAAACAGCCTTTTGCCAGGAAACTCATACCGAACAAGCACCCATGCCAGGAGTAACCCCAGCACGAGATCAATCAGGGCCGCTGCACCTGCGGTCAGAAAGCTGACCTGGAAGGAAGCCAGCACCCTGGGATTGGTCGCAACCTCAATCATGGTTGCCCACGTCAGCCCTGTTGAGTTAAACAACAGCGCAGCCAGTGGAATAAGTACAACCAGGCTCAGGTAGAGCACACTGTAACCCATCGTTAATCCGAATCCCGGCAATGTGCGTCTTTGCGTCACCATCACCTTGCTCATGCACGTTCATCCTCTCTGCCTTCAGCCGGTGAGGCTGGTTGGCCGCTCACAGCGCAATTGATCGGGTATTCATTGAATAGAGCAACCTTAGCTGCCCGGAACATAGATCTGGTCGAAGATACCACCGTCATTGAAATGTTTGGCCTGAGTATCCCGCCATGTACCGAATATATCTTTTAACGTGAACAGTTCAAGCGCAGGGAACTGATCTTTGAATTTTTCCTCCACGCTGTCCAGCGTTGGGCGGTAATAATTTTCAGCGGCAATCGTCTGCCCCTCTTCACTGTACAGGTATTTCAGGTAGGCATCCGCCACGTCGCGGCTTCCTTTTTTGTCTGCATTTTTGTCCACAATCGCAACAGGTGGTTCAGCCAAGATACTAACCGAAGGCACCACTATATCGAATTTGTCCGGACCCAGCTCTTTGACTGATAGGAAAGCTTCATTCTCCCAGGCAAGCAGCACATCACCAATGCCACGTTCAACAAATGTCGTCGTGGACCCGCGGGCACCCGAATCCAGCACAGGCGCATGTTTGAACAATTCGCCAACGAATTCCTTCGCCTTTTCTTCGTCATTGTTATTGTGCTTGAGAGCATATCCCCATGCTGCCAAGTAGTTCCAACGTGCTCCGCCGGACGTTTTGGGATTCGGGGTGATGACTTGGATATCCCCTTTAATCAGATCATCCCAGTCTTTGATGCCTTTGGGATTGCCTTTACGTACAAGGAATACAATCGTAGAGGTATACGGAGAGCTGTTATGCTCGTATTTATCCTGCCAGCCTTCGTTAATCAGACCTTTATCTTCAATCGCATCAATATCGTATCCCAATGCCAGTGTCACCACGTCCGCATCCAGTCCGTCAATAACAGAACGGCTCTGTTTGCCCGAGCCCCCATGGGATTGCTTGATCGTCACTTCCTGACCCTTCTCTTTCAACCAATGCGCCGCAAACGCTTTGTTATATTGCTCGTAGAGTTCCCGCGTTGGATCGTAGGAAACATTCAGCAGTTCAATGGCCTTAGCCCCTTCTTTGCCGCCTTCCGTTCCCCCTGATGTTGCTGCTGCATTGGAGCCGCCGCTATCCGATCCGCATGCTGCCAGTACCCCTGTTAACACCAGTGCCAGACCAACCAGAATCCCCTTGTGAATTCTCTTTTTCATTAAATAACACTCCCCCGATATCAATCTGCATGACTACCTCAGGCCGGCTGAACAGGATTGAACGTCCCGTAAAAAAACAAGAAGACGGAGGAACACCCGCACTTCTCCCCATAAAGTCATGCCGGCCCTAAGCCGTGTATGCTTCATCCGGAAAGGATGTGCTGCGGTGTTCCTCCGTCTATACGGTGAGAACGTTATTCTGTTCAGATTGCATGTTTTATTATTCCTACCTGTTTAGTAAGTTATATACGTATAATAAAGGCAGTCTATATACCTGTCAAACGTTTTTTCCGATTTTTACCGGATTTCTGCACCATTGGCAAAAAAAGAGGAACAACGAACCACCGTCCGTTGTTCCCTTCAGCGAATCCCATGCTTCGCTGTCTATTGTAAACAGGAATGGAATTGCATTGCTATGCCTGTTCCATTCCTCATCTGCCCGCATACCGGATATTCGGTACCGGTGGTGTGTTCATGCCTTCACCCAGATAAAATCCGGTGTGCGGCGGTTGATTGTAGGCTACATTTTGCCAAGCGACGCCAAGACGATATACCGGATCATGCATCAGCGTGTAGATTCGTTTGTCGGTAACTGCTGTTGTAGTATAGATCCGCAGTGCTGAACTGTCATTGGTCCGCCACACGACTTCCTCTCTCCAGTCTCCGAACAGATCGGCCTGCAGATTCGGCGTAGACTTGGTTCCGTTATTGGAAGAGACGCCGGACGCGGTGAGTAGATTCACCGTTGTGCTGTTGGCATAATTCCACTTGTCGATTCGGTTGCTGTCCAGCAGTTCACGGAGCAGATCACCATCCCACCAGATTCCAAAATTCGTGGAGGAAGGCAGGGTTGTCCCGAGTTTTTGCCCTTTGGCTGTATACAGGCTGCCATCTGCCCATACTTCGGCGCCTTTATATCTAGGATCGATATCTGCCGCCATGCCACGTCCAATATCCTTCGTTGTTTTGACTCCCCAGATTAATTGGCCTGTACCTGCATCCCGGAATTCCACTCCGGCATTGGACGGTGTCTCATGGACCTGAAACACCTCAAGTCCAGGGCGGTCCGGGTCGAGGTCACTCAGATGCATGGCATCGCCATGATGAAGCCCTGTTGTATATAAGCCTTTGCCGTTATCATCCACCGCCATGGCACCATAGATGATCTCATCCTTCCCATCCCCATCCACATCCGCCACGCTCAGATTGTGATTGCCCTGCCCGGCATAACCTGAGTTACCCGATGTGTTGGAATCAAATGTCCACTGTTTGGTCAGCTGTCCATTCCGCCAGTTATACGCCACGAGCACACTGCGCGTATAATACCCGCGGGCCATAACCAGACTTGGCCGCTCCCCATCCAGGTAAGCAATGGCAGCAAGGAATCGATCTACTCGATTGCCGTAGTTATCCCCCCAACTCGATACATTGCCACGCGCCGGTTCGTAGTTCACCGTGGAGAGTGCTTTGCCAGTCTGCCCGTTGAATATCGTCAGGAATTCAGGGCCAGATAATACATAACCGCTGGAATTCCGGTAATCCTTGCTCGCATCCCCGATGACCACGCCAGTGCCATCCTTGGAGCCATCGGCTGTTTTCATCGCGACCTCGGCTTTTCCGTCACCGTCAAGATCATAGACCATGAACTGGGTGTAGTGAGCGCCGGCACGAATATTTTTGCCCAGACCAATTCGCCACAGGCGTGTTCCGTTTAATTTGTAGGCGTCGATGAACACTTCCCCGGTATAGCCACTCTGGGAGTTATCCTTGGAGTTGGAGGGGTCCCACTTCACGATCAATTCATACTCCCCGTCACCATCCAGGTCACCTGCACTGGCATCGTTGGCACTGTAAGTGTAGGCTACTCCATCGGGCGTTGTCCCACCAGCGGGTACACTGAGCGGTACAGATAGATAGTTGTTGCCCCATACGTTCGCTGCTGTTGAAGCAGCCTGCTCCGTTCCACTGACTACAGCGCGAACCGTATATTTGGAACTGCTTGTCCCGCTTGCATCCTGAAGGTTCGTGCTGTTTGTTATGGGTGTAGCGTTCACCTTGGTTCCATCCCGATAGACGTTAAACGATACATTCGATCCTTCTGTTCCCAGAAGCCGCCAACTGACAAACACTCCTGTCCCGGTCTTCACAGCCACCACACCGCGATCCAGATATTCCATCTGCCTTGCTCCCGCTGCATGTGTTACTTGTGTGTTGCTCAAGCCAAGCGAAGTGACCAATAATGCGGAACTCAGTAGTGATACTCCCGCTGTACGTAATATGCGCTTCCACAATGATGATCGATTCCCCATAAACAATTGCCTCCCCAATTGTAGTGGTAAGCCCGCTGCCCTTGTAGCGCCATCTTTTGTGTAAGCGCTTTAATATATTTATTTTAAATTAAACATATACTTCCATCTATAGGTCTAATTTAGTAATTAAATGATATGTACATAAAAAAGCCGAAGGATTTCTCCTTCGACTTTGTGAAATATATTACAGTGTACTTATATCCCTGCAATCAGATAATATATATATTGTATCTTTTCTATCTATAAGCAAGGAACATATCTTAATTCAGTAGCACCTCTTTTAGTTGAACACTTCTGCCACTCTCGTTTAATTTTTCAAGTAACTCTCTTGCGTCCCAAGAAAAAATTGGATTTTCTTTTAATTGATAATCACTTATAAATTGTTCGAAGCAAAGGAAATTCATTTCGATCTCTTTGATATCGAATAAAGTCATTACGTTATGTTTAACTTTCTGAACATCAGGATGCTCTTGGTCCGGGTGAAGTTGGATACTGAATAGGAGACACAGATTGGTTATAAAATGTTGATCTTCTCTACTTAATTCTTTTTCGATGCACCATTTCTCATATGGCGAAAGAGAATCTCCTACCAATTCTGTTAATCGGTCTTTCCAGTCTAACAATATTTCAATTCTCTTCTCAAGTTGTTCAACTTTTTGTTTAGTCATCCTGATACCTCACATCCATAGAATCAACTTAAATGAAACTATAATAATAACTGACTACCATAGTATATTAACCACTCAACAACTTGTCCAACGATTTGACCGGGAGCACCCTTAATTTGTTGTTGTATTGCACTTCTCGCACCTGCTGCAATCTCCCGAGTAGTCAAGTCTACTGCATATAAATATTCATCAAGTACTGAGAAAATTTTGTTTTTATTTTTTATTACAGTTTTTACAGTATCCTCATCAAAAATAGCTTCTAAAGCCCATCTTGTTACTGGATTATCAATTACACTCTCAAGTGCCTTTATCGCTAACTGAACCGCTTTAACTTTTACCCCTTGGATTTCAGTCACCGGTTCTACAACTGTTATTACGTTTGAATTAGGGGCAGTGGCCTGCGCTTTTTTCTCTATAATTTCTGATGATGATGCGTAAGCTGCAAATGGTGCGCTAATTGAGAAAAGAGTTGATACGGTTAGTAGACTTACAATCACTTTTTTTGTTTTTTTCCACATCAGGGTTCTATACCTCCATTTATGATTTTTCTGAGTTACTAAAAATGAATTCAAGTGGAGCGATATCTTCCTAGCCAAACTGATAAGTAAAATTAACATATTACATCTTTAGACTTATGGGTATGAACCCATGCATTTCCAAACCGTCTGAATTCATTGTACAACCACCTCCTTTAATACTATTTTAGTATCCTATGACAAATTTTTCATTTTGTTTAATGAGGCACAAAATGAAAATTTAATACGAGGTAACAATAAAAAAACCTCCTAGTTATTTAACTAGAAGGCTTCTTCACGATATAAGAGAATCGATATTAGATAAATTCAGAACTAGAATATTGATATCAAGTATTAATTCGCTGTAGCTCATTAATTAGCAATTGAAGCTTTTCTTTGTCTACAGATTTTTCACTACTAAAGCATTTTTCAAGAAAAACTATGACATATTTAATGAAATTGAGATCATTATTCTTTTGGATAGAGAAGTTTAATCCTTCTAAAATTCGATTTATTGCAATATCGCGATTGTGATTTAAATAGTATAGCGCCAATTCCCCTAAAAGTTTTGCATAATTTTGATCCATCATTGAAGAGTTGTATTGTCCAAATTCTGTCATGTATGTACGTAAGACAATGTAATCCGAGAAACGCTCTATAATATCATCAATATTCCAGTTAAACTTATTCGCTGCCTGAATGATGTAACGCAATGCCATAAATATCTCATCCGGGTATTGTGTGATGTAATTTGCATATTCTTTAACAACATTTATATCTCCAGATAACATCTGATAGAGATACTTATTAGCCGTTGCCCATTCTTCGAATTGCTTCAGCACACGTCTAGACTCATCATCGTCCTCCCGTACCCAAATATTTCCACTAGCATAAAGCCCCACAAGTTCTAATGCTCTGGTATAATCTCCATACTCCTCATACACGGTGGATCGAATCAACCAAGCATATAAAATATAAGTGTAGAGTGGACGTTCGGTGTGATCTTCATGGTGCTCCCTTCGTTTAGAAAGGTGTTTGGACTCATAAATAATCTTCGCCAATTTGTACATCTCTTGTGCTAAACCGTCCACTTTATCCCATTTATGAACAGCCATAAACACATGAATCAAATGTTTCAGCGCATCCAGTTGATATCCCTCATCCAACCGGTCAACATAGGGCTCGAACAAGATAGCCGCCTTTAGATTTTCTTCCAGGTTCTCTCCTTGTCCAATTAAAAACAACCGATATTGACACATCGCGAGCCGTTCGGAATGCTGATATTTCTCAACTTCACTCACACTCTTATATAACAATGCCGCCGCAGACCGTTGTTCTCGTTCAAACAATTGTTCCGCCATCTCATATAATTCTGTCACATAATCCAGGTCGTCCAGTAGCCGATAAAGAATCTGTTCAATGCAGTCCAGCCGATTCAGCTCCGCACTTCGGAGAATAAACGGTCTGATCCGCCGCATCGAGACGGAATAAGCGAAACATTCTTCCACATAGTCGGCAAAAAAATGATCCGCTGCCACGCCCATTCCTGATGAGATCGCAATCAACTGACTCACCGATATGGGACGATTCCCATGTAAGATACGACTGATTGTGCCTGTATTGATGCCAGATACTTCCGAGAATCGGGAGAGCGTCATGCTGTTCTTTTCGATAAATTGGGTTAATTGCTCCCGAATTGAATTTGCAGGTTCCAAGGAAAGCACCACCCTTCGTGCAACATCCAGATTTTAGGTTTATTCACTATATATTCTGATCATAATGAACGTTCGAACAATGGTCAATAAAAAAATGTGATAATTGCCACTATTTTCAAGTTAATTGCATAAAGAAATTAAAATAAGCTGTAAAACCATGTGTTTCCCCATGATTTCACAGCTTGTAGACCAATTATTAAGATGTACTATTGCATCTGCACTTCTCACTTCACCGGATTACAACTTATACTACAGGCGCAATACATACCGGACGAGGCAGTTCCAGCTTGAACCCGTTATGCGTCAGACGTCCGTCTTCTTCGCTGATCTGGAAACCTACGAGATTATTGCTGTCCTGATTCGCCACGACTAGAATTCCACCTGGCAAAATATTAAAGTTACGTGGTGTCTGCCCAATCGTGGACGTCCACTCTACGGCTTCCAACTCACCACTCTCCTGATCAATATGGTAGAGTACGATGCTGTCATCTCCCCGATTGGATGCATACAGGAAACGTCCACATGGTGATACACGAATGTCCGCAGCAGTACCCTCGCCTTTATGTCCTTCTGGCAGAGTGGAGATGTGCTGCACCGTAGTGAACTCCCCTCTACGCTCATCGTATAGGAATGCCGTAACCGTGTTGTCCAATTCGTTAATTACATATGCCCACTTCGAGTTGGGATGGAACACAAGATGCCTTGGCCCTGCACCTGGTGGCTGATCCATCTCACGATGGGTAACCAGACGTCCCTCTTCCAACCGGTACACGATGATCTGATCCAGACCGAGGTCACACACGACAGCATATTGTCCAGACGGATCTGGCTGAATGGAATGAGCATGCGGCCCTTCTTGGCGTTCTTCGTTGATTCCACTGCCCGTGTGCTCTACCCACGCACTCATCTCACCAAGCGTCCCCTGATCACCTACCGGAAATACATTGACACTGCCACTGCTATAGTTGGATGAGAACACCCACTGACCATCCTTGGAGACAGACACATAACATGGAGAAGCACCTCTGGTCTGCTTTCGATCCATCAGATGCAGTTCACTCGTTGCCGCATCTCTCCGATACACTAACACCTCTCCCTCATCCGTCTCACTCGCCACATATAGACAGTTGCCATCCGGGCATAACGCCAGATAAGACGGATTATTCACGCCCTCCATGTGATTCACGATCCGCATCTCTCCTGTATCCGCATTCAACGCACACAAGAATATTCCTGGTTCCTCCGCTGACGCATACGTACCTGTATAGAAAAGCGTTTCCTGCGTTGTGACTGTTTCCATAACTAAATCTCTCCCTTATCCGATATATTCACTATTCTGATTCTACCCACTGATATGTACTTACCCAATTCACGGGCAACTGCTTCACTTCCTGTAACTTGGCTCTCTAAATCGATTACATCCCTGGTGAGCGCTCTCATATCCGTTATTGACTCCCTTAACCCCTCTCACCATAATACAAAGTATGAGACCTAACAACAGACCACCCCTACAGCGTAAATCTGACGGATTTCGTATGCAAAAACTCATAGTGCTTCCGGACCCGCTGCTGCAAGAAGCTGCAGCTTATCCAGTCACGTCCGGGTTATATGTTACCGATATTGGTTACTTTCACGAAGCAGAGCATCATTACCGTGACCGTCCCGAGGGTTGTGAATCACACATTCTGATGTACTGTGCCCAGGGCACAGGCTGGTATACGATGGATAGCGGCAAGACATATGAAGTCCGACCGGGGAACCTCATCATATTGCCTGCACATGTTCCTCATGTATATGGTGCTAACGCAGCCGAACCATGGAGTATTTTTTGGATTCATCTACGGGGGGAACACACTTTATCCTACATAGAACCATTGTTAACCCATCATATTACGACCATGCCACCGGCCAAGGCTCAAAAATGGCTTGAACTGTTCCATGAATGTTACGGCGCGCTAGAGACGGGTTACTCCATGCAGACGATGACATATGCCTCCCAAATCATCGGTTATATGCTTGGTATGCTCGCTTATGGACCGGAGACAACAGGAACGGATGGTGGGATTGTGAGCAGCAAACGTGCGGCTGAACTATCTGTTCAGTATATGTTAAAGCATCTGGAGAGCGGAATTACCCTCAAGGAACTGGCGGCGGACGCGCGGCTGTCTGTCCCTCATTACTCACAGTTGTTCAAGCAAGCTACCGGGCATTCACCCATCGATTATTTCCTGCGACTCAAGATCCAGCATTCCTGCCGCTATCTGGATTTTACCGATTGGACCGTGAAGCAGATCAGTTCTGAGCTTGGATTCAAGGACCCATACTACTTTTCACGTCTGTTCAGCAAAATGATGGGACGTTCACCCACGGATTATCGAAATCAATCCAAAGGTTAGAAGCCGTGCACTCACAGTGCCTCACTGATATGTTTTAGAATTATTGTCTTCAATCAATTTAATTGGAAAATTGCAGCAACCTTTTGATCAGAAGGGTCGTCTATAGGGGCAAATAACTTTTATATAAAGGGATCATCCCTGGAAAAGTGAGGCGAACCATCATGAAAAAAAATATACTTGCGACATTAACTGCGGGAGCCCTGCTCACGCTGTCTCTAAGTGCAGGCCCGATCAACGCAGCGCAGGCCCAATTCACAGATATTCAAGGTATTGCAGGAGCAGACAAAATTGAATCTCTCCATCAGGATGGATTCATCAAAGGTGTGAGCGACAGCTTGTTCAAACCTGAACTGGAGTTAAATACCGCTCAGGGTATTCAACTGATTGCGGACGGACTGAATCTGAATCTGGACACCATTCGTTTTATCAAAATGCCAGTGCCAAGTGACCACTTTGCTAATGTAAAAGATGGCGTATGGTACAGTGATGCATTTATCCGCGCTCAATATAATGGCATTCAGATGTCACAAGATATCGATCCGTCCAAACCGCTCACTCGTGAACAATTCACACTGTTCCTGATGCAAGGCATTGAAGCCAAAGGCGGTCTGCCGATGATTAATATCAAACCCGTCGACATTACCGACGAACAGGAACTTACGCCAGAGTATCAAGGTGCCATCCAACGTTCACTCGTTCTCAAGATCAATGAACTGGATGCTGAAGGAAACTTCAATCCCAAACAAACGATTACCCGTGCTGAAGCAGCAGTGATGATGTATAACGCAATCGAGTACATGGAATCGTTCCATGCACCACAAATCCCGGAAACCCCTGAGAAGTAATCATCTCATGTTGGAAGCTGCGTACTCACTTGAGTGGTAAATCCGCTCGATTGGAGCGCGTGAGTGGACTTTGCAACACAACCTCAGTATGCCAAACAGCCGCACCTTCCCTCAGCAGGAAAGTACGGCTGTTTGTAGTATACCTATATCACTGATGCAATCATCAGATGTAGCTCTTAACTTAGAAAGAACCTTTAACAACAACCTCTGACAACGGTAAACGTCCTGACGGGCGAGCTGGCTGAGCCGCTTTACCTACAGTGATCAACAACGTTGGCACAAATCGTGCAGGAATGTTGAAGGTCTCGATCAGTTTTTGTGGATTATATCCACCGATTGGACAGGTATCATAACCCAGGGAGCGTGCAGCAAGCATAATATTTTGGGAAGCAAAGGATGCATTGCGGATCGCTTCATCGCGAGCGATTTGCGGGCTTTGGTAAGCACCGTTGATCTGTCCAACCAATGCGTCACGAACCTCAGCAGTCAGTGCGCCTGCTTCAACAGCTTGATCGTAGATTACGGTGTTACGGTTCGCTTCCAAATCTCCGAGAACAGCAATCGTAACTGAACTTTCCACGATCTGACTTTGACCGTAAGCAACTGGCAGCAATTTCGCTTTGTCTGCTTCGGATTCAATCACGAGGAATCTCCAGTGTTGCAGGTTCCATGAAGATGGTGCTTCCGCAGCTGCTGTCAAAATTGCATTGAGATCAGCTTCAGGCAATTCAAACCCTTTTTCGTACTTTTTGACAGCATGGCGTTCGCTAATGACGCGAAGTGTTTCATTTTTTTCAATGCCTGACATGTGTTCCACTCCCCAAAATCTATTTTTGTTTGTGTTCTTCTTCTACTTTCGCAAAGGATCTTGAAGTCTACTCTACCGAGTATTTGCCTTCCGAAAATAACATCAGCGCAGACGATCTCTCCTCATCTGTGTTCACGTTATGCCCGGAATCGCTTTACAACCATCGATGGATCTTTCACCGGAGCATAAGCCCACACCATAACCAGTCGACCACATGAAGCTTACCACCCTGCCTGACTAAACCAAGGCCATATCTCGAAAGACCTTTGATTTAATGAATCTGTCAGGACTTCTCTCTTGCAGACAATCCATCTAGCGATAACTCACATGTATCTCCACGACCTATACGCTCTTTCACATCCTGGATGGAAATACGGTCAAAATAAGCGCTGAGCGCTTCTTCGCCTCCGTTATAAATGTTCCCCATGACATCCTGCATATTGGAAGATACTACGCACGATGAACCGGACTCTCCTGAACACCAGCTTGGACCGAGTGAACCGCCAGCTACCAGTCTGTACAATTCGCCAAGCTTAATCTCTTCACTTGGACGGCTAAGCAAGTATCCACCGTGAGCACCTTCCTTAGTCGTCAGGTAACCATGCTTGCGCAGAACACTAAGTACCTTACGGACTCTGGCCGGGTGTGTACCCACACTTTGGGACAAATCTTCACTATTGGCCATACACTCATCTCTCATCGACAGAAAAACAAGACAATGTACCGCTATGGTAAATTCGCTGTTCATTACTTACTCCCTTCCCGGTTTACAACACCGATGAACTTCACCCAAGGTAAGTATAACTGTCATTATATGAATAACAGTTATGTTTGTCAACTTTCACCCAGGATGGGGATCATATGTGATTTTTCCTGTTATACCAATACTTACAGCTCATCAACAAGATCAAGTTAAGATTAACATCCAGTGTGCATTTTAATCCAAAAAGAACAAAAAAGTGAGCCTTTCGCTACGCGAAGGGCTCCAAAAAGATAGACATATGAAAGGGCTTACGTGATTATTATAATCGGTAATCTTCAATTTGAAAACGCTTTTTTTGTAAAGTGCATCATTATTTAAATTTTTTTTATTGAAACGAATTGAAAACCGGCTATTGCCAAAACTAATACTATTAGTTATTATACTAATATCATTAGTTTTAAGGAGGGTTTATCGATGCGCATTACCCGAGAATTTGATGTCGTTCAAATTACATTTTTTCCAAGACTCTTCCCTGTGAACGTTTACCTGGTTGAAGAGGAAGATGGATTAACCCTGATTGATGCCGGAATACCCTTCAGTCTTAAAGGGATTTTGGCAACTGCCCAGTCCCTTGGGAAGCCGATTACCAAGATCATTCTGACTCACGCGCATAGCGATCATATTGGTGCATTGGATCATCTTACAGAAGCACTGCCCCAAGCTGAGGTCTTCATCTCCAGACGAGATGCTCGGCTATTGGCGGGAGATACCTCACTGCTCCCAGGTGAGCCACAGACCCCGGTACGCGGCGGCGTACCCAAACCCAAAGCGGTGCACAGCCAGCCAGACCACTTGCTGGATGACGGTGACCCGATTGGTTCGCTCGTAGCCATTGCCACACCGGGCCATACGCCGGGGCATATGTCCTTCATGGATACACGCAGCCGCGTGCTCATCGCTGGCGATGCGTACCAGCTGCAAGGCGGCCTTGCCGTATCGGGCCGCATTCGCCCGCTCTTCCCGTTCCCCGCGCTGGCGACGTGGAACCGCGAAGCGGCTCTGGCCAGCGCGAAGCGCCTGGCGGAGCTGGAACCGTCCGTGCTGGCTGTAGGCCACGGACGGATGCTGCGCCAGCCCGCGGCCGCCATGCGCGCGGCAACCGCTGATGCACAGCAGCGGTTCGGTCTTGCCGGGGGGCAACGATGAGCCCCCGGCAAGGGCTGGATCGCGGCGCTCTGCTCAGCGCCGCCGCCCAGCTTGCTGACAGCGACGGCTTTCAGGCGCTGACACTGGCCGCACTCGCCCAGCGGCTGGATGTGCGCTCGCCGTCGCTCTACAACCACATCAGCGGACTTCCCGGGCTTCGCCAGGAAATGGCGCTGATGTCCGTACAACAGCTCAGCCGCGCATTAACCGCGGCCATCGCTGACCGCACTGGCGATGATGCCATTCAGGCCATCGCCGCGGCATACATTGGCTTCGTCCGCGAGCACCCCGGGCTCTACGAAGCCTCATTTCATGCGCCGGACCGCGAGGAGCCACAGCTCGCGGCGGCCAACACAGCCACGCTGGAGTTGCTGCTGCACAGCTTGCAGCCCTATCCGCTAACCGAAGCGGAAGCATTGCACGCCGTTCGTGGTTTGCGCAGCCTCTGCCATGGATTTGCCTCCATTGAGGCACAAGGCGGCTTCGGCATGAACTTCGACCCGGACGAAAGTCTGCGTCTGACCGTGTCCGCCTTCCTCCACGGACTCCGGCATCTTCACGAAGACTAGTAAAGACCATATGGCATGACGAAAAAGGACTGCAGAGAATCTGCAGTCCTTTTTACATTGCCATGTACGGGTACATTCCATAGATTTGACAGAAATAATGGTATAGTTCTCCAATTACTGGTAACACATGAACTCCCACTTTGAATTCATCTTTATAACGGCGATTAGAGCGAATAACAAAATCTAACGAACTCCACACGTCCTATTGCGCAGGAAACTGGCAGTTGAACGGGTAAAATGAGCATACTCAGTCATTTAACATGTCTGTGATTCGTTACATATACCAACGTACCAAATTGCGCCGATTAAGATGTGCTGGGTTTTTTAGGAAAGTGCTACGTACGGTACTTCTGATCATGATGCAACATCGGTACACGTCCAGACACACATCATGTTATGGACTCCAAATACGCGGCGAGCGTGATGTGATGCAATGCAAATTACATTGATTATACTGGTACAAATCCAGATACGGAGCTTACTCTGCCCTGTCTCTCAGCCACACTTTGCCCCTTACATTTACGCACTTCTCCAATATGTACATCTCCCGTTCCTCAGTAGAGTAGAACGGCATTCACTGTCTGTTCCTCATCCGAACGTTTTTCTTTACAACCACCCTACGGCCATTGCTGCCGACTATCCTGCACTTCTTCCAAAATATGCTTCATCACTGGCACGTACACCTTCCAGTAGAACATGTCAGGAATGTCTTTCTGATCTGGCGTAAGCTTGGACCGGACGACATCCCATCCACGGATTCGGCGCCAGAAGGAGTAATGCTTCATCTCTCCGAATGACCCTGCCATGTAATAGGATCGATTATAATCGTCGTAGCGGACAAGCGCAGCAAATTCAGCTGGTATTCCAGCATTCTCCAGCTTCTGCTCACCTGTCTTCGTCATATCCGTCCTATACCAAGCCAAGATGGAATCCCGCTGTTCCGGCAGAATGATATCGAACCAGCCACTGTAATGAATATCCGTGGTTATGCCGCTCCAATCCCGGCCTTCCTGTGTGAACGCAACCTGCACATTCCCTGTCTTCACATCCGGGCCTTTTTCCAGCACGATGACCTGCCCATCTTCATGAACTAGCAGGACACCAGCTCCGGCATAAGGCCATTTCTTCTTCTCCCGCTGTTCATAATTTGCCCGAACCCACCGGGGGACTTCTTCCATGCTTTGCAAGTTAGATACCGATTTCCCCTGCCATCCACTGCTGTTCACTCCCAAGATGGGATACAGCTGCTCCCTGGTCATCTTTGAAGCCGTATTGGCCAATGCACTGTACTCAGCGACAATCGTTACCCCTTTATATGCAGCCTCGCGAATCTTCTGCACATCATATATCGTGAGTCCTTCATAGATTCCGTCTTGTTTCCGTTCATTCTTCTGTACAGACAGACCACTCCGCTTCGCCGTCAGATAGATCAGATCCGTGTCTGTCACCTCACCCGGCAGCAGTTGCTTCAACCGTGGAAGCCCATCCTGAATATCATAACCGTAATAATCCTCTTCATATGAGTAATACTCCCCTGTGTGCTTTACAATCTTCTGCTGATTCAGAAGCCAGACCAGTCCCTTGTGCCCCTGATAGGACGTGTCCGGTCTGCTCTTGTCTATAATCATGATGTTCAGTGGAACAGGGGCCTGGGATTGCCACATAATCCACGGGACAACCAACACCACCGATACCACTGTAAAACAAGCCAGCGTCCACATCGTTACTGGCCTGTAACTTTTTCTCATGAAGCGTCTTCCTCCTTGCTCTGTTCCAAGGTATAAGCAGGCTTGCCAGTAGATTACCCCAAACCATTCCTCATGTTCTTCTCTTCTTCCTTCTTCAATCCCATAGCCTGCAAAAGGCCAAACATACGGGATATATGATTCAGTGGTCTGAACCAGAACGTCTCTGTACATGCATACAATAGCAGATGCGTCACCTCTCTGGAAGTGTATGCTTTGCGTGAACACCATATTTCGAACATCACCGCACCCGCGGACATCAGGGAACCATAGAGCGTCAGCAGCAACGCGAGAATGATGCATAGATTCATATCCACCAGCTGGAGCCCTATACCTGCAATGAACAGCACGATCGCTCCCAATTCCAACACAGGCCCTATCAATTCGATCAAAATAAAATACGGGATGGATACCAACCCCATCCAGCCATAGGATGGATTGAATATCATGCTCCGCTGGGCCCATAGACTGCTCGCAAGCTGCCTGTGCCAACCGGTACGCTGTCTAAACAACTCATGCCATGTACCGGGTACTTCCACCCTGCAGATCGAATCGGGAATATATATAATACGACCACGTTCCCCGATCAGCTTCATACGTTTCTGTAATCTCATCACCAGTTCCATGTGAGCCACCTGGTTATCGCGCTTGTAACCACCAATTTCCATCACTCGGTTCTTTTTGAATACACCAAATACTTCAGCCGTAAATAAAAGCACGTTAATATTGTAACGGACGAGTCCCACGCCGCTAATCAGAAAAGCGCGCACGTATTCAATGGTCTGCATTCCATACAAAGCACTGCCCGTGCGTCCTGTGCCATTATCCATAAATTCCGTATGAGCTTTATTTCCGGGGAACATAAGATCTACTCGTCCACTACAGGCAATGACCTCTTCTCCTGGGAGAGCATCCATAACGGGTTTCATAATCTTCAGCAATGCATCCCGTTCCAGAAGTGTCCGGGGTCCAATAGAAGCAATATAAGGATATTGAGAGATTTTCAGACCTGCATTCAGTGAGTCCATTCGTCCCCCATACGCCTTGTCGATCACAATCAGACGATGATGCAGTCTGGATTGGTAGATACCATTAATCTGAGCCGTCTCTTGACCGATTCCCGAATAATGAATTTTACTCCGGATGGGCATCAAATCATAGGTGTCCATTAGACGCGGCATGGTTCCATCCTCTGATCCATCATTAATGATAATGACTTCATATCGTGCATACTGAATATCCAGCAGACAGCTAATTCGCTGTACGATGGTATGCTCGTCATTCCGTACCGGAACAAGCAAGGATACCGCCGGAGCCAATTCTTCATCCAACATCTCATGATATTGCAGCGGGTCCAGACCCCTCCGGCGGATCAATATTCTAGCGGCAGCAACGAACAGAACACTGCACATTACAATCGCTAACACCAGATAGATAAATATCCCCTCGTAACATGCCCAAACAAAACTCCGCAGCATCTCAATCCATCTTTCGTCCATACTGCATCCTTTCCAGCGTTTCGTCCGCTATCTGCCTTGCATATTTATCCGGATGGTTTATAGCCGTATCCCGGAGTTCTTCCAGCCCCCGCTCGTACCGGGCAAGGGAGCTCGCCGCTTCCTGCCTGATCTGAAATGAAGGATCACCCATCATTGCTTTCAGGCGAGGAATAAATGCATCCGCATGAACGTTACCCATGAGCTGGGCCACTGTCAATCGTTCGTAGCGCTGCCTTTCTTCACCGTGTTCATTCCACACCAGCAATAGTTCTCTCAGCAGATCTTCATTCCCTGTACCCACATGTGCCATTGCCTGATAAGCCTGGGTTCGCAACAGCGCATCCTCTCCCAGGATGAGCTTCTTCAGCAGAACAATAGCGCTATCCGTCTGGTCATCCCGAATACGAATGGCATGGACAACATTAGACTGGACCTGATAAGGTACATCCTTGAAATGATCCTTCAGACGAGTCCAGGATGAATCGGTAAGCAACAGCAGAATCTGCAGATACTGCGAATCGGACCATACATAATGCTTACGCCTTAATTCCTTCACGATTCTGAAATAACCGGTTCTGGCATATATGCGCAAAATAATGAAGCGTTCAAGCGCGGTACAGGTGGTAACCCGCAGCATATCCTCTAACTTGGGCAACAGCTCCACCATATGAAACTGTTCAATATATAACAATGTGTTGACTCGTTCACTCCACTTTCCTGTCTTCAGAACCGACCGGTATGAGCCTCCAAAGACTTGCCAGGATAACAGACGAATTCGCAGAATCTCCTGCTCTGACGGAACTTGAGCGAGCCGCTGCAATAACAATTCCTGCAAAACGATCTGTTGTTCTCCACTCATACTTAATAAGTCTACGCCAATGTCCCCATGGTTCAGATAACGTTGTAGAAATGAACCTTCTGCATGTAATTCCTGCATCCGTATTGTTTTCACTTTTTCCCTGCGTCTGCTGTCATATTTCAACCATAAGATATAACCGTAGATCATTAGCAAAAGAATCAGTACACTTGCACATATGAGACTAACCACATATACAAGCCAATCTGTATTACCTGCAAGCCATCCTGTATGATTTGCACCGATGAGCTCGGTGTACATCCATTGTTGTCCAATCATTGATGATTTCCCCTTAATCGAATAAACAGCCTTACAGCGGGCACAATAATACAAAATTTTCAATTACACCCTGTGAATACATATTGGGTATATGATACACTAAGCTTTCTATCGGCTTTCTGCGTTTGTGATATAATAGGAACTGAAAATTCCGGCAATTCGTACTGATTTCCGGATCTCCGGATAACATATTATTCCAGAAAGAGGGAGTTTTACGTGGCTCAGATCAGTCCGTACTACCTGCAAATCGGAGCAACCGTGGGCATGCTCATCATGGCACTGCTTGCCATCTTCATCCGCATGAAAGCCAGTCACAGACCGGTGACCATTTCCAAAATCCTTATTCCTCCGCTCGGCATGAGCACAGGATTTCTCATGTTTGTTGTACCGGAGACACATATTCCTTTACTCTGGGCATTCATTGCGTTTCTGGTGGGCTGGTTCCTTTTCTCCTATCCCCTCATTCGCAGTACACGGTTCGAACGAGTAGGTGAAGAGATTTTCGCCACGCGCTCCCGCAGCTTTGCTTTTATTCTGCTTGGATTGCTGGCCGTACGCCTAATTCTGCATGAAGTCATTCAGCGATATGTAAGCATTCCGCAAACGGGCGGACTATTCTTCCTATTGGCCTTCGGCATGATTGTACGCTGGCGTGTATATATGTACAAACACTACAAAGAGGTGCTGGTTGCCGAACACTAGTCACCATAACCAGACCACGGACAGATCTACAGAAAAAAGACACGTTCTGATACACCATCGGTGTGCAGAACGTGTCTTTTCGTTTTGATCTATTTATAGTTGTAAAACCAGTCGATATCTATTCAGGATCTGCAACCTTAACCAGCTGCTTGCCCAGATTATCTCCCGAGAAAAGACCCATGAAAGCTTCCGGTGTCTGTTCGAACCCGTCCACAATGTTCTCTTCGTACTGGATGTGACCTTCCTTGATCCATTTCGCCAATTTGGCGCGGCCTTCCTTGAAGGATTTGGTGTAGTCACCCAACAGGAAACCTTTCATTAATGCTGTATTCGTTAACAGCAACGTCTGTGGACGCATTCCGATATCCGGTTTCTCCAGATTGTAAGACGAGATCTGACCACATAACGGAATACGAGCATTCCGATTGATGTGGCGCAAAACTGCATCGGAGATGTCGCCGCCCACGTTGTCAAAATAGACGTCCACGCCATCCGGGCAAGCCCGTTCAATGGCCGCTGACATATCCTGCTCTTTCTTGTAGTTCAACACCACGTCAAAGCCCAGCTTTTCTTTCAGATAAGCGCATTTCTCATCAGAGCCTGCAATACCAACCACGCGCGCTCCCACAATTTTGCCAATCTGACCTGCAATCATGCCTACCGCTCCGGCGGCTCCCGATACAACGACTGTCTCACCGTCCTTCGGTTTGCCGATGTCCTCCATACCAAAATAAGCCGTCAAACCCGTCAGGCCCAGCGCACCCAGGTATGCCGTGATTGGTGCCTCTTCGGTATCAATCAGGGAAAGATCCGCTGTATTCACTGCAGCATATTGCTGCCAGCCCCACATGCCGGATACGAGATCCCCTTTGCGCAGATTGGGTTCCGAAGATTCCACAACCTGCCCAATGGTTCCACCCTTAATTACTTCATTCAACGCGTACGGTGCAGCATAGGATTTTGTATCTTTCATGCGGCCGCGCATGTACGGATCGACCGACAAATATAATGTACGTACCAGGACTTGCCCAGCTTCCGGTTCAGGAAGAGGTGCATCAATGAAGTTAAAATTCTCTCTGGATGGGGCACCTTCGGGACGAGACGCAAGTACGATCTGTTTATTTACAGACACCAAAATTACCTCCTTGTTGCCAAGTGGACGCAAGGTTAACCCTTGTCAGCTGAGATCACTTACCACCGGCTCTGTGTTTATCACTTCTTATTAGTTTAAACCGAAACAGGCGGATCACAAACGTGGGCCGCCTTGAAATATGCAAATATCGTCACATTGTAGCTGCCTTTAGCTATTATTGTGCTGTCAAAATCACAGGGCCGTCCGCTGTAATCGCAATCGTATGTTCATACTGGGCAGACAGACTTCCATCCATGGTACGTGCAGTCCATCCATCCGAATCCAGCTTGCTGCGGTACGTACCGATGTTCAGCATCGGTTCAATCGTAATAACCATGCCTTCCTTCAGACGTGGACCCCGATGTGGCGGACCATAGTGAGGGACTTGTGGTTCCTCATGCATCTTCTCACCAATGCCGTGTCCAATAAACTCACGTACAACGGACAGACCTTCACCCTCTGCATAGACTTGAATGGCATGGGAGATATCTCCGATTCGGTTGCCCACTACGGCAAGTTCAATGCCTTTGTACAGAGATTCTTTGGTTACATCCAGCAGATGTTGTGCTTCTGGAGTCACTTCACCTACGGCATAAGACCAGGCCGAATCGGCCAACCAGCCATTCAGATTAACCACCATGTCGATGGTTACGATATCGCCGTCTTTCAGTGCATATTTTCCCGGAAAACCGTGACAAATCACATCATTAACCGACGCACATGTCGCATATTGGTATCCGTTGTACCCCTTTTGTTCCGGCGTAGCGCCATTTTTCTTCATAAAAGCCTCTGCAAACTGATCAATCTCCTGTGTCGTAATCCCTGGACGAATCATCTTTGCAATCTCTCTATGGCATGCGGCGAGAATTTCTCCGGCTTTTTTCATATATTCAATCTGTTCTTTGGTCTTCAATGTAATCATAATAACTACTCCTGTCCGTTAAAATCTTATCCTGTCCTCTATTGTAACGCTAAACGTTCAAAATAAAAAATTCCGCACAATCGGCAACACCCTATTATACGCCAAGCTCTTGTCCAATGAATACAATTATCCATGAAAAACTCGAAACCCCTTCTGATCTGGCCACGTATATTGGTTAAAACAGTTGAAGTCGAAAGGGTGAAAGCTCATGTTCAAAAAAATTATCGGCAAACTACTCGATTCCAAATCTTCGTCTCACCGCAAACGTTACAGCTCCTCGGACAGGCGCTCGTATAAACGTCACAGCAGTTCCTCCGGCAAGCGTTCCTACAAGCGCTATTCTTCTTCGGATGTGAAATACCGGGATAGCCGCAGTGGTTCCGGGTATTACAAAAGCAGAAAATACAGCTCCAGCTAAGCGGCTTTCACTCCTGATACTAAAGAGTAATCATCGGTCAACTCAGTGTACGCGACCATATATCAATGATGTAAAAAAAATAAAGGGGTGTTCGCCAGCCGTACTTACGGCCAGCAGAACACCCCTTTATTTTTTCTTTATATGTATGTATCAATTTTGCTGATTTTGATGTCTTAATGCCTCAATGAAGCAAATTCGATTATCCACCGAGAACGAGTAATACACTTTAAATTTATCAACTAATATCCGGTACGTCCCTTGCCAGGATGGTTCCTGAGCTGGCATGGATTCCGCCATGACAGCCACCTTCATCTCAATTCTCCGAACCAGTTCCATCTTATAGAGCTTTGTTTCTTCCTGTGTGAAACGAACACTCCGATTTGAGCGAGAGCCTGTCTTGCTGAAGGTGTCCACTGGATCAACATCTATAAATTCCCTTTTTCAATTGCATCAATTATATCATCTGTAGAGTAGACCCTACCCGAAGAAATATCCTTTTTGGCTTGCATAATTAAAGTTTTGAGTTCCAGATCACTTTCTATTTCTTCCTGAACGACGTTTTCCAGCGGCTTGATTAAATAATGCTTTCCTTCGATATCCACTATGGTATCTTTTTTGCTATGAAACCACGTTTTGAATAACTCGGCATGATCGCCTTCCAGTTTTTTTAGCATATGATGAATCGCCTCCTTCAACGTATAATTGTTATTCATTATATCATTCAACCCACTGTTTTGATACGTTATGCATGTTTCAGTAAAAAGGAAAAAGACCCCTATATCATACGAAGAGGTCACGAATAACAAATATAGGTCCGTCTATAAAGCTTATTTCATCTTACCTTCAACAACACACGCTCCATCTCTGCCAGTAACTCCATCGCTCCACCTTCATAACCCGGACGAAGTCCAAGGAGTCGCTCCAGCATCTGGTGCAATTCCGGCGTAAGCTTCAGTTCCTCCTGCCAGCTGGCGGGTTCCCGGCCCTTCTCTGGCTCATAGGCGGAATACAGCATAAATAGAAGAAAGTGACCGATATCCTGCAGATCATGATCCGGTGTAGCCGGTTCATCTTCAGGCTCAGGTACTTCACGCATACGTCGCTTCAGCTCCGGCAACAACGGCTCCCCCAAGCGTCTCGCCAGGCCAAAGTCAATCAGATGCACCGCCCCTTCACGTAAAATAACATTGGGAATCCGTACATCTCCATGAATATATCCCTGCTCATGCACATAAGCCACCGGAGCCAGCAGTTGACCTGCCAATTCCAGACATTCCCGCTCCGTATATCGAAGACCTTGCTCAAATATGCAATCTTCCAGGGTCTGTCCACGAACATACTCGGTAACGATATAACTTCTTCTCCCGGATGTGAACATATCCAAAAGATCAGGGATCGCTGGATGATGCAGACGTCTCATCACGTCCGCCTCCCGTTCCAACAGGTTCACCGCCAGTCTTCCCTTGCTGGGCTTGGACTCCTTTAAAGCCACTTCCCTTCCAGTCTGCTCATCTGTACACAGGTATGTCAGCCCATAGCTCCCCATGCCCAGCAATTCCTGTATTGTATAACGCTCAGCAATGGTCGTCCCCTCACGCCGAGAACGGTCCGTCCACAGTCCGAGCAATCTTTGCCAACTTCGTCGCAGCTCCACAGATCCTCCCACGCCAGCTTTCCGATCTCATCCCGGTCTGGTTCTATACCGAGTGATTCATTGCCAGTCTTCATGTTGTATGGAGCTTATTATATCAGGCCGATAATGCAAAATCACGATGGGCACTGGTCGGTCGCTCAAGCTTCCTTATGCTTCTTGGGCAACAGGCCAAACAACATGCGCAGCGATACTCCTTTGGGTTTGCGTTTTCTCCCCTGAAAGCTTCGCAGATTGGTCACAAGTTCGCGATCTCGCTCTTCCTCCAGCTTCTCATTCATCCACTGGCGTTGTTTCTCCATCTGTTCCTGGAGAGCCATATGTGTCTCTGCCAGGTGCTGAAGTGTTAACTCCAGTTCATCAACCCGCTGTTGCAGCAACTGTACCCGATCATCCTGTTGTTGTTCTACAGCACCGTATGTTACCTCACTCACCAGTTGGCCCAGTCCCTCATAGGATCTCAGGTTACCGATTGATTCCGCGCCCTCAGGATATGTGGATGGCATGACTGCCGCTGCACATTCCGTCTCTGACAGACCATCCATTCCCAGCACTGATACATTCACTTCGGTTACAGCTACAGGTACTTCTGGAGCCAATACAGTCACCACAGCATCAGCCAGGGGCAGATTATGCTCTCTGAGTTCGGTCATCAGGCGTTCAATGCACTCGATGTCATCTGACTTGAATAGTCTGGATTTGTTGGCGGAACGTTCGAACCTGTATCCCTGTTCTTCCAGTGCTGCCGCATATTTACGAAGAGTACTGGCACCTATGCCCAGGCTCTTGGCCGTTTCCGTCGTTGCTCCTGCTTCTTCAATCATCATTAATTCCCTCCCGGAATGAAGTCTTTTGGGAATCCATTTCATACTCCCTTTAGTCAGGTATGAAATGGATTCTTGCATAAAAACATTATGGCTTCAGCGTTCCTTTTTGGAACCGTCATCGGATCGGGGCAACCTGTCTCATGGATCAAGTATGCTTTTTCTTTTGCTTGTCCGTATGTATTCGTCGGCTTCTCGGCAGATCCCTTTGACGGTTTTGTTCTGTTTCTGCGGATTCCTAAGAAGTTTTGTCAGGTATATGATCCGCACAAATAACCCCCAATCCGACAACGGGCATGAATGCTGTCATGTCGAATGACACAGGTGCAAACGCCGTCAAAATAGTTGATCACGAATTATTCATGTCAATTTTGTTAACTCCTTTACTCCAATACGCTCCCGCGATAGCGGATATCATTGCTGTACAGCTTTTTCATGTGTTATCTTATGTAACGTAGAAGTACAATCCAGCATAAAATAAAGGACTATACTTAACATAGAACACGTTAGTAACGGAAAATATCAATCTAATTGGGGGCTGAACGGCAGTGTTAGGCAAATCAGGTAAAGTAGCAGTGATCGGGGCGGGTCTTGTCGGTTCAAGTTGTGCGTATTCCATGATTAATCAATCGATATGCAGGGAAATTATGATGGTCGACCGGACGTATGACCGTGCCGTAGCCCAGGCACTGGATTTCTCCCATTGTATGGACTTCACACATAACCGCACCAAAGTATATGCAGGCACATACGCGGATTGTGGCAATATGGATGTGATTATCTTAACCGCCGGGGCCAATCCCAAGCCAGGACAGACACGGCTGGATATTCTGGAGGAAGCGGAGTCCATCGCCAAAGATATTGTGGTTCCGATCATGAACAGTGGATTTAACGGGATTTTTGTCGTCGCTGCGAATCCGGTTGACATAGTAACTTATATGGTATGGAAATTATCCGGTCTTCCGCGTGAGCATGTTATCGGCACAGGGACGTCCATTGACTCTTCACGGCTCAAAACGCTGCTGTCTGAAGTCTTCTCCATTGATCCACGCAGTGTGCATGGTTATGCTCTCGGGGAGCATGGAGAATCCCAGTTCGTGGCCTGGTCACATGTGACGATCGGCGGCAAACCGATTATGCACATTTTGGATCAGCACAAGGAGCGCTTCAAACATCTGGATCTGGACGATATTGCACGCAAAACGAAAGATGCCGGTTGGGAAATCTTTACCCGTAAAGGCTCTACTCAATTCGGAATCGGCAACGCCCTCGCGCACATTACCCGCTCAATCCTCAATGATGAACATAAGATCATCGCCGTATCGGCTATTCTCGACGGAGAGTATGCGCAACACAACGTCTGCGTCGGTGTTCCTGCCATTATCGGTGGAGGTGGCATTCAAGAGATTATCGAATTGCATCTGGATGAGGCGGAACGCCAGAAGTTCAATAACTCCTGTGAAATTCTATCCGGTAATATCAATCGTCTGACACTGGCATAACTCATTCGTATAGAGCTCTATTTCGTATACTTCGGCTCAACTTCAAAAGCCTATCAACGCAAACACGCCAATAACACTCCATCTGAGGAGGATTATTGGCGTGTTTGCGTTTTATTTTTCACAGCTACATCGATATCATTAACAGGTCGTTATTCAATTGGGTGCAAGTTGAGGTTCGTCCCTTGGTCCCCATTGCTGTAACACCCGCTTCAACTCACTCAGCATAACCGGTTTGCTAATAAAGTCGCGCATACCAATCTCCAGACAAGCTTCCTTGTCTTCACGTTTCGCATTGCCTGTAACTGCAATGATTGGAGGTATGCGATCTCGTGGAATTAGGCGGTGTAACAAGTCGGTAGCCTTCAGTCCATCCATCACAGGCATATGAATATCCATCAGCACAATGTCATAAGCATTCTGAGAGATGGCATCAATCGCTTCTACGCCATTGGTACACACATCTGCCTGGTAACCCAGCTTCTCCAGGTATTCTCGCAGAATCTTCCGGTTTACCGGATGATCCTCAGCCACGAGAATGCGCATGGCGACCTTGTCACTTTGACGTGTACGATCATGATGGAACTGACTTGCTGTCTGTTCTGCTGAAGCATCTACACTCGCCGCAGGAACTGCAAAACGGAAGGTTGAACCTTCCCCTTCTATACTTTCGACACTGATACTGCCCCCCATAATCTCCACAAGTCGTTTGGAGATCACCAGTCCCAGTCCTGTTCCACCATATTTGCGGTTAATCACCGGATGCAGTTGAGAGAAGGACTGGAACAACTGATCCAGCTTGTCGGCAGGGATGCCGATTCCCGTATCTTGCACAGCGAAATCAAGAACGCTATCTTCCGGCTTTCTGCCCTTGATAATATCTACGTTAACATCAATGCTTCCCTGATCCGTGAACTTAAGCGCATTGCCAACCAAGTTCACCAGAATCTGCCGGATACGTATGGCGTCACCGACCATGAACTCAGGGATGTTTGGATTAAGACGATATCTGATCTCCAGATGCTTCTCATCGGCACGGGGTTTAAACAGTTCGGCAACCTGTTCCAGCATCTTACGTAATGCAAATGGCTCATAAGCCAGTGCCATTTTCCCGGATTCCAGCTTACTAAAGTCCAAGATATCATTAAGGATGTTCAGCAATGCATCGCCGCTGTCTTGAATAATCTCGGCATATTCACGCTGTTCTTCCGATAAATCGGTACCGATCAACAATTCTGTCATCCCCACGATCCCGTTCATCGGTGTCCGGATCTCATGGCTGACCATCGACAGAAATTCCGACTTGGCCTGAGCTGCCAGCTCAGCCGTCTCTTTGGCACGTACAATTTCACGCTCGCCAGTCACGTCATTAAACACGACCACCGCGCCCTGAATCTGTCCCTGTTCAATAATCGGCGTCACTTGATATTGCACCAGGAAACTGCTTCCATCTTTACGCCAGAACACATCTTCTTTAATTGAACGTCTCTGTCCATCCAACACAGTCATTTGAATCGGGCACTCTTCTTTTGGAAAATGACTTCCGTCTGCACGGGTGTGATGGATAATGGGATGTGAATTCTTGCCAATGAACTCTTTCGCCTCATAACCGAACATCGAAGCTGCTGCAGGGTTCATAAACATGGTGATTCCATCCGCGTCCAATCCATATATTCCTTCCGTAACCGTGTTAAGGATCAGCTCATGCTGCTTGCTCAGCTCCTGAATTCGTTCCGTATATTCCTTACGTTCGGTAATATCGGATACGATCCCATAGACGCCTACCATTTCCTTATCCACAATGATGGGCACATTCGTAACGGACACTTCAATCTTCCGACCTTTGGAATTGACGATCCGGGTCTCATAATACTGTGGTTCGCCTTGCTTCACCATTTCAAAAAATTGTTTGCCGTATTGCACTTCGCATGGGTACAGGTTAGATAGAAATGATTTGCCAATGAGCTTGTTACGCGGAATATCCAGCATTTGCACAAGTTTGCTGTTCACCGCACTATATTTGCCTTCCAGATTCAATGAATACACAGCTGCCGGGTTATGTTCGAACAGCGATCTGTAACGCTGACGACTTTCTCGAAGACGTCTGTCCGCATCCTTATGCTGGGTAATATCCCTGCTGATGCTTACAATCTGGACACCCTTGCCCCGTTCTCCGGCCACAGGCTTCGCCAATGTCTCCATCCAGATATAATGTCCCTTCTTGTGCAACACACGCATCTTGCAGCCATTGCCGATCTTGGAAAGATCCATCGGGTCCGGGTAATCTCCCGGATAACAATAATCCTTGAAGGACCTGCCCGTGACTTCCTCCGGCTTATAACCCAGCAAGGTGTACACGGAAGGTGAGACATATAACAACTCTCCATCCGCAGAACAAGTCGTAATCAGATCTTGTGCATGTTCAGCGAGCACCTGATACTTCTCCTGCGTCTCCTGAAGCTCACGTTCCACTTTTACAATATCGGTAACATCCTTGGCTATGCCGTAGATTCCAACGACTTCACTGTCGGCTGTAATTGGTATATAGGTAACTTGGGCTTGCTTTAGTGAGCCATCCTTATGATAGAATGCCATGGATTCACTGACTGAACGTCCAGCCAGTACCTCTGTAATGAATTGTTTTCGTAAATTTTCACTTTCAGGCGGGCTGATCCGATCCCGGCTCATACCCATAAGTTCTTCAATTTTATATCCAGATAACCGCTCAAAAGACGGGTTGGCGTCCATATGATTTCCAGCAATGTCCATCACATAAATGGCATC
Organism: Paenibacillus sp. SAF-068; assembly: GCF_051967555.1. Taxonomy (NCBI): domain Bacteria; kingdom Bacillati; phylum Bacillota; class Bacilli; order Caryophanales; family Paenibacillaceae; genus Paenibacillus; species Paenibacillus sp. SAF-068. The sequence continues at coordinate 139,198 of NZ_JBQCJX010000005.1, forward strand.
TGGATGATTAAAAAACAATGAACGGTAAGAGCTTCCCTCAGAAATAATGCGCTTCAGGGTTTCCGTTTTATCAATATCCAAGGCTTACCCCTCTTTTCTCAGCCAATATCTTCGTCTAACAACAGGAATTAGTTATTCCCTACAGAAATGGGCCTACCCTCGAATAACCATGTAAGCCAGCCTAGAAACAGCTTTTTTTATTTTACCAGATTCTTGTCTCATTTTGCTTATAATCTATGATTCAATTCACATGATGTGTGATGTAATAGTTGGAAATTACTCCTCACAGATTCGTCAGGGCTCTTGCGAGCCTTGGCGTAAAATTAACGATACATTTTGTATCAAAAAGGCTATAATCTTTAAAAAACGATTTTTCAATGACGGAGAGGATGAATGAATCATGCTGCCCAACAGAGTTAAAATTGCCTATGGCAAACTACGAGGCTTGACCATTTTTGGTAAAATACAACCCTCAATGGGCCTGCTGCCACGAATCAGGGGCAAAGTATATCTAAATAAACATGGGGATTTGCAGGTGGGAAAGCGGCTTAACATCATAGGTAAACCTTGGGGAACCCAGCTAACCGTGGTTAAAGGTGCACGATTAACGATTGGCGATGACGTCATGATTAATGCCGGTGTGGGGATTGCCGCTAACGTTGAGGTAACCATCGGCAATAACGTCATGATCGGTCCTCGAACAAGCATATTCGACAGTGCTTATCACCGCATTGATTCACTGGATGATGGGAGCCAGACTGCCAAGCGGATTGTCATCCAGGACAATGCCTGGATTGGTACAGGCGCGCTCATTCTGCCCGGAGTGACGATTGGCAGGAATGCAGTCGTGGCAGCAGGAAGTACAGTGACCAAAGACGTACCCGAGAATACACTTGTAGCCGGCGCGCCAGCCAAAATCATTCGCGAGCTGACCATTCATGACGGTTGGGTCAGACATTAGAAAAAAATCCCCTCAAGCTCACATACAATAGAACTTTGCATGTTTTGCTTAAAGAGGATCTTGATCTTACCATATCCAGGCTTATATTTAATTATTCAGATTTCTTTTTTGGCAAAATACATCATGCCGATTCCAATGAAAATAACAGCACTGCCTCCGATGACCGCCAGCATCGTCATCAGTGGAACATTGTAGGCTCCGAAACCTCCGCCGTCCACTGGTGTCATCAGAATCATCGGTTGTGCCCATGGATAATACGGCCCGTATGTCGCCGAATTCACGATGAGAATATTCGGTACGGTCAGTGCAAAATTCAGTGCGAGCGGCGCAGCAAAACTGCTCCATACCAAGGAAACAAACATTTGCAGAGCGGCAAGAGGTACACAGGCCAACAACCCAAGCAGCAGTTTGCCCACCAGGAATCCCCAGGGTATCTGCATCGTAATGCCATGGATCATGCCTGCCAGCAGAATGGATATAAGCAACAACACTTGTGTACCCGCCAGAAGCATGAGTACAATCGTCAGTTTGCCAGCATATACACCTGAACGTGTGAGCGGCAAAACCAGCATCTGCTTCCACCCTCCTCCTGCATGTTCGAAACGGCAGACAAAGGACGTAAACACGCCAGTCAGCATCGGCAACAGGAGTAATCCATGCAAGAAGACCATGGTGCCCATCAAAACCTGCCAATTCCCCGATGGAGTGGACAACAGTCCAATGAGCAGTGCAATAAGTGGACTTAACAGAATCAGGAGCCATATGGGTGACTTGCCCATCTTCAACCGTTCAGCAGACAAAATTCGAAAATACGTTGTCGCAAAGCTCATATCAGGCCACATCCTTCCGGCTAAAATGCACCATGCCCAGCAACAGGATCAAGAGCCCCAGACCTGCACCCATGCCAGCATAGAGGTAGGGATTGGGTCCATTCCAGGCCATCTGTGCCCATGCGAGTGGAAAGTTTGGTGATATACTGAGCGAGAACATGCCCGTTATCGCGAGAACGATACCCAAGGTGACGGGAAGCGCCTGATTCTTGTTTACCATTGTGAGCCATAATTCCAACGACAACACGGGAAGCGCCCCAGCCAAAGGCAACAGTCCCAGCTTGATGGCATGCGTCCAAGGGATCTCACTGGCATGGAATCCGAGGACCAGACCCAGACCTACCATTCCTGCAGTTAGCAGCAGGCAGGAGATCACCAGCAGCAGACAAGCCAGCAAGAACTTGGCCAGATACACGGCCGGTCTTGGGATCGGCATCGCTAACAACTGTTTCCACGATCCCTGCTCATGTTCGACATTAGCGATCATGGAGCTGAGAATGGTTGCTCCCAGCATCAGGGACAACGGTACAAAAACAACCACATTGCCCAGCAACCCGCCCCACAGGTTATCAGCATACTGCTCTTTCAGATAGTCCAACCGCAAGCCAAAATTAAGGGCCTGCATCGCTGTCAATCCAAGCGGGGCCAGAAACACGAGAAACCAGATTCCCTTCCCCCGAATCTTCAGCCAGTCCGACGATAATGCACGTCCGGTCATATGGAAGCCCCCTCGCCAATGACCCGCATGAACAGATCTTCCAGCGACTGACGCTGTTCCTCAACACGATACACATCATGATCCTGTTCAATCAATCGGCGTACAAGCAGCGCAACCGAAGGGTTATCCATATAAGGGAACGTTAGCGCAGAACCTTGTCGCTGACCAAATTGCCCCTGCTCTCTCGCCAGTTTCATGGCCTCTTCCGGCTCGGAAACCGTTAACCGGATAGAGCTGCCCGTCTGACTATGCAGACTCGCGATGGTATCCTGAAGCACCATCTTGCCTTCACGGATAATCCCGACACGACTAGCCATCTGTTCGACTTCACTCAGCAAGTGGCTGGAAACCAGAACGGTGATGCCATGTTCCAAGGGCATGCGTTTGATCAGTTCCCGAATCTCCTGAATACCGGCAGGATCAAGCCCATTCGTTGGTTCGTCCAGAATCAGCAGCTCCGGTTCACCCAGTAGAGCGCTGGCGATACCCAGACGTTGCTTCATGCCAAGAGAATACCCCTTCACTGAACGTTTGGCATCCTTGGTCAGATCCACAATGGACAGTACTTCAGCAATTCTTGATTTTGGGACATTGATGATGCGGCGCAAGGTTTCCAGATTCTCTACCGCATTCAGATGTCCGTAGTAAGACGGGTATTCAACCAGGGAGCCCACACGGCGCAGAATATCCATGCGTTCCTTGCGAATATCCTTGTCGAAGACCCGGATCACGCCTTTGGTTGGTTTGATTAAGCCGAGAAGCATGCGGATCGTTGTGGTTTTGCCGGCACCGTTGGGACCGAGGAAGCCATAGATATCTCCCTTTTTAATATGCAGATCAAGTTCACGGACCGCAGCACGGTCCCGGTATGTTTTCCATAAATTCGCCGTTTGAATAATGTTTTCACTCACTGTATGATCACCTCGGAACTATCGTAACCTTTCAAGGTTAAAGCCAAGGTAGTCTTCAGTTTAAGTTTAGTTTAAAAAAGCAATCTCAGCGGTTGGTTGTCTCCTTACTTCCCTTACCACTGTAGATGTAAGTCCGGACACCCGTATCGGAACTGTCCATCCGCTTGCGCAGCCCCATTTCACGAATCAACAGATCGACAATGGATAAACCCAGACCTGTGCCTTTGGTGTTGGAATCCTGTTGCATTCCCGGACCGCGATCCTGAATAACGATAGCCGTCTCACCCTGAATCTCCCGGGTGGAGATCCCAATATATTTCCCGCTGGCGGCATGACGGATCACGTTTTGGAACAGATTATCCAGAACACGGCGCATGCCCTGTTCATCCATATGCCAGATCAGCGGTTCCTCTGGCAGATCAATATCAATTTCGAATTGCTCTTTCTCCCAGACCGGATACCATGCTGCCGCTGTTTCCCTGACAATCCGCAGCATATCTTTCTCTTCCAGCTTCAGCGTATATTTACCACTCGTGAGCAAATTATAGGATAACATGTTGTCAATGAGCCCGCCGAGGTCCTCCATCTTCGCTTCCATGCGATGTAATGAACGGTCACCTTGCTCGCTCAGCGCTTCCTTGTGCAACGCATGCATATGTCCACGAATCACCGTTAGCGGGGTGCGCAGATCGTGGGAAAGCCCCGCAATCAGACGTTTGCGCAATTGTTCTTCCTCACGCTCACGCTGGCGACTGTCGGACAGTTGATGAATCATCAGATTAAAGGATTCCTCCAGCTGACCGATTTCATCGGACCGGCGGATATCAACCGGAAGCGGAATGCCTTCCTTGCCCGGGGTCATCATCGCTGTCTGTAGACGAATAAGCCGTTTGCGAATACGTGCGAAGAAGAGAATCGACATGATGATGAAAATCATGAAGATGATGGTCATGACAATGCCGAGATACAGGAGCTCCATCGGCCAGTTACTCTGTGTCATTTGCAGAAGTGACCGCGGCACTTCAATGATTATGAATCCCTGTCCCTTGTCCTTTTCACCTCCGCCGATGTATGAAACTACGGTTAACGGATCTCGAAAGGAAGCTTCTTTCATGAATTGCACCGTGTTGCTCGCATTCCATATGGCCGGAATTCGAGTCTCTGCCGTTTGCCCGGAATCCAGTGACCATCTCAGTGTCTTGTCTGTCCCGCCATCCAGCGATGTGGAATCCAAAAACGTTACGTCTTCACCACCGAGAATAAAAAGGGTCTCACCGCTCGCATTCACACGATACATGGAAGATTTGGGATACGAGACATGTAATTGCTCCAACCGGGCTTTAATCTCCTCTTCTGAAGCACCATTCAGATTCTCCGCTTCACGCGACCAGAGGTTACTGATTCGGGTAACATCACCGTACGGCGCCACTTGGTTCGTATTCGTGTTATTCACTACGACTATGTATATAACGGATATGATCGGAAGAACGACGGGTACGAATAATACGGCCGCCAGAATCAGGATGATATATCTGGACATTAAGGAACGCCCGAAGCGTAGCTTGCCTTGCCCGGTTTGCGTATGCTTAGGATCCATGCGCGGTTCTCCTTTCCGCTCTTCCTTCATCGTCTTCCATGCTCTGAACCGTCGGATCATGGCTTCTTCACACGATATCCCACACCGCGGACCGTCTGAATAACGACCGGATTGGCCGGATCAAGCTCCAGCTTTTCGCGCAGATGTCGGATATGTACCATCAAGGTCTTGTCCCCGTCCAAGTAGGGCTCATTCCAGACAGCTTCATAGATCTGTTCTTTGGTTCGAATCATGCCCATATGTCGTAGCAGGTAGGCAAAGATATGGAACTGTTTTCCCGATAAAATAATCTCATCCCCCGTCTTCTCATTGACGATCCGGTTGTCCTTCTCATAGATGGAGAGATGATCCAGCTTCAGGGCAGTGTCGGAGGATACCGCTGTTCCCGCCTTCCGTAGTTGGACCTCAATCCGGGCAGCCAGTTCATCGGGGTGAAAAGGTTTCGTCACATAGTCATCGGCAAAATCGAGACCGTGCAACTTGTCGTCAATGGACGTTCTGGCCGAGAGCATGACAATAGGCACGGCTGGATGTTCTTTTTTCAATCGCTGACCCACCGTAAATCCATCCAGTCCGGGCAGCATGACATCCAGAATAATGAGTGAACAACCAACAGCAGCCTCAGCTGCACCTTCACCACTGCCGAGCCATACCACCTCATAACCGCGCTCCTCCAGATCAGCTCTGACCCAAGTTGCAATTTCCGTATCATCTTCAATGTATAACAGTTTGGTTTTCATCCAAATATTCGTTTCCTTTCCGCCCCCATTGGGTTAATGATATATCTGAGCACCATCATAAAAACAGTCTATAGCCTATAACCTATGGATTCCAAGTCTTGTTAAAACCATGTTAGAGTCCTTTACGGTTACCACACATTCCAATTATAGCTTATCCATTAACGTGGGGAATGTTATATCAAATCAAATCTACCAAGTACATATCAGTTCTACACCTGACGGGAGGAATTTCATTATGCTATTGGAAGCCATCTATCATCAACCCAAACGGAACTGGGCCTATGCCTATGACCAAGATACCATCCGTCTGCGCCTGCGCGCCAAAAAGAATGATCTGACCGAGGTACATGCCCTGACCGGAGACAAATATGCATGGGATGCTACCAAAGCGCTGGTCCCTTTAACGAAATTCACCTCTGACTCCATGTTCGATTACTACGAAGGTGAAGTGAAACCTCCCTACCATCGGTTGAAGTACTCTTTTCTGCTCAAAAGTGGAGATGAACAGATCTGGATGACCGAGACGGACTTCCAGGAAGAAGAACCGGACGATCCGGGTCGTATGTTCCAGTTCCCTTATATCCATGCGGGAGCTGTATTCACACCCCCTGCATGGGTTAAGGATGCCGTCTTCTATCAGATTTTCCCTGAACGATTCGCGAACGGCAACCCTGATATTAGTCCGGAACAGGTGGAACCGTGGGGCGGCGAGCCAACACCTTTCAATTTCTTCGGCGGTGACCTTCAAGGCGTGATCGACCATCTGGATTATATCAGTGATCTTGGCATTAATGCGATCTACTTCACACCCATCTTCGAAGCCACCACCAACCACAAATACGATACTGAAGACTACCTGCGGGTAGATCGGCATTTTGGTGACGCAGATACCGTGAAACGACTGGTCGAGCTGTGCCATGCACGTGGAATTCGCGTACTGCTGGATGCTGTGTTCAACCATTCCGGGAAGACTTTTGCGCCGTTTGTAGATGTGCAGAAGAATGGAGAACAATCCAAATACAAAGACTGGTTCCATGTACATGAATTCCCGCTCGACGTGAAGGAGGGCATTCCTACGTATGAGACCTTTGGATTCGAAGCGCACATGCCAAAGCTGAATACGGAGAATGCCGAGGTTAAGGACTATCTGCTGAAGGTTGCCGAGTACTGGATCAAGGAAGTGGGTGCGGACGGATGGCGGCTGGATGTCGCAGACGAAGTGGATGATGCCTTTTGGCGGGATTTCCGCCGCGTAGTCAAGGCTGCCAATCCGGAAGCCTACATTCTGGGCGAAGTATGGAACGAGTCTTCCGCCTGGCTGCAAGGCGACCAGTTCGATGCGTCCATGAACTATCCGTTTACCGATGCCGTGAATGCTTTCTTTGTGAAAAATACAATGCACTCCGAACAGTTCGCGAACTCCATCGGACGACAGTTGTCCCGTTATCCGCTTCAAGCCAGCGAAGTAGCATTCAATCTGCTGGACAGCCACGATACCCCGCGGCTGCTCACGCTGTGTGAAGGCGACCAGCGCAAGATGAAGCTGGCTGCGTTATTCCAGTTCAGTTACATGGGTACGCCGTGCATCTATTACGGAGACGAGATTGGCATGGACGGCGAGCATGATCCGGGCTGCCGTAAATGCATGGAATGGGATGAAGCGAAGCAGGACCGTGAGCTGTTCGACTTTTATCAGAAACTGATCTCCCTGCGTCATGCTCATCCTGCCCTGCGTGCAGAAGGCACCGTTCGTTTCCTTCAGGCTCGTCCTGATGGCAGCCAACTGGTATTAGAGCGGCAGAATGAAGAGGAACGCATTCTGGTTCTGTTCAATCGCTCGGAGGAGACGGCTATTGTCGAGCTGGAAGCTGGTGACGAGGAATGGACCGAGCTGTTTGGCGGAAACCATCGTACCGCCAAGGAAGATGGCGTGCTTGCCATTGAATTGCCCGCGTATGGATATGCCGTACTGAGTACGCCTGTGAGCCAGGACTAGATTCATTAAACACATATACCTGAGGTCATATATAAGCGAGTCCATCTTCGCATCATTTGGCGATATTAAACAAGCGTCCTGCAGAACCCGGATTCGGGTTCGCGGACGCTTGTTTTTATATCGCGGTTATACATCAAAATGTCACGTTATATTTCGGTGGCCCCGGTTCAGATCAAACCCGAGGGTCGGTGTCCACTTGAGCATGGTCCGCCCCAATTCCAGTTGTCTCAGAATCCGTTGGCTTCGACTCCGTATCAGGCTCTGCACGCTTGGCCTTCGGTTTAGCCAGCTTTTGCATCATTTTACGACCGGTTGGTGTTTGGGCCAGTCCGCCCTGGGCCGTCTCCCGGTGGCGGCTCGGCATCGCACTGCCTACTTCCAGCATGACGTCGATAACTTCATCTGACGGAATGGCACTACGCACTCCGGCCAGGGCCATGTCGGCTGCAGCCAGCGCCGTAACTGCACCCAGTCCGTTACGGACGATGCACGGAATTTCGACGAGACCTGCGACCGGATCGCAGATGAGACCGAGTGTATTTTTTAACGCCAAGCCTACGGCATGAACGACCTGTTCCGGTGTGCCTCCACGCAGTTCAACCATGGCACCCGCAGCCATGCCAATCGCTGAACCCACTTCCGCCTGACAACCCCCTTCGGCCCCGGAGATAAATGAATTGTTCGCAATAACATAACCAACTGCGCCTGCACAGAACAACCCGTTCACCAAATGTTCGTCCGTCCAGCCAAATCGCTCCTGTGAGCTAATAAACACACCAGGGATAATGCCGCAGGAACCGGCTGTTGGTGTTGCTACAATGCGGCCCATGGAGGCATTCACTTCAGATACACACAGGGCGTATGCCATGGCAAGTGCGGAAGCATCCCCTGAGCAAGTCTCACCCTTGCGAATGTAATCGGCCATTTTTTTACCGTCTCCACCCGTTAATCCACTGCGTGATGTGGTATCTTCCGTTAACCCTTTACGTACCGCTTCCTTCATTACCTGATAATATTCAGACATCTGCTTCACAACATCCGCTTCCGGTGTATTGGTCTCCTGAACCTGCTCCTCAATCATCAGCTGAGCAATCGTTTTGGATTCCGCTGTGCAGATCGTATTCAGCTCGTGCAAATGTTTAAATCGCATTCGAATCAACCCCTCTCTTCAAATCGATAACACGAATGTCCAGCACATGGTCCAGCTCCTTTAGACGTTGGAGCATCTCAGGATTAGGCGCCCCATCCATTTCCATCGCGGTCAGCGCTTCGCCATCACGGGCTTTCCGATCCACCTGCATATACCCGATGTTAACCCCCGATGAACTAATTGTGGATGTTACTGACGCAAGTACCCCTGCCTTGTCTGCATGTCGCAGAACGAGTGTCGGAAACTCACCACTAATCTGAACACGAAAATCATTCATCGCATGCACCGATACACTTCCACCACCAATAGAAGCACCAATCAAGGAGCAGGCACGTTCTCCGTGCCACAATTCGATTTTGACGGTATTCGGATGAGGAGCAGGCAGACCACTTGTATAAAATTCAACATCCATGTCCGCTTCTTCTGCGTATTGCTCTGCATCCGGGATACGCGGATCGTCTGTAACATAATCCAGCAGACCACCGATCAGTGCCAGATCTGTTCCGTGCCCCTGATACGTATCAGCAAATGAACCGTAAAGCGTCAGCCGGGCACGTTCAGGCGTACAACCTAACCACTGACGAGCAATTCTTCCCAGCCTTGCTGCTCCAGCTGTATGTGAACTTGAAGGCCCCGTCATCGACGGGCCAATAATTGAAAAAACATCTTTAAATCGCACCTTGTAACCCTCCAATTGTATTCGTCATTTCCATCCAGGATCACATTCCATAATGTTCCTTAATTACTGAATGATGACATCAAAAAAGGACAGAAGAAGGCCTCAGGCCCTCTCTCTGTCCTCGATACCTGAGAGTTTCATGATCAGCAGCGTCCAAGGACGAGGTGAACGGCCTGCAATTACAGGCAAGATCACCAACCTGACTGATCATATACCCCTTGGGTGGCGCAGTTCGCGCACTCTCCAGAGTTGCGTCCAACGATGGTACATTTACCTGAGAGATTAACCACTGCGCCGGGTGCGCAGCAGCTTGCTCCTTCGGTGCCTGAACATTAGCCATTGTGCTCGGCTATCCCAGGTCTCTCCCGCTCGTTATCATCCGCTGTATGGAACCATTCTGAGCTTATGTCAGAACAGTAGTGGAAGTCGTTCATTTCTTCTCATTAAGATTAATCGACCGGAAGATCAGTGTCAACAAACTTAACGATTTCTTTGGGTGTATTTCCTTCATTTCGCATAGAATCGATGAAAACCAGAATATTTTGTCAACTTTCATCACATTATTACGTTAAAAATATCGTATATATACAGCTCACACTTCATTATCCTTCCATCGATGAGTGCTTACTGCTATTTTATGATATTGTCCATGAACTGTTCGGGTGTTCAGGCAACCCATGCACATCCGGATTACAATTTACAGTTCGTAGAAGATGCTCTTGTTCTGTACATAAGGTCTGCAATACTTGCTGCATAGCTTCGGCATACGATCTTTCATCCATTCGTGCCTCGACTCGTTCGCCATCTGAAAGGCATAATACCCCAGTGTAAAGATCAACATGAACCCTTCCATCAGCCGGATATCTCGCTCTGTTAGCGGTGCGGTTTGTTTCGTGTATCCAGATAAGAATATGTCACGTTCCTCCCGATTGAACATAAGCGCTGCCCCACCGGCATCGAACAGATAATAACCGTAACCGTGTAGACAAAAATCAATCATGGAAATCCCCTGACCCGTGATCAGCAGATTGTTGCGCGTAATATCCCCATGAATGATCCCCCATGTCTCCGCGTGCTGTGGGTACGTTGCTAGCTGCTTATTAATGTTCTCAAACGTCTCACGAAGCAGATCGAAGTCTTCCGTTGTAAAAATCCCCAATCGGACACCTTCCTCCAGCTGTCCTAGCATGATCAAGTTCTCATGGATATTGCCATAAGCCGGCCGTGCCTTTGTTCGATCTTTCTGTTGCTGTATACGCCCATGTTGATGCAGTGTCTGCAGTTGAACACCCAAGTCCATAATCTGCTCTGTTGTCAGCCGTTCTCCCTGCTGAATGTCCCTACCTTCAATCCACTCCAATACTGTACAGCAAATCTCTTTCCCTTCCTCACTTCTCCATACCGTGACCCAATCTCCCGATAGATTGCGTACCGGATGTTGTACGCGCAATGCTGTCGTTGCATTTAACTCATGAAGCAGGTTCATCTCTGCCTCCAGTGCAGGAGGGGTATGCTGAATGCCCGTCATACTTGCATATGCGGCTTGATGAATACGTAGCAGATACTTCTGCCCATTTGCTTCATCAACGACATGATACGTCAGATTCTCATTGTGGCGAATATAGGAAACGACAGGTTTCTCCATGTTATAGTTCTTAATGATCTGAGCTGCCATATGGTCGTAAGACCTCTGATCCGTAGTGATTATCAACATCTCCTTCGGAGTTATGTAAACGCTATCTTTGCACTGAATATCGTAGCATACTAGCTTTACACGCAGCAAACTCTTTCAGAATTAAATTAAAAAAGCACAACCCCCGAACAACCGTCCAGGCATTGCGCTTTCTTTTTTTCTCTATTTATCTCTTAATCTCTCTGTCTGTTGCTCTATGTGACACTCCATGATCCAATTAACCAAAACGGCCCATAATGTATTCTTGGGTCAGACGATTGTCCGGGTTCGTGAAAATATGTTCTGTATCCCCGTGCTCAATCATGCTTCCCAGATAGAAGTAAGCTGTATAATCCGAGATACGTGCTGCCTGCTGCATGTTATGGGTAACAATAACAATCCGCAGTTCCTTCTTGAGCTCGGTAATCAACTCTTCAACTTTACCGGTAGATACCGGGTCAAGTGCAGATGCAGGCTCATCGAGCAGCAGAATCTGCGGATCAACAGACAGGGCGCGGGCGATACATAAACGCTGCTGTTGTCCACCCGAGAGAGACAGAGCTGACTCGTTCAGTCTGTCTTTCACTTCGTCCCAGAGTGCTGCACGACGCAAGCTTTTTTCCACAATTTCATCCAGTGCCTTCTTACTCTTCGTACCACGGTAGCGGGGGCCAAACGCGATATTGTTGTAGATGGACTTATGAAAAGGATTCGGCTTCTGCCACACCATGCCAATCTTCTGGCGAAGCTTGATTACATCGGTTCCAGGCTCATTCAGATCGTTACCGTCCATCCAGATATGTCCCTCTGTACGGGAACCGGCAATCTCGTCGTTCATCCGGTTAAGTGACCGAAGGAACGTGGATTTACCGCAACCAGACGGTCCAATAAGAGCCGTTACGCTTGCTTCAGGAAACGTCAGGCTGATCTGTTTAACCGCCTGAAAATGTCCATAATATATGCTTAACTGTTCCGTACCAAAAGGTATGGCCATGTTGGTTCCTCCTTATTTCGAAGCTGTCATGCGGCGGAATACAACCCGACCGATCCAGCGTGCACTTAGATTGAACGCCAGCACGAGAATGACAAGCACGGCGGATGCCCCTGCTGCCACTTCTTTGGAATCTGGCCCAATGCCTTCACTATTCACTTTCCAGATATGAACAGCAAGTGTCTCTGCCGGACGGAAAGGATTAAGCGGTGATCTTGGACTCGTCGGATTCCAGTCTGTAAAGTCTAATGGCGGACTACTCATACCTGCGGTGAACATCAGCGCGGCTGCTTCACCAAAGATCCGGCCCGATGCCAGGATCGTACCCGTAATCAAGCTCGGCAATGCCACGGGCAGCAGAATGGAAGTGATAATTTTCCACTTGGACAGTCCAAGCGCCAGACCGGCTTCCTTCTGTTCCTTCGGAACAGCTCGGAACGCCTGCTCCGTTGTCCGCACCATCAGTGGCAAGTTAAAGATTGCCAGAGCCAAGGCACCCGAGATCAGGGAGAAGCCAAGACCAAATTGATTTACTAGCAATAAGAGACCAAACAAACCGATAACGATGGACGGGAATGATGACAACACTTCAACGACCAGACGAATGAAGCTGGTAATCTTGCCCGGTTTGGCGTATTCCGCCATGTAAATTCCGCCGCCCCATCCAAGTGGAATGGTAACGATCAATGTCAGGATAAGCAAGAATACCGAGTTAAAGAGCTGTGGACCAATCCCGCCGCCACCCTTGAGCAACTGTGGTGCGCTCGTCAGGAAGTTCCAGCTGATATGTCCAATACCTCTATACATGATGAATCCAAGCAGGCCGAGCAATAACATAACAATGAACAGGGCCAATACAACGATAACGGAGGTTGCAATTTTATCTACCGTCTTTGCCTTCATTTTCATACCCGGTTTCTCCTTTCAAGCAGGCGAACCAGAATGACGAAGACAAATGTCATCACCAACAGGACAAGCGCCATACTCCACAGTGCATTGTTATGAACGGAACCCATCGTGGTGTTACCCATGCTGAGTGTAATTACACTTGTTAATGTTGAAGCCGATTCGAGCAAGGATGTCGGAACATGCGGTGCATTACCGATAACCATCTGTACAGCAAGTGCTTCACCAAAAGCACGAGCCATACCGAGCACGACACCTGTCAACAACGCTGGTAAGGTCGTTGGAATAATGACACGGTAGATGGTTTGCCAGCGAGTGGCCCCCAGTGCGTAGGAGGATTCACGCAATCCTTTTGGCAACGCGGACAACGCATCTGCCATAATACTTGTCACCGTAGGAAGAATCATGACCGCGAGAACAAGACATCCGGCTGCAATCCCGACGCCTGTTCCACCAAAGATACTGCGCAGCAACGGTACGATGACACTCAGACCGATAAATCCGTACACAACGGACGGAATTCCCGACAAGAGCTCAATCGCAGGTTGCAATATCTTTTTCCCTTTACCCGGGACAATCTCTGTCATGAAGAGTGCTGCACACAAGCCAAGCGGGCTCGCGATCAATGCTGCAAGCAAGGTTGTAATGAAAGAACCTGTGATGAACGGCAATGCCCCGTAGAAAGCAGGTTCTCCAGTTGGATTCCACGTTTTCCCACCCAGAAATTCACTTATGCTTATTCCATTCTGGAAAAATGTCGATAGTCCCTTGGACGCTACAAAATAAACAATGGAAAACATGACAACGATCAGGAAAACGACACAAATCGACGTATAAATCCGTCCCGTCCACTCTTCCCAATAATGTTTCTCTTTTAAGGGCCGGCGCGGTTTCAACTTGTTATTCATTACCGTTCCCCCTTCGGTCTGTTCCATAACAACCATCCTTCTATAGTAGAATTAATGCAAAATATGGGATTATTTCAGAGCAAACCGCGTAAAGAGGCGGGACCTAAGTCCGCCTCTTTCGCTGTATGCGCAAGTTCAAAGATTACTCAACCACATTACCTGCTGCATCGCGTTTTACTTTCATACCTGACATTGGAATGTATCCAAGTTCTGTCACGTCATTTTGTTGAATTTCATCACTCAGGATGTAGTCCAGGAACGCTTTTGTTGCTGCATCCGGCTCACCTTTGGTATACATGTGCTCGTAAGCCCACACTGGATAAGTTCCTGCTTCTACGTTCTCCACTGTTGCTTCTACACCTTCGTATTTCAATACTTGCAAACTGTCATCCAAGTAAGACAGGGCAAGGTAACCAATAGCACCTGGCGTTTCAGAAACCAATTTTTTTACGTTACCAGAAGAATCTTCTTGAATCGAACCTTGGATATCATCCATTTTTGCACCCAATGCATACTTCTCGAACGTTGCACGAGTACCGGAGCTACTCGGACGGTTTACAATAACGATTGCTTGATCCGCGCCACCAACATCTTTCCAGTTCGTTACTTTACCGGAGAAAATGTCGATCAGTTGTTGCTTCGTCAAATCTTCTACACCTGCAGCTTTGTTGCTAACTGGAGCCATAGCTACTACTGCTACCTGATGGTCAACCAGTTCTTTTACTTTGGCTTCGTCCTCCAGTTTCTCTTCTGCAAATACATCAGAGTTACCGATTGTAGCTTGTCCGTCAGATACTTGTGTCAAACCAGTACCACTACCGCCACCTTGAACTTGAACCGTTACGTTCTTATATTCATCAACTGCCATAAATTTCTGTCCAGCTTGTTCTACCAGAGGTAGCAATGCTGTCGATCCGACTGCCAGAATGTTACCGCTAAGCTCAGTAGCAGCTTCTCCTGATCCATTGCTTGCGGCACCCTCTGTACCAGCGTCATTTTTCGATCCGCATGCTGCGAGTACCAGTACGAACGTTAAGGTCATCAAAATAAACGGCAACTTTTTAAACATGTTTTGTTTTCCTCCCCCAATGTAGTGATGGCGTTTTGTGAATTTGTTTGTTCACCATCAACTCTTTAATCATTGTAGTTTCGGTATGTCATCTTAAAAACAGTGTTTTGTAAACGCAATGTTAAAAATATCGGCTGTATATTGAAATATTTGGGATTTATTTGGCGCTGAAGTGGCCGCTTCGGGAACGGACGTTGTTTCAATCGCTGTTATCCCCGGATTTATATGATTTTTTTTTCAAAGGAATACATCCGGGGATAAAGGCGAACGCTTCGCTTTTCCACAATCGTTCCGTCCCCTGCGCTGTGTCAGCGCTCGTTGAATCTCAGTCATTTCAATGTTCAGCCTGGGAAGTAGGCAAAAAAGGCCAACCCTATCGGAGGCTGGCCTTCTGTAATTGGTTAGGTGCATAATAGAAATAGAGAATTTTCATTCCTTCTATAGAAGACACAGAAGATGAACAAAAAAACTGCCTCGCTGCCAGTGCGTAGCGCACCAGCTGTGAGAGCAGCTTTTTACATTACAACAGAATTATCTTATGGATACTTAATGTAAAACTACTTTTTCTAACCCAGAATCCATAACCACAATGCCAACCCGGCTAGGGTAATTAACAAGGTGGGAATGGTCAGGATGATGCCAGCCTTGAAATAATATCCCCATGTAATCTTCACACCTTTGCGGGATAACACATGCAACCACAGCAAGGTGGCAAGAGACCCTATCGGAGTCATTTTGGGACCCAGATCGGAACCAATGACATTGGCATAGATCAATACTTCTTGAATAATACCTTCGGTGTGCGCACCCTGGATGGCTAGCAGGTTAATCAAAACGGTCGGCAGGTTGTTCATCACCGATGACAATACTGCCGCGATGATACCCATCCCGAGCGAAGCAGCCAGCAGACCATGCTCTGCTATGGCATCCAGCCAGCGACTCAGATGATCTGTTAATCCTGCATTACGCAGTCCATATACGACGATATACATGCCCACCGAGAACACCACAATCGACCATGGTGCTTCCTTGATTACCCGTTTGAGGTCAACAGCCTCGCTCTTGCGTGCCAGTACAGCGAACAGCAAGGCAACGAAGCCAACGATAACCGATACCGGAATCGGGAGAAACTCACTGGATGCGTAAGCTACCAATAACAGTCCAAGCATGAACCAGGCGATTCGGAACATCCGTGGATCACGGATTGCTTCCTTCGGATCGCGTGCCGCGGAGATATCGTAGCGACGGGGTATGCTTTTGCGATAGAACAAAAACAGCATCCCCGTACTCGCTATAATTGAGAACAGATTCGGCACAACCATGCGTACTGCATATTCCACAAATGTAATACCAAAGAAATCAGCCGATACAATGTTGACCAGATTGCTGACGACCAGCGGCAACGATGTGGTATCCGCGATAAATCCACTCGCCATCACAAAAGCCAGCACCATGCGCTCATCGAACTTCAACGCACGCACCATTGCGAGCACAATTGGCGTCAGGATCAGCGCTGCACCATCATTTGCGAATAAGGCAGACACCGCGGCCCCAAGCAAAATGGAGTATAAAAACAGTCTGCGACCGTCCCCTCCGGCCAGCCTTGCCATGTGAAGGGCTGCCCATTCGAAGAAACCCGTCTCGTCCAGAATTAGAGAAATCATAATAATGCCCACAAAGGCCAGCGTTGCATTCCATACAATGGATGCCACATCCGAAGCATCGTTCAAGCTTACAACTCCACACAATAGGGCGAGCAATGCACCACCCGAGGCAGTCCAACCGATGCCCAACCCCCGAGGCTGCCAGATCACCAAGGTGATCGTTACTACAAAAATTAATATCGCTACGTATACCATAGTGCCTCCTGCTGTACCCTGTCTCGATATATTCTATCGTTCACTCTATCATTATATTGTTAGATTACACCGCATGATGCGCGGAAGAACCAGACGATATATTTATACAGGGCCGCAGGAGCAATGTCTATCTTTATTTTCTTCTATTCGAAAAAAGCGTGGTACATCATGGTAGTCTACATCCTAGGGTTTATCGTTTCCCTTCTCCTTCGGTGTATCTTCAACCATTTTGAACATGCCAAGCAATCCTTGCAATTGTTCTGCCATACTGTTCAGATGTGCAGACGATGATGCAATTTCCTCAACCGAGGCCAGTTGTTCCTGCGAAGATGCAGATACGGATTCTGTATTTGCAGCCGATTCCTGGGTCACATTCGAAATATCGTTCATGGCCTTCGCTACGTGGGATGCACCGTTCTCCAGTTGCTTCGTTGTTTCGGACAAGTCATCCAGTGTATGAACGGCATCTTCCACCGCCTCCCGAATCTGGGCAAACGATTGTCCCGAAATATTCACGGCCTGAATCCCTTCTCCCACCCGAGTCTGGGCGGCATTCATGGCGATTAGAGCGGCATTCATATCCTGACGGATATTGTGAACCACCTCACCGATCTGCGCTGCCGAGCTGCCGGATTCTTCTGCCAGTTTACGTACTTCTCCTGCTACGACAGCAAACCCGCGCCCTGCATCACCTGCCCTAGCCGCTTCAATGGAAGCATTCAATGCAAGCAAGTTGGTCTGTTTGGAGATGGAGGCAATGACATCAACCATGCTGCCGATCTCTACCGAACGGGCATTCAGAGACTGAACCACCGTTCCCAGCTGCTCCACCGTTTCCTGGATGCTGTTCATCTGCGCCACAGCCTGTCCTGCTGCTTCATTACCAGAAGAAGCTGCACCAGATGTATTCCGCATATTTGCCGTGATCGATTGCACGCGCTCCGACATCATTCGAACATCTTCTGCCATTCGGCTCATCTGTCTAGATCCGTCTTTCACGCTGTTCACCTGCTGCTCCGCACCTTCGGCCAGCTCCTGAATAGCCAGTGTTGAATGTTCAATCGCTTTGGTCGTTTGTTCTGCACTGGCAGACAATTCTTGAGAAGAAGCAGATACCTGCTCTGTCGTTTCCTGTACACCAAGAATCATCATCCGCAGGTTATCCACCATGCGCTCGAAATACTTCGCCAGATCACCGACTTCATCTTTACGGCCTGTTTCCATTTTCACGGTCAGGTCACCTTTGCTTACAGCTCTGGCCGATTCCTGCAATCGTTTAATTGGACGCAGCATGGATCGTGTGAACCAGATAATAAAGATGAGCGTAAGGAACGTGGCCGCGAGAATCACTATCAACGTAATCATGCGAATGTCCTTACTCGCATTAGTTATCTCACTTTTGAACATCGTTCCAGCTATTTTCCAACCTGTTGCTTCATTTGTAGCAAAAATCATCATTTTCGGTTGCTCGTTGAATACGTAATCGAACTGTCCTTCTTGACCCTCATACATTTCATCCAGCGATCCGCTGGTTTCCTGTGTACCTGGCTCTACTACAGGAGAAACGACATAATTTTTGTTCGCGTCCATAATAATAACGTAGCCTTCTTGACCCACCTTAATGGATGCCTGCTCTTGCAGATCTGTCAGATCCAGAGACAAACCAACAACACCGGATTGATCCGTTAGTGTTTTGGAGATAAATACAACGGCAACGCCATCCGTATTCACGGACACAGCTGATACGACAGCGGTACCTGGTTTCTCCATCGCAAGTGTATACCACTCCCGCTCCCTGGGATCATATGCATCTCCCCGTGTGCTGCTCGCTGTTGGTTTACCTCGAACCATGACTCCGTCAGTTGTTCCTACAAAAATGTTCATGGCATCCGGGTGTAAACCCAGATACTGCTCCAGTTTCATTTGAATCTCTGTACTATCGTTTTCCCCTTTAATCAAGGTCGGATCAAGTGCATCCGCAAAATAATTAATGTCATGAATCTTGTAATTCACTTGGCTTTCTACAATGGTATTGGCAGTGCTCACACTTTGCTTGGCACTATCCATTAATTGTCCTTGTACGCCATCTTCAGCCATCGTTAGTGTGATCAAGCCGATTGCCAAGCTTGGCAGGAGCAGAACTGCCAGGAAGGAGACCAATAGTTTGTTCCTTATATTCCAGACGAAACCTTTCTTTTTCTTCTTCTTTTTATTCGGATTATGTTTTGGTTTGGCAGGTTTCGCTGCTTTCATTGGTTTGTTATCCTGAATTTCACTCATGTCTTTATCCCCCTCTAAATGTAAAATGCCCTCTTTCTTTGTTATGTATGGAACACTCTATAAGGCTTATCTATATATATCGGCTATCTGATGGGATTTATTTGAGAGAAAAATGTACAGGCACGCCAAACAAGCCACCTCTGACCAGAAGTGACTTGTACAAGGTACTCGTTACCAACTATTCCTTCAATTAGAAGAAGTATTGAGGTACGGCTCGCTTGGAGGTTGTGCCGTGGGTTTACCAAAATAGTACCCCTGTGCAAGCTCAATACCTATGGAACGACAGTATTCAAACTCTTCCATCCGTTCGACCCCCTCGGCAAGAACTTGACCTCCAAATCGGCTCGACATCTCAACAATATGAAGAATCTTCTGTTGCTTGGTCGAATCCTGATCACAACGGTCAATAAGACTTCGATCTATTTTGACAAAATCCGGTTCTAACCGATTCATCAACTCTATGGTCGAATATCCGGCACCCACATCATCCAGTGCAACCGACATCCCACGGGAACGATATACCTGAAATATCTGCTGCAAGATGGGCATATGCTGAATCTGCTCTGTTTCCACGACTTCAAACACAAAATCTTTAGGGTCAAGCGCAAGACGTTCAATCGCTTCAAACGTATGTGTCAGACAATATTCGGGGTTATATATGGAGGAAGGCAGGAAATTTACGAAGCGTTTGACACCATGCGGCAGAAAAACGGCACTGGTCTCAATAGCAGTAATACGCGCCATTCGATCCAGAAAAGAATGTAGTCCGGTCTCGCGCGCAACTTCAAATAATTCATAGGAACTGAAGGATTTTCCATTCTCAGCAGGACGAAGCAAAAACTCATATCCGATAATCTGTTCCGATGCATCCACGATGGGCTGCATATGACTGCTGAATTGATGCTCCAGTATAATGGAAACCAGCTCTGCATGCTTGAAACGGGACTCCTGCATGGTTAGACTAATCCAGCTTTCTTCATCCGCCTGTTCGTATAAAGGCATGATCTGAACGGTTAGGGAGTCACGTAATGTTGGATTCATCTCAACGATCTCTTCTATTAAGCTCTGAACCGCCTCAGGATTCGAATAATGCATCCACATCATGTCATCCGACGTCTCGATAAGTCTTCCCGGCGTTTGCAGCGCTTCCAGCAAAGCGGGGGAAATGGGACGCAGGTATAAGGTACCTTGGCCCTCTATAGGATAGATTGGACTGCAGCCACTGCAATTCATGTAGGACCCCCTTGCCAATTTATGATTCCATGTCCATTAATGTTCACTTGTATATACCCAAAGTTTGTAAATATTATATCATGGGTCTTAAAATTAATCTCTACTGTTTTGATGACTTCATATATGACGGCTATTGTAACAAATATATTCAAAATTGCAGAAAAAAAGACCGACAGTCTGATGACTGTCGGCCTCCTTCTCACCGCTTATTAACCTTTAAGAAGCGGGAATCACGATTTTCTGTCCAACTTTCAGGTTATGCACATTTGAGATTTTGTTAGCTGTTGCCAGCTTGCGCCAGTCCACACCATATTTCAAACCGATGCGGTACAGGTTGTCCCCTTTTTTCACTACATATACAACCTTGTTATTGGTTGCCGGTTTCTCAGGTTGTGGCTTAGGCGTTGGTGTTGGTTTAGGCGTTGGTGCCGGCTCCGTACCTGTTTCAGGTGTTGTCGTTGCTTCACCTGTCAGTTTCAAACCGTACTCTGCAAAACCTTCTTTGTTCGTACCGATGAATGACATCGCCGGATTCGCTTCAACCAGACCTTTCGCATCCGGGGAAGAAGCAAACACAACTTCAAGATCATTCAACGCTGCTGCGGTTACACCCGCAGATGGTTTGATTGGTGCCAGGGACCAGTTGCCGTCCGCTGCCGGATTAATCGTTTTATTTTCACGGATGTAGTCGATGATCACTTGACGGTTCTCATCCGGTGCAGCCAGAACGATCCGTTTGCCGTCCGGGTTAGCCAATTTGGATGAAGAAGCACGGTAGTTATTTGTCGCTACAATGAATTTTTGCGCTGGGTCAACCGGTTTGCCGTTAAAACTCAGATCCTTGATTCGGCTTGCTGATGCATTAACGATCGTAGCTTTGCTATCGTATTTGGCTGGTTGAGTCACATCAATCTGATACGTTACACCATCAATAACATCGAAGTTGTACGTTGGGAAGTCATTGTTGATCAGTTGTTGTTGACCACCTTTGGCCGGGTCGATCTGGTTGAACTGGCCAGCAGACCATTCCAGCCATTCTTTCAATTCTGCACCGTTGACCATTACAGCATGTACCGTATTTGGATACACGTACAAGTCAGCAACGTTTTTGATCGCAATGGTGCCTTTGGGAATATTCGTGTAATACGAAGCGCCTGAACGACCACCGGCTTTGAATGGTGCACCTGCGGACAATACAGGGATTTTCTCATATTCCGTACCTTGCATATGTTTCTCGACATACCATTTCTGAGCATTCGTTACGATCTGAATGGATGGATCATCCTGAACCAGAGCGAAGAAACTGTTGATAGGTGCTGTAGTTTCACCCACCGGACCACGAACATACTCCAACGTACCTTCATGCTCTTCATGAACTGCATCAATGATATCCTGATCCGCATCTACCAGAGGCTTTTTATTGGCTGTGTCATAGATTGGGCGTGCTTCCGTTTTGGAATCCACCACTTTCCATTTGCCATCAACCAGCTCCAGATCCAGATCGATGATACCCAGATGATCGCCCCAGAAACCTGGCTCTACAGCAGGAACGCCATTGATTGTACCTTTCTCAAGATCTACCCCTTTTTTGCCGGCAAAATCGGCACTTGGGAATACTTTATGAGCATGTCCAAACAGAATGGCATTAATGCCTTCTACCTGACTCAGATACAATACGGAGTTCTCCATCAGATCCGTTTGCGGGATATCCTCAAATCCGGAGTGAGGAATGGCTACAATAATGTCGGCACCTTCGGCCTTCATTTGCGGAATGAATTTCTTGGCGGTAGCGATAATATCCTTGGCGATGACTTTTCCTTCAAGGTTAGCGCTGTCCCACTGCATGATTTGTGGCGGCACAAATCCGATCACACCCACTTTGATCGTGTGCTCTTTGCCAGTCTCATCCGTTACTTTTTTGTCCAAAATCTCATACGGTGTGAAGTAATTCTTGTCATTCGTCTCATCATCATCACCATCATCTACATAGACATTGGCATTAATGTAAGGGAAGTTCGCTCCCTCCAGCGTCATGTCCAGGAAGTCCAGGCCATAGTTGAACTCATGGTTGCCGATGTTACCTGCATCATAATCGAGCAGATTCATCGCTTTATATACAGGGTGAGTCTCACCCTTTTTCAGTGGATCAATCTTCGCAACATAGTCTCCCAGCGGGTTACCCTGAATCAGATCACCATTGTCGAACAGCAAGCTGTTCTTGGCTTCATCACGTGCTTTTTTGATCAATGTGGCTGTTTTGGCAAGTCCATACTGGTCTGTCTCTTTGTCGGAATAGTAGTCATAGTTAATCAGATTGTCATGAATGTCTGTTGTCTCCATGATCCGCAGTTTAACTTTGGCAGCATCCGCAGCCGATACAGGTACCGGAAACACCGCAAGCACGTTTAATGCAACCAAAGCGGCAGTCAGGCTTGATAATACTTTTTTACTCGTTTTCAAAATAACCCCTCCCGGTTATGTACATTGAATCATGCATTAATGGGCAAACGAAGAGCGCAGAAAAAGATAGATTTCATGGGCTGTGCGTACTGACGCTCTGATGACATGCATCGGAATTTCAGGTAAGTTTATCTCACATGAACATCTATTTATGTCTGTGCTTGTCGTTTACATTCCAAATCATAACGCAATGTTCACCCATTGAAAAGCATTATTTTTTACATTACCCGCACATACCTAGGCAAGTTTACATTATCATGCGTGATTTCGACATTTTTTTCAACATTTTAGTAGGTATATCGTACTTATTATCTTTAAAATACGTATATTACACGTGTCTTACATGTATAACCAATTCAGCGTTATTCATCCATACCAAAAACCGTGAAACCTTGATGGCTTTCACGGTTGGATTGAACTCTGCGCATATTTCGCATAAGGACGCTACTTTGCAGAGGTTATGTTCATATTCGGATTATTGTTCCCACACATGATGTTCATGATCTTTCCCTGTATATTCAATACGAGTCGGGGTAATGTCCAGAATGACATAGTTCGGATCATTAGGTCCATCGAACCACGCCTTCAGTTCCTCGTTCCACACTTGCTCACGCAAGCCTTCGTTCTTCGTCACTTCGCAGGTTCCTTCGATTTCAACGACTTCCTTGGAACCACCAGCCTCATAACCAAGTAGCAGGCTAACATTCGGATTATTCTCCAGTTCCTCTACTTTGTGTGTACGGCGGTTCGTTGCCAGATGAATGTTCAGTCCATCGTTGAAAAGCGCCATATAGCGTGATTTCGGTTTACCATTCTCCACAGTCGAGAAGCTGCAAAAAGGGTTGTTTTCCAATGCTTTTACAATGTTTTGTTCCAATTCAGTCTGGTTCATGGGAAGTGCTCCTTTCGGTTTGGGGGATATTGGGAGGACTCTTGTAGGCGGCCGTTCCGGGTTCGGATCGTTTTTTGGATCGCTGTTATCACGCAACAATCTTGATATTGTTCTCATACACATTGGATTAAAGACGATTCACACCGACTACGATGATAGAACAACCTTCCAATCGCTGTTATCCCCAGATTTTCTGATTCCCTTCTCTCAAAGGGAAAAATCCGGAGATAAAGGCGAGCGCTTCGCTTTTTCAGGTTTCTTCTGTCCTCTCCGTTATCGTGTGAATGCTTAATTCCAAAGGATATATGAATAAAAATTCAAGATACATGCGAACGCTTCGCTTCCTCAGAATCGATTCCGTCCCCTCCACTTCGTCTACCGTTCTCCCAAATTTGAGGATTGGGTAGGCTAAAGTTCGAAGAGACACCTGTACTTAACTTTGCAGGTTTCACTTCTTTAGGTTTTATCCGCTCCGTCGTTGTGTATAAGTACAGTCAACTTACGTTAGGTGTAATAAGCCTGTACTTATAGTGTACCCACCTCACCTATGGTGAATCCCATGAACCTGTTCGCAAACGTGACAAAATCAGAAAAGTTCTTTATAAAAATGTTTACATACATGGATTAGCGCGAAATCTCTCATGGCTAATTTAATTCAAGTCTCCAAGATAGATTGATGAAGAACCCGATTTAAGAAGCAATTCACCAATGGTTTTTGGATATAAACGAATCTGGGACAGCTCTTCAAGTGCAATCCATTCCACGGCGACTTGGTGGTCGTCTGGATTAGAGCCTTCAAAAATAGTTGCCTCCGGATCGATCAGGCTGCACGCAAAATAAAATTCAACCTGGTGGATATCTGCATCCCACTCGGCGAACTCATGATTTTTTCCGATATACTCCCGGATATGTAACAACTCTCCCACGTTCACAGCCTGACCAATCTCCTCCAGACATTCACGCGCGACCGCATCCTTGAGTTCTTCACCTTTCTCCTGTCCTCCACCCGGGAACACATAAGCGGTACCATATTGGTCTTCCAGCCGGATGACCAGCAATCGACCATCCTGCACTATGACGGCCTTCGCCGAGTTGCGTATGGGTTTCATTTTGTTCATTCACTCCTTGTCATATTCCTAATTTATGAGCGGATAACGTAATCCCCTCCGATTCCAGTACACGACGAATTTCTTGAGCAAATGCGAGAGCGTTCGCTCCGTCACCGTGAATACAGACAGTCTCTGCCTTAATGGAAACCAGCGTACCATCCGTGGATTTAACCACGCCGTCTTTCACCATCTGGAGCACTTGGGCAATCGCTTGTCCCGACTCTTCAATGACAGACCCCTCTTGGCTGCGAGGGGTTAGCTTACCATCCGCCTTATAGGTTCGATCCGCAAACACTTCGCTCACACTGCGCAGACCGATGCGATCCGCAGCGTGAATCAGCTCACTGCCCGCCAGAGCATACAAATACAGATCAGGCTGCACTTGATAGATCGCCTCGGCGACAGCTTCAGCAAGTTTTGTATCTTCTGCAGCCATATTGTATAAGGCACCGTGGGGTTTCACATGATGCAATCGCCCCCCACTTATACGGACAAAGGCATCCAGCGCACCGATCTGATAGACTACCATGTCATAAGCTTCCCGTGGCGTAATATCCATACGTCTCCTGCCAAACCCTTGCAAGTCCGGCAACCCGGGGTGGGCTCCAATTTCCACCTGATGCTCCAATGCCCTCTCCACCGTTATCCGCATCGTAGCCGGGTCCCCTGCATGAAACCCGCAGGCAATATTGGCTGATGTAATTAAGGGCAGAATGGCTTCGTCCGATAGCGTGCGATATATACCATAACTTTCGCCCAGATCACAATTGATATCCAGGATTTTTGAGGTATTCATAGAATGCCCTCCATTTCTACCATTCTTCTGCGTATCAGCTTATCCATGAGCTGCATATTGTTTTCCTGTTCCATGTACAACTGCCGGGCTTGATCATGCGTAATCTGCGCAAAAGAAATTCGGGTTCCCGGCCTAGCCTGAGCCAGGATTGGCATATCCACCTGAGCTACCTGTGCTATGACAGGATAGCCCCCAATCGTCTGATGGTCTGCCATCAAGATGATGGGCTGACCATCTGGTGGCACCTGCACCGTGCCATAAATAACCGCTTCAGACAACCGCTCCAGCGGCTGATCCAGCTCCAGTCTGGAGCCTTGCAAGCGATAGCCCATCCGATCGGATTGCGGAGAGATTACGTATTTCTCGGCATAGAATTGTCCCAGACTTGCCTCGCTGAACAGCGAACTATCCTTGCTCTCCATCACACGAATGACACATCTTCCATAATAGTCAGGTCGTTCACGTTCGGATAAGAACCAAGCAGGCGCCAATATTCGGTGATCCCGCTCACTCAGCTCTACCTGCTGCTCCAGACGCTTCATGCATCCTTGCGCTTCTTCAGAAGGTTCACCTGTAGATAACAGATCTGCCACATGCAGGGCTCTTCCTTCCAAACCGCCAAGACCTGTCTTGAGATCTGTACTTCGACTGCCCATCACGTCAGGCACAGCTATACCTCCTGCAAACGCCAGATAACCGCGCAAGCCTTGGCGACATGGGCCAAACTTCAGTACACTTCCAGCCCGCATCAACACAGGACGCCACAAAGGCACAGGCAGGTGATCCACGGTTGCCGTCAGATCGGCCCCACATAAGGAGACTAGCTGGCTCTCCTGAAATCGAAGCTCCGGCCCCATCATCGTCATCTCCAGCACCGCCGCATGGCGGGAATTGCCCACAAGCATATTGGCGGCTCTGGCTGCAAAGGTGTCCATGACCCCGCCAGGATGAATACCATACCGGCGATAACCGATTCTGCCTTCATCCTGAACGGAAGATAATAGACCAGGGCGAATCACTTCAATACTCATCGTTCGTCCTCCATCCGCTTCAACGCCAGATATTCTTGCATTGTAATCTGTTCAAATCGAACCCGATCACCTGCTGCCAGCAAACTCGGTACCTTCTCCCCCGGCCGAAACAACCGGAGTGGCGTTCGTCCAATACATTGCCATCCTCCAGGTGTGTCCACCGGATAGATTCCCGTCTGTTGACCACCAATTCCTACTGTACCGGCCTCCACCCGAATCCTTGGCGTGGCCCGTCTGGGCGTAGCAATCCGTTCGGATAACCCGCCCAGATACGGAAAACCTGGTGCAAATCCAATCATATGCACGAGATAATCCCCCGAGGTGTGAATCGCAATAACGTCCTCTGAGGTCAGTCCATGCTCACTGGCGACATAGTCCAGATCAGGCCCGCATTCGCCACCGTAACATACGGGAATCGTGACCGTTCTGGACTTGTCTTGAACGGATTCCTTCATTTGATTCAACAGCTGAAGTAAAGTGCCGCATAACTCGGGGTACGGGGAGATAAACGGATCATAAAATAGTGTAACGGACGTATATGAAGGCACCCATTCAATCATGGCAGGCAGAGTGCCTTTTTCCAGTAGAGCGCATACAGACATCACTCTGCGCTGCACTGCGTCAGACAAGCGATTCCCGCAATCAATGATCAAGGCTGTCTCACCCAGCGGAGATAAGATCTCCTCTGTCCATGCATACGTCAATTCGGTCATGCACCATCTCCCCCTTTGTCCACAAGGTTAGCGTATCGTTATTTCACTCTCTCCAATACCTGCAATACCATAGACCGAACTGCTGGAAACGGCTCAGCTACATCTGTCCGGATCGCAAAATAAAGTGTCTGCAAAAACAGACGCACATTCAGGCTTATCCGACTGTTTTCCAGAAGTGATCTATTCTCTGCCGAGTCTGCTGGATGAAGAGAATTGATCCACACCGCAATATCCTTTTGCTCCAGCAGATTGCGACGAAGAATGGTCTTTACGGCATGCGCTATTCGCTGATCCTCATCATGGATGTAAACCACACTGGATTCCGATATTTTCACAGTGAGTGCATGAAGTAGTTCCTGTAAGTCCGTCCGCATCAGATAGGGTGACTGGGCCAGATCTTCAACCGCATCCGCCGCGTGTGCGGGAGCATGCGCCCAACCCTTATCATCGACATAGCCGCGAACATCTTTTTCACAAGTCAGATATGTAGTTAACCGATGATGAACCCCTGTGATATCCTCTTTGTCCAGGAAAGGTCGCTGACGATCCACATTCAGAATGGGGGGTATTAACAACACGGAGAACGTCCGTGTAAACACACTGTCTGTTCCCTGCTCTCCGATCCCATAGAACAGGTGCTGATCGTCCAGCGCCAACTGTAACACATACCTTAGCTGATCTTCCGAAAATACACCCTGTCCAATCCAGGTTGCCAACGTAACATAGATCAATTCATCCCGCAGGACAGGGTCAGTACTACCAATATGCTTCATCATATGCAGTGCCAATTCGTAAGGCTGTTCCACGAGATCGATGGAATGGTTAGCCGACCGGATATCCTGCAATTTTTGCTTTAACATCAGAGCATCCATCTATTTTGACTCCCCAGACGAATTCAAATGCACACTGCAATTGTACAGTTCGCATTGCCATGTATCATCTTTCTTGGCAATCCGCGTAATGGATGTGTTGGACAGCTTCACACTAATATCAAGCTCAGGCACCAGACCCCGCAGTGTGTTCCGCAGGACGGCTCCGTGACTGACAACGATCACTCTTCCATCGGGGTGTTGCTGTACAATATCCTCAAGGACCGCACTGCCTCGAACAGTCCCTGCATCTGCAAGCTCCTGTCCCAGATCCAGGGTGCTCCAGTCCGCTCCCCACTTGGCTAACCGTTCCTCTTCCGTCGTTCCTTCGACCTGTCCCCCACCCATCTCGCGAAGTCTGGGGTCCAGATGAATCTCCTGAATGCCCAATCGATCACCAATGATGCGAGCCGTCTCACTTGCACGCTCCAAGTCACTTGCATAG
Source organism: Paenibacillus sp. SAF-068 (assembly GCF_051967555.1). Taxonomy (NCBI): domain Bacteria; kingdom Bacillati; phylum Bacillota; class Bacilli; order Caryophanales; family Paenibacillaceae; genus Paenibacillus; species Paenibacillus sp. SAF-068. The sequence continues at coordinate 168,013 of NZ_JBQCJX010000005.1, forward strand.
ATGGCATCCCATGATTCCTCGGCCAGTCTCGCGGCAAGTAAAACGGCCTGTTCCCTTCCATCCTGATCAAGCGGATTATCCGTCTGTCCCTGCGAACGTTTTTCCTTATTCCACGCGGTACTTCCATGGCGAATCAATGCAATTTGAGTCATTGTTGTTCCTCACCTTTTTCTATATGAAGTTCATCTTCTGTAAAATGTTTGCGTGCCTTCGGCTTGGCAAATTTGCCGCCATTATATTGATCTGAACCGTTTCTCGGAATGGAGAGACTATCCCATGTTGTTTCTTTAAGCATTTTCGCGGCAAAGACAATCTGCCCGACATGGTACGGATAATGCGCCAATTGCCGGATAATTGCCTCCATGACGGTGTGTCCTTCATTGCGAATGTATATGATGTGAGACAATTGCTCCGGTGTAAATGAACGAATGGCTTCAAGCAGACAATTCCAGCCTTCCTCCCATTTAGAGTGCAACTCTTCCCGGGAAGCAATATCATTCACGAACTCGGCATCTCGTTCACGCCACGGTTTCTCACCGTCTGTTGTCAATACATCCGTCCAACGGGACATCATATTGCCCCATAGATGTTTTACGATCACCGCAATGCTGTTCGCATCTTCATTCCAGGATTGAAACAATTGCTCGGACTCCAGTTGTGCCATCGCTTTTTCCCCAAGCTGCTTGTAATACAGGAATTGTTTCTCCGCTGTCTCCAGAAAAACCTGATTCATATCCATCCGTTAACCACCCTTCGGAAAAGCATGTTGTCCCCTGATCATGTTCAGACAGATCCGTCAAAATGTTACTTTATTCAGGAAATGAGAATGTGCCGTCTGCATTCGGTGCAAATGGAATGACTTTACGAACCGCATCCAGATTAAGCTCTCCATAGATATGTGGAAATAGTTCATTCAATTCGTACAGATCCTCATATACCAGTTCCGGCTTCAACGCCTTTTCATCAATGCTAAGTAATAACAGATCCGTGCGGCCTGCATAGTATTGCCCGGCTACCCATGGAATCTGCTCCTTGGTGGAACAATGAATGAATCCGTCCGTCTGCAGGCTATCGGGTGCATACTCACTTCCCTTCGACACTTGCTCCCACAACGAACGGGAAATAATACTGTAGATCATGATTCCGCCTCCTTCAATTTCTGCGATGTACCCTATGTGTCATTGGAAGTATTATAGGTCATCCCGGATACGGGAGTACACTTTTTGATCCGTGAATACCCCTTTGATCTTCAACTGTTTGCGTAGCAAACCTTCGTATGACATGCCCAGCTTCTCCATGACACGTGCAGAGCCTATGTTGCCTGCATTACATTTCCCTTCAAGCCGATTGCAGCCCAGTTCCCAAAAGCAATAATTCACGATGGGTTGCATCGCTTCTGCCGCGAGCCCCTTACCCCACTGACTGCTGGCTATCGCGTAACCCAGTTCAGCGCTTTGCATGGGTTCGTTGAGATGGAAAATGCCACCTCTCCCGATCAACGTTCCTGTCTCCTTCAGGATAAAAGCCCAGATATGGACCGTTCTCTGTTCATAATTATCCAGTACCCGCTGAATATACTGAATGGAGTCCTCCACCGTCTCATGGCAGTTCCACAAGCTTTGCTGACTCACACGCGGATCAGAGGCAAACGCATAATATTCATCGAGATCATCCATCGTAAGGCGTCTCAGCTTCAGGCGCTGTGTTTCGAATTCGGGCGATTCGGCAAAAAGTTTCTCTACATTCATTCAGCGTACCTCCATGATTCGAATTGAGTACATCATCGAGCCATCTTATTTCTCAGGAAATAACGATCTATTATCAACATGCATAGGATACCAACCGTATATCGAATCAGATCAATCACCAGAAAACCGTGTCCCAGAATAAGAGCACCCCATACGGTTGAGCGTATCTCATTCAGCCAAGGCGTCTGAATCAACTGCGAGAACTCAATCAACCAGCTGAATATGCAACTCATACACATCGCCCATACCATGCTGCGACGAGGCCACAACATGCGAACTCCGAAATAGATCATGCCCGCCCAACATGCATCTCCAGAATGTTCATGCACCCAATCCGGTAATCGTTCACCAAATTGTCTGGATGCGAGTCCTGCCGCCATGGTCATCATGACTGCTAAGAAATAGATCAGCCTGTCTTTGATAAATACGCTTTTCAATCAATCACACGCCTTCATCAAGCACTTGTAAAATAAACTGCGTTTTGGCCGCGGTATACGATTCCCTGTCTTTCTTATTCTCATCAGCAAGTTTCGCCTTCAAGACAGCATAGGCTTCCACCAGATCTGGGCGTTTCCTCAGTACATCCCGAAATCGGATTTGGCGATCCCACCGTTCCTCTCCCGGGAGCATCAGATGAAGGTGTACAGATCTCTTCCCATCCTTAACCCTGACCCAGAATCGTCTGTATTCCCGGCCATCCAGTTCAGGCGGAACGTAATTCCAGCCCACCGGATTCAACTGATCGGCAATCAGATCCATGTCATCCCATGACTGTACCTGTCCCATCAGATCAATAATGGGTTTGGCGGGTAATCCCGGAATGGATGTGCTTCCGATATGTTCGAATGGATGGATATTAAACTGCTGCAAAAGGTGTTTGAGTTGCCGAATTTCCTCCTGAGCCTGTGCATCCCAATTGGGGTTGGCCGGAGCAATCTCTACCGGCTCTGTCGCCCAGGCAGGCCAATTCTCCGGTTGCATTGGATCTGTCACTAACATGCTTCCTCCTTGATCTCGCGATATAAATTGAACTAAAGAATATTTACACTGCACACTCCGATGACAGAACAACCTTCCGATCGCTGTTATCCCCAGATTTTTTCGATTCCTTTTATAAAGGGGAAATCCGGGGATAGCGTATGCTTCCGATGTAGCTTTCTTGCAGAAAGCTTGTAGGCGAACGCTCCGCTTCTTCAGGTCCTTTCTGTCCTCTACGTTTTGTGTAAATGCTTAGTTTAATTTATATTGATTTCTATATATTCAAAAAGGAGCGTATGTCTACGCCCCTGGTTGTCTCATAACCTTAATCACATTGATGATATTTAACGTGATGATGTACTGAATTTATGTTTGGATTTATGCCAAGCGCTTCATTATTAGAAAATTTATTTTACCGTAACAGGTATGGTCACTTTTTTGTTGCCCCACTTGGCCGTAATGGACGTTTTGCCTTTGCCTACAGCCACGATCTTGCCATTTGTAACTGTCGCTACGCCCGGCTTCGTGCTACTCCACACTGCACTGTTAGTTACAACAGTGGTTTTACCCGTATCATACTGGGCCATCACACTCAACGTTGTACTTCCCTGCGGAGACAAGACCAGTTTTTTCTGGCCTGTAATCAGCTTTTTGAGTAAAGGTACAACGGTAACCTCTGCCTTTATTGTCTGATTTTGATAAGTTCCTGTCAAGGTGGCTTGTCCTTCAGTCAACGTCTTGACGGCTCCATTTTTCACAATAGCTACATTCGTATTGGAAGAGGTCCATATCACTTGTTTCGACAGGTTGATCGTTTTGCCGTTTGCGTAGGTGCCAATCACCTTCAACGCTTTGGACTTCTTAATGTTCAGCTGCATTGTGGCAGGTGTAACCTCAACTTTGGTAATTTCGTCCGTCACAGCAACGGGGACTTTCACAATCGTTGTTCCGTATTTGCCTTGAAGCAATACTCTGCCAGGCGTAACGCCTTTGATTTTACCGTTTTCCAGCACAGCCGAGCTACTTGACACCGACCATACAATCTCAGACGTCACATCCTCTACCTTACCGTTCGCACGGGTAATGCTTACTTTGGGGAGGGTGTTTTCACTGCCTTTAACAAAATTATAAGAGTTGGGTGAAGCTTTGATGCTTTTGATCTTTTCCTGAACCTGCACAACCAACTGGGCTTTAGCCCCGTCTACCTCTGCAAAAATGGTAGCTTCGCCAGCGGCCACAGCCTTGACTTTGCCTTTCACCATCGTCGCAACCGCTGCATTACTCGTGGACCAAGTCACGCCTGCGGTAACATCCTGCTTGTTATCAAAACCTTCTACCGTTGCCATCACCTGTAGCGCAGCTGTTTCGGAGACACTCATCTTCTGCGGACTGGTATTGGTTATTTCAATCGATGTCACATCACCTGTAGCCGCCAAGGCCAACGAAGGAACAAGTAATGTTAATACCATAATAAGAGCAAGTGTGCCTCGAAGCGCCAGTTTGATTCTACTCATTTCTATCTCCATCTCCCATAATCCAATATTTTACTTCTATTATATTATATCGGATACGAATGGTAAAAAGTTGAATAATGTAAGTGGGAGTCTTGGAACAGTTCATGATTTTCGTTGTATAATATGGGAAGGTCGCGTAATACATAAACGAAGAAATTTGTGAACAAGAAAGTAAGCTATACCTTAGGTCCGAGAACTAACCAGATTAGTAAATTTGGCACAAAGTATTAGGGGATTGGTTAATTAAATTGCGTTATCATCTAAGAGGGGATGTCCACCGTCATTTTACAAGACGTATGGAACATTCCCTCTTCTACTGCCTAAAGCGTTATATAACCTCTCTAATTCACTTCATCCTGCTCTGGCAAAATCAAGCTCTCCGCGCCGCCCATATAGGGCCGCAGGGCTACCGGAATGCGAATGCTTCCATCCTCCTGCTGATGATTCTCAAGCAAAGGAATCAGGATACGCGGCGATGCCACCGCCGTATTATTCAGCGTGTGACAGTAGGCCAACTTGCCTTCGGCATCCAGGCAACGAATATTCGAACGGCGAGCCTGAAAATCATGCAGATTCGACGACGAATGAGTTTCTCCATATGCACCTCGACTCGGCATCCAGGTCTCGATGTCGTACTGTTTGTACGTTTTCTGCGACATATCTCCGGTACACACGGCCACAACACGATACGGCAGTTCAAGTAATTGCAGCAATTCCTCGGCGTGTCCCGTAATCTCTTGCAGCATGCGCTCCGATTCTGCCGCATCAGGGGCACAGAGGATGACCTGCTCAACCTTGGCAAACTGATGCACACGGTACAATCCGCGTACATCACGTCCGCCGGAGCCAACTTCACTGCGGAAACACGTCGATACTGCAGCAAGCTTCACCGGCTCCTTAACATCGACAATCTCATCTGCATAATACGAGACTAGTGGCACTTCAGAAGTCCCCACCAGCCACTTGTTCTCCCCTGCGAGTTCGTAGACCTGATCTCGACCCGTGGGGAAGAATCCGGTGTTCACCAGCGCATCCTCCCTGACCATCAGCGGAACCTCCATTGGTGTAAACCCATGCTTCAGCAACAGATCCAGCGCCAGTTGTTGCACTGCCCGATGTAATAACAGACCAGCGCCTTTCAGTACATAGCTTCTTGTACCGCCAATCTTAACGCCACGGGGAATATCGAGCAGATCATGCAACTCCCCAAGTTCCACGTGATCTTTGGTGGTATACTCGAACGTTGGCACCTCTCCCACGCGTCGCAATTCCACATTATCCTCATCCGACGTGCCCTTCGGGGTATCCGGAGATACGATATTGGGTACCAGCCATTGCAGTCTGGTTACTTCCTCCTGCACTGGGGCGAGCTTCGCTTCCACCTGTTCCAACTGTTCATTAATCTGTTTCACTTGAGCCCGCAAACCCTCGGCCTGTTCCCGATTACCAGCTTGCATGAGTCTGCCGATGTCTGCGGATAACGTATTGCGTAATCTGCGCCCTTCTTCCGATTCCTGCAAAAGTGCTCTGCGTTCCTCGTCCCGGTCCAACAATGTGTGAATGCTGATCTTGATTTTTTTCCCGTCTGCTGCCGCTTGAACCTCTTCTGCATGTGCCCGAATCCACTTCATTTCCAACATGGTCACCGTCTCCTTTGACTGTAAAAATACAAAGAGCGCCCTCATCCCTTGGGACGAGGAGCGCTCTGCTCGCGGTGCCACCCAACTTGCTGAATCAGGATATCCTGCTTACAGCCTCTTGGTCCGCGATAACGGGCGGTTCCGGTTAACTTGGGGAAATATCGCTCCCCTGGCGAAAACGCCTCCGAGTTGGATGCTCATCAACGGCATGGTCCGATCTGTAATTGTTGTGTCTCAGTATATACGAACGCCGGACCAGATTGCAACCTTCTGTATCGATCAGGAATTCATGGCACAACTTAACATGTCCTGTTATGATAGACTTTGTCTTCAAGATTGCGCTTTATTTTGATCCTCAAATTATGTATATAAGTAGAAGGAGTTCATTATGAAAAAATTACTTTGGATCGGATGTCTGTCCTATTTCCTGATTGGACTTGCCCACGTTGTGCTCGGTTCCATTCTGCCGGTTGCACTTGAACATTATGGAAAAGATTATAGCCAAGGCGGAACGCTGATCTTTGCTCAATTTGCCGGATTCCTCGGTGGTGTATTGTTATCTCCATGGCTGAACCGACGCTTTGGTAAACGGGGAGGCCTGTTGATTGCCACAGCACTACTCTGTATCGCAGAATTATCCTATATGCTGTTGCCCCCATGGGGCTGGATGTTCGTCATTGCACCCGCTGCCGGCTTTGGATTCGGAATGGTTGAAGCTGTTATTGGAACCATTATCATTGCTGCAATCAAAGACAATACGGCCGTTGCCATGAGTCGACTGGAAGTGTTATTCGGGATCGGAGCAATGGTCATGCCGCTCATGGCCAGCGGTCTGATTGCTGCTGGATACTGGCGTCTGTCCTTTCTCGTTGTTGCGATTTGCGCAGCGCTGACCTTTGTTTTCTGGGCCAAAGGATCATTCGGTGAGCTGGATCAGATGCTGGATCGACGGGGGACAAATCATCGTTCGGTACATACGGATACTGGTGGTGCATCAGGTGAAATGCATTCCGCAGCCACAAGTAGATCCGGTCCAACCTATCGCGGTCGTAACCTGACTCTTCTGGTTCTGTTCGTCCTGTTCTTCTTCCTTTATGTTGGCACCGAGATGAGTCTTGCGAACTTCATGCCAGCGATCCTGATTGAGAAAATGAACATGAAGGAAGCCGGAGCAGCGCTTAGTGTCACCTGTTTCTGGATTGCCATGTCCGTAGGACGTCTTTTCGCCGGGTATATCGCAGAGAAATTCCAATACCGCATCTATGTCCTGTATAGTTGTCTCGCGTCTGTCTTTTTATTAATGGTGTTCCCATTCACCAACCAAATCTGGTCTGCATTTCTCATCATCTTACTGCTCGGACTTGCCATGTCAGGCATCTTCTCCATTGCCCTGGTCTTCGCCAGTAAACTGCTGCCCGGAACCGAAGAATCCACACCCAGCATTTTAATTGCCTCAGGTGGGGTCGGCGGAGCCATTCTGCCTTTGATTACAGGATGGAGTCTTGATCATCTGGAGGTTAATCAGTCTGCATGGATGCTTGCCATCTTCGCGGTTGGGTTGCTTGTCATTAGCGTAATCACGTATCAATGGCAACGCAGATACATTACAGCCTAATCAGAAGCAAATATAAAGCATTACCAATCATAAAATACGCCGTGCAATGCTACACCTAAGTGTGTCACTGCGCGGCGTATTTATGTGGTTACCGTAATGTCTTCACAAGCGCAGCGACTTCCTCGTTTCCATATCCATCTTGTATCGCTCTACTGAACATATGCTCGGCAAATGCGGGAAATTCCTCATTGATTCCAGCTTCCCGTGCCTGCTGCTGTAGTATTTCAATGGTGATCATACAGGTGTTAATTGAAGTTTGAGGGTTGCCGTATTGTTCGTTATGAATGAGTTCACTCTGGTACTTCATCACATCTCCGATCATGGGTGAAATACTCGCGATCAGTTGACCCAGACCGTTGGCTTCCAGACCATCCGACTCCATAATACGCGCTGCATGAAAGAAACCGATATAAGCTGCAAACAAATAAGCGAGAAATGCCAGATCTGTAGTGGAAGCTGCACTTACCTTTTCCCCCAGAAAAGGAGCGTAGCCTGCCAAACTTTGAATGATATCAATATTCCCGTCATAAGCATCCTTTGCACCGGAAAAGAATATGGCCGCTTCCGGTTGACCTATCTGCGAAGGTGCGGCTGCTATGGCTCCATCCAGATAACTCGCTCCCTGGGCAAGCGCCCATACCCCAAGGTCTCTTGCCTGCTTCGGACTTCCTGTGCTTAATTGCAGTACAGTCCGTCCCATAAGAGCCGAGCGAACGTCCGAGTGATCCAGAATTTCATAGGACGCTGCATAATCTGATACACAGACAATCGATGTCTCACTGGCACGGATAGCCTCGCTAACATCAGGAACGTACCACGCCCCTTTTTGAACAAGTCCCTCCGCTTTGTCTGAAGATCGATTCCACACACATACCCGATATCCTTTATCCAACAAAACACTCGCTATCGCGTTTCCCATGGACCCGAGTCCGATAATCGTAATATTTTTCACGCGTTTGTTCCCCATTTCTGTGCTGGCATCAAATGCTGCATCACCATATCTTTCGGGTCAATCATGGATACAAAGTTCTTGAATTCCACAGTAGTAGGTAAAAGCTTCAGTGCAGATAAGGCTGACTGCATATCCTTCCAGGAGATCATATCAGTCCAGCTTGTCCCATCCTTTGTGGACATTAAACTACGACGCAGAAAACCCGGGATTTGACTTGCGAGTAATTGCTCAAGAACTCCTGCAGCCGCTACAAATTGCACAGGGTCCGCTTCTGCCTTTAATCTGAACATGACCAATTCAAGTACCTCATTCGGGTTGTTTTTGACTTCTGTCATCTGTTTCAACTTCTGTTCCATCTCTTATCCATTCCTCTCATTGTTCAGTTCGATGCAAGCTGTATTTGCTTGACTACATAACTCACTATACGGAATAATAGTGACAACTAATGGCACTAATTATGAGGAGCGTCAAATAAATTCAGGAGATGTAATGTACGTATGAATAAAGCACAACGACTGATCCACCTCATCATGCTAGTGAACGAACGCAAAACATTCACTGTTCAGGAACTGGCCGAAGAATGCAGGGTATCACGCAGGACTATGATTAGGGATCTAATGGAGTTAAGCGAGCTTGGTGTTCCGTTGTATTCTCAACCCGGACCCGGTGGAGGTTACCGTGTTCTACGGGACAAGTTACTCCCGCCCATACAGTTCACTGAGCATGAAGCAACCGCATTATTTCTAGCGGGTCAATCATTAAAGAACTATAGCCATCTTCCGTTCGATAATGAGGTGAATAGCGCTCTGCACAAGTTTTATCATTATTTACCAAATGAACTTAAACGTAAGATCGATCATATGCAGCAAAAGCTTGTATTCTGGATTCCACCTCATCAATTAGAACTTCCACACCTGAAAGAATTACTTGAGGCTGCACTGGACCCTCATCCGGTTCGAATTACTTATGAAGCTGCTCAGCGCAAAGAGAGAACATTCATCCCATTGGACTCTATACCATGAACGGGCTTTGGTATTGTCAGGCATACTGTGAGCTGGCACAGGACCATCGGGTGTTTCGTGTGGATCGGGTTCAGGAACTGACTGTACTCCAACAACAAGATGTAGATGAGATAAAATTAACGGAGGAAGAGAATATCAGACCATGGATTATGAGGATGGATGATACGGATACACTTAAGCTAGAGGTACATCTGACTGCTGAAGGCGTCAGACGTTGCCAATCCGAATTGTGGTTGTCTTCTTCAATCGATACTCACGAAGATGGTTCAGGAGTTATTAGGCGTTCTATCAGCTCTTCTTACCAGACGTGGGCTGTGCACTTCTTCTTGGGGCTCGGTGCCGAAGCTAACGTTTGCCAACCTGCTGAGTTAAGGAGCCTTATTCAGCAGAAGCTCCAGCAATTGCTTAACCTGTATCAGAACTAGCGATTTTCTTCAGAGTAGGATAATAGCCCTTACCCTACTGAATATAAAAAAACGTTACTGTGAACATTGGACCATCAACTGCTAGATACTTACTAACTGTTAACGGTTGATTCACATCAGGACTGTTCGAACCATTAGTGCAAAAATTGATTACCCAGGAAATACTTTCTCAATTGAAGAGATTGCTGAACACCTTAGAAACCCAACATTCCCTATTCAACTTAAGACACGACAGGCCCGTTGCTCTTGATGAATTTACCGAATACATATCGTACGAGCGGCCCCAGAATGATTAACTGATACGGAAGAGCCAGGCTGAAGTTACGAGCGATTGTATGAAGGTACGTACGGAGTACGGATGCCCCATTTAATTGATCCGCAAGATATGCCGAGATCATTCCATACATGGACATGATCAGAACCATGCCAATCACCATAAAAAATGACATGGCAAGCACACCCAGCATCTTGTTGGACTTGTCAAAAGGTAAGGCGAATGCGATCTTTCTCGCCACAGGTCCTACAATGATAGACTCCACTAGAAAAGCGATGACAAAACACACTATAAATTGAAGGAGTATCTCAAGCAGAGACATCTCGCCGAGTAACCGACTGTGCCATAGATTGAAGAACATCATGACCACGACCATCCCTGTACACATCATTAATCCAAATATAATTTGTTCCTTCTTGTTTGTCGGCAATTCTATCATCCTCTCTGTTTATCTTCGTAATTATAGAGATGCCGAACCCCACCACATAAGTGAACATTCCGTGAACAAAATAGAATTTCTGAAAGTTGCTATTCCTATTAGCAGGTCATGTGCGGTATTAATTCCATAAGCAATATTGTTTTTATCTTTCCTACAACATAAATTTCCAGAGAAAAGACAGTTTGGATAAAGCTGTGATTGCCATTCGTTTGAAAACAGAGCCTTTCTGATTCGTGGATTCTGCTGGATAGTCGCCTTTATTCACACGCGTACTATGTGCACGTTTGATATCCATAGCCTCTGTTAGTTGGTTGGCGAATGCAGAACCAGAAATGACCACAGCGGATTCGGTATTTAGAAAGGCGGATCTGGGATCAAGATTATACGAACCAACCATGCTGAGGTAATCATCCATGACAAAGGATTTGCCATGGATGGAATAAGGGCCTTGGTATTCATAAATGGCCAAACTGGTATTAAGCAACCGTTTTTTAGAGCTTAAGTAGCCCGCGAAAGCCAAAGGGTTAGGGGTCTGCTGGATTGAATTGGTTAGCATGATCCATTCTGCTTCTGGATTCATCGACAGATGTACGGCTTTCTTCATTTTCTTGGTAGGAATGGCATATGGCGTCTGAAGGTACACTTTCGACTTAGCTTCATTGGCGAAATGAACAAACGCTCTCCACATGATCGGGTCTTTATATAGCCTTTTGATTGGATTGTGAATGAAAGCAACGTGGTCGGAATGAAGCGCTCCTCGAACCCATTCCTTTGGCAATACTTTCACAAAAGGATCGCTCTGAGCCTGTGCTTCTTTATATAACTCAGCCAGTTGAACCAGCTCTTTTAACCCTTTTGCATGATGCTGACGTTTTGCATGTTTTTCTGGTTTGGTGAATGGATGGTTCCATAACTGATCTAGATATTGTTTCATCTCAACAACCGTGCTGTTCGTATTATCGTTTGGATTGTAAACAAGGACATCGCGATCAAAAACATAGTCTTTTGGGGGTTGCAATGCCATATATTTATCACCAATATTTTGGCCGCCAATGATGCCATATGCGTTGTCGACAAGAAGGATCTTGTCATGCAGACGATTATGCCATGTCCATGGCATAAATAGGTGGAGTGGTTCATAATATCTTAATTCCACATTGGGATGAGCTGCAATGGCATCTGGAATATCACGCAATTCTCCGCGCATGCTGTGAAAAATCCCGTCTAAAATGATTCGAACTTGAACCCCCCGATCAGCCGCATCGAATAAAGCAGCAAAAAAAAGCTGAGATGTTTTTCCCTTTTGAATGGAGTAATAGGCCAGGTCGATGCTTGTTTTTGCCTCTCGAATGGTCTGGATTCTCACCTGACCCGATTGAAAGCCGTCCTCCAGGAGCATTACGCGATCTGTTGTACTTCCTTCTGTTAACGATTTTTGCATATCCGTATTTTCAATAGCAGATGGAGACGGAACCAAAAATAAAAGGTAGGCTGTGAAAAAAACGTAGGCACTATAACACAGAATCATTGCGATTATGGTTTTAAGGATCATTCAGTACTCCCCCATTTTTATGTAAAAGTATTTATTGGTATAGCAGTACTATCTCCTTTTGTACCTAAATTATGTTGTTTAAATGAATCAAGCTGCTCGGCTCAAGGCCAAACGATCAAAAACTAATCACCGAAGCGGCTTAGAAGCAAGTAGACGATAACCCGAAATCCGTTCCCATCCAGTTCCTGACTGGACACGACTGGGCCTCTGGCCTATAATTACACCTAGTAATGCCCGTAACTTCATAGTTTCCCAGGGGAGTCGGAATTGGCCGGCTGAGAGTGTATCCCACCAAGATACTAACCCTTAGACCTGATCTGGATCATGCCAGCGTAGGAATCGGAGTATATCGTAATGGCACAGCCCTATGGCTGAACGCCACCTCTCTAACGCCTGCACGCGTCCCGGATTACGGGGCGCTTTTTTAATGTTCTTTTATATAGCCAGAGAGCTAAAAAAGTGACGTTATCCGGATCATAGCTGGTATAAATCTGCGATTTATGCAAGAAGCTTGGATATGAAGCCAAGGAGTACCCCGTGCCACTCGGCCGGACATACCGAAGGAGAGAATCACAGATGAAATGGCGTAAAACAATGGGATTGTTGCTCTTATGCGTACTACTGGTGACGGTAGCCGCATGCGGCGGCAAAGAAGCAGCTCCTGCTGAACAGAACAGCAACACGAATACAGAAAGCAGCAACGAAGGCGACACTGCCGCCCTGAAGGATATTAAAGTGGTGCTCGACTGGACACCGAATACGAATCATACCGGCCTGTATGCGGCCGTAGATCAAGGTTTTTACAAGGCCGAAGGCTTGAACGTGGAGATTGTACAACCAGGTGCCGGTGGCGCAGATACGATGGTTGCATCGAATGAAGTGCCTTTTGGCGTAAGTTATCAGGAGAGTGTAACTCAAGCCCGCACACAGGGTGTTCCACTTGTCTCCATTGCAGCAGTTATTCAGCATAATACATCCGGGTTCGCTGCTCCGGCGGATCGGAATATCAAGTCACCGAAAGATTTTGAAGGCAAAACCTATGGCGGCTGGGGTTCCCCAGTGGAGGAAGCCGTGATGCAATCCATTATGGAGGGCGAAGGCGCCGATGTATCCAAAGTGAAAAACATTAACATGGGTGACGCCGACTTTTTCACCGCAGTGAAACGGGACATTGATTTTGCATGGATTTTCTACGCCTGGACGGGTATTGAAGCCGAACTGCGCGGGGAACCGATCGACATGTTGTATGTGAAGGATTATTCAGATGCATTGGATTACTACACGCCTGTCCTCGTGACGAACGAGCAGACGATTGAGAACGACCCTGAACTGGTGAAAGCATTCCTGAAAGCCACTTCCGAAGGGTATCAATACGCAATTGATCATCCAGAAGAAGCAGCGAACATTCTGATCAAGGCTGTACCGGATCTGGACAAGGAATTGGTACTGGCAAGCCAGAAATGGCTGAGTCCAAAATACACGGATGATGCCCCGCGCTGGGGAGAACAGAAACAGGAAGTATGGCAGAACTACACCGACTGGATGTTTAGCAAAAAACTGTTGGATGAACAGGTCGACGTGAGCAAGGCATACACAAACGAGTTTTTACCCCAATAAAATTTGCTTAAGTTTAACTTTTTTACACAAGAACGAAGAGTGCAGAACCCATCTGAAGAAGCGAAGCGCTCACCTTTATCCCCGGATTTCCTCCATTTTAAATTTCATTAAAGAAATCCGGGGATAACAGTGATCGGAAGAGGGTACTGCAATCGGAGTGATAAGTGTAAACCTTGTTCAATTCATGCAATTTATCATGAAAGGAGCCGTGATCTCTCATGGCAAGCACACTACTTAGCATTCAGGTTATTCCGAAAACGCCAAATGGCGAGAACTCTTATCCTTACGTAGATCGCGCCATTGAAGTTATTCAGCAATCCGGCCTAAAATATCAGGTGAACGCGCTCGACACCACGATGGAGGGGGAATTGGAGGAACTGCTGGAGGTTGTGCGCAAGATGCACGAGGTACTTGTGGAGGCTGGCAGCCCAAGCATCATCTCCCAGATCAAAATCGCCCATAGCCCTACTGGCTTCAGCATGGATACCCTGACGGAGAAGTATCGCTAATGCCTGCCTATTTCAAAAGTGTATGGCCGCCCTTTGTGGCGGTTATTCTCTTTATAGCCCTATGGCAAGGAGCTGTCTCCCTGTTCCATATCGAGAAATGGATGCTGCCTGCACCGTCCGACATCGCCCGCGAAGCGGCAACCCAGGCCGAACGGCTTGGCATGCACGCTTCCGCAACCATTCAGTTAACCCTGATCGGATTCGCAGCCGGCACAGCGGTTGGATTACTGATCGCAATGGTGCTGCATCTGGTCCCTTTTCTCAAGTCGGCCCTGTATCCATTACTTATTCTTAGTCAAAATATTCCGACCATCGCGCTCGCGCCGCTCCTGTTAATCTGGTTCGGATTCGGGCTGTTGCCCAAGCTGATTACCATCATACTGGTCTGCTTCTTCCCCGTTGCGGTAGCTGCGATGGACGGCTTGACCCGTACCGATGCGGCGATGATGAACTATATGCGCATGGCTGGTGCGAAACGTCATCATATCTTCTGGAAGCTGGAGCTTCCTCATGCTCTGCCATCCGTGTTCTCCGGTGTCAAAATCGCCGCTACCTATAGCGTGATGGGTGCCATCATTGCCGAATGGATTGGTGCAGACAAGGGTATTGGTTATTATATGATGCTGCAAAAGTCAGCTTATCGCACAGATCGGCTATTTGTCGCCATCATGATTATTGTCGCGCTCAGCTTGCTGCTCTTCCTGCTCATCGCGCTGCTGGAGAAGTTGCTCGTGCGCTGGCGTCCACAGAAGCGATAACAAAGCATGTAATCTGTATATTAGGAAGTGATGAACATATGAATCGGCAACCGGACGAACAAGTCCAGCCTGGACGAGGAGCACGTGCAATGGAGCCAAAGCACGGTGAAGAGCTTCACTCGGCTACCCCTGATCGACCTGCCACGACTCCTGCTCCGGTTCCACCCGCACTGGACGTCGTGGATGTGCATGCATCATTCCGTGAACGGCGGAGCAGGTTACCTGTTCTGAACGGCCTGTCCCTCACTGTAGAGCAAGGCGAATTTGTCGCTATCGTTGGGCCGTCCGGCTGTGGCAAAAGCACCCTGTTCCATATCATCGGCGGTCTGCTGAAGCCACAGAAAGGGCGAGTACTTATGGACGGTCATGATGTAACCGGCCAACGTGGCAAGATCAGTTATATGCCACAACAGCCTGCCCTTTTCCCTTGGCGTACCATTGAAGACAATGTACTGCTTGCTGGTGAAGTAGCTGCAAGTGCTCCCCCTCGGGCCGAAGCACTTGCAGAGGCTCGAAAGTGGTTAAGCAGCGTGGGCCTCGCCGGGTTCGAGCAGGCATATCCTCATATGCTGTCGGGTGGAATGCAGCAGCGTGCTGCCTTTTTGCGTGCCCTGCTCAGTCCGCAGGAACTCATGCTGCTGGACGAACCTTTCAGCGCGCTGGATGCACTGACACGCAGCGACATGCAGCGCTGGCTGCTCGATATCTGGGAACAGAATCGCCGCTCGGTGCTGTTCATCACCCATAATATCGAAGAAGCATTGCTGCTTGCGGATCGAGTCTATGTGTTATCCAACCGGCCTGCAACGGTGTTGCATGAGGTACATGTTCCTTTTGATCGCCCCAGACGAGAAGAAATTACGGAAGAATCCGCCTTTTTGGAGCGTAAACGGCAGATTTCACAGTGGATGAGAGAAGAACAGCAGAAAGCCCGCCTATCTTGATAGCGCGGGTTTTAAAGTTATTATTTTCCTTTAATGGGTGATCCGCCACAAGAAATTCTGCGTAACATAGTTAAAATATATAGGAACACAAGGAGGAATTCCCTCGTGCATGCTCAAGCTTTTGCACCATTGATTGATGCTCATATTCACTTGGATCAGTATACCCCTGACGAACAACGTGAGATGCTTCTGTCTTTCCCGTCTCAGCAAGTTGAAGCACTGATAGCCGTGTCCATGAATCTCGCTTCTGCCCAGGCCAATCTGGAGCTCGCAAAGCAACATCCACGCACCGTCTATCCGGCCTTCGGTTTCCATCCGGAACAGGAACTGCCTTCCCGTGCAGAGATGGACCTGTTCTTCCAATGGATCGAGAAGCATATGGGACAAGCTACAGCTATAGGAGAAGTCGGTCTTCCCTATTACAACCGTCTGGAAGCGGAGCAGGCAGGGCAGCACTTCGATCAGAGCGGATATATCGAGCTGCTTGAACGTTTCATCCAACTCGCGAAAAAGTACAACAAACCGCTTGTCCTTCATGCCGTATATGAGGATGCGGATATCGTCTGTGATCTGCTCGAGCAATACCATTTCCGACGTGCTCATTTCCACTGGTTCAAGGGTTCCCGCGAAACCGTAAGGCGCATGGCGGACAACGGTTATTTTATCTCCTTCACACCGGATATACAGTATGAAGAAGAGATTCGTGAACTCGCCCGGCAATATCCAGTTGAACAGGTTATGGCCGAGACCGACGGACCTTGGCCCTTCGAAGGACCGTTTAAGGGAAGAATGACACACCCTGCCATGACCAGACAAGTCATTCAGGCATGGAGTGAGATCACCGGCATGGGAACCGAGCGGGCCACCCGCCTCTTCTATCAGAACACGAAGCGTTTCTACGGCTTAACTTAATTACAATCAGGTAGTAGCAAGCACAGCACAAAGAAGCCAGTCGGCTTCGCCACCGACTGACTTCTATCTACATATATATACGTGGAACTAACCATTTACCTTCCGTTCAACTTAACGCTTCAAGAATCCTTTGCCTTCCAGGAATGGTCTCACCTGCAACCGTGTCGGCTCAGTCAGGCGCTTCGCCATCAGCTCGGACCATGGAGTCGTTCGCTCACCGTTAGTCCGTTCTTTCATATACGCTGTCGTTGTCTCATCATACTGCTCAACACCTTTGAGGCTCTGCTCGGCATTATAGCGATTATGATGCAGAACTGCATCCAGTGGCAGACGCGGCCGAATTCCCGTTTCCTGATCTGCAACACCAATACACATGCCGTACACTGGATATACGCCCTCCGGCAATCCCAACAGCTCAGCGACTTCTTCAATCCGGGTACGAAGCCCGCCGATATATACGATTCCGAAACCAAGCGACTCTGCTGCAAGAGCAGCATTTTGGGAAGCCAGTGCAGCATCAATGGTGGCTACCATGAAATTCTCGGTCGAATCCGCATACGATTCCTTCTCAGGAAGATGACGTTTCGCAGCATCACTCAGTCGATACAGATCAGCACACCATACGAGAAACACGGGACATTCATTAACGTAGGCCTGATTGCCTGCCAGTTCAGCAAGCTTGGCTTTCTGCTCTATGTCAGTCACAGCAATCACAGTATAAGCCTGCACACTACTTGAAGAGGAAGCCATCTGCCCTGCAGATACAATCGCTGCAAGCTGCTCATCACTCACCGGGTCTGGCTTGAATTTGCGTACAGAGCGGTGTTTCATCATCAAATCAATGGTTTCATTCATGGCTGTTCACTCCCAATCCTCGAAGTACGAACTCAATCGTCTGCTCAGCGAGTTCGTCTGTATTCATATCCTGATAATCAAAGCCAAATCGTGAATTCTTGGCCCGTTTGTGCGCCAAAGCCACACCCATCACCTGAAGCATCGCATAAGATACGGACTCGATCTGGAACAGCCCCTGGTCTTTTCCTTCTTGCAGCAGGTCCCTCACTCGGGTCCAGACAGGGTCCAGAAAACGAAATACGGTAGCTGTACGATGTGTACGCAGTGTAATCTCCAGCTGTACAATATCGCTCATCTCCCGGTCCGTCATAGTGAACTTCACAACTTCACCAATAATTCGTCGGATACCTTCCACAGGTGAGGACACGGATTCTTCCGCCAGCGAGTTCATCATATGTCCAGGGAAAAAATGCTCAAATAACGCTTCGAACACCTTTTCTTTTCCGCCAAAATGATAAGACACCAGCGACACATTCGCACCCGCCTCATCACAGATTTGACGAACACTCGTCCCGTCATACCCCTGCTGTGCAAAAAGCTTCTTGGCTGCAAGCAGTATCCTCGTTTTGATGTCCAACTCCGGTTCCGTCATTGCGTCCCGCTCCCTCTTGTCCGTTCATTTCGTTCGCTCCAGCCAAGGGCTGTAGGCATGTACTCATCTGTCTATTATATTACACCAAGCACCCCGATGAAACTCATCGGGGTGCTTGTCCTATCCTATGAAGCAATTACAATGCTTCTGCTATATTAGTTCGCACGAGCCGAGCTTGGTGCGCCAGCTGGCATGCGTTGTTTTTTCAACAACGTCACGACCAGTGACAAAGCAACAGCAACCAACAGCACAATCACGATGGAGCCCGCAGCAGATTGAACTCCTGGGCCTCCCAACTGCACGCTCAGAATACCCTGAACGGCGTATGTTGCAGGCAGGTACTGTCCAATGCCGCTATAGAAGCTGTTCAGCAATTCACGCGGTACCATTGCACCGGAGGATACCAGTTGCAAGGACAGTGAGATGATGTTAAACAGACTTCCTGCAGGTCCGAAGCAGATCAGGAAGAACTGGGAGAAGAACATGAACGTGCACAGGAAGAGTGCCTGGAATAACCAGAATGCGACGAATCCTTGTGCAATCTGTCCGCCCAGTGCCACGATCAACGATGATCCCAGCAGGGAAACGACTAATGCAGAACCCACATTAATGACTACTCTTGCGCCAAACAAAGTCAATCGGGAATAGGTAGATGAGAGCATACCCATCGCTGTCTGGAGATTCATCCCCATGATCATGGCACCCACATAGGAAGCCAGTACCATCATCATCGGTACCATCTGATTATTCATCCCGTTAACCGGGTTGATCGAGGTTGTCGTTCCTTCCACTCGGGTGGTCAGGTTAGCAGCAGCTTCAGCAGCCTGATCGGCAGGCGCACCTGAAGCCGTTAACACTGTCTGTACCCCTTGTGCTGTAGCTTGTTTGTTAATCGTGTTTGTCACACTTTGTGATACACCTTGCATCATGCTTTTAATCGTAACCGGGTTCGCTTCATTAATCGTGTATTTAATCTCAGCGGTTGAGCCAGCCGTTTGAAGCAATTCGTTAAATCCAGCCGGGATATCCAGCACCATGTGTACTTTGTGATGATTCAGCTGATCCAACGCTTCAGCCGCACTCAGATTGGATACGGTGTGGAAAGGCAGTGTTCCTGCAAGGGAATCTGCGATTCCTTTGGACATTTCACCGTCCTCATTCACAATCGCAACCGTCAATTCTTTCGTACGGTCATTTACTCCCGAATATGCGGTCATCCAGATCACGCTAAAGATCACTTGGAACATAAGTGCTGTTACGATCCCCACGATCACTGGCGGTTTTTTAAACAATGTACGTAATGCCTGCAACATAAAAGGTGTCCTCCATTACTAAAATAGTTCTAATTTGATTTAAACAGTTGTTTGAATCAAACGATCGTTTAAATTTTATGTGAATATGTCCATATTGTCAACTGATTTTTGAAATATTCAGAAAACATAAGCTTTATTCATGAATACAATCGATCCATTTTCACAAAAGAGCATTATGCTATCCTTTTCCCAAAGAAAAGAACACTTATACCAACGTTTCAGACCTACTTTTCTGGCGATTCAAACCGTATTTTCTCAACAAAAAAAACACGGTCCACCGCAGCGAACCGCGCATTGATTTATCCTCACTTCATTACAATGAGACGTTGAATATATCATTAAACATGGGTCGATCAGGCACTTCGTTTCAGCTTCATGCGTTGCAGACGCAGGGCATTCAAGACAACCGACACGGAACTGAACGCCATCGCTGCCCCTGCCAGCCATGGAGCCAAGAAGCCAACTGCCGCAATGGGAATACCAATAACGTTGTATCCGAGTGCCCAGAATAAGTTTTGTTTGATGTTACCCATCGTGCGACGGCTCATCTCAATCGCATCTGCAATGCTGTTCAGATCACCACGCATCAAGGTAATATCCGCCGCTTCCATCGCTACATCCGTTCCTGTTCCAATGGCCATCCCAATATCAGCTGTGGCAAGTGCTGGAGCATCATTAATGCCGTCACCCACCATGGCAACTTTCAGGCCACTGTCCTGAAGTTTCTTCACTTCCGCAGCTTTACCTTCGGGCAGAACCTCAGCCAGAACTTTACCGATCCCTGCCTGTTCCGCTACAGCGCGAGCAGTCCGCTCATTGTCTCCCGTGATCATGATCACATCAATCCCCATCGCCTGAAGACGACCGATCGCTTCACGAGAGGTATCCTTGATGGTGTCAGCCACTGCCACGATCCCTGCCCACTGACCATCCACCGCTACCAGCATCGCTGTACGCCCTTGTTCCTCCAAATGGTTCATCTGCTGAAGGGTTTCCTCAGAGACATTCACCTGTTCATCCGCAAGCAAACGACGCGTGCCGACCAGAATTTCCTGCCCTTGTACTGAAGCTCGCACGCCGTATCCCGGTATGTTCTCGAACTTTTCTGTTGGGTCCAGCTCCAGGCCCTTTGCACGGATACCCGCAACAATCGCCTCTGCCAGCGGATGCTCGGAACTCTGTTCAGCCGCTCCCACACGCTCCAGCAGATCGGATTCCGTCCAATTCGGAGCCGTGATGACATCCGTAAGCACCGGTTTACCTTGGGTTACTGTCCCTGTTTTGTCGAGCACCACAGTCTGAATCTGTTGTGCCGACTCCAGATGTTCCCCGCCTTTGAACAGAATGCCATATTCAGCTGCACGTCCTGATCCAGCCATAACAGAGGTAGGCGTTGCCAGCCCCAGTGCACATGGACAGGCAATAACGAGCACGGCAATCGCTTTCTCAAGGGAACCCGCGAAGTCACCCGGACTTGCAAACAGATACCAGATCAGGAATGTCAGCGCGGCTATGCCAACGACAATCGGAACAAATATGCCTGAAATGACATCTGCGATCCGTTGAATCGGTGCTTTGGAACCCTGCGCCTGCTCTACCACTTTGATGATCTGGGACAACGCCGTGTCCGATCCCACTCTGGTCGCACGCAGTCGTAATACTCCATTTTTGTTCAGTGTAGCACCTGTAACAGCATCTCCTGGTTTTTTATCCACGGGAAGGCTCTCTCCACTTAACATGGATTCATCCACAGAGGATTGCCCTTCTTCAACGATGCCGTCCACCGGGATGCTGTCCCCCGGCTTCACCAGAATCAGTTCGCCCACCGCAACATATGCAGCAGGAACCATAACTTCCTGTCCATCCCGAATGACACGAGCTTCGCGTGGAGCCAGTTCAATCAAGCTTTTGATCGCCTGTGAAGAGCGACCTTTCGCCACAGCCTCGAACCATTTTCCCAGTAGAATTAACGTAATCAGAATTGCACTTGTCTCATAATAGAGTTCTACCGAAGGCATGGCGGCTGTGCCTGTTCCCATTGCACCATGATCCACCGACGCAAAAGGCAAGTACCCACTGGATAACGTCAGATACAGACTGTAGAAAAACGCTGCGCTGGTACCCAGTGCGACAAGAACATCCATATTCGCGCTGCGGTTGCGAAGTGCTTTGTACGCTCCTATATAGAACTGCCACCCAATCACGAACTGTACCGGTGTTGCCAGCAGCAGTTGGAACCAAGGGTTCATGAACAGCTCGGGTACATAGATTCCGGATGTGAACGAGAAATGCCCAACCATTGCCCACAGCAAAGGAATCGATAATAAAGCCGATATCATCCATTTCCACTTTTTGCGTTGCAGCTCACGTTCACGAACCGATGTGGTCTCTTCTTGCGTCATTTGCAGTTCAGCACCATAGCCCATCTGCTTGATCTTGGCAGTAATATCCGAAGGTTTCAATGAGCCCGCGGCATATTCGATATGCCCTGTCTCCAGCGCCAGATTTACATTCGCCTGAGATACCCCGGGTAGTCGGGAAAGACCTTTTTCAATCCGCGCAGAACAGGCAGCACACGTCATACCGGTGATGTTCAGATCAACCGATTCTGATACTGTACCATAGCCAAGCGCCTCTACTTTATCCCGCAACGCATTCACGTTGGTTGTCTTCGGATCATAAGATACGGTTGCCTGTTCGATGGCAAGGTTCACATTGGCCTCATGCACACCTTCCATGCGGGACAATCCCTTCTCCACTCGCGTCGAACAAGCAGCACAGGTCATGCCAGTGATGTGCAGTGTTGCCTTCAGCCCAGGTGTTTCTGCCATAGGTGGTATTGGGGTGGGTTCGGATGATCCATCCATTGGTTTATTCGTTGAGTTATCCATCATGTCAGCTCCTTTCATGTCGATTCAATTTTTGTATGTTGCATTCAACATACCCCTTAGGGGTATAAATCAGACAGAAAATTAGGCTTAAACCTGACTCTTGGAAAAAGGTGCTTTGACCTCTTTTTCGCCCATGAGCATGTTCGGTTTAAGCCTGTGATCCCTTTAGACTACATCGTATCCCTGATCTTCAATGGCAGCTTTGATCTGATCCACGTTCACTGTCTGCTCATCATATTCCACCGCTACTGTTCCCGCTGCCAGATCAACCTTACCACTCGCACCGGTATTCTTCACAGCTTCTTCAACCGACTTCACACAGTGATTGCAGGACATTCCCGTAACGTTTAACGTAACATTAGACATTTGTAAATTCCTCCTTGGGGTATATTAAAATGATAAACTTAAATAGGTGAATTAATTCAGCTTACTTCATTAACTTCCGCATCGTAACCAGCAGTTCATCCACAACCTCATGTTCACCAGCCTGAATACGCTCAACGATACAGCTCTTCATATGGCCTTCAAGCAGAAGCTTGCCTACCGAATTAAGAGCAGACTGAGCCGCCGCAATCTGCGTCAGCACATCATCACAGTACGTATCCTTCTCGATCAACCCTTTGATCCCGCGAATCTGACCTTCCACACGGTTCAAACGAGAAACAAGGTTACTCTTCATCTCCTGCGAATGGTGACTCTTGCGCACATGCTTCCCATCACTGCCTTCGGCATGACAGGATACTGCTTCTTGAACTGTAGCCGAAGCTTCCGTTGAATCTGACATGGAGGATTGCAAAGGTTCCTCGGGATGGCTCTGATGATCCATCATGAACACCCCTTTTCTTTCGTTCTTTTCTAAGATTAACATACCCCATGGGGGTATTCAAGAGTATTCTGATATTTTGTTAAAAATGGATGATTGCTTGTTACGAATTGAATTGAATAGAGTGACGAACCTTACAAGGTATATTCCATCCTGCTGCTGCGAACGACCAGCCCCATCTGTTCATAGAAAGCCTGTGCACCAGAGTTAAACGTCGACACGGATAATTCCACGCTGTCTGCCTGAAGCTCTCTTCCTAGCTCGATGAATGCCTGGATTAACTGTTTGCCCGTTCCTTGGCCCCGATGCTTGGTATCCACTACAAGTTCATGAATGTATAACATCTTGCGATCCACCATCAGTGGGTTATCCTGAATTACACTTAACTGCGCACTCCCGTAACCCAGAATCAAGCCCGTTTCTAAAGATTCGGCAACATACAGGTAACGCTTGTCCGTTTCCAGTAGTTCGGTGAATTCCTTCTCCTCCATCCTGGTCTCTAACACTCTGTATAGATCCGGCCGCGCCTCAACATGCATCTGGTGCAGCTCATCCATCAACATTGACACGCCAGAGTAGTCCCTCATTTCTGCATTTCGAATGCTAACAGTACCCTTCGTGCTCATCCCCATCACTCTTTCACTCATTTGAATTTTACATTATTATACAACCAAAAAGCAGATACCATAAGGGTACCTGCTTCGCTAAATTTATCTTCACTCCATCAAGCCCATATGATGCTCATGTTGATTATTTTTTCGAAGATGTATTTCCTTCATTAAAAGCAACAGGTGATGGCTTCGCTGCCCATTCGTCCGCCTGCGGCTCAATGTCCACTCCGCTCAAAATCTTCTTTTTCTCCATCAAGGAATCCCCGTCTTCATCCAGCTTGTTGCGAATTTCCGCCTCGTCCTGAGGTTGATTGTTCTGTGTCATCGTAGAGTCCTCCCTTTTTTGTCATTCATGTTCATGGTGATGTACCTTTATATAACGTGCCCATTTGCTGCAATATCATTCTCCAAGAAGGAAGCTTCAGATCTAACGAATCGTACATACCTTATAAGGGCAATTATAAGAGGAATGACAATCTAAAGAATCTCACACACGTTATTTCACGGTAATTCATCGAAATGGAACGATCTCAGTCAAACGTTCCATTCACTTCTACGGTTATAAAAAGGACGTCCCCCAGGTCAAATGTATGACCTTTCGGAACGCCCTTTTTATATTGTCCACCTCAAATGGACATCATCTACTGTTTTGCTTGAAACAATAAGAAAAAATGTATACTTGCCTTAACTAACCTATGTCTGATCCTGACGAGCAAGCGCTACTAGCGCTTGCAGAGCGGCATTAATCTCCTGCTCTACCGCTTGTCCAACCGCATCCGTATGCGGATCATACTCGGCAGCCAGATCGCTGTCCGCGAATCCATCGATCGCGACAATGGCTCCGGCACGAGCGCCACGCAAGGTACTCACGATGTAGAGCGCCGCAATTTCCATCTCGGCTGCAAGTGCTCCAGCCTGCTTGTACTTGCGGTGTGGAATCTCTTCCACGCCTGCGAAGAATGCATCCAGCGTTACGGTGATCCCAACACCCACTTTGCCTGCAAACGTTGCAGTATCCGCGCTCCCCTGCTCACGAGCAGCTTCAATCAATGCTTGCGTCACCCCAATGTCCGCTACCGCAGGGAAACCATCCGGCACCAGTTGGCGAGTCAACCCATCCGTACGAACAGCGGCTGTACTCACAATCACACTGCCTGCCGGATAATCAGCTGTATATGATCCCGCTGTACCTACACGAATCAGGGTTGTTACACCCGCGCGAATCAATTCCTCGAAGCACACTGCTGCTCCAGGTGAACCTACACCATGGCTAACCACAGCGATCTGTACCCCTTCATACAAACCAACAAACGTGCGATACTCCCGGCTGAACGCCAGTTCTCTCACCTGCTCCAGCTTGCGGGAAATCTTCTCCGCACGTACCGGATCACCACAGACGATGGCATATGCCGGCATGTCTTCCGAATGAATCTGCAAAATAGGCATCAACATATCAATCAAACTCCTTCTTCGTCCACTCGTCTTCCGGAATCGGCAGATCTTCACCCGAGAAGCGTTGTTCCTTGAACGGATCGGCAAAATGGTGGAAGCCATTCACTTCCCAGAAGCCGTTCCGGTCTTCAGTCATAAACTCCAGCCCACGTATCCACTTCGCACTCTTCCAGAAGTAGAGTTGTGGCACGACCATACGCAGCGGAAAACCATGTTTAGGGGTTAGCGGCTCACCGTTATATTTGAATGCAAGCAATACATCATCATGCATCAATTCTTCGAGCGGTACATTTGTCTCGTAATCATGATCCGCATGGATCATAACGTATTTTGCTTCTGGCTTAACCCCCAGAAGCTTCACAAAATCGGAGAAACGAATGCCTTCCCATGGCGTATCGAATTTTGACCAACGGGTAACACAGTGAATATCACTCACCGTGTTCACCTGTGGCATCGCCTGCAACTCGGCCAGGGAGAACACTTTCTCCTCTTCCACTTCGCCGAATACTTTCAGGTCCCATGTGGACAGGTCATATTCCGGCACTTCCCCTTCATGCAGAATCGGGAATTTCTCCGTCAACATCTGTCCCGGCGGCAAACGATCTCCATGATCAATGCCTGCTTTGGGTGCCGGGGTTTTTCCTTTTTTCAAACGTTCAGCCTTGTTATGCAAGTGGAATTCCTCCTTCTTTTGCTGCCTCTACATCGGCATTCAGGAATTAACGCGAGCTTCCGCCCGCTTTCAGTGCATCCTGTGCATAGGTACGGTCTTTGAAAAAGAACATCGCGACCAGCGTCACAATATACGGCAACATCAATGTGAAATGGGTTGGCAACGAGAAGCCTTGCAGACGAATACTCAATGCTTCCATGAAGCCGAACAGCACACTGGAGCCCATGACGCCCAGCGGATTGGCTTGTCCCAGCATCGTTGCCACCAGCGCGATAAAACCACGACCAGCGGTCATACCTTCGGTGAACATTGTCACCTGACCGAGCGACAACTGTGCGCCAGCCAGAGCACACAACACACCGCACATCAGAACAGCGCCATACTGGATGCCCCGTACCTTGATCCCGATGCTCTGTGCTGCAATCGGGTTCTCCCCGACGGAGCGCAGGCGGAAGCCGGATACACTTTTGAACAGATAAAATTGCAGTCCAATCACGAGCACAATACCGAGGTAGACCAAGGGACTATGTCCCGATAATACATCGCCCAACCACGGAATGTCCTTAATCAGCGGAATATCCCACTTGGGAAGTCCAACCATGTCTTTGTCGTAATATGCACCTTTTACATCAAAAATCGCACGCAGTGCAAAGGTCGTCACCCCCGCAGCCAGGAAATTCAGCGAGATCCCGACCACGATGGCGTTGGCCTTCAAATTAATACTTATAAAGGCAAATAGCGCCGAGAATAACATCACAATAATAATGGAAAAGAGTACAGCCAACAGCACATTGCCAAACAGATAATTACCGACAATGGCGGAGAACGCACCAATCAAAACCAGTCCTTCCAGACCCACGTTGAACAGACCGACACGGGAACATAAAGCCCCACCGAGCGCTGCAAGCAGGATTGGAGTCATGATCCGCAAGGTTGAGCCAAACATGGCTGCATCAAACAGTTGTTGCATTGGACTTTTTCTCCTTTCTCCGCTTCAGGAATGAATAACCGATCTGAGCTGATACAAATAACGTCAATACGGCCTGGATGACACTGCCGACTTCCAGCGGCACATCCGTATTCCGTTCCATCCCCATGGCACCTGTCTGTAACGCAGCCAACAAAATAGCTGCTACAGCTGTACCGAGTGGATGCGAGCGGGCAAGCAGCGTGGCCATAATGCCGCTCCAGGCGTAACTTGCAGAAGATAGCGATCCATCAAGGAAACGGTACTGTGTACCGAGCACTTCCCCCGCACCTGCAAGTCCAGCAAGTCCACCACTGATGACCATGGACAGCATCATCATGCGAATGCGGCGAACACCGCCGTAGGTTGCAAAGGACGGGTTGCTGCCGAGCATGCGAATCTCGTAACCGGTCACCGTTTTATGTGTGAACCAGTAGATCAGAATAGCCGCGACAATGGCAATAATGAAGCCGGCATGCAGTCCCATGCCCTGGAACAACTTCGGCAACCAGATACTCTGATCAATCATGGGTGTCTGAGCCATCGCTGCAGATCCTGTCCGATCCTTGAACGGATAGGAGACCATGTAGCCGCCAAAATAAATAGCGATATAGTTAAGTAGTAAGGTTGTAATCAATAAGTTCATGCCGAAACGAGCATCCAGCCAGCCTGCAAACAGAGACCAGATTCCCCCGGCAACAATACCTGCTACAATCGCAGCAATACACACGAACCAGCCCGGGCCTGGCAGATAAAGCGCCGTGAGCGCGGCACTGAGCCCGCCAAGAATCATCTGGCCTTCGGCTCCCATATTGAAAAATCCGGCACGGAATGCCAAGGCTACGCCAAGTCCCGCCAAGATGATTGGTGTGGAACGTGCCAGCGTATTGGTGAAGAAGTAGAAGTTGCCGAAGGCCCCTTTCCACATCTCCGCATACGTATCCACCACATTACCGCCAACAATCAGAATCGCCACAGCTCCTGCAATCAGACCGATGAATACGGCAAGCAGCGGCTGTACGAGTCCGCGAAGAGTTTCTTTTACCCGATTCATATCCGCTCTTTCCCTCCTGCCATTAACAAACTGATCTGTTCCTCCGTCGCTTCCTCTGCTCTCAGTTCCCCGGCAATTTCGCCTTCATACATGACAATAATGCGATCCGATAATTGCAAAATCTCAGACAACTCCGATGAAATGAGCAGAATACCCGCACCTTCACTACGTTTGCGTAGCAACTCGGCATGAATCGTCTCCATTGCTCCGATATCCACACCACGAGTCGGTTCGGCTGCAATCAGAAACGGTGTATCCTGTGCGAATTCACGAGCGGCAATCAGCTTCTGCAAATTACCTCCGGACAGAAACTGTGCCTTGGTCTCCGCAGATCCCGTCTTGATGCTGAACTGTTTGATCCAGCTCTCTACCATCGTTCTTGCTGCTTTGGCCTTGATGATGCCGCGCGACTGCAAGCGATGATGATGTCCCATCAGTCCGTTCTCGCGAACACTCGCATCCTTGGCTGCTCCCCACATGTAACGATCTTCCGGGATATGAGCAAGTCCATGCTCCCTTATGCGCCGTACAGGCCAATTGGTTGTATCCTGCCCGGAGAGCACAACGCGACCACTGTCTGCCTTACGAAGTCCTGCAATCACTTGGATCAATTCCGACTGGCCGTTACCCGAGATACCGGCTATGCCAACGACTTCGCCTTTACGAACCTCCATATGAATCTCCTTTAGCGCCGAACGATCCTTCGCTCCGGACAGATTGACCCCTTCCACCTGAAGCACAGCTTCGGTTGGAACCGATGGCTGCTTGTCCATACGCACAAGTTCACGACCAACCATCAGACGGGATAATTCCTCCACATGTGTATCTTTGGCTTCCAATGTACCCGTTACCTGACCATCTCGAAGTACCGTAATCCGGTCAGCTACATCCATGACTTCTTGCAGCTTGTGGGTAATCAGTACAAAGGTTTTGCCAAGCTTCGCGAGTGATTTCATATTCGCGAGCAGTTCTTTTACTTCCAGCGGTGTCAGTACCGCCGAAGGTTCATCCAATATAATGATGTCTGCACCCTGATGCAGCACCTTTAGAATTTCAACACGCTGCTGCATGCCAAGCGGGCACTCGGACACTTTTTTCCACGGGTCAACCGGCATGCCATATTGTCTGCCAAGCTCGTTCACCTGGGCGGCTGCTTGCTTACGGTCAAATGTACCTGCCTTAGCCGGCTCCCGTCCGATCACGATGTTCTCCGCCACCGTAAAGGAAGGGAACAGCATGAAATGCTGGTGCACCATGCCGATACCACTTGCCATCGCCTGGGACGGCGTAGCAAAGCTTACCTCGCGTCCATGGACTTTGATTGTGCCTGACGTAGGCTGTTCCATACCGTACAGCATACGCATCAAGGTTGTTTTACCGGCCCCGTTCTCACCGACAAGGGCATGAATCTCTCCCTCACGCAAATTAAAACGGATGTCACGGTTAGCGGTGAAGTCGCCGTATTTCTTCGTAATCTGCTCCATCTCCAACAGCATATCTCGCGTTCGCTCCTCTCAGTTCAACTTAAAAGGTTACACTCGCCACTACGATGACAGTACAACCTTCCGATCGCTGTTATCCCCAGATTTTTCGATTCCCTTTATATAAAGGGGAAAATCCGGAGATAAAGGCGAACGCTTTGCTTCTTCAGGTTATTTCTGTCCTCTTCGTTATCGTGTAAACGATAAGTTGAACATATACTGGTCATTTAATAGCAGCAAAACCGGCTGCCTGATCGGGCAGCCGGCTGATCCATTCCATCACTCATTTAAAAAGAACATTCAAAACTATTGTTGCAATGGATCTTTGACTACGATTTTGCCGGATACGATATCATCCTTGATTGCTTTAACCTTGTCGATCACTTCTTGTCCAACAAAAGCACTCAATGGAGATTCGCTGTCACGTGTAACGTAAGTCAGGCCTACACCGTCTTCTTTCAAGCCATAGTTCACTGCACCTGCTTTGAAGTTGCCTTCTACAAAATCTTTCACAGTCTCATAAGCAACCGTATCAGTTGATTTCAATTGAGACAATACGATATGTTCCGGGTCTTCAACCGTACGGTCCGTATCCTGACCTGAAGTGTAGAAGCCTTTTTCTTTCGCTGCTTCGAACACACCGAGATCACCTACAGCGGATGCGCCAGCGATGAAGTCAGCGCCTTTGCCGAATTGCACCAATGCCAACTCTTTTGCTTTGGCCGGGTCATTGAATCCACCAACATAGTTCACCAGGAATTCTGCATCCGGATTCACGGATTCCAATCCCGCTTTGAAACCTTCTGTATATTTCTTGATCAATGGTACATCCATCGCCGCGATCATGCCGACTTTGTCTGTTTTGGTGGATAATCCAGCAGCTGCACCGAGCAGGTACGCCCCTTCATATTCGCGGAAACCAACGCTACGAACGTTAGGCAGATCCACAGTTGTATCTACAATTGCAAAGGACTTGTCCGGATTTTCTGCTGCGACTTTCTTCAATGCATCTTCTGCCTGGAAAGTTGCTGTAATAATCAGATCATAATTCTCGGCAACCGCAGCGCGCAGATTTTGTTCAAATGCCGCCGGATCTGTCGATTCAATCGTCTTGGTGTCTACTTTGAATTCTTCGCCTGCTTTTTTGAAGCCTTCATCCATCTGTACAAAGAAAGGGTTAACCCCTATTTTTTCGGGAAGTACAAGGGCCATCCGAAGAGATTTTTCCGAATCACTGCCTTGGGCGGATTGTTCGTCTTTGGAAGCCGAATTCCCACAAGCTGCCAACAAAATAGCCAACATGATGATCGATAAGACGAACGATAAACCTCTTTTCATTTTGAAAATACCCCTTTTCAACATTCTTTTTTCTTATCCTAGCGGATACTGTCGATCCTTGTCAATAAATCTTTGAGCGTTTACACTCAAATAGAATATATTTAACAAATTGCTTTCTGCCAAGCTTTGGAAACCGCTCTGTATCAAGCTTTTTTTTCGTTGACATCCAGCGCGTCTCCGTGCTAAAGTCAATCCAATTATTCTATTCTGATAGGATTTGTCAGAATTATAACCGAAAGCTGATTATTTTCCAACCCATTTTAAGGAGGCTATTCATTTGAAAAAAATCACCCAGATCACGTTGGCGGCCCTGCTCGCCGCTCCGGTAACACTCGGCAGCCTAAGCTTGCCCGCTTCTGCTTCTGCAGCATCTGCAACTCCAGCCAAACCAACCACTTCACAAAGTGTCAAAGGACCCGTGGCTCAGGCTCCAGTCGCTTATACGGAAAGCGCAGCGGATTTTGCCCAATTCTTGCAAGCGAAATACAACATCCAATTGCCGCAACAGATATCCAAAGGTGATTTTATTCAAGCCATAGCAGCCGTTACGGAAGCCACTCAAGCAAGTGACAGTGAAGCCAAAGCTCCTGTCTTTACCGATCTGGCCTCTGGTGATTCTTCTTATGATGCTGCCGTTTCCTTATTCAACAGCGGGGTTATTACAGGTACAGAAGTACGTGCCAAGGATCAACTGAGCACTTATGCTGCCGTCTTCATCGCGGTGAAAGCAGCCGGATTCAAGGAACTCGCTTATACATATCCTGCCGAGAAAACGGCCAAAGCACTTGCCAAAGTTGGCATTAGCCCAAACCGTGTTCAAGGACAAGCCGCACAAGAACTGGCTGCGGCGATCGATACAGGTCTGATTCCCGAAAGCCTCTACCCCGCTCTCCTTAAGGGTGGCGTAGCAAGTAAAGATTTCGCCAATACATTGCTTGGACGCGTGCTGGTCAGTCAAGGGAATTACAAACATGAGATTGGACGTTCCGGCGATGCGGACATCTATTCCAAACTGTATGCTGCATATCGCACAGCGGATCTGATTGAATCCACTGAACTGAGAAAGATTGTGGATCAGGCCCTGCGAGATGATCTCGTCACAGGTTACAATCTGAAGGATAGCCGCTTTGACTCCAACTTTATCGATGAACTGACACTTACCTACGGCCATGATAATATCCAACATGCTGTACAGTTGGTTGGTTTACTGCGTAGCGAAGGCATTGACGCTGATGTACAATTCCAGCCGAAGACATCTGCCTTCATCTATTTGAAGGAATGGGGCGAGCCGAAGGAAACGCCAGACTATAAAGTGACACAGATCGAGAACGGCAACTATATTGCTTCTGCGAAGGAATATGATATTCAGTTCGAGTTCAACAATGTGGCAGACAAAGTCCGCTTCAATGATATTGTTCTGAAATATGCCAAGAAAAACAGTGACAGTACATCGCCATTGATTCTCAGTTCCTGGTGGCAACCGCTTTATTACTCACCAACGGCATTGGCCAACTATCCGGTCATTTCCAATAATAAGATCGCGCTTGGCCATTACTATGCTCAGTCCTTCTCTCTGAAGGAAAATGCCAAAGCCATTCGTGAAGGTTTCCTGAAACTCGCTCCTGATGCGGACATTACGACATATGACTTCTGGGTGGACCAGCCTTTCTTCAACTATCTGAACGGTGGTTCCGAA
The DNA here is from genome assembly GCF_051967555.1 of Paenibacillus sp. SAF-068. NCBI lineage: Bacteria > Bacillati > Bacillota > Bacilli > Caryophanales > Paenibacillaceae > Paenibacillus > Paenibacillus sp. SAF-068. The sequence continues at coordinate 200,658 of NZ_JBQCJX010000005.1, forward strand.
TAAAATAATTTTTATCTCCAACCGAATTAAAGCTCATTTTTTGCCATTATAAGTAACCGTCTTTACCGAATTTCACAGGGATTTTGCCCCCTTGGTTCGTAAAGACGGTTTTTTGTTCAGATTTTTGCAAATTTCTTCTAAAAAATCATTTTTTCCATGCAGGAATTACCAATATCAGGTCGAATCATAGTATGTACACAAACACGCAATCCTATTGCATATCTCCGCACGAACAGGAGTTAATCATGGTATATGACGGTATTCTTCTCGGCTTGATCGTTGGATTTTTTCGGGGCGGGTTGCGGCATGGGCTCAATCAGTTTGCAGCACTCAAGTTGCGAAGCGGCTGGATTTTCCCTGTATTGCTGCTAGTCCAGTTCTTTATTTTCTATCTGCAGGAACGATTCGAATGGGTGGCATCCATTAATGGTTATCTCTTTGCTGCCGTCTACATTACAGGACTCGCATTTTTGTGGCTCAACCGGAACCACACCGGTTTCATGCTCATCTGGATTGGTGTGTTTCTCAATTTTGCCGTGATGGCTGTAAATGGTGGGCGCATGCCCGTTTCGGTTGAAGCTTCTGCTGTATTGGGACCCTACTATGTAGATATGCTCCGGGAAGGCGGCGCCGTATCAAAGCATTTTATGATGGATGCATCTACACATTTGCCTTTTCTCGGTGATATCATCCCACTCTCCAGCCCTTATCCACGGACTCAAGTCATCAGCATCGGTGATGTGGTCATGAACGTCGGCATATTTCTTTTTATCCAGTACATGATGGTGAATCGGGACAAAAAGGCTGTGCAACCTGCTAAAACTCATCAGGCTTGATGAGAACCAGGTAGACTCCAAGGAAGGGAGGTCTTCTCCATGAAAAAATTCGAAGGTGTGAAATATTCCCGCATTGTCATCAACGCAATCATCGTGGCTTCTGTCGTTGTGGCATTAACTTCGGGATACAAGCTGGGCGGCTAGTATCCATACCGCCAAACAAGACAAACAGGCTGCCAGCGGCCTGTTTTTTCTTTCTGGATTTTTGCCAGGCAAATTGGTATGTTAAACATCTATATAATATATCCCTATACAAGAATAACAATTATGTACACATCAAGAGTAGACTAAACCAAGCAGGAGATTTTTTATGAACTTTATTCGTAACCTTATCCATAAGGCAGATCGAAGCAGTCTGTATGTTATTTTGCTTAGTTGTACCGGGATCGGTGTTTTTCTGTACATGAACAAGTGGTCTTACCTTCATCTAACCACGGCGGATTGGGTCATGGTCTACACCATGCTGGGAGCGGCATTAATTCTGGATTATTTCACGTTCCAGATCCCCCCCAAAGGCAATCAGCAATCCATGGATTCATCGGTATACCTTGCCTGCATATTCATGTTTGGCGGAGCTTTCAGTTTATCTGTACTGCTCCCTGTCTCCATCATCCTGTTAATCAAAGAGCGCAAGCTCACCTGGTGGAAACACATTGTCAACTTCAGCATCTACAGTCTCATGATTACGGGAGCAGCTGCCGTGTTTGAGTGGACTGGCGGACAATCGGGAACGCTCGACGGCTATAACCTGCTCCCTTATTTTGCAGCGCTCGCAGCCTACTTCATCATCAACACGATCACACTGGGTTTATTCTTTCATTTCTCAACGAAGGATGCATTACAGCAGATGAAGCGGGCATTCGTTACCGAATCCCTGCTGGTTTATTTGTGTACGCTGATTCTGGCGCTTGTCCTGACAATTCTGGTTGTGCACAATGGCGTACTCGGTCTGTTGTTGTACTTAAGTCTCAGTATTCTGCTCTCCCATGCATTCAAGCAGTTGTTTGTCATGTATCAGAGCATTGAGGAGAAAGCTAACACCGATCAACGCACAGGTCTGTTCAACCATAGTTATTTTGAAAGTATGCTGGAAAATGAACTGACTACCGCTCGTACGCAGGGAACACCACTCTGTCTGGGACTGATTGATATTGATGATTTCAAAAAGTATAACGATCGGTTTGGCCACCTCCAAGGTGACAGTCTGCTGGCCCTGCTGGGGGATTTTTTGATGCGAAAGACGGAAGGTACACCTGTTACCGCCTTTCGTTATGGAGGGGAAGAGTTCACTCTGCTCATGCCCGGAATGGACTTGGACGAATCCTACAAGTTTATGAATAAGCTGCGCAAACAACTAAACGACACGCCGTTTGAAGGCGTTGAAGTGTTTCCGCACGGTTGTCTCTCCTTCTCGGGTGGCGTCGCGCCCTATCAGGTGGATATGTATAACAAGTCCCAACTTGTGGATCAGGCAGATAAAGCACTGTATTATGCGAAGAAACAGGGCAAGAACAACGTGCACCGTCACGGAAGCAATGATGGCATGGAACACGAAATTGATCTGGTACAGGACGTTCGTGACATCGAGCAGCAGCTCAATCTGTTCCGATACAAGGATATGGATACGTTTAAACATTCCAAACGGGTCTATAAATACGCATTGGATATCAGTGAACTGCTCGCACTGGATAATGTGGAGAAACGTCGTTTCGTGCTGGGAGCACTGATTCATGACATCGGCAAACTGGAGATTCCCTGGTCCATTCTGAACAAGAAGGACAAGCTCACCGCAGAAGAATGGGAAACGATCAAAGGACATGTCACCTGGGGCAAAAAAATGGTGATTACGAACGATCGCTTCGCAGATCTGATTCCGTACATTGAACTTCACCACGAACGCTATGATGGCAAAGGCTATCCATACGGCCTGAAGGGTAACGAGATTCCCCGGCTCTGCCGGATGCTGACCGTCATTGATTCCTTTGATGCCATGACGACAGAGCGGCCGTATCAGGAGACCAAGAACGTGGATGAAGCCATCCGAGAGCTGCGCGCATGTTCGGGTTCACAGTTCGATCCGGAGCTTGCCGAGTTATTCATTCGATATATTGAGAAACGAACCGCTCAGCAACAGTTACTGTAAGATGAACGAAGCTTCTGCTATATGTTCTTAAAAAGTCAAAGCGCTATCCCCGGTCTGATCGGAGATAGCGCCATTTTCATTTTCATCATGGAATGAATCGTACACCAGACAACTTCATTCTCGTGCAGATTCTACATTAAGATTTGGTATTCAGTTCATGTGAGGTCTGATGCAGCTCTTTAATCATCTGCTGCAAAAACATGTTGTCTTGGCGACTGATACCGTGCTGATTGTCTTGAACAAGCATCTGGTGAATGTTCTTTTTGAGCAATTCACTGCGACGTTCCAATACTTCTTGACTCATGTTGTTGCTTCACTCCTTAACATGTTTTGTAATGAATTCACGTTCTATATAAGTATAGAGGACCTTCTCCGATAGGGAAAACGGACTCAGCCTTCCTCAGCTGGTCACACCAACCCTCACCTAGCGTGACAACATTTCACCCCTTGTTGTTCTTAGATATCCTTCTAAATACTCCATGATCCTCCCCAACTTTCTCCAAAGACACAGACTAGGGTCTTGGACAAGCTTGCGTTATAATGGTCCCATCCCTTTATAAATAAAGTACCTCATTAAGCTAATCCTAGATCAAAGGAGTTCTGCATTCATGTCCTATAAACAAATAAAATGGATGATTCTGTTGATCCCCACATTTACGGTTGGCATCTGGGAATATATTCGCCATCAGTTTCTGATGCCGTACCTTTCGATGGACGCCGGCAACTGGTTAACGCCAGTCATCGTTTACCTCGTCAGCGTGACACTGCTGAGCCGATTATTCCACATGCTCGAAGGTGCCAGGGCTGCTCTGGAGCAGGAACGTGCAGCAAAAGCAGCCTTGGAAGCTCGTGACCAATTGGCCCGGGAACTTCACGATGGCATATCCCAGTCTCTTTTCCTGCTATCGGTTAAGACGGATAAAGCGGGACGCAGTCTGGCAGGAAGCGGACATGAGCATGAGATCCAGGAGATTCAAAAAACCGTGCATGAAGTCAATACATACGTCAGGCAAGCCATTGCCCAGTTGCGTTATGTTCCTTCCTCCACCACAACACCTGAGATTATCTCACTGCATGCGCAGGTCGAAGTGCTCGTCAAGGAAACCGTACCTGGTGCACAGATTCATTGGGACCTGAGGGGTGTAAGCTTCTCTGCCAAGGAGCAAGTGGAACTGCTCGCCTGTATCCGGGAGGCGTTACTGAACGTACGCAAACATGCACAGGCTACCCGCGTTCAGGTTCACGCCGAGGGTAACCCGATGGCCTGGTTTATTTATATTCAGGATAATGGGAATGGACTAAGTGAAGATCCTCTCCATCTGAAGGATCGGTACGGACTGCGAATTACGAAGGAACGTGCTGCCGAGATGGGTTGGTCTTTTACCCTTGATTCCAGACCGGGGCATACACGAATGACGATTGGAAAGGAGCATGTCTAACTATGGAACATGTACGTGTATTGGTTGTTGATGATCATGCGCATGCGCGTGAAGCGATCTGTAGCATTTTATCCGAAGACAGCCTGTTTGAAGTGATTGGCACAGCTTCGAATGGACAGGAGGCGTTGGAGCTCACCGGACAATGGATGCCTGACCTGATCCTGATGGACGTGCAGATGCCCGACATGGATGGGCTGGAAGCCACTCGTCAGATCAAGTTGCGATTCCCCTATGTTATTGTTGTTATGGTCACTGTATCGGATGATGTAACCTTTCTGTTCGAAGCACTCAAACAAGGCGCTCAAGGATACTTGCTCAAAAATCTAACGCCTTCCACCTGGCTTGAATACCTTCGTGCCATCGTCAGCGACGATGCACCGCTTAGCAAGGAACTGGCTTACCGGATTTTGCAGGAATTCCCTGCACCACGCAGTGAAGATGTGCAAGATAACCCGCTAACCGCGCGGGAGCTTGAAATTCTGCAATGGGTATCCGCTGGATATACCAATCGGGAGATCGCCGATCAGCTCGGTATATCAGACCAGACGGTGAAGAATCATTTAAAGAACATTTTGCAGAAACTCCAGCTGGAAAACCGGGTACAACTCACCCGTTACGCACTGGAAAGCGGACTTGCGGGACGTAAGCTTCGCAAATAGCGTGGCTTCGTACCAATATGTGAATGGTAGCACGAACGTATCGCACACCAATATGAGATTTGTAACATGGGTTGAGATGGATGCTCTGCATATTACACATTCATGCTTTTGTCACAATTTTGAAGACCAAATCGTTTTTTTATAGCCCGATGTAGTCATACGCAGTCATTTTGGACAAAGTTATAATGGGATAGATTGTGTTTAAAGGGCCAGGAATAACTACAAATCTATAACCTGAGGGTGATGATTTTTTTGATTTTGACAAGCTTTACCCTGAAATGGGGCAAACGGCACTGGGCATTGGTCACCAGCCTGTTGCTTGTGTGCTGCCTTGTTATGCCACAGTGGGCATCTGCCCATGCTTATATTGTTAAGGCTTCGCCAGGAGAGAATGAGATACTCGTTACCGCTCCGGAGCGGCTGACGCTGGAGTTCAACGAATCCTTGCAGACGGCCTTTTATGATATTAAAATTACCGGGCCTGACGGTACTCAGGCAGATGACGGAACCGTACAGATCGATGCGGATCGCCCTCATATTCTGGAGACTGGCCTGCGGGCCGGACTCGGGAACGGGACTTATGCTGTTAACTGGAAAGCTGTGTCTGCCGATGGACACCCGATTCAAGGAGCCTATGTTTTCCATATCGGAGAACCGTCCGGTTCTCCTGCCGGACTAAGTGATCTTACATCCGGTTCCGGTTCAACAGGTGGGCCGCTGAAATGGATCGTATCCCTGACAGACTGGATTCAGTATCTCGGATTGTCTGTCATTCTGGGAACACTCGCATTCTTGTTGCTGCGAATCGCACCGACATCCATGACAAGAGAGCCTATGGACGTTCCAGGTAGCTATAAACTGTTATGGATCAGCTATGCTGCTGCTTCCTTTGCCGCGCTCGTCAGCCTGCCACTGAATACGTTATACGAATCTGGTGTGGCTCTGAGCGAACTAAGCTGGGCACTGATCGGGAGTGCGCTTAAACTGACTTCCTTTGGCCAAATCTGGATGCTACAGATCCTCATTGTAATGCTATTGGCCGTCACGATTCTCTCCGGATATGATCGTGATCGATCCATCCGTGCTCGCATCTGGTCTTCTTACGGGTCACTTGTGCTTGTGCTCGGGTGGCTGTTCACTCATGCGATGACGGGACATCCGGCCGCTGCGGATCAACGTGCTCTCGCGATTGCCATGGACTTCGTGCATCTGATCGGTGCCGCTTTCTGGATTGGTGCATTGACGGCGATGGCCATATGTCTGCCCCCACTCGCGGACAAGCTGCCTTCCAAGGTGCGAGGAGAAGTCTACTGGACTGCCATTCGCAGGTTCACCGCTTGGGGGATTGGTGCTGTAGCCGCTCTGGTTGCTACAGGAATATACAGCAGTCTGATTATTCTTCCAGCACCTGTACTGACCTCCTTGTTCACTACAGCTTATGGCCTTGTCCTGATCGGCAAGATCGTACTGCTGATTGTAATGGTGCTCTTTGCATGGCGTCACGCCAGATTAGCAAGAGCAGCAACGGGGAGCAGATTGTCCGGCAGCCTGAAAGCCGAGCTTGCTACTGGTGCTGTGATTCTCGCTCTGGCCGCCGTATTGACACATCTGTCACCGGGGCAACCAGCAGCAGTCGGGCCGTATCAGGAGACAAAGACTACAGAAGATGGCTCGTCGATCACACTTCAGGTGAGTCCCAATGTGACGGGAGAGAACCAATTCGAAGTGGATGTGAAACGTGCAGATGGCAGTATCATCAATGATCTGGAGCAGATCACACTGTCACTCACACATCTGGACATGGATATGGGGATCTATGAGATCACCATTCCGAAAAACGACACCGGTGTGTACAAGGCTGAAGATTACATCTCCATGCCTGGACGTTGGAATATCAAGGTACACCTCTTGACCAAAACGCTGGATGCACTGGATGCCGAGTTTGAAATCGACACCGCCAAACCATAGTTACACAACGTTGATATTGAAAAGTGACCCAATCTAACATTAGTGTTTCTACGAACTGCAAATGTAGTGAAGGGAACGAAATTGATTCTGGAGAGGCGAAGCACTCGCCTTTATTCCCGGATCTCAACTTATTACTATATAAATTGAACTATTATTTACACCGAAACGTAGAGGACAGAAAAAACCTGAAAAAGCGAAGCGTTCGCCTAAAAGCTTTCTGAAAGAAAGCTGCTTCGGAAGCATATGCTATCACCAGATTTTCCCCTTTGAGAAAAGGGAATCAAAAAATCTGGGGATAACAGCGATTGGAAGGTTATTCTGTCATCGGAGTGCATGTGTAAAACATCTTTAGTTCGATTTATATAGTTGAATCAATAAATTTCGGGAATAACGGTGATCGAAAGAACCATTCGTAACCGAAACGGCCTTTGCAGAACGTAGACACTCATTTAAGAAAATGGGCCGCATCATATATGATAAGAACTGAGAGGGGTTATTTATTTTGAAGAAAACATCATGGATTTCCAAACTAACATCCACTATTGCAACAGGTACGGCAGCATTTATGTTATTCGCTGGATTCGCCAGCGCCCACGTTACTGTCAGCCCATCCGTTGCACAGACAAGCGCATGGCAGACGTACACGATTAAGATTCCTTCCGAGAAAGAATTGCCGACAACCAAAATCACCATGAAAGTTCCAGAAGGGGTGGCATTCAAGCAATATCAACCACTGGCAGGCTGGAAAATCACCACTGAGAAAAACGATTCCAATGAAGTCACATCGATTACATGGGAAATTGACGGCGATAACGAAGGTATTCTGGCAGGACAATTCCAGCAATTCAACTTCGTTGCACAGAATCCTAAAGCAGAAGCTGAAGTCGCTTGGGATGCGTTCCAATATTACAGCGATGGCAGCATCGTAGAATGGACAGGCCAGCCAAGTGACAGCAATCCGCATAGTATTACAACCATCAGCGAAGATCCTGCTGCTGCTGGTAATGCTGCGGCAGGTGGAGATCATGATAGCGCTGGTACTGGACATGATAGTGCAGGTACAGAAGCAGGTACCGGTGATAACGCGGCTAACGACGATAGCAAAGCAAACGATGACACCACGCTGGGCGATGCACTTAACGACACCGTTACAGGTGAGCCGAATAACACGGATACAGACCCGGGCACATTGAAGCTTCAACAGGCCACATTGATTGTATCTATTCTGGCTCTGATCCTCTCCTTCCTGGGAATCGCTCTGGCGACACGTCGCAAAAAACGCTAAGAACGATTTGCAGCATACAATAACTTGAGACACATTGAAGTAAAAAGAAGCCTATGGCATCCGGGATCAACCCCGATGTACCATAGGCTTCTTTTTGTCTATCCATGCTGATTGCCATCCGCAATGTGGCATCAGCCATACCACTCTTTAGCGTTCCTGATCCGTCTGGATCATAATCTCGATATATTGCAGCAAGCTTTTCTTCTGCATTTCGATGGATTGAATACGTTTGGACAGGCCCGCAAAAAACTCTTCAATCTGCTGCCTTGTATAATCAGCAGACTGCCCTTTCCAATCATTCAGGCGACTGTATAGCGCCCTCGCCTCCTGTTCATCGGCTTGCAGACGGGCAAGCAGCTGTGTCAGTTCTTTTTCCGCAATTCGAAGATCATTCAATTCCACCAGCAATTGTCCACCCACTTGCGTTCCCCTCCCCCATGTACGTGATATCGACATTAACCAACCTGGTTCCTAATTAAAATGAACCGGACTCTCGTCCGCCTGCCGGAAGGCATCTGCTTTCTCATCGATAAAGTTCAGGAACTGGCTGGTATGTTTCATATGCCATGTGCTAAGTTCTTGAATCGACGCGTCCAGTTGGGTGACAATCGGCTCCAGCCTGCGACTACGGCTTGTATGCAGGTATTGAGCCATGCGGCTTCGTACCTGATTCAGCTCAGCGTTGCACTGCTGTGCATTTTGCTTCCACCGGGAGGCGACACTTTTCAGTTCTTCGGGCGTTACCTGAATCAAGCCAGAAGCACCTGCCCCCAGAGCCATACCGCCGCCAGACTTGGAACCTAACGGACCGAAGTTCTTGCCAAACGGTCCCATGTGATCCATAAGGCGTGGTGAATATTGAATTCTCTCTCCCGTAATCGGATCATACAGGTCATTGGATATGTATCCATTTTTGAAATTATATTGATCCAGGCTGTGATAGTTTTCCCCGCCAAATGAGTTCTTGGCCTTATCGATAATGCCCACTCCATCGTTTGCATCCTCATAATTGGAATTAATGTAGTACGTCGATCCTACATGTCGGTCATATCCGCCCAGCGTTCCGCTGGCTACCAGATCACTGGGATTGGCATAGTTCACAACCTGCCCGTCAAACTCACCCGCTTCAGCCCGGCGACGCATTTCTGGCGTCAAATTGCCCATTACCGATGGTGCACTAAATGTCACGGCTGGAATTCCTGTATACGCAGATGCATATTGTGCATTCCCCCCGCCCAACGAATGTCCGGTCATTGAGAAATTCAGATCCTTATGCTTGTTCTGCATGTGATTTGCATAGTCTTCGGATTGATACATCTGATTAGCCCAGCCTGTTGGGGAGACGGTTTTCTCAATATCTTTTACGCGATCACCCGTCCAATTCTCCACGTCTCTTACCCTGTCACCAGCCCAATCCTCCACTTTGGATATGCCCGTGAAGTCCTTGACGCCTTCGACCCAACCCGGCGTAAGATTATTAACAAAATTCCCGGCCTCCTGCTGGCCCTTACGAATCAATTCTCCGCCACCAATACGACCATCCATGACGAAGTCAGGTACGGAGCGATCCAGGGACGCACTTCCTTCTGTACCACGATAAGCAATGACGGCTTCCTTGGTCTCGGGATTATAAAATGTTACGGCATCAAAACCGGAAAATTTGTTGCTTTCCGTCCCCTCCAGGACCTGCCATCCGGGAAGTTCCGTTAATTTGTCTCCAGCCTTTTGATCCTGGTAGGCCAGATCAGACATCGTTTTGTACGTTTCATCATCAATATTGGACCCGTTACTCAATAACTGCACCTCCCTTTATTTGGCGTATGGATCGTGTCCCTTGGCCATCATCACTTCTTCAATCTCAGGGCTAATGACCAGGTTCTTGGTTACCTTCTTTTTGTAGTCATACGAAATGCCAAAGCTCTGATCTTCATGATCTTTCACATGCCCTTTCATCCCAATCTGGGACACTGCCATTTCCGGCAACAACTCTTTGCTTGTAATCACAACATCCAGCTCGAACTTCTGCTTGAAGTGCTGAATTACAGTTGCCTCAGCTTCCTGGTATAGAGCTTCTTTCTCACTTGCATTCATGTTCTGACAACCTCCCAGAAATATAGTAAACACCATCATTAGTGTGAATAAACCCTTCAACCACCCTGCACGTTTAATACGTATCCCTCCTCTTGGTAGAATCGGCGCATTCACCATAGGTGAAGCCCACCCTATTCATCTGTTACCTGCATCATAGTACAAAATCAACATGAGCCATATCGGCTAACAGGATCGTTTTCATGTAACTTTCTTCCTATATGATTCATTCAGGGTACTTTGGTGTACATTACCCCGTTTCCTAATTCTTGCAACAGAAACATGATAATTTTCCCACCCACGACAAAAAGAGCCTGCTCCTGGTTAGAGCGGCCCTCCTTTTTGCCATACTTAACTGTTCTATTCGAGCACCATCCGCAGAGCGGTGAGCGCAATACCGATAATAAATCCGGTAACCGCTCCGTTAATCCGAATCCACTGGAGATCCTGCCCCACCTTATCCTCAATCATTGAGATCAAGGAGGCATTGTCCATTTTATCTACATTTTCACGCACGAGGTTACCGATTTTGGAATGATTTTTCTCCAGCAGTGTTGTGACGCCATCTACGATCTTGGCATTCATGCTTGTCATCAACTCGTGATCTGCCCGCAGGTCAACCAATACCCGTTCAATGGCAGGCAGTGCATACGTATCTACATACTGTCCATCTTCCATCGCGGCGAGTGCCTTGTCTCTCAGTTCGGTGAGTTTGTTCAGCACCGTTTCCTCTGCGTTCCATCCCTCCAGCATATTGTTCTTCCAGCCGTTGATTCCATCTTGCATAGCCTCGCTCATTGCCAATCGCACCGTCTGGGTACGTACCATATCAAGCACTTTGTACCTCAGTGCACTGCCTTCACGTTTCATATCCTCTACCCGATCGAAGAGATATCCTTGCAAAATGCCACCCAGACGCTCCTCATTCATATAACCAAGGAATGCATTCATCGCAAACTGCATCAATCCGTTCATTTGAATGCCGCTGATCGCTCTCATTCCGCTTTCACCCAAAAACATCACAGTTTCGGGTTTAACCAACCACTCTTCGGCTTGCTTCAGTCCGTAGTCCAGTGCCTTGGCATCGTAACCTCGCTCTGTCATCTGATGGGCAGCCCGTTCCAGAATCGGACCCAGATCAAAGGCGCCCGCCTGTGACTTGATCTCACCCGCTACGAGTGGAGCAATCTGCTCTAACGGCAGACCAGCCAGAATTCGTTTGCAAAGCGTATCAATCATGGTCTTGATCCCGTCATTGTGAAGCTCACGCGTCAACGTATCGAGCACCGTCTCCGCTGCTTTGAAATCTGCAATTTTCTCGGTGATGCTGTCTTTGTTGAGAAGGTTATTCTCTACTGCGGAGACCAGACCTTCTGTCATTTTATCCCGATTCTTCGGTAACAATGCCGTATGCGGAATGGGAATGCCGAGCGGGTGACGGAACAGAGCAGTCACTGCGAACCAGTCTGCAAGTCCCCCTACAAGTCCTGCTTCAAATGATCCTACCAGCAACTTGCCCACGGGAACGCCCTGGAACGGCAAGGATGCTGCAAATCCCGCGCCCATCACCACGAGAGACCAGGCTGCTGCTTTTTTGGTTTGTTTGGGTTTAGCCATTGTAATCTTGCTCCTTTATCATTAATCGCACGGCCCGGCCTGTATCCGATTCCGCACTCCATCGTTTCTTATGTAAACTCTCCACTAGCGAAGTCATAACTTCCATATTTCGTATACTTCATCTTATCACCCACAAGCGTCAAATCCAAACCTCTGCTTGGCGAAAAAGGACATATAAGGCGTTGACTTCGTAAAATGGACTGTCCCTTTTCCAATACCAGGGGGATTTTAGTATAATCAATCATGACGGCCCTTCGATATCGATTGGCTGCTGAACAGCAGGGTAATTACATAATGAAACAATGAATCAATCAGAGGAGGAATTTCGGACCATGAAACACGTGCAGGACACAACCACGCTCTATAACGGAGTCAAAATGCCATGGCTGGGTTTTGGGGTATTCAAAGTTAAAGACGGAGACGAAGTCGTTCATGCTGTCAAAACGGCCATTCAAGCCGGGTATCGCAGCATTGATACAGCGAAAGCGTATAACAATGAAACAGGTGTCGCTCAAGGTATTCGTGAATCTGGAATAGCTCGTGAGGATCTGTTCATTACCACGAAAGTATGGAATAGCGATCAGGGATATGAATCCACACTGTCCGCCTTCGAAGCAAGCATGGAACGACTCGAACTGGATTATCTGGATCTTTATCTCATCCACTGGCCGGTCAAAGGCAAGTACAAAGATACATGGAGAGCACTGGAGAAACTCCACAAGGAAGGACGCATCCGCGCAATTGGCGTGAGCAATTTCCAGATTCATCACTTGGAAGATCTCATGATTGATGCCACGGTCAAACCTGCTGTCAATCAGGTGGAACTTCATCCACTTTTGATTCAAACGGAACTTCGGGAGTACTGCAACAAACACCAGATTCAGATCGAAGCATGGTCTCCGCTCGGACAAGGTCATCTGATGGATCATCCTTTGCTTCAGGACATCGCCGCCAAATACAGCAAGTCCCCCGCACAAGTCATTCTGCGCTGGGATCTGCAGAACGGCATTGTAACGATACCAAAATCCGTTACGCCTGAGCGCATTCGCGCGAACGCCGATCTGTACGATTTTGAGTTAACTTCGGAAGAAATCGAGCAGATTAACGGCCTGAACGAGAACAAACGCTTTGGTTCTGATCCAGACAACTTTAATTTTTAATATAATCGATTACACCCGCCTTCGATCTCAGAAGAGCGGGTGTTTTGTCATGTGATGTTATAGGCAATCTATTCGTAGTTAAGAATGGAGGCGAGACTCGCTATCCTATTCAGTGCCCAATTTAGTGCCCGAAAAAAGTTTTTCTGACAGTTTAGAACTATTTGATCTCCTCATCAGTCTAACGAGTGTCAAACGAACTCAAGCACGTATATAGAATCCAGGCCTGGAACGAGCAGTGACTTGAATATTTAGGTTTATCATGGGGGGATCAGGAGTGATTAGACTGAACCATAGAAAGACAAAAGAAGAACAGTTCAGCGAAAAAATAACAGAGATACAGAATAAATTATATCGACTGGCGTACTGCTATGTTAAAAATGAACAAGAAGCGCTGGATATCGTATCCGAAGCGGTCTATAAAGGGTTCATCGCTTATGGAAAGATGGAATCCATGACTTATTTCGATTCCTGGATGTCACGAATTGTGATTAACACAGCGATAGATCATATTCGGCGCAACCAGCGAGTGACCTATATGGAGGATCATGTACAAGAGTTTGTGGCTCCAGAGCGAGGGGCATCCGTGGAAGAGAAAATGGATCTGTATGATGCACTGGATCGACTCGTGCCCGAAGATAGAGCCTACATTATATTAAAGTTTTTTGGTAATATGCGTTTTCGAGAGATTGCTGAAGTGCTCTCCCTGTCGGAGAATACCGTGAAGTCAAAATTCTATCGGATTATCAACAAATTAAAAATGGATTTAATCGAAGGAGAGGTTGGAGATCTATGACTAGTAAAGAACGTTATGAAAACATTGAAATTCCAGCTCAACTTTCAGATGTTATTCGTCGTGCCCAGCAAAAGGCTGCCGCTCGCAAAAGCTCATCCCGTATCATTCGCTACGCTTCCAGTTTGGCAGCATGTGCTGCTTTGCTGCTCATTATCAACATTCCTACTGTTGCAAACGCCATGGTCAAAATACCTGTGGTCGGAACGATTGTTCAGGTACTTCAATTCGGCGATGGCGGCAAGATTACCGATGGAGTAACCGTGGGATCGGAAGCAACCGAAAATACGCTTAAAATCAATTTTAGCACCGACGAGCAAGATCAGACTAATGATGCACCTCATTATAATGTCGAACACAAAGAAGCACCGAATCGTGTCCTCTTCACGTTTAGCGGTGCACGTTACATGGATGTAGAGAGAGTCAAAGCCGACTTTATGACCCAGCCTTTAGTGAAAGATGTTTATGGTTCCATGATTTTAGATGACTCTTCCATCGGATTTGTAGTTGTTTTAAAAGAAGGGGTACAGTATGCCGTCACGGAATTTAAGAACCCTGGATACCTGGAAGTGAAACTGACTTCCGACGGCAAACCGGTCACCCCTCGGAAGGTATACTCTCTCCGTACAGAATCAATGCCTTTTGGAGAATCGATGGGTATAATTAAAGAATCCTATCCGGATGAGGACATCTCCTTCCTCAAAACGTCCACTGGTCAGTTTACAGCAGTTATTGGAGAATATTCTACCGCTGAAGAAGCTGAACAGAAGCTCAAAGAACTCGCACAGCAGCCAGATTATCACGAGGAGTTTTATGTGGACAGCTGGATGAGTAACGAGAATCCAAGGGAGTAGTTATTGCCAAAAGAGAAAAATCCCGATTCGGATGCCTATGCACCTGGATCGGGATTCTTATTTCTTATTCCTTATTTCTATATCAGGTTCTATTCGCTTTTGGATACAAGCTTGAAATCATCAAAGTGGAAACCTGGCGCTACTACGCAAGTTACCAGGACAGGCTCATCGCCAAGGGGACGCGCTGTCTGCCATACGCCGGCAGGAACGAGCACCTGTGGTGATTGACCCGCAGCAATATCCATTCCCAGAACAAGCACTTCCTCGTTCTCCGGGTTCTCCCCGTTGCCGCCCAGCTTCAGTTCAACCGGACTGCCACTATGCCACAGCCAGAGTTCATCGGACAGAACCGTATGCCACTCGGAGATTTCATGTGCATGCAACAGAAAATATGTGGAACTTGCCGAGAATCGTGGACCGGAATAGGTATCCGGCAGCACGGACTGTGGAATCTGATAAGATGCCTTCCATTCTTCCTTATACCAACCGCCTTCAACGTGAGGCTGCATATTGAGCGCAGCAACCAATGGCGATAATTCATGTGTCGTCATAACCTGATTCCTTCCTTCTACATCATATTGGAGACACTCCTTAACCAGAGTTTCGCCTCTCTCCCCCTACTCTAAAACATCATGCAAGTTTTGTCACCTTGACAGCACACATGGCCCATGTCAGATTCGTTCACCAGGTATTTTACATATGATTAAAGAAATATTTCATTTCCAATGATAGCGTTTACAAAAAGATGGATTTTCCGTTATGATATGGATATCGCTGTTACTCCGTGAAGCAGAGAGGAGCTGTACCATGAGTCTCATAGAGGATCGGATTGGACCCAAATATCGAATCGGTGAACATGCGTTCACCATTGAACATATGCGCAGACATGACGGGAATGGTATGCCTCAGCCTCACGCTCACCCTTTCTACGAATTGTATTATCTGCTCGAAGGAGAACGCGTCTATTCCATGAATGGTCAGATTCTGTCTGCTCGCAAGGGTGATTTCATTCTGATCAATCCACATGATGTACATACCACTTCCAAAGGAAGCATTCCGGGCTTTGAACGAATCTTAATCGGTTTTTCGCCTGCTTTTGCAACGGGGATGGAGCTCGGCATATGTGGTCTGCTGCCTTTTAATTGTTCCAGACTCCTTCGTCTGCCTGAGGCGGAACAGCCCGAGATGGAGCGTATACTGTGGCAGATGCTGCAAGAGTGCAAAGAACGCCGTCCTCACTATGAGATCGCCGTAAGAAGTCTGCTCGCCCAACTTTTGATTCGTATTCATCGGGTAGAGGAGGTCATTCGGCAGTCATGCCCAGGTCCTTTGCATCCGATGCAGGATAAAATCAGTGAGATTGTTACATATGTAAATAACAACTATACCGAACCACTTACGCTGGAGGGAGCAGCTAATCGCTTCTATATCAGCCCTTCCTATCTGAGCCGAATGTTCAGCCGATTTACCGGATTTCGGTTCAGCGAGTATTTGCGTGTTGTCCGAGTCCGCGAGGCACAGCGGAGACTGCTGTCCACACAAGAGCGTGTACAAATGATCGCAGAGAAAGTAGGATTTGAGCATACGGCTCATTTTAACAAAACATTCAAGCAGGTCACCGGTACAACACCACTTCGCTATCGCAAGGAACACCGGTAGATCCTGAGACACCTCATATAAAAGCCGAGTGGGTAGCCTTGTTCCAGAGATTGTGTATTCTTATGTCGAAAGGCATCACGATCACTGGATCGATGGCTACACCGCTGCGGCTGAATAGACCTGCTTCTACAAGCCTACTACATACCTTTACCTGCGAATGATCACACCACTTCGTACTTCAGGACCAACAGAGATCTGTCGACCGTCTGTATCGGCATCGCCTTCACGACATACAATACCCGCAGATTCGTGTCCGGTCACCATCAGAAGTCGGCCATCTGCACCTTCGCCCTGAATGCGCTCTAACTCCGCACCTTTGCACTGGTGCAAATGAACCAGCGGACCTTCAGTAATCTGAGCCTGCAAGTCTGCAATATGCAGATGCTTCGCATGAGCACATTGGATCCCACTGCGGGCTTGCACGTTGTAACGCTCGATTCTAACGCCATCCAAAGGCAGCTCTGGCAACCCACTCACGAGCAACGCAGTGTCCGCACCGGCACAGACCACATCCGAGATTCGAATATCCCGAAACACCGGGGTCTCTTCGCTAATCTCCTGAGACAAGTCACTGCCCCGGGCAGACCCTTCCTGATTGGCATAGAAAAAGGAAAATGAGATGGCTTCCATAATAATATCCTTCATATAAATGCGCTCAATCTGAATATCTTCAACCACCCCGCCGCGTCCACGTGCGCTTTTGAAGCGAAGTCCAATGTCTGTGCCAATAAACGTACAATCCGATACTCGCACATGCCGCACACCACCGGACATTTCACTGCCAATGACAAACCCGCCATGGCCGTGATACACCGTGCACTCCCGAATGGTGATATACTCCGATGGAAGACCCAGCTCACGACCTTCGGCATCCTTGCCTGACTTCAGACAGATCGCATCATCACCGACATCGAACACACTCTTCTCCACCACCACATGACGGCAGGATTCAATGTCCAGCCCATCTCCATTCTGTGAGAACCACGGATTCCGTACACTCACGTTACGAATGGTGATATGCTCGGATGCCCAGGGATGCAGATTCCATGCAGGTGAGTTCTGGAACGTTGGGCCATCCAGCAGTACCCGGTTGCATCTGCGCAAGCTGACCATGTTGGGACGTAGAAAGTCTCTAACTTCTTCATAGGCAGCGACATCACGCACTTGCTCCTGATGCAAACGATTTGCAATGATACCGCCTTCAAGTGCAGCTGTGGATGGCCACCAGATTTCTTCACCGCCACCACCTTGCTCTACAACACCCCCTGAAGCGACCAATCGGTTCCATTGTGAAGTGGTCATTTTGGAACGTTTCACCGGACGCCAGGCTTCGCCGCCACCATCCCATATCCCCTCACCGGTAATCGCAATATCCTCCAGTTGATCACCATCGATCGGAGATTGGCAACGCACAACCTGCCAGCCTTCGAAGCTCGATGCAATTAAGGGATATTGATCAAAATCCCGGCTAAACGTCACCAATGCCCCAGCTTCGACATGCAGCTCAATCCGGCTGCGCATTACAATCGGACCTGTAAGCCATACTCCGGCAGGGATCACAATTCTGCCACCTCCTGCTTCGGCACATGCCGTGATGGCAAGCCGAAACATCTCTGTGTTATCCGTTAAGCCGTCTCCAACAGCCCCATAGTCTGTAAGCTGAAAATCCTGAGCAGGAATGACTGGCAAATCGGCTTCATAAGCTCGAATATCGAACTGGGCACTTGCTCCTGTCGATAATGGGGAGTGATATGTATTCATCGTGCAGAATCATCCTCTCTACCTGTAATGGAATTGTTATGAGATCAATCATATCAATGGCAAGAAGTGCAAGGTTAAGCTTTTTTGCCATGTACACGTGGAACTTGATGCTATTTGTTTTTTATAATTCAAAGTCATAAATCCAACATCACTATCAGTATACTCTATACAACTATTCCAAAGGTTGGAAAACAACTAGGAGAATAGGTTCAATTTTCTGTCAGGATTCGTCACAAGGTATTTAATAAATTGACACATACATAACACATTTACTGGCTACAGTCCTAGGAAACCCATTACTTATGTCATGTTTTATCACAAACCAATTGCCATAAGCAGGATGACTATGTATGATTAAACAACTAGTTTCAACTTATTCCTTATTATTCCTTTTCCAAAACAAACGTTGCAGAAAGGATGGGGTGTACTCTTGATTGAATTTAGGGGTGTCCAGAAGCATTTCGGTCATTTTCATGTCCTCAAGGATATCCATCTTCACATCGAAGAAGGAGAAGTCGTCGTCATTATCGGGCCTTCCGGCTCCGGCAAAAGCACATTACTCCGCTGTATTAATCGCCTGGAGACCATTACCGAAGGTGAACTTGTCGTCAGTGGGATTCCTCTGCATCAGAAAAAGGTGGACATCAACCTCTTCCGCCGTGACATCGGCATGGTATTTCAACACTTCAATCTCTATCCTCACAAAAAAGTCATCGATAACATTACCCTTGCACCCATGAAGGTGCGCAAACAACCCAAAGAACAGGCAGCATCAACGGCAATGAAGTATCTGACCCGGGTGGGCATTGCCGACAAAGCAGACAGTTATCCCTCCCAGTTGTCCGGTGGACAACAACAACGGGTAGCCATCGCCAGAGGACTGGCCATGGAACCCAAAATCATGCTGTTTGATGAACCTACCTCTGCACTCGATCCTGAGATGATCGGGGAAGTTCTCGATGTTATGCGCTCTCTTGCCCATAATGGCATGACCATGGTCGTCGTTACTCATGAGATGGGATTCGCCCGCGAAGTTGCGGACCGGGTCATCTTCATGGACGAAGGCCGAATTGTAGAAGAGGCCACCGCTGCTGAATTTTTTGACAACCCCAGAGAAGAACGAGCACAACAATTCCTGAGCCGTCTGATTCATCATTGAGAATAATCCACTATTCCATTTTGAAAGGGGTCTTTTTTCATGAAAAAAATATTGGTATGGCCATCATTCATACTCGTCCTCATTCTCTCGCTGGTATTGTCAGGTTGTAGCACAGGCGAGGAGAGCAGTAGTGGCGGTTCTGGCGGGGATGCTGAAGCCAAAGGAACAATCGAGCAGATTAAAGAGCGCGGCAAACTCATTGCCGGGGTGAAATATGATACAAAGCTATTCGGATTGAAAGATCCCGCAAGCGGCAACGTTGAAGGATTCGATATTGATATCGCCAAGGCCCTCGCCAAACAGATCCTTGGAGATGAAACCAAGGTCGAACTGAAAGAGGTCACTTCCAAGACACGTATTCCCATGCTGCAAAATGGAGACATCGACATCATCATCGCCACAATGACGATTACGGATGAACGTAAGGAACAGGTGGATTTCAGTGATGTTTACTTCGAGGCAGGCCAATCCCTGCTGGTGAAAAATGATAGTCCAATTACCGGCCTGGAAAGCCTCAGCGGGGTGAAAGTACTCGCGGTGAAAGGCTCCACATCGGCTCAGAACATTCGCGAGAAAGCCCCTGATGCTGAAGTGCTCGAATTCGATAACTATCAGGATGCATTCACTGCTCTCAAAGCAGGCAAAGGCGAAGCGCTGACCACGGATAACATCATTCTCATCGGCATGCAACAGACGGATAACAGCTTCCAACTGGTTGGTGGCAATTTCACAAGTGAACCTTATGGTATGGCTATTCGCAAAGGCGACACTGCCTTCGTGGAAGAAGTCAACACGCTGCTCAAAAGCATGAAAGACAGCGGGGAATATGACACATTACATGAGAAATGGCTGGGCTCCAAGCCCGAGTAATCCTGATTAATGATGAGTAGCGGTGGTTTCGTCTGCTGGATGTGATGCATGAGCAGGCGTAATCGCCGTTTCACCATCTGGAGAACGGAGGCTTCGCCTATATGGGCACATTGGATTTCAACGTACTGATGCGACACTCGGATCGTTTTCTGGAAGGATTCCTGAACACCATTCAAGTGAGCATTACGGCTCTGATCGGCAGCTTTATCCTTGGCGCAATTCTGGCTATCTTTCGGATATCCCCTGTGAAACCGCTGAACTGGATTGGCACGGCTTTTGTGGAATTTATCCGAAACATTCCCCTGCTGTTGGTTGTGTTTTTCTTCTATCTTGGACTGCCTGCACTCGGCATTTCGCTCGACGGATTTGTCTCCGGTACGCTGGGTCTGACCATCTATACCGCCGCTTTCATTGCCGAAGCGATCCGAGCGGGCATTCAGACGGTGCCGCGGGGACAATTGGAAGCAGCAAGATCCTCCGGCTTGTCCTATGTACAGGCCATGAACCTGATCATTCTGCCCCAAGCGATCAAGATTGTGTTGCCGTCCATCGGTAACCAGTTCATCAACTTGGTTAAAAACTCATCCATTCTGGCCGTCGTAGCCGGTATGGATCTCATGTATTTTGCAGACATCGTTAACTCGGATACGTTCCAGCCGCTAAGTGTGTACACTATTGTTGCGCTGTTCTATCTGGTGCTGACGCTACCACTCAGCTTTCTGGTGCATTATATGGAGCGTAGGTTCGGACAGAGTGATGCAGAGGTGCGCAGCACCAAGGGCAAACCGAAGGAGAACAAACCGGCAGGTCAGGTCACCATGTAACAGATTAACCTATGTATGCGCAGATTTTTAGGAAGATATATTGGCTTATCCAGGTGGTTTAAATGAGTACTGGATCGTCTGTGTTTTACTGGCATTGGTGATCATGTCACAGTGCATATTGAATTCATTTCTACGGCGCTTGAGTTATACACAGTCCATGCCCCATCTCTTGAATCTTCGATATTCCATTCCCGCATACAGAAGGAGGCCGATGAAATATGGACTTTAGCGGGGCCTATGCCTGGCCCAACCTCCGTTACCTGCTTCAAGGATTCCTGATCACCCTACAGGTAGCAGGGCTATCTATTGTATTCAGCTTTGTGCTCGGCACCGTGCTGGGTACGTTGCGGTTTACCCGTATCCCTGTCCTGTCACAGATCGTCGCGGTGATCGTGGATACGATTCGCAATCTGCCGCTACTGCTTATCATTTTCTTCATCCACATCGTACTTCCGCAGCTCGGGATTAAAATGTCCGTCTTCTGGTCCACCGTCGTTGGACTGAGCCTGTTCGAAGGCGCGATGATCGCGGAGATCGTCCGTAGCGGTCTAAAGTCAGTTGAACGCGGTCAAGTAGAAGCCGCCCGCTCCTCGGGCTTGAGCTACATGCAGACCCTTGGTGGCATCATCATGCCACAGGCGCTACGCCGCATGTCCCCGCCAATGGTCAGCCAGTTCATCTCACTCCTGAAGGACACTTCACTGGCGATCATCATCTCCCTGCCGGAGCTGATGCACAACGTGCAGATCCTTGGCGGTCAAAGTTTCGATTATATTATCCCGGCTCTGCTGCTCGCAGCCGTATTGTATTTTGTCATCAACTACACACTGTCCATTGTCGCAAAGCGACTTGAGGCACGCATGAATTGAATGACTGAATGACTGAATGAATGAAGCGCGGAGAATAAAGCATGAACACAAACGAAACATGAAGGAGCATGACGGAACCGAGACTTCGTGATTGATTAGATGCGAAGGAAGATATGAAGGAAAGAACCCTTAAATGAAAAGAATGAGAGAGCCCCAAAGACTCCAAACCCACCCATGCAGTGGATTGGAGGCTTTGTGGCTCAGTTATGCTCATAAAATCAAAATCACACGAGCTTCCTACCGATTTTCTAACGAACTGGGGGAAGCTTATTAGTCATTTTGGGGATAGTTTCTAATCTAACGAATCGTAGATGCTCTACTCTTCCGATTCCCCCCAAGTTCACCCCTATTTCAGGGTTTTGAGTAAAATAGCTTCACTGAGATTCGTTACATTTTTCATTTCAACTTATCGCCCCAAATTAGACGTCTCAGGTTCGTTAAAACTAATGCCCTCCGCGTATGAAATAAACATTCACACCACGTCCACTATTAATGATTCATCCCGCTCCCACAACTAATACTTCGTCCAATCCGTAATCTGCCCAATTTCGTCCACAATCAACTCATCCGTTAGATCGCCGCTCCGTTGCGACGTAATTCCGCCTGTAGCAGCTCAATTGGCAGTCCCACCGGATCAAGCTTCATCTTCACGGTTAGTGCAGCCGCTGTCCCGGCGGCCTCCCCGGTAGCCATACAACTTGGCGTCAGCCTTGTCGTTGCATGCGCCTCATGTGTGGTGGAGATGCAGCGTCCTGCCGCCAGCAGATTACGGATATTGCAAGAGACCAGACAGCGATACGGAATATCATACGCCCCGTCTCCCTCTATAAAGGCAGCCATAACACCTTGACCCGATGGGTCATGGATATCAATCGGATAACCGCTTCTGGCGATCACATCGTCAAATTTACGTCCCGTAACCACGTCCGCCTGGGTCAAGGCATAATGCCCAATTATCCGTCTCGATTCACGAATACCAATCTGCGGTGCTACTGCGGAGATCGAAGCCCCTTCGAACCCTGGTACATCACGCTGCAAAAATTCAGCCATCATCAGCACCTGCTTCCGCCCTTCCTGTTCAGCAGAGGTCAGATCCTCGGCATCCGTCGCATCGAGTCCCTGCACCCGGGTACAATTAATCAGCACTTCATCGTCAGCCGGTCCGGTAAAAAACAGCACTTGGTCGCGATTAATCGGCACACCCGCTTTTTTCCATTGGGAATAGAAGCCGCTCACCCCGGTTAACGGAATGTTGTCCAGCTCTGCAAAAGGCGT
This sequence comes from Paenibacillus sp. SAF-068, assembly GCF_051967555.1. NCBI lineage: Bacteria > Bacillati > Bacillota > Bacilli > Caryophanales > Paenibacillaceae > Paenibacillus > Paenibacillus sp. SAF-068. The sequence continues at coordinate 223,914 of NZ_JBQCJX010000005.1, forward strand.
TTTCACATAGAAATCCTCCGGATGCTCCTGCATGTATTGCTTCACTCGTCCAAGATCCACACCACGCATGCGGAATTTCATGGTCATCGGCTGTGACTGGTTATCGCCATCTCTCCCTTTTGCCACCGAAGCACCCGCAAGATAAGCCAGATCTGCATCACCGCTTGCATCCACGAATACGTTCGCCTGGAACTCCTTTCGTCCAGACTTGTTGGTTACTCGCACCGCTTCCACCCGATCATCCACAACGACCACTTCATCCACGAAACTGTGCAATAACAGCCGGACACCAGCCTCCTGCAACATCTCTGCCGCTACCACCTGAAAGATAGCTGGATGGTACGGCGTGACACTGTGCACAAATCCAACTGTATCACGCAAATGCCCCGGGGAGCCGCCACGCGTCTGCAAACGATCCACAATCTCCTGCGCAATACCTTTAATGACCTGCTCACCATGTTCCGTATGGAAAGTCATCCAGGGATAGACCATAGCGGCAGTGGACATCCCGCCCACGAATCCGTATCGCTCCACCAGCACTGTGCGGACACCCTGTCGTCCTGCCGCAATGGCTGCCGCTATACCCGCTGGACCTCCGCCCACAATAACCACATCTGCTTCTTCCTTTTCCATGCTCATCCGTTCACGCAAATGTTGTCCCTCCTTCCGTTCTATTGCACGTATTGCTCGCCTTTGCACGTATTTCATGGCTTACTCTTTCAGTCCCGTCATGGCAACCCCCTCAATGAAGCGCCGTTGTGCCAGGAAAAAGACAATTAACAGCGGCAAGGTCGCCATGACGGTGGCGCTCATCAGATATTGCCAGGCTGTACCCACTTCATCTGTAAACAGGGATAACCCAAGTGGCAGCGTCATTAGATCACGCGAGTTAATGAAAATCAACGGATCGAAGAACTCATTCCAGATCGTCACAAACGTGAAGATCGTCAGCGTAGCCATACCCGGCTTGGCAATAGGCAGCATAATTCGCGCATATATTCGGAATCGGTTGCAGCCGTCGATCATCGCCGCTTCCTCCAGTTCCGTTGGCACCGTAATGAAGAACTGCCTCATCACAAAGATGCCAAATACACCGCCGGCGCCAAAGATTGGCAGTAGTATCAGCGGAAGATGAGTATCAATCCACCCCAGCTGCCGCATGAACAGGAACATCGGAATTGCCGTCACCTCATGGGGAATCATCATGGCACTCAGCAGGATGAGAAATACCACATTACGTCCCTTAAACGGAATTTTGGCGAATGCATAACCGGCGAGTGAAGCAAAAAACACAGTCCCCAGCACAACCAACGCAGAAATGTAGATACTGTTCCAATAAAAACGGTGAAACGGAATCAGTCGAAAGACATCGATGTAGTTCTGAAATCGGAATGATTCCGGTATCCACTGTGGTGGATAAGTGAATATGCTCTGGGGCTCCTTGAATGACGTCGATATCATCCAGATAAACGGAACAATCATGATTAGCGAAATCAGTGTCAGCAATAAATACGTCCCAAGGGTACTTCCTATCTGCCTCCCCGAAGGGCTAGGCATCGCCTTCATTGAATACCCACCTCTTTCGGAGCTGCCATTGCAGCAGTGTCAGGATCAGTACGATGAAGAACAGCACATAGGCGAGAGCAGAAGCATAGCCGAATTGAAATAGTTTGAATGCTTTTTCCCAGATATAATAAACCAATACCTTGGTGCTGTTACTCGGTCCACCCTGTGTCATCACATAGATCTGCCCAAACACTTTAAGTGAACCAATCACGGTCATGACCACAGTCAGAAACACCGTTGGTGTGATCATCGGCAGGGTAACGTGAAAGAAGGTTCCTCTTCTGCCCGCACCGTCCAAGGTTGCTGCTTCGTACAGGGAACGCGGTACCTGCTGAATGGCTGCAATGAACAGCACCATATTCAGACCTACATTCTTCAGCACACTTGTTACAATCACCGCAGGCATTGCCAAATCTTTATTGTATAGCCAAGCCGGACCCTTGATGCCCGCCATCAACAGAAGCTGATTAATCAATCCTGACTCTGTTGCATACATCAGCTTCCACACGATGGCCCACACGATCAACGAAGTCATGACTGGAACAAAGATCGCTGTTCGGAAAATTCCGATCCCCCGCAAGTTTCTGGATAGCAGCAACGCGAGTAGCAGGGCGAGCAAAATATTAAGCGGGACCAGACCTGCTGTGAAATAAACCGTATTGGCGAGCACTTTCCAGAACATGGCGTCTGTCATAATATCGCGGTAGTTATCCAGTCCAATAAAATGATGATCCCCCAGCAGCGGCCAATCAGTCAGGCTCATGTATAACGCGAGACCCATGGGAAATAGCAGCAGCAGGGTAAACCCAAGCACCATCGGCGATACAAACAGCCACCCCGCGATCTGGGCCTCCCTCGCGAGCGGCCCCCTTCTTTTGCGCTTGTGTGGATGGGTCACAATCAGGCCCTCCTTTTGTTATCAAACTTATCCCCTGAAGCTGAACTCTGTGACGATTCTATATAAGGTGAACTATACATTTACACAAGAACGTAGAGGACAGAAAAAACCTGAAGAAGCGAAGTGGTCGCCTTTATCCCCGGATTTCTCCCTCTATATAAGGGATTCCAAAAAAATCTGGGGATAACAGCGATCGGAAGGTTGTTCTGGCATCGGAGTACAAGTGTAAATATCCTTTAGTTCAACTTATATAGTCCAGACAGTTCAGACTGTCCACTGCATTGCGGAACCCGTTTACAGCCCTTCGCAGCTGTTCCTCCGTGTCGCCTGTCACAACTGCTCCAAGCATAATCGCTTTGACCCCGGTATCGCGCAGCACCCGAACATCCCCCGGTACCAGCTTACGCTGGGAAGGAACTAAGACCGGAACCTGGGCTTGCAAGACCAGACGGCGATACTTGAGCACATCCGCGAAGCTGAGCGGTGTACCATATTCTTTTCCAGGGACAATGGATGCCTCCAGAGCAGCGAAGCCGAAGTGAGCTGCGGGTGTTACCAGGGAAGCATCATATTCCTCATTGATCGCAAACGTCGGGTCCAGACCCAAGTCACTCAGCATGAAGGAAGGCAAGTGATGTGCATAGATGGAATAGAAGTCAAAACCCAGCCCGGCAAGCCGCTCCACATCCTCCCTTCGTGCTCCATCTATACTGCCAGAAGGTACGACCCCAAGCGGACCGCCAAACTCATTGCGAATCGCCCGAAACACGTCGGTATACCTATCCAATGGGCCAAAATGATTCCCGCTGGCGCGATGACCGACATTATAGTGCACCTTCAGTGCATCAGCGCCCTCTTCCATGGCTGCCCGAGCCAAAGCAAGTTCATTTTCAGGCAGACTGACCACCAGCGACAGCGGTTTCCGCTCAAGTAATTCTTTGAATTTGCCCATTATTCTCACCTCCGGTTTTGATCGACTTACTTAGGGTTGCAGCACACGTTGAATCTCTTCCTGCATTTGTTTCAGGTTATCCTCAGCTGTCGCCGTCCGGGCAAACAGTCGGTCGAATCCCTGCAATACCGCATTATCGATATCCTGCCAACGGATATGACCGGGAATTAAGCGCGCTTTCGGCATTTCATCAATAACAGCTTGCACAATATGTTCTTTGCTCGGATTATTCGGCTGAAGAATGAATGCGTCCGAGTTCAGAACAGAAGTGCGAGGAGGCACAAAGTAGGTGGCTGTCGCCTGAATCCCCTGCTCACTGGCAAAATACTTCAACAGCTTCTTCGTTTCCTCTGGATGTTTGCTGTCGTTGAACATGGCATATCCGGCCTGCCCCAACATCGGTACACTGCCTTGTGAACCGGAAGGCATAGGCGCGATGCTCCATTCAAAATCCGTAATCTCCCTTGCTTTGGAAACATAGCTGTAATTATCGAAAAACATCCCCACATTGCCCGCATCGAAGCTGATCTGCTCCCCCGCCTTCGGATGTGATTCATCGGTGAACATCATGCGCTCCAGTAATTCAAAGGTCTGCACACCAGAGGCATCGTTCCAGGTGAACGTTGTCATGTCTTCATCGAAAGAACCGCTTCCATTGGACCACGAGTAAGAAGAGAGCACCGCCCAGGTCTTCCAGTCGCGAAAAAGGTTGGCACCATAGATTCGGTTGCTCGCATCCTTGCTGGTCATCGCTTTGGCGGACGCTTCGAACTGTTCCCACGTCCATTGTCCTTGGGTGGCAAGTGTGTTTGGATCCGTCAAGCCAGCCTTGTCGAACAGTGTTTTATTGTAAAACATGACCACCGGAGGTGTAGAGAAAGGTAGCCCCAGCAGCTGGTCGCCATCACGGAACAAATCCAATGTACTTGGAATATAATCATCCAGCTTAAACTGTGCCTCATCCTTGAACTCGGATACATCGGCCAGAATGTGATTGGACTTGAATTGTGGTACCATTCGCTCCGATACCCAGGCGAGATCGGGAAGAGAGCCTCCGGCAGCAAGCACCGAAATTTTTTGCTGGTATTCTGCGAAAGGTACGGATTCCATCGTGACTTTGATGCCTGGGTTTTCCTTGGTGAAGTCTGCAATCAGTTTGTTGTATACATCCATATGTGCCTGGTTGCCCCACATCATGAACTTCAGCTCGACCTCTCCATTCTCCCCGCCTGCACTGCTAGGTTCACTGCTGGAATTGGCGCTAGTGCACGCGATTGAAGCCACCATCATGAGTACTAACACCAGTATCAGTCCTGCTTTTTTCATGAAAATCCCCCTTATGGACGTCGTGGTATACATGTGCAACCAAAGTATAACGAAAGCATCGTTCCCCCATAAATCACGTCAACTTCAGAAATGGTATGGTTTTTCAAGAGATACTGAATCGGTCTCGGTATTCCCCCGCAGTCCATCCCACCTGCTGCTTGAACACCAGCATGAAGTGTTTGGGACTCTGATGCCCGGATAACCGTGCCACATCATAGATTTTGAGACCTGTGTTGATCAGCAACCACTTGGCCCGCTCCATGCGTGCCTCCGTGATGTATTCGGAATAATTGATGCCTATTTCGTTCTTGAACAACTGGCTCAAATAAGTAGGGTTCAAGTTAACGAGATCTGCGATCGTCTGAAGCCGCAAATCTCCATCGGGATGCTGCTTGATGTGCTCCTTCACATCTCGGATAATCTTCCGCGTATCTCCACCAGCATGTTCTGCTTTCCCAGATGGCTCCGGGATCGAAAGGGTTGAAATACCATATCTGCGATCCAGCAGTAATTGAATCTTTTGTATGCATAATGCCAGTTCATAGCGATCGATTGGCTTCAACAGGTAGTTCAGCACCCCAAACTCCATCGCTCTGCGTGCATATTCAAACTCGCCATAGCCGCTAATGATGAGCATGAGCAGTTCAGGGTACATGTCTCTGGCTTTGCTTACCAGAGTTAATCCGTCCATTCCACGCATGCGGATATCCGTGATTAACACATCCGGCACCTCACATCTCAGAAAATCCAGTGCCTCGGTACCGCTCGACGCTTCACCCGTTACCTGAAACTGGGAAGATACTTGTACGATCAGCTCTCTCAGTCCCTGACGGATGACCGTCTCATCTTCTACCAGCAATACTTTATACATGCGCTTCAATCCCCTTTCGGTAGAAGTTGAATGGATATTGTGACCACCAGGCCCTGCCCGGGACTTCCATCAATGCTTAGGCTGCCGCCTTCTCCATAGATGAGGCGAAGCCTCTGGGCGATATTGTTAAGCCCCAGACTGTCTCCGGCATGGCAACGTAATGCCTGACTGGAAGGCTGTTTTGTTATGGATTCGTTTAACTCGTCAATCTTCGCCTGAGTCATCCCCTTACCGTTGTCTCGCACGCTAATCAGCAGCTCATGGTCGAATTTCAAGGCAGATATCCAGATTACTCCTCCATTTTCCTGCCCTTCAATGCCATGGTAGACTGCATTTTCCACCAACGGCTGCAGTATCAGCTTCGGAATCGCACATTCCGTTATCTCTTCTTCGATGTCATAGTTAACCTCCAGCTTACCGTTGTAACGTACCTGCTGAATGCTTACATAGGACTGTACAAAAGCCAGTTCTTCCCCAAGCGGAACCATCCGGTCCACCTTATCAATCGTATAGCGCAGCAGCTTGCCGAGCGCCGTCACCATGCCCGACACCTCAGCATGCTTCTGGCGAATGGCCATCATGTTAATGGACTCCAGTGTGTTGTATATAAAGTGAGGATTCATCTGACTTTGCAACGCCGACAACTCTGCCTCCCGCTCTTGAATGCCCAACAGGAACACTTCATTAAACAGTCGATGAATCTCTTCCATCATGCGGTTAAAGCCCCGACTCATCTGTCCGAATTCATCACTGCTAAAGTGAGCTACCCGCTGGCTGAAATCACCCTGCTCTACCCGAATCATGTGGTGCTTCAGGCGAATCAATGGCCGGGTGATACGATAGGATAACAGAACCGCCAGAATCGATATAGCCGCCATACACAATACAGCGAACCACATTGTAAAGGTGAGCATCTCACCCGACTCCTTTTGAATCACAGCAATAGGTGTAAGACTGATCACCGAAAGTCCGGAATAGCTGGAATGGTGTTGTACGAAGAGATAGGACTGCCCATCCAGCACAACTTTTTGGTTTCCTGCATAGCTTGGAAGCTGTCCATTCATTAGCAACTGGTCGTACGCAGACATTCCTCCGGTTGAGACCCGCTCGTACAGCAGACGCTGTTTGCTGTCTACAATCATCAGGCTTGCCTCTTGCTCAACATTCAGATTGGATAACAGTTGGCTGAAGGCCACCAGACGGATGTCAATCAGAATGTACCCCAATCGCTGGAGCGTACCCGGATCCCGAAGCACTCTGCCCACCGATATATACGACTCTTGCTGACCGCCCGTGTAATAGCCGGGTTCATGTGGAGGAAGCAGGCGCCATGTCCCTTCCGAGTCTTCAAGCTCTTTAAACCACTCATCCTGCCTGCTGTCCCATACCGGCTTGACCGCCAGTGAATCGAGATTGGAGAACAGGATGCCGCTGTTGCTGATCAGATGAATTCCCCGAATCTCGGGTCGATCATAAGCTTGACCAGAGGTATAGAGCTTCATTTTCAGATAATCCTCAGACCTCGCCCATGTACCAGACCCCATTAAACCGTTGTATTTGCCCAGAATGCCAAGCACCATCTGATCGTATAGCGGCAAGAGCGACAACCGCTCATAGTCCTTCAGCAGCCGGTTCAGATTGGCGTTAATCTGGCGAACCAGTTCAATGGTGAACTGCTCGGTCTTGCGATCCATCGTCTGCGAGAAATGCTTGTAGCTCATCACTCCCTGTAAGCCTAGCGGCATCAACGTCAGCGCCAGGAACAACAGGAGCAACTTGGTGCGCAGATTTACGCTTTTTCCGAAAAAAGTGCGTACCTTGTCCATCATTTCCGTTCATCCCTCCCTCTCCCGATCATTGTATGAGCCCCCTTCACAGATCAATCTGGATATAACTGGGGTCATCATATCCAGTTTTAATGATCATTCGCTATCCTGCCAACTCTGGAATTGGTACGGAATTTCAAGTTATGCGCATTGGTTTCAGGGTGAACGCAAAAAAGCCGACTGTATCGCTACAGTCGACTACTCAAGCGAGTGTTTCCAAGAACTTTTTTTACTCATTCCATCCCATTCGTTAGAGTTGGATCGGCGTGCTTATTTCTTGTTAATGCATAGAACATAAAAACAACCGACTGCATTATGCAATCGGTTGTCTGTTCATGAATCCGTTCTTATATTTAAAACGATTATACTCATTAATCAGTTCATCCAGGAGCATCGATTGTTGAAGGACTTTGTTGTCTTGCATGCCATGATTCTCCGCCAAACGACTTAACTCATGCCTATTCCGTTCGATTTTATCTTTGATCTGCTTCGGTTCACTCATAGCATGCACCCCCTCTTTGTATAACATTTTAGGATACATTGCCAAAAAATTCATATTTTATTCCTTTGCAGAATATAATGATTGTTTGCAAAAGCAGTTTTCATAAATCTTATATTAATTCCAGCTTTTCAAGCCTTTTTAAGATATGGTTTTGAGTGGTCAAACTAGAGAAAAAAAGAAACAGATCCTTGGCCTTCATGGTCAAAGGATATAATAACTTCTGCAGTTGGTAAGAGACGTATGGTCTATCAGGCCCACTAATTCTGAAATTATACTTAAACTCATAGAGTAAATTAATTGTTTTAGATTGCAATCACTAGACAAATAAATCTGATGTGTTCTGATCGCTGCAAATGTATCCACCATAATAGCATGTATGGTATAATATTCCTATCAACAGAATGGCTAATATGGGCGGTCGGCTAGTCTCCTGCAAAGGAGGTGATGCCTGTGGCGATTGAAACGGTATTGACATTGATGATCAGTTTTGCGGGGTTCATTGTAACCTTAATTGGACTGATTGTAACTATTGTCATTGCCTTAAATAATCAAAACAAAAAGAAATAGACCGCCCCAGCTAAGGTAATGGTCTATTTCAGCTACCTATGCACAGCCACCGCCCTTAGAAGCGGCTGTTGTAAGAGCAGGATGTTCGTGCATCCTTGCTCTTTTTTATTATCTCCAGTTTAGCACAGTTTGTTGCAAAAGTTAACTCCATACTGGTAATTATTGTCGCTCAATTTTGTAGTGGATGGGACCAAATCTTTATTTAACATATCAATAAAAGGTTCAAACTTATGATCGATCGTCTATCGCATGAATAATGACTTGTTGAATACGATCAGCTAGTGAATTCGCACACAACCATATAGATATGGTCCTAATCGTCTCCAGTGAGTGCTGATTCAATGAAGGATTCTACTCCATAACTTTTTTAAAAATAATCCTTTTCTAATCCCATTGGAGAAGTGATCTGATTCAGTTGGTTCATAGACATCGGCCTGCTGCCTTTAAAATAGCACTTAATGTCCCAGCGTTGATACCCTTATTATCGGAAAAATGTTATCGTTTTAGTCCTCGGTTCCCCAATGTCCGCTGCTTATCATAGGTTTACGTTCCAATTCTCCCTCTCCATTAACTAAGCGGTCAATCAATAAATAAACAAAAGTGAGCGTCCCACCCCCAAATCGGAAATAGAACGCTCACACAATAACGTATTTAAGGTTTTCACACTTACATTTCAAAAATCTCCTAATATCCACCTGCACCATGATTAAAAACCAGATTTATTATATGGCTTATACCACCAGTAATACTAGAGAATATTATGAAAGAGCTAAACAGCGTTAATGCCAACTTTGCTTTTTTTCTCATACCGACCATAAACCTCCTTAATAATACTTTTATATTGAGACTCTATTAATTCAGAAGCCTGTGTTCTATATTCCTCGAATAAACTCACACAATAAATTATGGTGGAGTCATCCTTGATCTTGTGAGCAGAACTCAAACAAGTAAGCAGATCTCTGAATCCTTCCTGATGCCTGGCTTTAGACAACTGGTAGAATGCTAATTCAGCCCAGAATTTAGTATATCGATCATCTTTTACCTGAGCAGTATAACTAGTCTCATAGTTAGAGTCATTAACTAACAAACGTATAAACGAATCAAATCGCTTGAGAACGTGATCAACATTCAGTTGATATTGATTAGCCGCTTCCATAACTTTGACAAGTCCAAGAAGAGTTTCATTTTCATTTGCTTCTATAAAGTCGAGATAGGAGTTAAGCGCATTATAGTCACCCGTCATCAACTTATATAAATAGGTATTAACTTCAGCCCAATCTTTAAATCGTTTTATAAAGAGTTCATCTTCTGTAGTAGGGTCTTCAATAACAATATTTGAATAGAAAGAAGTATACTCTAGCGCCTTTTCATACTCTTTACGCTCTCCCCATACAGTTGCTATTAATAAGTAAGCATAAAATTTATAAGTAAATAACGGGTGTTTGGAGGCTCTAATAAACTCCAGTCCCTTTTTTTTATTTTTGTATTGTTCCAAAAATTTGACCCGTTGCAACAGTTCATCGGCTAATTGAAATACTTTACCCCACCGACATAACCCATTGTATGTATTCGCCAACTCCCTAATCGCATCCAGCTGCCTCTCCTCATCCAGCCGATTAATATACGGTTCAAAATGTACGGCTGCACGAAGATTCTCATGCTGGTCCTGACCGAGAGATAACGTGAAGATGCGATACTGACACAGAGCGAGACGTTCCGAATGTTGATATTTCTCACACTCTGCCACACATTCGTACAACATCCGTGCAGCCTTCGTCTGTCCACGTTCCAGCATGCCTTCCGCCATCTCGAACAACTCCGAGATATACGAGCGATCATCGGTCACTTCCTGGATAACCTTCTGAATACATTCCAGCTTGTCCAATTCGGCACAGCGCTGGAGGAATGGTTCCAGTCTTCTCCAATGGGGTGCCGATTCCACGAAACATTCAGCCCCATAGATCTCGTAGAAATACCCCTCTTCCAGCTTCATGCCTTGGGTAATCAGATCCAGTTGCGCCATAGCGATGGGCCGAGTCCCCTTAATAATTGCACTAAGCGTTCCGGCGTTAACTCCCGATATATCGGCAAAATACTGAAGGGTGTACCCTTGTTTCCTGATGTAGTCCTCAATATATGAGCGTATCGTAGTTGTAGGTTCCATGTATCCCACCTCCACAATGAAAATCCATAATTTTGAATTTATATGATAAGCACAATTTTAATCCTAAATTTTACAGCGGTCAATAAAAATCGTGGCAATTTCCTCCCCATGTGTGCAAGGAAGCCTGAACTGAATTTTTGCTTATAGAAAAAATCCATTAGAAGATTCCGTGAGAACGTGATACATTTAATACAACTTACATATCCTACTATTTCAATAGGATTATACGACACAGATACGATTAATTCAGTTCAAGGAGAAGGTCAGATGAAATTTGCCTTGTTTAGTCTCATGATGAATCTGCCTAATGCCGTAACCGGGGAAGCTCTGACGACTCAGCAGAAATTCCACAATATATTGGAGCAGGCGAAGCTGGCTGAACGACTGGGATTCGATGCCTATGGGATCGGTGAACGACACGGTGCACCTTTTCTATCTTCATCTCCACCTGTCGTATTAACCGCAATAGCCGCAGCAACCACACGCATTCGGTTACTAACCACCGTCACTGTTCTCAGTATACTTGATCCAGTCCGGGTTGCCGAGGATTATGCCACGCTCGATCAATTATCAGGCGGACGGCTCGAGATGATCATCGGGAAAGGCAATGACCCTCGACACTATCCGCTGTTTGGCATACGCGAAGAGGAACAATGGGACTCACTCGATGAACGGTATCATTTGCTAAGACGGTTGTGGTCTGAAGAGAATGTCACCTGGCAGGGAACGTATCGCCCTCCGCTTGAGGGCGTGACCACGTGGCCCAGGCCGCTTCAACAGTCCATCCCAATCTGGCATGGTAGCGCGTCCAGTACAGTCTCAACCGAACTCGCTGCCAAATATGGCGAGCCGCTCTTCACGTCGAACTCTTTTCACCCTCAGGCCAAATACAAAGCGTTAATCGATCATTATCGGGAGCGCCTCGGTTATTATGGTCATGATTCGCAGCAGGCAGTGATTGGCTCTGGTGCCGGCAGTCTCTATCTTGCCGATACGGGTGAAGAAGCCATTCGCCGCTATAAGCCATACTATGAAGCGCTCCATGCCACCGCCGCCGCACAGCATAACCAGTCGCCCTTCACCGATCTGGAGGATAACATTGCACGTGGCCCTGCGTTAATCGGCAGTCCGGAGCAGGTCATTGAGAAAATTCTGGACTATCATGCCGCTTACGGACATCAGGTGCTGAGTATTAGTGTGGATGGACTGACGTATAGCGAGCAGTTGGAGCAAGTGGAGCGTTTCGCCAAGGAAGTGGCCCCTGTATTACGCCGTGAACTGCCCAGTTCAGTATGGAATGAACCCTCGGTGTTAACCCAGCACGCATCCTTCCTATCCTCTAATGCTACAGACTCATGGCCCACAGCCATCTCACCTATATTCCAGGTATAACATTATCCCACGAACAATACACGCATGCCCTTCCAGGGTGATTCCTAAGAATCGCCCTCTTCCCTCATCCTCCGCATCCTTGCGGTTGTAGCACCGCTCTCCTTCTACTTATTGGACTGAATGCCTTCAAACAATGAGCAGAGCAGTACATCTACAAACGCATCATCCATCGCTTCCCCCGTCACTAACATGCGATAGAACACCGGTCCATAGATCAGATCAATGTACAGTCCAATGTCTATCCCACTCTTCAATTCGCCGCGCTCCACGCCCTTCTCCAGAATGCCCCATGCTTCACGCCGACGTGGCTGGATGTATCTTGTGCGGTATTCTTCGGCAAGCCCTTCATCCGATTGCCCTTCTCCGATAATCTGTGTAATCACTTTTCCTTCCCGACTGGTCAAAAAACGAACCAGATTACTCGCATGTATACGTATATCTTCCAAGACCGAGCCTGTATCCGGTACGGGTAATCTTGCCGTTGCGGCAGACATATATCCGTCCATGATGACAGCGCCTTTGTTGGGCCACCATTTGTAGATCGTGGCTTTGCTCACTTGTGCGCGCTCAGCAATCTTCTCAATCGTAACAGCCCCGAATCCGTACTCCAACAACAACTCATAGGATGCGTTAAGAATGGCATTCTGGGTTTCCATGTTACGTGGACGTCCTCTTTTGGCAGTCATCTGGATTCCTCCTTGTTGAAAATCGTATATATCGCAGTCATCCATGATCATCATAAAAACGATACGTTCATTATACTAAAATGCAATATGTACACACAATTTAATCTCCGCTCATTTTTATATCCCCATTTAAATCTTCATTAAAATATATTTAACCTATTTACAATACTAAACGTTTAGTTTATTATATGTTTTAATTAGTGAACACAACGTTTAGTAATTAACATTTTAAACAGCACCCGTTTATCTGGAATATCGAATTTTCAATACGAATATGAAATCTGTGGAGGATGATTAAGATGAATATGAGACAACAAGTGAAGAAGGCACCTGTACCTGCCTGGATTATTTTTTTGCTGGCATCCGCTTGTGGATTGATCGTGGCAAACCTGTATTATGCTCAGACCGTTATCGGACCGATTAGCATGACCACGGGCCTTTCTTCTGCTGCTGCCGGATTAATTGTAACGTTGACACAGATTGGCTACGTCATCGGTCTGCTGTTTATCGTACCACTCAGTGACATTACGGAAAATCGGCGCCTCGTCTTGCTTTTCCTGATCGTACTGGTCGGCGCCCTGATTGCCGCGGCTTTCTCGCCCACGGCTATTGTATTTCTGACTGCCTCTCTATTCATAGGTATAGGTTCTGTTGTCGCGCAAATTCTCGTGCCCTATGCAACATATCTTACTTCCGAAGAGCAGCGCGGCCAGGTTGTCGGCAATGTCATGAGTGGTCTGCTGTTGGGCATTATGCTCGCTCGCCCTGTCGCAAGCTTCATCACCAGTCTCTTCGGATGGCAGACGGTATTTGTATTCTCGGCTGTTGTCATTGTCCTTCTGATGCTGCTTCTATCCCGTGCTCTGCCTGCTCGCAAGCCTGAACCCACCTTGAAGTACGGACAATTAATCATGTCCTTGGGCACACTGTTTAGAACGATGCCGCTCCTGCGCCGCCGGGCGTTCTATCAGGCCAGTTTGTTTGGTGCATTCAGCTTGTTCTGGACTACGGTTCCGCTCAGGCTGGCTAACGATTTTGGCATGTCACAGCAAGGCATTGCCTGGTTCGCCCTGGCTGGTGTCGGAGGTGCCATCGCCGCTCCCATTGCCGGGAGATTGGCAGATCGCGGATTAACGCGTATTCTCACGGGTGCTGCCATGATCATCGCTGCGGCTTCATTCGGTCTGGCTTATGCATTCCAGAGCCACTCCACGTTTGCATTGATCCTGCTTGTGATCGTGGCAATCACACTGGATATGGCTGTCTCGGGTAATCTGGTGCTGGGTCAACGCATCATTTACTCCCTAGGAAGTGAAGCAAGAGGACGCGTCAATGGCATATTCATGTCGATCTTTTTTGTCGGCGGTGCGATTGGTTCCTCTCTTGGAAGCTGGTCTTATGCTAACGGGGGCTGGAGTCTCACTACGCTGATTGGCCTGTTCATGCCGCTGCTTGCTTTGTTGTATTACTTTACGGAAAAGAAAGCGCTAGTCGTCAGCAACGAATAGATTGATATGTCTTTGAATCCAAACGACGGAATAAGGGCAGAGCTAATCATCAAGATTAGCTCTGCCCTTATTGTTGTAATTCTCACTTGGCTTTCTGTAACAGAGAAAGTTATCCCTAGTATTAAGATGGATACATTTGCGTATCAGGCTTTACTGTGAAGGGTAACCTGGTACCCGTCCGGGTCAGCAAATGTAAAGGTTCGTCCGAATGGCCCATCTATAGGTGCAGATGTAATCTTTACGCCTGCCGCAGCAAGTTTGTCGTGAATGTCTTGCGTATCCGGGGCATGAAGCCACAGGGCGATACCAAGTCCTGGCAGAGTACCTGAACCAAGTTCAGTTCCTGGCAACAGATCACGTAGAGCAAATGTAATAGGCTTGGTATCAAAGACCACCGCATGAGGTGGCCCCGCCTGTGAGCGTACCAGTCCAAGATAGGTTTGATAAAATTCTGCAGAGCTTTCAAGATTGCTCACTTGAAGTGAAATGAAATCCGGTCCGATTACTGACATAATGTAATGTTCTCCTTTATATTTGGGATTGTTTATATCTGGATCATACAAGACCGCTCTTGCCAACAGTATGTCAGTAGTGTTCTTTTTTTTCAGTCCAAAATAAAAGAACACTCCAAAGGAGTGCTCTTTTGTCGTCTTTCTCTTGCTGTTGTATCAACTCCACCTTACGCTACACTTACTCCACCTTGAATCTTGCAGCCGATTCGGCCAGCTTTTGGGTCAATTGATCGATCGTATCGACCATATTTGCCAACTGCTGAACTGTGGAAGACTGCTCCATCATGGTTGCTGTCACCTCTTCAACGGAAGCCGATACCTGCTCTCCTGAAGCAGACAAGCTATGAGCTGACTCCAGTACGTCATCCTTGTTCTGCAACATCTCTTGCATCTGTCCTGCCATCGTAGCGATCTGGTGATTAATCACCATCACCTTCTCCAAAATGACATCAAACGCCTGACGAGTCTGCAAGACAAGCTCATCCTGTCTGGACGAGATGGTGTGAATTTCGGCAACACTATGGTTGTTCTCGGCGACATCGGCCAGATTCTGCTCGATAATGCTGGAGATTTCCTTGGACTGGCGGGAACTCTGCTCTGCCAGATTGCGGATCTCCTCGGCCACAACCGCAAATCCTCTGCCATGCTCTCCAGCCCGTGATGCTTCGATGGAAGCATTCAATGCAAGCAGATTGGTCTGCTTCGCAATCTGGCTGATGGCTTCCGTGATCTGACTAATACTGCCCGAACTCGTTTGAAGTTTGACGGTAATCTCCGAGATTTTCTCCACTTCGCGCTCGTTCACCTCATTGATACGCATCAGCTCATTCACGACTTCATTCCCGTTGTGGAATACAGATTCGATCTCATCCGCTCTTGCCTTCACATCCTGTGCACTGCTGTTCATGGCAGCCACTTTATCGCCAAAGCTGTTGAATTTGCCTGCAATCTGCTCGGTATCTTCCGATTGGGCCTCCATCGCCTTCGCAATCCCCATGGACGTCGCCGATGTCTCATCAATGGATCTTGCCGTCTGTTTGGATGTCTCCTCCAATTCCTGAGTGCTAGCCTGGAGCACATGAATCGAATTATTCATATCGGTAATCAGGCTCCTGTTCTGCTCCACCATGCCATTGAAGTTCTCCGCCAGATCCTTGAATTCGCTGTTATATCTGCCACTGGCCTTAACGGTGAGATTCCCTTGAGCAAGCTGTTTGAACAGCCCGATCAGACGAATGATGGGTCTCGTAATACTACGAGAAATTAGCAATCCCACGCCAATCGCCAGAGCAACGCCAATCAATGTCACGATAATCATCTGGCGCTGCATATCCTCTAATGGGCGTTTGATATCATCATAATCATCAATAATGACTACGGAGAGATCTGCACCAGGGATCTGATTGATACGATAATAGATATTATCTCGATCCATTGAAGTCATTTTCACTTTATCGGTGGCTCTGTCCTCCATAAGTTCCATGGCTTCCTTGTCTTCTGCAAGTGTTTGTCCGACAATCGAAGGGTCCAGTGAGTCGTACATAATGATGCCGCTCCGGCTCAATACTTCAACTCTGCCTTGACCATTGATCTGGATGTCCCCGAGTTGACCCAGGAAAAAGCTGCTGTCCACCGACATGGCAAACACACCCAGAATATTGCCCTCTTCATCCATAATGGGCTCCGAGAATACAATAATCAGCTTCTTGCTATTCTTCGAGACGATCGCATCACTGATGAAGGATTTCCCCTGTATGGATTCCTTGAAATATTCACGGTCTCCGCGTGGCTGCCCAATAACATCCGGCATGGTTCCTGCTACCATGGTTCCTTCTTTATCAAACACGAACAGGTCCGGCTTGGAGCTTACCGTGTCAGATATACTATCGGTGAGAATCGTATTCGCGCGATCAAAGTACGGATTCTCAGCTGTGAAAAAGGTCTCATCTGTCATTTCGTTTGTGTCACGCAACTTCAAGAGTTCTTTAAAAGTATTATGTACAGATATCGCATGACTCATCTGTTGCTGAAGCTGCATTGCTGTCCAGAGCCCTTCCCCAAGGCGGTCAGCCATTACATTAATCTCATCCTTGCTTTTCCTGACCACAACATCAGATGAAATCATATAACTTGTGGTCGTTGCACCAAGCAGAACCAGTACAACCAATACACTGATCATGATCGGCAGCTTGATTTTAAGGGACATATTTTTGATCCTATGCCCTACCCCTTGTCTTTTCCCCATTTTCAATTCTCCCCACTTCCTGGACCATCTCCATCTGTACGATGTATATTCATTATCGGAAAAATGCATAGTGGAATTGATCTATTAGGGAGATATTGCCACTGTTTTTCTTTCCAATGCTAATCACAACATCAAAAATGGCCTGTTAGGTAACGACACTATCCATCTTTGAAATGGATGCTGCTGTTACCTAACAGACCGTTTACCGATTTAAGATATGATATGATTCAGTAACGTTTACTTGCGTAATCTCCGGGAACTCAACGCGTGATGGCCATTCTGCAGAAATGTACTGCGTGTATTCTTCATCTGTTCGATCCGTCGCTCAGCCAGACGATCTGCGGCAACATAAGTAGCGATGCCCTCCGTACGTGAGCTTTCAAAAATGTTCTCCAGAGTGGAATAGATCTCTCCAATCTTGCTCCACGCCCGATCCGCATTATATCCGTTAAGCTCATCCGCAATGTTAATTACGCCACCTGCATTGATGACATAGTCAGGCGCGTATACGATGCCCATATCATACAGCTGATCCCCATGACGGGTCTCCAGCAGCTGATTATTGGCACAGCCCGCTACAACCTTCGCTTTGAGCGTCTTGAGCGTATCGTCATTAATCGTGCCGCCCAGTGCACATGGTGCATAGATATCGCAATCCACACTCGTAATGTCTGCGGGATCAACAGCTGTCGCGCCGAAGCGATCCACAGCTTGTTTCACCGAGTCCTTATGGATATCCGTAACGATCAGATGTGCACCTTCCTCATACAAATATTTGCACAGATGCATCGCCACATTGCCGACACCTTGGACCGCTATCGTTTTCCCCTCCAACAGATCGGTACCAAATGCTTCTTTGGCTGCTGCCTTGATCCCACGATACACACCCCAAGCGGTTGCGGGTGATGGGTTACCGGATGAACCATAACTTGCCGAGATGCCTGTCACATAATCCGTTTCCTGATAGATCAGGTTCATATCCTCTTCCGTTGTTCCCACATCTTCGGCTGTGATATAACGTCCGTTCAACCCTTGAATATAGCGTCCAAACGCCCGAAACATCGCTTCGTTTTTATCACGCCGCGGATCACCGATAATAACGGTTTTGCCGCCGCCCAGATTCAGTCCGGAGACCGCATTCTTATATGTCATCCCACGGGCAAGGCGCAAGGCATCTTCAATGGCTGCTTCTTCTGAAGCATAAGTCCACATCCGAGTGCCTCCCAGCGCAGGGCCGAGTGTTGTGTCGTGTATGGCGATAATTGCCTTTAACCCTGAATTTCGATCCTGGCACAGAACCAGTTCCTCATAATCATGATGCTCCATTGCTTCAAACCAACTCATGTGTTAACCGTCTCCTCCAACCATTTTTGCGATCCAATCGCATTGTTCACTATTCATTGACCATCCTCTATTGTACCCATGAATACCCAGTTTGTGCAAAATCACATCGCAATGTTAGAGAAGCATCTAATAATCTTCTCGTATGGCAGGGTCTATTAATAAAAACCTCTCTTCCATAACTGGAGAAAGGTCCACTGCCCTTAGCCACAATAACATCATGGTCACGAGAAAACCCATAAGCCTCACTCTCACTTAAGATAGCGTCTCAACCACATTTATCGGATGCAGATCTCCATCCACCGCGAATGAAGCTTGTCCCGTCTCTTCAGAGACAACCAGTACAACCGCATCCGTCAATTCACTGAGTCCCAATGCAGCCCGATGACGAGTGCCTATTTTTCGCTCATGCACTTCCGCTTGCGACAACGGCAGCACATTACCAGCGGATACAATCTGATTGCCACGAATCAACACAGCCCCGTCATGCAATGGTGCACCGGGGATGAACAGGGATTCCAAGAGCGCATGTGTCACTCTGGCATCCACCGCCACACCTGAATGAATGATCGACTCCAACGGAATCTCACGTTCAATCACAATCAACGCCCCATATCTCCGATCAGATAGATGTTGTACGCTCGAAGTTAATTCGGCAAACTTCTCGGTAAAGGGCGACAGATAACAATCCAGATAAAACGAAGAGGCAAGCACCTCGATCTGCTTGATCTCCGCTCGAATCTCTGCAAATTGCCCCAGCAGACAGGCACTGTCATTGTCAAACCGGGATAACGTCAGATTCATACGTTCTGCTACACGATGGAGGTCTGCCTTGAGCTTGTGCCTCATCGAGGAACTGTCACAGTCTGCTTGCCGGTTTATCATACGTCGCCTCCTCCTTTGGTTCGATTATTGCCTCGCCCATATCCTGAATACCCATACCTTCCCCTCAGGAGCATGTATATATACAAGCAAAAAAGGGCCTGTCCGCGAACGAACATCCACGGTCAGACCCTATCTCACATGATGATATGATATCTATTCTATTTCACTTATTGTGCTTTTCCGTATGAACCTGCCTTAAATGTAGTCGGATCATACCATTTGTATCCCGCCGCAGGTGCAGCCCATGGCTCAAGTTGCGGCTCGGTTGAAGCAGCCGGAGCTTCCATGGGAAGCAGACTTGTGGCCGTATCCAGTGTCAGTCCTGGCACTTGTGCCAGACTCGTATAACTCTCTTTGACCGCGAGCCATTTTACGGTATTTACAAGGAACGTTGCATCGTCCACTTCCTTGAATCCATCATAGGTCTTCTTGGTCGCTCCGGTCTCTTCACGCAAATATTTCGGAGTAGCATCTTCCACAGGTGAAGAGTCGCCGATAAATGCGGCTTTGCCCGCACCAACCTTGGCAATGGCGGCATAGGCCCCTTCAGCTCGTCCACCACCGTTATATACGCCCTGATCGACAGCATTGCCCCACTTGGACACACCACTTGGAACATACACCAAGCCTTTGGCCTTGTTAGGGTCTATAATCGCAACAGTCGATCCCGCATGCATGGCTACAGCATTAACACCAGCCGTAATGCCGAAGGATTGTGCAGGTGCAACGATATCCGATGCATTCACATCTCCAAGGGCATTATAACGGAAACGTACACCAAAGTTCGTCGCCAGCCAGTCTGAACTCGTCACACTCTGCATCGCTGGTGATTCGGCTTCAGCGGAAGACATGCCTTTGGCCGGATTCAGGAAGGCACCGCGGCGATACCCGTTGAATACTTCGGAAGAATCCCAGCGGTTTTTGTTGCGGTCTGCATTATAGTGGTCGGAGATAAAGAAGACACTGCCTCCGTTCTGCACGTACTGCACCAGCGCAGCCTGCTCTGTCGCTTTGAATGGCACGTTGGCTTCGCCAATAACAAAGACGTCGTAATCTTTCAATTTATTATAGGTGATGGCTTGCTCACCAAATGTATACGGAATGCTGCGTTCCAGCTGATTCACGACAAAGCCTGCGTTTCGCAAACCATTGGCAAAATCCGAAAATGCTCCGTCAATAATCCAGTCCGCCGCACCTGCTGTCTGGGCGTGGGTGTTATCAAACAATACTTTCTTGCCGGTACCATCCGGTAATGTTGTGCCTGGATTCGGTTCTGGATCAGGGTTCGTTGTTCCGGAGGAAAATGTAATGGACGTTGGATTTTTGACTCCTGCATAGCTGTTGTAGGCACCGAGGGTTCCGGTTACGATGATCTTTTTGCCTACCAGACCGGGATTGGTAGCCAGTCCATATTGCGAACGGAAAGAGGCGGGAATCTGCACATCCAACAATCTGGCGTTGGTTCGCTCTGACGCTGAATCGGCAATCAGAACATTAAAATCATTGGCATACGGAGATGTAAACTTTGCGGTAAGTGATCCGGTAGCATGTCCAACAATGATTCCTTCAACCGTCGCTGTTCCTCCACCGCTCTGGGCAGCGATGGCCTGAGATACCGTAAGGGGTGCTGCAGCTTGTGCCGGACTTTGCGAACCCGGCCCCAGCAGTGCAGTTGCCATCATGATAAAGACCAGGAATGCCCCGATCCAGTGCTGCCATAACGCCTTCTTCATATTCCCTTTCTCCTCCTCAAAATTACCTGATAATGGGTTATCCTCCTTTAATTTAATTGTTCATATGCTGAATTCCTCTTTCTTTTTGTAAAGTTTATGAAAAAGTTTAGAAGTTGAGTCTATTGGCCCATACTGACTATCATTAGAATTCCATTTACCGAAGGAGTACAACAATGATGAAGTTGGTATTTTTGTTGCTCTTGTTAATTGTTCCGCTAATTATGGTTTATGTTGCTCTTCGCTCCCGGATGGTCACCCGAGTATTCCATATTCTTGCGCTACTCTGTTTCTACAGTGCGGCAACCGTCATCGCTGGTGATGTGTATGCGACGAATGCTCATATGACCACATACACCATTGAGATTCACCATTTCCTGTTGAATGGCTGGTTCTTGTATCCGTCCGCATATCTCGGTGTATACATTCCCTATGTGCTGTGGATGAGCCTATTTTCAGAAAAAAGTTAAATTCGATGCGGACTTGGGATTGCATTTTGCCAGCGTTCATTGCATAATGAATATATAAACGTGATAATGATTATCATTATTGAACTTGTCTCTATGTACTTTCTACTGCATATGACTTTACGATTTTATAGATAAAGGGGAACGAACATCGAATGAATACAACTCTGCAAAAGGCTGATCTGCAGCTTGACGATTATTTGGATCTTCTGAACCTGGCAACCAACCTGGGTGATACGAGATGGCAAAAGGAAATTATCCGCAAGCTGGCTTATACTTATCCCGCAGTTCAATGTAAACAACCACAATAGCATTCCTTATACTTACATAGCCCAATAACCCATTCTTTACATGAATCGGTTATTGGGCTATTTTTATTTTACTAGGAGGGATAGCTATGCAATTGGAGACCGAACGACTCATCATCCGGGATATTCTGGAGACAGACTGGGAAAGTATACATAGCTACACATCCATGACAGAAGTTACTCAGCATACGGCGTGGGGGCCGAATACGGAAGAAGATACGCGAGAGTACGTACAGTTTGTGTTGGACATGCAGCAGACACAACCACGAGAAGGTTATGAGCTGGCGATCTGCTTAAAAAGTGACGGTACTCTTCTTGGTGGAGTGGGCATTCACGTGATGGAGAAAACCAATGCAGAGATTGGCTACGTCCTTAATCCGGCCTACCAAGGGAAGGGCTATGCCGCCGAAGCAGCCCATGCACTGTTAGATTTCGGTTTCAATGAACTCGGCATTCACCGGATTTACGCCAAGTGTCGCCCGCACAACACGGCTTCGGAGAATGTGATGAAGAAGATCGGTATGCAGTGTGAGGGGCTGTTGCGAGAGCACTGGTTCTACAAAGGTTCCTTTCATGACTCGTTACTCTATTCGGTTCTCGCCAGTGAATATGCGCGGCGCCCAATGGAGACCGAATGATACACATATCATTTTCGGTATACACCATATCCGTATACACCAAAAAAAGCTGACACCGATGATGCGGATGTCAGCTCTTTGTATTATTCTCCGTAACGACCCCAATCGCCAATGGAGGTAAAACCTCGGATTAATCTCATTTACAATCGACAAAGCTCTGCGGGACAGCTAGGGAATGTCGGACACCCACACATGCAGCGCAGGGCTGCCAAATCCCGGATCATCAGTTTGCCGTCCATCATATCCAACGTACCTTGTTCCTTCCATGCTCCCAGCATCCGCGTCACACTCTCCCGGGTAGCTCCAATCATCTCGGCAAGATCAGTATGGTTCAGCTTCATATCCAACACAATGCCATCCGGTGTAATTCTGCCATACGAATTGCTGGCACGAATCAGTGTCGAAGCGAGCGCACCCGCCTTGCCATAGAGCAGCAAATCACGGAATCTCGACTGGGTGATCCGCTGCGACAATGCCATCCATTGCAAGAATTTCAAGGCAAGGTCGCCATGTTTGCTGAGTATACTTTCCAGATCACTAAGCGAGATAATGGCCAGTTCCCCTTTTTCCGCCATCTCTGCACTATAGCTATGATTCAGTCCACCAATGCCGCCGAATTCACCGATGAGATCGTCGCTTTGCTGAATGGATAAAATAATTTCCTTGCCATCCTCCGTCGACTTGGTCATTTTCACTCGTCCCGAACGAATGTAGTACAGATACCCGGCTTCATCGCCTTCGAGAAAGAGACTATACCCCGACTTCACCCGTTTGGGTTGCATTCTTGTTTCAATCAGGTCCCATTGCTCAGGTGTAACGAACGAAAGGATTCCGCCTGTTTCTCGTGTCATTTTGCCCGCCTCCGTTTGTTTCTGCTCTGTTCTCTGGGTTGTTCTTTCTACAAATACTGTACCCATAACCTTCGTCCCCCTCGGTGATTCCTTATGTATACATCATATCGCGAAAGTGGCTTCAGGGTTATCGGGGGATTACCTGATCCTTGACGAGAAACTCCCTGAATTTGCTGTGAGAAAAGTCACATGTCACCGATATGCCTCATCCATTGCATCACTTCAATCCCTTGGTGTACTTGATTCAGGAGTCCTCCAGTGCCCAGGTTCAGTAAATTATAGAACGGAAATAGGGGTTTTCCCTGAATTACAATGTACGAGAAAGGGTCTACAATAGAACTAACATCATAATACCCTTACTTTAAGATGATCCGGTCCAAAGGTTAATGATAATAATCTCACCGTTATGTACGTTATATTCCGAAAAAAAAGGAAGTGTCCTCTCATGCATGATGAACTGCCATCTGGCATACAGGAGATGATCGACGGCCTGCGCCTGAGCACATCCAGTGACTTCTGTGGACTTGCCTGTCTGAACGGGACGATGCTACGCTGGAAGTATACCTCTGGGTCCAGTAATGAACGGGTGAAACGCATGGAGATGCGCCCCGGACAAGATCTGGTAGGCACAGCCCTGCGGACTGGACGCACAGCCCGATCTGATGCACAATCCACCGGAGATCATACACCCGGTCGTTGCCCGTTAATGCTTGCCGAGCGGCTGGTAAGTGCCATAGCGGTACCTGTGTTCCAGGAAGGCAGCATGCCTGGTGCCGTGCTGCTCATTGGCAGCAGACTGCCCTGCACCTTTTCACCGAACATGGTCCTACAGACGGAACAAGTCGCTCTGCATCTTCAGCCGAAGGTGTTTGGAACCAAGGTTTGAACACAAGAGTGAGAGAAGCGATTCAGAGAATTCACCTCTGCCCGCTTCTTTTTTTGTTATGATATAGATAGAACTGAGGAAGCGGACAGGGGGAAATCATGTGATTCAACTATTAGTTGTAGACGACCATGTTGTCGTGCGTTCCGGGCTGATCGCCTTACTTGAAGGAAAGAATGATATACATATCGTTGGAGATGCCGCAGATGGCGATGAAGCCATTGCCAAAGCTCAAGCGTTAAAACCGGATGTGGTCTTGATGGATTTCAGTATGCCACCCGGCAAAGACGGTCTGACCGCTACCGCTGAATTGAAGAAATTGATGCCAGATGTCTCCATTTTGATACTGACCATGCATGACGATGAAGAATATCTGTTCCGCGCCATTCACGCGGGAGCATCCGGATATATTCTCAAAAGTGCGCCGCATGAAGAATTGCTTGCCGCAATCCGTTCCGTAGCAGAGGGTAGCGCCTATCTGTACCCCAGTGCGACCAAGCGGCTGATGAGTGAGTACCTGGACAAAGCCAAACAGGAAAACGCCGGACCGTATGACACGTTATCCGAGCGGGAGAAAGAGATTCTGGCCTGGATTGCCAAGGGTTACGCCAACAAGGAAATTGCCGAACATCTAATTATCAGTGTCAAAACGGTCGAATCCCACAAAAGCAATCTGATGGAGAAACTAGGCCTGCGTACACGACCGGAACTGGTGAAGTTCGCCATGAAAAAGGGGTTGCTGAACTTTGAGTAGTGCACGGAAGAACAGACTAAGTGGACTCGCAGACCAGCCTGTACGCCTCCTGCTTAACGAAATCGATAATCATATTACAGATAATGAATTTCGCAGCAGGTTGAAGGGTTCCCTGCATCAACTGAGTGATCTGAAATTTGCTCTGGATGAGTCCTCCATTGTAGCCCTAACAGACCGCAAGGGGAAAATCCAGTATGTGAATGATAAATTCTGTGAAATCTCGCAGTATGAGCGCGAGGAACTGATCGGTAAGGATCATCGAATCATTAATTCCGGATACCATGGCAAAAGCTTTATGAAAAACCTGTGGGACACGATATCCTCAGGCAAGGTATGGAACGGGGAAATCCGCAATCGTGCCAGAGATGGCAGTTATTATTGGGTCAACACCACGATCGTGCCTTTCCTTGATAACGACGGTGAGCCATATCAATATCTGGCTGTACGTAGTGAGGTCACCAAGCTAAAATCCGTCGAAGGTGAATTGCAGAAGATGATGTCCCAGGTGATGAATATTCAGGAAGAGGAACGACGCCGGATCTCGCGTGAACTGCATGACGGGATTGGACAGAGTCTCTTCTCTCTGGTGATTCAGATGGACCGACTGCTGGCAGACCAGCCTCACCCCGGAGTTGAAGCCCTTCGCAAGCAGGTCACGGGTATTATGGAAGATGTACGCGGTATGGCATGGGAACTGAGACCATCCGTTCTGGACGACCTGGGTGTTGTTCCGGCGATTCGTACGTATATTGAGAATTACACCCGTCATTACGGAATTGAAGTTGATCTGGAATGTAATTTGCGCAAACGACTGGAGATGAACCGGGAGATCGCCATCTACCGGATTATTCAGGAAGCCTTAACCAATGTCGCGAAATATGCCGATGTTGCCGAGGCCCGTGTTACTATAGAAGATGCTGAGGGCATGACGATGGTTATCATTGAAGACCATGGTGCCGGATTCAGCAAAGCAACCGCTGGCAATGGTGTTGGATTGTTCAGCATGGAAGAGCGTGCCCGTGGTGCAGGAGGAATGTTAAGAGTGTCTTCCGAGCCCGGCGAAGGGACTACGGTTACCCTTTTACTGCCCAAGACAGTTCAAGCATAACCGGATCTCTTCGTATCGTGCTTTTCTCATTACTCCAGTTCTATTCTATTAACCGGCTGCTCGCGATTGGACTGTGCGAGCGGCCTTTTTCTTTCCGATTGGTCACAATAACAAAATGAAGGCTCAAATTCGGTTAAATTCAATAATTACGATAAATAGATTGACTCCAGTTACGATTCGTCATTAAACTATGAATGCCACATACACATTGTATGTTTAGTAAAATTTCATTGTTCATTTCATATAGCGAGAGAAAAGGATGGTCAACATGTCAGAGAAACGCTCCTCCAAGGGAGGAGAAATTCCACAGATGTACAATCTCGACGAGATGGATCGCAAAATCATTGCCGCCCTTCACAAGAACAGCCGGATATCCTATACAGATCTGGGTACACAGATTGGGTTGTCGCGTGTCGCTGTCCAGGCGCGCATTAATGCGTTATCCGAAAAAGGCATCATCGAACGCTTCACCGTGGTGATCAACCCTGGCAAGGTTGGACTTCAGGTCTCGGCCTTTTTCAATGTCGATGTCGAACCGCCCTTTCTGGATGAAGTTGCGGAGAAACTGGACGAAGAGCCAGCCGTCACCAGCCTTTATCATATGACAGGCCCGAGTACCCTGCACATGCATGGTATTTTTGCAGATATGGAAGAGATGGAGCAGTTCTTGCTGGAGAAGCTTTACAAGATGCCAGGCATCGTCAAAGTGGAATCACAGCTGTTGTTGAAACGCTATAAAAGCCGGATGGGCATGAGACTCTAGGAGGAAATCAGCATGGGTTGGAAAGATTACAGCGGTCTCGTCATCGGAATGGTACGAACCGGAATTCTCGGATATGGCGGTGGCCCTTCAGTGATTCCGTTGATCCGTTACGAAGCCGTTACGCGTTACAAATGGGTCAGTGATGAGGAGTTCGGCGAGATTTTGGCTATCGCCAACGCCCTGCCGGGTCCCATCGCAACCAAAATGGCCGCATATCTGGGTTATAAAACCAAAGGTGTATTGGGCGCGATTGTCTCCGTACTCGCTCACATTTTGCCCACAAGCATTGCCATTATTGCGTTGCTCGGTTCCATGTATGCGCTACGCGAATCGAAGGTCGTCGCAGGCATGGTAGCCGCCGTGCGGCCGGTCATTTTTGTCATGCTGGGCATGATGGCTTATGAGTTTGCCATGAAAGCCTGGAAGGGACTCGGCAAAGGGTTTGCCGCCCTATTCGGCGTGCTTGCCTTTGTACTGTTACAGCTGCTCAATATTCATCCAGGGATTGTGATCGCGGTTTTCCTGGGATATGGTGTCTTCCATCTGGAACTGGTCCAGCGCTTCAAGTCCAAAGGCAAGTCCGATAAGGGGGTGTCCTAAGGATGCTCCAGACCTGGTGGGAATTATTTTGGGGATTTTTCGTAGCAAACATCTTGGGATATGGGGGCGGCCCGGCATCCATTCCGCTAATGCAGGAAGAGATTGTGAACCATTATCAATGGATGACCACAGAGCAATTCGGGGATGTTCTGGCGATCGGTAACGCCCTTCCCGGCCCGATTGCAACCAAAATTGCTGCATTCGTCGGATATCATGTGGCAGGCTGGTTTGGAGCATTTATCGCAAGCTTTGCTACAATCGTGCCTTCCGCAACCGCATTAATTTTATTACTTCGTCTATTGAACAAACATCGTACGTCACCGAAAGTCAAAGGCATGACCTTACTTGTGCAGCCTGTTATCGCTGTACTCATGATCCTGCTCACGTGGGAATTCGGACAGCTATCCACCGATTCCATCGGCATCTGGCAGACATTAATCATTGCCGGCATCTCGCTTTGGGTCATGACCAAGACCAAGCTGCATCCAGCCATTCTGATCGTGATTGCTTTTGCCTATGGTGCACTGGTGCTGTCTCATACAATGTAGTTATAGAAATATACAGGGAACGTCATAGAAACTCTTGGGTATACATTGAAGTGGATGTATGCGGGGGTTCTGGATGGATGCCCGTGTTTAGAAAGGCATTCTCAAAACTCATAGTAGGTACCTTTGGCGAATGGTGGGCTTTCAGCAGCATTGAAGAACGCTCCAGTTTATATACAAAAAAAACGGTGATTCCAGCTATTAAACTGGGATCACCGTTTTATGATATTACGCGTTTCACGCTCACACATTTGTCAAAAGAAATTACTTCGCTTCAACCACTACGGTTACTTTGGTTTTCACACCTGCAAATGTCACCGTAATCGTTGCTTTACCTTTGCCGTTCGCCTGGATAATGCCATCTTTCACCGATGCTGTTGCAATACGGGAAGATTTCCAGAGAGCCGGTTTGGATACATTGGCTTCACTGCCATCGGCATACGTTGCAGTTGCCGCCACAGTTACCTTTTCACCAGGTTTCATGGTCAACGTTACTTTATCCGTCTGCAAATATTTCAGTGTATCCACATCGACCGCAATCGTGACAGACTTGCTGCCGTATTTTGCTGTGATTTTGGCTTTACCTGCACCTGTAGCTTTGACTTTGCCTTTGGTTACTTGAGCAACCGTGTACTTATTCGTTTTCCATTCCGCTTTATCCGTAACATCACGCTCGCTACCGTCACTTAAGAAAGCAGTTACCGTCAAATCAGCTGTATCGCCTGATTTCAGGGAAAGAGCCGGCTCGGAAGCTTCAATACGTGAGATGACATCCACTTCAACCTGGATCGTCACTTTTTTGGAGCCGTATTCTGCTGTGATGTTGGCTTTACCACTGCTGTTACCTGTGATCACGCCTTTTTTCACATCTGCTACACGTGCATTGCTGGATTTCCAGGTTGCTTCGGATGTAACATCCAGCGTGTTTCCGTCCTCATCCGTACCTGTTAGAAGGATGGTCTGTGTTTCTTTGGCAGACAGAACGACGAAGTTCACATCTGCTTCCAGACCACTAGCCATACCTACCTCAACAGGCAGAGTCAGCGTTTTGCCCTCAATTTTCGCAGTAATCGTTACTTTACCTGTCGCAACACCTGTGATAACCCCTTTGCTATCTACCTCAGCGATTTTGTCGCTGCTGCTGCTCCAGGTTGCATCTTCGGATACATCTTTGGATATTTCACCATACAACGCCAGTACTTTGGCATTGGTCGTTCCTCCAACGGCTACAGATGCTTTCTTCTTGTCCATCTCATACTTGTCCGGAACGTCTACATTTACTGTAAATTTAACCGTTTTACCGCCATAAGCTGCAGTGATCGTAGCTGTACCGGATTTGTATGCGATGAGATCGCCGTTTGATACATAGACAACATCTGCATTGCTTGAAGTCCACGTTGCTTTGGAAGTTACCACTTCTGTGCTTCCATCAATGTATTCTGCATTGGCTACCAATGTTTTAGACTTGTTATCACCCGTAACACTCATGGCGAGCTTGTCATTCACATCTTTGATATCCAGATATCTTGCCGTATCCACGTCCACGGCAACTTCTACAGTTTTACCACTGTAGGTTGCTTTGATCGTTGTTGAACCTGCACTAATGGCTGTAACTTGTCCCTTGAATACCGTAGCAACTTTCTCGTTGCTCGATGTCCAGGTCGCTTGATCGGTTACATTCACGTCGCTGCTATTTGGATACGAAGCCGTAAGAACGATATTAGCCGTTTTGGTTGTCTCGCTCAAACGGAAGAAAATACTTTGATTTACCACACTCAGTTTGCTGGTCAGATCTACATCCACGTCAACGGATACGGATTTCGTACCATATTTGGCTGTGATCTTGGCAGAACCTGCCGAGTATCCTGTAATTTCACCTTTGAGAACATCTGCGACTTTCTCATTGCTGGATGTCCACTCCGCCAGATCGGTTACATCTTTGGTTGTACCATCTGGATACGTAGCTGTTACTTTTACATTTTCACTTTTGTTCAACAGCAAGTTAACTTGTTGTTTATTTACATCTACACGCTTAACCACTTCAACGTTAACATCGACCGTCACGCTTTGGCTGCCGACTTTGGCTGTGATCACAGCTGTACCCGCGCTTTGTCCAGTTACTTTACCATTCACAACGGTAGCAACCTTCTCATCACTGCTAGACCATTCTGCGGTACTTGCTGCCGCGCTATTTGTTTCATTATCACTATACGTTGCTGTCAAAATAATTTCTTTCGTATCTCCCGTGCGCAAGTCCAGACTCTGTACGTTCTTCGAGAGGGCTTTGACCTTCTTCGTTACTTTCACTTGAACCGTTTGGCTCTGGCCCTGGTACGCTGCGGTAATCGTAGCTGTACCTTCTTTTTTGGCTGTAATTGCACCATTATATACAGTTGCTATCGAAGTATCACTGGTACTCCAGGATGAGCTGATTGTTACGTTTGTTGACGTATTATCAGAGTATACCCCCGTTACCGTAACAGAACTGGAATCACCAACTTCGAGCGACATTTCATTCTTGGAAACCACAATTTTGGACAGTTCTTTGTCTGCCGCAGCGGCCAAGCCTACGTTGGATATACTCAGTATCAACACCAGCATCATCACCATGTACTTGGTCAATCTTGGCTTTAACATCATTTCCCCCCGATTATCATCATTTTTTACCCTATGTTTAATGTCGGCAAGTCCTTTCCAGATGTTTAGACTTTCAGGAAATTTTCAGGGATTCTATGGAAATTAATTTATCTTCTATTCCGGTTTCAACCGTTCATACCTGCGATTAACGTGCATAACCTATGTATATCGACTGTCTTGAACTTCTTTTAACAGAATTGGAGGAAACATATGCGTCAGCCTTTTGATTACATCGGGTATTGGGAGAACACATATCGTTCAGGTGAAACTTCCGGGAAAGGTTCATACGGGGTATTGGCTGAATTCAAGGCCGAAGTCGTGAATGGACTGATTCAACGTGAAGGCATTCATCGTGTCATTGAGTTTGGATGTGGGGATGGCAACCAGTTGCAGCACATGAATTATGAGGACTACCTGGGCGTTGACGTCGCCGCTTCTTCGATAAAACGCTGTGCTTCCCAGTTCGCCAAAGATTCATCCAAGAGCTTCATGCTGTATACACCAGGCCTATGGATTAACCGAGGTTTCCTGCAAGCCGATCTGACGGTCTGTCTGGATGTGCTATATCACATTACGGATGAAATCGATTTTCGCAACACCCTCTATGATGTTCTGCACTCTTCAACAGCATGGGTGGTGCTTTACACGCGTTTGAAAGAAAACGGCAACCCGGGGATCGATACAATCCAGGACCGAAATCTGTTCGAATATCTTTTCGACTACCCTGATTTCAAAGTGCATGAGATTATTCCGCAGCGATATCCGGATCAGTCTTCCGCCGACTTTGTTATCCTGAGACGCATGCCTGTCAAGTAAGATGAATTCTTCTCCATGAAAACAACTTACACATCATCTGCCTGTCCACCGTTTCCAATAGAAGAGATATCATGCGTTCCTCGTATTGGATCAGCCACAGGCGGACAGGTGATGATGGTGTGTTATTGTTGCGCTACTTATTAAATGCTGAATCGTTCTTGACTCTTATTTTTAAAATAACCCCGCACGTCCACGCAGCTTCGCCAGCGCTTCCATATAGAAATAATCGCCGTATATAATCGGCACATTCAGCCCTCGGCCTTCCGGGTAATGCACCGTTCCCTGCATAATCAGCCCTTCTTCCGCTGCCGAGTCGCCGGAGCTATAGTTCTCATGCAAGCCGCGGACGATGCGCTCTCCCGCGGCGGCATAGGTTTCCCCGCGTGGCGACAGCTTCGCCAGCTCCAGCAACCCGCTCGCGGCAATCGCCGCAGCGGACGAGTCCCACGCCACCTGATGCTCCGCAGGTGCGCGGAAATCCCACACCGGCACGATCTCTTCGCCAAGCATGGCGAGGAAGAAATCGGCCGCACGCTCCGCTGTCTCCAGATATCGGGCTTCGCCCGTATACCGGAAAGACAGCGCAAACCCGTGCAACGCCCAGGCGGTGCCCCGCGCCCAGGCGGAACCTGGAGCATGGCCCTGTCCGCCATGCTCTCGCAGCTTCTGCCCCGTGTGTGGATCGAACTCCACCACGTGGCAGATGGACCCGTCAGCGCGGATGAATTCGCGCGCCACGGTGTCCGCATGCGCTTCCGCCAGCCAGCGGAAGCGAGGATCGCCGCTCTGCTCGGATGCCCAGTAGAGCAGCGGCAGGTTCATCATGCTGTCAATGATGGCTACGCCGCGCGTATCCATTGCTGACGAGCTGAAGTTCCAGGCGCGGATGAACTCACCGCGCACATGGAACCGGGCAGCGAGCAGGTTGGCGGCAAGCATGCCGCGCCGCCGTCCATCCGTGCTGCCCGTCTGGCGGTAGTTGGCTACGCCACTAAGCAGCCAGATGAACCCCAGATCGTGATCCACCGATTCAGGATCACGCAGACAACCCTCCAGTTGCCGCTCACAACTTTCGGCAATGCGATGCAGCTGAGCGACCGCTTCACTTTCCGGTGATTCCCCATAGACCAGCCATAACAACCCAGGCCAGAAACCTGCTGTCCACCATTCCGGATCATTCCGGTCATACGTCCCTTGCGGGGCAATGTGTGGAAATGTATCCTTGATCCGCTTGGCATTCCGAATCGTTTTGGCAGCTCCTTGTTGCCACGCTTCCTCGAGCCATTTTACCGACGTTGATGTATTCATGAACGTATCCCTCCTCGATTCAATACCAGAGATCTTTGATAGATGCTCCAGTTCATCCTAAACGCTGTCTTCAGTAACCTTGCCCAATCGAATCGTCAATGACAGACGACGTACTCCGTTTACTTCAATCCGTGCTTCTTTCAGCAAACCATTGCGGGAAGCCACGGCCTGTTCCTCCAATTGAATGGTGGCCCCCTGATCCAGCGCTGCAGTTTCTACATAGGCCCCCCGATACTCCGTTCGCACACGATGATCCATATGGGTAATCACCGCCTGTTCACGACCATCATGGAACATTAACGGAATGAGTGCACCTGCCGCCGCAATCTCTCCTTCGAATTCATACGTTATGGTCAGCAAGTCTGCTTGTTGCACATAATGGGTACGCAAAGCATTAATTCCAGGCAAGGGACCAATCCATGTCACGGCAAAAGAGTTCCCCACGGCATTATCGACATCTTCTGCGACTCTTTGTGCAACATGCTGGTCCATTTGATTCCGCGTATCATGGTGCACTTTCTCATACACTATAGACCCACCTCCCTGGGCAGGGTCTAATCCAGCATCCCGATCGTATGCACCACCCGATGGAATTCCCTCTGCAAGGCTATGCCATATTCCATCCGGGGTCTTCCAGGCAGGACAGTAACTGAGTGGACGAACCATCCCTTCGGCGAATTCCGTGAAACCGGCCTGCACATGACTGGCAGCGGAAGGACCAATCAGCCCAGGCAATTCCGTCTGCTGAATTCGTACCAAACCAGGGATTGTATATGGATCATTCATCGCGGTATGCAATACCAGCTGCTGACCTGGTACGGAAGCAACCACCGTTTCGAACCACCCATCAGTCTGCAAAACGCGACTACCTACCTCGGAAGGAAGGTACACTTGGCTCACTTGGTCCCCCGGATCACTGAGACAGGCGTGAGCCAGGGCGGCTGCCGTCCACAGGTTGTAGCAGGTATGGTTGGTATAGATCTCATAGCCGTGGCGATCTTCTGGCGCGTATTCATTGCGGACAATTTTCAGGCGCCCATCCTCCATTTGCCAGCGCTCCACAGCAGCAAAACATCGATTAGCCGCACGTGCAAAGGCACCCGCCATCACCGGATCTCCGGCCTCCAGAGCCTGCGTTGCATGTGTAGAACATACATAAGCGGCGGCCGCTTCATTCCACTGGTGCTGGGAGCTGCGACCCCGCGGTGGAATCTCACCTAGCGGTGATAGCGTCAGTAGCGAGCTGTAGGCACCATGGCGCAGCTGCTCACGTAACCTATCAGCAGTGGCTCCCTCGTAACCAGATTCAAGCATCACCCCAAGATGATAACGGGTGGCAATATCATAGGAAAATGGGCAATTCGGACGGTCCAGCGGTCCATCCTGATACAATCCGAGCGCCGTAAATCGGGGGAGATGATAGGCCTCCAGATAACGATCCATCCAAGCAGTATCCTCACTCGCCAGCTGTTCACGCCACCGCAGATATTCGCCAGAGATCATAATGGCGTTCCAGTTAATCATGCGATTGGGATTGTTCATGTTGCTCATTGTAAATACATAATCTTGTTCAGGATCGATCGTTTTGAGTGCTTCAGCCCATACCTTCGCTTGTTCAGGCAGATGTGACTTCAACAACATGTAGGCTCTTATCATGAGTACCGGGAAAAAATCAGGGTGATTGTCAGGTGCGCTACCTTTGACCACGGCATCAATGCTCTGTGACAAAGCCGCTGCGGCAGAATCAAGCAGATCCGTACGCCCTGCGTCAACCAGAACTGCCGCAGCCATCGCATAGGCTGGTGTAGAATAATATCTCTCCACACCCGAAAATGGATCAATAATTGCACCATCGCTGTCCTGATATGGTCTGTAAGCGCGCGCAATCCTCTCCACAAGTACCAGCTTGCGATCCTGATTCCAGCCGTCTGCCGGAGCGGTGCCCGCTTGTTCCGCCAACGTACGGTAACGTTCAAGTTCATTTTTCCATGGATATGTGGACGCAGATGTATATTTACTCACACTGGCTCACCTCGATTTCTCCCATTTTCGATTCAATGATGAAGCGTACCTCACATACCGTTTCAAGTGGATCAGGGCCTTCTATCCGAACGTCCATCTCATCGATCACACCTGTCCATGATAGTGACGTCCGATAGAATGTGACTGGAACATTGTCATGATCAACTGTGTCCAGGGCTTCTGTAAACACTCGCCAGTGGTTCGCATCGTACGCCATACGGACCGTTCCATGTACACCTTGCCAGCGAAGATTACCGCTCTTCACCACATCAGGCTGCACTCTGCTCATCCATCGCTCCACAATGCTTGAATATCCTGCATCTGATTCATCCTCCGAAGAGAATCGTTCTCCCGAAGACACCATCCTGCTCTTCCATTGAAAACGGTCAATCAGTCGTAATTCCGCTCTATCTCTGCTACCGTCAGAAGACATTTCCCAATGAAATTGGCGCGTATACCGAGCCAGTGAAGCAGCACCAGGATATGCGGATGTCAGATCCAATGTTGTATCCAGTTCACCGCCACCCTCTGCCAACTTTGCCTCTAACACATGGGCTTGTGCTTGTCGGCCCGAGCTTTGCTCCTGACCTTCAATGAGCGGAACGTTATGCCCAGATGACGAGATGTGGAACAACTGCTCTCTGCCTGGCGCAAAATATGCTTGGGTATACAACCCTGCTCCTGGATCACACAGGATATTCTCACCACCGCAATGGATAATGAACTGTCCCAGATCATTATGATTGTGAGGTTCATCGTTATGTCCACCTTTAACGGACATCGCCACATGAAGGGGTGCGTCGTTCGTACGTTTTGTATTGGGAGAATCGAGCGCTCCCTTTGCCATCATCCAGCCCAGATTTTGAAAAATAAATCCTCGTTCAGCTTGTGCAAAGGCACCTTTATCCCCATAGACTGCCGGATCGCTCCACATCACGTTCCGCACTAGATGTGCCCAGCGATGACAGGGATCATCGGTAAGCATTGGAATGTGAAGCGGCAGATCTACCTGCAATCCCACTCTGGACGCGAGCAAGGAGAGCAATCCGGAAGGAATCTCTTCCTGCTCGGCACTGTCCGAATAATTCACGAATGTGCCGCCCGACAGATGAACCCGCAGCGGGAAGGCTGCGATGGCTGCTATTTTGGAACCTGTCAGCAGATCCAGTTCACCCTCACTATACTCGCGAAGCATTTCGGCATAATAGGTGAAATAGCCAAATCCATATACCCAATATCCAATGCCTTCAGCACAGCCGCCATCCTCGCCATATCCGCTCAGGAATGCATTCATGCAGTTGACCGTATGGGAGATCGATTCCCGTAGTGTGGATTCATCCTGAAGCAGCAACAATGCGGCCATACCACAGCAGCCCCCGCAGACTGCTGACCAGTTATGATCCGCTGTCTGCCAGTGGAACTTCTGTTGATCCCGGTAAAGCGGAGTGAAGATTCGCTGCTCTGCTTCGAACCTGATTCGCTCTATGACAAGGGGGTCCAGTCGTTCGGCGTGAATCGTCACAATCTCAGCCAGCATATGTACCGTCTCTGCGGCGAACAGATCGATGTTGCCTTTCACCTGGATGACCTCACCAGTACCCAGATGTGCGGGCAAACACCACGTATACTCACCACACACGTCCCACAACATTTCTTCCAGCGCTTGCAGTGCATCCGGCCTCGCCGTGTCCAAAGCGAGCATCGCCACAGCAGCCAGCCTGCCCCTTCGATCGAAATAAGCCTGCTCATAAGCCTTCCGCTCACCCGTATCACTGAACTGGCTATATAGACGGAACGACAAGGAGGGCAAGGGTTCCAACAATGCGCGTTCACCATAAGCCTTCAAGTCCGTGTATAACGTAGCCAATTCAGGCCGGAGCAACTTCTCTAAGAGTTTATCAGCACTTAGGGAGCTCGCTGCTTTACTCTCATTTCCACATTGGTTTATATGTTCATGTTCGATTTCGTGAATGGAATCTTCCACTGGATTCACCACTCTTCGTTAATGGATTGTCATAACCATATTATAATGTAATCGATTTCATTCTACCGGATATGATAGCATTTTTGAAGAATTATCCATTAGAATCCTTTCCACTACGCCATGTCCTTCTCCTTCCTAACCCAAAAAAACGAAGGACCTTTATCAGGTCCTCCGTTGCATTCTGCCTGTTAACACAGGCTTTTTATGGCTATCTCATATTCTTAAATATTCGTTTTGGTTACACAATTGCAAGCGGAGAATTCTGTACAACAGACAACCATTGGCGTGCAATCAGCTCATGACCTGCCGCGGTTGGATGTACG
Organism: Paenibacillus sp. SAF-068; assembly: GCF_051967555.1. Taxonomy (NCBI): domain Bacteria; kingdom Bacillati; phylum Bacillota; class Bacilli; order Caryophanales; family Paenibacillaceae; genus Paenibacillus; species Paenibacillus sp. SAF-068. The sequence continues at coordinate 260,892 of NZ_JBQCJX010000005.1, forward strand.
CCATCCCATAACCAGTACGCTGCGTCTGCCTGCTCCAGAGCGTCATTAAACGTCTGCTGCAATGGCACCCACACCGCTCCGAATTCTTCAGCAAGACCTTGAGCCAGTTTCTGATATTGGCCGATGGACTCTTCCCAGGCTTCCCATTTCTCAGCAGTTGCCCCGGTATTCAGGATAAACGGTTCCATCATAACCAGCCCCGTATCCGGCATCACTTCCCTTGTTTCTTCAAGCAAATGGCGATACGCTCGTCCGAAACGATCCGTTACCCCGCTAGGTTCACCATTCATTGTGCGCCAGGCATCATTAACCCCGATAAGAATGCTGATCAGATCAGGTTTCAGACTAATGGTATCCTCATTCCAACGTGCATACAGATCGGATGCCCGATCCCCACTGATGCCTCTGTTATAGAACGTCTTATGCTTGCCCGCCAGTTCCATACCCAGTTTGCTGGAGATCAGATACGCGTATCCGTGTCCGAGAAAATGATTCGGATCGTCATTGCGTGATCTTCCCCCATCTGTAATCGAGTCTCCCTGAAACAATATAACGGATGGACTTGTACTCATGATTGAAATCGTTCCTTCCTCTTGTGCAAAATGGAAACACTGAACACCTCAGTCTCCATTTTATCCCTTTCGTCCGGAATAGAAAATAGCGTTTTCATCATTGGATATCGCCATCCTATGAATCTTCCGGTTCTTTCTCCACATGGCCTCCGCCCTGAAAGGCCGTCTCATCCTGTTTATCGGGTACGCCCCTAAGCTTCGCCTCTTCCCACAGCTTGGCCGCATCATCCTGTGGACGGTATCCAATCTTTTGCGCCAAGTATCGGATATCATAGTAATTGTCAGTATTCGCTGAAGTCCCGTACAGATTCAGATACTTCATACCCGAATCCGCTTCAATACAGCATTCAGCGAGCTGGACCATGTCCCTTGGTGATATCCAGATGTGAGCCGAGCGCTCCGAGTGCGGGTAGGTATCCCCTGAGAAGTTTCCGATTCGAATGTTGAATGAGGACAGACTATATTTGTCGACGTAATACCGTCCCAACAGTTCAATATAACATTTGCTAAGTCCATAGAAGCTGTCCGGTCGGTACGGGTCGTCCACTCCAATATCCTCACCGGTAGGATAGAAGCCAGTCGCATGGTTGGAACTTGCAAAGATCACCCGTTGAACACCGTTCAACCGTGCTGCTTCATACACATGGTAGGCTCCAGTTACGTTGATTGGCAGAACTTTGCCCAGAAAATCTTCCTCATCCTTGGCCCATGCAATGTGCAGAACGGTGTGAACCCCATGCATCAGTTCTTTCAGGCGTTCCCCGTCTGTCACATCCATGGCTACAATGCCAGCTTCCTCATCCTCACGCAGATCCACTGCAACGATATCATACGCGCCTCTGGCTCTCAGCCCCTCCAACAGACTGCGACCAATGACTCCGGCAGCTCCCGTAATTAACAGCTTGCGCTTCCGTTCACTCATGATTCCAGCTCCCTTCGCTCAGATAGGCTATCTGTCCTCTATAGAACAGTATTAACCGATCAGGCGAAGGAATTACCGGATGTTATAATTCAACTTATATAAGTTGAACTAGCCATTTACACGAGAACGTAGAGGACAGAAAGGAACCTGAAGAAGCGAAGCTAAAAGCTTTTTGCAAGAAGGCTACTTCGAAAGCATACACTTCGCCTGAAAGCTTTCTGAAAGAAAGCTGCATCGAAAGCATACGCTATCCCAAGATTTTCAACCTTTATAAAAGTGAATTAAAAAATCTGGGGATAACAGTGATCGGAAGGTTGTTCTGTCATCAAAGGGGTTAGTGTAATTATTTTAGTTCAACTACCCCATCCAATATCGCAAAATCATCATGGCCACAATACCGACCAATACGGTTCCGAGCAGACTGCGTGTCCAGATCGCTACTGCAATCGTAGGCAGGGAGGCCCACAGAGCTGCATTGTGCGTAAGCGGCACCAACTGGTTGTCTGAGATGAACAGCTCCTGACCAATCAATGCTGCCATGACAGCTACGGGTACATACTCCAGCCAGCGTAACAACCACATTGGAATCTGTATTTTGCTAAACAGCATCAGTGGCAGAACACGCGGGATAAATGTTAACAGTGCTGAGCCCATAATAATCCAGAATACATCCCATCTTACTTCCATCGTTCCATGAACACTCCCATCGTTGCCGCAATCACTGCAGCCACAATTACACTCATGCTGCCAAGTGAAGCCATACTGGCGAAGATTACACAGACCACGGCAATAATCGCCACATTAATGTGTATTTTTTTATTTTTGCGGTGTACCAACTGAAGTACAACCAGTCCGATAAACATCGCTGGCAGGGCATAATCCAGACCCAGTCGTTCCGGGTTGGTGATCCAGCGTCCAAAGTACGCTCCTGCCATGTTAGCCACGAACCAGTTCAGGTATGCGGTAATATTCAGACCGTGCATCCAGCGTTCGCTAAGCCTTTTCCTGCCAATCGCACGTGTCATCGCCACGCCAAAAGACTCATCCGTAAGCAATGAACCGATCCACATATTTTTAAGCGGGGTCAGATGACGAAAATATGGTGATACAGCTGCACTGAGCAGCAAATGACGAAGATTCACAAAAAATATGGTGAACATGATTGCTAGTGCTGATCCATTCGATGCGAGCATGCCTGCTGCAATGAACTGAGCTGATCCTGCATATAAAATCAGGCTGAGCAGAGCCGTTTCTGCCAGACTCAGACCTGCGGTCATTTCAATGACACCCGCTGCAAAGCCAATACTCAAATAACCCAGCAGGGTTGGGATACAATCTTTCACCCCCTGCATGAATGTAGCCTGATCCTGAACTTCTTCTACGTTCTCCTGTCCAGGTCCGGATAACTGTAATGTACTTTGGTCCAACTGTGGTACAACCCCTCTCCAATTTCTGTCTCCATTAACCGATATATATGGATGTAGATCCAACCAGGTCCATCTTTCATGAAAACAACTTCTTCGTGTAATTAACATGACTAGTTACATACCTTACTTTTTTCGCAATTTGCAACATTCACTTCATATTAATTCAGAAATATACCACAAGATGTACACTAAGAGAGAGACAGAATGCTTTTTATAGAACAGATATAATTCTAAATACCTACAATTCCGAAAAATATTTTCGTAAAACTCATAAATAATGTTGAATAAACTCGAATTTTGTCATACGATAGCACCAGAAACATCTGGAAATGTTGGAAACTTTACCAGATTGGATATATCCACCAGGGAAATGGTTGGATTACACAGAGGGGGAATGTGTATGAAGAAGATTAATAAACAAAGGACCAAAAGAACGCTGCAGATGAGAGAGAAACTGATTTTGTCATTTGCCATCGTGCTACTCATTCCCACAATCAGTCTGGGCATTATCTCGTTCCAAACAGCCGAGGCCAAGGTCGAAGAGAAAATGTATGAGAACGCAATCAGCAATGTTACTGTGCTCAACCAGACCATTGACCAGATCATTGGCGCAACACGCAAAAATGTGGATTTTCTGGCAAGTCAGCTGGATGCAGGCAATGTCGGACCTAATCAGGGGGACGAGACAGATACCATCCGTACCTTGCTTGACGCGTACAAGGAAACGCATGAGGACGTGGAACTTGCCTCCATCGGCACGGATCAGGGCGTGTATATTAACTCCCCTGTAACTGCTGTGAACAAAGAAGGATATGACCCGCGCGAACGCCCATGGTATCAGGCTGCTACACAGAACAAAGATGTTCCTACCGTAATCACCCCTTACATATCAAGCAATACCGGCAATGTTGTTGCTTCGGTAGCTCAGACCTCAGCAGATGGCCATGGAGTCGTCTCTGTCAGCCTGTCGCTTGAAGCCCTCTCGAAGACCGTTAATTCCACAAAGATTGGTGAGAAGGGTTATGTCTATATCATTGATAATGCCAACAAAATCATTGTCCATCCTACCGAAAAACCAGGGACCGAAGGAACCATGGAACCCTATAAAGATATTTTTGCACAGAAGAACGGAAGTCTGACTTATACACTAAATGGAAACCAGGAACACGCCTTTTTCTCCACCAATGAAACGACGGGCTGGACCGTGGTCGGTGTCATTGATAGTGGGGAAGTGACGGCATCTGTCCGTCCAATCCTGTACACTACACTTATCGTTATCGCGATTGCGATCGCTGTAAGCTCCATCATTATTTTCTGGATTGTTCAGTCGATCACCAAACCGCTGAATCGCCTGGTGAAGGCATCCAACGAAATCAGTGATGGTAATCTGACCATTGAGGTTGCTGTATTGGGGCAGGATGAATTCGGCAAGCTGAGCACCAGCTTCAATAAGATGAGTGAATCTTTACGAAATGTCATTCAGGACGTACGCCACACGGCTGACGAGTTAACTGCCTCTTCCACACAATTGGCAGTCAATTCATCCGAGACGACCAAAGCAACAGAGCAAGTTGCCCTGATCACGGAAGAATCTGCAGCTGGACTTGAGAAACAAGCCAGCAGCCTGAAGCATACGGCACAGCAGATGAATGAGCTTGCCGGAGGTGTGGGACAGGTTACGAACAGCACACAGCAAGTATCCGAAGCCGCCATGCAAGCCAGTGAGCTCGCGGATAAAGGAAATGCTACCATGCAAACGGCTGTATCCGAGATGGATTCTGTCAGTCGCTTCGTGCAAGGTATGGCAGATACTGCTGGACGACTTGAACAGCATTCCACATCCATTGGCGAGATGGTTTCGGTCATTACAGACATCGCTGCACAGACCAATTTGCTTGCGCTTAATGCTTCGATTGAAGCAGCACGTGCAGGTGAGCATGGACGTGGCTTCTCCGTTGTTGCCAGCGAAGTTCGCAAGCTCGCGGAGCAGTCCAGCCTGTCAGGCCAGAAGATTGTAGAGATGGTCGGGGCAATTCAACAGGAGATTGCAATGGCCAATCACAATGTTCAGATCGGGCAACAGGATGTTGGCAACGGTATTCGTGCCGTTCAGTTTGCAGATGAAGCTTTTGCCCAGATTAGTCAGGCCGTCGGGGTCGTCAACCATCAGCTTGAGAACATTGCAGCTGCCTCACAGCAGATGTCTGCAAGTACAGCAGAAGTGGTGCAATCCATTGATCAGATCCACACGATATCGGAAACCAATGCCGATGGAACAGAGAACATCTCCGCTGCAACGGAGGAGCAGGTCGCTTCCATGCAGGAGATATCTTCCTCTGCTGATTCCCTTGCCCATCTGGCCCATAAACTGCAGAAGCTGGTGGAACAATTCAAGCTGTAATCGTTGAACTAAAGATTGTTTACACTAACACTACGATGACAGAATAACCTTCCAATCGCTGTTATCCCCAGATTTTTTGATTCCCTTTTCCAAAGGAGGAGAAAATCCGGGGATAGCGTATGCTTTCGATGCAGCTTTCTTTCAGAAAGCTTTCAGGCGACCGCTTCGCTTTTTCAGGTTTTTTCTGTCCTCTCCGTTATCGTGTAAAAGATTAGTTCAACTTATATAATAGGTAGTCTGTAACACCCAAAGCCCCTATGCCATCATATTGGCAAAGGGGCTTTGGGTTATAATAGGTCAGGCATTTCAGAGAGGAACATGTCCCGCTTATTCAGCAGATGGCTTTTTATCTCCGTGGTACCCTTGATCTCCATAGGGCTCTAACTGTTCAAACCAGCGGTTCAGACATTTGGCGAGGGCATCTTTGGGGTCGTAATACGGGTTATCATCCGGCTTCAATGTCTCCAACACTTCAATTACGAAGGCATTCTCCCCATATTCATTCCATTCAGCCTGCAACCTCCGATTCAGATGGCTACCCATCTGTAGCATAAACCGTTGTCCGTTAATGGTTTTCAAGTTAAGCGTGCTGTCGATATAGACTTTGTTATTACGTTCATTCCGAATTTGGTAGACGCCTGCTTCCGTTTTGACTTCCTTCGCCTGTTCCTGCAATTCTTTGCGACGATTCATCTTCTCCTGCTCCCCCTTTTCTTTGCGTTCCTGTTTTCCATCTGTGGCGCTCTGTTGATCTGCGCGGCTTCCCAGCCAATACTGACTGCCGTCTGGCTCACGTTCGAGCAAACCATAGTCGATGAGATACCTCCGTATTTCCACGTAATCCTCATTAAATTCCTTCAGCAGCTCATTGACCTGTTTTTCGGAATATTGGCGCTCTGTATCGAATCGTTTGGCTATCTCGGTGAGCACGATATATTTATGCTTTTGCTGCATATGAAACGTCGTCAGTGGACCGCCAGTACCCTCCGGAAAATATTTATTCAGCACCTTCTGCCGATCCTGTTCTGTAATATCAAATGAGCCAGGATGAATCGTATGCTCATGTCTTGTCACCGGTGACACCCATTCGGCCGGAGCCTGGGTATCCTTGCTTTTGAGAAGTTCCATTAATGCCAGGAATATCTTGGCCTGCCGTTCCTTCTCCTTCAATACAAATCGATGATTCCGGATCGTGGAAGCACTCCCAATACCCAGGGCCTTCTGTACTTCAACATCCTTCTTTCCTTCATGAAATTGAGCCAATAGGCCACGCTGGACATCGGATAATCCGGTTACACTTTTATCCAGCTCCAGTAAATACTCGAATACCGACCCATGAATCTTCTCAATATGCACTCTCATATAGCGTGCTGCCTCATAGAGAACTCCTTCTTCAGGGTAGATAATCCCCGCTTCCGTTCTGTATCCGCAGCAGACGCATGTATAGGCAGCACCCTCCTCCATATAACCACGCTTGATCTCTTCCAATGAAGCGGTTTGCAACCAGGGTTCCGATGATTTCATGGCAAAGCTCCTTTTTATCATTGTTATGGTTATTTCAACCAAATAATATTTAACTTTATATATTAATGTTTGTTTATTTATAGACATTTTATAATTTCGTTTATTACATGTCAACATGACTGGAAAAAAACCTGTGTTTGAGGACATAACAGATGCCCCATATTCAATAAAAAAAAGACCGCAGGGTCACAACCCTGCAGTCTCATCGCAGAAAGGGCTTTTCAGCTCCTTCTTAGACAGTTATCTTCACTCATTGTTTCAATACAATTGCTGTTACAGCTTAAACCGTTCAATCATGCTTTGCAGATCTTCAGCCATACGTGACAATGCTGCCGAAGATGCTGCAACCTCTTCCATTGTGGCCAATTGCTCTTGAGCCGCCGCCGATCCATCTTCCGTTCCAGAGGCAATTTTATCTGACAGAGCCATTGTATCACTTACTGCCTTGTTGATATGACTCATGCCGCCATCAATCTGACGGGAAGCCGCGGATACTTCTCCAGCTTGTGCAGCCACCAACTGAACCGCAGTGCGAATGTTCTGGAATGCTTCGCCCGCTTCGATAACCATCTGCGAACTCTTCACCATACCTTCTCCCGTACGTGCAAAGGTGGATTGTACTGCATTGGTTTTCTGCTGCATCTCATGCATAAGCTCATTAATGCGCTCTGCTGAAGCGCCTGAACTGTGAGCCAGTGACTTCACTTCGTTGGCTACAACAGCGAATCCTCGTCCTTGCTCGCCAGCTCTTGAAGCTTCTATGGATGCATTCAATGCGAGGATGTTTGTCTGTTTGGCAATGGCCGTAATCTCGGCCACAATTACAAGAATCTCTTCATTTTTCGCGCGCAGATCCTCAATGACCACAGACATGGCCTTGCTCTCATCATTCACCTGCTGAATGTGGCTAACCGCTTCTTCCACGGTAACCATACCCGCTTCCGACTTGGTGGAAGCATCGAGAGCGATACGAGCGGTGTCTTCAGCACTGGATGAGATTTCTTTGACTCCGATGGACATTTCGCCCACAAGTTGGCCTGTAGCAGCGAGACTATTGTTTTGCAAAGTCGTTCCTGCAGCTGCATCCTGCATCAGTTCAGCCACCTGTTCTGTAGCTTTGGACGTCTGCTCGGAACTTGCCATCAGCTCTTCCGAAGATGCTGCCAGCTGGCTTGAAGTATCATGCACCTCTCCAAGCACACTACGCAGTGAAGTCGTCATCGTGTCGAAGCTTTCTCCAAGCAGTCCGAACTCATCCTTGCGCTGCAAGCCTACACGAACGGTCAGGTCACCTGCACTTACTTGGGATGCTGCCTGTGTCAATTGCAGTAATGGGCGATGAATGCTGCGGATAATGAAAACAAGCAAAATCAACCCGATAACCATTGCAGATGCCACAATTGTAATGGAACGAATCAAAATAGGCATTACGGCTTCCGTTGCTTCGGAAGGAACCATCTCGCCAACAATTTTCCAGCCTGTCACCGGATTGGTGAAATACACAGCTTCCACTTCGTGACCATCATATGTATACTTCACGGTTCCGTTTTCTTTCGTATACATCTCATTAATGTAAGGTTCATCCGACTGTGTACCGGATTCAATATTGTAATGGAACAGGAACTTACCCCCGTTATCTAGCATGTACAGTTTTCCTTCTTTACCAATACGTATCTGATCTACGGATTCTTTCAGATGATTGAGACTGACATTGGCCCCGAATACCCCTTTGCCATCAGCCAGCTTGGCCGCCGCGGTCACAACCCATTCACCCGTCGAAGCCGATTGGAACGTATCTGAGATTACAGGTTCATCCTGAGACATGCCCATCTTATACCATGAACGCTCTCGAGGATCATAATTTTGTTCCTCGGATTCTGGGGATTTCATCCAGCTGCCATCGTCCGCACCTGCGGTGAGTACACCCAGTTCCTTATGATTCTGAGACATCCGATCCATCTGCCTTTGAAGCGCAGGGGATTTGTTAATAACATCGTTTGAAGTCATACCCGCAGCCATCTGTGCCGCGTTGTCCTTCTCCATTTCAAGCATTTGATTTATCTGCAGACTAAGCATTTCTGTTTTGGCCTGTGCGGAACGAATAATTTCCTGCTTAACCTGGTCAGCAGCTTTTTGATAAGACAACCAACCCACGGTAATGCTCGGAACAATCAGGAACAGGAGCAATGCAGCGATCAGGCGTTTTTTTACGGTTAAAGTAAACCAGTTTCGAATCCTTTTCTTCATTTAACTATCCCCCATCATAATCTTCACCCATCCTTTTATCGGACAATCGCTCTAAAAATATTATGTATAGATACTAAATTAGTACAAATTTAATTTAGATGATCCAATTAGATGATATGGAATATAACCGCTAATCGTTTTGACCCTCCAAGCGAGATCGTTTACAATGCTCATAAGTTGTCTATTCATGAAACGATTGGAAGGGGAGGATTCACATCTTACGTAAGTCACACGTGCAACAACCTGTTTCCACGGTATATTCATCCATGTTCCGTATCCTGTTAGCGTTCATTCTGTGCACAGGCCCGATTCTGGGACAAGCCGGTATCACGGCATCCGCAGCCCAGGCAACGCAAGCAGTTCACATTGAAGTGAATGGTGAGCAGCAGTCCTGGAAGAACGCACCACTTATCATCAAAGGCTCAACGTTTGTTCCTCTGCGGGATGTGGTCACATCCGTTAAAGGTACGTTGAAATGGGATAATCGCACCAAGACAGCCACCATTACCGTTGGCAGAGACAAACTGATCCATCAGTCTGGCAGCGATTCCATTAGGGTAAACCAGGTCAATCTGTCTACAGGTGTGAATTCACGTACAATTAACGGTACGTTGATGGTACCTGTCCGGGCCATGGCTAATGCAATCAAGGCAGACATCAAGGTCCAACGCACAGCTACAGGACAGATGAGCGTAAATATGGTCACGGATCAGGTCAGTCTGCTGAACAGCGAAGTTACCAGCGTGGATACATATCTCCGCGAGATTAACTATCCAGGTATGGCGCTAATTGCCCGCGATGGCGAGGTTCTGCTAAAACAAGGCTACGGACTTGCGGATGAACAGACGCTAAATCGCCCAGATCAGAAGACCCGAATCGCATCGCTGAGCAAATCCTTCACGGCTGCGTCCATTCTGAGTCTCGTGGAGGATGGTAAGATTCAGGTGCAAGACCCAATCTCCAAGTATATCTCGGGTATACCGAAGGGAGATCAGATCACACTGCATATGCTCTTATCCCAGACTTCAGGTCTGCCATCCGCATTTGGTCGGAGTGAAGGAACTTCCATGGAAGAGACTGTGGAAGAGATTCGCCACAAAACGCTGAAGTTTGAACCAGGGAGTGCATATCTATACAGCAACAGCGGGTATGTTTTGCTTGCCTACGTGGTTGAACAGGTATCCGGCATGAGTTATGCCGATTATGTACAGCAGACGATACTGAAACCACTTGGCATGAAAAATTCAGGAGAAGCTTCCCGTAAAGTGCATACGATTAGTGGTTTTGTCCAAAAAGATAACGCCTGGGTAACTGCCCCTTATTATGTCTCTCAATCCGGATCAGGCACCATCTATTCCACGGTAGACGATATGCTGAAATGGGATCGTGCACTGTATACGGACAAGATTCTAAGCCAAGATACGATTGAACAGATGTATGAGCCTTACTCCGATAAAAACTATGGCTACGCCTGGATTCTCAAAGAGAAAGGCACCAACCGTACCCTCTTCCACAACGGTAGTGGCGGTGGGTTCGCTACAGCCTTTTCACGTAATCTGTCTGATGATATCACCATTATCCTGCTTGGCAACCACGCAGGTATGGACATGACTTCACTTTTGGATGAAGTGGAGGCCAAGACAGCCCAAGCATTGCAATTACAATAATGTTATTTTCATAAAAAGTAATAAGAGGCGATCCTTCAGCAGGATCGTCTCTTTGATTTGATTAAAAAAGAAACATTTTTCATTTTTACCATTTATATTATTTAGGTATATTCTGGGATTATTAACACCGTTGTTTCAATTTGCTGAAGTGAACAGCCTGGATATATTGGTGGCCGATACAGCCGTTGATAGCTTGATGGGTCATGCCGAACTTGAGCACCCCATTCATCGCAAACCCTGAATAATCACACGCCAATGGAAAAAGAACGCCCCCAGGGACGCTCTCAGATAACGTGACAATTCAATTCATGTACAATTCTCACACATATAGCTCGTCACCCGCAGACAGTGAATGTATAACTGTTTCCGGTGACGGGCTATTTCTAAGCAAACTGTCTTTTAATCTGTCCGTCTCTGCTCGATCAGCATGCACAAGGACCGTATGCCTTGCTGGAACCCGATGCAGCATCTGCTCGACATCCTTCCAGCCCTGATGCACTTTATAGCGAATTTTCTGTACTTCACATGCCCCATACTGGCCAGGTACCCGTAATAGCTTATCAGCAAATGTGCCGTGAGCAACATGCCCGGTGAGCAGAATCAGATTCTCCTCCCTGTCCGAAAATTGACTATAATACCAACGTGCAAGGGATGACTGCATCATTCCATCTGGAATGAACCATAGCGACGCAGCATGATGTTCCAACAGTCGTTCCCGCTCTTGGGTGGTCGTAGGCAGATCCCATCCTCGTCCGGTCAGAAAGCAATCAATTTCGTCTTGCAACGAACCTCCGGTGACATGCTCTCCCTGCTTCCTCAACCAGTATGGAACATGCATAAGCTGCTTCATGCCGTCCATTAACCCTTGTTCCATTACAATTGGAACAGCCGGGAATTGTTGCTGTGCCCACAGTATGATCTCCTGTCCACGCCCCACGACAGGCATGGGTAAGAGCACCTTTCCACCTTGAGCAATCGTGTGGCGAATGGCTCGTTCGAGCTGTTCCAGTTTGTCAGCCTGTGTATCCTGGTCCGTACCATAGGCAGCATCAATGATTGCCAGATCCACCAATCCGAAGGAAGATATTGCTGCTACGTTTGCTCTGCCTGCTCCATCTGCTTCGTTGGATGTGAAGTTTCCCTGCTTCATGGATATTCCCTTGGATACGAAGGTGTTTGACGATATCTCTGATGCAACAATTATCCGTTCCTGTGAAGCTATGAATTCTCCAGCCTTTTGCCCACCATTCCTAGCGATTATTTTCTCCGTACCCCACTGTTCGCTGTTTGGAACATTGAATACCGGATTTTCACGAAGCATGCTTTTCTGCCAGAATGCCTCCGCTGGACAATCCTCCTGTAAAAGCATCGATTCGGATGTGTAGTCTCCGGAATAGAAAATCCGCTTAGCTTCCATCTCAAGTCCAAACCACACCGATCCAGCAAGATGTCCACTCCGTCCCCACATCACTTTTACTTCAGGAATTGGTTCGAACCAGGTTTGGGATACCACCTCATCCTCCAGATACCGATAACGAATAGCTTGCTCATCTGCTTCATCATAAGGAAGTTCTTCGCCTACACGCTCTGCAAACCTACGCCAGTTGGCAAAATACGTACGCAGTTGTGCCCTCGTCTCCCTTGTCGTCCACACTTCACCCTGGTAGCCCATCTTATACAACAATGGGATGGCAACCGAATGATCCTCATGGGCGTGAGACAAGAGGACTGCGTCCAGCTGTGGAACAATCTCCGGGTTAATCAGCGGATACTGGCCCGTGCCTTCTTTTTTGACACCACAATCCAGCAAAAGGCGAAACTTGCTCCCGCTCAGGAGATAGGCAGAACGTCCATGTTCCCCTGCCCCGCCCCATACGTTTAGTTTGATCATGATGCATTCCACTTTCTCTTTGAATTCAGCATTTCGATTCCAAGCAGCATCAGCACTGTCATGCCTACGGTAACTACGGCCATCGCCATTCCAAGCGATACCTGACCTTGTTCAAACTGGGCAAAAATATACGTCGCCGACGTCTGCATGGACGGCGGGAGAATTAACAACGAACCTACCAGCTCTCGGGTAGCAATCGTAAAGGTCATCATCCAGCCGGCCAGCATGCCTGGCAGGATCAGCGGAATCAGGATACGCCGCAGAATATACAGCGGCTTCCCGCCAAAGACTTGCCCAGCCTGGAACAAGGTTCCGTCAATCTGGGTGAAGCTCGATTTTACATATTGCACGGTGTAAGGCAAGAAGAGAACGACGTACGTGAGCACAACCATGCCATAGGTGTTATACAACGTCACTGGCATCCAGGGTGAGTTCCAGAAGAGAATCAGACCCACAACCATCACGATACCTGGGACGGTATTAGGCAACAGACTGAACAAGTCAATCACACGCTGCATGAATGAAGATGATCTGCCGATCGCAAGCGCAAATCCCGTACCGATAATAACCGCAACAGTTGAAGCCGCGAGGGATAATCCCAGACTGTTCCCAATGGCCTTCATACTCACCGATCCCCAAGATAACAACTCTTTGTAATGATCCAAGGTCAGATTATCAAATGCGAGTCCCGATCCCCTTAGCTTCATGGTCGAAGCCGCAATGATGGAGAAATACGGGATACCCACCGACAGGATCAACAGAATCGCAAGATATACCCCGCACAACCATCCTGCTCCACCACGAAGGGAGTATCGCTTCGAACGTTGCCCTTTGCCACCAACCAGACGATATGTGAACTTCCGACTCATGGCAGACTGCATATACCACATCACCAGACAGACGGACAGCAGCACCGATGCCAGTGAAGTCGCCTTGCCGAAGTCAATCGGCCAACTGGAGATGTACTTATGAATTTCGGAGGTCATGACATAATAGCCAATTTTGCGCCCGAAGGTTGCCGGTGTTCCGAATTCCGCAATCGTTTTGACAAAGACCAGCATGATCCCCATGCCGTAGGACGATAACAGTAAGGGTAAAATAATGCGTCTGAAACGGTACCCTGCACGTGCACCGTGCACAGCCCCCGCTTCTTCCAGATTGCCCCCGATGCGGATCAGTGCATCACGAAGCAGCAGATACAGGAATGGGAACAGGTGCAGGCTCATGATGAGCACCATGCCCCAGAAGCTGAAGAACAGCTCACTCCAGCCTACAGATGAGGGTACCCACTGCTGGAGATACCCCCCTTTTTGCATAAACAGAATCCAGCCCATCGAGCCGATATACGGCGGGGTCATGAATGGAATCATCAGGATTACATCCACCCAGCGATGCTCACCCATCCGGGTCTTCGCCATCATCCAGGCCAGCGGCAGCGCCAGCAACGTGGTTACCGCTACAACGCAGATGCCAAGCCAGACGGAATTCAGCAACACACCAGATAGATGATGACCTGTAATCGTGCGAATCGGAGCCATCCATTCCCACTGTCCGTTCACATACACACTTTGCCAGAAAATCAGCAAGAGCGGTACCCCAATGCTTATGGTCAGCAGAAAGAGGGCCAGAATCACGCCCACTCTCCGAAAAATTCGGTTGTTGTCCATTACAACAGGTTTCACTACGTTCACCTCACATGACTTTCCACAGACAGCAGGTACGATTTAGACGAGTAGAAGTATTTTGATCGATACCTTGCTTATTGAAAGACGCTTTTTTGAATTTACGCAAAAGTACCTATTTAAACGTCTCGGAGAAACGCGCTGCTGTCTCTTCGCCATGTTCGCTCATCCAGTTCCAATCCACTTTAAGTTGTGGAATATCCTTCACATTGGCACGGTTAGTTGCTTCAATATCTTCGCGGCCCGGGATCAGATAAGCATCTGCAACAAGCTTCTGTGCTTCATCAGACAACAGGTAGTCAATGAACGCTTTGGCATTCTCTACATTCGGACTGGATTTCAGAATCGCTGCCGGTCTTGGGCTGATGACCGTGCCTTCCTCAGGGTACACGATATCCAGTGGTTCACCTTTTGCCTTGGAGGAATACGCCATGTAGTCCACACCTGCGGCTACGATGCTTTTCGCACCTGTAATGACCGGATCAAGGGCTTCCTGGTTGGCTCCTGCCATCGCTACTCCATTGGCTTTGTAAGCACTCAGCAGATCCCATCCTTTTTCACCATTCGCACTCAGGTATCCTGTGATGAAGTCGAGTGCCGAACCTGATAAGGTAGGGTCGGGAATGTTCACTGCATCTTTCCACGCTGGCGTAGCAAGTTCTGCCCAACTTGTTGGCGGTGTAGATACCAGTTTGGTGTTATACACAATACCCAGTGCGGAAGCACTGCTGCTGAAATAGTTGCCTTCTGCATCCGACCAGTCCTTGTTCAGCTTGTCTGCATTAGCTGCTTCCGGGTAAGGCATCGTCAGTCCATCGGCTTTCAAAGCCTGTGCTGAGGGTAACGAGGCCAGGATTACAACGTCTGCCACCGGATTGGACTTCTCGGCTTCCATACGAGCCAGAATTTTGCCTGTCGTTCCCTGAAACATCTCGACTTCGATCCCTGTTTTGTCTGTAAATCCGCTCACAATGTTATCGGCCAGCTTCTGTGGGCCAGCACTGTACAATACCAGTTTGCCGCCAGCCGGTTTTGTTGTTTCTGCCGCTGCTGCCGTGTTTCCTTCACTTGCAGGTTGTGCCGCATTGCCAGTGGTCGGGTTCCCTGTACTACATCCGAACAAACTGATACTCATAACCGCCGTTAATAACAGCATTGCGCTCTTTTTCCGTGTTTTCATCCCCAACATATTCATCCATCTCCCCTGGTTTCTGATTAAGTTGTTCAACCTGTACTGCTCTTGATTGAGTGCATACATCTATTCCGTGCTAATTAGCTACTGCGATAACTTCTCGGTGATTCACAGTTTCGCCATCCTGTCCATCCATGCGGCATATCCGCTCGGGAACAACATATAGCTGGACCTTCTCTCCTACGCGTACTCTTTGGTTCACATAGGCTGTCCATACGCCCAGCCCTTCCATCTGCACTCGCACTTCGTAGCGTTCACCTACATAGCTGACGCTGAGTACAGTTCCCGGATAACACAGATCGTCATGACCTGTTTTGTTCCAGGTCACATGCTCTGGACGCACCATCGATTGATTAGGCGTGAGCCAGTTGGACTTTCCGATAAACGAAGCGACATACGGATCACTTGGCGCGGAGTAGATCGTTTCCGGGCTACCCTTTTGCAATACCCGTCCCTTCTGCATCACCACAATCTTATCCGACATGGACATCGCTTCAATCTGATCATGTGTGACGTACAGCGCAGTTAGCCCCATGTCCCGAACCAGCGACATCATCTCGATCCGCATCTCTTCCCGAAGCACAGCATCCAGTGCGCTTAGTGGCTCATCGAACAGGATCACACCAGGTCTGACGGCTACGGCTCTGGCAAAAGCAACCCGTTGCTGCTGTCCACCAGACAGCTGATGCGGATAACGATCTTCCATACCTTGCAGGCGAACCATGCCAAGGGCTTCATTCACCTTCTGCCGCAGATCGGATTTTTGTTTTCCGGCCTTCAGGCCAAATGCTACATTTTCATATACGGTCATATGCGGCCATAATGCAAAATCCTGAAACACCATGCCCAGATTACGCTTGTGTGTCGGTATATCAATCCGCTTCGCCGCAGAATAGATACACTGACCATCTGCACGAATCTCCCCCGCATCCGGCTGTTCCAGCCCGGCCAACATGCGGAGCAGTGTTGTTTTGCCACAGCCCGATGGGCCGAGCAGTGTCGTGAACTTTCCATGTTCAAGTGTTAGATCTGTCGGCAGCAGTGCGGGTGTTTGATTAAATGATTTCTGAATTCCCGTGATCTCTAATTTCATAAGCATCCCTGCCTGTCTTCTGTTACTTGATCTCTTTTGTTACTTCATCCCTTGCACTGTTCTCAGTCTAACGTCCGCTTTCGCGAGTTGTATGTCTTGTATGTAAAATTGAAATTAACTTTTTAGATGAATTCTGTTGATGTTCATAGATTAAATCTATAGTAGGTGAACTAATAGAAGTGAGAGGAGTGTTGGGACATTGAATCTGATCAAACTGCAAATTGTTGAGCTGATCGACAAGCATCATCACATGACAAGCGTGGCCGAGTTACTTGGGATCAAACAACCCACTGTTACATTTCATATGAAGTCATTGGAGGAAGAGATGGGCGTGCGATTATTCGAATCACGCAGCGGCAAGACCTTTCTAACCGAGGCCGGACAAGCCCTGCTCCACTATTCCGTCAAAATCAATGCTTTGACCCAAGAGGCAAGACGCGTAGTGAAAGAATATGACAGTCTCTATCGGGGCACCCTGCACATTGGGGCAAGCTATGTACCGGCTACATATCTGTTGCCCAGCATACTCAACACCTTTTCTCAGGAATTTCCGGGCATTCGTATCGTCTTATCCGTCAAACCATCACCCGTTATTCGCGAGATGTTAATTCGGCAGCAGATTGATCTGGGGGTGATCTCTTCGGAGCCATTTGTCGGACCCGCTCTGCAAGCTGAGACGTTGTGTGAGGATGACTTGGTATTAATCTGCTCTCCGCAGCATGAGTTGGCCCAGAAGGATGTATTGACACCTGACCATATCGCGCAGATTCCTTTTGCCTTACATGGCAATGAATCCAGTACTCGGCGGCTGACCAACCAATGGCTCGTGCAGCATGACATTCGTTTGCGGAGTACGGTGGAGATGGATTCCCTGGAAGCAATCAAACAGCTCGTGTTAATCGGGGGGCATATCTCGTTCATGTCTCGGATGGCGGTACGGTGGGAGGAGATGCATCGGCTCATTCAGGTTCTTCCCATTCCCGGAGAACAGGCACCGCGGCATATATACACCGTACATAACAAGGACCGCCATCCCTCAGTTCAGGTAAATCGTTTCAAAGAAGTGCTGCGAGAGGTGAGCCAAGAGTCCCCCCTTTCTATGGTGGATTGCCCTGATCCTCTATAAACTATCGTTTGCCATTCATCAAATCTATGCAGGGTTAACGCAATGTGCCTTCCCCGTTAATCGCGTTCAGATACTCAGACGATAAAGTGGGAGCTGTACGTTAATCCAGATTAGGAGAGTGATTGGTTTTGAAAAAGTGGAAAAAGGTAACCGCCTCATTCATGCTGAGCATCGTAACATTGGGAAGTGGATTGACGTTTCTGGGAGCGCCCCAGGCCTCAGCTGCTGCCAATGCTGTTCCTGCTTATGAAGTAAAGTTTCTGGCCAAGCCGGAACTGGTGCTCAATACAGATGGGACACCACGCAGTGAAGTGATTCAGACCCTCGGCCTGAGTTCCACGCCAAGAAACATTAACGTAGAGTATTTTGACACCAATGCGCTCGGACTGGATGAGCAAGGATGGAATGTTCGTTTTCGCAAGAAGGATGATAAAAACAATTACGAGTTGACCTATAAAAAACGATACCCTGTCATCAATGGTGATATCAACGCAGCGCTGACACTGGCTAACCAAGAAGGGTTCGATAAATCGGATGATAATTACGAGGCGGAGATCGATTGGGGATATGGCAAACAAACGCTGAGTTTCTCCAACACGAAAAAGATTGATACCAAAGCAACAGGTGTTCAGCTTCCTTCAGATCAAGAAGCCTTGAACATGTTACTGGACAAGCTTCCTGGCAAATTGAAAAACTGGTCTGCCTCCAACTGGGGCAAGCAGCAATTGACTCAATCCCGCGCATATGGCCCGATTACATTCCAACGATATGAAGGTACATGGAATGGTCAAGAGCTTACACTCGAAGTATGGCCGATCCGTGATGCAGCAGGTACAGGTACTGAGAATATCGTAGAAGTCTCTTTCAAAACCGAGGATGCTGTAGCCGTATCCGGACTGCGTACCCAACTGCTGCAATTGCTGGAAAACAACAACTGGCTGATTCCTGCCGATGGCTTGAAGACACAGACCATTTTGGAAAGATACTAATCGTTAACTCTTGCCAAAGAACAAGCTCCTCTTCCTGCGTACATCGTAGGAGAGGAGCTTGTTTTATTCTTGAAATGGTTGTTTGATATCGGAATCCCTTTTAATAATTAATAGATCTTAAAGGTCTGGGCAGTTTCGATACCAAGTGCACTCTGGATAAACGTATTAGCCACTTTCTCTACAGGTACGGGATTAAATCCAATAAAGAAATCCTTATATTTCTCCGCCGACTCTACAAACAGATTAGGACTAACCGAATTCAAACGAATGCCTCTGGGCAACTCAAACGCTGCCGCTTTGGCAAACGCATCAATTGCTCCATTAACCATAGCGCTTGATGCCCCCCTCTCAATAGGGTGATCTTGTATAATGCCACTGACCAGTGTGAAACTCCCCTTGTCGTTAATATAGTGCTGACCAATCAATACGATATTGACTTGTCCAAGCAGTTTTCCCTGCACACTAATCATATTATTCTCAGGTGTCAGTTCTTCCAGTTTCGCATAATGGGTCTGGCCTGCTGCCACAATGACGTAATCAATGTTACTCACCGTTTCAAAGAGCGAAGTAATACTCTCTGTCGACGTCATATCCACCTGCACATCCCCGGATTGTCTCCCTGCTGTAATAACCTCAACGGAATGATCTCTCAGCTTCGCAACAACAGCTTTACCTAGTGTTCCATCTCCGCCAATGACCAGAGCTCTTTTCATTACGGTTCGCCCTCCTTTATAAAGACGGTACATCAGATACGATTTGTTCTATTTATTTAAACAAAGATTCCCTCTTTAATCAAATGAGAATTGACCCTCATTTATTAGGAATACAATTATTTTTTTAATGCAAAAAAAGCCCTTGCTATAAGCAAAGGCCTTTCTGTATGTTACTCGGAAGCGGGTGATGGGAATCGAACCCACGCTATTAGCTTGGAAGGCTAAAGTTCTACCATTGAACTACACCCGCAAAATAAAAAAAATCGGGATGACACGATTTGAACATGCGACCCCCTGGTCCCAAACCAGGTGCTCTACCAAGCTGAGCTACATCCCGA
>NZ_JBQCJX010000006.1:0-249844 GCF_051967555.1 Paenibacillus sp. SAF-068
AGGCTTAGCTCAGCTGGGAGAGCATCTGCCTTACAAGCAGAGGGTCGGGGGTTCGATCCCCTCAGCCTCCACCATATTCTTTTAATGGGGATTAGCCAAGCGGTAAGGCAACGGACTTTGACTCCGTCATGCATAGGTTCAAATCCTATATCCCCAGCCATTTCATTATGAGTCATTAGCTCAGTTGGTAGAGCACCTGACTTTTAATCAGGGTGTCGAAGGTTCGAGCCCTTCATGACTCACCATTATATGCGCGTGTGGCGGAATTGGCAGACGCACTAGACTTAGGATCTAGCGTCTTTGACGTGGGGGTTCAAGTCCCTCCACGCGCATCCTTTATTTGCGGAAGTGGCTCAGCGGTAGAGCATCGCCTTGCCAAGGCGAGGGTCGCGGGTTCGATTCCCGTCTTCCGCTCCATATTTTGCGCCCTTAGCTCAGCTGGATAGAGCGTTTGACTACGAATCAAAAGGCCGGGAGTTCGAATCTCTCAGGGCGCGCCATTATTTTCATAAGTATCGGGATGTAGCTCAGCTTGGTAGAGCACCTGGTTTGGGACCAGGGGGTCGCATGTTCAAATCGTGTCATCCCGATTGTTATGCGGGTGTAGTTCAATGGTAGAACTTTAGCCTTCCAAGCTAATAGCGTGGGTTCGATTCCCATCACCCGCTTATGTAATGAGAAAGCCTTTGCTGATGCAGAGGCTTTTTTATTTTTACACAATTATTTTATGTAGAGTGAAATTTATTTAGAAAAAGAGCCAAGCTCCCCTTTTTATGCAGATAGGGACTCTTGGCTCTTCTGTTTACTTCTGTTGATTTAGATGTTTTATAATCGTAGAAGCTAAGGTGAAGTGACCGTAATTTAACGATCGTTGTGATCGGTTACTCTTCTACGCATGCCAGCTAAACCAAGCAGCCCCAGCAAACCAAGCCAGCCCCAATCCATGTTGTTGTCACGATTGGTTGTCGTGGCGTTGGCACGTACACTGTTGGTACGGTAGTCACCGTTGTTGCGGTAGTTCCCATCCATGTTCATGTTGGTGTTAGTACGGTTCATGTAATTGGTGTCCTGATACGATTGAACACGTGAACCATTGGTATCCATTCCTTTGCTCATATGTCCATCAGCAGCAGCAGGGCCAGCTATTGCGGCTACCAGAAGCACGGAAGCAATGATTGTAGTACCTTTTTTTATCATGTGGAATCCTCCTTTTTGGTTAGATCTATAGATTAATCTGCCCAACAAGATAAGAATATTATGTAGTAATGGTCTGTTAAGATATCCCTATTATTACAGTAGTTCAGCGCTATACATAAGAAACTTCCCTAATAAGCAGACTTGTAGTGGGAAGAAATTTATAATTACATCTTTAATTTATTGCGTCACTGTGGTAAAGTATACAAAAGCTTGCTTTGCCGGTCATGTTTCTTTGTATATCATCTGTTCTCAATCAATGAAATTATGCGGTTTAACCTTAGTTTCAGGTATATTGGACTAGATCTAAAATAACTGTATATTTATGAATTTTTAAGCATAGGTATGAGGCATTTGGTTTATGTAAAGTACGTGAAAAAGGTATCATGCGACAACATATGATCATTAATTGAAGCAGAACAAGAAAATGAATAAAAAAGCATGTTTTTGTGCTGTAAATCGGGGATAATCCCCATTTTTTCTAGTAGAAAAATAAAGATTTTCGTACCATTTTATTGTATGATGTTATGAAGGTGTCAAATTTACGTGTACGAATGGAACGATCAGATGGGAGGATAAGCATGACTGAAACTATGGTAACCGCCAGCAAAAGCCAATCCAACAACCTGCTTCGGCGAGACGTGCGGTTCCTGGGCAATATACTCGGAGAAGTTCTTGTCCATCAAGGCGGCACGGAGCTTCTAGATATCGTTGAGAAGATTCGGGAAACGAGCAAATCGTTACGTGCAGAATTTCTGCCAGAGCTCTATGCAGAGTTCAAAACGATGATCCAGGAATTAGACTCGGACAATCGTCACCAGGTTATTCGGGCTTTCGCTATTTATTTTCAATTAGTTAATATTGCTGAACAAAACCATCGGATCCGGCGTAAACGGGATTATGAACGTTCTGCAGGGGACGCTGTGCAGCCAGGATCGATTGAGAAAGCAGTACAGGATCTGAAGGAACGTGGATTGTCTCATACAGAGGTGGAAGAGATTCTGGACGATTTGTCGTTGGAACTCGTTATGACAGCTCACCCAACCGAAGCCATGCGCAGAGTTATTCTGGACATCCATAAACGGATATCTGAAGATGTCATGCTTCTTGATAATCCTACGCTGACGTTGCGTGAACGTGAACAGTTGCGTGAGAAACTGCTGAATGAGGTTATTACGCTCTGGCAGACAGATGAACTTCGCGACCGCAAACCGACTGTACTCGATGAAGTACGGAACGGGATGTACTACTTTCATGAAACGTTGTTCCACGTACTTCCGGATGTATATCAGGAGCTGGAACGCTGCCTGAACAAATTTTATCCTGACCATGACTGGCATGTGCCGACGTATTTGCGGTTCGGTTCCTGGATCGGTGGAGACCGGGATGGAAATCCTTCGGTAACTTCAGATGTAACATGGCAGACGTTGTTGATGCAGCGCAAGCTCGCTTTGCGTGAATACCAACGGATTATGATTGAACTTATGGGACACCTCAGCTTCAGCACGAACATCATCCATGTATCGGATGAGCTGGTGCAGTCGATTGAGCAGGACCGTAATTCTGTTACATTGAAGAAAGTGGATATCTGGCGGAATGAAAAAGAGCCATACCGCATCAAATTGGCTTATATGATTGCCAAGCTGAACAATGTACTGGATGAGAACAAATTAGGTCAGGCTGACCGTTATCATAGCGCTCAGGATTTGATTGATGATCTGATGATTATTGATCGAAGTCTGCGCCATCATTTTGCCGATTACGTAGCGGATACGACCATTCGCAAAATGATTCGCCAAGTCGAGTTGTTTGGTTTCCACACTGCGGCATTGGATGTACGTCAGCACAGTCAGGAACATGAAAATGCGATGTCGGAGATTTTGGCGAAAATGAACATTGTAGAAGACTATGCACGTCTAACTGAAGACGGTAAAATCGATCTGCTTGCTCGTTTGCTGGATGACCCACGTCCGCTTACTTCTCCTTATCACCAATACACGGAGGGAACCAAAGAGTGTCTGGATGTCTTCCGTACCATCAAGCGTGCCCAAAACGAATTTGGGACCGGCTGTATCACGAGTTACCTGATCAGTATGACGCAGGGCGCAAGTGACTTGCTGGAAGTTATGGTATTTGCCAAGGAAGTAGGGTTATTCACCAAAGGAAACAATGGTGAGGTTGTAGCTACACTTCAAGCGGTACCGCTGTTTGAAACGATTGACGATCTTCATGCGGCTTCGGACATTATGCAGAAGCTGTTCAACCTTCCTGTATACCGCGCAAGCGTGAAAGGACGGAATGAACTGCATGAAATCATGCTTGGTTATTCAGACAGTAACAAGGATGGCGGAGTGGTTACAGCCAACTGGGAACTGCGCGTAGCAATGAATGCGATCACGGCTGTGGGCAATGAACATGGCGTTAAGCTGAAGTTCTTCCATGGACGTGGCGGAGCACTTGGACGTGGCGGCATGCCACTCAACCGCAGTATTCTTGCTCAGCCACCGCATACCATTGGCGGAGGGATCAAGATTACAGAGCAGGGTGAGGTCATTTCTTCTCGTTACTCTCTTCAGGGGATTGCATACCGTAGTCTGGAGCAGGCAACTTCTGCTTTGATTACAGCAGCACTGAATGGTCTTGAGCCGCAAGAATCAGAATCCGAGCGTCATTGGGATAGCATCATCAAAGAGATCTCGGAAGTATCCCTGACGAAGTATCAGGATCTGATTTTCCGTGATCCGGACTTCTTTACCTTCTTCAAGGAATCCACACCGCTTCCAGAGGTGGGTGAACTGAATATTGGTTCACGTCCATCCAAGCGGAAAGGTAGCGACAAGTTCGAAGATCTCAGAGCGATTCCTTGGGTATTTGCATGGACGCAAAGTCGTTATCTGCTTCCGGCATGGTATGCGGCAGGAACAGGGCTGCAAAGTTTCTATCAGGATAAAAAGGAAAATCTGGTTGTCCTGAAAGAAATGTATGCAAACTTCCCATTCTTCCGCACACTGATTGATACGGTTCAGATGGCTGTAGCCAAGGCAGATCTGGTGATTGCCAAAGAGTACTCAGCAATGACTTCCAACAAGGAAGCACGGGATCGCATATACGGTCAGATCGAAGCCGAATTCATGCTTACCAAAGAGCTGATTCTTAAAATTACTGGAGAAGCTGGAATTCTGGATGATGTACCGGTTATTCAAGAATCCATTCGCCTTCGAAACCCTTATGTGGATCCATTGTCCTACATGCAGGTTCAACTTCTGAGCGAACTCAGAGATATGCGTGAACGTGGTGAGGATGATACGGAGCTGCTTAGAGAAGTGTTGCTGACAATCAATGGTATTGCTGCAGGACTGCGTAATACAGGCTGATCATTGAACTGCTGCATTTGAATAATTATATGTAACCAGTTACCCATTACTTTGTTGAATAAAAGCAACATTCTCTGCTCTACGGGGCGAGAGATGAAACGGGACTCCTGTGGGAGTTCCCGTTTTTACTGTTTTTGGCGGATATTTGTCATACAGTCTTGATTTTTGACCAAAGTTGAATTACGATTTGATTGGTGAATTACAAGTGTGGACGGGTATCAGAAGACGGAAGACCCATCAGCATGTCTGGGGGAATAAGGGTGGACAATTTGGAGAACAGGCTTGTGAAACTGGTGCTCAAGGGCGACCAGAGAGCCTTCGCAGAAATCGTTGAACTATATAAGGACAAGCTATTTCATTTGGCATACCGGATGCTGAACAATCGTCATGAAGCTGAAGACGTTGTGCAGGAGACATTTTTGCGTGTGTTTCGCAATATGGAGAAGTATGATCCGAACCAGAAATTTTCAACCTGGATATACCGGATCGCGACCAATCTGTGTATTGACCGACTGCGCAGAAAGAAACCTTCATACTCTTTGGATGCTGAACTGAATGATCAGGAAGGATCTGATGGTTATGCGATGCTCCCGAGTGACGATCGTACACCGGAGAGTGAAGCGCTCCTGTCAGAGACGCAGACGCTTATTCGGGAGGCCATTGACAGTTTGCCGGCCAAGTATAAGTCCGTTATGATTCTGAGATATTTACAGGACTTGTCGCTACAGGAAATCAGTGACGTGACAGGTATGCCCGTAACAACGATCAAGACACGCGTTCATCGGGGCCGTGATTTTTTACGTAAAAAATTGGAGTATAAGTTATAAATGTTAAACGCCTTTAAATATGGGCGAAATTATTTGAAACATATCCGAAACGGATGCGTATGTAATGTATGCAAGTCTTATGCGTGCTTTATAATGGCTCATGGACTAAGTGATTTAAGAAAGGATTGGCTCTCATATGGATTGCAACTCGGCCGTCTCTTTAATGCATGAATGTTTGGATGAGTCGTTGTCCCCGGCCCAGAAGGTTGAATTGAAAAGTCACCTTGTGATCTGTCCGGATTGTCGCATGCGCTTTAAAGAGTTGGAACAGACGGAAATGCTACTCTTTGCCATGAAACACTATTCACCGTCTGCCTCTGATGAGCTGACCAATCGAATTATGAATGCTCTGCCCCAGCCCAAGAGACAGCAAGTATGGCTCAAATGGGTCAAAGGACATCCCGCGCTGACGGCGGCAGCCTTCTTTTTGGTCGTGATGCTCTTTAGTGCCTTGAATTTCTGGAACCAGAATAACGAAATGGTTGTTAAGGGAAATAATCTGGACCAGATCGTGATTCAGGGTAACACGGTAATTGTTCCTGAAGGTAAGTCAATTGCTGGCGATCTTACGATAGAAAATGGAACCGCACAAGTATATGGGGATGTGAACGGCAATCTGACGATTATCGACGGACAACTGTTTCAGGCTTCAACGGCGCATATTTCAGGTCAAGTGAAAAGCATTGATCAGGCGCTGGACTGGTTCTGGTACAAAATAACCAATATGGTAAATGAAGTGGCTTATCGCTAGAACAGGGTAAAATCTTCAATGGTATATACCAAGCAGGGTACCTCCAGATTGCATGGGGTACTCTTTTTTTATACGAAACTTTGTAATTCATGGTAAATGTAATGTTTATGTGCAGTTTGAGACTGCCGTAACTTGCAACCGGAACGTTAACGTTATAACCTAGATACTAAAGAGAACATACTACTACATATAGACACGTATTTTTTCTCAAAATCGAATGAAGCAAAATGCTGAGACAAAGGATTATATAAAATCCTAATGGGTTAATATGAGATCAGGGTTTACTCATCAATGGGGATAGCGGGGGCTGGCTTATGAATTATTTTGCTGACTTAACGTGGACAGAGTCCATTAAGGACGTTATCGATATATTGATCGTTACCTATATTATGTACAAACTGATTTTACTTGTGCGGGGTACACGTGCGGTTCAGCTCCTGAAAGGAATTCTGTTCCTTGTGCTGATCTGGGCATTAAGTACGTGGCTAAACCTGTATACGCTCAAATGGTTAATGAACCAGATGTTTACGTTTGGTGTCGTTGCGGTGTTCATTATCTTCCAACCGGAATTGCGTCGTGGTCTGGAGCAATTGGGACGCGGTAAGCTGTTTGGTCGTTCAGCAGCAGCAAGTGATGAAGAATTAACGGTGTTAATTGGTGAGATTATTAAGTCAGTTAATTATTTGTCACGGCGTAAAATTGGCGCATTGGTCGTATTTGAACGTGAGACGGGTCTGAACGATTATACGGAATCGGGCATTAAGATGCACTCTCTGGTCAGCTCGGAGCTGATGATCAACATCTTTATTCCAAATACACCGCTCCATGATGGAGCGGTCATTATACAAGGAAAACAGATTTCAGCGGCAGCCTGTTATTTGCCATTATCAGAGAATCCGTTTATTAGTAAGGAATTGGGAACACGTCATCGTGCAGCCATCGGGATTACCGAAGTTGCAGATGCGATCTGCTTGGTTGTCTCCGAGGAGACAGGACAAGTGTCACTGGCAATGAATGGACAGGTCGTTCGTGATATCAAGGAAGAATCGCTGATTGCGAAACTGTATGAGGAGTTGCGCCCTACATCCAATCTGAAAAAGAATGGCTGGACGACCTTCTGGAAACGGAAGGGAGGACGTAACAATGGATAAGTGGTTTAACAATAATAATTTTGCCAAAATACTTGCACTTGCAGTGAGTCTGCTGCTCTGGTTCATGATTCATCTGGATGAAGTACCAACCACGCCTACGATCACAACAGGCACAACCAACAAGGTTGTGGAACGTACGGTACCTGTTCAACCTTATGGATTAGACAGCAACAGCTATGTGCTGACTTCATTAAGTACGGATGAGGTCCGGCTGGAGATCAAAGGGCAACGCTCGATGCTAACATCGATTTTCACCAATGATGATTACAAGGTACTGGTTGATCTGAGTCAGGTGAAAGATGGGTCCAATACACTGCCGCTGGTACCTGATTTGCCTTCCGGGGTAGAAGTGGTCAGTATGGAGCCTTCCATGGTTACCGTAAATGTAGAAAAATTGGGCACCAAATCCTTCAATGTGAATATTGTACCCGAAGGGGAACCAACAGCCGGATACAGCGCTGGAACGCCCGTAATTGAGCCTTCGACGCCGGTTAAGGTAACTCTGCCCGAGGGACAACTTGAGGCTGTAGCGAAGGTTCAGGGCAGTGTGAGCGTGAAAGATGCCAAGGAAGATGTTATACAGAAAAAAGTGAAGCTTCAAGCATACGATGCTGAAGGTAAGGTCCTTGAAAATGCGATTATAACGCCTCAAACGGTTGAAGTCCGTGTTCCGGTCAATCAGCCCTATACATCTATACCCTTAAGAATCAAATATTCGGGACAGCTTCCAGAAGGACTGGTTCTCTCCACAGTAGAGCCTAACGTGAAAGAAGTCTCGGTTTATGGATCAGAGGATGCGCTTGCGGGTATACAGTCCTACGACCAAGTAACCCTTGATCTTACACAGTTTGATCAATCGGGTACATCAACAGTTAACGTGGACTTGACGCCGCCTTCCGGTTTTGAGAAAATCGAGCCTAGTTCGATTCAGATTAAGGTCACCATATCACCATTTGACGAGGTTGAGGAGACAACCAAAGTTTTTCCGAACGTCCCCATTACGCTTACAGGTGCGGGGAATGGACTGGAAGGGACACTGGTTACGCCTCGAAGCGGCGGTCTGAACCTTACACTTACAGGCTCACCTAGCATGCTTGAGGGTCTGAGTAGTGAGGATCTCACGTTGACAGGCGATCTTGCTGGACTTGCGGTTGGAACGCATGAGATCAAGCTTGAAGCCGACCTGCCCCGTTTTGCCAAACTGGATGAATCATCTACTGCTCTGAGTGCAACGGTCAAAATCAGCGAAAAGGCTGAGGACACAACGGCTACTCCTAGCGAAGATCCGACTGACGAGGGAACGGTAGCACCTGACCCTTCACCAGCCGAGGTCGAAAATGGGGAAACGGAGCCTGTTCCTGATGAAGAAGAAACAGAATCGAATACGGATACTCAGGATCAGGGGCAACAGGGGAGCACAAGCAATCGAGGTAGTTTAAATAACAATAACAGCGGTACTGGCAGTAAAAGTGGCTCAAATCCGTAAACGTTCTAATTCTAAAAATTCTTAAAAATAATAATAGTGCTCGTATATGATGCGAATAGAAGGAGTTAAATCATGGGGAAATATTTTGGTACAGACGGTGTAAGAGGGGTTGCCAATAAAGAGTTAACGGCAGAGCTGGCTTACAGCATTGGACGTTGTGGTGGTTACGTGCTTGCAGGTGGTGTGGAAAGACCAAAAGTGGTTATCGGCATGGATACTCGTATCTCGGGATTGATGTTGGAATCCGCACTGGTTGCAGGTCTGTTGTCCATTGGGGCTGATGTGATTCGTCTGGGCGTTGTATCCACTCCGGGAGTGGCCTATATTGCACGTTTGTTGAAAGCTGATGCGGGCGTGATGATCTCGGCTTCTCACAATCCGGTTGAGGATAACGGAATCAAGTTCTTTGGCGGAGATGGCTTCAAGCTGTCGGATGAAACAGAGAACCGAATTGAAGAGCTGATGGATGCGGAGACAGATCAATTGCCACGGCCAGTTGGTGGCGGTCTGGGTACCGTAACGACGGATGAAGAATCCCGTTATCGTTACCTCGACTTCCTGAAAACGACTGTCAAT
This sequence comes from Paenibacillus sp. SAF-068, assembly GCF_051967555.1. Taxonomy (NCBI): domain Bacteria; kingdom Bacillati; phylum Bacillota; class Bacilli; order Caryophanales; family Paenibacillaceae; genus Paenibacillus; species Paenibacillus sp. SAF-068. The sequence continues at coordinate 9,360 of NZ_JBQCJX010000006.1, forward strand.
GAGTCATTCTCTGGTCTTAAGATTGTTTTGGACTGTGCAAATGGAGCAGCTTATGAGCTGGCACCGAAATTGTTCAGTGAACTCGGTGCAGAGGTCATTGCTATTGGCGCTGAGCCGAATGGCCTGAATATTAATGAACAATGTGGTTCAACTCATCCAGAGAACTTGAAACAAGAAGTGCTCAAACATAAAGCGGATCTGGGTCTTGCTTTTGACGGGGATGCAGATCGTCTGATTGCTATTGATGAGACAGGCGCTGAAGTGGACGGAGACTTCATTCTGTGTATCTGTGGTGATGCGATGAATCGCGCAGGCAAGTTGAAGGACAGTACCGTTGTATCAACGGTTATGAGTAACATCGGATTCTACAAAGCAACAGAAAAACTCGCACTAAAAACAGCTAAAACTGCAGTAGGTGACCGTTATGTGATGGAAGAAATGCGCCGCGGCGGTTACAATCTGGGCGGAGAACAGTCTGGCCATGTGATTTTCCTGGATTACAATACAACTGGAGACGGTATGCTGACTGCGATTCAACTCGTGGATACGCTCAAGGCTTCAGGTAAAAAACTGAGTGAACTTAAAGCGCTGATGACCCAGTACCCACAAGTATTGGTGAATGTGCGTGTTGAAGATAAGAGCAAATATGAGGGCAATGCTGCGATCGAGCAAGCTATTGCTGTAGTAGAAAAACAACTTGGCGATAATGGACGTGTACTCGTTCGTGCTTCCGGTACGGAATCCCTGATCCGTGTTATGGCGGAAGGACCAGATAAAGACGAACTTGAACAATTTGTGTCTCAAATCGCGGATGTAGTTCAAAAAGAACTGGTATAGGATTGGTACGTGTTCAAAAAGTCTGGTTTTCAGTACCGAGAAGATGGAATGAAGCTAGAAATGGAGTAGCGGAGCGTAGGCAAATTACGTGAGCAACCACAATGTTTCCAAAGGAAACAACCTTCGTAAGCCTCCCGCTTATTTCGGCTGAATTCCATATTCGATGCTGATGATGCCGTTAGGCATGATTCGTAATCAAAAGCGGACTTTTTGAATTTCCTCTAAGGATGAATATTCCTGCGTCCCGGCCTGGTGAGACCATAGGTCCGTATATCCGGTCGGGATTGTGGGTAAATATGCTGAAATTGTCACAGGTACTTTGCTCCATTGCAAAATGGACCTGACGTGCATATAATGAGTGGAGTCGTCATTCAGACACAGAAAGTGAGGATTGTAAGGTTACAGTTACACAAGCGCCAGAGCTTGGAGTTGCGCGGGATGATGTGAATTAGATTTTCCCTTCGTAGGACGAAGAAGAAAAGACGATTAACATCAACGGCAATCAAGCTGACGAGGTGGAGGTGTTCGGATTGTTCGGCGGGGACCTCCCGGTGAAGCACCAGAGCCGTAAACCGGATTGCGGAAAATGGATGGGTGACTGTCCACACAACGCGCCGGTGCAGGTGCAAGAGTTAAACTAAAATTCAAATGAATGTGCGTGAAGAGCGTAAACAGTACGCGGACGGGAAAATGATGTACATTCATGATTGCATTCATAACAGCTTATGATGACTGCGGGGCGACACGAGGTCGCTCTGATCATTGATAATTGAATAAGTAACAAGTATTCATGAAACGTTAGGCAATCACTCATTTTTCCGATATGCCGCCTCTGCCTGTTTCTCTTCGTGACACAGTATTCATATACAAACGGAGGAAATAAACTATGTGCGGTATTGTTGGATATATTGGTAATAAGAACACTCAATCGGTATTGGTCGAAGGATTGAAGAAACTCGAGTATCGTGGTTATGATTCTGCAGGTATCGCTGTATTCACACCGGAAGGTCTGCAAATCACGAAAGCTCTGGGTCGTCTTGCGAACCTTGAAGCCAAACTGGATGGTGCACCATTGGTAGGTAATGCCGGAATTGGACACACACGTTGGGCAACTCATGGTAAACCATCGGATGAGAACTCTCATCCACACACGGATGGAAGTCAGAAATTCTCTGTTGTGCATAACGGTATTATTGAGAACTACCTGGATCTGAAAGACGAATTGATGGCTCAAGGTCACACATTCACTTCCGAAACAGATACTGAAGTTATCTCTCACCTGATCGCACGTGAATACAATGGTGATATCGTTAAAACAGTGCAAAAAGTGATCACGTTGTTGCGTGGTGCATTCGCATTGGGTGTATTGACAGAGCATGAGCCTGAGAAACTTGTAGCTGTGCGTCAAGCAAGCCCATTGATTATTGGTATTGGTGAAGGCGAGAACTTCATTGGTTCCGACATCCCGGCCATTCTGGAACATACACGTAACGTGTACATTCTGAATGATGGTGAGATGGCTGTATTGACACATGATGCTGTCGAATTGATGACGATTGAAGGCAACTTTATTTCTCGGGAAATGATTCGTGTCGATTGGGATGCTGTTACCGCAGAAAAAGGCGGATTCGAGCACTTCATGCTGAAAGAAATTCATGAGCAACCAAAAGCATATCGTGATACAATGCTGGGTCGCATCGATAATGAAAGCAAAAAAGTTCAACTTCCTGAGTTGAAAATGACTGAAGAACAAATTAAAAATATCCGTAACGTTCAAATCATTGCATGTGGTACAGCGTACCATGCAGGTCTGGTTGGACGTACAGTGATTGAGCAATTGGTTCGTATTCCGGTTGAAACAGATGTGGCTTCCGAATACCGTTACCGTTCCCCAATCGTGCACAAAGATACACTCGTAATCGTAGTGAGCCAATCCGGTGAAACTGCCGATACGCTTGCTGCATTGCGTGAAGCACAATCCAATGGCGCACATGTACTTGCAATCACAAACGTAGTCGGCAGCTCCATTGCACGTGATGCAGATGATGTTATCGCAACATTGGCAGGTCCTGAGATTGCTGTAGCTTCTACCAAAGCGTATACTTCACAGTTGATCGCTTTCAACTTGCTTGGTCTGTATCTTGCTCAAGTTCGTGGTACACAATCTGCTGAAGAGATTGCACACACACTTGCAGCGATGCAAGCATTGCCTGAGCAAGTAGAATCCATGTTGGAGCAAGCCGATGCAATCAAAGGATATGCAGAGCAAATCTCCAAACATGAACATCTCTTCTTCATCGGCCGTGGTCTTGACTATGCAGTAGCTCAAGAAGGATCGTTGAAACTGAAAGAGATCTCTTACATTCACTCCGAAGCTTATGCTGCAGGTGAGTTGAAACATGGTACGCTTGCATTGATCGAAGACGGTATCCCTGTTATTGCCCTGGCAACGCAGGAGAACGTACTTGAGAAAACAGTGAGCAATATCAAAGAAGTGAAAGCACGTGGCGCGGATGTACTGGCGATTACGTACGAAGAGCACGTAGCACCATTGCTGAAATCCGTAGACCAAGCGTTTGCCATTCCTAAGACGCTGCCACTCTTGAGCCCGGCTCTGTCTGTAGTTGCGCTGCAATTGCTGGCATACTACGCTTCCCTGGCACTGGGTCACGATGTGGATAAACCACGTAACCTGGCGAAAAGCGTAACGGTTGAGTAAGGTTAAATCTGGATTTAATATCTTTTAACAACAAGTAAATAGTTATTCGAAAAGATGATATGACCAGGTCATATCATCTTTTTTTGTTATCCAGTATACTGATCATAGGAATTTTTCATCATGAATAGATCTAAGTTGAATGAACTTATAGTAAACGAAGAGGGATGAAAAAGATGGAGACTTGTACTGATGTATTGATCGTGGTTGATCTACAAAATGGCGTTTGTTATGATGGGGATCACTTGTATGATTTGAATAATTTACTCAATAGAGTAAATAGAAGAATTGCTTTGTATAGAGAATTACATAAACCGATCATTTTTGTTCAACACTGTGATGAAGCATTAGTGCCAGGAGAAGAACCATGGGCGATACATGCCCATATTGATGTTCAAGAGCAAGATTTTTTAGTGCAGAAAACACATGCGAATTCGTTTTACGAAACAAATCTGAAACGTCTCTTGGATCAGTTAGCTGTACGTCGTATCGAGTTTTGTGGTGCCCAAACAGAATACTGTATGGATGCTACAATAAAATATGCTCATGGATTGGGATACGACAACTATATGATCCAGAATGGAACGTCCACTTTAGATAATCCATGGATGTCTGCAAAAGAGACGATTTCTTTTTATGGAAACATATGGAATCATAGATTCTTAAAATGGATAGATGGTGAATCGTAGAAAAGCGGATCGTATAAATTCATGACATGAGAATTTTCATCTGAAACGAGATATCTGAATCATGAAAATATAAGATTGAAGGCATATACAAAGGGTCCTAATGACATGAAGTATCGTCATAGGACCTCTTTTTCATTTAAATACAAGTACGCGTTTTCTATATTAACTAACAGTGGTTTAGATAAGAAGGATTGACTGAATGGCCAAGCTAGAGCTACTCGCTCCAACTATGCAAAGAAATGATCCTGCTGTCACTTCAAGTAATTTGTAAAGCTATTGATTATGCCCATGTGGTAGTCGTTTCAACCGGGAGACGATAGGAAGGATAGCCATCTTTGACTGCTTTCCCTATGGAGATCAACATCACGGGCTGAAACCGTTCTTTATCGAGGCCGAAGGTCTCAGCGATCTGGTCTTTATCATAGCCGGCCATAGGGTTTGTATCATAGCCATGAGCACGGGCAACGAGCATAAGTTGCATGGATATCAGGCCTGAATCAATGAGGTTCATATCACGGAGTTCGGATGAACTTATGTTTGCATAATAAGGTTTTACCTGTTGCATCTGCATATCCATAATGTCTTGGGGCATGTATCCAAGTTCCACCGATTTGCTGAAGATCTCTTCCATGTAATCAACGTTGTTGGCATCGTAAAATACGGCAATGACAGCGGAAGACGTTAGTGCCTGGGTTTGGTTAAAAGAGGCCAGTGGTGCAAGTTTCTCTTTGCCCTCAGCACTGTCGATGACAAGAAAACGCCACGGTTGCATGTTAATGGCCGAAGGGGCACGTGAAGCTTTTGCCAATATTTCGGTCATCTCCTCGCGGCTAATTTTCACTTCAGGATCGTAGGCTTTAACGGAATGGCGCTCCAAGACGATGGTATCAAAATCATTGGTTTTGTTAAATTGGCCGGTAATTGTATTCATATGCATATCTCTCCTCATATCTAATAATAGTGAGATTGGGGTATGGGTTATACCCTCATCCGTCTTACTATGAGGATTCTAAACTATGAAGTATACTTTATAGCAAGAAGAAGAAACGGGGAGATCCATATGAAAATTAGTGAAGTAGCGAACCATGTAAACCTTCCGATATCCACGATTCGGTACTATGAAAAAATAGGTATTATCACAGACGAACATGTGCTGAGAGATCATAATAACTATCGGATCTATGCGCAGAGCATTATTCAGCATCTGGATGTGGTCAAACAATGTCTGGCTGTGGGGTTTACGATTCATGAGATACAGTTGATGATCGCCAAAGATGGGTTTTCAAGTAAGGATCAAGCAAGCATTATCGAAGCGAAAATATCAGAAATTGAAGAAGCACAAAAACAATTAGAGAATTCCAAACAAAATCTGTACGAAATTCTTAAAGCAGATATCACGTGTGAGGAGGGTTTCGGTAAGTATTGAGCCGTATGTTCCTCTTGAGCTTTCAGTCAGTAGGTTTGTACTTCAAATCGAAACAATAGAGTACAGACCCTCTTGTAAATGTAGACTACCGGGCTTGCCAGTTTCCACCTTCACCTCCGTGGCAAATACACCGGGCATGCGCCCGTCTGGGAACCAGGGCATCTGTTTATCAATGACAATAAACATGCCTTCTGCATCACCCGTGGGAGAGAATTTTTTTCCGTCTCCTGCAAAGGGTTCAAGTCGATAATGCCCATTCAATGTGCTCATCGTCTCGGGAACATCATCCACAGGCAGGCCGATTTCACTAATACATAACAGATGCCTCGCTTCGAAAGCTTTATCGACAGCATTATCGAGTGAATGGTGAGCGATGAATTCCATCAAGTTGCCGCTTGGATCATAGAAATAAAAGGCGGTTGCATCCCAGTAGGGGAAATAAAATTCATCCTGTCCATCTTTGGAGAGTAACGGAATGTTACGATCTTGGGTCCACCTTTTCGCATCAGCAAGTTTATTCGATGGAATCGTAAATGCTACATGATAGTAAGGCTTCTCTTGTTCAGGAGCCTTCTTGAAAGAAAGGACTGAGTCTCCCACATGGAATGAAACGAAATTAGGCCTATCCTCCACAACATTCAACTCCAGTAGTGTACGGTAAAACTCCCTCATGGCCTCGATCTGATGTGTCAACAAACCAACTTCTTTTATTTTCATTTCAATACCTCTCTTTCTAAACTCATCATTAATTGAAATACTCGATCGTCTTCTCAATAAATGCCTTGGCGGATTGCGTCAGGAAACGGTCAGAGCGATGAATAATCTCAAAGTGTCGGTATGGCGGGTCATCCGTAATTCGAATACAACGTAATGATGATTCATTCATGGCTTGGATCAGAGGATAAGGCAGCAGTGTTGCTCCGACGTTGGCTTTGACCAGACTAATGATGGATGTTGCCGAACTGGTCTCCATGATGGTATTGAGGGTGAATCCGTATTTACGGCAATAACCGTCAACCAATTCTCTACCGGTAAATCCTTCGGGGAACATCACCGTTTGAATATCACGCAGTTCCTGGATTGCAATCGTACCTCGTTCTGCCCAATCATGATTCTCGGAAACGACCAGTACATATTCTTCACTGCACAAAGGAATGCGAACAAGCCGATCATCAGGGGCAGATGTGATCTCAATGCCGATGTCGACTTCATTTTCCAAAACTTGATTCACGACATAGATCGAAGAAATAACCTTCAATTGCACTTTGGGGAATCGGGCATGAAAATCAACGAGCAATGGAGTGATACGGTAATCCAAATCAGATGGAAGAACACCAATGACTAACCGACCTCGCTGATCATTGCGGAATTCTGCTAGCGCATCTTGGGTATTCTGCAGATGCCGGATCATCTGTACACAGTGCTCCAGAAACAGAGTGCCTGCCTGGGTCATCACAATCTTTTTGCCGACACGGTCAAACAAAGGAACACCAAGTTCATCCTCCAACCCACGTATTTGTTGACTCAACGTCGGTTGAGATATGCCAAGTTTCTCAGCTGCCCGAGTAAAATGAAGCTCCTCGCAAACGGTAATAAAGTTTTCCATCTGACGAATTTCCATAAACTCACCTCTAATCATTGTTTTTACTAATCATTTTAATAGAAATAATAGTATTGTTCAATCAATGTGATCATCCTATACTTAATCTTGCACCATCTGAAGATCCAGTCATTAACGAATAGGAACTATAGTGAAGGCAAGCATACTACTACCATGAGGTGATCCATAATGAAACTTTTTTATATTGTATTGGCGTTGATTCTGGCTTCACTGAACTTAAGACCACCGATTACCTCCATTTCTCCCCTAATGAGCATCATACAGAATGACCTCGGTTTGAGTGGCATGACTGCCAGTCTGTTAACGACACTCCCGGTATTATGTATGGGCATATTCGCTCCGTTCTCTGTAAGACTTAGTAGAAGGTGGGGGAACGAAGGGGCCATTGTACTGGCTTTAATCCTTATTGCGATAGGTACAGGCTTACGATTGTTCGTAGGCGCAACTCCGTTGATGATGTTCACTTCTTTTCTGTCGGGTGTAGGGATTGCATTGGCAGGGCCGCTGTTGTCCAGCTTTATTAAGCAGTATTTCCCCAACCGAGTGGCTGCCATGGTAGGCGTCTACTCTACAGCGATGGTGATGGGGGCCAGCATCAGTGTGGGATTATCGGTTCCGCTCCAGCATACGCTGGGTGAATCTTGGAGAGGGTCTTTAGCCACATGGGCATTACTAGCATTCATTGCATTACCGATCTGGTTAAAATTAACCTGGTCTGCACGTGCAGAACGGCAATCGGGACATACCTCGGCTGTAATCCATGCACCACTCCCGGTGAAGAACCGACGTGCATGGATACTGACCTTATTCTTCGGACTGATGGCAGCGATTTTCTATTCATTAACCGCTTGGCTTGCACCAGCGATTCAAAGTCAAGGATATAGCCAAGAGACAGCTGGCAACATCCAAACGTTATTTACACTGATATCACTGCCCTCAACGTTATTCATTCCGATGCTTGTACACCGGTACCAAAGACGTGTATTCTGGCTTGTTGGATGTGCAATGATGGAGTTGATAGGTATCCTGATGTTGAATCTCTCTGTCAATCCGTGGCTCGCGGCGATTCCGCTTGGTATTGGTGCAGGTGGACTATTCCCGATCGCACTGATGCTGCCGATTGATGAGACTAGCAATGCGCAGGAAGCCAGTAGCTGGTCTGCTATGACACAATCTGGTGGTTACATTCTCGGAGCACTTGGGCCACTTGCGATTGGTTCGCTTCGCGATCTGACAGGCAGCTTTGTGCAAGCATTCTATGGTTTGGCTATTATTATTGTGCTTCAGATTATTGTGCAAATAGGTATTGGCAATAAAAAAAGCGCAAATGTTGTTGGCCAGGAGTGGAGCTAAAAGTCATGTGAAGTAAAATGGACGCAGAAAATATATTCTTTATACATGGTCTAACAAGTCCATATAATACTGCCGTAATGATTCCTTTAACATGTCCGGTTCCATGATTTGAACGGATTTACCGAATCCTGCGAGGTACCGAACAATGAAATCAAGTTCATGAGGCTCATACGTACCTGCAAGAAGCATTTGTGCCGATTCACTGCCCGGTTCGTTGACGTGTATGATTTGCATGGATGGAAAATGTTCTTGCTGGAAAAGTTCAACCCCGACTTCATCAATGCGACATTGAAATGGAATAGCATCTGGTGAGGGTTGCCATAAGGAATGGGGATCCTGAGCATAAAGTTCAATAACATGAGGCAAGGGTTCAATGTCGGACACTTCCGTTGAAGTGATCCGGTCGCAACGGAACACACGATATGCCTGCTTATGCAGATCAAAAGCCTGGCAATACCAGTAGCCTTTCCTTGCATAGAGTGCAATGGGTTGAATGGTGCGAAGAGATGGCTTTTGATCAGGGGATATCCGCTGATTAGTGTAAGTAATCTGGATCACTATATTCTGCACAGCAGCCATCAATAGAAACTCCAAATGCGCGCTATTACGAATCTGCTCTGTATGCCGGAAGGAAACCCGGTGTTGAATGTTCTCAATATCCTGTCGTTGTTTGTCCGATAAGGCGCTCATAAATTTCTCATGAATGGTACGAAAAGAAATCTGAAAGGGTAAGCTGGAGAAGCTGCGGAGAGCCTGCATCGCAAAATATAGGGCATGAAGTTCACCCGTATTAAACGAAATGGGAGGCAGCTGCATCTGTTGCAGCAGTCGATATCCACCGTAGCGTCCGTATTCGACATAGATGGGCGCACCCAACTCTTCCAATGAAGCGATATCTCTGATCGCGGTTCGTTTGGAGATTTGGAACTCCTGCATAAGATCTTGCAAGGTGAATTGTTGTTTTTGATTAATAAAGCGGAGCATCTGGTTCATGCGTTCTGATTTTTTCATATCAAACCCTCTTAATGTTGTCACAGATTGGCACCTTTGATTGTTATAGTGATAAGTGTAATCCAATCGGAACAAGGAGGCAATATTATGAATTTTGAAGTGATACCATTTTTGTCGATGAACGGGGATGCGGCGGCAGCCATTGCTTTTTATGAGAAGTTTCTGGGCGCTAAAGTCATATTCAAGAAAAGTTATAAAGAAATGAAGGAGATGAACCCGGGCTTCGATTACCCTGCCGGTCAAGATGAGTATATTACACATTCGGTGCTTGCGATTGGGGTTAACAAAGTCATGATTGCGGAAGAAGCAATGGATACGGAGAGAGCATGGCAGCTGGGGAACAGCACGTCACTATGTATTCAATCCAAGGACAAACTTGCAATCGATCAACTGTATCATTCTCTGATGCAACATGAGGACGTGAAGGTACTGGTACCTTACGAGCAAAATGAATTTAGCCCGGGTTATGGCATTGTGCGGGACCCGTTTGGCATTGCAATTCAGCTATGTGTAACTGTGCATGATTTCTAAATTTAAAATATCAAAAAAGAAGAGCCATGGATATCATGTGCTCTTCTTTCTTTTGATATCTATACAAGGTCGTTTGAGCAACCAGAAATTTTGGGTTTTGGGGAATCCAAACGTAACGTTACTGGAGAACAAACATAGGGCATTACCGATCATTATTTGCCAAGCGTTAACGCTTGAGCTCGGTCATTCTTTTCACTGAAAATCAGGGCTAATGCTGCCAACATCAGGACAAGTGAGACAGCTCGCTGCCAAGAAAATGCAATGAATTCACCACCGAAAAGCCCCATGCCATCGATGATAAAACCGGCCACAATCTGACCTACGATCGCCGTAAGGTTGGCAGGTGTTACGCCCAGTTTATTTACGGCCAATGTGGACAGAAATAAATATCCGAAACCAAGGAAAACCGCAGAAAGCTGTAATTTGGGCGCATGAAGCAAATCGAGCAGATGTCCACTGCCAAAAAAATTAATGAGTACAGCCAGAATCAGTGTACCTGAGGCAAATGTGAAGAAAACCGTCTCCAACAGCCCGATATTTCGGCTAATCGTACCATTGATCGAGGACTGCGCACTAAGTACAGCTCCACCAACTAAGGTGACAAGAACAATCAATAAACCTATACCCATCATAATCCTCCTCTAGAATAAAGTAAGAGCCAGCGCCCCTAGCATAAGTATCAAGGCGGCAATTCGTTTGCTTCCTACCGGTTTGCGGTTGCTTCCCAGCCAACCGTAATGATCGATCAGAATACTGGTCACCATCTGCCCGATAACAATGGCAATCATGGAGATCCCTACACCCACAATGGGAACACCAATGACTAATGTAAGCAGGTAGGTGACCCCAAGCAATCCACCAAGTAGGTTCCACTTTGGAAATTTGGTGATGGCCGCGAGGTTTCCTCTACCGAAGAAAATCAGCAGAATCAGTGAAATAATTGCCCCCATGAAGAAGTTATAGAAGTCAGCTTCCAGTGTCCCGACTTGTTCTCCAAGTTTGCCATATAGTGCCCCTTCAAAGCTTAGAAGAGCTCCTGTTGCAACGGCGATCATATAAAAAATCAACTTTTTCAATCTATTCTCGACTCCTTGAAATGGTTTGGATGTAAAGGTGCATGACTCATCATAAGAAAATTGGGAGGGGAAGACAATGAAAGATCTTGCTTTGTTTTATCGAAAAATTATAGATCTTGCTGTGGTAAAAGGGGTATAGTAATACATCTAGAAAATAATCAGACACGAATGCAGGAGGAGACCAAAATGATCGATACAAGCAAAGAAGAATCCTCCAGGTTGTTATATATAGGAAAAGTGCAAGGCAATCCGAATTGGAATTTTCCAAGTCACATGCATGAGGATATCAGTGAAATGGTGTATGTGTCTGATGGCGAAGGTGTTATCAAGATTAATGAACATCCATATACGGTCAAAAAAGGTGATCTGTTAATTTACAACCAAGGTGTAATTCATGAACAATGCACCTCTCCCAAATGTCCACTCAGTCTGTATTATTGTGGAATAGCCAATATCTATTCGGATGGAACGCAAACAGAGCACATCATTCCTGAACACGCATCTCCGTATATCGAAACGAAGGAATACGCCAGCAGGATTGGAGATCTGTTCGAGTTTATGTATGAGGAATCCTCCAATCAAAAAGGAGGTTACGACAAGATCTGTGAGGGATTGCTTGACGTGCTATTTGCCATAGTTCAGCGGTTGGCTCAACCGAATACCTTACAAAAACAAGATTCGGATCATCTCGCCATACGCATCAAGGATTTTCTCGATGAGAACTACCTTCAGCACCTGAAGCTTCAGGATATCGCTGCGTACTTTCATATGAACCCTTATTACTTATCTCATGTGTTCAAGGACAAATATAATGATTCCCCGATTCGTTATATCGTCTATCGAAGAATGGGGGAAGCGAAGCGTCTGCTTACCACAACGGATATGAAAGTAAGTGAAATTGCACATATATTGGGCTACCAGAATGCCAATTATTTCACTATTTTGTTTACGAAGACGATGGGCGAATCACCTACCCAATATAAGAAGAATGAAAGGGTGGAACGTGTTAATCTACTGGAGACTTGAACCCGGGGATGTTTCCCGTGATGGTACACGGAGGGAATGGGAGAAGGTTATAGCGGATACAAAAAAACAGAAAAATTGTTAGAAATACAGAAGTGTATCTATATTGCTTTGTGTTACGATACGTAAAAGTAGATATAGAGACATTTTACGGATGGGGTAATCCATTACCAGCGGATGAGGTGAAGCAGATTTTCTTACGAAAAAATAAATGACGACAGGTGATCTAAAATGCCGCAAATCGGGTATCAATAGTAGAGTCATTAGAACCTGATGGATACATATGTTGCTGTAATCGTTGTTTTGCTACTTAAAGGCTGTCTATTATGGAATGAACTGTGGGGGTTATCAAGTGCCTATATTAGCTATGGAAAAGAAAGATGTTGTCACCGATGAACTGGTCATCAAGGCGATGGAGAAAAGTCTGGCTATTATTCGATTCGATCTGAATCGACGGGTAACCTATGTGAATGAAGTTTTTGCCCAGACGATGGGATACACGGTAGCTGAGATGTATGGCATGAAGCATCAACAATTATGCTTTGGCGATTTTGCGAATACCCCGGAATATGATGCTTTTTGGAATAGTATATTAAATGGTGTGAGCTTCCAGGACAAGGTCGAACGCAAGGATGCAAATGGAAATTCCGTATGGCTTGAGGCGACGTATATGCCGGTGTACGATGAGATGAATCAGAAGATACTGGGTGTCTCCAAGATTGCCACCAACATCACCAGTCGTCAAAAAAATATTACCGTAGTAGTGAATGAGTTGAAAACGATGTCACATGAGCTGAATGAGCAGGCAGATGTAGGCATTGAACGGAGTCAGGAATTAATGTCCAGTATCTCCTATATCTCAGAGGTGTCAGCTGCTAACCGTGCAACATTGACGCATCTGCAGGAACAAGCGGGATTGATTCAGGGCGTGGTTCGCACCATACGCGAAATTTCATCACAGACACAGTTGCTTGCATTAAATGCGGCCATTGAAGCTGCACATGCAGGGGAGTTCGGACGAGGATTCGATATCGTGGCTAAGGAAGTCAAGAAACTATCCACAATGGTGGAGAGTTCAATCAACGAGATTCGTGATAGCGTGACTGGAATAACCAAGGAAATTGGTAATATTACGGGTGGCACAAAAAAGGTAGAGGAATACGTCGAACGGAGCGAGAAGCAGATTGAGATCGCTTTGAATGACTTTATGGAAATTGCTGCCTCGGCTCACTTGCTGGATGCCAAGGCGGAGCATGTAACCAGAATCGTATAATACTATATATTGATAGCGGTTCCTCACAGAGGAACCGTTTTTTTGTCATGGGTACATTGTTATACACACAAGGATATTACGAGTTTGTATTTGCTGCATTTCAGGTTAGATGGTCTGCAAAAAACGGGAATTATTGTGATCAAATGGGGACACAATACTTGGGAATACCTGCAGATTCGTTATGCAGAGAAATGTTGGGGTGGGAACATGTGGTCAACAATTGTATCCTACGTGCCAGAATGGTCCTTATGGATGCAGGCATTCTTGGTCTTGATCATTCCTACAGGAATTATGATGACTACACGCTGGATCAATGCCGCCATTAAGCGTGGAAGTTTCTCTCGTTCAAAGAAACCTTCAATATCCTCCAAGGATATCTCGCCTGCAGCTGCGGGACTGGGTCCAGGTACGGAGACAGGGCAGTATGCCAATATTAAACTAACCGGTAAATACAGTGTCGATCTAATTAGTGTTAGAGAGAGCTTCGGTCAGAATGCAGATGTGCATATTCGGGAATTTACCATCAGGGGTACGAATACACAAGTTGCGGTCCTGTACACGGAAGGACTGGTGGATATTGATCTCATTGAAACACACCTGATTACGCCGTTAATGATACATGGGGTGCCTGAACTGAAACAGGAAAGTTTTCTTGACTCTCATCAAGCCAATTTTTTGTCCGAATATCTGAAAAGTCAATTGCTGCCTGTTAGTCAGATCCAGGAGACCCATTCTCTTCAAGAACTCGCAATTGGAGTACTGCTGGGTAAAAATGCATTATTGGTGGATGGACTGCCAGGAGCCATGCTGATTGGGACGTCACATGGGAAATCGCGTGGTATGGATGAACCTCTTTCAGAAGGTTTGCTTCGTGGTCCCCGTATTGGCTTTACCGAAGAGTTGAGTGACAATACTGGCATTTTGCGGCGTTATGGAAGTGATCAAAACTTATTTATACAGAAATTTGAAGTGGGTAGCCGGGTTAAAAAAGATTTGGCGGTTGCTTACATTCAGGATATTGTTGATCCGAATCTCGTTACTGAGGTCTTAAAGCGTCTGAAAACAATGGATATGGATTCCATGCTGGAATCAGGTTATGTTGAACAACTCATTGAAGATAATACACTGAGTCCGTTTCAGCAGGTTCTGAATACGGAAAGACCTGACCGTGTCATTGGTGCTTTGCTCGAGGGGCGAGTGGCTATTTTATTGGACGGAACGCCATTTGCCCTCGTGGTCCCCGTCACCTTTAGCATGTTGCTCCAATCTCCCGAAGATTACTATGAACGCTGGATTCCCGGTACATTTCTCCGGGTCCTGAGGTTTATGTCTGCCATGCTGGCCCTTCTTGCTCCAGCGCTCTATGTCTCTTTTATATCGTTTCATCCAGGGTTGATTCCGACCAAGCTGGTACTAACGATTATAGAAACCCGTACTGGGGTTCCGTTTCCTTCCATTATTGAAGTACTGATCATGGAACTCTCCATTGAGATCCTGAGAGAGGCGGGAATACGTTTACCCAAGCCGATTGGACCTGCGATGGGTATCGTTGGCGGTTTGATTATTGGTCAAGCTGCCGTACAGGCGGGAATCATCAGTCAGTTTCTTGTTATCGTTGTAGCCGTTACAGCCATATCCTCTTTCACCATTCCTGTCTATAGTGCGGGATTAACGCTACGGATTCTGCGGTTTGCTGCCATGTTTAGTGCTGCAATACTGGGTCTGTTTGGTGTCGTTATGTTCTTCTTGCTGGTTTGTACACATCTTGCACGACTCTCCAGCTTTGGAGTGCCTTATGTCGCACCAGCTGTTCCATATCACTTGAGTGATTGGAAAGATTTTGTCATTCGTGCTCCACTCAACATGATGAGAAGACGTCCAGAGATGACGAATCCGGTAGATGCAGATCGCAAGAAGTAGACAATCCACAGAAGGTCTGGAGGTACAACAAAGTGAATGACTCGCAAGTAAAAATTAACACCACACAGGCCGTTGTCATCATCGTCAACTACATGCTTGGCGCGGGCATTCTGACGTTACCGCGAACGACTAGCAGAGCGGTTGGAACGCCGGATGTCTGGATTTCCATCTTGCTGTCTGGGCTCATTGTCACAGGTATTGGTCTGATTTTGGTTACCCTGTGCCGCAGATTTCCTGAGAAAACCGTGTTCCAGTTTACCCGGGAGATCACCGGGCGCTGGATCGCCTACATACTGGGTTGTGCGACAATTTTGTATTTTATGATCATTGCAGCATTCGAAATTAGAGTCATGGCCGATGTCACGGGGATGTATCTGCTTGAGCGTACGCCTACATGGGCTATTGTGATGGTTTTTATGTGGATAGGTATCTATATGATCTCCGGTGGGCTTGTGGTCATTATTCGCGTGTTTGAGATTATCCTGCCGATTACCTTAATTATATTCGTCATGGAGATATTGCTCAGCAATCAGCTATTCGAGATTAGTAACCTCAGACCCGTATTGGGTGAGGGTATCATGCCTGTGATCAAAGGGCTGAAACCATCGCTACTCTCGTATACCGGGTACGAAGTCATGTTAGTCGTTACTGCATATATGCAAGATCCGAAGAAAAGCAACAAGGCCATGACATGGGGGTTAACTATCTCTACAATGATATATCTGATCACTGTTGTAATGGTCGTAGGCAGTCTATCCTTGGATGGAATTAAGACCAGAACGTGGCCAACATTGGATCTTGTCCGAAGTTTTGAGATACAGGGACTGATATTTGAACGATTCGAATCGTTATTGCTGGTGATCTGGATTATGCAAATTTTCTCGACATTTGCCATTACCCATTACTGTGCTTCTGTAGGAATCCGGGATTTGTTTCGGGCAAAGAAGATACGCAGGATTATGTATGCCCTGCTTCCATTCATTTATCTGACGGCAATGATGCCTAAAACTGTATTTGAAACTTTTGCACTTGGCGATATGCTAGGTAACGCATCTGTAGTGTTGTTCGCGATATTACCTCTGATATTGCTGCTTATTAGCATAATTCGCAAAAAAGGAGGCAAACACGCATGATTTCATTCCGCATGTGCTTACGAGTAACTTGTGCTTTGTTCATCCTGTGTATAGTATCAGGTTGCTGGAGCAGTCGGGAGATAGAAGATCTGAGTTTGTATGTAGGTCTCGGAATTGACGTTGGACAAGAGACCGAATTCGAGAAGAAGATTTCAGAGCAGGGCGGGCATTATCCCAAACAAAACAATGTCACAGCAACCGTTCAGATTGCCCCTGGGAATTCGAGCAGTCAAAAAAGTCAACAATCTGGTTCACCCTCTTCTGGAAAAGAGTCTTATTCCAATGAGCGGCTTACAGGAGATTCCATGTTGCAGATTTTTCGTCAGTTTTCTTTGCGGCGAGATCGTCCGCTCATTGGACATCATCTAAAGGTTATCGTGATCTCCAAGGATATTGCCAAAAAGTATGGACTGGATCAACTGCTCGATTTTGTACTCCGGGATAACGATATTCGACCAAACTGTCTCGTACTGATTAGTCATCAGCGAGCGGTTGATGTACTAACCTCAGATGATCCTTCCCGTATTCCTGCATTTTACCTTACAGGCATTACGAACAATTCATACATTTCCAACAAGATTCTGGAACCCGTTTCGCTGGCAAAACTGGATGCACAGATGCAGTCCGGTTCCAGTTTCCTGCTCCAAAATGTGCTGAATGCAAGTGGCGAGGATAAGTTCTCCGGAGGCAGCATATTTGCTGCAAAAACAACCAAATTTCTGGGGGAACTCAGCCAAACTGATGTGGAAGCTCTGTCCTGGCTTATGCCTAAAGAACGAGGTGGTGTTATAAAGACATATAGTAAGGAGGGATTCACGGTACTTTATGAAATCAAGAAGAAGAAAACCAAAATCATTCCCAAGGTTATTGGCGATGATATCTCGTTCCATGTAAAGGCAGAGTCTGAAGGATGGCTAATGGAGGATTGGCGAGCACCGGAAGAGGAGGAAAAGGGTGCATATCTGAAAGAATTGGAAAAGGATTTTGCTGAACTGGTCGACCAACAGATCAAACAGTTACTGTATAAGCTCCAGCACACCTACAAAGTTGATGTTGCTGATTTCCGCGATAGCATCCGTATTAAATATCCAAAAACGTGGAAGAAGGTTAAAGGGAACTGGGATGAAATCTTTGCCACTGTACCCATCACGTATGAGGTCAAGACCAACATCATCAATCCGGGGTCTTCTACGGAATAGCGTGGAATGTGAACACGACGGTATTTAAATATTGACACATTCATGATCAATCGCTATATTTATAAAAAATCATTTTCTTATCCAGAGAGGTGGAGGGACTGGCCCTTAGAAACCTCAGCAACAGATCTGAAGGATACTGTGCTAATTCCAGCGGGTGAACAGCCTGATAGATAGGAGCGTTTGTTTTTATTTGTCAGTAACGGCGCACTCTTTAGGCAGAGTGGGTCTTTTTTTGTTTTTCTGGATGAAGAAGTAGGGAGCAGCAAGTATGGAGAACAACAATGACAAAGGGCATTTTCAGCGGAAAATGCAGGCACGGCATGTGATCATGCTCTCTCTCGGCGGAGTCATTGGAACGGGATTATTCCTGAGCTCAGGTTATACGATCCAGCAGGCGGGGCCTCTGGGCACCATTCTGTCCTATCTGATCGGAGCCATCGTGGTATATCTGGTCATGCTCTGTCTTGGTGAACTGTCTGTTCACATGCCGGAGACGGGGGCATTTCATAGTTATGCAGCCAAATATATCGGGCCAGCAACAGGCTACACGGTAGCTTGGTTGTACTGGTTAACCTGGACCGTTGCACTGGGTTCTGAATTTACGGCTGCCGGTCTGTTGATGCAGCGCTGGTTCCCATCGGTAAACGTATGGATATGGAGCGCGCTTTTTGCACTGATGATCTTTCTGTTCAATGCGTTAACGGTGAAATTATTCGCAGAATCCGAATTCTGGTTCTCATCTGTCAAAGTAGTCACCATCGTAATATTCATTATTATCGGTGGTGCAGCCATGTTTGGGTTCATTCCGATGGCAGACTCTGAAGCGGCTCCGTTGCTGTCGAATATTACCGCATCCGGGTGGTTCCCTCACGGGGCTACAGCGATATTGATGACCATGCTTGCTGTAAACTTTGCATTCTCAGGCACTGAGTTAATCGGTATTGCCGCTGGGGAGACGGAGAATCCGGAAAAGACGATTCCCAAGGCTATTCATACCACACTGTGGCGTTTGGTTATTTTCTTCATCGGAACGATTGTGATCTTGTCGGCCTTGCTGCCCATGTCGGATGCCAGTGTATTGGAAAGTCCGTTTGTAGCCGTAATGGAGCGAGTGGGTGTTCCTTATGCAGCAGATATCATGAACTTTGTTATTCTGACGGCGATTCTCTCTGCTGCGAATTCAGGTCTGTATGCTTCGTCGCGGATGCTCTGGTCTCTGGCAGATAAAAAGACGATCTCTCCCTGGTTTGCCAAACTGACCAAACGCGGGGTACCGCTTAATGCACTTCTGATCAGTATGGTAGGTGGTCTGCTAGCTTTGCTGTCCAGCATCGTTGCGCCAGATACGGTATATATTACTCTTGTCTCCATCTCAGGTCTGGCTGTCGTTGCCGTATGGATGAGCATCAGCGCTTCCCAGTACATGTTCCGCAGACAATATATCCGGGAAGGACATGCGGTCAAAGATCTGGTCTACCGGACACCTCTGTATCCAGTGGTACCCATTGTTTCATTTATATTATGCCTGGCTTCATGCATAGGTATTGCCTTCGACCCGACACAGCGAATTGCGCTGTATTGCGGGGTTCCGTTTATCGCAGTATGTTACGCAGCTTATTATCTGACAGAACGTGTGAATAAGAAAAGAGGACAAGTACATGACGCAAGCACAACAGACTAACCCCATAGAACAGATTCTGCGTAAACATCCGGTCATGATTCTGGATGGAGCGCTGGCGACGGAACTCGAACAGCATGGATGTGATCTGGATGATCCGCTCTGGTCTGCCCGAGTGTTGCTTGAGAATCCGGATGTTATTGTTAAGGTCCATACGGATTATTTTCGAGCAGGAGCCGACTGTGCGATTACATCCAGTTATCAGGCGACAGTGGATGGCTTCCGCAAGAGAGGAATCGGAGAGCCGGATGCATTGGACCTGATTGGCAAGACGGTTAAACTGGCTGCAAAAGCGAGAGATGACGTATGGGCGGAATTGCAGGGTAACGGAGTTGAAAACAGGGAAGCCAAACTGGAAGGCAATCTAGTATCTGGCACGGAACGCCAAATGTCTGATATCTCGGAAACAGGGATCTTGGCTCGGCCACGACCGATGGTTGCTGCATCCGTTGGACCCTATGGCGCTTATCTAGCTGATGGTTCAGAGTATATCGGTCATTACGGGGTGACAGATGAGACATTGACTGCATTCCATCGTCCGCGGATGGCCGCGTTGCTTGAAGCGGGCGCTGATATTCTGGCTTTTGAGACGATTCCATCCTTGCAGGAAGCACAGGTGCTGGTAGATTTATTAAAGGAGTTTCCTCATGCGTATGCCTGGCTATCTTTCTCCTTAAAAGACGGGACGGCAATCAGCGAAGGCACACCGCTTGAGACCTGTGCACGATTGTTTGGTTCCGAGCCGCAGATTGCTGCAATTGGCCTGAACTGTGCTCCCATGGAAGTGGTGACGGAAGCCGTGAGTATTTTGAGCCGTGCCAGCGATAAACCGGTTATTGTGTATCCGAACTCGGGAGAAGTATACGATGCAGCAACGAAGACCTGGAGTGGTCAGGGTACCTGTGGCAGTATGAGTGATGCTTCGGAACAATGGGTAGCTGCGGGTGCAAAAATCATTGGCGGCTGTTGTCGAACTACCCCGCATCAGATTGGCGAACTTGCGAAGAAGTGGCGGAGCTGAGGTCTATTTAGCACAGCCAGACCTGCACAGAGAAGCCCTTTCTTATCTTATAAAGGATAGGAAAGGGCTTCTTCTGCATGAGCAATCTTCTTTGTACATGTTATTCGACGACAAGAATGCGCGGCGATGCCTGACGAATCACCTTGGACGATAACCAGGATCCTATAGCTGCGGCAAGTATACTCAGACAAGCAAAGAGTATAATGCCTCCCCAGTTCAGAATGAGAGGAATCTGCACGATACCATATCCCGATAGGACTTTTTCAAGTAACAGGGGGAGAAGGTACACGCCTACAAAGACTCCAAGCATTGAACCAACCAGAGCTAATGCAGATACTCCAGTAGCAATGGAGAAACGGATTTTTCCAGATGTCAATCCAATTGACTTATAAATACCATACGTCTTGCTTTCTTTGCGAATGCTGATTCGGCAGGTGCTGAAGATAATGATAAATGTAACCAAAATGAACAGCAGACCAATCAGAGCCATGGGGTACAAAAGGATGCTTGCAGCTTCTGCATAAACGGAATCCAGAAGCGTTTTTTGTGTGACGATGGAAGCAGAGTCTCTGAACCGCTCATTCAATTGGTTAGCAATAGCTCCTGCCTGTGAAGGATCGTTGACATTGATAAACGCGACATCTACATCTCCGTAATTCGGATTTACGCTTCGAACCGCTTGGGCTGTGACTCTTCCGGATACCGACATATTGGAGATGGCCTGATAGATACCCGAGACCATGAACGTGCGCTTTTCTCCTTCAATGTAGAGATCCATGAGATCTCCCAAATCCTTGTTTAACATCTTGGCAACACTGACCCCGATTGAAATTTCATTTTCGCGTTCCGGGTTGTTCCCTCTCAACGTCTCAAAACCAAGATCTTGATAGCTTCCATCCAGTACACTTAGATAAAGGCTTGTAGACTGGTTGGCCACGTCGGTTGACTCATCTGGAAGGATAACTCCAGTGATGTTTCCTTGCCAGCCCATATTTTTGATGCGAGGGTCTTCTTCCAAAACGTTCTGCAGCTCTGCTCTCGGAAACGTAGTTTTGTTCACAACGACAGCGGCAATGTTGGCATTGTCATAACCCCATTTGGCTGCCGTCTGATAAATTCCGGTAATGCTGGTTAGTACAACATACCCGAGGACAAGTACGGAAGCGGACATCGTCGTTAGCAATAACATCAATACCGAGCTTTTGCTGTTTTTGATCAGATTTCGTATGCCGATGACAAAAGAGACGGGCAATCGTCCAAACAACGCCCGGTTTGTGAGCGGCGAATTCATTCGTTGCGCCATACGTATATTGTCGCTCTCCGACATACCATAACGAATAGCCTGAACAGGCTCGATTGTGCGAGCTTTTTTGGCGTATAACACGACAAATGCAATAACCATGACGTGTAACAGTAGCCCTACAACTATCGCTGTGCCAATGCCCTCCATTGGAATATCACCCTGGCCAGTCCGCAGGGACGATACGGAGATATTGATGATGAATTTGGACACAGATACGCTCAGTGCCAGCCCGGGAAAAACGGCGATGATGGACAACAGGGCATATTGAATGACGTAAGTACCAATGGTCCCCCGGGAAGTGAGTCCCAGCGATTTAAGAATACCTATCGTTTTGTAGTTGGCCAGAATGGCATCGGATATGGTGAAGCCAATCGTAATGAGGGCAATAATCATCATGACGGACCCTAAGAAAATCATAATGAACCCGACGATCTGATTGATGATCAGATAAAAGGATGAGATGCTTTCAAATTCCATTTTGGTTTCCAGAAATGGGGTGCCTGTCTCGGTTGTATAACGATCCCAATAGCTGGAGTTCGTACTGTAATCATCAAAATGGATGCCCATCATGTGACTATCTTTTCCTGCAAGCGTACTAAAATCATTTTGGTAATCCGTACTGTTCATCCAGATTCTTGCCGTATTTGTGAACGGTGCTCCATAAGGGACATCCACAACAATAGCGGATACTGCGAGGTCAAGGATGGTAGATCCGGTTTTGAATTGGATGGTATCACCGACAGCAATGTTATAACCATTCGCCATGGAGGTTGGAATCCATACGTTTCCTTGCTCAGGAGCTAAATGCTGTGCACCACTTGCAAATAAAAGTTCGTCTACACTCCACGGCGGAGGAGGTGTATTCATCATGTACAGATACAGGTTAGGGATGTCAGTGCCGTCAAAAGTGATGCCCGACAAGGTACGGTAAGTAAGCAAAGGTGAGACTTGAACACCGTTCTGGGCGCCCCACCAGTCATGCACAGTTTGGGGATCATTCAGTCCTTTGTCGAACGTTAATATCTGATGGGACCCGTTGGTGCGACTGTGCATCTCCTTGAACTGGTTACCCGTATTGGCCAAAATGATGACAGATGTGGACACCAGCAGGGTAGACAGCAAAATAAGCAGGGTGATGAACAGGTTTTGAATTTTATTTTTACGCAGATAAGAAAAGCTCAGCTTTAGAATGGCGGCCATGGGTTACTCCTTCCCCGACACAAAAGCGAAGACCATGGATTCCCGATTCTGAATCTGGCTTTCGTCATATTTATCGAACTCGAGAATGCCTCCGACTTTACCATCTCGGACAAAGATCAGGCGGTCGGCCCGGCAAGCGGCCTTGATGTCATGGGTCACCATAACGACCGATTGTCCTTTCCGGTTAATATCGGTCAGGATGTCCAGCACTGCTTTCCCATGATCATAGTTCAAACTTCCGGTAGGTTCGTCGGCGAATATAATATCCGGTGAATTGATGAGTGCGCGTGCAATAGCCGCCCGCTGCTGCTGCCCGCCGGAAGTCTGGGAGGGCAGGCGATTGTTCTGGCTGTCGATGTCCATGGCCTTCATAAGATGGGTCGCCCGAGCGTTTACTTCATGTTTTTTGTTCCCGGCAATATATCCCGGAAGAGCAATATTATCCTGAATGGAAAGGTCTGGAACCAGGTTGATGCTTTGATAGATGTAGCCAATTCGGCGGGTACGGAAATCAGACATCTCTCGCTCACTGTAGGCATCGATGCGCTGATCCTGAAAATAAACCTCTCCAGCTGTCAGATGATCGAGTCCGCTAAGCAAATATAAAAGCGTGGATTTGCCTGAACCCGAATTACCCATGATCACTGTGAAGTCGCCTTCATAGATATCGAGATCGACATTACGAATAGCGTGATACTGTTCACTTCCGGTATTGTATGTCTTACATAAGTTTTGGGCACGAATGATAGATGTTCTGGTCAAGTGGATCACTCCCCGTTGCGGTATAACATTCATAATAAAGGGAAGATGTTGAGGAAGAATTATCAAATTATGAATAAAGTATTACACCATTCCGGATATATCCGAAAACAGGAAGGTGCCAGTAAAGTGACGTGATAGAGTGCAGCTTAACAGATCGGCAGGCTGAATTGAAAGAGGGTGCCCTGACCTACTTTGCTGGAAAAGCTGATCTGCCCTCCATGTGCTTCAATGATGCTTTTACAGATGGAGAGTCCAAGCCCGGTTCCTTCATATATGCTGGAAGACAAGGACGAGCTTCCCCGGAAATAGCGTTCAAACACAAAAGGCATATCCTGAGCACGTATGCCTTGACCGGAATCGGCGATCGTAAGCTTGAATTGTCCATGATCCAGTTCTGCACGAATACGAATGTAATCCCCGGGAGCGGTGTGTTTGAGCGCGTTGGATACGAGATTGGAGACAACCTGTTCGATGCGTACAGGGTCCATTCGTATGAGCACATTTGGAATAGCTTCGGACTCTTCGTATGTAAGTCCATTGATTCTTACGACATGTCCAATGGGTCTGAGCATGTTTTCAAATACGGCACGACTGTATACCTCTCGCGGCTCAACCGAAATCTGTCCAAGCTCCTGAAGCGCATGAACCAGCAAATCTTCAACGAGCCGAGCCGTTTTATCTGTATGGGTTCTCATAATCTCCATATATTCCATTAGTGTTTCCTCATCCGAGCAAAGGCCTTCCGATATGGCTTCTATGTATGCTTTTACCGTTGTAATTGGCGTTTTGAGTTCATGAGAGATGTTGGTGATGAGTTCTTTTTGGGCTTTCTCCTGCCGTATGCGCTGTTCACTCAAATGCATGATCTCCGTCCGCATCAAGTCAAGCATGGCGTAAAGTTCGCCCATTTCGTCGTTACGATTATATTGAATCTGTTCATCGTATTGTCCTTTGAGTATCGATTCGGCATGCTGTTTTAATTGGTTAACAGGAGTCAGCATACGTTGCCTTACCTTGCGAGCCATGATGATGAGAAAAAGCATCAGTATAAGGGACATGATGATCAGGCTGCCCAGAATGATTAACGGAATAGTGACAGGCTGCTGAGCAAAAACAAGTGATTTGGGTACCGTAAAAATGGCGTTTCCGATCTGGCTGCCATCCGGGCCATCCATTACGGGAAATGCAATGGCCAATGAATCGTTTCCGTCTGCGAGGTACAATGCATCTTTCAGATTATAATGAAGGGCGGATCTGAGGTTCACTTGGGTGCCTTCGGACGAAGGAGAGGAGGACAGCAAAATCACCCCATCCAGTCCGACATAGGAAAAATGAATGTTCTTTTCAATGGCAGCCGAACGAAGTTTGTCCTGAATCATCAGATCATGCAGCTTATGGTGGTTTTGCTCCAGTTCAAGCAGAAGCGGATTAATCTTGAGCCGAACCTGATTAATGGTTGGGTTGGATTCACCCGCAGTTCGTCCGGCGAGAAGATCCACAAACAAAACAACACTGCAGATCATGACCATCATCAGAAGCGTTAAGGATATCTTCAGCCAACGTGTGGACCAATTGTGAAGTGACATGAAGTAGTCTCCATTCCAGCTTTATTCATGATTGAATTTATATCCAACCCCCCAGACGGTTTTAAGTAACGTGGGATGAGAGGGGTCTTCCTCGATTTTTTCCCGCAGTCTGCGTATATACACCGTTACCGTATTTTCGTCTCCATAAGCAGCATAGCCCCAAATAGCATCCAGCAATTGGGATTTCGAGAAAACCTGATTTTTGTTGCTGGCCAGATAATGCAGAAGTTCAAATTCCTTTGCAGAAAACGAGACCTCGAGGCCCTTTAGTGTAACTTTATATGCTTTTTTGTCAATTTCGAGATCACCCAGGCGCAGCGAATCAGAGGGAGCACGTTCTGGAACGAGACTGTCATATCTTCTAAAATGTGCATTTATCCGGGCGAGCAACTCACTGAGCGAGAAGGGCTTGGTCATATAGTCATCTGCACCGAATCCAAGGCCAAGCACTTTGTCCGTGTCACTTCCTCTTGCACTCAGGATGAGGATCGGAATATTGTTCCGACGCCGAATCTCGCGGCATACATCGATGCCGTCCATATCCGGGAGCATAATATCGAGAATGATATAATCCGGATGAATAAGCTCCATGATCTGAAGGCCATCCTGTCCGGTCGCGGCAACGGCAGCGTCGTATCCATTTTTGATCAGGTAGTCTCGCAAAATGCGAGAAATATCATGTTCATCCTCGATGATGAGAACTTTGCGTTTAGAGTTCATTGTAATCTCTCCATGTATAGAATGTCAGAACGCGGGAATTCTATGGATTCTTGTTTCCTCCCTATTTTATGTCACTTTTCACCATAATAGTAGAGGAACAAAGAATAAGAGATGAATTGAATATTAAAAAATGCAACGCTTTGAAGAAGTATCTGGATGTTTGCCTCGCATAGTTATTAACGGAGAGAGAGTTGAGTTCAATAAAGTACTGTTCCTCGATAAAGGGAAGATTGTTGAGGAGGGTAGAGCGTGCCAAGGAGTTCCTGCAAAACTATTTCCGCAACAAAGGGGATCAGCGCTAACTCAGGCAGATCCAACTAACGCCTTGTGCAGACACAGGATGGATGTGCTGCCCAAGGCGTTAGTTTGTTTGTAGGGTGTGTGGGTTTGCTCTCAGGAAGGTTATTTCATGAAAGCGAGTGTGTTACACATGCTCCAGATCATCGATAGGCTCATGCTGCTTGGATTTGAGATATTCCGCTGGAGACACACCGAAGTGCGCCCGGAATACCCGGTGGAAGTAGGAATAGCTTGCAAAACCGCAGGATTCGGCAATATGCTCCAGTGTCATTTCACTATATTTCATGCGTTCCAGCGCCGCATTCAGACGGATCTCAATCGCATATTGAATCATGGTCTGGTTGTAGTGCTCCTTAAATAAGCGTACTGCACGTGACAGGCTGAGTCCCGCATAACGTGCGGCTTCCTCGAGCTTGAACGTAACCGTGGCGTGTTCTTCAATATAACGTTTTAACTTCAACGCAGAGGAAACCGCCCGATCGGTCTGAATATTCTCGGTGATTGCCCGGTCAATATACAGGCACAATCCGCGCAGTAACGCATCCTTTAGCTCCGCATTTTCTTCAAGAGGCCCACGACGCTTCTCAAGTAACATATTTCTCCACAGGCTGATGAGCTTATCATCAAGTCCGATCCGGCTGACGGTAGATCGATGCTGCCGTTTCCACCAGTTATCGATCCAGCTGCCCTCGCAGAACAGATAATAATCTCCGCTGGACAATCGTCCTTCCTTATGTGGTTCATCGACCACGAGATGATAGTCGTCGCCAGGTTTGAGCAGCAATAAATCTCCGCTAGTCATCCTGAATTCTTCTTCCTGTACATATACTTTGCACGAGCCTTCCGTCTGCAGGCGGAACAGATAGGTTTGCAGCTCGCCCCTCATATTATGAGTGAACGCCTTATAGTGGTATGAGTAGTCACAGATCAGCACAGATGTCTCTAACGTATCCAAAGATAAAATCCCCCAATATATCGATCTCTTACATAGATAATGGTTTAACTTAACATTTACACGATAACGTAGAGGACAGAAAGAACCTGAAGAAACGAAGTGTTCGCCTTTATCTCCGGATTTTATCCTTTTGAAAAGGAATTCAAGAAAATCTGGGGATAACAGCGATCGGAAGGTTGTTCTGTCATCGGAGTGCCAGTGTAAATATCTTCAGTTAAAATTAGGTACAGTGAATAGATGCAAAATGATGGAAATAAAATTTGACCAGATAGTTCATGTTCTGACTATATTGTATATGTTCATTCTAGCCTGTTTTGCGTTAGGATGATACCAGATAGAGCAATGAAAGCAAATTTGAGAACAGAGGTGTATCCTACATGAAAAAACTTAATATTGGTTTGCAATTGTTTACACTCCGTGATGAAACTGCAGCAGATTTTCGTGGTACGTTGCGTAAGGTAGCGACCCTTGGATATGAAGGCGTGGAGTTTGCCGGATATGGCGATATTCCAGCTGAGGAAATGAAAGCGCTACTAGATGAACTTGGACTGAAAGGATTCAGCAGCCACGTTTCATTACATGCGATGCGCGAAGACTTGCAAAAACAAATTGATTATCTGAAAACAATTGGTGCGCAATATATCATTTGTCCTT
Source organism: Paenibacillus sp. SAF-068 (assembly GCF_051967555.1). Classification (NCBI taxonomy): domain Bacteria; kingdom Bacillati; phylum Bacillota; class Bacilli; order Caryophanales; family Paenibacillaceae; genus Paenibacillus; species Paenibacillus sp. SAF-068. The sequence goes on from NZ_JBQCJX010000006.1 coordinate 37,347, forward strand.
ACCTGATGCCTGAGGATCGTCCTGAGAATGCAGAAGGCTGGACCAAGCTGTTCGATGAATTGCAACAATATGGAGCTGAAGCAGCGAAGCAAGGGTTGATCTTCGGATACCATAACCATGACTTTGAATTCCATGGCCAGGTTGGCGATGCCAATGCTTTTGACGCCATGTTCGCTCAAACATCACCGGAAGCGGTAAAAGTGGAAATGGACGTATGTTGGGTACAATTTGCGGGACAAAATCCGATCGAGTATATTAATAAATATGCGGGTCGCTTGCCGCTGCTTCATCTGAAGGACTTCAGCAAAGACGAACAAGGCCAGATGAAAACCCTGGAATTGGGACAAGGTTCGGTTGACCTGCCAGCTGTTATTGAAGGGGCTACGAATGCAGGAGTGGAGTGGTTGATCGTGGAACAAGACGTGTGTCAGAATCCTCCACTTGAGAGCGTATCCAATAGCTACAACTGGCTGAAAGAGAACTATTTGAACCAATTCTAACAGAAGTATCGAACGCTGCTAAAATGCTAATCTATTTGTCAAAGGAGACTTATATACATGAGTAAAATTAAAGTTGCTGTATTCGGCTGTGGAGCCATTGCCCAGCGCAGACATATTCCGGAGTACGCTGCCAATGAGAACGTAGAACTTGTCGCTTTTGCCGATCCGATCGTGGAGCGTGCTGAAGAAATGGCCGAAACTTACGGAGGTAAAGCTTACTCCAGTTACGAAGAATTGCTTGCTAATGAAACGGTGGATGCAGTCAGTGTGTGTACACCGAACTATCTGCATGCGTCAATGGCGATTGCTGCTGCCAATGCAGGCAAGCATGTATTGGTTGAGAAACCAATGGCGGTTTCCACTGAAGAAGGCGAGCAAATGATCGAAGCTGCCAAGAAAAATGGCGTGTATCTGATGGTTGGTCACAACCAGCGTCTGATGCCTCCTCACGTCAAAGCGAAAGAAATTCTCGACTCCGGCAAACTCGGTAAAGTCCTGAATTTCCGTACATCGTTTGGCCACCCGGGTCCGGAAGGATGGAGTGTGGACGGTGCTGAAAGCTGGTTCTTCCGTAAAGAAGAAGCTATTATGGGCGCGATGGGTGACCTTGGCGTGCACAAATCAGACTTCATCCGTTACTTGCTGAATGATGAAGTATCTGAAGTGGCTGGTTTCATCAGCACACTGCACAAGGAAGGCACTCAAGTTGACGATAACGCAACATGTTTGCTTCGTATGAAGAGCGGAGCGATTGGAACGCTTGTAGCAAGCTGGACACAATACAGAGCTGGAGATAACAGTACAGTACTGTGGTGCGAGAATGGCGTTATGAAGATCGGAACAGTGGAAGGCGATGAAGTTATCGTTGAACTGATCAATGGTACAGTTGAGACATACAAAGTTGGTGCCATGGCTACCAACGAGAAACAAGTGCCGAGTGGTGTAATTGACGCATTTGTAGAGTCCATTGTAACTCAAACACCTCCAGCGATCTCCGGGGAAGAGGGTTTGCGTTCCCTGCAAGTGATCTTGGCAGCATTCGAATCCGAGAAAACAGGTCAGATCGTTAAACTGTAATCCATACGAATGACAGTGCAATTTCTAACATTGTATATGGCTTAATCTATGATATAAGGGACTTATCTTCAGAGAAGTGTTCTGGAGTAAGTCCTTCTTTATTTGAGTTTAGCAATATCACCAAAAAAAGACTGGCACTTCCGATATCATGCGGAAGTGTCAGTCTCAATATGAAGGTTGAACCGTTCATTCGTTCAACCGAAAATCCGTCTTAGATGCCGGCAGGTACATCACTTCCCAGATCCAGCCATGCGATTTCAGCAGGAGTCAGCGTGATGCGGGAGCCTTCGTCACAGGAGAGCAGTTCCGCCTGATTCTGGGCACCGATCAGCGCACAGGTAGGGAACGCCTGATTCAATACATAAGCGAGTGCAATCTGAATGGGTGATGTTTTCTTCGAATTAGCCAATTGTTCAGCCCGACGCAACCGTTCCCAGTTGCCATCACTGTAGAATACACGCACCAGATCTTCATTATCCCGAACTTCAGGTGTGAATCTTCCAGTGAAGAAACCACGTGCTTGGGAAGACCAGGATAGCAATGGCAGCTTGGTTTGCTCATGCCATGCGAGTGTCTCTGCATCTGCTGACACACAGCCTGCCCAGAAAGGTTCGTTTGCTTTGGCGAGACTGAGATTCGGACTGCTGAAGGTGAAACCCTTCAGGCCATTCGCCGCAGCATACGCATTGGCCTCCTCAAGCCGTTGCCAGGTCCAGTTAGAGGCACCGATGGCTCCGATTTTGCCGGATTCAATATGTTCGTTCAGTGCTTCAAGAATCACATGTACAGGGGTGTTTGGATCATCCCGGTGCAAGGCATACATCTCTACATGATCTGTCTGAAGACGCTCCAGACTTTCCATCAGGTCGCTGCGGATGGCATCAGCGTTCACGCGTGGCCCATTCTGGTCATGATGTGCGCCTTTGGTGAGAATGACGATCTGGTCACGGTTACCACGTTCCTTCATATAACGACCAAGGACCTCTTCACTCTGTCCACCGCAATAAATATGTGCTGTATCTACGGTGTTACCGCCAATGGCTAGAAAAGCATCCATGTTCGTAGCTGCTTTATCATAGGCATCATGCACGAAATAATCCGTTCCTTTAATCAATCGGGAGACGCGTTTACCTGCACCAGCAATTTCAATATATTCCATAAGTCAGATCATCCTCTCAATTATAGTGTAATTCGTGTACGTTCTTCGGCTGAACGAAGGCAGGCTTCGAGCACTTTCATATTAGCTACTGCATCGGAAGGGGCGAAACGCAGATCCTTGCCCTGAAGTACGGCACGAGCCATATCATCTCCTTGCAGTGAATAGTGATTTACTTGGGGAACTTCAATCTCCCTGCGTTCACCACCTGCTGTAACATAGAAATTGGAACTGCGATCCTGACGACCGATAAATGCCGATGGTACCTCAATGATGCCATCAGAACCTAGAACTTCGAGCGTATTTCGGAAGGCTGCCCACATGCTGCTGTCAAACGTCACACCAACATGATTGTTGAATTCCAGCAGTCCGGAAGCCATCATATCGACTTGATCATGTTGTGGGGAGAACATGCCAATAACGGTAACTGCGCTTGGTTCCTGACCTAGCAGCAAACGGGCAACACTGATGGAATAACAACCGATATCATAGAGTGCACCGCCACCCCATTCTTTACGAAAGCGAACGTTGCCGGATGAATCGGAATTGTTGAACGAAAATGTGCTGTGTATACCGCGGATCTCACCAATCTCACCGCTGGCAATGATATCTCTGATCTGCTCATAACGTGGATGATGGCGATACATGAATGCTTCAGCCAGATGCACACCTGCATCTGCACAAGCTTGCACCATCTCCTGAGCTTCCAGCTCTGTCAGAGCCAGTGGTTTTTCACACAAAATATGTTTGCCTGCTTCAGCAGCCCGGATCGTCCATTCGCGATGCAGATGATTCGGTAGCGGGATATATACGGCATCAATGGAATCATCGGCGAGCAAAGCTTCATAACTGCCATATGCCTTCTCGATTCCAAGTTGTTCGGCCGTCTGTTTTGCTTTATTTTCGTCTCGACTGGCAATCGCGGTTACTTCATTCAACTCGGATTGCTGCAAGCCTGGAATGACGGATTCCACAGCAATGCTAGCGCTACCAAGAATGCCCCAACGCAATTTTTGAACTGGATTCATGTGTTATATCCTCCTGTGTGTAAATGTATATTGTGATTATAAAGAATAGACCAATGAATTAAAATGATAATATATTGAAGTTAGTTAACACAATATTGTTGATCAAGGAGAACCGGCTATGATGAGACAAAGTGTATTGCTTACCCTGCAGGATATTCCATATTTTTGTTATCCCGAGTCCGTTGGGCATTATATGGATCACGTCCAGCATTCCGTGCTGCGGGAGGCAGGTGTATTGAACAACTTTAATATCCACTACGTCGCTTCGGGTAAGGGATATGTGGAAGTGGACGGGGTCGAGCATGAACTTCGTGCAGGTCAGGCCGTACTCTATTTCCCGCAGCAGCGACAGCATTATTATAGTAGTGAAGATGATCCGTGGGATGTACGATGGGTTCATTTTTACGGTGAACGTCTGCATGATTATATGATCGAGCGGGGGTTACATCGCAATCTATTATGGACACTGCGGCAACGCAGCTCTTGGGAAGAGGCTCATCTGGCCTTGTTGACTGAAGCGGAACAGAACACCATGCTGCGTCCGGCTCAGCTATCCACATTGACCTATGCCGTACTCGCCGAGTTCGTGCAGCATGCGGTACCTTTAAAGAGCACACGTACCACAAGTAAGGCGGAGAGTCGGGTACTGGCACTTCTTCCACAGATGCAGCAGGAGGCCTGTCAACCGTTCCTGTTACAGGACTGGGCGGATCTCGCAGGTGTGAGTTCGTATTACTTTTGCAAAATGTTTAAGAGTGCTGTGGAGATGACGCCCATGGAGTTCATCACCCGTTCACGACTACAGATGGCGAAGCAATGGTTACTCGAACGGCCTACGGCCAACATTGGACAGATCGCGGAAGAAGCGGGGTATCCGAATGCCAGTTATTTTAACCGCCAGTTCATGGCCCACGAAGGGATGACACCTACGGATTACCGCGGATTGTATCATAATTAACCGGTATCCTTTCGATGTTGCCGGCGCTTGAAGTGCAGTCGTTTGACAGAGAGCCTAATCAAGTCTATTATGGATAAATTAAATCCGTGTATAATGAGGTGCCCTCATGAAATATTCAAAAGCGACAAATTATGCTTTGCACACGATGCTTCATCTTGTAAGCACTGCCCCCGAACAACTGGTTAGTGTACACCAACTTGCAGAATTGCAGAAGGTATCGCCAACCTACCTGTCCAAAATATTGACCAAATTGGTTAAGGCGGGTATGATCGAATCGACTTCTGGCGCCAATGGCGGCTACCGGCTTAGTCGTAAAAATCCCGACCCTTCCTTCCTGGAGATCATTCATGCGATTGAAGGTCAGGCGTCCCTGTTTGAATGTTCCCAGAATCATAACGCAAGCTGCTTGATCCAGCAGGTGATGGTGCAGGCGGAAGAAGAGATGGAGAGTTTCTTGAACAATAAAAAGATGTCAGAACTGGCTTCCCAGATGAAGAGTTGGAGTGCACAGTCTCAATAACTTGGTGCTGGAAGTGAAGCTGCAATCGACATGGTTAAATCGTCCGGCCATAGGTATAACTAGATCTTTCCTCATCCTCGCAAGAGGCAAGGAGAGATTTTTTGTATCGTTGTACCTAATAGAAATCGAATGGTACAATAAGGAAGGTATAGATGCATACATATTCGAGCCAATCTTACATCACATTTTACATCTCTGGAGGGACAACACATGAGCCAATCAACGATCACAGGACTGGAACAATTGCTCGCACTGGAAAACATTCGGAACACCAAGGCGCGCTATTGCCGCTATATTGATACGAAACAGTGGGACACCTTGGGTGATGTGTTTGCTCCGGATGCAGTTGCCGATTTCAGTACAGAAGGCAATCCTATTCCGGTATTAACAGGTCGCGATACCATCGTACAAGTATTCCGTGATCTGGTGGATGTTGCCGTAACCGTACATCATGTTCACAGCGCCGAAGTTGAATTTGTATCCGAGAATGAAGCGAAGGTCATCTCCCCAATGGAAGATTGGGTGACGTTCCCGGAGGGCAATGAGAACAAATCCTTCCACGGATTTGGGCACTACCACGAAACTTTTGTCAAAATTGACGGTCAGTGGTACATCAAACATACAAGTCTGAAACGTCTTCGTCTGGACCTGTTTGAATAGGATAAGGATGGATAAAGATCACTTACAGAGGTTCGGTGCTGTAAGTGATTTTTTGATTACCATGGAGACGAGTATTGTTCCGAAGTTCGATATCAGACAAAATGTGAGTGGTTTATGTGAATTCTAAGGTTATTTTACATAAAATTGAATTAATAGCATTGACGTTCCAAAAGTCTTGAGTTAAGATATTTACAACAAAACAATTACATTTTATTTCACAAATTGAAACTTAGGGATTTAATTCTTTCATATTTATATGTATATTTCCGCTTGGCTAATTTGTTAATCAGAGGATGATGCCATGAACTGGTACGCATTGTTTGTACATACAGGAAGCGAAGAAGTCATTAGGAAATACCTACATATGTATCTAGGAACCTCCATCCGAGTTTTAATTCCCAAGAGAAGAGTTCCGGAGAAGAAATCAGGTATTTTTGAAGCCTGTACCAAAAAAGTCTTTCCTGGTTATGTATTAATTCAAGTCAACATGTCCGCCGAAACATACCACTTAATCTGTTCTATTCCTCATATCATTAAAATGCTGGGAACGAATGCAAGCTGCTCGCCAATCCCGGATCATGAAATGACCACATTGCTTAACCTCATCAATCCGGAAGATATTATCGATTATTCAACCGTATATATGGAAAATACCAAAGTTGTGGTGCTGGATGGCCCGTTGATGGGACACGAAGGCATCATTAAGAAGATTGACAAGCATACACGCAGAGCAAAGGTGTGGCTTCACCTAACAGGGAATGATGAACCCAAATTAGTTGATTTGGGTGTTGAGATTTTATATGCAACACAAGAGAAACGATAATGTACTCAGATATGCTAAGGTCACATCGACAACCAAAACCGGAGGAGCAGAATGAAGCTTAGGCACATTATGCAACCAAAGGAGTCATATGCATAAACGCTGAAATACACAACGTGTATCGACAGGGCGAAGCTATGTACGTTGGAGCATTCATCCCTACATTTTGTTGAAAAAGGTATTCCTGTGACAGTACAGCGCAAACAAGCGGCTGAACTGTTTTTTTGTTGTTTTCACGAAATTTATGGTTTTCAGAAGGGCTGCTCACCTTAGATTCAGGAAAGGAAGACGTGATGCATGAGACAAATGACCATTCGGGGTATTGGCATGTATGTGCCGGAATCCGTGTTGACGAATCAGGGGCTGGAGGCCATGAACATTAACGCCAATGCGGACTGGATTTACCATAACCTTGGAATCCGTGAACGAAGAATCTCGCATGAGCATGAGTACACCAGTGATTTGGCATTGGAAGCTGCGAGACAAGCTATAGAGCAGGCTGCGATGGATGCCGAGGATATTGATATGATCATTATGGCGACCTTCACACCGGATCGTTTAATACCACATCCGTCCGCTCTCGTGAAGGAAAAGCTTGGAGCAGGCCAAGCCATTTGTCTGGATCTTCGCGCGGGCTGTGCCGGGTTCAGCTATGGATTATTGAATGCGTATTATACGTTCCAGGCTGAAGAAGATATAAGCAATATTCTAGTCATTGGCGCTGATACCTATTCGAAAGTAACGGATTGGCAGGATCGAGCAGCGTGTTCCAGTGTTGGGGACGGCGCAGGAGCATTTGTCTTACAGGAATTAGATGAAAATGACTCTTATCACAGTGTTTTTTTGAACGGAATCATGCATCACGAGAATATGGAAGATATCAGTTATGGAACACTGCCTGTTCATTATGGACACATTCCTGACGGATCTGTTTCCGTCTATACGTCCAATGGCCGATATTTATATGAACAATTGGTCAGAGGTATTCCACGGCTCGTGAACCGTCTCTTGCGCAAAGTAAAATGGAATATGGGGGAAGTAGATCTGTTTATTTTCCCGCAAACGAACAGTAATCTGATTCGGGAACTCGCCGTTGCCTTGGGCATCCCACAAGAAAAAGCCTATATGACGATGGAGAAATACGGGTATACCTCTAACGCCTGTTTGCCAATTGCGGTGTCCGAGGCTGTGAGGCAAGGGGCACTGAAAGCAGGTGATCGTGTCGTGTTGGTTGGGGCCGGGGCTGGGACGTATTATTGCGCTACAGCGATTAGATGGGGAGAAGTCGTGTAAGTGGAGAGGAGATTATGACGAAGATGCGATTATATTGTGTACCTTATGCTGGAGGATCAGCATCAATATATAACAAATGGAAAAAGGGGTTATCCGAATCCATTGTGCTGAATCCTGTTGAACTTGCAGGACGTGGATTAAAATTCTCCAAGCCGCTTTATGAGAGTATTCATCAAAGTGTAGATGATGTATTTGATTATATATCTCGCAATCTGCCAGATGAGGAGCCATATGCCCTATTCGGACATAGCCTTGGAAGTCTGATTATCTATGAATTGTATAACAAAATGCATGAAGAGCAGTTCAGGAAACCCATACACATGTTTTTCTCGGGGCGAGAGACGCCAGATTATAAGAAAGATCAGGTCTATTACCATTTGCCCGAAGGACAGTTTATAGACCGCATTAAGGAAATGGGCGGTACCCCGGATGAGTTCTTTGAGAACCAGCAACTGATGGATATGTTCATCCCCATATTACGTAAGGATCTGGAGATGAATGAGACGTATACTTACGAAGAGAAGCCTTATAAGCTGCAATGTGATATCACGATACTGAACGGAGCAGAGGATGAAAGTTACATTCTGGATTGTGCAGAACGATGGAGAGGTTATACGGAACAAGGAAGTGCCGCCCGGATATACAAAGGGGGGCATTTTTATTTATTTGAAGGCAGTATGCATCGGGTGACCAGCATGATCAATCAGACATTAACAAGTTATATGGAGTAGATCCTATACGGAGGTGAGGTGTCCAATGAATCAACGGCAGATTACTTCAATTGAACAGCTGGAGGCAACTATTCTGGACGTGTTTCATGTTGTGCTGGGGAATGAGGCGGGAGTGACAACCACGATTAATTTTTTTGATTTAGGGAGTGATTCTCTGCTTCTTGCCCAGGTCTATAATCAACTTGAAAAGTTATATCCAGCCCAAATTACGTTAACCAATATGTTTGCCTATCCTACGATCTCCAGACTTGCCAAATTCATCGCAGACCAGGAAGGCATGGAACTGGAAGCATATCCTGTTCCATTGGATTACATGCAGAATGGTGGACAGGCCCTTCAGGACCATCGGTATGAATTTCGGATCGAGAAGGATCGCTTTAATGAAATCAGGAACTTGTCCAAAACGGCAGGTTGCACGCCCGTAGAATGGTTGTGGTCTTTGTTTGCATATCTGTTGACAGAGATTGGCAATCAGCCGCAACTCACGGTATATACCCTGATTTATCGGATGAATCATATCAGTTCCATTCCGCTGGATGTGCAGGAGGTGCAGGATTTCAATGAGTTGTTTGCCGTAGCTAAACAAGCATTACATACAGCAGACGAACAGCCTGGTCATCATATTCAGGATCTGGTTAGAGCAGGGATGAAATCACAGCATGACGCCATCCGTCCGCTATTCTATGAGGCCGATTATGTCAGTGGAGGCAGGGGGGCGCTGGAGGAGCTGTTTGATGTCATCTGTGAAATTCAAAATGAAAAACGAAATATGGTGGTTACGCTGTATTGTAAACCCGGAATGAATACGGTTCAATGGAACCTTTTTTTCAGAACCTATGATCAAATGCTTGCCAAAGTGATTGAAAGTCTCCGCTCAGCGGTTGAAAGGGGATAAATCAATGAAAAATAAACTGATGGATTTCAGTGAACTGGGTATTCGTGACACAGCTAAGACAGAGTCGTCTAGTCAGCTGCCACCAGCGGCAACCTCAGCTACTATCCGCCCGGGGGATATTGCGATCGTTGGGCTCAGTGTTCGTATGCCCTTGGCAGATGATGCGGAGCAATTCTGGGATAACTTGTTGCATGGTCTGGATTGTACGAGGGATCTGCCCGAGCAGCGACGCCAGGATGCCGATAATTACATCTCTCGTAAAATGAATCCTGGTGAAGACACCAAATATTTGGACGGCTCTTATCTGGAACATATCGATACCTTTGATTATCCCTTTTTTCGCTTTACACCAAAAGAAGCCAGTTTAATGAATCCGGCTCAACGTATCTTTATGGAGACGGCTTGGGCCGCTTTTGAAGATGGAGGATATACGAGTGAAAAGCTGGCAGGAAGCAATACAGGTGTATATGTTGGACTTGTATCCGATCTGGAAGGTTATCGGTATAAAGAGATGATTCATGACGTGGAGCCGCAATCTCTGCCGATCTCGGTCACAGGCAATTTATCCTGCATTTTACCCAGCCGTTTATCATACCTTCTTGATCTGAGAGGGCCGAGTATGGTGGTGGACACAGCCTGTTCCTCCTCTTTGGTTGCAGTGCATCATGCCTGTAATGCCATTCGTTTGGGTGAGTGTGACATGGCGCTGGCAGGAGGCGTAAAACTGAATGTGCTTCCGCTGGACAAGGACTACTACCGAATGGGCATTGAATCATCGAATGGCATGACACGGCCCTTTGATGATAGCTCAGATGGTTCCGGAATCGGTGAGGGCGCGGCAGTCATTATGCTGAAACCGCTTCAGGATGCCATCAAGGACAAGGATCAGGTGTATGCGGTCATCAAGGGCAGTGCCATTAACCAAGACGGGAACTCCATGGGGATTACAGCGCCGAATGCCAGAGCCCAGAGTGAGGTCATTATGAAGGCGTGGAAAGCTGCAGGGGTCGATCCGGAAAGTATTGCTTATATTGAGACTCATGGAACCGGGACTGTCTTGGGAGATCCGATTGAAATCGATGGCATTAAGGGAGCATTTGAGCAGTACACCGATAAGAGGCAGTTTTGTGCGATCGGTTCAGTGAAGTCCAATATCGGACATTTGTATGAAAGTGCTGGGATTACCGGACTTGTTAAATCCGTATTGTCCTTAAAAAAAGGGATTTTACCCGCGGTGCAACATTTCGATCGCCCGAATCGCAATATTGATTTTAGTGGCACGCCTGTGTATGTAAACACACGTAACCGAATCTGGCCTGCTGAGGGTGAACCTGTACGAATGGGTGTCAGTGCATTTGGTTTCAGCGGAACCAATTGTCATCTTATTCTGGAGCAGGCAGGTGCAGTGGAAACGAACAGCGAGACTGAGACGCGCGAGTACCTTTTTCCTCTTTCAGCCAAGACACTTCAAGCCTTGCAACAATATATATCCAAATATACGAAGTATCTGAAAACAACCGATCACTCGTTAGCCGATATATGTTATACGGCAGGCACATCGCGGACCCATTATGAACATCGTGTGGTACGGATTGCTTCCAGCAAAGAGGAGTTGCTCGCCCAACTGGCCGAACTTGAAGAAGGCGGATCGGAATCCATTCGAGACAAGTCAGTCCCGAAGTCCAGTCAGCTGCATTTAACCGCTCATTGTGAAACCTATCTTGGGGGTGGGGAGGTAAGCTGGCCAAGCCTGTATTCAGGTGAGGATGTTCGCCGAATCAGCATTCCGACGTATCCATTTGAAGCTCATCGCTGCTGGATTGAGCTATCTGCTCCTCCTTCCCTAGCCAAGACGGATGCCAGCGCTATGGAGAACATACACCATTATGAGTTGGGTTGGGTTCCTGAACCGGAACGTAATTCCGATCGGAAGTTATCGGAAGGTCATATCGTTATTTTTATGGACGAAAAAAGAGAGGGCAAAAGAGAAGATCGTTCTCTACGCAAGGCACTACAGCAGCAGGGTCGTCAGGTTATTGAAGTGTTTGATGGACCTTCGTTCCTTCAAGTATCTTCCGAGGAGTATGTTATTTCAGACCGTCGTGAGAGCATGGAACAATTGTGGGCTCATTTGGACGAATTAACGATCACCCGGATTATTTATATTCAACAGGATCAGTCTTTTCATCCATTTTTCTATCTCCTTCAGGAGATGATAGGTGCCCAATTGTTGGAGCCTGTTGACCTGGTGTTGTTGACGAATCCAATCCATTCCATCACCGGGACCGAAGAAAATGTATTTCCTCAGGCTGCCCTGATGTTTGGTCTGGGTTTGGCTGGACGAAAAGAAGATTCACGCTTGCAATGCCGCTCCATCCAAGTGGATGCGGAGACTTCGCTCCACGATATTGTGGCTGAACTGGATCATGAAAGTGATGATTATGGTGTAGCTTATCGTGCAGGTACGCGTTACATTCAGCAGTTTGGAGCGCTGGACCCAAGTTCGTATCCTAAGTGGGACTACACGATTCACAATGACGGATTGTATCTCATTACTGGCGGACTGGGCGGCATTGGTCTGGAGCTCGGATTACAACTCGCGGAGCGATACCCGGGAATTACACTCGCACTCGTGAACAGAACTTCGCTCCCCGCACGGGAAGAGTGGGATAGCATTGTAGCAGCATCATCCAACGAAGTGTTGGCTCGGAAAATCGAAGCTGTGCAACACATGGAAGCTGCCGGAGCGACGGTTCTTCCTTACCAAGCAGACGTTTCAGATGAAGCTTCCATGCGATTGATTCTGAGCGAATTACGTCAGAAATATGTTCGCATTGCAGGTGTCATTCATGGTGCGGGGGTCGCTATAGGTGGAGATCATCCGCTTAAGGATAGAACGATAGAAGAAGCTGAACGTGTATTATGCCCTAAAGTGCAAGGAACCCGGGTCGTGGATCAACTCACCAGAGAGGACAATCCAGACTTTTTTGTGATGTTTTCATCCATTGCAACGATATTTAGCGGGCCGGGCCAGGCCGATTATGTTGCTGCCAATGCGTATCAGGATGCTTATGCAGCCTATCGCAACCAAGAGATGGACGGAACGATGACGATCAACTGGTCAACCTGGAAAGAGACAGGCGCAGCTGCCGCAACGGGATACGGAGTAGACACGCTGTTCAAAGCCATGACCAACAAAGAGGCTCTGACCTGGCTGGATCAGGTGGAAGGACGTCAGATTGAACGTGTATTGATAGGACAGATGTCAACAGATCGTGGCATGTTGAAGATGATTCGCAACTATCCGTTTAGACTTTCTCCTGAAGTGGAGAGCTGGATTGATTCACGTCTACAGAGAGCTTCATCTCCGAAGGTGCCAGCGCCAGTGACTCCGCAAAGTGTAGCCCGGCAGGACACCGTGCTGAATGGTGCGGATGACGGAGAATACACGCCATGGGAGAGAAAGGTTGCCGAAGTGTGCCAAACTATTCTGGGCTTTAATGAAATTGATATCCATGACAGTTTCTTCGAATTAGGAGCTGACTCGATTCTGGTGAAACAAATGTATGCACAACTTGACCGTCAGTACCCGGGAGTACTCGTTGTTGCAGATCTGTTCGAACATCCATCTGTGCACCGATTGGGTGGATATCTGGCTGATAAAACAGGTGATAAACGGGAGAAGAAACAGGTAGATGAGCCTGTAGGTGGTGCAATTGCGCTGGACGAGGAAGTCCATTCTCTTTTTGATCAGTTGGAAGATGGCAAGATCAGCATGGAGGATATGCTCAAAGGATTAAAACATATCTGATATGTAAGGGGACGATACATTGGAACAGTTGCTTAAATACATTATTGAGAATACGTCTGGTGGCAAAATCGATAAAAAAACGGCGATTGATATGATTACGCTGTTGAAACAGCAGAAAAAGAACACTCGTGAAGATATTGCCATTATCGGCATATCTGCGCACATGCCCATGGCTGATCATGTGGAGGAGTTCTGGAACAATATCGAGAACAAAGTGAATTCCATTGTGGAGTTCCCTGAAGCGAGACAAGAAGATGTGCTCAAATATGTACGTTTCAAACAGCAGGATGAAGATGGGCTGAGCTTTATTAAAGGTTCCTACCTGGATGAAGTGGACAAATTCGATTATCGCTACTTTAAACTGACACCCAAAGAAGCAGCACTGATGAGTCCTGACCAGAGAATTTTTCTCCAGACGGCATGGGAAGCAGTGGAAGATGCAGGTTATGGAGGCTCGAAGTTATCCGGTAGCAATACGGGACTGTATGTAGGATATTACAGCAGTACCCGGGACAATTATGCCAATATTATCGCCGATGTAGAACCGGAATCCATTTCCATCTCGGTAACGGGCAATGTGACTGCGGTACTGGCGGGGAGAATATCCTATCTGCTGAATTTGAAAGGCCCCAGCATGGTGGTGGATACCGCATGTTCCTCATCTCTTGTTGCTGTTCATATGGCCTGTCAGTCGATCCGAAGTGGTGAGTGTGATGCAGCCATAGCGGGTGGGGTGAAAGTAAATACGCTCCCTGTTTTTAATAAATATGAGCAATTTGGCATTGAGTCCTCCGATGGGGAGACGCGGACATTTGATGATGCCTCAGATGGGGCAGGTGTGGGTGAAGGTGTGGCTGCCATTCTTCTGAAACCGTTAAGTCGGGCCATTGAAGATGGGGATCATGTCTACGCCGTCATTAAGGGAACTGCTGCCAACCAGGATGGAACCTCCATTGGGTTGACTGCACCGAATCCGCGTGCCCAATCCGAAGCGATCGTGAAGGCATGGGAAGAAGCGGGGATTGACCCTGAGACCATCCGTTATATTGAAGCCCATGGTACAGCGACGGAGCTGGGAGACCCGATTGAGATTAAAGGGATTACCAATGCTTTTGAACAGTTTACCTCCAAAAAACAATTTTGTGCGATTGGCTCTGTGAAATCCAATATCGGTCATTTATATGAATGTGCTGGTGTGACCGGGCTGCTCAAAGCAGTGATGGCCTTGAAACATCAGAAGCTGCCGCCGTCTCTTCATTTTGCCAAACCCAACCGCAACATCCGGTTTGAGCAAACACCTGTATATGTGAATACACAACTCCGACCCTGGGATGCGGAAGAGGGCGTCCCGCGCAGATGTGGTGTCAGTGCTTTTGGATTCAGCGGAACCAACTGTCATGTCGTGCTTGAGGAAGCCCCAGCCGTAACTGTACAAGAACCGGGAGAGGATCAGGCTTCAGGCAAGCAACTGTTTGTGTGTTCAGCTCAGACGGAAGAAGCCCTGGTTCGATTGCTTCAGCGGTACGAGCGTTTCTTGAAGGAGAATCGTGAAGTTCCTGTTGCGAATGTATGTTATACGGCAGCTACAGGTCGTGGGCATTATGAACATCGTCTGTCCCTGCTTGTGGAAGATACGGCTCAACTGATTCACCTGTTGGAACAACCGTGGACACAATTGAAGACACAAGAGGGAGTCTATACCGGTGCTCCCGCTCCTAAGCCTACTGGAGCTGAGCGAATGGGAGCGGAAGAACGTGAGCGCACCAGACGTCAATCGTCCCAGGCACAGGAACGGATCAAAGAACTTGCTGCCAGTCCTCTTGTATGGGATGAATCAGCACTTCGGGAGCTGGCTTTACTATATGCCGAGGGTGCAACGATGGATTGGGGGCAGCTATATCAAAGGAGACAGGTACGGAAGTTGAGTTTACCCACGTATCCGTTTGAGCCCAGCAGATGCTGGATTGATATACAAGATCCCTCTGCTGTGTCGTTAAAAGACTATTTTCATACGGTACGCTGGATAGAGGACCATGGGGATACGACTTCACATACCTCGGTGCCTTCCTCTTCAGGCACGATCATGATGATCGGTCATGGTACCGAATTGGAACAGGAACTGTCCGCAGAACTGGAGGGCGAATGCAAGCGGGTAGTCCATGTGAGACCGGGTAACCAGTTCCGGCAAATATCGGAGAATCAATACGAAGTCGGCGGAGATAATCCGGCGGCCTATATTGAGCTATTAGACATGTTCACAGACGGTGAAATTACTGAAATTATCTATTTATCCTTGATGGGCAATTCATTATATCCTGAAGATCTGGCAGCTATTGAAGCCAGACAACAGGAAGCATTCTACTCACCGGTCTATCTGATTCAGGCGCTTATGAGCAAAGGCTTTGCTGAAGAAATTCATCTGAACCTGATTGCTGAATACGCTGGACAAGTCACAGGCAGAGAAGAGAGAATTACCCCTCATAATGCACTCTTAATGGGACTTGGTAAAGTGATTCAGCAGGAATATGGACATATTCGAAGCAAGTTTATAGATGTGGATCAGTCCATATCTGCAAAGGATCTCCTCAAGGAAAGACATATCAACGGTGAAGCTTATGCTGTTTCGTATCGTGAAGGCCGGCGTTATACGGAGACCTTCACAGAGATAGACCTTAATGAAAGTGAGAACGTGCCTTTCAAGGTGCGTCCAGGCGGTTTATATCTCGTGACGGGTGGTACAAGCGGTATTGGTCTGGAAGCAGCACGGTTTCTGGCTTCTTCGGAGCAAGTGAAGCTGGCGATTGTTGGTCGGACACGTCTTCCGGCAAAGGAAGAATGGGAAGACATATTGGAAACAGGCCAAGATTCCCGCTGTACCAAGATGCAAGGCATCCTTGAACTGGAAGCATTGGGCGCAACCGTTCATTATTACAGTGCGGATCTGGCCGATGTTGCGGGCATGACGGAAGTGATTCAGGATATCACCCACCGCTACGGCGACATACATGGTGTTATTCATGGAGCAGGTATTCCCGGAGACGGATTTATATATCGCAAAAGCGATGAGGAATTCCAGACTATTCTTGGACCCAAGGTAAAGGGAACCTGGATTCTGGAGAAACTGACGCGGGATCAAAAAGACATGGACTTTATGGTATTGTTCTCCTCCGGAATATCTGTCATCGGTGAAATTGGACAAGGGGATTATACGGCTGCCAATTGTTATTTGGATTCATTCGCGGCATGGAGGACGGGGCAGGGTCGCAGAACACTCTCCATTGATTGGGTATCGTGGAAAGAGACCGGAATGTCCGTGGAATTTGGTATCAATGTGGATGGCATGTTCAAGACCATTCCTACCACGGATGGTATCGCAGCGATGGAAGCAGCCATGAGCAGACGACACTCACGAGTATTCATCGGTGCGATGAATTATGGAAGCAGACATCTCGCTGCACTTGGGCAGTTCCCGTTCCGGTTATCGGATAAGTTGGAAGCTGGAGTGAAGCGGAGTAAGGAAATTGCTGACCAGGGAGCATCGAATCGTTCCAACCGGACCGTACCACAGGAGAAACATACGGGGCCCGTAGATCTTTCCGGGAATGAAGGGGGGCTCTATTCGGAAACCGAGCAGCAGGTAGCGCGCATATACAGTGAGATTCTGGGTTATCAGGAGATCAATATCTATGATAATTTCTTCGATCTCGGGGGCAACTCCATCATGCTGATCCGTATGCATGAGAGGCTGAACGAGGAGTTTCCCGGGAAAGTGAAGATTGCTCATTTATTTGCACATACATCCATTCATAAGCTGGCACTGCATGTGAACCAGGGTAACGACACGGCTATAAAAGCAAAAGCGGCTGCTCCCCTGGAGCAAAAGAAACCAATCGTTGAACAGGATGACGCCATCGCCATCATTGGGATTGCTGCGGAAATGCCAATGGCGGATACGGCAGAGCAGTATTGGGACAACATCTTGAACGGTGTGGACTGTACAACGGATTTTCCAGAGGGACGCAAAAAAGACATGGACGCCTATCATCAATGGATGAATGCCAAGCTGGGCTCGGACAAGGAAGTGCAGTACCTTCAGGGTGCATTTCTGGATGAAATTGATCAGTTTGATTATAAATATTTCCGTTTGTCTCCAAAGGAAGCCGGATTAACGGACCCGATCCAGCGGTTATTCATGAAGACGTCATGGCATGCGGTAGAGGATGCTGGTTACGGAGGGCGCATTGAAGGAACAAATACAGGTGTCTATATGGGTTTTGCAAGTAGCTTGAACGATTCCTATCTCAAAATGATCTGTGATCTGGACCCCTATCAATATCCAATGTCCATTGTCGGGAACATCACAGCCATGATGCCGACTCGTATTGCCTATCCATTGGATCTCAAGGGGCCTACGATGGTGATCGACACGGCATGTTCTGCATCACTTGTCGCTACCCATCTGGCCTGCCGGGCCATTCGTAATGGTGATTGCGAGATGGCGATTGTCGCTGGTGCACGGATCAGCCTCAGTCCGTTGGATCATGATTATTTGAAAGTCGGCATTGAATCTTCGGATGGATTAACCAAGCCATTTGATCAGGAAGCAGATGGTTCGGGACTGGGTGAGGGCGGAGCCGCCGTGGTATTGAAGTCACTAAGCAAGGCGATTGCAGATAAAGACAATATCTATGCGGTGATCAAAGGAAGTGCCATTAATCAGGATGGCGCTTCAATTGGCATTACGGCTCCGAATCCTGAAGCACAGACGGATGTCATTGTGAAGGCATGGCAGGATGCCGGTATTGATCCTTCGACCATTGGTTACGTGGAGACGCATGGTACAGCGACAAAGCTTGGCGACCCCATTGAAATGGATGGACTTACCACAGCACTGCGCCGATATACAGACAAGCATCAGTTTGTTGCCATAGGCTCGGTCAAGTCCAACATCGGCCATTTGTTTGAAGCAGCTGGTGTGGGCAGTCTGGTTAAAGCGGCTATGGCCTTGAAGCACCGGGTATTACCACCTACGCTTCATTTTGACAAGCCCAACTCATCCATTTCATTCCAGGATTCGCCGTTGTATGTCAATACAAAGTCGAGGCCATGGGATGGGAACGGCGAGCCGCTTCGCTGCGGAGTCAGTGCCTTTGGGTTTAGCGGAACCAACTGCCATCTGGTACTGGAAGAGCCGCCTGTTATCCAGGAACGGAAGATTACCAGAGATGTGGAAGTGTTCACGCTAAGTGCCAAGAGCCGCAAGTCATTACTTGCGCTGGTTGATAACTATATCCGTTTTATCTTGGAACGTCAGCAGGAACTTTCACTCAAAAACATATGTTATACCGCGAATACGGGGCGCTGGCATCATGTATATCGGATTGCCTTTGGAGTGACGGACACATCCGATCTGCTCATGAAGTTGCGGCTACTCGCTACATCAGGTCTCGAATCCGCAGGTGAGCATCAGCTCTATTATGGCGTGCATAAAGTAGTCACAGAGAAGAACGAAGGGAAAGACCATGAATTGACCGGGCAGGAGAAGTCCATCTTGAAGCAGGAGGGCAGAGATTGTCTATCCCGATACATGGAGTCTTCAGATCCGGGATTATTACATGAATTATGCAGACTGTACACAACAGGCAGTGACGTGGATTGGAGCCTGATGTACAGGGAAGAGGAAATTCGTAAAATCAGTCTTCCATTGTATCCATACGATAATACACGCTGCTGGGTGGATCTTCCCGAGCAGTCTTCAGTGTACGCACAAGCGGGCACCAGGTCGGTACCGGAAGCCTACGAGCTTGTTTGGCAACAAAAGGAGATAACAGAAGGGAACTCCGATCAGCCGATTGAAGCGAGTCACGGTAATACATTGATACTTCTGGATGGGTCCGATTATGCAGCTGAGCTAGCGGCACGTATGGAACAGACGGGGATGCAGGTATATTCCGTACTACAGGCGGATGTTCTGCGATCTGACCCGGATCGTCGAAATCTGGAACAAGTGGAAGTCTATCAGCGTGTGCTGCAACAGGCGGGCCTGGACCAACTTTCCAGAGTTGTGTATCTGAACGGTGTGGGCAGTGATGAACATGCAGCAAGTAGTTCTGGTGACATGGAATCATTAGAGTCTGTTCTGGATGAACGTGTATACGGATTCTTCCGGTTTATTCGAGCGCTGTTGTCCAGTTCTCTGAGTCAGCCCATGGAGTTAGTGCTGATATCACGTGAGGTCAATTGCATTACCGGTACGGAGCGGATAAAGCCTCATCTGGCTTCTGCCTTTGGAATGGGCAGAGTGGTAGGCAAGGAAAACATACAGGTTCATTGCCGCTGTATAGATATGGATGAGCACTCTTCTCTGGAACAGTTGTTGCAAGAGATCGGTACGACATCTTCCTATTATGAGGTGGCTTATCGCAATGGAACACGATATGTTCAGGAGTTCAGAGCATTGAATGGATCTGCACCTGTTGAAGATGCCTTTATTTTGGACAACGATGGTGTGTACATCATTACCGGTGGTACCGGTGGAATTGGCTTGGAAACCGCGCGATATCTGGCTTCCGACGCTCCAGTGAACATTGCATTAGTCAGCCGTACACCGATGCCTGCACGTGAGGAATGGGATGCCATTGTTGCAGAACAATCGAGACTCAAAGTGATTCATCAAATTACAGTAATCCGTGAACTAGAGAGCCGTGGACACCAGATTAGTTGCCATGCTGCGGATGTGTCGGATCTGGATGCCATGCGAGTAGTTCTGGATCAGCTTCGGGCAACGTTCGGGAAAATCAAAGGGGTTGTCCATGGCGCAGGGGTTGGAAGCTCGGAAATGATCACAAGCCGTTCACAGGCGGGATTCACCGAGGTATTCTCTCCCAAAGTACATGGTACTTGGGTATTGGATCAACTTACCGAACAGGATCATCTCGATTTTATGGTGCTCTATTCATCGATCGCTTCGGTATTCAGCGCCCCGGGACAGGCGGATTACATTGCAGCCAATGCCTACCTGGATGCATATGCCGACTACAGATCAATGATGGGCAAGCGCACGCTGACTGTGCAATGGTCTACCTGGAAGGAAACGGGTATGTCAGCAGAGCACGGGTTTGCCGTGGATACGTTGTTCAAAGCCATGCCAACAGAACAGGCGATGAATCAATTATCTCTTGTGATGAGACAATCATCGGTTCGCCGAGTACTTATTGGTCAGATTCATTATGAGGGTCAATTGATATCCGCACTGGCCAAAAGTCCGTTTGATCTCTCTTCCTCTATTCGCGTTCAACTGGACCAACGGATGAAGCAACTGGCCAACAAGCGTCTTCCGGTATCCTCGTCAGAGGAACGTGACGGAGAAGTGATTTTGACAGGTAAATCAGACGCATCTTATACCCCAACTGAAAAGGCACTCGCTTCCATCTGTCGAACGATGCTTGGTTTTCATGAGATTAATGTAGGGGATAGTTTCTTCGAGATGGGTGCTGATTCTATTGTACTCATACAGGTTCAGGCGCGGATTGATCAGCAGTTTCCTGGTTTGACCAAAGTCACGGATCTGTTTGCGAACTCCAATATTACCAGGTTGGCTCGTTTTATGGATGAGAAGTCCACTTCGAAGCCACAAGACATGGAGCAGGATTTGAAGCGTGTAATCGACCAGATGGAAAGTGGCGACGTTACGCTGGAGCAGGCGTTGAATAACCTGATTAACCTGTAAAGGAGGAACTGTGGTGGAGAGTGTATACAAGTTTGTCATGGAACATCTGCAAGACGGAAGCATGGACAAAACAGTGGCCGTGCAGCTGCTCAAAAAGCTCAAAGCGGAGGAGGACGCCAATATTGCGTCCGGGTCAACCAATGCTGCCAAAGATATTGCCATTGTGGGTATGGCTTTGAAATTGCCGCAGGCTGATTCTCCCGGAGAATTCTGGGACAATATCGTCAGTGGTACGGACAGCATTCGTTCCTTTCCGGCATCCAGAGTGCCAGACATCCATTCGTATCTGCAATATCTAGGCATGTCACCAGACGAAATTCAATTCAACGAAAATGCCTATCTGGATGAGATTGATAAATTTGATTATGCCTATTTCAAAATGTCACCCAAAGAAGCCAGCCTGACGGACCCCAATCACAGGCTGTTTCTGGAAACGGCATGGAAAGCGATTGAGGACGCAGGGTATGGGGGAGGAAAACTGGTGGGCAGCCGCACGGGTGTATATCTGGGCCTTTCCAACAATATTCGGGATTTATACTCACGTTTTATCTACGATGCGGAACCTGAATCCTTTGCGTACTCGCTTGTGGGTAATCTGGCTTCTGTAGCGGCTGGTCGGTTATCCTTCTTACTCGATTTAAAAGGACCGAGCTTGGTGGTGGATACGTCTTGTTCATCCTCTCTGGTGGCCATTACACTGGCATGTCAGGCGATCAAGGAGGGGCAATGTGATCAGGCGCTCGTCGGGGGAATCAAGATTAATCTGGTTCCGCTAAAGAGTGATCATATCAAAATTGGGATTGAGTCCACCGATTGGAGAACGAAAGCGTTTGATGACGACTCGGACGGATCGGGTATTGGTGAAGGCGCAGGGGTGGTAATGCTCAAACCACTGGATAAAGCGTTGGAAGACCGTGATCAGATCTACGCTGTTATCAAAGGGTATGGCGTAAACCAGGATGGTAAATCCATCAGTATCGCTGCCCCGAACCCGGAGGCACAGACCGAAGCGATTCTTCAAGCCTGGGCGGATGCGGGTATCAATCCCGAGACGGTCTCTTATATTGAGACACATGGCAGTGGCACTATGCTGGGCGATCCGCTGGAGGTACAAGGGATTGAGCAGGCATTCCGGCGTCACACGGGTAAAAGTCAATTTTGTGGAATCGGCTCGGTCAAAACGAATATCGGTCACCTGTCAGAAGCGGCTGGTGTCGTGGGTTTGATCAAATCGGCCTTGTCACTGAAACATAAACAGATTCCGGCCTCCAAACATTTTCACAGACCGAATCGGGCCATCGATTTTGCGGCATCCCCGGTCTATGTGAATGCCCGGTTGCGGGATTGGGATACCGCTGCCACGCCACGACGTAGCGGTGTTAGTGCATTTGGCATCAGTGGGACCAATTGCCACATTGTGCTGGAAGAAGCGCCGACCACTACGGTTAAAGAGCCGGAAATACGCGGGGAACATCTTCTAACTGTATCGGCCAAAACGCAGGCAGCGCTCCAGACGCTGATTACGGAATATGCTCACGTTCTCTCTCAAGTTGAAGCTCAGAATGTGCCTTCTCTGTGTTATACCGCCAACACAGGGAGGGGGCACTACTCGTACCGTTTACTCGTCACAGGGCAGGATGCGGAAGAACTCTTGCTTCGCTTAAATGAAGCTGGACAAATGATCGGATCCGATGGGAACTTTAGCAAAAGTACTGGTCCCAACGGGCACCAAAGCCCAGGGATCTATTACGGATATCACAAGGTCGGCAACGATCAGAATCGTCCGGAATCACCAGCTACAGGTGGCGAAGAGGAACACACGGGCCATCGGACTATGAGTCTGAATCCGGAACTGGCGAAGATGGGTAAGGGGCAACGGGCTGAACAGGACATGCTGGACCAGATTGGAATGTATTATATACAAGGTGCAGAATTGAACTGGGAGCTTCTATACACAGGAGACGGACTGCGCAAAACAAGTCTGCCAACCTATCCATTTACCCGGACTCGCTGCTGGTTTGAAGTTCCCGAGGCGGCTCGTACCGCCGCTACCGCAGATTGCAGCCATGCGGTCTCGGAAGAGCCGACGCCGGCCCGATTCTATCGGATGAACTGGAGGAAAGCCGATCGAACAGAGCCAGAACCCGTTCAGGGAACAGGTGCAGTTCTGATTTTGAAGGATGAGGGTAAGCGGGGAAGCGGATTGATTAAACGCCTTAAGCAGTCAGGGCGCCAAGTGATTGAGGTCGGATATGGAGAGTCTTTCAAGCAGGAACCGGACGGTTCGTTTACGGTGGATGGTTCGGAAAGCAACTTTGGGGAGCTGTTTGCAGCGCTGGGGAATACATCCATCAGTGACATTGTACATCTCTTTGCGGTGCCGACTTCTGCGGGAATTCGTACACTTCAGGACTTGGAACATAGTCAGCAAAAAGGCGTATATAGCCTGTTTTATCTGATTCGTGCGCTCATTGAACACGGAAGTGACAATGCACTGAATATGATGCTGGTCTCCGAACAGGTCTACGAAGTCACAGCCGGTGAGAGTCGACTTTCTCCCGAAGCGGCCTCGTTATACGGTTTGGGTAAAGTGCTCGCCTTGGAATATCCGCATATTACCTGTAGAAGCATTGATCTGGACGAGAGCACAGGGGCAGATGAACTGCTTCAGGAGATGGGTTCCCAAGATCAGAGTTACACCTCTGCCTACCGTAATGGGGTCCGTTATATAGAGGAATTGGGTGAGGTTCAAGCCGATGCGTTGACAGATTCTCCTGTCCATATTCAACAGGGTGGTGTGTATGTCATTACTGGGGGGACAGGCGGGATTGGGCAGGAGATGGCCAAATTTTTCGCCTCCCAAGCAAAGGTCAAGCTTGTGCTGATTGGACGTACCCCAGTTCCTGCAAGAGCGGATTGGGAAACACTTCTTAACGACCCTGAGCTCGAATCCAAGACAGCTGCTCGTCTCCGAAATTTCCTGGAGATTGAACAACAGGGTTCGGAAGTATCTTGTTATGCAGCCGATGTATCGGATTATGTAGCGATGCAGGATGTACTGGCCGATGTCAGGGAAAAGCATGGGTTCATTACAGGAGTAATTCACGGTGCAGGTGTACCGGCGGTTGGATATTTGATCCGCAAAACACAGGAAACGTTTGACGAAGTCCTTCATCCAAAAGTGCAGGGAGCCTGGATACTGGACCAGCTGACCCGGCAGGATGAGCTTGACTTCCTGGTCTTTTTCTCTTCCGGTCTGTCGCTGTCAAGTGAGGTTGGACAAGGAGATTATTCCGCGGCCAATGCATACCTGGATGCTTTGTCTTACTCGCGCAGCAAAAGCGGCCTGAAGACCTTGTCTATTAACTGGTCTTCGTGGAAAGAAGCGGGCATGTCTGTTGATTATGGTTTTAATGTGGATGCCATTACGAAAGCCCTTCCGACCGAACAGGCAACGGCCGGATTTTTTGCAGCATTGAACAAAGAGGTGCCGCGTGTGTTGATCGGGGAATTTACATATCATCCACGGTTTGCGAAAGCACTGTTGACCAAGTTTCCATTCCGATTCTCCGAAGAGATGACGAAAAGGCTGAAAGAAGCCGAGAAGTTGGAAGAATCGCGTCAGGTGGCTCCTGTTGCGGCTAAACGAAACAAATCGGCGAATGCACATGTTGAACTCAAAGGAAAAGACGGCGAGGATTACAATGGCATCGAACGGCAGATTGCAGGCATGTATAACGAAGTACTTGGTTTTGAAGAGCTGGATATCCACGATAGCTTTTTTGATCTGGGCGGGGATTCCATTCTGTTAAACCGGTTATTTTCCCTGCTCGAAGATGCCTATCCAGGCAAAATGAAACTAATCCATCTGTTTTCGTATACCAGCGTACATGCGCTATCCCAATTTGTCATGACCAAACTGGACATAAAACCGGCTGCTGAGCCAGCTCCACCGGTGGATGATTTTGAACAACTGTTTAAAGATATTGAAGCTGGTAGCCTGAGCATTGACGATGCAGTCAAGAGCTTTGAGGATCGTTGAGGAAGGAGAACCCGATGAACCAAACAAGCCAGATGCTGAGAATCATTATTGAGAATGCAGCCGCGGGCAAAATTGATAAGCAGGTTGCTGCCCAACTGCTCAAAGGATTGAAATCGGAGGGGAAGCGGAGCGACTCTGAGGGAATTGCCATTGTTGGCATATCAGCGATGCTTCCGTCGGCGGATAATATCGACGAGTTTTGGGACAACATCCGTGATCGCTGTGATTCCATTGCCAATTTTCCGGACTCTCGTCGTCAAAATATTGATGCGTATCTCCGATATGCAGGCTATGGAGAGGACATCCAATACAGTGATGGTTCCTATCTGAAAGATATCGATCAGTTTGATTACAAATTATTTCGAATTCCCCCACGGGACGCGGCGCTAATGGATCCTTTTCAGAGGCTGTTTCTGCGAACAGCCTGGAGTGCTCTCGAGGATGCGGGATATGGTGGGAAAAGCCTGGCTGGCAGCCGGACAGGTGTATACCTCGGATTTGCCAGCAATATTAAGGACAGTTACCTGCGAATGATCCAGGATATTGATATCCAGTTAACTTCGGATGCAGCTGTGGGCAATATTTCTGCCATGATGCCTGCACGAATCTCTTATCTTCTGGATCTAAAAGGGCCTTCGATGGTGGTGGACACCGCCTGTTCGTCCTCATTGGTGGCCGTGCATCTCGCCTGCCAGTCCATTCGGAATGGTGACTGTGATATGGCACTTGCCGGTGGATTGCGTGTGAACCTGATGCCTCTGGATACGGAATATTACCGCGGGGGACTTGAAGCATCGGATGGACGAACCAGAGCCTTTGACCATTCATCGGATGGGGCTGGCATCAGCGAAGGGGTTGCTACGGTATTGCTGAAACCGTTGAGTAAAGCACTCAAGGACAAGGACCAGATCTATGCAGTCATCAAAGGCAGCGCCATTAATCAGGACGGAGCTTCCATTGGCATTACTGCTCCGAACCCGGTGGCCCAAGCTGATGTGATATCTAGAGCGTGGGATCAGGCGGGAATTCACCCCGAGACCCTGTCCTACATTGAGACCCATGGAACGGGTACCAAGCTGGGAGATCCGCTGGAACTTGAAGGCTTGGAACTTGCCTTTCAAAAGTACACGGATAAGAAGCAGTTTTGTCCGATTGGTACTGTGAAATCGAATATGGGTCATCCCTATGAAGCGGCAGGTCTGGTTAGTCTGATCAAGGCGGCACTGGTTATCAAAAACCGTGAAATCCCGCCGTCACTTCATTTTGACAGGCCCAATGGACAAATCGATTTCAAGACATCACCTGTGTATGTCAACACCAGGCTCCGCAAATGGGAAGGAAAAGAGTCTCCGATGCGCTGTGCGGTCAGCAGTTTTGGCTTTAGCGGAACGAACTGTCATCTGGTGCTGGAAGAAGCACCGGTTGCCACGGTTGTTGACTCTTCTTATGCGAAGGCAGGTCTGGTCGTGTTGTCCGCCAAGTCAGAGCCGGCTCTGCGGGAACTGGTCACAACATATAGCCGTTTTGTACAGGACAAACCGCCTGCATGCCATCTGCAGGATCTGTGTTATACCGCGAGTGTTGGCAGAGGACACTACAACTTCAGGTTGGCTATAGTGGCAGAGAATCTCGCGGATCTGGGATTGAAGCTGCAAGTGCTATCCTTGGCGGGGACGTGGAATGAACCTGAGTCGTGGTTCAGCTTTGGGGAGCACAAGATTGTACCTGCCAGCAAATCACAACTTGAACCTGGTGATATGACAGAAGCGTCACGGAAGAAGCTCGATCGACGGGTACAGGAGATTACCCAAGGGGTTAACCTTTCCGAGTGGGATGATGAGGCAGGCGTGTCCGAACTTGGTTCGTTATACGTCCAAGGGGCCGATGTGGATTGGGTGGAACTGTACAAAGGTTCGGGGGTGCGTAGAGTCAGTCTACCCGTGTACCCTTTCGAATCCCATCGCTGCTGGATTGATCTCCCTGACGAATTGGTATCCAGTCGTATTGACAGAGGCGCGGCAGTGTCTGAACAACTCACGGATGACTTTCATTATACGATGCAATGGAGAACCGCTGAGTGGAAACGTACAGGCAGCGGGATCTCCGTTTTGCCGGGAACGGTATTGTTGATTGAAGCCATGTCTGGTGCAGCTGATTCTGTAGCTCATGTGCTTGCACGAACTGGCGTGAAAGTGATCCGGGCAGCACTGGGCTCTGCTTTTGCAGACTTGAGAGATAATCGATATACACTTGGTGATCAGGAGTCGGATTATGACCGTCTCTTCGCAAGCCTTCGGGGCAAGTCGGTGGATCACATCATTCATGT
This sequence comes from Paenibacillus sp. SAF-068, assembly GCF_051967555.1. NCBI lineage: Bacteria > Bacillati > Bacillota > Bacilli > Caryophanales > Paenibacillaceae > Paenibacillus > Paenibacillus sp. SAF-068. The sequence goes on from NZ_JBQCJX010000006.1 coordinate 64,893, forward strand.
TGGCTGTTCTCTGGATACCGGGCAGTCGGGTATTCAAAGTTTGAATGAATTGCAGAGCAGTCAGCGCCGAGGTGTGTACAGTGTGTATTATTTGGTACGTGCTCTGATGAGAAGTGACTTTGCCGAGATTGCTGGTATGACACTGATAGCACAGAATGCTCACTATATTACGGGAGACGAATCCACTCAGCGGCCAGAACATGCGTCATACCTGAGTCTAAGCAAGGTACTGAACCGTGAGCATCCGTCCATTTCTTTCCGCTCCTTGGACGTCGATGCAGATACTGCCGCAGATGCCTGGATCGAGGAAGCGCTGGGGACAGAAGATCAGGGGGACTATCTGATCGCGTATCGTGGTGGACAACGTTACGTTGAAGAATTTACGCGTGTGCAGGTTGCAGAGGATACCCCAATATCTGTACGCCCTCAAGGTGTGTACCTTATTACAGGAGGCGGTGGTGGTATTGGTCTGGAAACAGCGCGTTTCCTGGCTTCCAAAGCTCCCGTGCGTCTGGCTCTGATCAATCGCACCTCGATACCGGAGCGTGTACATTGGAACAACCTGATGAATCAGCCCTGTCAAGCCAAGCTTCGTCGTTTCATTACAGCCGTTACGGAGCTGGAGGCCGCAGGTTCGGAAGTCTCCTGGTACAGTGCGGATGTGGCTGACCGGGAAGCGATGGATCGGGTAATTCGGGATATGCGTACACGTTATGGTGCTATTCATGGAATCATTCATGGTGCGGGTGTCGGTGGAGATCAACTTCTGGTAGATCGAAGTGAAGAACGATTCAGCGAAGTGCTGGCATCCAAAATATATGGTACCTGGAATCTGGACGAACTGACTCACAGTGACGATCTGGATTTCTTTGTGATGTATTCTTCTGTAGCGACGCTGTTCAGTGGCGTAACGCAAGCAGACTACGTGGCGGCTAATGCCTACCTGGATGCCTTCGCCGATGAGCGTTCCCTGAGAGGAAAACGCACACTCACCGTGAACTGGACAACATGGAAAGAGACGGGCATGTCGGTGGATGCTGGTTTCACCGCAGATACCATATTCAAAACAGTCCTTACAGCACAAGCCATACAGGGCTTGGAACAAGCCATGAACTCCTCCATTCGCAGGGTCCTGGTCGGGCAACTGAACTTCAGTGGCGGCGGCGTTCGTTTGCTGGATAAAATGCAGGTTCGATTGTCCACAGAACTCAGAGGCAAAGTGGCTGAATATCTGCAAAGTGCTGCTTCCAAAACGAGGTCGACCAAGAAGGCTGGCAGTTCAAGCGGTGAGGTGAAATTATCAGGCAAGAGCGAGGGTGGATATACGGTTACTGAACGACATGTAGCCAGCGTATGCAAAGAAGTTTTGGGATTTGACGAGATCGATATCTACGAGAATTTCTTCGAGCTTGGTGCTGATTCCATTCTGCTGTTGAAAATTCACGCGGGACTTTCCAAAAGATATCCGGGCGTCCTTGCCGTAACGGACCTGTTTGAATTTTCGACGATCCACAAGTTGGCGGAATATATTTTCAAGGAACATGGTGAATCGGAAGAAGAGACGGTTGCTGTACTGGGCGACATGGATGCTTCTGCAACCAGCGAAGAACAGACATCACCGGAAACTGCGAAGCAGGCAGAGACGTATCCTCAAGATCAGCAGCCTTCAGGGCAGACGGCTTCCGGACCATTGTCCGGGGATCTGGCCATTGTAGGGATGGCTCTGAATGTGGCTTCCACAACCGATGTATCCGAATTCTGGGAGCATATTCAAGGCAAGGTGGATCATATCCGTCCTCTCCCGGAACGACGACAACAAGATCTGGACTGGTATTTGCAGAATACAAGGCTGGACCTCCCGGAACTGGATTCCAAAGCGGGAGCTTTTATAGAAGATATTGACTTATTCGATTATTCATTCTTTAAATTATCACCGAAAGAAGCGAGTCTGACAGATCCGAATCAGCGTCTCTTTCTGGAGACTGTGTGGAGGGCCATTGAGGACGCGGGTTACGGCGGCGGGAAACTGGCCGGTTCGGATACCGGTGTCTATTTGGGTTATTCAACAAACACGGTTGATATGTATTCACGATTCATATATGAGACGGATTTGGGCGCTCTGCCGGATGCCGTGGTGGGTAACACACCATCCATCATTCCTGCTCGCATATCGTATTTGCTGAACTTGAAAGGGCCAAGCATGTTGGTGGATACGGCCTGTTCTTCATCCCTTACAGCGGTGCATATTGCTTCGCGTGCCCTGTTAAGCGGAGAGTGCAGCATGGCCGCAGTGGGTGGGATCAAAATCTCAACCATGCCGATCACCAAAAAGAACGAAAACATGCTCCAGGGTCTGGAGTCTGGTGACGGAAAGACCCGAGCATTTGATGATGACTCTGATGGTGCCGGGCTTGGTGAAGGCATCGGAGTAGTCATGCTAAAAAGACTGGAGGAAGCGCTGAGGGATGGGGATCAGGTATACGCTGTTCTCAAAGGTACTGCCATGAATCAGGATGGCAGTTCAGCCGGCATTACGGCTCCCAATCCAGCGGCTCAACAGGAAGTCATTACGAAGGCCTGGAAACAGGCAGGTATTCATCCCGAGACGATCACGTACATGGAAACGCATGGTACAGGAACCGCGCTGGGTGACCCGATTGAAATTAAAGGCATCCAAAATGCGTTCCGACAATTCACAGATCGACGTCAATTCTGTGCGGTCGGTTCCATTAAAACCAACCTGGGTCATACCTCTGAGGCAGCAGGTATGATCAGCCTGATCAAGGCGGCACTTGCTGTCAGGCACGGTGTGATTCCGCCGAATCTTCATTTCAATCGTCCAAACCGAAATATTGATTTTCATGCTTCGCCTGTATATGTGAATACACGATTACGACCGTGGAAGGTGAAGCACGGACCTCGCCGCTGTGGTGTCAGTGCATTTGGCATCAGCGGAACGAATTGTCATGTCATCCTGGAAGAACCACCAGTAATTACACCTGTATCTGCACCAGCACGTCCTCATTTGCTGGTATTGTCTGCTCGATCCGAAGAGGCACTCCAGCGGCTGGTTGCTGAATATGTTCGTCTGCTGGATCGGAACAACCAATATGAACTCGTAGATATGTGCAGTACTGCAAGCACAGGACGGGGACATTACCCGTTCCGATTGTCACTTATGGTACGAGATACGGAAGGCTTGCTGAATACCTTGAGACAGCTGGAGAACAGATCATTCCAATCCATTGCACTGCCGGGAGTCGAGTTCGGTGAACATCGGACTGTTCCCAAGAGTAAGAAGGATAGGGCAGCTGGTGAGATGACCGAATCGGAAAAAATGGGTCTGAGCCAATTAATGCGTTCGGCCATTCAGAGCTTTGTACAGAATGGACGCGAGTCGGAGTATTTGTTAAAGCAGATTGCCCATCTGTATGTACAGGGAGCAGATGCGGACTGGGAAGAAATGTACGCAGGTGAACATGCTCGCAAAGTCAGCTTGCCCGCGTATCCGCTGGAACGGAAGCGCTGCTGGATCCATATTCCCGAACGTCCACAGCTGCGTGAGGTCTCTATAGAAGAGGCCGCGGCTCCATTGCATTATGCGGCTATGTGGAAAGAAATGAATCGAATATCAATGGACCAGCATGGAGGCAATACAGAGCCGGTTGTGATGTTGATGGACAGAAGTGGCATTGCCTCATCCGTAGCCGGGAAACTGGAAGCGGAAGGGCGGCTCGTGATCAAGGTACACCGCGGAGAGTCCTATACCAATCAAGCCAATGCCGAATTTACCATTCGATCATGTGAAGAAGACTATGAACGGTTCATCCGAGCGGTAGAGCCTTATAAAATCTCGCAGCTCCTTCATTTCTTTGCACTGGATCAGCATGCGGATGAAGGTACTGTGGGCGAATTGGAAGAGTCGCTTGATCGCGGCGTGTATAGTCTGTTTTATCTGTCCAAAGCGATGTCCAAGGTTCATTTCAAACGACCAGTCGATCTGGTGCTGGTGACATCTTGTACACAAAGCGTTACAGGCAGTGAGCCGTACATTCGTCCAGAGCACGCACCCATGGTTGGGCTTGGCAAGACCATCTGCCATGAGATGAATCAATTCCGCTGTCGAAGCATTGATATCGATGACGAGACACCAATGGATCAATGGCTGCAGGAAATTCGTGATCCTGACATCTTATATCTTGCCGCTTACCGTAAGGGGCGTCGATATGTCCAGGAGCTGGGTGAAATCCCAATGTCCTTGCTGCCCGACCGACCAATACACCTGCGCGAAGGCGGTGTGTACCTCATCACTGGAGGCACAGGCGGGATTGGACTGGAGACAGCGAGTGCATTATCTTTGGCGCCGGAGAAAATCAAACTTGTGTTGATGAATCGTTCACCGTTTCCAGAACGGGCAACATGGGAAGGGGTGCTGTCCTCCGGTGAGGAAACCAAGTTAACGGCTCAGATTGGGCGGATCAAAGAGATGGAAGCTCGGGGCACAGAAGTACATCTATACAGCGTAGATATTGCTGATCCTCTTCAGCTCGCATCGGTGCTAAGCAAGATCAGACAGCAGCACGGTCCCGTGTCTGGTATCATTCACGGCGCTGGTGTGGCTGGAGAAGGTTTCCTGTTGAACAAAGAACGTGAAGCCTTTGAACGTGTCATGCGGCCTAAAGTGCTGGGGACATGGAGTTTGGATCAACTGACACGTGTGGACCAACCGGACTTCTTTGTCATGTTCTCCACGGCTACAACGTTCTTTAGTGAACCTGGACAAGGAGACTATACTGCTGCCAATGCCTATATGGATTCGTTTGCGGCTCATCGCAGGCAGGCAGGTCTGTCCACCCTTGCCGTGAACTGGACCGCGTGGAAAGAAACCGGCATGGCCCGGGATTTTCATGCCAATTCAGATGGGGGATTCAAGGCGATCACGACGGCCAGAGGTATACAGGGACTGCAAGAAGCCATGGGCAAGGATGTAACCCAGGTTCTGATCGGGGAACTTAACCGGGAGGGAATCTATCAGCATGTCTCTGATGACATGCCGCTCATGCTGTTCTCATCTGACATTAGTGAAGCTATTGAAACCGGACGCAAGGGGAATGCCAGTCGTGCACAGGAAGAATCGGGCGACATGAAGTTGTTGGGCAGGACAGACGAAGATTATTCCATCATTGAGAGAGCTTTAGGTCGATTATGGAGTAAGTCACTTGGGGTCAATGAACTCAGTATTTATGATGATTTCTATGAGCTGGGTGGAGACTCCATCCTGGGTCTCAAGATCGCCAATGGTCTCACCAAAGAGTTATCGATCCTTGTGAATACAGCAGAGATCCTGATGTATCCAACCATTGCGGAATCGGCTGCTTATCTGGAAGAGTCGTATGGTCTCTCCATCAGCGGAGATTCCGAGGGAGCACTGCCTGTACTGACTCGCGTGGAACCGCAACCGTATTACCCGGTTTCTTCTGCGCAGAAGAGATTCGTAGTTCTGGACCGGCTTGAAGGTCAAAATACCAATGCAAACATCCCAAGAGCCTCCATCATGGAGGGAGATTTCGAGCACGGAGCATTTGAAGAGATCATTCGCAAGCTGATTCAACGTCATGAATCTTTCCGGACTTCGTTTGAATTTCTGGACGGAATTCCTTATCAGAAGGTGTGGGATCAGGTCGACTTCAACGTCGGTTACTCGGAGTCCACTCGGGAACAACTCACCGAGAAGCTCCTTGGTTTCGTGAAACCTTTTGAGCTGGATCAGGCGCCTTTATTCCGCTTTGAGGTGGTTAAGCTTGGTGATCGTGTACACGCCGTATTTTTTGACATGCACCACATTATTACGGATGGCATGTCGATGGACATCATTATGCAGGAGATCATCGATCTGTATGAAGGGCGTGAGCTGAAACCACTCACCATCCAGTACAAAGATTATGCGGTGTGGCATAATGCCTTGCTCTCTTCCGGTGCTCTGCTCAGACAGGAAGAGTATTGGCTGAACCTGTACAAGGATTCCATCCCGCAGCTCAGATTGCCTACCGATTATCCTCGTCCTTTGGCTAATGAATTCGAAGGAGATCAGGTTGTGTTTATCGGCAATGAAACCTTGACTATGGATCTGGAGCGCATGGCTGCCAAGACAGGAACAACCTTGTTTATGTTGCTGCTTGCAGCGTACAACGTGTTGCTGGCCAAATATGCTGATCAGGATGATATCGTTGTGGGCTCTCCCATTGCGGGCAGATCTCACGCCGATCTGGAGGATGTTGTTGGTGTGTTTATTAACATCATCACGATTCGTACCAAACCACAATCCGGAAAAACATTCCTGGAACTGCTGGCCGAAGTCAGGGAAGCTGCCTTGAAATCTTACGAGAATCAACAGTTTCAGTTCGAGGATCTGGTGCGGAAGCTTAACCTGAACAGAGACAGACACCGCAATCCTTTATTTGATGCGATGTTTGCACTTCAGAATGTAGGTACAGTGGACGTTACAGTCGGCAAATTCACCACAACTCCGTATGAGTTTGGAGGTGCGGAAAGCCGTTATGACGTGTATCTCGAAATCATCGAGAAACATGACAAGCTGCGATTTAATCTGGAGTATCGGACCAAGCTCTTCAAACGGGAAACGGCGGAGAAGATGCTTCACGATTACGTAGCGCTGCTGCAACAGTTATTGCTTCATCCGGAACAGAAGCTGGGCGAGATTGAACTGGAAAGCAGCAAGCATATGCTGGTTTCTTACGATTCAGCCGCAGAAGATCTTGATTTTAATTTCTGATCAGGGAGAGAACGGCTTCTCCCCACAAACAGGAGGAACAGGAACGATGAAGAAGATCGGGGTAATTGGAGCAGGGGTGATGGGCCGCGGTGTAGCCCAGAGTTTTGCACAGACAGGTCATGAGGTTGTCTTGGTGGACATCAAGGATGAAGTGCTGGAGATCGCCGGAGAAGAGATCTACAACAATATCCGAATGCTGAAGTTATTCAAGAAAGTAGAGGGACTGGAAGATCCGGAGATCATTATGGAGCGCATCCATATGACGACAGAACTGGAGATGCTTCGTGAAGCGGATATCATTGTTGAAAATGTGAATGAACAGTGGGACATCAAAAAGGAAGTGTACGGCCGGATCGATTCGATCTGTCATGAGGCATGCATATTTCTGGTGAACACTTCGTGTATCTCGATTACCAAAATTGCCGCTTTAACCAAACGGCCGGATCGGGTCATTGGTACTCATTTTATGAATCCGGTTCCCCTGAAATCAGCCGTTGAAGTGATCAAGGGCATGCATACCTCGGAACGTACCATTGAAGAAGTAACTGAACTATTGTCATCAATCGGTAAAGAGACGATTCTGGTCAACGACTATCCCGGATTTGTCTCCAACCGGATTTCACATCTGTTTATGAATGAAGCTGCTTTTGTTCTCCAGGATCAGGTGGCTACAGCACGTGAGGTGGATGATATTTTTGTTAAATGTTACGGCCACACGATGGGACCTTTGGAGACTGCGGATTTAATCGGCTTGGATACCGTTGTGGATTCGCTTGATGTGCTGTATGAGAGCTATCAGGACCCCAAATTCCGTTGTTGTCCTTTACTGAGAAAGATGGTGCACGCCGGACAGACGGGAAGAAAATCAGGGGAAGGTTTCTATAGTTACTAATCAACGGCATGAATAGTTCACGGCATAAACAAGCTTTATTGCGTATTCAAAATCATTTTAATGAGAGAAAGGGAGTTATACACATGGAAGAAGTTAAAGGTAGAGTTCGCAAGTTTTTAGGTCGTTTTTTCAAAAAGCATGAGCTTCAGGACGATGAGGACATCTTCGCCCTTGGTTTTGTGAATTCGTTGTTTGCGATGCAGCTTGTTATGTTTCTGGAGAAGGAATTCTCCATTCGGGTTGACAATAAAGATCTGGATTTGCAGAACTTCAAGTCCATCAATGCCATTGTTGAGCTGATTGAGAGCAAGACGGTCAGTTCCTAAGAAGACGCCAAATCTCTTCCAAGTACAGTGTGAAAAATGTGCATTCATCCGGTCCCATTATAGGAGGTTAACGTATTGAAAATGGAATTGAACGAACAGCAGCTCCAATGCAAGCAGGATGCTGCATCATTTACCAATCAATATATCGTCCCGTACGCAGGCTTGCACGATAGAGAAGAACGGCTTCATCACGAGGTGATCGACTCGCTGAAATCCTCAGGTTATTTGGGTTCTATGATTTCTCGGGAATATGGAGGTATGGGGCTTGATCCAATATCGGTTGGGGTGCTGAATGAGGAGATCGGAAGAGGATGTTCATCCGTACGAAGTCTGCTTACGGTTCATGGTATGGTTGCCATAGCCATTCAGAAGTTTGGTTCTGAAGAGATGCGCTCCTATTGGTTGCCACGCTTGGCTTCGGGTGAAGTCATTGGAGCTTTTGGTCTGAGCGAACCCGGAATCGGTAGTGATGCCAAAAGCATTGAGACTGTAGCCGAATTCAATGGCGAAGGATATCGGTTGAACGGGAAGAAAAAGTGGATCACGATGGGTCAGCTTGCTGACTTATTTCTCATCTTTGCCCAGGTGAATGATAAACCAACCGCGTTCCTGGTGGAACGGAACAACCCGGGATTGAAGATACAGCCGATCAACGGGATGCTGGGGGTTAAAGGCTCGATGCTGGCGGAACTACATCTGGAGCATGTTTACGTTGAATCCGATCGCATGGTGGGGAGTCCAGGTATAGGTGTCTCTATGGTGGCCTTGCATTGCTTGGATTATGGTCGCTACACCGTCGCTTGGGGCTGTGTTGGACTGGGACAAGCCTGCCTGGATGCTTCGCTGAGTTATGCAGGCAGCCGCCGTCAGTTCGGAGCCCTCTTGCAGGAGAATCAGTTAATTCAGAAAATGCTGACGGAGATCATTGTGGATGTGAAAGCGGCGCGGCTTTTATGTTATCAATCCGGATATCTGAAAGAAGTGATGGACCCGGATTCCATTATGGAAACCTGGACGGCGAAATACTATGCGGCAGATATGGTCAACAAGGTAGCGCACCGTGCGGTACAGATTCATGGAGCCAAGGGCTGTAGTGCGGAGTATCCGGTGGAGCGATTCTACCGGGATGCTCGTGTGAATGAGATTATCGAGGGCACCACACAAATGCATGAGATGGTTATTGCTTCATATGCTGCGAGTACCCATGAATCCGTACAAGAGGAGGCTGTTCTGTCATGAAAAAAATTAAATGTGTGATCTGGGACTTAGACCATACCATTTGGAACGGAATTTTGCTGGAGGATGAACAGGTCACGCTGAAAGAAAATATTGTGGAAGTTATCCGTACGCTGGATGAACGAGGAATTCTGCAATCGATTGCCAGCCGTAACGATCATGAACTGGCGATGGCCAAGTTGGAAGAATTCGGTCTGCGTGAATATTTCATCTATCCACAAATCAATTGGAATGCCAAATCCCGATCGGTGAAAACCATTGTGGAATCCATCAATATCGGAATGGACACGATTGCCTTTATCGATGATCAGCCTTTCGAACGTGAGGAAGTATTATTCACTCACCCCGACGTCCTCTGTATCGACGCGATGGCCTATCTTGAATTAACGGATATGGATGAGATGAAGCCACGTTTCATTACCGAGGATTCTGCATTACGCAGAAAGATGTATATGAATGATATTGCCCGCAATGAGAAGGAGGAGGAGTTCGAAGGTACTCAGGATGAATTCCTGGCCTCCCTTGGCATGATCTTCACGATCTCTGAAGTGAAGGAAGGGGATCTACAGCGTGCAGAAGAACTGACGGTCAGAACACATCAACTGAATGCCACAGGTTATACCTACTCTTACGAGGAACTCGATCAATTCCGGTATTCACCACGCCACAAACTGCTGATTGCAGGACTGGAGGACAAGTACGGCACGTATGGCAAAATCGGTCTGGCGCTGCTTGAATTAAATGATGAAGTGTGGACACTGAAACTGCTACTGGTGTCCTGCCGCGTCATGTCCAGAGGAGCAGGAACATTGCTGCTGCATCATGTGATGCGTATGGCTAAGGAAGCAAATGTGCGTTTGCAGGCCGAGTTTGTATCAACAGATCGCAACCGTACGATGATGATCACTTACAAATTTGCCGGATTCCGTGAGATTGAGCAGAACGGAGATTTCTATTTGTTTGAGAGTGATCTGAGCATGATCCAGGATCAGCCTGCGTATGTGTCCATGGAAGTTATCGCGTAAACCCAATCTAAGAGGCGAGGTGTGTAATCAATGGAAAAAATAGCATTTCTGTTTCCAGGGCAAGGTTCTCAATATGTAGGGATGATGAAAAACTTCTATGATCAGTACGAGATTGCAAGACAAACGTATGAAGAGGCCAACCATATTCTGGGCTTTGATTTGGCCAAATTAAGTTTTGAAGGCAGCCTGTTTGATCTGAACAAACCTTCCAATATGCAGCCGGCACTGTTGACAGCAAGTGTGGTTGCCTATCGTGTCTACATGGAGGAGATCGGGATTAATCCGCAATTCTGCGCAGGCCACAGCCTGGGTGAATATGCGGCTCTGGCGTGCTCCGGTGCCATGACATTCGGTGATGCTGTGCGGATCACCAAGCGACGGGGGGAATTGACGGAACTTATCGCAGAGGAAGCAGATGGAGCCATGACCATCATTGATGGTGCCGATGAGGAGATGATCCGCAAAGCCTGCGAGCAAGTGTCAACCGATACGGCTTGGTCTGCGATTTCCTGTTACAATGCTTCGAGCCAGTATGCCATATCCGGTCATCAGGATTCGATTGAACAAGTGGAATCCATCCTGCTGGATCAAGATGCCCAGACGACCCCGTTGATGATGAGTGCGCCGTTCCATAGCGGCTTGATGGAGTCGGCTGGTGAGCAGCTTGGGGTGGAACTTGCCAATTATCGTTTCCATCCATTCAAGTGGCCTGTCGTATCCAATGTGACCGCTACGCCGTACACCGAAGCCGGGCGAATTACGGGACTGCTCCAAAGGCAGCTGTCCCAGCCGGTCAAATGGGCACAGACGATGCAATATCTCAAGAAGCATGGCGTTACGCTGACAATTGAACTTGGACCCAAAAATGTCCTGAGCGGATTGGTAGAACTGGATAAGCTCGGTATGAAATCTTTTGCCTACGGACAGAAAGAGGATCGCAAAGCACTGAAAGAGCTGCTGGATCAGGCGGTTGTATCCAGACCGAGACCAACGGTAGTAACCAAATGTATGGCCGCGGCTGTAGCTACACCCAATCGGAATTGGGATCAGGAGGAATATCAAAAAGGAGTCGTTGAGCCATATAAACAGATTCAACAGCTTCAAGAGGAGCTTGAGGCGGCGGATCAGGCTCCGACTACGGAGCAGATGAAACAGTCGCTGGAATGGCTGGGAACCATATTTGAAACCAAACAAGTAGAGCAGGAAGAGCGGGATGACTGGTTCCATCAGATTTTGGACGAGACGGGACAGTATTATTTATGGAGTGACCTGAAAGTTCCTACGGCATAAACAAGCACGTGTACAACAATCAACCGGCATGACAGGTGAGATCAACACTTGTTGTGCCGGTTTACTATGTATTCGGGGTGAGACCATGGATATCCATCTACTTAATGTTATGATGTCGAGTGATAAATTTAAGGAAGAACGAGCCTATTGGCAGAAACAACTAGATGGCGATATTCATATTGGAACGTTGTTTGATGGAATTCTGCAACCTTTGATACAGACGGGAGAACCCAACGTAGAGGTCCTTTCCTTATCCTTTCCAGATGAACTGTCCGCAAGATTGATCCGCATGAGTGGGGGATCAAATTTGGCGTTATATATATTGCTCTTATCGGGATTTCAACATCTGTTGTATCGTTATGATGGACAGCAAGATAAGTTGCTGGGTATGCCCCTGACTCCAGAACAAGTCGAAGACTTTCGAAGTTCCCACCTGCTCGCAATTCGTGGAAAAGTGGACGAGGCAGCATCGTTCAGACAATTGGTATTACATACCAAAGCCGAAGTCATGTCAGCCCGAACATACTGGCATTTTCCTTACGATAAGATGGCAGAGAAGCTGGGGCGGCTTCCCGAGGAGTGCGAGTTGAAGACGATTTTGTATATGAAAGGCATCCATGAGGAGCCTGTTCTGGATGAAAGAACCCATTGTTCACTGGCGTTTGACCGGGTAGATCAACGAGTTCACATGACGCTCCGTTATGGTGCCACATCCCTTGAACCCAGCCAACCTGAGCGTTTATGTTCCCACTACATACGATTGCTGGAACAGACAACAGCCTTTCCAGATCAACCGCTATCCATGAGTCAGCTCCTTTCTCTGGAAGAGGAGAATGAAATCATGGAAAGATGGAACAGGAGTCCACGTTTGTTCCTGCCGGAGGCACATTCTGTGTGTGCTCGATTTCTTGAACAAGTTAACAGAACACCCGACCAGACTGCGGTTATAGAGGGAAATCGCCAGATTTCGTATCAGTCCCTTGAGGAGCAATCCAATCAGCTTGCCCGTCTCCTGATTGCTTCCGGGGTGACTGCGGAGAGTCCAGTCCCCGTTATGATGGCAGGCTCCATGGAGTTAATCATTACGATCCTGGCGGTGTTCAAGGCAGGAGGAACCTATATTCCTCTTCATCCCGATTATCCAATGGAGCGTATACGCCATATTTTAATGGAATCGGATGCCCGTATTTTTCTTACGGGATTGTTGGAAACGGATGTACATCGGGCTTTAGAGGAGATGACATTGGCTCTGCCTTCAGGTTCAGGCATAGAGATGATTAAGCTGGATGCTGCCCCATGGAGAACAGAAGATGGAAGTGGTTTAAGTGTCGTACACGATATGAATGGTCTAGCCTACATTCTGTATACGTCCGGATCAACGGGTGAGCCCAAAGGGGTCGGAGTAGAGCAACGAAACTTGAGTGCATACGTGAACGCTTTTCAGGCCGAGTTTCAACTCCATTCAACAGACAAGGTGCTTCAACAAGCTGCGAGTACCTTTGATACTTATATGGAAGAAGTGTTCCCAGCATTAACTGCCGGGGCAACACTAGTTGTGGTTCAACGGGAACAACTGCTGGATATCCACGGACTGGTGCAGTTGCTGGACAGACACAAGGTCACCCTAGTCAGCACTACACCTCATATCCTGAGGGAACTTAACCGGATGCCCAATCTTGCGAGTGTTCGCACCATTATCAGTGGTGGGGATGTATTGAAGATGGCGGATATTGGACATCTGCTCACCTATACGAATGTATACAATACGTACGGCCCCACCGAGACGACGGTATGTGCACTCTACGAGAAGCTGTCATCAGAGACTGTTGATCCGATTCCAGTGGGGCGCCCTATTCAAGGTTACTTTGTACACATTGGAGATCGTCATGGACGAATGTTGCCCGTAGGCGTACCCGGAGAAATATGTATTTCAGGCAACGGGGTGTCTCGAGGATATATAGGATTGCAGGAATTGACGGACCAAAAGTTTATCGAGTCACCTTTCGTTGAAGGAGAGCGGATGTTTCGCACAGGGGATATAGGCATGTGGACAGCGGAAGGCCGCGTGTTGTTTCTGGGAAGAATGGACAAGCAGGTTAAGGTCAGGGGCCATCGGATTGAATTGGCAGAAGTAGAGCGACATCTGAACCGTTACGGTCCGATTGGCGAATGTATTGTACTAACGGCCGGAGCTGAAGGTGAGAAGATACTCACCGCTTATATTGTGGCCGATACGGAACTGTATGTCATGGATATTCGCCAATATCTGATGTCATTGTTGCCGGAATATATGCTGCCTTCAAGATATATTCAAATATCACATATGCCGCGAACGGTCCACGGGAAGATAGACACAAAAGAGTTATTGAACCAGAGGCAGTCCTTACATTTTGGAATGAACTATGCACCGCCCACGAGTGAGCTGGAGCATCAACTGGTGCAAATTTGGCGTACATTGCTGGAGATGGAACGGATCGGTATTGACGACGACTTCTTTCAGCTTGGCGGGCACTCCCTGCTTGTGATCCGAATGGAGGTTGAACTGGAGAATCTCGGTATTCGGGTCCTGCCTTCCATTCTGTATGACAATCCCACCATACGGATGCTTGCAGAGGTTCTGAAAGAGAATCCCGAGCTTGCTGATTCATATGAAATTGAACATAACGGACAGCCATCTGACGTTGCAAAGGTTAATAAGACGTCATCATCATTGGGCATGGAGCATTCACAGCTAAGACATTCGGGTGGATATCAGCCTTTTAACGAAGTTTTTTTCAAATTATGTTTCTATAACTCTCTATTTCCCATTGTATTGCAACAGAACAAAAGCATACATCCGTTTTTCATCCATCATGTGGATGAGTATCTATGGTCTGAGAATGAGCAATTTCTTGTGAATGGTTTCTTCTCCTGTCGCAAGGATACAGACATTCTGGACGATCTGGGCATTGGTTATGAAATGGTAAAAGCTAGCGAGGACATTATACAGGATGTCAGTCGGGTGGTTCTGAACGCGGAACCGGTTATTGTCTGGGTTGACGTCTATTACACATCCATACGCAATGATACGTATCTCAAAAAGCATATTCCACATACCTGGCTTGTATACGGTGCTGATCCGATCAACCAGACGTTTACCGTGATGGAGCATAAGCATCATGATAACTTGTCGTATGAAGAACGAATTGTTAGTTATCAGGATCTGTCGGATAGTTATCATGGCTATATCGAGCATTTTAATATGGAAAACCACACCTTCTATACGTTCTACAATAAGCATTATCCGGTGATGCATCAAAGAGATGCCAGTTTGAAACAGTTGGAGGCTTACTGGAAGATCTATGTGGATCATATTGAGGAGCAACAGGAGCGGGTAGAGAACAGTCTGGCAAGACTGAGGGAGAGTGTGCCGCAGTTTGAGGCCGTTGTTCAGGATCAACATGTGGTGTCTTCCATAGCGGAGGATTGGGTCATTTCGCTTCATAAATTGATCAGTGCCAAAAAGGCCGAGGTGTATCGTTGTGCCAATCTAACCGGCGCGGATTCCAGACTGACACGTATTCGTGAGCGTATTGTCATGGGGTGGAGTGACATTCGCGCAGTTCTGGCCAAGTATGTGCTTACTTCTTCATATAAGCCAACATCGTTTCATAAACTCCCTGAGATATACAGAAATATAAGTGTGCTTGAACGGGAGTATTACGATGAGTTGGTTAAATCTCACATGATGGGGAGGATCTGAATGAGTGAAATCATGACATTGGAGACTCAAATAATACAGGTCATCGACAAGGTTATGAAGTATGGAACGGATATTCAGATGCATCAAGCCTGGGGGGAACTTGGTACGAATTCACTCGATTACATTAAAATTGTGGTGGAGATGGAGAAAGCATTCAACATTGAAATAGACGATGACCAATTGGCATTTGTGCAAACCGATACCATAGCCGATTTCAGGGATTACCTGGTCGGACTCATTGAAGGAGATTCGGAACATGAACCGGACTAAACGAATAGGCCAGATCTGGTTCCGGCTTTCTATTCAATTACCCGTGGCTGCGCTTGTCATAATTGGATTAACTGTATCCGCATTAGTGACGTTAGCCATGCAATTCCATACGACCTCCTATCTGCGCAGTGAGACGGCAACGGTAACGGCAGTATCTGAATCTCTGCAAGGGGAGGATGCCAAAGTACACATTATAGCTGAATTTACCGAAGAGCCTATTACGGGGTTTCAGAAGGGCGACTCCTTGATCTGGTACACAGAGGAACAAGGTAAACGTTACGCTGCCCAGATCCTTGAGGTTAACCAAGATCCCGCATCAGCGACCACTCGCATTACAGCTGAAGGTGTATGGAATGAGGAGCTGGCGGAGCGGATGAAGTTATCCCATACAACAGAGTTCCCGATTGTTACCGAGGTACAATCCCAGAGCCAGACCGTACTTGAGAGCTGGATATCCTAGAGGAGGATGGCATGGAGAATATTTCACTGAGCAAACGAATCCGTACATTCGCCAAACCCTACCGAATCAGCTTGGTTACCATGTTGTTCTGCGAGCTAATCATGGTGGTGGTGGATCTGATTGGACCGCTTATTTTTGCCATCTTGATCGACGAAGTATTCTATCACCGTAATCTTCATTTCTTCGGCTATGTTATTTTGACTTATATTGCTTTGTATGTAGGTGTAAGGGCTCTAAGTTGGATCATTAAATCCATCTGGATTTATCTGAATGTTAAATTTCTATTTGATATTCGAAAAAGTTTATTTGATCGCATTCTTCATTTTAAAGCATCTTATTTTCAAAAAGCCCAGACCGGTGATCTGGTCACACGTCTAACAAGAGACACGGATTCTGTCATGCAGTTAATAGAGTTAATCATTTTTCAGATGGCGGCTCCATTCACGAAATTGCTGGTTTCGTTTGTTTTTTTATTTTATCTCAATCCGTATATCGCCCTGGCCATGATGGTGCTGGTTCCGGTTTCGGTCTGGGTATCGCAGTATTTTAATCGTAAGATGACCAAGCAGCAGACCATTTTGCGTGGGAAATACGGCCATTTTGTCAGTTGGATGCTGGAGATGCTTCAAGGCATGAGAGATATTCGTTTGTTGGGGAGTGGCAGAAGGGTCACTACACTGTTCACGGGACAGAGCGCAGACGTTATTCGTCTCGACAATCAGACAGAAGTCATGAAATGGATGTCTACCCGCTCTAATGCATTTATTTTTTTGCTATCGGATCTGTGTATCTACGCCATTGCGGGTGTGCTTATTGTTCAGGGACAGCTTACGGCAGGAGCCTTTGTTGCCATCATGTCGTATCTGACCAAGAATAATCAATCTATGATGATGATCTACGAGGCGGTTGTGAATCTGCCCAAGCTGACAGTCCAGTCCCGCAAAGTCTTTGATCTTCTGGATGAAGAGATGGAGAGAAGCGGTGGTCAATCGGATATTGAGATGGAAAATGGGGAGACGTCATTCGAGCAAGTGAGATTTCGGTATGAGGAACAGGGTCCCTATGTGCTGGACGGTCTCACCTTGGAGATCGGTGCCCATGAATCTGTTGCGCTTGTAGGTAAAAGTGGCTCGGGCAAAACAACGATTGTGAACATGCTGCTCGGTTTCTATACCCCGGAGGAAGGGGAGATTCGAATTGGCGGCAGGCATATCGATGACTATTCTCTGTCTCGACTGCGCAAGAGAGTAGGAATTGTGCAGCAGGAGGCCATTCTGTTCCATGAAACCATCCGTTACAATCTGATGCTTGGCAGCGCCCACGCGGATGATGAACAATTGCTGGAGGCATGTGATCAGGCCTATATTGGAGACTTTATTCGTTCTCTTCCTCAGGGTCTGGACACCGTTATTGGCGCAGGAGGAATGGAGTTCTCCGGTGGACAAAAGCAGCGTCTGTCTATTGCCCGCATTTTTCTGAAGCAACCCAAATTAATTATATTCGACGAAGCCACTTCCGCTTTGGACTATGAAGCTGAACAAGCGGTCCAGCATTCCTGGCAGCAATTGAGCAAGGATCGTGCTTCGATTGTCATCGCCCATCGCTTATCCTCCATCCTGAATGCTGATCGGGTTGCTGTTGTACATCAGGGACGCATTGTGGCTACAGGCACGCATGGATATCTGCTGGAGAATAGTGAGCACTACCGCGAGTTATTTGCAGAAGATTTCATCCGGAAGGAGGGACTGATGTCGTGACAAAGACACCGTCAACTTCCCGGTATGCACTCTTTAAACAGATTAAGCCGTTTATCAAAAATGCGAACCGTCAAATCTTCATTCTAGGTACACTGAAATTGGCCTTGACTGCTATTGCGCTCATGATCCCTTATCTGTACAAGCTGCTCATTGATCATGTCATGGTTGGACGGGAGCTTGGAATGTTACCCTATATCCTTGCCGGATACCTGGGCTTATTTGCGTTGGAGACAACCGCTCTGGGTTTACAAACGCTGTTCAGTAACCGGTTATTAGGTCGGACCAAGCTCGATTTACAGCTGAACATGTGGAAAAGACTAGTGCGCATGAAGCCAACTTTATATGAGCGCTATAGTGCGGGAGATCTGAAGAATAGGCTGGATGGAGACGTCACACTGGTCAAAGACTTTATCTTTTTGCATTTGATTGATTATACGTTCAAATGGATCAGCGTAGGGGCGTATGTGGTTATTCTGTTATCGCTGAATTGGAAGATGGCTTTGCTGGGTTTTATTATGCTTCCCATTTCCTTTGTCATCAGTTCCCGATTGGGCAAAAAGGCTAAAGTACTGGTCTCTGAATTCCGCCAGACTACCGGAGAATATGAGACATGGATATCGAACAGCTTCAGACACTGGAAGGAAATCAAGGCACTGAATATGCAGCGCAAAGAATCCATCAAGTTTGTGGGATATTGGAAACGTTTTGGCAAAATCAAATTCCGACATCTGGCATATACGTATGCCAATGAGCTGTACTACACCTTTCAGGATGACTTTATTAATAAGATGAATCTTTATTTTATCGGCGGGTTGCTGATTTTTCAGGGAGAATTAACAATCGGGGGACTGCTTGTTTTTCTGACATACTATCAACAGATGATTAACAACATTAATGAAATTAATGCCTCCAATGTTCAACTTCATGATGTGACACCTTCCATTGAACGGATCGTTGAATTGCTGGAACTTCCCGTTGTGTCACAGAGAAAGCTCGGACTACAGCCAGCGTTCCAAGGGCATCTCGAATTCAAGAATGTCTCCTTTCGTTATCAGGAGAATCAAAGTGATGTCTTGCATGAGATTAATCTGAACATCCAGCCTGGTGATTACACAGCGATCGTAGGTAGAAGTGGTTCGGGTAAGAGCACGTTAATCAAACTTATTCTAGGGCAGAATGAGACACAGCAAGGGGCTATTCTCGTGGACGGACAGCCCATTGGTGACTTGGGATCAGAATACCTTTATCAACATATTGGAGTGGTTATGCAGGAGAATGCCTTGTTCAGTATGTCCATCATGGATAATCTCAGACTCGTACAGCCACGGGCTACAGAAGAAGAGATACGAGAGGTTTGCCGCATGGCTTTGCTGGATGATTTCATTGAAGAGTTACCTGACAAGTACAATACGGTTCTGGGTGAGTCAAGTATTAAGCTGTCCGGAGGCCAGAAGCAGCGTTTGGCGCTTGCGAGGGTGCTGTTAACAAGACCCCGAATGCTTATTCTGGATGAAGCAACCTCTGCTCTGGATAATGACTCGGAACGCAAAATAAATGAGGTGATCCGCAGGATCGCACAGCATATGACGGTGCTTGTGATCGCCCACAGGTATTCAGCTATTCAGGATGCCGAGCAAGTCATTGTGCTTGATCAGGGAGAGATTGTTGCTACGGGCACTCATCTGGAACTGGCCGGGCAGCATGAGGTGTATGACACGTTGTTCAAGGAGCAGCGGCAAGGTGTCGGGTCAACTGTCACCTGACGTAAATAGAATGATTCTAGGAGGTTCATGACATGACTATCTATTGTCCACTACCTTTGGAAGAGCACTATAACAACAATGGTTTTAGCTATCTGGCTACAAACCAGATTGGGAATTTCACGACCTTTGGTTCCTCATACCCGGGTGACGAACTTCCTGATCAGGAGAATGTGCAATGGCAGGATGTTCCGTTTCATTTCCCTTTACGCAGACAAGCATTTAATAATATAGAACTGGATAGCCAGCACATTCCGGTACCATTGGATCTATATTCGACAGTATATATTCTGGGTGCGGCAGATAATGGTTCATACCATGAATTCATTGGTTTTGAACGAGCTGGAGAGCGGATGGGGAGAGCATCACTGGATCTGACCAACTGGACCGCGACGACTCCACATTATAATGAAGAGATTATGTTTCAATGTAGTGGGACGTGTACACAAAAGGGGACCTTGCTGACATCCAAACAGCCTATTATTTGGTTTCAGCAGATTACGCTGGAAGAACCCATTTCATTTGACAAGATTCTAATGCCAGACAATCCATGTATGCATATCTTTGCACTAACCTTAGGGAAGGAGTGGAATATATGAATATTCAGCCAAGAGAAGCACATACAGAAGGGGAAGATTGCTTTACCCTATGTGTAAGCAGCATTCTCAATTATAAGGAAATCACGAATTTCCTGGCGGTATGGAAGCAATGCGGGATGATGTACCATGAAGACCCGGAGAGAGGAACCCCGAAACTTGTCCCCACATATATGACTGTTGAAAATGAGTTTCAACGCATTCATCGTATTGATCTGAACATCGTCAGAAACAATGAACGGGCCGAGGTTATCCAGGAAATCATGACGTTGCTTCAGCAAAACGAAGCAGTCATTGTATGGGTTGATGTATTTTACATGAAGTACAATTCACTCTATCAATTACTTCATTCATCGCATTGTATTGTCTTGTCCGACTATGCAGACGGACAGTTTGAGTTTATCGATGACTTTTATCATTTGAAAGGCAAGATGGATGAACAGACGTTATTTGAAGCGCTTGATCTAGGTCAGACGCCATTAATTCGTGAGGGCACCCGTTATCGTTATGCTACATTAGATGTTGGGAATGCCGTTGAGCAGGTGAAAGAGAGAGAGTTCTACGATATGCTTCATCAAAATCATGAAATCATGGATGGAAAATCCGGGCGGCTGACCAAACAGATTGAGTGGTATGAATTGGTTAACCCGCAAGTTGGTCTGCCTGCCATTGAAAAGTATATAAACTCTACACGTCAGCATATGCAGGACTCATCCGCGTTGACGGAAGAATACCTGGACAATATGTATGGCGACTTGGCGGGCATAAGTAATAACAGATATTTGTATGGCCATTTCCTAAGAGAAGGAATACCGTACAATCCGGATATTTCCCAACTGGTGGAGACGTACGAATATGCTGCGCAGCGATGGAATCTCGCGGCTAATATGACATTGAAAAGTCAATACCTGGATCTGGATCGTCGACATCACATGTTAGATCGAGTGCTGGGTAAAATCGGAGAAATTATAGCTCTGGAACAAGAGGCCCATGACTTGGTTAAACATCTTGTTGCCAGTTAAGGATATTGCTAATCTTACGACAATTAGTAAAAAAGGCTCGTAAAGCGAACTTCGCTTTACGGGCCTTTTTTATGACTTGCTTCATATTAAGCAGCAGCTTTTTTCTGTGACTGCATTCTCAGATACACCTGAGAGAATATAACGGATGCCAGTGCGACCACGGTCATACCCCAGAAAATATTGGTGTACGCCGAGGAGAGTGGCAAGTTCTGCATCGCTGTTAAGGCTACGCCAGTAACAGCAACGCTGAAAGCACCACTGAAGAACTGACTGAGTTGGAACAGTCCCATACCGGCGCCTACCTGATCCATGGTCAGATTACCAGACAATTCATTGGACACGCTGGTGGTCAGGGATGAGAAACCAACGCTGAGCAGCACATACACAGCCATAATGGCGTAGATGTTATTGTCTGCAAATAAGGCGAACAATCCGGCCGCGGCCAGCAGCAACCATGGTGCAAACTTCAGCAGCAACGTGTTGCCATGTCGGTCAATCATGCGGCCGATCCGATTGGATAGCAGCATGGATACGACTGCACCCGGGAAGATGACGAGTCCGGATTGAGCTGGGGTCAGTCCGTACAGATGCGCCAGAATCTGTGGCAGCAGGAACAGCGTTGAAAAGTTATTGATGTACGATACAATCCCCAGCGAGCTGAGGATCATATATTTTTTGTTTTTAAACAGAGCAGGTTGGACAAAAGGATCTGCCGCGCGCCGAATTCGGAGCCAGAACAGAAGCAGTGCCGCAGCACCGATGACAATTGTAAACCACTGACGGGAAGTCAGGAATAACAGCACACCGGTCGTACCGATGGCGAGAAGCACGGCACCCAGCAAGTCAAATGAACCTTTTTGGGGTGTTTCCCGCGGAAGCAGTTTGAAGAATACGGGAATCAGGAATAACGTTAATCCCGTAACGATAAACAGATCATGCCATCCCAGAAACTGTGTAATGCTTCCTCCAATGACGGGACCGAGTCCAAGACCCAGTGAACTGGCGGACATGATGACAGCCATTGATTTCCCCCGGCGATCATTGGGAATGTATCGTGTAATCAGCACAATGGCGAGCCCCGGAACAGAAGCAGCACCCGCAGCCTGAATAAGACGTGCAATAAGCAATATGATGAAATGATTACTGAAGAATCCGAGAACGGATGCTGCACCAAGTAACGTAAGCCCGGTCGTGAATAAGGTACGAATGGGTATGAAATCCGATAGACGTGAGAACGTAATCGAGGAAATGGCAAATACAATGGAATACCCTGTAACAATCCATGAGGAAGCGACGGATGTAAGCATGAATTCGGCTGCAATTTTGGGCAGCGCCAGATTAAACATCATTGTATTCATAACAACGAGTACAACGGTGAAGCCAAGCAAGCTTACAATTAATCCTTCCTGTATTCCGGTCCGTTCCCCTGATGATGCGGTTGCGGTGTTGTTCATAAAAACCTCCTAGAGTGATGTGTATTTCGCAACATTTCAGAAACGGTGTGTAACATTTGCAAAATGTAGTATGATGTCAATCCCGTGCCTGACAGCAGGGGTTACATAACGAAATCATTAAAGTTCGATTGGTGTCGAACATTAGAAATATATCATGGATTTGTGTTAAAATACAATGGATAGTCTGAGAAAAGGGGACTACAGTATGAAAATTTTACATCATCCACAGGTGTCGGATATTGAACTTTCCTCCGTATTGTATGCATTAAGCGACCCAACACGTCTTGGGATTGTTGCCGAAGCAGCCAGAAGCGGGGAGCAACCGTGCAGTCATTTTCATGCACCTGTTGTGAAGTCCACGATGTCACACCACATTCGCACGCTGCGGGAAGCCGGAGTTATTCGGGTCAGGGTACAGGGCACACAGCATTTTCTTACCCTGCGATCCGATGATTTGGAAACGCGCTTTCCAGGTCTCTTACAACCGTTATTGCAGGCCGCAGCTCAGTCGAGCACAGATCTTTCCTAAATGGTGTCCTTTCTTCAGGTTGAAGAGGGGACATTTTTATTTTTTGAAACTCGGTTCAAAAAATAAACGATTCAGCATCTTTTGAACTAACTCTAATACTGATGCGACATTCTGTGTCGTATCATGCCCTATATAATAACGGTGAACACAAAAACATATCGAAAAGAGGTTCACAACCATTGGCAAAAACCAAAAGAGGACGTGTCTTGTGGAGTCTTCCTTCCAGAGGCCGGGGAACATGCCCGGTGTGCAGCAGTACCCGAATTAAATTGTTGTATACGCAGACCAAAACAGATGGTACCAGTCTTAAAGTATGCAAGAAGTGCTCCAAAGCAGTGCAATCCAGAGTGGATATGGCACACATATAACATAACTGGCCTGTTCTACGGAACGGGCCATGTCTTTTGATATAATGGAACAAACTAGGATTTGACTGAGAGGAGGGCGGGAAGGTGAGCAATATGCATCGGATTCACTGGTTTGACGAACAGATACGGGGTGGCCGTTTTCCAAACAGTAGCTGGCTTGCCCGTGAATTTGAAATCTCCCGTCGTCAGGCTCAGCGTGATATTGAATATATGGCAAGTTCCCTGCGAGCCCCTTTGGTGTATATGGCGAAATATCGAGGCTATTGTTATGAGGATCAGACTTATCGATTGCCCCATTTATATATGACGGAAGAAGAACAGCGTGTACTGAAATATCTGGCGCATCGTTATCGACATTATAATTATGATCAAGCAGACGCGGTGAAACGGGTAGCGCATTTGCTGGAGCGTTTTACGTTGGAGGAACAACAGATGGGAAGTCGCGAGCTTCCGGTGTTTTCGGCGCAACCGAAGCAGCTGCAATTCTTTGAATTGTTGTCCCATGCCGTAACTGATTTGCGTAGAGTACATATTCACTACAGGGATCACGATGGAGAACGGCAATTTTCCTTTTGTCCATTGAGGATGATATCCCAGTTTAACGCCGATTACGTGGTGGGTTATGAGGCAGATCCTGCACAGCATGTAGCCATTCGATTGGAGGGCGTTGTTCATGTATCGATCTTGGATGAGAGATTTGAGTACAGGTCAGATGCTCTGCTAGGTGGATGGGAAGAACCGCTGCCTGTGCGAAAACCGTTCGTAGCTGAGATTCGTTTGAAGGAAGTGCAGCAAATGGAGATGTGGCAGGGGTATCGTATTCGGGCAAGCCAAGATCGGATTTATTCGATTGAATTTTATGACACGGACGCTTTCTTGCAGCATTTGTTTATTAGCGAATGGGAGGAACTTTTATCTCCTGGGTGGCTCAGACGCAAGCTTCAGCATAACGCAGAAGGAATAATGGACAGGATCGCGATACAATGTAAGCAAAACGTGGAATAAACCAGCGTAGAGAGGAGAAGATACGTCTTTGTCTGAGATTTTTTTAGATAATCTTGTTATGAAGCGGGAGTCCAAATCGTACGTGGATAGTTTGCATGCAGTACTCACCCATACGGGCCAGTTTCAGGGTTCCAAATATGTACTTGCCGGATATACAGGCATGGCTTTCAAGCTGGCGGTGCATCGCAGACTACTTCCCATGTCGGTCACAGCGTATGGACAATGGGGGGAAGCGCATCGACCGGGAATGGATAACCTCGGGATATTCACAATCTGGGATGGGGGACGTACACGTCATCCCACGTTCGGTTATTATCAGCAGGATGCAGTGAATTGGGTGAGACGGAGCCTTGATGAGGGCATAGGTGTGATCTACTGGATTCCTGAATTCGGCGTCATTCATGGATATGATGACAGTGATCGCATCTTTTATGTGCAGGACGGATGGAGCAAGGAACCTCAGATTTTGCTATATGATAATTTCGGCTTAAACTTTACGGGGTTTTGGTATTGTCAGATTTTTGGGGAACAGGTCCATATCTCTGAGGAGGAGATGGTATTGGAATCCTTGCGACTGGGAATCGAGGATTGGGATATCCCCTATCGTCTGTTGCCTGACCGAAGTATTGCCTCAGGTGTACAGGCGTATGACGTGTGGGTGAGTGCTCTCCAAAGTGGGGATTTTGATGAATCAGGTGCGGCTTATATCTTGGAATCCTTCTGCCATGCTCGAACTGAAATAAGAATGTATTTGCAAGATGTTCGAGGGATATGGAACGAACTGGATCAGGCTTATGCATGTTACGAACAGCTTGGGACGTTAATTGACCAAATGAAAGGATATACGATTCAGCAGCAAAACAGACGTGTCTTGCGACCAGATACCACAGAAGATCTAGCACAGGTACTAGTGAAGGCGAAAGTGCTGGAAGAGCAGGCTATTGATTATTTTCGATTGATATCCGAGAAGTATCCTGACCTTAAACGGACCACGATACCACGATGGGGGGCACATTCCGCGCGATAGGATGAGAGAGGAAGGGAGTGAAGGATGATGGCCACAAAAGTATTGCAGGACTGGATTCAATCCCCGCCTGTGAATTCTGCTGATGAATATAGGTCATTGAGCGGTGTGAGCACGTATACAGATGCGATGTATCGTATTTTATTACATAAACTGTGGACGGATTTCCCGCGATATATGATTGCAGGTATGACAGCAAGTGCGTTCCGATTCGTGGTGGATCGGCGTCTGACGGCCGAGTCAATCTCGGCGTACAACTGGATGGCAGAGAACTTTGTCGCAGCCGACTTCATTGGCGTGACGGCGAGCCAGGCAGCGGGCTTTTCGTTCGAACCCACCTTTCCCCTATATCAGAAGCAGGCTCTGCTGGACATTAAAGCTTCCGTTGACCGAGGCGTAGGTGCAATTCTCTGGCACGATGAATTTGTCATTGTTACTGGATATGATGATGTGGAACAGGTACTATTCATCTGTGAAAGTAAAGGCAATGAAGTTGTTCGTCTGCCCTATGATTCGCTGGGGAGGAACAGTACTCCCTACTGGTACTATCAGGTGCTGGAAGCCTGTGCACCCATAGATCTATGGGAAGTCTGCAAGGAATCGTTAATCCAGGCCGTGTACAAATGGGAAGCCCATGACTATATGCTGCCGTCCCAAGATTATGCCTGTGGAGCGGCTGCGTATGAAGCCATTGCTGCAGTGTTGCAGTCAGGAACATATGACGCAGAACAAGCAGCAACTGTACTCCGTTATTATGCTCAATCACGAATGGATATTGCCTCTTATGTTGCAGGTCTTAAGCATCTGTCCATTCATATGGGTCAGGTTATAGACGAGTATGAGCTGCTCGCAAACCTGCATACAATGATCGTTGAGTTGATGGATGACTGCATCCCTTGGGATTCGAGAGAACCAGAATGTGTTCAAAGCATGATTGAGCTTATAAGGAAAGCAGGGGCTACGGAACAGCGGGCCATTGATGCGATTAAACGTGCTTTTCCAGAGACGATAGGCAATCGCTTTGATGACGTTGGCTTAAGATGAATGGAGCATGATAGAGAAAACTGAAAAGCTCAGCATGAATAAAACCGGACAGGCCGCAGCCGATCCGGTTTATTTGCATTGAAAAAATATGCACATCAGGTTATGTGATTGATGCTCATCATCATTTTTACAAGAAAAAATAACCAAAATTTTAATTTTGGGGTAATCCAAACCCGCTCTTGTTCCGAATATTATATTAGATGGTCTTTTTTGGATGATGGATATTTAAGAACAACAGGGGGCGGGAGTATGGTACATAATCCGGAAACCATTCAGGAATGTATCGAACATGCACGGCAAAGACTCTACCAGATTGCAGCTCAATACCCGGAACTGTGGCATCCGGAGGTTATTCGCCAATCCATGGTGCTGGATGAGTTAATTAATGAATATAACAACGCAACTCGCGCGAGAACGAATGCGAATCAACTGAAATCATGATCATGAACTTATTGAATGCCCTTATGCAATGAAGAAGAATCCCATGAAGGGATTCCGTGTGTTTGCCTTACTCTTTTACCGCCCCAAGCACAATTCCCTTTACGAAGAAACGCTGCAAGAACGGATATACGAGCAGAATCGGCAGAGCGCCAATAAAGATCTGAGCCGCGTTCACCGTCCGTTGAGACATGTTCTGGAGCTGTGTGGCATCCACGTTCATGTTGGAGAAATCCTGCTGTACGATGATGGTCTGCATTAACGTGGCGAGTGGATATTTGGAAGCATCATTCATGTAGATCAACCCGTCGAACCAGGAATTCCACTGACCTACCATGGTGAATAAGGAGATCGTGGCAATGGCGGGCATGGATACTGGCAGGTAAATTTTGAACAGCGTCGTGATGTGGTTGGCACCATCGATAAATGCGGCTTCTTCCAGCTCTTTCGGCACGTTGCGGAAAAAGTTCATCATGAGAATCAGGTTCCAGACAGCGACCGCTCCCGGTAAAATGAGAGCCCACATCGTATTAATCAGTCCAAGCTTCTGGATTAAAATATAGGATGGAATCAATCCCCCGCTAAACAGCATCGTGAAGATGAAAAACCACGCATATAGCGAGCGCCCCTTGAAATGCAGACTCTCCTTGGATAACGGATAAGCCGTCAGGAAGACAAGTGTCATACTGAGCAGTGTGCCCAGAACCGTACGCTGGACTGAGATCCAGAGTGCACTGAGAAAGTTGCTGTTACCAAATGTTTTGGTATACGCGTCCACCGTAAAATCAATCGGCCAAAGTGTCACCAGATTGGCGGATGCTGCCGCTTTACCACTGAAGGAAACGGCCAGAATATGTACCAGCGGCAGGATGCACAGGATCGAGACGGCCGCGATGAATATCAGGTTAAAACCATTGAATATACGGTACCCGGTTGTTTTGTGATACACCTTGATTCCCCCTTAATGCATTATGCTAACGCTTTAGAAAATACGATAATTGGCGATTTTGTAAGCCATCCGGTACGCAGTGATAACCAGGAACATCGCGACAAATGATTTGAATAGTCCAACGGCAGTCGCAAAGCTCATTTTGCCATTCAGAATCCCCATCCGGTAGACAAAGGTATCGATAATATCACCTTTCTCGTACACCAGCGGATTGTACAGGTTAAAGATCTGGTCAAAACCTGCATTCAGAATATTGCCCAGCGATAACGTACCTACCACGATAATCATCGGCACAAGTGCAGGCAGGGTAATGTGTAATGTCTGTCTGAGCCGTGTTGCCCCGTCCACTTCGGAAGCCTCATACAATGCGGGATTAATGCCCGCAAGTGCTGCCAGGAATACAATTGTCCCGAATCCGAATTCCTTCCATACATCACTGACAACCACCGTGACACGGAACCAGTCGCCATCCCCCAGAAAGAAGATCGGTTCCACACCAGCCGCCGCCAGCACCTGGTTTACCAGCCCACCTTCCGGTGATAACATATCGAGCAGAATGCCGCCCAGGACAACCCAGGACAGGAAATGGGGCAGATACACCAAGGTCTGTGAGAAACGTTTGAACGTGGAGTTTCGAACCTCATTCAGCAAAATGGCGAACACTACAGGGGCCACAAGTCCGGCCACAATCTTCATCGAAGCGATTAGCACCGTGTTCCAGATGACCTGAACGCTGTCAGGATATTCGAACATGAACCGGAAGTTGTCCCAGCCCACCCATTTGGAGCCAGTGAACCCCAGCCACGGTTTGAAGTCTTGAAAAGCAATAATAATGCCGCCCATGGGCACATAGGCGAACAGTAAAGTGAGCAGTACAGCAGGCAGCAGCATCAGATGCAGCGGCCACGTGCGTTTGAGATTCCAGCGGGTACGTTTGCGTGGATGGGGTGTCATTTTTCGTACCGGCGTATTGGTTGTTAACGGTTGTTCCATAGCCATCAGGGTCCCTCCTTTATCTCGTCCACCCCCGGCAATATGAGACGATCAGGCCTCTGCACAGAGTGGAGCAACTGAATTATAGCAATGGAAAAGGGCGCACTATAGAACAACATTTCAATGCGGATGTTGAAATATTAACTTGTTGATGGAAACAGGGGATTACAAATGGCAAGAAAGCAGGCGAATATAAAATCAACTAGAAATGTAAGGGTTTTCAATATAAAATAGGACTTCGATGTAGCACGACTTCAAATTCAGGGACAGGGTGAAACGATGAAATTCACAGTATTTGCGAAGACGGTCATTCTCTTAATCTGCCTGCTCGTACCCATTCTGCTGCTCTATACATACGCCAACCAGGCAAATGTCGATATGGTCGTTGAAGAGAAACAGCAGTCGAGTCTGAACCAGTTCAATTATTTCAGTTCTCAAGTGGATAAAAATATCGAGCAGCTCTCGCTGTATGGCCTGACATTGCTGCGAGATCCGAGTATTTTGCATTACCGTTACATGACGGATTCAACCAGCCAATATGAGAAAAACAGCATCTATCTGGATATTCTCGACAAATTATCATTGTACCAGTCCACCAGCCGCTGGAAGAACGATATTACTATTGTCCTTCCACAAGCGGAACTTGTGTTATCCACCATGTCCAGCCGTACGGTCTACGATGAGAAGATGTTGACGTTTCCGCAACCTGGCCAATGGCAGTTGGAGCAGGGGAGTTTCACCTACTTTTTCACGGATAACTACGAGTGGAATGAAAAACCGGTGAACACAGGCGTGCGAACGGTGATGGAGATTAATTTTGACCCGATGAACGTGGTTGCCATGTTGGATGATTTCAAAGAAACACAGGGTGGAGATCCCTTCTTGATCGTACCAGGTCATGATCCCTTGCTGAACCGTACGGCAGACCCCGAACTGGTTGAAGCAATCATGCGTGATATCCCCTTTAACGGACCGGAGAGGGAAGGCAATCATCAGCTGGAGGTAGGTGACAAGCAATATCTGGTCAGTTACGTGCACTCCAAACAACTGCAAGCGGTTTATGTGAACCCGGTGGTGCTTGACGATCTGTTGAACCCGATGGACAAGAGCCGAAATATGTTTATTACCTCCATCCTGTTACTGCTCGTGCTGAGTATCGGGGCTGCACTGCTTTTGTATCGAAAAGTTCAGGTGCCCATCCATCGCTTGATGAGAGGACTGCAACAGATTCGCAAAGGCCAGTTGTCCACGCGGATTCCAGTCGATCACTCCCGTGACGAATTCGCGTACCTGACCCAGAGCTTCAACCATATGGCGGAGCAGATTCAGGAATTGATCGAGAAGGTATACGAGGAACGTATCCGCTCACGGGAAGCAACACTGAAACATCTGCAATCACAGATCAATCCCCATTTTCTGTATAACTGCCTGTTTTATATCAAAAATATGACCCAGCTCGGCAACCGTGAAGCGGTTATTGCCATGTCGCTAAGTCTGGGAGATTACTATCGCTACATTACGCGGGGCGAGAATGACATGACGACAGTGGAGGAAGAGATCCGGCTATTAGACCATTATCTGTCCATCCAGCAGATGCGGACCAACCGGCTGACCTACGAGATTGCCGTACCGCAGCAATTGATGCAGCTCCATATTCCGCGGCTTCTCATTCAACCCATCGTAGAGAATGCGGTAATCCACGGCATTGAGCCGATGGAGGGCAGTGGGCATGTCGTCGTAACGGGGATGGCGGTACCCGAACATATTGAGGGTCGCCAATATACCCGATATAGCCTGTTTGTTGACAATGATGGTGTCACGCTGACAGCGGAAGAGATTGCCGATTTGGAACGGGAAATCAATGAGCCGATGGGCGAGGAGATTGGAACAGGCACGTGGAATGTGCATCAGCGTCTCGTTACGCGATATGGGCTGTCGTCCGGGCTTCATTTTGGAGCGATTCCCTATGGCGGGCTTAGTGTAGAAATTCGATGGTTCGAGGAGGAACAACCACATGATGAATCTGATGGTCGTGGATGATGAACATTCCGCAGTAGAATCGATCGCTGTCTCCATACCGTGGAGAGAACACGGGATCGGTCAGGTATTCAAAGCTTATTCAGTCAAAGAGGCACTGGAACATATGGCAACACATCAGGTTCATATTATTATCACGGATATCCGCATGCCGGGTCTGTCCGGTCTGGATCTGGTCAGTCATATCAGGCAAAAATGGGAACAGACGAAATGCATTATTTTATCGGGGCATGCTTCCTTCGATTATGCGAAGCAGGCGCTCAAACATGGGACAGTGAGTTATCTGCTCAAACCGGTCCGGGACGAGGAACTGATCGAATCCGTGCAGCAGGCTGCCGTGCAGATTCGCCTGGAGGGTGAGAAGCAGATGCTGCATCAGCGGGCCATGTATTCGGTAAGGGAACATCTGCCGGAGAAGCGGGCGGAGCTGATGAAGGATGTACTGTTAGGACATAAATTTGCGAATGACGAACTTGTAAGTAAGCTGGAGCAACTGGAGATCGGATTCCGTCCACAGGATAAAATGCAACTGCTGCTCATCCGGTATGATGACCATCAACCCACACATAAAGCGTTTCGACTGATGAAGTACGCCATCTCCAATGTGGTGGAAGAGATCTACGGCAGTACCTACCATCTCTGCCATACGGATGACGCTTACGATGACCTGGTCTTTATGACCAGTCCCAAACAAACCCAATCCGAACCGGAAATGTTAATGGGCCGACTTGGAGAGCGGTTGATCCACAGTGTAAGGCAGTATCTGAACGCGACCATTTCCCTATCCGTTAGTCGTATGGGGCGTTTCCCAGATCAGGTGCCCCAGCTATATCATCAAGCCGTGAGTGCGCTTCGCAAGCAGGCAGAGGCGGGCAAAGGATTACATCTGAATGCGGCGGCGGGAACCAATGGGGCCACATTAAAGTCACTTGCGGCACTGTATGAACCGCCGGGTCTAACGACGTTAATGGAAGCGGGGCGCATGGAGGATGCACACCGCAAGATTGATCAGATCTTTGCCGAACTGTCGAACAGTGTGTTCCCGGAGCATGTGTATGTGGCTTTTCATTATCTGGCGGCGGCATTCTCAACGATGGCTCATCGGGAAGGAAGACAGTTAACCGAAGTGCTTGGCGAGCAGTACCAGCAGTTGCTCAAGGACGGCTATGGTGTCTCGCTGCGCAGTCTGGAAACGTGGACTCGATCTGTGATGCAGCAGTGGGCAGAGAGCACCAGCGATGCGGGTCAGGATGCCGGATCAACGTTGATTCGGCAGGTGCAGCAATGGATCGATCATCATCTGGGCGAGGATCTGTCGTTGCAGGTCATTGCCGGAGAGGTACATCTGCACCCGGTATATCTGTCGAAAATGTACAAACAATCCACAGGTGAGGGCATCAGTGATTATATTATCCGTTCCAGAATGGAACGTGCGGTTCATTTGCTCAAGCATACGGCGATGAAGATCTATGAAGTCGGTCAGGAAGTGGGGTACAACAACACGCCTTATTTCATTCAGGTGTTCCGCAAACATTATGGACTGACCCCGCAAGATTTTCGGAACGGTTAACAAATCAATATGAACATTGAAATTGTGATATATGTTTGCCTTCCCGGCTGCACTATCCTTTTCATGTAAGGTGCATTTGGCATCAATCCAATTGCACAAAAGGGTATCCAAGTTACCTGAGGAGGGGTTAGTTCATGTATAGAAAAATGATGACGACATTGCTCGCAATCACGATGGTTGCCGTAACGGCATGTAGTTCGGGGGTCAAGGAAGAACCAGCGAAGGAAGCCGCTGCACCACTTGCTCTGCAAGACGGGAAGTATGAACCGGCGGTACAGATGAGTTATTTGCGGGCCTGGAATGATGATACAAAATTCAAGAATGGGGAAACGGCACAGAACAATGTGCATACCAAATGGGCCAAGGAACGACTTGGCATCGATCTGACCACACCGTGGGCTGTGTCGGTGACCAATGATGCATTTTACACGAAATTGCGCTTGTCTCTGTCCGCTAACGAAGAACTGCCGGATATCGTCTCGATTCGGGGAGACTACAATCTGGTACGGGAATTAATTGAGTCCGGCAAATTTGCAAATGCAGGCGAGTTGTTTGACAAGTATGCTTCGGACACCTGGAAACAGGCATCCGAATCAGCACCGGAAGAATGGTATCCATACATGTATGAGGGCGAGCGTTATGGCATTCCAATCTTCGATTATGCCTACAACGGCGATTCGGTCATGTTCATCCGTGAAGACTGGCTGAAGAAGCTTGGACTGGAAGAACCAAAAACCATGGATGAGCTGGTTACGGTCATGGATGCTTTTACAAATCAGGACCCGGATGGAAACGGCAAGAAAGATACGTATGGTCTGACCGTCGGCATGAAAAATGCGCTGAATACCTGGATGACGGAATCGGGTTGGATCTTCGGCATGTACAACACGATGCCTGGACAGTGGAATGATGCCGGAGATGGCACACTTCAATATGGTTCCATCCAGCCAGGTGTGAAGGAAGGCCTGGCAACAATGAAAGATTGGTTGTCCAAAGGTTACCTGCCCAAAGAAGCGGGTGTCTATGACGAGATCAAGGCAGCAGAACTGTTCACCGCAGGTAAAGCAGGCATTATTGTGGGGCCACACTGGATGCCGAACTGGCCGATTGATGATGTGAAGAAAAATGTGGACGGTGCCACATACAAGGCTATTGCCTTACCTACAGGGCCAACGGGCGAGAGCCACCAACATGGTTCCGGGGCAAGCAATGGAGTGGTACTGATTAACAAGGACATGGCGAATCCGGAGATTTTCTTCACGTATCAGAATTATCTGTTCGACAACTTTGCGAACCCTGAAGTCGGCAGCGAGTTCGAACATGGCTTCGCGCAAGGATACGATTATGACATTGTGGACGGCAAAGTGGTTGGTGAAGCCGAGGTGAAGGACGGCGTATCACCACTCAAATATACAATTACGTATGATGGTGCACGAATTCCGAATCTGATGATGGATACACTGGCGGAACTTGCGAAGGGTAAAGAGCCGGAGACGCCTTTTGAGAAAAATACGAAGATTGCCAACAAACCTGAAGTATTTGCGGCCGCTGAGGTCGTCGTGGCGAATAAAGATAATGCGATCAAGAACAAGTTCACGGGAGCACCGACGGAGACAATGAAAATGAAGAAGGACGCAATCGACAAGCTGGAGAAGGATACGTTCAGCAAGATCATCTATGGCCAAGTGGGCATTGAGGAATTTGATGCGTTTGTGACGAAGTGGAAATCCATGGGCGGCGATGATATTACGGCCGAAGTTAACGAGTGGTATAAAACAGTCAATTAAACAACAAAAGCAGGGTAGAACGATGAATTCATCGGATCTACCCTGCTTTTTGGTATATCTCAGACCTATTATGACTCGCAGCGGACAAAGGTAACGTTTTTTCCTAAAATCACATTATCCACCTTCCATCCGGCATTTAACCAGGAAAGTGCCTGTGTATGATTCATGGAATTATTCACCCACCATTGCTCGCGATTATAGGCTGTCGGAGGTAACGTAAATCCGAGAATGTCCTCAAGTTCTGCATATGTAAGGGTGATTGAAACCTGATTCAAATAATTTTCCAAAGGGAAGTATTTGCTGTAGCTCATTTCGTCAGACCTCCTGAAAAGGAATACAATGATTATACAACGTGGTCATGATGATAGCGAGGGGATACCGAGAGCCTACCGAGAGCCTACATAGATGTGAAAGGCATCCGTAGATCTCTTTGACTAGGGCGTGTCTTAAATACCACTTATGGATATCTCTCACCATCTTTTCTCCCCCTGCTGCCTTATTGTTCCCTATGCACTTGAGAGAGTAAAATAATAGGTAGTATACGAACATCAATACGTATTTATAACATAATGCCCCGGAATAATCCGGGATTCATAGAGGTTCAAGTTCGGTTGATGAACATCATTAGATACATGGGAAGGCAGGAGATTAGATGAGTACACTTTATGACCAGGCAATGGAAGAGATGATGACGACAATTCATGAATGGTTTGATGAACAGGAAAAGCGGGATGACTTGGAAAACGTTACGAAGCGAACTACACTTCAAATGGGTATCTTTAATGATATTTTGCTGGATTATAGACCTGGACGGACTATAGTAGACAGTGTGGATTTGGGTTTGGATGATGGTCTACAATCGAAGCAGGCAGGAGCCTTTACCGAGGAACAGGTTCGCAACGAGATTGGCCCTAAGCTTGTAGAGGTTGTTCAGGGAAGACTGGACAAGCTGGCCGATTCCCCGTTGATTGACTATCAATTTACCTTTCGCGGTAAATTCCCTACAACAGAAGGGAAACTGCAACTGACTTTGCTGGAATACATCAATGAAGAGAAAAAGCAGCAATTGCTTGAGCGTATTCATACATATATTGATAAGAAGCTGGAGAACGGTGCATATCCAACAAAGCCGCTGGAATCCTTCTTTTTGACGCGTCATCTGCTTGACCCTAAACTGTTTCCTGAATTGGATGCCGCATGGATCCTCAGGCAGTATGACCGGATTCAAGAGTTGAATCAGGGTCGCCCGGATGCACTTGCCGAACATCGTGGTGATATTACTCGTGCGTTGAAGGCATGGGCGGAGAGTCAGTTTTTGCCACAGTATTATGATGTGCAGTCTTCTGCGTATCGTACCAATGAATATTCGCTTAAGCCAGGAGCGACGTTGGAATGGGATGTTGAATCACAGACAGGCCAACATTCGGACGAACAGGAGAAGGCGCAAACACCGGGGACTCAACCCATAGATTTGCTGTTATACGCGGCGGTGATGATTCTACGATATGAGCCGAATTATAGCAAAGCCGAAGGTCAGACTTACCTGGAACTCGCGAAGCAACTCGGCAGCAGACGTGCGGCACTGATGATGACGGAAGGTAGCGGGACGTATGCGAAAGACGATATTCATGTGAAAACGGAAGAAGTGGAATGCAAAGCAAATGATGTGTTTGCTCTGATAACCATTCACATTCGGAAGGAAGAGGCGAGTGCCTATCAGCAAGCACTTACCTTTATCACTCATCTATTGAAACAGGGCTTTCCGAAAAGTTATAAGATCAAGCTGAAATCTGCCGTAAAACAGTATTTGCCGATCAAGGGTCTCGCGAAGTCGGATACCCACCGTTTCTTTGCCAATGCACTGGCGTATCCGGAGTTGCATCCACTCCTGGAAGAGTATGCACGTGAGGCTATCCAGGAGTTTGAGTTTTATGAGGATACCGAGGGAGAGAAAAACGGTATGCCAGGCAGTTATGCAACCTTTGGGCTGGGGCTCGTGGATGAGCGTTATTTCTCGCTGATTGAATATTACATGGACGAAGTGGATGATGAACATCAGTTAATTCAGGATAAGTTCATTGCGGCATTTGTGGAACAACAGGGTGTAACAGCACAATCCATACCTGCGTTAGTCGCCAGCTTGCGTCGTTCAACCGACAGTCTGAAACTGAAGATTCAACCTGAGCTGGAGAATGATGAAATACTCGAACGGTTGGTTAGGCAGATTCAAGGACTTGAGCATTTTGAAACGGAACGTGTACTTTACCCAATCTTCGGCAAGGTGGAGAAGCTTGCAACGCTCGCTCGTAAAGCAGAGGGAAAACGGAAGGAATTACTGCTGGAACTGTTGCAGGCCGCAGGGAAATAGAATGCAAACAAGGCAAGTCAGATTGTACTGGGCCAGACAGTTGAGCATTTTAGCGAATTGAAAGTGCATTAGGAGAGGCGGGGGAAGTTATGGAAGCTTTGAGTCGAGACATGTGGCAAGGGTTGAATGCTCAGGACAAAGAAGCCTGGATGCGTAAGCTTGTTCGTCAATTACCGGAAGGTATGGTATATGAGGGTCTCGAGACATTTGAACGATTCGGTCAGCGAATCGAGACAGGCGTATTTAGGCATGAGGAGGAGAGGTTTGTATTTGTACCTGGGGACCGC
This sequence comes from Paenibacillus sp. SAF-068, assembly GCF_051967555.1. NCBI lineage: Bacteria > Bacillati > Bacillota > Bacilli > Caryophanales > Paenibacillaceae > Paenibacillus > Paenibacillus sp. SAF-068. Next base: position 101,915 of record NZ_JBQCJX010000006.1, read on the forward strand.
ATAACCCTCGGCTGGGATCGTTGGCAGCGTGGTATGAACGAAGAAACCTCAGCCGACATGCATGAAACGGTCAGTGAGTATGGTGTGGAGGACGTGGATTCGTTTCTCGCGAGTCAGATGTCACCTGTGAGAGAAGTTACTATTGCGCCGATGCTTGTGGAATGTGAACTGATCTCGCTTGGTTGGATTGAAGTATCGGAGGAGGAAGCATTCGCACAGGAAGACCCTGATTTCCCCGCGGCACTGGAGCAGTTTAAGCCATCGGATATACGTGAATATGAATTGCATCAACAATTCCGTCTGATTAGCCAAAGTGAAGATGAAGTTCGAATCCTGTGGTTTAACGAAGGAATAGAACTGGAAGACGTTGTGAGAGAGGAAGCAGCGGCAGGCTTTGGCTTGCTGACTGAAGATGAATGGGAGTATATCTATGGTGGCGGTTGTCGCACGTTATTTCCTTGGGGGGACAGCTTCGATTATACGATGAGATTGAAGCACTTTGGAATTCCGGAAGGCGTGGATGAGATTGTGGATGCTTCGCTAGAACCGGACTCTTCACGGATTAAAGAAAAGGATGATCATTCTTATGATTTGGAAATGCCGAATTTCTTTGGCATAAAGTTTGCTGGCGATCCCTACAAATATGAGCTTACGCTCGATTCGGATGGGGATGTGATGCCCAAAGGCGGAGACGGCGGGAGTCTGATATGTGGTGGTACAGGGCCGCTGGTTGGTTTCTTGCCTGCTGCTGCGGTGTATTATCGAGACGTTAATGCCAGTGAACTCGACTGGGAGGATCTCATGGATTCGATGTACTATCGCAGGGTTGTTCGTTTAACGGAACGGGCATTGTAGTTATGACGCAACGTATCTATCAAAGAAGAGATTTAACGACGAACAATAAACGTTCAAATCCGTATAAGGATTCAACTCACGTCATCTATGCTGTAGACGGTATTCGGCTGAATGCAGGCATACTTGTCGTGTTTTTTCTTAACGTATTTCTGCTTATCCCCGTGTTCAGTGTCCCATTCCAATCACTGTATGCGTATATTCTCGTGCCACCGCTAGCCTTTATGAATATATGGGCGATTGCCCTGATTGCTGCCCCACGCAGACTCCAACTGAATTATGTATTGTTCCGAGGGGTATTTGGCATTGTATGTTCTGTGGGATTTATGGTGATTATACAAAAGTTTGCCTACGGGACACTGGGCCTGACGACCCCTTGGTACGCCATTGGATCATTTGCGGTGTATGGTTTTGCCCTGTTCCAATACGTGAAGTTTCGTTTGCGTATGCTGCAGCAGCCTCCTCAGCGTAAAAAAAGGGATAAAAGCACGGGTGTACCTGTTGCCACATTAACGATGATTACGGGCGGAGCATATCTTCTGGCCAATATTTCACTGGCTTTTGTTACACAACAGACTGTGTCTGTTGTGCTGATGTGTGTATACATTATGATGGCCTTTATCGTGTTTCACTTCATTATGGACTTGCATCGGTATTACTGGCTTCGCCAAGTCATGAACAAGGCAGAGGTCTTTGCAGAAGAGCTTGAGCATACGTAACACACATCAACCACATCAAATCAGTCCCAACTCATAGAGCGGGACCGAAATGATGTGCGTTTTTATTTTCTATTGATAAGAATCGTGCTTCGATTATTTCACTTTTTGTACAGATACCGCCATTTGCTCCAGTTGAGTGTGAGTCAATTGGTTATTCGGTGAGCTGATGGTTACATAACGATCATCCAGTTTGAACGTGAGCATATCCGTTTGTTCTGGTGTATACCATTTGGCGGATACGCTATTAGGCAGTTTTATCGTTTTGCCATCATAGCTGAACGAGTAGTCTTTAGGAGATACCGTTACATTCATACGATTGAATACAAAGTTTACACCATCGCCGCCTGCACCTACGCTTTTGAACGTATCTCCAGCAACCATATGTTGTGGGGCATAGGCTGTTGTGAACCCGTCAAACTTCGCAAATGCTTTGCGAATGTTATCCAATTGTTGCTTGCTGTAGTTCACATCTGCGAATGCAGAGATCCCTTGATCATTATTGCTGTTAGACTTTTGAACAGAGACCGCGACTTGTTGCAATTGAGCCTGACTCAACTTATGATCCGGCGAGCTAAGGGTAACGTAGCGATCATCCAGTTGGAACGTGAGCATGCCCGTTTGGTCTGGAGTGTACCATTTGGCAATCACGCCATTGGACAGTTTCACGTCTTTGCTCGTATAGCTGTCCGAATAATCTCTTGGAGATACATCCACTTTCATATGGTTGAAAACAAAGCTGACGCCGTCGCCACCCGCACCTACACTTTTGAACGTGTCACCTGCGATCATCTGCTGAGGGGCATAAGCTGTCTCGAACCCATCGAATTGTGCAAAAGCCTTTTGAATTGCCTCTTTTTGTGCTGCGCTATACGTTACATTCGTCAAGGCCGAAGGATTGTTTGTCGTTTGGCCGATAATGACCTGACCTTTTTTGCCGTCATAGGAGACAGGCACATGCAGCGCATCGGCAAGGGCACGTACAGGCAGATAAGTAGAGTTGTTATAGGTAATTGGAGCGAGTTTGTTGCCATTGCCATCGGTTGGTGTGTAAGCCGCTCCATCGACATTGAAGCTGATTCCATGGTTAAGGTATGCAGAGATTTTCTCAAGCTGCGTTCCGGCAAATACACCCGTCGCTCCTGTTAATGTCATGCCTAGTACCATCATCGTTGCTACAGATTTCTTCATGTTTTTTTTCATCATATATCTCTCCTTCAAGTTGGGGTTGGTTTAGTTTAATGGGCTCGCTGTCCCTTATGGCTTTATATTAAACCCCGAACATATCCAGAATAATTCTGAATTATCTCCAACTTGTAAACATGTGTATATAGACAGGAGAATGTAGAACGAAAACGGAAACTGCTAGGCATGTTTGAACGTATTCTTTGCCGAATCGAAACATTTTAGTTGAAAAGATAGAGGATTAGTCCGCCAAAACCAAGTACAATCGCACCAACATATACATAGGAAAGTTTGCTTAGGTTTTGCTTTGTACGGCGGTCATATTCGGGGTTGCTGGTCTGATTGGCTTTGGAATTTCCGATGATCAGGGTAGCAACACCTCCAAACAAGGCGATACTTATAATTAAAACATAAGGCAACCAGGTCATGAATGGACCTCCTTCGCGAATAAGTTGATATGTCTTTATTGTACTTCAGGATAACCTTGGATGTAAGCTTTAGTTGAGAAATAAAGGGAAATGAAGTAACTGTCTTACAGTATGTAGGTAGTCATTGATCAGAAAGATCACTATAATTTTATATTTTTTTAACTCAAAAAAACCTTGATACAACAGGCATTCGCAGCTTTCTTCACGGAAAGCTGTGATTTTTTTTGCCTATAGAGTGATCCAGAATGGAGAACCCTGCGTTACACCCTATGAAGACGACGACGAGGAAAGAAATTATACACAAAACATAATCGAGGAGTGAACACGTAATGAAAATGAAAATGAAGAAGTTTATCGCACCTGTACTTAGCTTGACACTGTTGATGCCGGGGATCGCTGGAGCAGCTTCCGCACCACAGACACCAATGACAATGATGAAAGCTTCCGTGAATACACCTGCGGCTGACTTGAGAGCAAACCTGGACCACCTGCTGTCCGAGCACTTTGCACTCGCAGTAACGGCAATGGCAAAAGCATATGACGGAGCAAAAGATGCAGATGCAGCTTATAAAGCACTCGACCAAAATGCTCTGGATATGCAACCCGCGATCGCTTCCCTATATGGGGATGCAGGTGCCAAAGAATTCGAACGCATCTTCCGCGCTCATAACAAATACACCGATGATCTGGTGAAAGCAACCAAAATGGGCAACCAGGCTGGGATCAAACAAGCGCAGGCAAACATCAACGGTTTCGTGGATGAGTTCTCCACGTTCCTGAGCACAGCTACCGAAGGCAAATTGCCAAAAGCAGCAGCCAAACAAGCTCTGCAAGTACATGAAGATCTCGTGCAAAAAGTATTTGATGAGTATGTAGCTGGAGATTACGCTGATGCATACAAGGCCTATCGTGAAGGTTTCAAAGAAATGTTCGACGTAAGTAAGGCACTCTCCACGGCAATTACGACACAAATGCCTGAGAAATTCCAAAATACCAAAGCGGATACCAAAGCAGCTGATCTGAGATCTGCACTCAACCACTTGGCTTCCGAACACTTTGCGCTTTCGGCTCTGCAGATGCAAGAGGAATATGATGGACGTACAGCCGCTTCCAACGCACTGATTACAGCTGAAGCTGGAAACACAGCTGACTTCAAAGCAGCGATTGCTTCTGTTTACGGTAACGATGGTGCCAATGCTTTCGAGAAAATTTGGGTAACCAATCACGTTAATGCGCAAAGCGACTATGTAAAAGCCGTGAAAAACAAAGACGCTGCGGCTCGTGCAGCAGTAGAGAAACGTATTGACGGATTTACAACAGAATTCGCGACATTCCTGGATTCGGCAACAGCTGGCAATCTGCCAAAAGCAGCAGGACAACAAGCACTGACAACACATGAAAAACAAGTGCAAAACGTATTGGATCAATATGCAGCAGGCAACTATGATGCTTCTTACACAACCAATCGTGAAGGCTTCAAAGTGATGTTTGGTGTAGGTCAAGCCTTGGGTAACGCGATTGTGACTCAATTTAACGACAAATTCCAAGAGCCAGCAACACCTGCACCAGCGCCAGAAATGACAACGGTGTGGATGCAACTGAACAGCAAAATGCTGAAAATTAACGACAAAACAACCAACATGGACACCACACCAGTGCTTTGGAAAAACACAACCTACATTCCACTGCGTTTCTTGAGTGAAGGTATCGGCGCAACAGTGAAATGGGACAAAAAAGCACAGCAAGTAACGGTAATGGCTGGCGATGATACCCTGGAATTCTGGGTGAACAACAACGTCATGGAAGTGAACGGCGTGAAGAAAAACGTGGGTGCAACAGTATTTGTAAACAAAGATGGACGTACGCAAGTACCTCTGCGCTTCATTGCTGAACTTCTGAACTGGAACGTGAAATGGGCACAAAAAGATGGTTCCATTACGCTGACTAAATCCATGTAATAGGTAGTTTAAATAAGATGAAACCATAAAGAGCTGCCCCACATGGCAGCTTTTTTTGGTTTCACCCAAAAGTTCAAATATTTGGTATAATCATCGGGTAATGACCTACATAACAGCTGGGATAGCCGATGGAGTCCAGAATGAGGTATGATAATTTGGTATAAGCAAAATGAAGAGGGGGACAGAGGAATGAGTACATCATCAACATCATCAAAATCGGAGCGTCCAGCGAGAAATGTGGATACCCGGTTATTTGTTGCTTGGGCCGTTTCCGTTATTGCAACAGGGGGGAGTCTCTATTTCAGTGAGATCAAGGGATATCTACCATGTGATCTGTGCTGGTATCAGCGTATATTCATGTATCCACTAACCATCTTGCTGGGCATTGCCTACTTCAAGGATGACGTGGGCATCACGAAATACGTACTCCCACTTAGTTTCGTCGGTGGCGGCATTTCGTTGTATCATGTAACGATCCAGCGTATTTTTTCGGCTACAGGTAATGCCGTGGCGTGCGGCAAGGTTCCATGTTATACCGACTATTTGAACTGGTTTGGTTTCATCACCATTCCATTACTGGCACTGATCGCCTTTATTATCATCATCGTTATGCTGTGGGGTATCGGCAAAACACCAAAATCTTCTTGATAGGAAAGGATAGATGGTGATGAGCGGACAAGCTCGTTGGTTCACGCCCTTTCTGGTGCTAATGCTTTTGGTTGCTGGCTGCTCCTATGAGGAACAGTCTGCTTCCGGAGAGATGCCAGAGATGGTCCGGGTGAAACTCATGATGCCTGATCAGGCGAAAGTGAATGAAGAGGTCGCCTTGCAGATCAAGCTGACACAAGGGGAACAGCCTGTAAATGATGCAGATCATGTACAGTTTCAGATATGGAATGAAGGGGATGAACCCGAAGCACCTTCATTTGATCAAGGAATGATGAGTGAAGAAGAGCTCGAATCTCGGGGAGCGACGAAGGCTGTATCAATAGGCGATGGTATATATGAAGTGAAGCATGCGTTTCAGGCACCTGGAGTGTACGTCGTTCAGGCGCATGTGACCTCAGGATCGATGCATACAATGCCTAGAACAAAGGTAACCGTAGAATAGTCATTGGTGGTCGCCCGATGAATATACCGTACTAGAGCAACCGGGCTGTATGTAGGGGATATTCACCGGGTGTTTGAATTTGTTAAAATAGGTTGTTTGATCTATTGTTCGTTCATATATTCAGCCTTGACCTTGAAGTATACTTCAAGGTTTATTCTTGATTCATCAAGAAATACTGGAGGCTGAATGATGAAATTAATGGAATGGATATTGGTACTCGTAACGATTGCCGCAGTGGTGTGTATACCCATGTATTCGAAGCGGCGGAAGCTCATGGCAGGCATGTTTGCTGCTTTGATATTGGCAGTGGCACTTCACGGCATACTGGATTCGTTTCGCGTGATGCTGCTGCCAACGTATCTTGTTGCAGGCATAATCTTCATCGTATTAATCATTAAGTTCGTGAAAAGGTATCGTAACAGAGTCACTGGGCAATTTGCAGAGAAGCAGAAACCGAAATGGCGTTCATGGCTTCAACTTACGCTGGTTGGGTTGCTGGCTCTGGTCTCTGGCGCCGGATCAGGACTGCTCACTTGGTATTTTCCAGCGTTTACAATGCCTGAACCTACGGGGAAGTTTGCAATTGGTACGTTTTCGCAACAATTGGTGGATGAAACCCGTGAAGAGACATTTACACCCGAGAACGGGGACAAACGGGAACTGATGATTAACGTGTGGTATCCAGTGAACCCGGAGGATGCAAAAGGGATAACTCCGGAATCTTACCCGTCTGAACTTGGAGAAGCCATCAGTCTGGTATTTGGCATCCCGCCTAAAGTGTTCAGTTACCTTGATACCATTCCGACACATGTGGTTAAAGGCGCAGCCATATCAGACGCAAGCCTTTCTTATCCGGTGGTGCTGTGCTCTCCCGGTGTCCGTTCTGCCCGTTTCCAGAGCATGACTGCTGTCGAGGAACTGGTCAGCCATGGCTATATTGTTGTTGGTATGGATCATCCTTATACCTCAGCTCGCGTTACCTTCCCCGATGGGCGTAAAGTGTCTTATGAAGCCGGGCCTGAATTTGCAACGTCAGAAGAACTGTATCAATATAATGTGGAGGGGGTAGGCATTCGTGCAGCAGATGCACGTTTTGTACTCGACACGCTTGAACAGTGGAACCTGAATGATCCCAATCAGGTGCTGGAGGGCAGGCTTGACCTGAATCATACAGGCATTATGGGGCATTCATATGGTGGGGCAACGACAGCAGAAGCATTGGCACAGGATGAACGATTCCAAGCAGGACTGAGTTTGGAAGGGGGATTCTGGGGCAGCGTTTCCAAGACGTCGTTAAAACAACCTTTTATGTACATCATGTCTGGCGAAACGGCAAAAAGCTTCGATCCGAATGCTTCGTCCAAAGATAACGTGTTTTACCCTGAATTTGAGCCTGATCTGGACCAAGTGATGACGAGCAGTCTGAATGATACCTATTATCTGACAGTGGAGAAATTCTTCCATCAGAGCTTTACGGATATTTCATTAATTTCACCAAAACTGTTTGCCCGAGGCATGACACCAGAACATAATGTGGATATAACAAGATCTTATGCGCTGGCATTCTTTGACCGTTATCTGAAAGGGGAAGAGCAGCCATTGCTGCAAGGATCTTCAGTGAATTATCCCGAGGCCACCTATGATACCACGTATACCAAGATACGCAACGAACGAACACAATAAATTCGCAGAAGGTGGAGGAGTAGGTATGGAAATGGAAACCATGACAAGAGGAACGTTGGCCAAGCGTACCGGTGTGAGTATGGCCACCCTCCGTTATTACGAAGATAGTGGAATTCTGCCTGCTCCCCGTCGATCCTCCAACGGATATCGGGTGTATACCGAGGATTATCTGGTCAAAATTAAGTTCATTAAGGATGCCCAGTTGCTGGGTTACTCCTTAAAGGAAATACAAGAGACGTTGCAATTGCTCAGTCAGGAGGATATGGAAAGTGACACATTAAAAACACTCGTCCGTGACCGAATCGCTGATATTCAGAAGCATATTGACCATCTGGAACAGATGCAGATTCATCTGGCACGACTGTTGCATACACCGGAGGACGATATTCACAACTATATTCAATCCTTTAGGGTGAATAAGTGAAAACCTGGATGCAATGATGCTGAGATAAAACCTCGAACAGAGCGCCTGAAGATTACTTCGGGCGCTCTCTGTTCGAGGTTTCTTTTAGTTCTATTGTAATGCTCTTCATCATGACATGCCCGCTTCACGCAGAAAATGGTGAACAATCTCCGTCTGATACTTGATACGGGTAGAGCGTTTCAGACTCCAGCAAGTCTCTACCGTGACGGAACGGGCATGTAATAGTCTTGAAGCCGCTGTACGGGCAGATCCCGGCAATTCATGCTGCTTGAGGTTAAAGTGACGATCACGAATGGATATCGACCGATTCATCCGTTCGATGACTCTTCTGCAAGCCGGAATGGTGCGACTGCCGGGATTGGTGATCAACGTCTGTCCAAGCACTCGGGAACTCCGTTGAGACAGGCCATTGGCTTCATGCAGATCGAGCCACCAGTCGGCCTGATGTTCACGCGCCAGCTGAAAAACTGCCGCAGCGAGCGGATGTTTGGCCTTGCCTGACATACGGCGTGGAAACGTACGATTCAGATCTGGCTTGCCTCTGATTTTCTTGGCGTAGGCTTGCTGGTTCACACGTGGCACGATAATTAACAGCCCTCGCCGAATGCTGTGGCGACCAGTCGCACAATCATCTGCGAGTTTTTGCGCAGCAGCCATGCTCGCCGTTTCGTTCCCGTGAACCCCGGATGTAATAAACATTACCGGTCCCGGCATCATGCCACGTACGATGAAATAGGGAGTGGCGTGTACACTGGATGCTGCAATGACATGTTTGGTCACAAGAATGACGCTTCACCTCCATTAGTACAGTACGCCATGTCCCTCTTTCATGTAACGGCGTAAGAACAGGTCTTCATCCCATTTCCTCACAAAATGGGCCAACTAATACACCCGGTGGATGATATCTTCGAAATCGGGTTCCTTCATCTCTACATCTTGAATCTCTCCCCAGTGTTCCAGCTGCTTCAGAATGTCCATCGTGCTCCATTCCTTCCGGTTAACTTCGACAGTGACAATCTGCCCTTCCACTCCTGTAATCTGAATGGCAGACGGTATGGTATCAGGCATATGAAATGAACCCCGATACGTAACTCGGATAAGTGTTGGCAGACCGATAGTGTCACGCAGAGAAGGGATCGAGCCGTCATATGTAAGTTGACCATGGTTGATCACCATGACCCGACTGCATAACTGCTCGATGTCGTCCATGTCATGGGTGGTCAGCAAAATCGTTTTGCCAAACTCCTCATTTAATGAACGTAAAAATTGGCGAATGTTCCGTTTCGCGTTCACATCCAGTCCAATCGTTGGTTCATCGAGAAAAAGCAGTTCGGGATCATGCAGCATGGAGGCTGCCAGATCCGCACGCATGCGCTGTCCAAGCGAGAGCTTGCGGACAGGCGTGGCCCAGAATGATTCAAGGTCCAGTAGCTCCGCGAACTGGGACAGCCGTTTCTTTTTGTCCTCGGTACGGACACCGTACATCTCGGCCAGAATATCATATGAATCTTTCACGGGCAGATCCCACCAGAGCTGGCTGCGTTGTCCAAACACGACGCCCAGTCGACCAACGGTTCTGCGCCTGTCCAGATGCGGGTTCATACCGCCAAGCTGTACCTCACCCGAGGTTGGGTGCAAGATACCTGTCAGCATTTTGATCGTGGTAGACTTGCCAGCCCCGTTCGGACCGATATAGCCGACAAACTCACCAGGGCCGATATCAAAGCTGATATCGCGTACCGCTTCCTTGGACACAGTCTCACGTGAAAATAACGTACGTAACCCGGAGAAACGTCCTTCGCGAATAACAGGAGTTTTGAATTCCTTTTGCAGATGCCGTGCTGTGATCATGTTCATAATTCGTTTCGCCTCCTTAGCTACCTGTACTTTGATATTTGGTCAAGCCAAATTGCCAGAAACGCAGACTTGCAGCCAAGCTCAGTACGGCAACCGCAGCAACAGCAACAAGAATCCACGCTCCTCCTTCACCCCGGAGCAGGTAAAGTGACGGAATGTAGTTGACGAATCCTACCGGAATCACCGTTAGCAGAATGCCAGACATCCATTTGGGATATAACGTTAGCGGATATTGGGCAGCCGTTCGTGCTGCATCTTCAGTGATCGTCTGTAATTCCTCGATACGTGTGGTCCAGAATCCGAGTGTGGCAGTAGCGAGTCCGATGGAGAAGAGAATGACTGCGCCCGTCAGGATAACGAACAGGGAGAAGGGAATGGCGATCCAGCCAATCTGTCCGCTGTGCATCATACCTGCCAATGACCAGCAGAGAATGAACCCGCCTTGCAGGACTTCCCCAGCCATGATGCGGAAGTTTTGCGGCAGCAGTGCCAGCAATACGGGCATGGGGCGTGTTAACAGTTGATCAAGCTCACCATTAACCAGATATTTTTCCAGATGATGAACTTCGTTTCCGAATGTGCGATACAGCGTTTTGGATAACGTCATGATGGCAAAGAGATAACCGATCTCATGGAGGGACCAGCCTTTAATTGCTCCGAATTTGTGCAGCACGAGAGCAACCATCAGAAACTCGGAGATCTGAATTAAAGCGGCCAGTACGGACGCCATGATGAAATTGAACTTGTATTGCATCCGGCTGCGGATGCTTGTTCGAATCAGCATTTTATATAAATTGAACCAGGAAGTTCGCTTCATCCGCCTTGTACCTCCACTTTACGACGTAACACTTGGGTAATCGCAAGACAGATCAACGTCATACAGACACACCAAAGCAAGGTTCCCCATAACAAGGAGCCATCTTCGAAACCAAGATAGATTCGGGTAGGTACATAGAGCAGGAAAGGGTAGGGGGATATCCAGGCAAGTTGTTCAAGCCAGTCCGGTAGCCATTCCAGCGGAATGAAAAAACCAGCCAGCAGATTCATCATCGCGTGATTGCCCCAGTGAAGCCAGGAGGACTCCGTGGTCCACATCGACGTAGCACCGATGATGTAGTTCATGCAGATGGACAAGTATGCGGCGCCGGCAAGACCGAGTGCGGCATAGAATAGTGTTGAAACGTCTGAGGGCCAATCCAGGGAAAAGACAATGGAGAAGAGCAGGTAGATCGGAATACTTTTGTACACAAACTGGTAGGCAATCTGCCCCCATTCGCGTGCCATCAGGTGGGTGAACAGATGAACAGGCCTCATCAGATCCAGTGCGATCTGCCCTGTCCTGACGGATAAGGGGATACCCAATCCATTCGTGAGAAAACCCGAGATCCAGAGTGAGGATTGCGTGAACGCAATGTAACTGATCATCCCCTGTGTTCCGTATTCTCCGAGATTATGGTCGGCCCCGATGCCGATCCAGAGGCAGGCATACATGTAACCAAACATGGCGCTTGCCAAGTTATGTACCATGTGTGCCCCGCGGTATTGCAGATTCCGGGAATAGGCTTTGGAAGCCAGAGTGAAATAAAGCATGTGACACCTCCGATAAGTGGATTGAACGGCGTTTCCGTTCACTTCAGTCAAGGCGAAAAAGAGAGAAGGACAACAGCATACCAATATATTCCTTCACAGGCAAGACATTTTTTTAGTTAAAAATGGAATTATCAGGGTTGTTCATGATTGCGCCACAAGACAACGGTCTGTCCATTCCTTTATAATTAAGAGGTAATGTCGCAAACGTTTACAATGTGAAATATTCAAATTTTAAATAAACCGCCGGGCTTGTGCCTGACGATTGAGGATACAGAACGAACAATCCGGCAAGAGAGAAGGATGTCATGAAGAAAATTGCATGGGTCACCGATAGTACCAGTACACTGGATCCCGTTTTTGCGGAGCAAAATCATATCTATATCGTACCGCTGCGCATCGTCTTTGGAGAGGAATGTTACCGGGAAACCGATGACATTACATCTGAAATGTTCTATGAGAAACTTGCGGAGGCTTCACGTGCGAGCAGTTCGCAGCCACCCATTGGGGAGTTCATTGAACTGTATGAGTCGCTCAAAGACAAGTACGATGAGATTATTACGATTCATTGCTCAACAGAGCTTAGCGGAACGCTGCATACGTCTATCCAGGCTGCAGAGATTGCAGGAGTGACGGTGACCGCAATTGATTCAAAGGCAGGCGCCTACCCCCTTCGTGAGATGATTATCCAAGGATTGGAATGGCAGAAGCAGGGGTGTCCGGCTTCCGAGATCAAAGTAAATATTGAACAGATGATTGATAATATGTCCTTTTACCTCATACCGGCCAGTCTTCAGAATCTTCATCGCAGTGGCCGGGTGTCCGGCACACAGCTGATTATCAGTCAACTGCTCAAGATCCATCTGCTGCTCCGATTTGAAGAGGGCAAAGTGGTTGTGAATGAGAAGATTCGCACATTCAAGCGGACGAAAGATCGCATGCTGGATATGCTTAAGCTGGATATGGAGAAAGTAAAGCATGTATGCATCATGCATGCAAATAATCAAGAAGAAGCCGTCACGATCAAGAAGCAGATTGCTAATCTGCTCCCCAAATTAAAGACCGAAATCATGCCTTTCATCCCGGTGGTAAGTATCCATGCAGGTGCAGGAACCATAGGATTGTGCTGGATAAACAGCGAGAACGGATATAGAAATTAGACGTACACGCATGAATATATAGACTCTTATAAACCTGGCAGAAACACACTTGATGTCAAAGTGATGCTCCTGTCAGGTTTTTTCATGTCATTGCCAATTCAAACAAACTATGAGGTAATAAAGAAAATGTTCATATTGGAGGGAAGCTTGTGTTAAGTCACCGCTTGTTGCTTGTTGAAGATGATCGTTCAATTAGTGAGATGGTCGGACCTTATTTGGAAAAGGAGGGCTACAACGTCACTTATGCATATGACGGCATAGAGGCAGAACGTCTGTTCAGCCAGTCACAATCTGGTTATGATCTGGTTATTCTGGACCTGATGCTCCCTCTCAAGAGTGGGATGGATGTGTTGCAGACCATTCGGGCAGTCAGTCTGGTGCCTGTGCTCATTCTGTCTGCAAAGGATGGGGAGGTGGACAAAGCGCTGGGTCTGGGCTTCGGCGCAGATGATTACTTGAGCAAACCGTTCTCATTAATCGAACTGACCGCCCGTATTAAAGCTGCTATTCGTCGCGCCAATTATACGGCTCAGCCTGTGGCCGAAGTGGCTAAGGATCAGCGTATTCACATCGGAGGACTAGTGGTCGACATGGAGACGTACGAGGTGGAGCGTGAAGGTACACCCGTCAGGCTGACGTCCAAGGAATTTGGAATCCTGAAACTATTGGTAACCCATCCGGGCAAAGTGTTCACCAAGGCTCAGATCTACGCTTCGGTCTGGGATGATCATTATTATGGAGACGAAAATATTATTAACGTACATATGCGCCGTTTGCGTGAGAAACTGGAGGCGGATCCGTCGGATCCTCAGTATATCAGAACGCTCTGGGGCATCGGATATAAGCTGGAGGCGGAGCAGGCATGACACTGATTTTTGCCAGTACAACAGGTATTCTAGCGATGGTGGTCCTTGGAATGTGGATGAGATTGCGGAAACGGAGTCAACACCTGTCCTATATTCATCAGAAAATATCCACAATTCTGGATGAAGGCACCTTTGAGCGTGTGCTCGTATTCAATAGTGATGACCAAGTCAGCCAGCTCTTGAAAGATATGAACAAACTGCTGGACCATGCGCATCGCGCTAGAGCGGGTTATACGAATCAGGAGAAGGAGATGCGCAATATGCTCTCCAACATTTCACATGATCTGAAAACCCCGCTTACGGTTGTGTTGGGCTATAGTGAGACTTTGCTGCATAGTTCATCGTTGAACGATCAGGAACGGAAGATTATGACGGAGAAAATACAAGATAAGGCGCAGGAAGTTTTGCGTTTAATCCATTCCTTTTTTGATCTGGCGAAGCTGGAATCCGGAGACACGGAGCTGGTGCTTGGTCGAGTAAATATAAGCGAGTTATGCCGATTGAAGATGCTCTCTTTTTATGAAATGTTAACGAATCTTGGGCTTCATGTAGAATTGGAAATACCTGAAATTGATATCTTCGTGCAAGCGAACGAAGAAGCATTGGACCGTGTGCTGGACAATCTCATCACGAATGGTATGAACTATGGAGCAGAGGGTAAGGTACTGGGGCTCTCGCTTAACTATTCGACAGGTGGACCTGTGACGCTGCAGATCTGGGACCAAGGAAAGGGGATTCCTGAAAGCGAGCATAGTCGTGTGTTCGAACGTATGTATACGTTGGAGGATTCCCGGAATCGCCTCTATCAGGGCAGCGGGCTCGGTCTTACGATTACGAAGCGGCTGGTTGAGCGAATGGGTGGGACCATCCATTTACATAGTGTTCCACATCAACGGACTGTATTTTCGGTTACTTTACAGGCCAGGTAGAACCTGTTTCTCGATTCTCCGGTGAAGCTTAAGGTTTTTGTAAGATTTGATTAATAAAAAAGAAGACTTTTCTCTTTACAATACAGATATAGGAACCCGGTCGGGAGACGTAAAGGAGAATAAGACGATGACTTATATCGCACGAACGATAGATGTAACCAAGGTATATGAAGGGGCAGAGGTTGTATCCAACGTCAATATGAATATTAAGCAAGGTGAGATCTACGGGTTTCTCGGGCCGAATGGTGCAGGCAAAACGACCATTATGAAAATGCTGACCAATCTCGTCAAACCAACAACAGGAGAGATTGAACTGTTTGGAGAGAAGCTTACGCCCACCTCCTACGAAGTGCTGAAACGAATGGGCAGCATTATTGAATATCCTTTTTTCTACGATCGGTTATCTGCTCGGGAGAATCTGGAGCTTCACTGTGAATACATGGGGTTTTACAACAAAAAGATCATCGACAACACGATGGAAATGGTAGGTCTGAAGAACACCGGCAAGAAATCTGTGAAGGACTTCTCTCTGGGCATGAAGCAAAGACTCGGGCTGGCTCGTGCACTCATAACCACACCTGAACTGCTCATTCTGGATGAACCGATTAATGGATTGGATCCTGTCGGGATTCGGGAGATGAGAGATTTGTTCAAGCGTCTTAGCAATGAGTACCGGATCACCCTGTTGGTCTCCAGTCATATCCTTGGCGAAATAGAGCAGATTGCTGACACAGTTGGTGTTATTCGCGGCGGTCGCTTGGTGGAGGAAGTATCCATGGAGAGTCTTCGTGGAAGTCAAAATGAGTACATTGAGTTACAGGCTGTAGATATCCGCAAAGCGACCTATGTCATTGAACATCAGCTCGGTTTGAGTAATTATAAATTGGTCGGTGACCATACGTTACGTATCTATGATCTGGGAATCATTCCGTCGGAATTAACCACCAAGCTGATCCAGCACGGCATTGAGATCGAATCGATATCCAAACGGGCACATTCCCTGGAAGAACACTTCATGAAGCTTGTGAAAGGGGATGGAGATGTTGCTTAAACTGATTAGGCTTGAGATGCGTAAGCACCGCTTTGCACGAAATTTTGCAGGTGCAGGTATTGCCAATATAGCTGTTCTTCTTTTTCTGATTATGATTGGATTTGTGGATGTTGGAGCAGAAGATTATGCCTATGCCGATTACCAGACTGCCTTTATGATTATCGATACGTTTGTGAGAGCGACCTTTATCATATTTGCAGGAGCTTTATTAACCAAGCTGGTGATCAGTGAGTATCGAAATAAAACGATGAACGTCATGTTCACGTATCCAATCCAGCGTCATAAAATCATAGCTGCCAAATTGATCATCGTGTTTGTTTTTACATTTGTGATGGTTATGTTTACCGATCTGTTGATGGGTTCGCTGCTGTTGATTGCTAATCATGTCTACTCCTTTATTCCTGGCTCACTGACCGATAGGGAAATAATGGGATTTATACTGAAGTATGGCATGAGTTCCTTATCTGCAGCGAGCATGGCACTCATTCCTTTATTCTTCGGGATGCGTAAACATTCCGTTACAACCACAATGGTCTCATCCATTCTGCTGGTTTTAGTTGTCTGCTCCGGGTTCAACGGGTCGGAATTTTCCATTCATTCGCTTATTATAATCCCTCTGACCCTTGGAGCTATTGGGATATGGATTGCTTCGATGTCCATGATTCGTCTGGAGACCAGAGATGTGAACTGAATCATCGTGAAAGCCATGCTCCGTATGGCTTCAGATGCCATTGACATCCGCTCGTACAAGGGATAGGATAATGTCAACTGAGACACGAAGGAGAATGCAACTATCATGACGATTCCAAAGACATTAACAATAGCTGGTTCGGACACGAGCGGCGGTGCAGGTATTCAGGCTGATTTGAAAACTTTTCAGGAGCTGGGTGTGTATGGCATGACCGTACTGACTACAGTTGTGGCGATGGAGCCCGATACTTGGGATCACCAAGTCTTTCCTGTGGAATTAAATGTGGTTGAAGCCCAGCTACGCACTGTTCTGGATGGTATCGGTTTTGATGCCATGAAGACAGGTATGCTCGGTTCTGTAGATATTATTGAATTGGTAGCAAAACATATTCGTCGTAGCGGCCTGCCACAGATCGTTATCGATCCAGTGATGGTCTGCAAAGGTACAGATGAAGTGCTGCAACCTGAAAATACGGAAGCGATGATTGAATTCCTGTTGCCAGGTGCGGATCTGGTTACACCTAATCTGTTCGAAGCATCCCAGCTGGCGAAGAGTGGACCGATTCGTTCCAAAGAACAGATGGAAGCAGCGGCAGCAACAATTCATGCCCATGGCTCGAAACATGTTCTGATCAAGGACAGAGGTGTAATTAGCCCGGGTAAAGCAATGGATCTACTCTATGATGGAACTAACTACGAATGGTTTGAAGCCGATGTTGTCGGTTCCGGGTATACGCATGGTGCGGGTTGCACAACATCTGCGGCAATTACTGCAGGGTTGGCTCGTGGTCTTTCAGTGAAAGAGGCTGTTCGTGAAGGTAAAGCCTTCGTGACCAAAGCGATTGCCGGCGGATTCCCGCTGAATCGTTTTGTTGGTCCTACACTGCATGTGGCACACCGTCTGGAGCAACAACGCTAAGTGTTACCTGTGAGCGAGCAGTAGCGCATCACTTCTGGATAACACAACTCGATTTCATTCAAGTAGCTGTCAATGAGCAGGAGGTTGCTCGTTGACGGCTTCTTTTTTGTGCGAATTTTGATAAAAATTAGTAACTTTTGGCTTATATTAATCGTATATATCATGGAGTTCATTCCAAAACATGTCTGGACACATGAACGACACATGGAATAGGTATGTTATGATCAGAAACTTAAAAGGAGAGTCGGTCATGATCAGAACAGTGCTTCTGGTGGAAGATGAAAGCCGCATTCGTGAGATTGTGGCCGATTATTTCATAAAAGAACAATGGAACGTCATAGAAGCAGAACATGGAGTACAGGCATTGGAACTGCTGGCTCAGCATGAGGTGGATCTGGTCATTCTGGATGTTTTGATGCCTGAAATGGATGGATGGACGTTATGTGGGCATATTCGAACCCAATCCACCGTACCTATTATCATGCTGACTGCGCGGTCCGAGGATGACGATAAAATTCATGGATTTCAGCTGGGCGTTGATGATTACGTCACCAAGCCATTTAGTCCACGTGTGCTGGTTGCACGTGCAGAGACATTAATGAAACGTGTTGAAGGCGCATTGGGACGAGAGCAGGGCGCGATTCGCTTCGGACAGGTGATCCTTGATCCATGGGCTCGACGGCTGGAGAAGGATGGGGTTGAAATCGAGCTTGCGCCAAAGGAATATGACCTGTTGCTCTATTTGGTTCGAAATGCAGGCATTGTGTTATCCCGGGATGCCATTTTGAATCGGATCTGGGGATTTGATTTTGAAGGAGACTCACGTGTTGTGGATACTCACATCAAGAAGCTGCGCAGCAAATTGGGTGACGAAGCCAAATGTATCCGGACAGTGATTGGCACCGGATATCGTTTCGAGGCAGAAGCATGAGAAGAAATGGCGTAACGATGAAGCTTTTCCTGGTGATGGCAGGGTGTCTGGTTCTTCTATACGGAACGACGGTATTTGCCCAGTTGGTCTGGTTTCCCGACTTCTATCAGCATCAGAAGATTAGCAGCATGAAGAAAAAGCTGTCCAAGTTCGAACAGCAATATTCGAAAGGGCATTGGAGTGATTTACAGCTAGCTAAGGAGACCGGGAAATTCATGCGTCAGAACCAGTCGCATCTGGTCATTCTGACGAACAATGGAAGGCTGATTAATGACCCTTTCCACATTACGTTACTTCAGGACGATGGGAGTCACGTGAAGGTGTCCCTGTCCTTGTTTATCAATAGTGAGAATGCTGGCTGGATTACATCCCATCTGAAATATGGGCAAGAACTGACGGTGAGAGGCCCGGCCAGCGGGTCTATGGTCTACCCATTCAAAATCCAGGATGCTACTTCCGCCGCATGGGGAACAGAAAGCTTTCAGGAATCCATTGAACCGGTAAAGGAATGGTCAGGCGTACTGACCGAGGTAGTTCTTCCCAATCTGGCAACGTGGAGTCAGAGACAGGGACTGCTGGTGCAAGCACTGGATAGCCGATTCCCTTTGTCCACAGAAGACCAACTTGCGTTGGCCAATGGCAAAATGCTCAATGAAGAATGGATGGATAGCTGGAGTGGTGTTCGCAATGTCATCACTATTGCTCCAGTGCATCGTTCCGGACCCGAACAGCAACTGATTTTCTCGCTCACCTCTCTTCAGGAGATGAGAGAAGCAAATGAGGCAACACGGTTGTTCTATGCATATTTTGGCATTGGGGCATTTATATTGATTCTGTTGCTGGCGTTGCTCCTGTCCCGAATTGTAACGAAGCCGCTCTTGGCCTTGAACCATGTTGCCAAGAAAATGTCTACGCTGGATTTCACAGTGAAATCACCCATCCGGCGCAATGATGAAATCGGCAGCCTGTCCAACAGTCTCAATGCCTTATCGGGAACCTTGGGGCAGACATTGGAAGAGCTGAGGCAGGCCAACACGCAGATGCGCACAGATATGGAAATGAAACAGCAGATTGAACAGCGTCAGCGCAAGTTTTTTGCCGATGCATCCCATGAGCTCAAGACACCAATCAGTATTATTAAGGGATATTCCGAAGGGCTGAAGGATGGCGTGAGTGAGAGCAAGCGGGAGCGTTATATTGAGATTATTGCCGATGAGGCGATCAAAATGGAAACGATGGTTGAAGAGATGCTGGATCTGGTGCGACTGGAATCCTCAGCGATTCAATTGAATACGGATGCTGTTGCACTGGCTGACATGATTGAAGACATCGCCGGCCGTCTGGGTCCGCAACTGAAGGATAAAGGTTTGGATGTGGTGCTTGTATCTACAACAGAACAGACGGTTGAGGGTGACCGAAGCAAGCTGGAGCAAGTTATCTTCAATATCATGATGAATGCTATACGTCATGCGATACCGCATACCGATATAACTATTGAGATCAGCAGGCGTGAAGGTTTTGTCCATATTTCCATTGAGAACAAGGGCGAGCAGATCGCTGAAGCTGAGCGTCAATATATATGGGAGAGGTTCTATCGGGTAGAGCGCTCACGTAATCGCAAAATGGGGGGAACCGGGCTCGGTCTGGCCATTGCGAAGCAGATCCTCGATCTGCACGGGTGCAATTATGGAGTGGAGAATACACCGGATGGAGTCCGTTTTTATATTATTTTTCCTAAAGCCTAGTACGAAAGGGAGTCAAATCTTATGAAGTCTTTACCATCGATTTTAACCTTGGGGAATCTGAGTTCAGGCATGCTGGCAGTCATTATGGCTATTCATGGTGAATTCGCCCTGGCTGTGATGATGATATGGGTAGCGATGTTCTTTGATCTGTTTGATGGCTATGCAGCCCGCAAATTGCATTGTGAGGGTGAGTTCGGTAAAGCCCTGGATTCGCTTGCAGATGTAGTTTCATTCGGAACAGCCCCTGTGCTGATTCTGTATCTGAACTCCATGAATGAAGTGAGTGTGCTGGGGATGGCACTGACCGCATTGTTTCCGGTTTGCGGTGCATTGCGCCTGGCCCGTTATAACTGTCAGAAGACAACAAGCAGCGGTTTTGTTGGAATGCCGATTACATTTGCCGGTGGTCTGATGTCCTTTTTCGCGCTCTGGAGTCCTTATTTCACACATGGTGTAGCTTATCTTGTCATTATTGTATTATCCGGTCTCATGGTGAGCCAAATCCGATTCCCGTCTCTAAAACAAGTGCTAGCCTCACATGAGAAGGATATTGTGGAACCGAAATAAGGAGCGAGTCAGTATGGAATTTGCAAAAGAATTTATTGGTCAATATGGTTATTTCGCAATATACGGACTACTGGCTCTTGGCGTTATTGGCATGCCGATTCCGGATGAGGTGATGATGACGTTTGTTGGTTATCTCGCCTCCATCTCGGTATTGAATTATTCCGTATCCATCGCCGTCAGTTTCGGTGGCGCATTTACCGGGGGTCTGCTCAGCTACATGATTGGCAAGAAGGCAGGCAGGCCGCTGTTCGATAAGTATGGCAAGTGGATTGGCGTAAATGCCAAACGATTTAGCAGGGTGGAGTCGTGGTTTCTGAAATATGGATACTGGTCGATCATCCTCGGTTATTTCATTCCGGGCATTCGTCATCTGATGTGTTGTTTCTCCGGGATGAGCCGCATGGCGATTGGCAGATACGTAGTTGTATCGGGCATTGGTGCATTCGTCTGGTGTGTTGTCTTTATCTCGATTGGTTTTTATGTTGGTGTGTTAACTTAAAATGGGACAGCCTGTTGCAATAACAGGCAAAGATCGAAGACCTCTTGAGTGTAAGGTGGTCTTTTTTGTTTGTTCTATTTATGGTCGGAGACCTCTTCTAAGTAAATTCAGGACAAAAATAAACTTACCCGCGGAACTGTAGAGATAGCCCATAAGCTATTGCGGGAAATACAAGTTCAGAGCTAATCCAGCTATTCTCTGAGTAAATCTTCGTATAATCCTCTATGTAACTCTCCGTGTAACTCTATTATTCAACTCTCCAAGTAAATTGTTAGTGACTCAAGGATCTGAAACCCCAGTAACTCCAGTGGTTCGCATTAAAGTTTAAGAATAGTGTAGTAACTCCAAGGTTTCAAAGTCATCTCCAAAATTCTAACGAACTCAAATGAGCTTATTATCGAGATATGAGGCAGTTGGAATTCTAACGAATCCCGGAAACTTTATTTCACGAAAATGCCCCTCAAACTGCCCTGATTTACTCTATCTCATCACAATAAGGTGTCCTGAGTTCGTTATAAAATGGACATGCACCATATTGGCCAAATAACGTGTCTCATGTTCGTAAGATATAGGTTCAATATCGTTGAGTGCCACTAGCGACATGTAATACCTCTTGATCAATCAGACTATGACGAACTCTTCGAGCGTGCTGATCTGTGATTCGCAGATGCGTACCAAACGGAACGCAAAAATTCCAATGTGCTATGTTCCAATCCATTTTCTACTCTGGAAAGCACTAGGGGGTTCGTTTCCTTCACCAAAAGGGAGTGCATCCAAAATTCGTAAGCTACATTAAATCAATGCTCATCGTCTTCATCTCCTCTAAAAATAATAAAATCAAACGAACTTGAAAGGCCTCAAGTCGTCATGTGAAAATACAAAAAGCCGCTCTGACCATCTCCAACCTTCATGTCGAAGGGGATATGTTCAAAGCGGCGTGTGCTTCACGACCGATATATTATTTTCTAAATCAAGTATAGCTTCAAATACAGAATGATTTCAATACCTGTTAACTAGACCAAGTTTTGAACGGGGGCACCCCTCATCCACCAAGATGTGACTCCTCAATACCTCTTTCCACCCGCTGTTCACCCTTTTTGCGTGCAAAGGTGATTTTGAGCAGAGGTGGCGTAACCAATGTGGTCACAATCACCATGATCACAACGCTGGTGAAGTACTCTGAATCAAGTAATCCTGAGGCGAGTCCAGTCGAAGCGATTATCAGAGCAACTTCTCCTCTGGAGATCATGCCTGCCCCAATAGCGAGAGAAGAGGGACGGTCGAATCCAGTCAGTCGTGCACCAGCTCCGCCACCGATTAGTTTGGTGACAATAGCAATGAGACTGATGACGATAATGAACCAAATCTGTGAACCCACACCATCAAAGGTGACATTTAAGCCGATGCTGACAAAGAATACCGGGACAAAAATTCCGTAAGCAATCGGCTCAATTTTGGTTTCAACCTCGTGTTTGAAGGTGGTTTGGGAAATGGCGATACCTGCTGCAAAAGCACCGATAATGCCCGCAACACCCATCCACTCAGCAAAGTATGAGAATCCAAAACAGATGATGAGCCCGGTTGTAATCACCGTTTCGGTGACCCGAAGCGGGGCCATCCATTTCATGATCCGCGGCACAAGCCACCAGCCTGCTGCAAAGATGATGACGAAGAATAGAAGTTTCTTGCTAATCAACCATGCAATAGAGACATCCCCTGCACCAGTGCCGAGCAAGCTCATCATAACGGCGAGCAGAACTACGACGAGTACATCATCGACAACGGCTGCACCCAGAATTGTAGTACCTTCACGTGAACTCAGCTGATTCATGTCCTTCAATGTCTGAACAGAGATACTGACTGATGTTGCACAGAACAAAAGTCCGAAGAAAAGCGCGTGTGTCTGTGACATACCAAACGCCAAGGCCGAACCATATCCTCCTACAAAAGGTAAAATAACGCCGCCAACTGCCACAGCAAAGGCGGACTTCCAGTTTTTCTTCAACTGCTCCAGATCGGTTTCCAGTCCGGCAATAAACATTAGCAGCAATACCCCGATCTCGGCCATATAATGAACGAAATCACTTTGTTGAACCCATCCAAGCAGGGCAGGACCAAGAATAACACCAACAATCAATTTTCCCAATACTGAGGGCTGTCCAAGCCGCACAGACAAATCCCCAGCCAACTTCGTAAAGATTAAAATAAGTGCAAGAACCAAAATAAATTCCATAGGTGTACTCCTCTCCAGCATTAGCGTCAATAGGATAACCTGTCCAAGGGTGAAACATGCCCATCTTCGGATTGAAGCAAATAAAAAGACATGGAACCACTCCGAAAAGTGCCATCCATGCCTGAAAAAAAACAAAGAGGGGCCCTTGGTGACAGGCTCCTCCAGTTTGAACGCGTATGTGATTAATTGCATTAATTATACCACAAATAAAGACTTGGGTAAATGGGAACCAGATTGGATTTGATTGAAAATGGCCGCGAAGGGGCATTTTATAGGGGAGTGCGGCGTTTTTTGTTCAGAGTGTTGTCACTTAACAGCCCGGAATTGCCGAGATATAATGATATAGAACATAGAAGTTAGGATATGAGGAGGATTTTGCATTGGGCAAAAATAACAAAGGGGAACCGAACATCCAGTCCCCGACGAGCAATAAAAATTTCGCAGGCATCATTATCACGATTTCCATTCTCGCTAATGTCATTATTTTATTATTGTTCTTCGCACCGTCCATTGGTTACAAAGGTGATGTAACTTTTGATATTACGGTGTTGCCGCGGTTTAATGCCGTGTTTAACAGCTTTACCTTCATCTTCCTGCTCGCAGCGCTTATTGCTATCATCAAGCGGAATGTGAAGCTGCACAAACGATTTATTCTTGCCGCATTCTCTACAACGTTGTTATTCCTCGTGACCTATCTGACGTTCCATTACCTCTCACCAGAGACGTCCAAATACGGCGGCGAGGGCATCATTCGTTCCATCTATTTCTTCATTCTGATCACCCACAGTATACTGGCAGCCCTGATCGTTCCTTTGGCGTTGTTCACACTTGTATGGGGTTGGACGAATCAATTGAAGAAGCACCGCAAAATTGCACGTTGGACTATGCCGATCTGGCTGTATGTCAGCTCTACAGGTGTTGTGGTATACCTGATGATGGCACCTTATTATTAATGTTATGAGCGTTTCGCTGTGCTAATTCGTTTGACTTGAGGGTAATGTTTCCATGGAAGGAGGATTCACGGTTATGTACAGAGTTGTATTGATTCGCCATGGACAGAGCATGTGGAATGTAGAGAATCGTTTTACCGGTTGGACAGATGTGGATCTGACAAAGGATGGTTACGCTGAAGCTCGTAAAGCAGGCAAGATCATGAAAGAACAGGGATTTGATTTTGATTACGCTTATGCATCCGTGCTGAAACGTTCCATCCGAACACTCGACATTGCGCTGGATGAGATGGACCTCATGTGGATTCCCATAACGAAGACATGGAAGCTGAATGAGCGCCATTATGGTGCATTGCAAGGACTCAACAAACAGCAGACTGCCTTGAAGTATGGCGAAGACCAAGTGAAGGAATGGAGACGCTCCGTTAGCGTATCTCCGCCCGCATTGGACGAAACCGATGAACGATATGTGCAGGATCTGGACAAGTACAAGCGGCTAGGATGCACAATCCCGTTTACGGAGAACCTGATGGATACATCACAGCGAGTGCTGGAGTACTGGAATGCGGAGATTAAACCGATGGTGTCGGCAGGCAAAAGGGTGCTGATCTCTGCGCATGGTAACACGCTTCGTTCACTCGTCATGCATCTGGACCAGTTGTCCGAAGCAGACGTGATGGCGCTCAATATCCCGACAGGCATTCCGCTTGTCTACGAATTGAACGAAGACCTGCATCCCATTGGCCACTTCTATTTGACCGCCGATGGCTCGACCTATAAACATGAAGAAATGACCCATGTGGCAACACCTTCGGATTAATGGGTATTGAATATAGGTCTTGATTGTACGAAATCTTGTTGTTTGATTCATCTCGTTCAGTTGATGTTTCAACCAGGATGATTGGAAGATGACCGCTGAATTTTAATTCGGAGGTCATCTTTTTTTGACCAATCAAGCTTGGACTTCGTTTCGTTTTGCTCCCACAGGGTAATTGTCAAACAAGACACGATGTACATTTATCCTGAAGGAGGAGAAGCACATGTCTAAAAGAAGAGGAATACTGATGACAGCTATCGGCGCAGGTGTAACTTATCTGATGAGGAACAAACAAGCAAGAGATAAGCTGTTTAGCACGGTATCGGGTATGATGAAAAGCTCCAATTCGTCCAATGGAACCAGTAAAGCCAGACCACGCGTGGAAGTGAAATAGATATCGGGCGTTCGTTTATCGATTGAATTAAATCGGTTGAATTAAAATGATTATGAGAAACCTGGAGATGAAGTCAATCCAGGTTTTTTTGTGCCATCGAAGGCAAACCCTTGCTTTCATGTGTAATGCGATTTTTGCCAGCAAGAATGATACAATGGATACTTGCAGAATGTATGGAGGGAGATGCACATATGAAGAAAAATCGTCTGGGTACATCCGAACTAATGGTGTCGGAGATTGGGCTGGGATGTATGTCCCTTGGAACCGAAGTGGAGCCTGCTATAGACCTGATTCATGAGGCGCTGAATCATGGGGTCAACCTGCTGGATACAGCCGATCTGTATGACGCAGGGCGTAATGAAGAAATTGTGGGGCAAGCTATTAAGGGCCGTCGGGACCAAGTCATTGTGGCGACCAAAGTAGGTAATCGTCGTCTGCCCGGCAAAGAGGGCTGGTCATGGGACCCGTCCAAAGCCTACATTAAGCAGGCTGTACATGAAAGTCTGAAGCGATTACAGACCGATTACATCGATCTTTATCAGCTGCATGGCGGGACCTTGGATGACCCTATCGAAGAGACGATCGAAGCGTTTGAAGAACTGAAGAAGGAAGGACTTATCCGATATTACGGAATTTCTTCCATTCGTCCCAATGTGATCCGGGAGTACGTAAAGAGGGCATCCATCATCAGTGTAATGAACCAGTATAGTGTTGCTGACCGCAGAGCGGAAGAAGAAGTGCTGCCTTTATTGGAGCAGAAGGGAATCAGCGTAATTGCCCGTGGGCCCGTAGCTAGCGGTGTGCTTGCCGAATCCGGGTCTGCCAAGGCAGACAAAGGTTATCTGGACTATACGCCAGAGCAACTATATACCATTCGGCAAGGGCTAGGTCGTCTTGTTACGGATCAGCGCAGCATGGCTCAGACAGCTATTCGCTATGCATTATCCCATCCTGCCGTAGCAGCTGTTGTCCCAGGTGCCAGTTCAAGAGATCAGTTGCTGCACAATATTGCCGCTTCGAATTCGCCTGCACTCACAGCTGCGGAAATTCAGGAAATACGAGAGCTCAGTCCCGCTAATCTGTACAAGCAGCATCGGTAACGCCATTAAGCCTATTTTCAATTGTAACTATACAAGGTACAATGGAGACTAGCCATTGAAGGAACATATAAGGGAGAGAAGACATATGGAAAGAATTCAAAGTGAACAGCAATATTTGGATACAATTAATTCTGATGGTTTTACCGTCATTAAATTTGATACAACCTGGTGCCCGGATTGCAAAAACCTGGATCGGTTTATCGGGGATGTTATCGACCAACATACGGATAAAACCTTCTATGCCCTGGATGCAGAAAAGTTCCAGCCGTTCGCCGAAGAGAACGGTGTACGCGGCATTCCAAGCCTGCTCGTCTTCCAGAACGGCAAGAAGATTGCACATCTGCATAGCAAATGGGCTAAAACGCCTGCACAAATCTCCGAGTATCTGGAGACGCTTGAATCCAAAGTTTAAAGTGGAAGGCAAAAGCAGCTTGTTTCATGAACTATTCATAAACTTAACTACAACTTAACTACGGAGACCTCTTCTTGTCCTGCGACAGGAAGGGGTTTTTCTGCTTCATTCCAGCACGCATGATGTGCATGTGGCGAACTGAAGATGAGGATCAACGCTTGTTTAGAATTTGTTCAGTGCTCCCGTGTATACTGTGAGAACAAACTGAATATGTGGAGTGAAGAAGATCCGTATGAAGAATGAAATTTTTGAGGAAATGCATCAATTAAGCCACAATGATGACCGAAGATACCGATTGTTGATGATCGGAGTGAAGCAATTGCTCCAGGAACAAAAGGAGAATAGATATAATCTGCGTGAGAGATTGAAGTATCGGAAGAGACACCGGAACTTTCAAGTGAAAAAATGGTCCTAAACCAGCAAGTTTTTCAGAAGTGAATATACATCTGAATGTCCATGATACATAGTAACCTAGTCCGCATCATCAATGATCCAACTCAACATAGAAGGAAGTCATGAAGTGTAAGACTTCTTCTAATTACAGATATTCCTGTATCTTGGCAGCAAAAGGAATCCTAAATCAACTGATGATGATGTAAAGGAAGTATAGTATAGAACATAAAAATGGCGGCCTCGTTCCATATGGAACTTGAGGCCGCCATTGATTTTGCCTGTCCAGTTGATGATTACATCAAAATAATAAAGAACACGGCTGCCAAGACGAAGCGATACACAGCAAAGACGGTCAGGCTCAATTTTTTCAAAATGGACAGGAACGTCTTGATCGCAAGCATGGCGACGATGAAAGCAGCGATGAATCCAATCGCGAAGATTGGGAAATCACTGCCGTTCAGGTGATCGATACTTTTGTACAGGTCATATCCCGTAGCACCAATCATAATTGGCACAGACACGAGGAATGTGAACTCCGCAGCGGCTACACGGCTTACCCCTGCAAAGAGACCGCCCGAGATCGTTGACCCGGAACGGGAGAAGCCTGGCCACAATGCCAAGATCTGAAATAGACCTACCGCAAATGCCTGTTTGTAGGAAATATCATCGACATCATGGGTAGTAATTCGTTCACTTTTACGGCTCCAACGTTCGGCAACGATCATCAATATACCACCTATAACGAGGCTGTACAGCACTGTTTCCGGACCAAACAAATGTGCTTTGATCCAATCACGGAATACAAGTCCGATAACTACGGCAGGAACCATCGCCAGGAAGATATGTCCCAGATTGAGGCGGCGGGAGTAAGGTCTGCTGCCTCCGGTGAAGCGGAACATATCAATGAATTTGTTCCAGTACAGTACAACAACAGCAAGTACAGCTCCGAGTTGAACAACCACCTCAAACGTTTTGACTGACTCGTTGTCCTCCGATAAACCCAGCAAGTGGGCAGTCAGAATCATGTGTCCAGTAGAGGACACGGGCAAAAACTCAGTCAAACCTTCGATGATGCCCATAATAATGGATGATATAATGTCCAATTCTCTTCCTCCTTGAATTGCAGGTGACAGCACAGGCTGTCCTGCTTGACCATGCCTGTTCATTTGAACAAGGCTATCACCTATTATGATCACAAATGCACTCAACTTCAACTTATGCTTGTAATCATTTGTTTAAAACTATATTGACAAAAACCTAGTTATCCCATAGGATATAACTTAACTGACTGACTGATCAATCGGGAGGGTTACAGGAATGACCAAAATCAACAGTTTGGAACCCGGTGAAGAACGCCGGGACCAGATCATTCGCATAGCGATGGAGCGGTTTGCAACCCAAGGCTACCATCAGACGAAAATTTCCGATATCGTCCGTGAAGCTGGTGTGGCGCAAGGAACGTTCTACTGGCATTTCAAGAGTAAAGAAGCGATTGCTTCGGAGATTGTCTTAACGGGCAAGGAGAAGTTGCTTGAGTCGATTGGACAAGGATATCGCAAGGATGCCGGATCGGTAGAAGATATGGTGAAAGCATCGGAAAGACTGTTCACTGACCTGTTCATGTTCGCCGCACAGAATCGTTATTTTATGGAACTGTTGCTCAAAGGCATCGTGACGGAAGAATCCGTACAACGCTTGGTTGAGGAGACACGCAATGCTGTCGAAACTGCGTTTCGCCACAATATGGAACGTGCCATCGAACTCGGCATGTTGCCCAGGAGCATGGATGTACCGCTTCGGGCAGCGCTGTTGGTAGGCATGATCGAAGGCATGATATCGCGCTGGTTGTTCGGTTCCGATGAGTTGCATAGCAAGTTCTCAGCCATGACAGCTTCTTCGCTGGCCGCTGAGGCAGCAAGCTTTGAGTTTTACGGACTATTGGGCACATAAGCAATGTGCAGCGTTCGCAGCTTTATTTTTCAAACGCGAGACCAGAGATTCACATGATTAAACAGGCAACAGGGAATAATGGGTACAACTGCGGTTTAGTGACACAATATAGTGACCAAATGTACATCCAGAACAATACATGACTGAGAGGAAGTTAACGTAATGAACAAAACATACGGATCGAAAACTCGTAAAGGCTGGTCTCTGACAGCGATTCTGCTGATGACCGTGCTGGTACTTAGTGCTTGTGGAAGTAAGGCGACAGACAATGGAAGCACGAATGGTGCACAGGCAAGCAATGAACTGGAGCAGATCAAGTCTGCTGGCGTGATTAAAGTGGGCATGATGGGCACATACGCACCATACAACTTCCTGAATGATAAGAAAGAAATGGATGGCTATGATGCAGACATCGCGCGTGAGGTTGCGAAGCGTCTTGGGGTTGAAGTTGAATTTGTATCCCAGGAGTTCTCCGGTCTGACACCGAGTCTGCAAGCCAAAAAGCTGGACGCAATTATCAGCCAGATGACGATCACGGATGATCGTAAGAAAGTACTCGACTTCAGTGACCCGTATATTACGAACCAAGTGAAAATCATTGTAAAAGAAGACAATAACGATATTACCAAGCTGGAAGATTTCAAAGGGAAAACGATTGGCGTAGGTCTGGGTACAAATGATGAATCCTATTTGCGTAATGAAGTGTTGCCTAAAGTGGGAGACTTCACGATTAAAACCTATGACGATGTAATCTCTTCACTGAAAGACCTGAATGCAGGACGGATTGACGCCACAATCAACAACATGTATGCACTGAAACCAATCGTGGATGCCAACGGATTGAATATCAAAGCTGTAGGCGAAGCAATCAAGAGTGACCAGGCAGGAATAGCAGTACGTAAAGACAATCCGGAACTCGTAGCAGCGCTGAATGATGCTCTCAAAGGCATGAAGGATGATGGCACGTACAATACCATTTTCAAAAAATGGTTTGGTGAAGAGCCTGCGCAATAATGAACTGGCAAGGCGAAGGGAAGATTTGACTCATGGAACTGGTATTTGAGAATATCCCCTTCTTTTTGAAGGGGGCGTACTATACGCTGTATGTAACTGTGATCTCCATGTTTTTTGCGTTCATCATCGGGGTGCTCGTTGCAATCGCTCGTTTGAAAGGACCGATGTGGCTCCGGTTGATCGCCAGATTCTATGTATCCATCATGCGGGGAACCCCGCTGCTGGTGCAATTATTCGTCATTTATTACGGATTGGTTGATTACGGAGTGACCTTGGGGTCGCTCACGGCTGCCTGTTTGGGACTAAGTCTGAATGCAGGTGCGTTTCTGTCGGAGACGTTCCGCGGAGCCATACAGGCCGTACCTAAAGGGCAGACGGAAGCTGCATATGCAACGGGAATGACCCCGGCTCAAGCGATGAGACGGATTATTTTCCCGCAGGCTGTGCGCATTGCCATCCCGCCGATGGGGAATACGTTTATCGGCATGTTGAAGGAAACATCACTTGTAGCAGCGATTGGTGTGACCGAGTTGCTGCGTTCCGCACAGCTTCTGGTGTCGCAGTATGCACTGAACATGCCGTTTTATCTGGCCATCGGTGTAATCTACTGGATTATGAGTATCGGCTTCTCGGCCATTCTGGAACAAGTGGAGCGCCGGCTGGCCCGGGCTTACTAATGGGAGGAGAGAACCGATGATTACAACAACTGGGCTAACCAAACGATTTGGACAAAATGAAGTGCTCGCGAATATAGATCTGCATGTCGATGCGAAAGATATTGTTGTATTGCTTGGCCCAAGTGGTTCAGGCAAGAGTACCTTGCTTCGCTGTCTGAATGGACTGGAAGAGCTGTCTGGCGGACAGATTGAAGTGAACGGTGTAGTAGTGAACAGTGCTGATCCGTTGCGGGTCCAGCGCGCCCGGGTCTTGGAGATTCGTCGCCAGACCGGCATGGTCTTCCAGCAGTTCAACCTGTATCCCCACAAGACGGTGCTAGGCAATGTGATGGAAGGTCTCGTGACAGTGAAAAAAATGAAACGTGACGAAGCGGCTGAACGTGGCCGGATTCTACTGGATCGGGTGGGTCTGTCGGACAAGCAAGATCAGTATCCGTCCCGATTGTCCGGTGGGCAACAACAGCGGGTTGCCATTGCACGTGCACTCGCGATGGAGCCGGAAGTGATGTTGTTCGATGAGCCAACTTCTGCCCTTGATCCCGAACTGGTTGGAGAGGTGCTTTCCGTCATGAAGGAACTGGCTGAGGAAGGCATGACCATGCTGGTTGTGACACATGAATTGAAGTTTGCCCGTAATGTGGCGAACAAAATCGTCTTTATGGCAGACGGATCTATAGTGGAAGAAGCAAGTCCACAGGCCTTTTTTGAACATCCGACGCAAGAACGCACACGTCGTTTCCTGCAGCAAATTACTGAATTTTGATGAAGATAACAGCGATCGGAAGGTTATTCTGTCATCGGAGTGGCAAGTGCAAACCATTTTCGCTTGAACTTAACCTATTTTAAGAAAGAAGGATAACATCATGAATGTAACAACCGTATGGAAAGGCAAACGCGCATTTACTTCCGAAGGACCCTCTGGCTACGCGGTTGGCATGGATGCTACTGCTGCTTATGGTGGTGACAGCAAGGGTGCGACCCCGATGGAATTGTTACTGGCGGGTCTCGGCGGCTGTATGGGAATCGACATTACGATGATTCTGGACGCATTCCTGGACAAAATCGAGTCCATTGAGATCGAAGCGCAAGGCACACGCAGCGAGGATATGCCTAAGGGCTTCACATCCATTGATCTGATCTTCAAGGTCGATGGTGATATCCCGGATTATCGCATCTGGAAAGCGATCCAGATGGCTGAAGAGAAATATTGTGCAGTCTCGGCTTCGCTGAGCGCCGATATTCATCCAAAACTGATCCTGAACGGGGTAAGCACACCTCGTCCTTAACAGCATATGAGCAAATTTTATATTGCGCAGGCACTTCCAATCGTGGGAGTGCCTTTTTTGGCTTTTCTAACCTATCCATCGTTCGTGAATAAAGTCAGGCTGAATGTTGAATCAGGTTCCAGATGCCCATGAATTCCGTGATAGCCTGATCGATTGTGGTAAAAGGAACGCCGTCCCGGGCTTGTGTAGATATGCCTTGCATAAAGGCATCAAATACGGTGGTTAGCATGTCTACATTCGTGGAAGCAGGAATTTCACCGTTATCCACAGCACGCTGGATGCAATCCTGCAGGCGGTTGCGAGTCAGCTTTCTTTTCTCAGCGGCAATGTCACGGATATGATTGTTTTTGGAAGAACATGTGCTGGCTGACAGCACAATTAAACAGCCAGATGGATGCGTGCTGTCTGTTTGCATTTTTGCGGTACTTCTTAATGTTGTTTCAATCGCTTCTCTTGGTGACAGCGTGAGATCCGAGAAACTTTCCGTCACACGTCCAAACGTTCCCATATATCGTTCTACCACTTCTTTATATAGCGCTTCTTTGGATTCAAAAGCTGCATAAAAGCTGGCTGCTGAAATATCCCCCATGGCTGCTCTAAGCTGAAGTAAGGAAGTGGCCTCGAATCCTTGCTCCCAAAAGAGCATCATTGCCTGGAATAGGGCTTCATCCCGATCGAAAATGCGTGGACGTCCCGTTCTTGCCATAAGAGATTCCCCCTTTTTTCTTAATTATATACTAATCGATCCAAAAGTCATTGACAAGCGAACATACTCTGAATAATATAAGGAATGATCGATCCATAATTCGATTACTTGTTCTATACTACCTTAAAAGGAGCTGCACAGATGTCAGATATATCTTCTCATCGTTTTCCATGGTTGGGGTTGCTTGCCCTTGCTATGGCTGGTTTTATAGCCATTATGACCGAAACACTTCCTGCGGGGCTGCTGCCGCAAATTAAAGAAGGGCTGCAGATCTCTGAGGCAGGGGCGGGGCAACTTGTCACCTTTTATGCTGTTGGGTCGCTGGTTGCTGCCATACCAGTGGCGGTGCTAACAAAGGGCTGGCGGCGGCGTCCGCTTTTACTCCTGTCCATTATCGGTTTTCTTGTCTTCAACACCATCACTGCCTTCTCGTCAAACTATGGGCTGACACTTTTCGCTCGTTTCTTGGCCGGTGTTGCAGCTGGTGTCTCCTGGGGTCTGATTGGTGGTTATGCATTACGGATGGTACCTGAGCATCTCAAGGGAAGGGGCATGGCTGTGGCTATGATTGGAACGCCGATTGCCTTATCATTTGGTGTTCCGGCAGGTACGCTGCTGGGTTCATTTATGGGCTGGCGCTCGGTGTTCTGGCTGATGTCGTTGCTGGCGTTTGTACTGATTTTCTGGGTGCTCTGGAAAGTACCTGACTATCCGGGGCAGTCAGCGGATAAGCGGATCTCCGTCAAGCAAGTCCTGTTCACCCCTGGTATTATTCCCATTTTGACTGTCGTTTTGGCCTGGATGTTGGCTCATAATATTTTATACACATATATTGCTCCTTTTCTCGCCGATGTCGGTTTGGAATCCAAGGTTGGACTCATTTTACTTGTATTTGGTTTGATGGCATTGGTGGGCATTTGGATTACAGGTATGTTCATTGATCGGTGGTTACGTATGCTGGTTCTCATGAGCCTTGCAGGCTTTGCTTTGATTTCCCTTGTATTGGGTCTTTGGAGTGAGCACGTTGTTGTCATCTTCGGTTCTATTGCCCTGTGGGGTCTGACATTTGGCGGTGCGGCTACCCTGTTGCAGACCGCACTTGCTCAAGCTACGGGCGAACAAGGTGTGGATCTCGTCATGCCGATTAATACAACCGTATGGAATCTGGCTATTGCCTTTGGGGGAATGGCAGGAGGTGTTCTTCTGGATCAATGGGGAGCTTCGTCATTTAACTGGGCCATCTTGGCTTTATCACTGGTGGCTTTGATTGTTGCATGGCGTGCCAAAGGATATGGATTTCGCCCATCTAGGAGTCACTAAACTTCTGTCAACAAAAATAACTCGGTTAGCCCGGTCGCCATGTGAATGGCGGCCTTTTGTTGGAGGTTATGCCCCGGCAATAGATATATCCATTTCAAGACAATCCGAATTCTGGCGGTTATGTGGTATGATTAATCAAAAGAACAGGACATCCTGATCCTGCTCTTTATATGTAAGCGCTTATACAGATGACGGAAGGTGCGACATGTTTAAAAGGTTGATACGAACAACTAATAATCTCAAATTAAAGCATAAATTGCTTATTTCCTATGTCCTGGTCGTCATGATTCCGGTCCTGATTGTGGGTCTGGCTGTGACCAGTTATTTTCGCCAACAAGCTTTGGACAATGCGATAGGACAGACCATCATCAATGTGGACAAGATCAAGAGCCAGACGGCGACGATGTTACGTGTACCGACGGATATATCCAACCTTTTAATGTTTAATGCGGATCTCAAGGAGATCGTGAATAAACGGTACAAGAGCGTTGTGGAGCTAACCTCGGCTTATCTTGCATACAAAGATTTTCAGGAGTACAGGCGTTTGTACCGTGAGATAGCGGGTATTCGCTTTTACTCCACGAACCCAACTTTGATCAACAACCTCGAATTCATCCCGGTAGACAAGCAGACGGAAGAGAGCTATTGGTACCAACAGGCACTGAAAACAACCAGCATTGGGTGGTTCTACATTCCGGACAAGGAGGATAATCCTGTACACAAGCTCAGTCTGGTGCGCAAAGTACCTTTTGCCGAATATCGAACCGAGGGCGTGTTGATGATTGTGATCAATCAGGATGAGCTGAATGGATTGCTCCGTCAGGAACAGTTCGAAACGATGATTACGGATGAGCAGGGTTATGTGGTTGCAGCCAAGAATACCGAACTGGTAGGGAAAACGCTGGACGAGCTTGATTTTGGCGTTGATCTGCAGAGTCAGGCCAAAGGCACCATTGAAGCTGATTTTCGCGGTGAGCCTTCCAATATTGTGATTGATGAGTTGGGCCCTGGGTCAAGTATGAACAGCCTGAAGGTTATTTCAGTTTTTGCCACCAAAAATATAGTCAAGGATGCCAACAGAGTCAGCATGATCGGCATGATTTTCATTATCCTTGTGCTCGTTATCGCCCTATTATTCGTATATATCATCTCGTTCCTCACTTCGAACCGATTGCTCCGGCTGAGTAAACACCTCAACAAGCTGGCATTAGGTGACCTGAATGTGACTTCGCGGATTGATGGAAACGATGAGATTGGACAACTATCACGCCAGTTCAACTATATGGTGAAAAGTATCAATGAACTCATGACGCAGGTGGTAGAAGCGACGGAGCAGAATAATCAATTGGAAATCGCCCAAAAAGAGATTAAACTGAAAATGATGGCGAGCCAGATCAATCCACATTTCTTGTTTAATGCATTGGAGTCCATTCGGATGAAAGCGCATATTAAGGGTGAGGCAGAAATTGCCAACATCGTCAGATTGCTGGGCAAGCTGATGCGCAAGAGTCTGGAGATTGGAAGTGGAAAAACAACCTTCCGGGCTGAACTTGAAATGGTACGTTCCTATTTGGAAATTCAGAAATTCCGTTATGGGGATCGCCTTGCATTCCAGATCGACATCGATCCCGAGGTGGAGAAGATGTACATTCCGCCTCTGATTATTCAACCTCTGGTTGAGAATGCGATTGTCCATGGTCTGGAAAATAAAGAGGGTACAGTCCGCGTTCATATAAGTATTCATTTAGTAGAGAACATTGTGCAGATTCGTGTGCATGACAATGGTGCAGGAATAACGCCAGAACGACTGGTTGAGGTGATGCAGTTTATCTGCGGGCCGGAGGAACAGGAGAAGAGTCGGATCGGCATGCGTAATGTACATCAGCGCTTAACATTGACGTACGGGGAGCCATATGGATTGCAGATTAAGAGTGTATATGGGGAAGGAACAGAGGTTTCTTTCACTTTGCCAGCAGGAGGGGACCAACATGTATAAAGTGTTTTTGGTGGATGATGAGCCGAGCATACGTGAGGGACTGACCACCATTATTGAGTGGGAAAAATACGGATTTCAGGTCATTGCTACCGCTGCCAGCGGGCGGGAGGCTATCTCCCGGTTTGAGGAATTGGAGCCTGATCTGACGATTATTGATATTCGCATGCCTGGTATGACCGGGCTGGATGTAATTGAAGAAGTACGCCGGAATCATCCCGATTCGCACTTTTTGATATTGAGCGGTTATGCGGATTTTGATTATGCCAAGAAAGCGATCAGTTTTGGTGTGGATGGTTATCTGCTTAAACCGGTGGATGAAGAAGAGATTATTGGTGAGCTGGAGCGGATTGCCACGATTTTGAGCCGTGAACGGGAGACAATGGCCCGTCAAGCTGGTGAGGATACCGTCTATAGGGAGCATCAGATCGAAGCTTTGCTCTTTGACAGTCTGGAGGGTGCGGGCAGCATGGAAGAAGATAGCCTGGGGCTGCACTGGCCTCACTATCAGATTGTACTGCTTGAGATGCATGCTGCTCCCGACCTGCAACGGGGAAGTGTGATGAAACGCAAACTGGTTGAAGCATTTGATCAGAAGAACCGGGGCATCGTATTCTCGTTCCATTCCGGTCTGGGGCTATTAAGCAAGGAAACAATCACATCCGAAGCATCTGCAAGAAATCTGTATGATGAGTTGGAAGGACTTCTGGGAGAATGGGAGGTTCGCATGTATGGTGCTGCAGGTGAACCCGTACATTCCACTTCTGAAATTGCGCGGTCATACACACAGGCGAATCGTATACTCGGTGAACGCTTCTTGTTCACGGAGCAACGCATTATGCTGTGGACTGAAGGTAGCGAAGACGAAGGCGTTGTTAAGCCAGGAGTTGAAGCTGCAGACGAAACACCGCATGAGCCAGTTGAAGACGAACTTGCGGACAAGCTGTATTATGCGTTAGACATCCGCAGCAGTGAGTCTGTCATGCGGGTACTGGGTGAGATGGAAGAGCGTCTGGTCCCGTATCACCGAACAGAGCAAGCCATCAAAACGGCCTTCTCACAGGTATTCTCCCTGGCGTTCAACAAGCTTGCAGCAACGAATCAGCATATGCACTCCATTATGCAGGAACATTCGGTTCTGATTAATGAAGTCTATCATCAATTTACGATGTCTGAGCTCAAAGTTATAGCAGCAGAACATTTTAATCGACTTATTCAACGTATGGGTGGGGGAAGTAAGGATACTGTATTGAAACAGATGATTGAATTTATCCAGCGTAACCCTGGCGAAAATCTCAAGCTGGAGGTACTTGCTGAAGTGTTTAACTATAACAGCAGTTACTTGGGGAAGTTGTTCAAGAATCATACGGGAGAGTATTTCAATGCATTTCTGGACAAGGTTCGTATGGAAAAGGCCAAGGAATTGCTGGATGAAGGACTGAAGGTCCATCAGGTCGCGGCGAGAGTGGGGTATGCGAATGTGGACTACTTCCACGGTAAGTTCAAGAAATATGTAGGTGAATCCCCTTCGGCTTACAAACAGGCCAGAACTCAATCCTCACCCAAAGGGACGGATACGGGTACAAACGAGGAATAAGTAAGGAGTGTTGGGCTTTGCCCTTACCTATTAGGTAAAACGTTTTCGGTATGTCTGATAATTTCATGATTCATCATATTGTCCATGCACTTCCCATGATAAGCAATGGTCACGGCATGCTTCACATCTTAGACTGGATTTACAGGAATCCAGAGGAAGGGATGGCTCTACGATATGAATTTGTCTGATATAAGTGCTGTACGTCATACATTGAACTTAAATGGAACATGGCAGTTTCGTTTGGATCCGGCGTCCGATGAACTCATTGAACAGGAGATAATACCGCCTTCAAAGTCTGAAAATACATCATGGGAGACCATTCAGATTCCCGGTTCATGGGAAGA
Source organism: Paenibacillus sp. SAF-068 (assembly GCF_051967555.1). Taxonomy (NCBI): domain Bacteria; kingdom Bacillati; phylum Bacillota; class Bacilli; order Caryophanales; family Paenibacillaceae; genus Paenibacillus; species Paenibacillus sp. SAF-068. The sequence continues at coordinate 140,259 of NZ_JBQCJX010000006.1, forward strand.
GCAAGGATACGGAGATAAGCCTGAATACGAAAGGATCGATACATGGACAAAGGTACGAGAGTACGAAGGCTCAACCTGGTATGCTCAGGATATTCATGTTCCATCAGACGATCTCGGATGCCATTATATATTTAGACTGAGGGGTGTCCGATGGACAACGAATCTCTGGATCAATGGACAGTACGCCGGGCGGCAGGATAGTCTGGTGAATCAACAGAAGTGGGATGTTACCTCTCTGGTGAAGCAGGGAGAAGTGAACCGTGTGGAGATCCGTGTGGATAATACGATGAAACTTCCGCTGGCTGGTAGCCATATTCATTCATTGCATACGGCGACAGCCTGGGGGGGAATTACGGGTGGCGTGTATCTGGACATTCTGCCCCCATGCCGATTACAGACGTTACGGATTCAACCAGATGCTGAAAATGGAATGCTTCTGATTGATTGTACTGTAAGCGCTCCCGCAAATGAATCGGCCAGATTGATGCAAGTGCTTGTGGATATCCAGCATCCAGACGGCACATGGCATGATCGTTATTCTTGTAATGTGAATCTGAGTGTTCAAGCACATGTGGATATAAGATCAGCAGGTTTAACTGAAAGCCATGCTGTACTAGATCAGATACGATTGGAACTTGGGACAGGGAAGTCTATCGCAAGATGGTCGGATGAATCCCCTGAATTATACAGGGCAGTGATCCGTCTGCATAACGGTGAACAGGAGCTGGATCGGCTGGAGCAAGCATTTGGTGTACGCTCTTTTGCAGCAAACGGAAAGCAGCTTGAATTGAATGGGACACCAGTATATCTGCGCGGGTACGTCGATTGCTGTATCTTTCCACTGACAGGTTATCCTGTGTGGGACAAGGAGCATTATCTTCAGCAGTTTCGAGTCGCCAGATCATACGGATTCAACCACGTCCGTCTGCATGGGTGGAGCGCACCGGAGCCTTTTTGGGACGCGGCTGATGAAGCCGGTATGCTGGTGCAGGCAGAACTTCCACATTGGTCTCGTTTCTTTGAGCAATCGAATCAGTCTGCGCCAGCTGAGGTATTCTCCTATCTGACACAAGAACTGGACGGGTTGCTTCAAGCGCTGCACAGACATCCTTCATTCGTCATGTTCTCCATGGGGAATGAACTTATTGGTGCGAATGGCCATCCTGAACTCAATGCATTGGTATCAAAGGCAAGGGATATGGATCCGACCCGCATATATACGGACAATACAGGTTTTGGACAACTTCCGCCACAAGGAAGGGAAGCGGATTATTATATCCAGTCGTTGAACTGGCATCCCCCGTTGGAATCTGCATATTCTGCTGTACCGGATACCACGCTCGATTATCATGCAGTCACCCGGCTTGCCGAGCAACCCGTCATTGGGCACGAACATGCACAATACACGATGTATGTGCGGCCCCAAGAGCGAGCAAAGTACACGGGTGTATTGCGCCCTAGCTGGTTAGAGCCAGTCGAAGAATCGTTGACAAACAAAGGCATGATGGCAGATCTGGAGCATTTTCAACAGGTCAGTGGTACCCATCTGGTACGTTCCCTCAAAGAAGCCATGGAGCGGATTCGGAGAACACCAGACGCTGCAGGCGTACAGTTGCTGGACATTCGCGATTTTCCAGGGCAGGGACATGCTACGACGGGCATTCTGGATGTGTTTTGGGATGACAAAGGCATTACGACACCTGAAGAATTCATGTGTTTCAACGCAGATGTGGTGCTGTTGCTAAGCTGCAAAGAGCGTACATTCTACGCCGGAGAAAACATTCATGTCGATGTACGCATCTCTCACTACGGTAAAGATCCGCTTGAGGAACCGATCATTCTGTGGAAGTTAATTAGCGATGATGGGATACTTACTGAAGGGGAATGGAAGACCGGAGATATCCCATGCGGGTCCGTCAAGTCACTGGGAAGCATTGTCGCTATAGCACCTAGGGCAGGAGCAGCGGCTTTTCGCATTGAAGCGGAGCTGCGATCAGGAGATTTGGACAGAGCTGTAGCGAATGTATGGCATGGCTGGTCGTTTCCTTTTTATCAGTCTCATCCGGGTTCGAATCGGTTCTGGAATACCGTGGCAGAGTTGAAGCCATTCCTGGGTGAAGCACATGATGATTGCGTAGATCGAATCGATGGATTTCAGTTGTTGAAAAATCGGGAGATTGACTTGGTTATCGTTCAGTCGTTAACACCAAATGTCGTTGATTATGTGGTCAACGGGGGGAGTGTTTGGCTACAGCCAACCGCAGAAGGGTTATATGATTCAGTGGAGACCAAGTATCTGCCTGTATTCTGGAATTACCTGATGTTTGCTACACAGCCTGGTGCAACGATGGGTATGTATCTGAGAGATCGGCTAGCACTACTAGGCTCCTTCCCGCATGATGGAGCTTCGGACTGGCATTGGTATCACTTGGTGAACGCTACACCAGCGATATGTTTGGATACGTTGCCCGGGGTGGAACCGCTGATCGAAGTGGTGGACCATTTCCATCGGGCCAAACGACTCGCTTATGCCTTTGAGGCAAAAGTAGGGAAGGGCAAGATTTTGGTATCCTCACTTCCGTTTGCCAATCTGGCTTTAATGAAGCGTCCGGAAGCTGCCTACTTATTTCAGGAGATACTTGCGTATCTAAATGGAGATCAATTCCGTCCAAAAACCTCGATATCCGTAGCGCAACTACTCGGGATCGTTAAACTGCAAACTATTCAATTTACATTGTAATCAGAGGGACCCGAAAGGGTCCTTTTTGTATGCCATGTGGTTAAAGTAAACGATTACTATAAAACGTTTTCGACATTCATCACTATAGATACATTTTTACCTTAATATTACTTTTATATCATTTAAATGTAGAATTTATCACTGATTTTAACGAATTAATGTCTGATTATATATGCCTATATCTAATTTTTATATGATTTTCTCTAAAATCCAGATGGTATTTTGAAAACGCTCTATCGAGTATGATTATTTTATAAAACAGAGGAGGGGGAACGGAGATGGAAACGCTAACAAAAAAATCCGCTTCCGCGAACAGAAGCAGTGACCCCAAACCGCCTTTAAAGAATCGGCGGAACGGAATTTGGGACAGAATGAAACAGCAGAAATATCTCTATCTCATGTCATTGCCATTCGTAGCTTGGGTTTTCGTATTTAACTATCTGCCATTATGGGGATGGACGATGGCTTTCCAAAACTATAAACCTGCCAGATCGTTTGGTGATCAAGAGTGGGTTGGTTTTAAACACTTTGTAGAGCTGTTCAGTGATGATCGTTTCTATCTGGTACTTCGAAACACACTTGCAATGAGTTTGATGGGACTAGTTGTCGGTTTTATCGTACCGATATTCTTCGCTATTCTCCTGAATGAAATGAGAGGCATGTTCTTCAAGCGTGCCGTGCAAACGGTATCATATCTGCCTCACTTTGTATCCTGGGTCGTTGTTGCCGGGATCATTACGAAGATGCTTTCTACGGATGGCGGTATCATCAATGATATATTGGTAGGCTTGAACATTATCGATCAGCCGATCCAGTTCATGGCCAAGGGGAACTTGTTCTGGTACATTGTAACCGCTTCAGATATGTGGAAAGAAACCGGTTGGAATGCCATCATCTATCTGGCGGCGATTACAGGTATCGACAATGAGCTGTATGAAGCTTCCCGTGTAGATGGAGCCAACCGTTGGAGACAGATGTGGCACATTACGCTGCCTGGCATACGGACCACGATTTCCGTACTTTTCATCATGTCAATTGGACATCTTATCAGTATCGGTTTCGAGAAGCAGTTTTTGCTTGGCAACAGTCTGGTCACAGACTACTCGGAAGTACTTGATCTATACGCGCTCAATTATGGTTTGAATATGGGACGATTCTCATATGGTACAGCCATAGGTATATTCAACTCCGTTGTCAGTATCATCCTTCTGTTTACTGCGAACGGCTTGTTCAAAAAATTCACAAAAGAAAGCATCATGTAGGGAGGGGACGACATTATGGCGAACAAAGCATTCAATGCTACTCGGGGCGATAAACTGTTCGATATATTCAACATCCTCGCGATGACCATGGTGCTGGTTGTAACACTTTACCCATTCCTTAACGTACTGGCCATCTCACTCAATAACTCGACAGATACAGTACGTGGCGGAATTTACTTATGGCCTCGCGAATTCACATTACAGAACTACAAAACGATTTTCCAATATGATGGATTGCTACAAGGTTTGCAGATCTCCATTCTGCGTACACTTGTAGGTACCGTGCTCGGATTGATCAGTTCATCCATGATCGCCTTTACACTGAGCAGACCGGATTTTGGACTTCGGAAATTTGTTTCCACAACGCTCGCGCTCACGATGTATTTCTCCGGTGGTCTGATTCCGGTGTACATTCTGATGCGTGACTTGAACCTGATCGGTACATTCTGGGTATATGTATTGCCTGGCATGATCAGTGCATTTAACGTCTTCATTATCCGTTCATTCATTGATGGCCTGCCATACTCATTGCAGGAATCCGCGAAGCTGGACGGAGCGAATGACTTTACAATCTATTACAGAATCATCCTGCCACTGTGTAAACCAGTGCTTGCTACCATCGCATTGTTCCTGGCTGTAGGTCAATGGAATGCGTGGTTCGATACGTACCTGTATAATGGTTCAAAGGCACATCTGACCACACTCCAATATGAGCTGATGAAAGTATTGCAAAGTACGCAGCAAGGCTCAGGTGCTGGACGGAATGCCAATGATATGGCGCAGCAAATGACACAGATTTCACCGGAATCGATCAAAATGGCGATTACGATCGTTGTAACGGTTCCAATCCTCATTGTATATCCATTCCTTCAAAAGTACTTTGTTGGCGGTATGACACTGGGCGCAGTAAAAGGTTAAGCAAGCTTGTACAGGTTGCCACATAGAGCGGCCGTACATCCAAATGAAGCATCAGGATACCCGAAGCGCAGCCATGTGGTCTGCGCTTCACCGTATAGGGCTGCGGTTTGGTATTCATGAAGCTATAGACAGGGACAAAAAAGTCCCGGATAAGACAGACATATGAAACAGGGAGGATTACCATTATGGCAAGTTCCAAAATGAAGATTGCACTGGCTCCAGTGCTTGCGATGTCATTGCTCGCAGGTTGTGGTGGAGGAAGCGGCGGAGATACGTCCTTCAAGGATACAAGCGCAGAGACAACTCCACTTACATTTGATTTCTTTAGTGTGGATCCCAGTCCGAACTGGAATGGGATGAAGGATGAAGTGGGTAAAGTTCTTACAGAAAAAACAGGCGTAACGCTTAACGGTGAATTTGCCGTTAGTGGTGGTCAGGATAAAATCTCCCTGATGGCGGCGAGCGGAGACTATCCGGATATCGTCTCACCCAAAGGAGAACTTAGCAAACTGGTGGATGCCGGGGCAATGCTCGATCTAACGGAACTGATTGACCAATATGCTCCCAATCTGAAGAAGCTATATGGTAATTACATGGACCGGTTGAAATACAGTAATGAGGATCAGGCTATTTATGTGCTGCCGACGTATTATGCGGTAGACCAGAAGTACTTTGATGCAGGTGGCGGATTTGGGATACAGCACCGTGTACTGAAAGAACTCGGATACCCGGAAGTGCGTACACTTCAGGATTACGAGAATGTATTGAAGGCGTACAAAGAGAAACACCCAACAATTGATGGTCAGCCAACGATCCCGTTAACACTGGACGCGGATGATTGGAGAATCATGATCACTGTAACGAATCCTGCCTTCCAGGCAACAGGTGCACCGGATGACGGTGAATATTACATCGATCCAGAGACGTATGAAGCAAGTCTGCATTACAAACGTCCAGAGGAAAAAGAGTACTTCCGCTGGTTGAACCATATGTACAATGAGGGACTGCTTGATCAGGACAGCTTTATCCAGAAAACAGATCAATACAAATCCAAAATTGCAAGTGGACGTGTTCTTGGTGTCATTGACCAGGATTGGGGTTATTCCGATGCAGAAAATGCACTGAAATCTGCGGGCAAAGATGAAGCAACGTATTCACACTTCCCGGTGACCCTGTCCAAGGATATCAAGGATCAGACCTTCCAAGACCCTGGTTTTGTATCCGGTTGGGGTGTAGGAATCACAACATCGAATCCTGACCCGGTTCGTACGATCAAATTCTTCGATTACCTGGCTTCTGAAGAGGGGCAAGTTCTGATGAACTGGGGAATTGAAGGTAAACAGTACGAAGTGAAGGACGGCAAACGTGTCATTCCTGCCGACATTCAAGACCAGAAAACCAATAATGCAGCCGTATTCCAGAAAGAAACAGGTATTGGGCTGTACACCAATTTGTCTGGTCATTATGGAGACGGTGTGAAGGACTCAACGGATAACTATTATACTACGAATTTCCCTGAACAGATCGTGGCGGCATATTCCGATGCAGAGAAAGAAACACTCAAAGCTTACGGCGCTACAACATGGAAAGATCTCTTCCCGAGTGAAGACGAGTTCCCAATCAAACCTTGGGGAGCAGCATACAATCTGCCAACACCAGGTGACTCTAACTATAACGTCATCTTCAAGAAAACACAGGATATCATCCGGAAACGTATCCCAGAAGCCATTCTGAGTACACCTGAACAGTTCGATGCGATTTATGACGGCATGATTGCAGAAGTGAACCAAGCAGGCGCGGAAGATATGGAAAAACAATATACAGAGCTCGTTCAAAACCGTGTTCAACTGTGGAGCGGTGAAGAGGCTAAGTAAGTGTATTGAATAGTCATATTTTAACCGAGAAAGAACCCGGGCAACCGGGTTCTTTCTTATGCCTAAAACGTTTTCTAAAAAACGTTTTCAATTTTACAAATTCACTATTGACAAGGACTATAGGAGCGATTATTATTCAATTATGAAAGCACTTACATTAACTTGTACATCTTGTTATATTCACCTGAAACTCAAAGTGAGCAGGTACAGGAATGAACAAGAATTAAGGCAAGAGTAGAACAATTTTATTTTTTCAGAAAACGCTTCAAATGTTATAAAAACAAGAAAATTACATTCGTCTCATCTGGTCACGGTATGCGCAGGTCAGCCTGTTATACAAATATACAGCTTCATTATATCCATAAGGGGGATTACACATGAAGGGCAAAACACCAAAAACATTCGCAATGCTTCTGTTAGCCAGTGCTCTTGCAATTACAGCAGGATGCAGTGGCAATGGAGGAGGAAGTAACGCTTCAGAAAAGCCGGTTGATTCCGGAGACACAACCAGTCCAGTAACCTTTACATTCTTTGGTGCAGACGCGAGTCCAAACTGGAACAACATGAAGGATGCTGTCGGTCAAGAGATTACTAAGGCAACGGGAGTTACAATTGAAGCTGAGTATGATGTGAATAATGGTGGTGACCAAAAGATTCCTTTGATGGCTGCCAGTGGTGATTACCCTGATATTATCTATCCTAAAGGCAACTTGTCGAAGCTTGTGGATGCAGGCGCGATGCTGGACCTGACCGATCTGATTGAGGAGCATGCTCCCAACTTGAAAAAAATCTATGGAGATCAGATGAACCGTCTGAAATATAGTTTGGAAGATCAAGCGATCTATACGATTCCGACTAACATGGGTGTGGATAATGTTGCGTTTGATGCAACAGGCGGATTCGAAATTCAGCAAAGAGTATTGAAAGAACTCGGCTACCCTGAAGTAAAAACGCTTGAGGACTACGAGAATGTACTGAGAACGTATTATGAAAAACATCCAACAATTGATGGTCAACCGACTATTCCGTTAACATTGAATGCAGATGACTGGAAGATCATGATCACGGTAACGAATCCTGCATTCCAAGCTACGGGTGGACCGGATGATGGTGAGTATTATATCAATCCTGAAACCTACGAAGCCGTTCTCCACTACAAACGTCCTGAAGAAAAGGAATATTTCCGTTGGTTGAACAAAATGTATAATGAAGGCCTGCTGGACAAAGATACATTTGTTCAAAAGGATGACCAATACAAGTCCAAAATCGCCAGTGGCCGTGTACTTGGTCTGATCGACCAGGAGTGGAACTACGGTGAGGCGGAAAATGCTTTGAAATCGTCTAACGGTGGCGATAAGACATATGCCCACTTCTCCGTGTCCCTGAACAAGGATATTGTGGATCATACGTTCCAACCGACAGGATTTGACGGTTATGGTATTGGAATCACGACTTCGGCCAAAGATCCGGTACGTATCATCAAATTCATGGATTGGCTTGCTTCCGAAGAAGGTCAGGTCCTGAGAAACTGGGGCGTTGAAGGTCAACATTATCAAGTCGAGAATGGAAAACGCATTATTCCGGCTGACGTACAAGACCGCAAAACCAATGATAACTCCGCCTTTACCAAAGAATCAGGCGTAGGCATGTATAACATCTTTAGTGCCAGATACGGTGATGGTGTGAAAGATGCGACAGATAACTACTATACAACGAACTTCCCTGAACAGATTCAAGCAGGCTACACAGCAGCTGAGAAGGAGACGCTGAAGGCGTATGGTATTACAACATGGAAAGATTTCTATCCTTCCGAAGATGATCTGAAACTGAAAGATTGGGGCGCAGCATACAACATGCCTGTACCTTCCGACACGGATTACAACGTAACGTTCCAGAAAACACAAGATATCGTACGTAAACGTATTCCAGAGGCTATCCTTGCCAAACCTGAGAACTTCGACAGCGTATATGACGGTCTTCTGGCTGAACTCGATAAAGCGGGTGCAGTTGAGATGGAGAAACAATACACCACTTGGATTAAGGAACGTGTAGCACTCTGGACTGGAAAAGATGTGAAATAAGATTGAAAACCAAGCATGAAAATCCATGGTTTTCATAGCGAAAAAAGCCCTTGAGAAAGGGCTTTTTTTATTGTTGACGTATGGTGTCGAATAGCCTATAATCTATCGTGTAAGCACTTTCAGTAAGCGTTTTACAATATGTTTCGAAAACGTTTTACGTATGTTAGAAGAAAGAAAGTTCAGAATAAGTGCTACTGCATGTTGGGCTCCAACAATCTGGTTTTTACAGCACGTATCGTAAGCGTATTCAATAAAAGTGGTATCCTCAGGCAAAAAGCCTGTTATACAGATAAAACCTTCATAAATAATAGGGGGAACTAGACAATGAGAGGCAAAATGAAAGGCAATACACCCAAGACGTTTGCAATGTTAATGCTCGCAAGTGCAATGTTGGTTACAGCCGGCTGTGGGAATTCGGGATCGAAAGAGACTACAGAATCCAGCGGTACCGAACCAATAACAGTGACGTTCTTCGGAGCGGATGCAAGTCCAACCTGGAACAAGATGCAAGATGCTGTTGGTAAAAAGATCACGGAGCAAACAGGCGTAACAATTGAAGCTGAATATGATGTGAACGATGGTGGTAACCAGAAGATTGCACTGATGGCTGCCAGCGGTGATTTTCCTGATATGATCTACCCTAAAGGTAACTTGTCCAAACTGGTGGATGCAGGCGCGATGCTGGATCTCACGGATCTGATTGAAGAGCATGCTCCCAATTTGAAAAAAATCTATGGGGAACAGATGAACCGTTTGAAATACAGTCTCGAAGATCAAGCGATCTATACCATTCCAACCAATATGGGTGTCGATAACGTTACGTTTGACGCTACAGGTGGATTCGAAATTCAGCAAAGAGTATTGAAAGAGCTGGGTTACCCTGAAGTGAAGACACTTGAGGATTACGAGAACGTACTGAGAGCTTATTATGAAAAACATCCAACGATTGATGGTCAGCCAACCATTCCTTTGACATTAAATGCGGATGACTGGAAGATCATGATCACGGTAACGAACCCGGCCTTCCAGGCGACAGGTGCACCGGATGACGGTGAATATTACATTGACCCTGAAACGTATGAAGCTAAGCTGCACTACAAACGTCCAGAGGAAAGAGAATATTTCCGCTGGTTGAACAAAATGTACAACGAAGGCCTACTGGACAAAGATGCTTTTGTTCAAAAGGATGACCAATATAAGTCTAAAATTGCCAGTGGCCGTGTCCTCGGTCTGATTGACCAAGAGTGGAACTACCAGGAAGCGGAGAACGCGCTCAAATCATCGGGCAAAGATGATGCAACATATGCTCACTTCTCTGTATCACTTAACGATGAGATTGTGGATCACACGTTCCAACCAGCCGGATTTGACGGTTATGGCATCGGGATTACAACTTCAGCCAAAGATCCAGTGCGGATCATCAAATTCATGGATTGGCTTGCTTCCGATGAAGGACAAGTTCTGAGAAACTGGGGTATCGAAGGCGAGCACTATAACGTAGAAGATGGAAAACGTGTGATTCCAGATGAAGTTCAAGATCGTAAAACAAATGACAACTCCAATTTCAGTAAGGAAACAGGAATTGGGATGTATAATGTATTTAGTGCAAGATACGGTGATGGTGTAAAAGATTCTACAGATAACTACTACACAACAAACTTCCCTGAGCAGATTGTAGCTGGTTACACAGCTGCCGAGAAAGAAACATTGAAAGCTTACGGAATTACGACATGGAAAGAGTTCTATCCAGCTGAAGAAGATCTGCCAGTTAAGGATTGGGGCGCAGCGTATAACATGTCAGTACCTTCCGGTACAGACTATGAGGTAACTTTCCAGAAAACGCAGGATATCATCCGTAAACGGATTCCGGAAGCTGTTCTGACTACACCAGCGAACTTTGATGCAACATACGATGCTTTACTGGCTGATTTGGACAAAGCTGGTGCAGTTGAAATGGAGAAACAATTTACGGTTTGGGTTAAGGAACGTGTCTCCCTGTGGACAGGAAAAGATGTAAAATAATATGGATTGCCTGCAATCATAGTTAAACAAGGAAAGGCCCTGTGAAGGGCCTTTTTTGATGTGGTTGATGTGTGATGATTTGCATTGACGCAAATTTGGAAATCACATATAATTTCCTTATTGTAAGCACTTACCGAAAACGTTTTACGTTATGAAGAAATATTTAAGTTTTCTAAAGTCGATTAAGGAACAGGAGCTAATCATGTCCCAACACAATAACCAAACTAAAATCAATCGTCTATGGTATCGACAACCGGCAAAACGCTGGGAGGAAGCATTGCCCATCGGAAACGGCCGTCTTGGAGGCATGGTGTACGGTGGCGCAGCAGATGAACGAATTCAGCTCAATGAAGATACATTATGGTCAGGGTTTCCACGGGATACGATTCAATACAGCAGTCAGCGGTATTTGAAGCAGACGCGGGAGTTGATTATGTCTGAACAGTATGGTGAAGCTGAGGATTTGTTGAACCGTGAAATGCTCGGCCGTGATGTGGAAGCCTACCAGCCGATGGGTCATTTTCTGTTGCACCATGAGGGTCTGGATGATCTTTCGTATGATGCATTTGAGCGTGAGCTTGATCTGGAATCGGGTATTGCGACCACGACGTACTCATGGGAAGGAACTCGTTATGTACGTGAAGTGTATTCCAGTGCTTCAGATGATCTGATGGTCTGCACATTGACTGCTGATCGGAAGGGCGCTGTGAGTGTAAGTGTTGCCCTGGATAGTCCTCATCCTTATCGCATGGAGACTTCAGGAGATGCACTAACCATGTTCAGTCGTTGTCCAAGTCATGTGGAGTCCAATTATTTCAGGGATCACCCGGAATCCGTCCTCTATGAAGAGGATCGGGGAACCGCATATGCTGTGCGTTTGGAAGTTACGGCAACAGGCGACCAGGCACAGGTCTCCAATCTGGAAGGCAAGTTACATATTCAGGGTGCTGATCAGGTTGTTTTCTATCTGGCGGCGGCTACGTCCTTTGAACGTTACGATGTGTTGCCTGTGAAGGAGAACCTGGTGCTTGAAGAGGAATGCGAGAATGTCATCTCCAAGGCGATCACACATGGTGCGGAAGTGCTTCGGGAACGACATGTGCAAGATCATCGTGTGTTGTTTAACAGAGTCTCTATTGATTTGGGTGTATCGGTTAATGCCGAATTGCCTACGGATGAGCGGTTACAGGCCTATCAGGCTGGGGAACAAGACCCTGGACTGGAGGCAATTTATTTTCAATATGGAAGATATCTGTTAATGGCTAGTTCGCGTCCGGGCAGCCAGCCTGCCAATCTGCAGGGAATCTGGAATCAGCAGGTAGAACCGCCATGGCATAGTGATTACACCATCAACATCAACACCGAGATGAATTACTGGCCGGCAGAAGTCTGCAATCTCAGTGAATGTCATGAGCCGCTGTTTGATATGCTGACCGATCTCAGTGATACAGGACGCAGAACGGCGCGCATTCTGTACGGAGCACGTGGATGGACCGCGCATCATAACGTGGATATCTGGAGGACCTCTACGCCGACAGGCGGAGATGCAAGCTGGGCTTTCTGGCCGATGGGCGGGGTATGGCTTACCTCGCATCTATGGGAGCATTATCAATTTACCGGTGATCAACGTTTTCTTGAGGAACGTGCCTACCCCATCATGAAAGAGGCTGCGCTGTTCTGTCTCGATTGGTTGGTGGAAGGGCCCGATGGTTATCTGGTTACGATTCCCTCCACCTCACCAGAGAACAAGTTTCTTACTGATGCTGGAGAGGCGCGGAGTATATCGATGGCTTCAACAATGGATATGAGCTTGATTCGTGAGTTGTTCAGCCGTTGTATTGAAGCCGCGAAGCAACTGAATTTGGATGAGTCACTGGCAAGTGAGTGGCGTGAGGCTCTAGAGAAGCTTTATCCATTCCGAATTGGAAGTGAAGGACAATTGTTGGAGTGGTTTAAGGATTTTGCCGAATCCGAGCCAGGGCATCGTCACGTCTCTCACCTGTATGGACTGTATCCCGGGGAGCAGATCAATCGAGTCCACACACCGGAACTGGTGGAAGCAGCACGAATATCGCTTGAACGTCGTATCTCACAAGGTGGCGGGCATACAGGATGGAGCTGTGCTTGGTTGATCAATCTGTATGCACGACTGCTGGATAGCAGCCAGGCACATCAGTTTGTGCGCACATTGCTCGCCCGATCCACACATCCGAATCTCTTTGATGATCATCCACCATTCCAGATCGATGGTAACTTTGGAGGCACGGCTGGAATCGCCGAGATGTTATTGCAGAGCCACTTGAACGAACTGCATTTACTTCCAGCATTGCCTGACGTCTGGGCTCAAGGCCGTGTGGAAGGACTTCGTGCAAGAGGTGGTTATACGGTGGGCATGACGTGGACAGACCACAAGCTTGCTTCAGCGGTCATCGAGGCAGACCGAAATGACTCGCTGTCTCTTCGCAGTGCTTATCCGCTGCGAGTGGACGGACATGAACAGGCGAAGGCAGAACTTACGCCTCAGGGCGATTATGTAATTCATTTAACCATGGCCGCAGGACAGACGATCCGCGTGTCACTATGAGACGGAGGAGTAAACCATGACGATTTTTAAATTTCCGCAAGATTTTCGCTGGGGTACAGCAACTGCTTCCTATCAAATCGAAGGAGCCGCACAGGAAGGTGGACGCGGGGTATCGATCTGGGATACGTTTGCTCGCACCCCTGGCAAAGTATATAACGGAGATAATGGTGATGTCGCGTGTGACAGTTACCATCGGTACGAGGAAGACATCGAACTGATGAAGAAACTTGGGATTAATACATACCGGTTCTCCATTGCCTGGCCACGTATTATTCCTGATGGGGATGGTGAGATCAATCGGGAAGGGCTGGATTTCTACCACCGCTTTGTGGATGCATTGCTGGAGGCTGGGATTGAACCGTTTCTCACGCTGTACCACTGGGATCTGCCACAAACGTTGGAGGATGACGGTGGCTGGGGCAACCGCAGAACGGTCGATGCCTTTGTAAAATATGCCGAAGTGATTTTCAAAGAGTTCTCAGGCAAAATCAACTTCTGGCTGACATTCAATGAACCATGGTGTATCGCGTTCCTGTCGAACCTTCTCGGGATTCATGCGCCAGGAAACAAAGACCTGCAAACGTCAATCAATGTTGCTCATGGCTTGTTGGTTGCTCACGGTAAAGCGGTCCAATCTTTCCGTCGCTTGGGTATAACGGGACAGATCGGCATTGCTCCGAACGTCTGCTGGGCTGAGCCGTACAGCAAATCTCCCGAGGACCAGGCTGCGTGTGACCGATCGATCGCGCTCAATACCGATTGGTTCCTTGACCCGATCTACAAAGGCACGTATCCGCAATTTATGGTGGATTGGTTTGCAGAAGCGGGTGCTACTGTTCCCATCCAAGAAGGTGACATGGAAATTATCTCGCAACCGATCGACCTGCTCGGCATTAACTATTACACAATGGGAATCAATCGCTTCAATCCGGAAGCAGGTGCTCTTCAATCGGAAGAAGTTGATATGGGCTTGACTAAGACGGATATCGGCTGGCCAGTGGAATCACGCGGGTTGTATGAATTCATGCATTACTTGCAAAAGTACGGCAATGTGGATGTATACATCACGGAGAACGGTGCTTGCATCAATGATGATCTGGAAAATGGCAAAATTAATGATGATCGCCGGATTGCCTATTATGAACAGCATTTGGCTCAAATTCACCGCATCATTAACGACGGTATTAACCTGAAAGGGTACATGGCGTGGTCATTAATGGACAATTTCGAATGGGCAGAAGGCTACCGTATGCGTTTCGGTCTCGTTCATGTGGACTATCGTTCACTTGTAAGGACGCCGAAGGAGAGTTATTACTGGTATCAGAATGTCATTAAGAATAATTGGCTGGAAACACGGAACGAACATAATCCACAATAGATGCATTCGTGTTTGGGAAAAGCAGGTCCTCATTATATATGGATACCTAATTAATGAAGAGAAAGACGGTAACATTGGAGTATTCCAATGCACCGTCTTTTTTTGTTTTTTTACTGTTGAAAATGAGTAGTTCATAAAGGTTTCATAAGGTCAAGTGTCTTTCCTGTTATGAAGAGACGATTTTTGGGTTATAAGAAGTAAGGAAGAACTTAATAATGTTTTGTCAACGGGTAAAATAAAAATAAAGTGTCCAAATTGAGAAGAAAATTTGAACATTTGTTGACTAAAAATCATACTGATGTGGTATATTGGTATAAGGAAAGCACTTACAAAAAGGGAAAAGGAAGTGTTTACTATGGCATCGAAGACAGCAATGGTCAGCCAATTGGAGCGCAAAGACAAAAATATGCGGCGCGCCGTCTTGACGATGACAGTTCTGGCATGGGTCGCACTCATTACGGGAGTGGTCATGTGTCTAATCAATTTGAATGACTTTAATGATCGTAATCTTGGTTTGATGGTCGGTATAGGATTCCTTGTAGGTAGTGTGTTTATTTACGTTATTGCCAAAGCGATTGGCCTTGTTCATACACGCCGGGAAGACGAAGGCGCCGATTGATTATAATCCTGCGTTAATTCGTTCATAATAAGACTGGATAAGTACCCGGAATCCAGTCAATAAAACCCTTTGCGGATTCGTTGACATTGTTCAACGGGGACTGCAAAGGGTTTTATTTTGTGACTTGATGTGTAAAGATTACAATAAGCAAATATCAACCATGCAAGCGATTTGTGAGAAAAAATTCACACATTTAAGGTGTAAAATCGACAAATTTGTTAACATGAACAAAAAAGTTGTTCATTTCTGATATCTTTAGTAGGAAGAGAGTAGTATACTGATTTTTCAGTATGAGCGAATTTAAGGAGAGGGGATCAAAATGAACAAGAAACCTAGGTCGCTAATCCGGATTATCATTCCGGTTGTCCTGACGTTGGTTACAATTGCATTGATTGTCTGGCCAATGCTGGCAGGCGGGCAGTACGTTGTTCTGGATCCGAAGGGGCCAATTGGCGCTTCGCAGAGAGATTTGATTGTCATCTCGACAATTTTGTGTGCTGTCATCATTGTGCCAGTACTCATTTTGTCTGCCGTAATCGTATGGCGTTACCGCGATAAGCCGGATAACAAAGCTGCTTATGAGCCTAACTGGTCTCATAGTACGAAGGCGGAGGCAATCTGGTGGACGGTTCCGATTATCATTATTGGACTGCTTGCCATTGTTACTGTTCGTTACACGTACGATCTGGAGCCTTCGAAGCCGTTGGCTCACGAGAAAGCACCAATTACTATCCAAGTGTCTTCACTGGATTGGAAATGGTTGTTTATGTATCCTGAGCAAGGGATTGCAACGGTCAACACGCTGAATATTCCGGCAGACCGGCCCGTGAAATTTGAACTCACTGCGGATTCACCAATGAACTCATTCTGGATTCCGCAACTTGGAGGACAGATTTATACGATGTCGGGTATGGCGATGACCTTGTATCTGCAGGCAGATCATGAAGGCAAGTACTGGGGTTCAGGCGCTAACTTCACAGGTGAGCATTTCGGAGAAATGCGTTTTGATGTGAATGCTACATCGGACGAAGATTTTGACAAATGGGTAGCTGAAGTGAAACAGAATTCCCAGGAGTTGACTACAGAAGGTTACAAGGCGCTGGCTGAACCAGGAACAAGCAATGTTGCTTATTACTCTGCGTTCCCAGAAGGATTGTTCCAAAATATTGTGACCAAGTATGTTGTAGATGGTCAAAGTGCTCACAGTAAGCATGGAAGTTCAAGTGAAGCTTCTGGAGCCATCCAAAGTCCAACCAATGTGTCCAATCAAGATGAGGACAAGAGTGCTAACTAAAGATTCGAAAGGAGGCCCCCAATGTTAGAGAGACTTAAAGAGTTTGCATCGGAGTTTTTCGTAACTGGCGACCCGCTGATCTATGGAGCAGACGTGGCCATCGGTATTACGATGATTACGATCGTAACGGTGCTGACTTATTTCAAAAAATGGGGCTGGCTCTGGCGTAACTGGTTAACTACCGTCGATCATAAAAAGATCGGTATTATGTATATCATTGCTTCCATTATCATGTTGTTCCGTGGTGGTGTGGATGCATTGATGATGCGTCTGCAGCTGGCTATGCCTAACATGGATTTCTTACATCCTGAACATTATAATCAGGTCTTTACAACTCACGGCACGATCATGATCCTGTTCATGGCGATGCCATTTATGTTTGGTTTGTTTAACGTTATCGTGCCATTACAGATCGGAGCAAGGGACGTTGCCTTCCCGTTTCTGAATGCATTGAGCTTCTGGTTATTCTTCCTGGGAGCAATGCTGTTTAACCTGTCCTTCGTTATCGGTGGTTCACCGGATGCGGGATGGCTGAGTTATCCACCTCTATCGGAGCTGTCACACAGTCCGGGGGTCGGACAAAACTTCTATATATGGGGTATACAGATATCGGGTATCGGTTCCCTGGCTACCGGTATCAACTTCCTGGTTACCATCATTAAAATGCGTGCGCCAGGCATGAGATGGATGAAAATGCCGATGTTCACATGGTCGGTATTCTCCACATGTATCATTATCTTGTTTGCTTTCCCGATCTTGACTGTGACACTTGCATTGCTATTCCTCGACAGGTTTGCCGGGGCGCATTTCTTCACACTTGATCTGGGCGGTAACCCAATGATGTATATCAACTTGATCTGGATGTGGGGTCACCCTGAGGTATACATTGTCGTCTTGCCGGCATTCGGTGTGTTCTCCGAGATTGTAAGTACCTTCTCTCGGAAAAAACTGTTCGGTTACAAGTCAATGGTATTTGCAATGTTAATTATCAGCTTCCTGTCCTTCTTTACATGGGCGCATCACTTCTTCACGATGGGTTCGGGAGCGGACGTGAATGCATTCTTCGCCGTAACTACGATGTTGATTGCCATTCCAACAGGGGTTAAAATATTTAACTGGCTATTTACCATGTATCGAGGAAGGATTCGCATGGCGACTCCGATGATGTGGACACTTGCCTTTATCCCGTGCTTTATTGTCGGGGGTATGACAGGCGTTCTGTTATCCGTTGCTCCTGCTGACTTCCAGTTCCACAACAGTTACTTCCTGATTGCCCACTTCCACCAAGTATTGATCGGTGGCGTTGTCTTTGGATACTTCGCTGGTCTGTATTACTGGTGGCCTAAAATGTTCGGTTTCCAACTCGAAGAGAAACTGGGCAAATGGGCATTCTGGACTTGGAATATTGGTTTCTATGTCTGCTTCATGCCGCAGTACGCTGTTGGTCTAATGGGTATGACACGTCGTCTGAGCACATACGGCTGGGATACCGGCTGGTGGGAACTTAACTTCGTATCCACAATCGGGGCATTCCTGATGGGTGTCGGATTCTTGTTCCAAGTTGCACAAATTGCAGACGGTATTCGCAAATACAAAACACTTAAAGCATCCGGCGATCCATGGGATGGTCGTACGCTCGAGTGGTCGATTCCTTCACCAGCTCCAGAGTACAACTTCGCTGTTACACCGCGCGGAGATGATATTGATGAGTGGTGGGAAGAGAAAGAACGTCGTGCGAAAGGCATTCATCCGCCTGAGCCTGTATATGAGCCAATTCATATGCCGAAGAATTCTTCGATTCCGTTCATTATGTCTGTCTTCTGGTTTGTAGCCGGCTTTGGCTTCGTATTCGGTTGGCTGTGGATGGCGATTCTTGGACTTGCTGGCGTAGGCATCTGTATGATCGCCCGTTCATTCTCTTACGATACGGATTATTACATTCCGGTCGACGAAATTAAGCGTACCGAAGCGTCGTTAAGGGGGTCGGTATAGATGGCTCAAGCAGCCGCTAAGCACGGTGAGAATCATGCGCATGGTCATGACCATGGCCACCATGATCCACAGGAAATGAAAATTCTCGGATTCTGGTTCTTCCTGATTTCCGACGTTATCTTGTTCTCCGTATTGTTCGCAACCTTCATTGTGTTGCGTGACAATACGGCGGGCGGACCGATTTTGTCCGAACTGATCAAAATGCCTGGTGTTATCGCCGAGACATTTATCTTGCTCACGAGTTCATTTACGAGCGGACTTGCCGTTCTGGCAATGAACCAGGGTAAAGTAAAACAATTGATTAACTGGCTGATTGTTACAGCTGTTCTGGGTGCAAGCTTTATCGCCCTGGAGGTTTACGAGTTTGTTGAGATGGTTCACGAAGGCTTTAGTTACACAACGAGTGCAGCATCTGGTGCATTCTTCACCCTCGTGGGTACTCACGGACTTCACGTATCGCTTGGTCTGATCTGGATGATCGGACTCATGTTCCAACTGAAAAAACGTGGGATTACCGACGTTACTCGCGGTAAGATCAACGTTATCAGCTTGTACTGGCACTTCTTGGACGTCGTATGGATCTTCCTCCTGTCGATCGTCTATCTCATGGGGGTGATGTAGATGGCAGAGCACAACTCACATGATTCCCACGGCCATGAACAACATGGCTCACTGAAGTCTTATGTCATCGGCTTCATTCTGTCTGTCGTACTGACAATCATTCCACTTGTAGTGGTTTTGAATGACATGATGGGCAAAACAGGAACACTCATTGTGATTCTTGGTACAGCAGCACTTCAGTTTGTGGTTCAACTCTTCTTCTTCATGCATATCCGTGAAACAGAGAAACCGCGCTGGAATGTCATGGCCCTTATTTTCGGATTACTGATTATGATGACCATCGTAATTGGTTCGATCTGGATCATGCTTAACAACGCTGTTGCACATTAATAGTTAAATCAAAGAAGATCTCCCGGTCTGTGTTACAGACTGCGGAGATCTTTTTTTTGCTCTTATTTAAGAGATAAACATCATTACTGATTAATGATATGAATGATTTTAAAAATAAAGGTACACAAAAGATACATAATGAACTAAAATGAACTTATATGAACATTTTCAAACTCAATCCCAACTAATTTAAATGACGAAAGGAATGGATTAATAATGGAAAATCGTTATGCTGCACATCCCAATGAAGTGAAAACGTATGATACATCTCGCCTGCGTGAGGAATTTTTGATGGAGCAACTGTTCGCAACCGATGAATTGGTAACGGTGTATTCTCATGTGGATCGTTATATTGTGGGAACGGCTGTACCTGAGAGCAAGGACATTTCCCTTGAAGTGAACCTGAAAGATATCGGAACGAACTTTTTCCTGGAACGTCGTGAAATCGGTATCATTAATGTAGGTGGTCACGGAACAGTAACAGCGGATGGACAAGGTTATGAGATTGGTGCCAAGGAATGTCTCTATATCGGCAGAGGTGTGAAGGAGGTTGTGTTCACGAGCAGTGACAAGGCTCAACCTGCCCAATTCTACTTTGTATCCACACCGGCTCACCACACCTATCCAACAGTAAAAGCAACACAAGAACAAGCTCAGCCGAATCATCTGGGCAGCATCGAAACTTCCAATGAGCGTACGATCTATCGTTACATTCACCAAGGAGAAGGTGGAATTCAGAGTTGTCAGTTGGTGATGGGTATTACCGAACTCGACAAGGGTAACATGTGGAATACCATGCCTGCACATACCCATAACCGTCGTTCCGAAGTATACTTGTACTGGAATCTGCCTGAGGATGGCGTTGTATTCCACATGATGGGTGAGCCGGACGAAACGCGGCATCTGGTTGTACGCGACCGTCAGGCGATCATCTCCCCAAGCTGGTCCATTCACAGTGGTGTGGGTACGAGCAATTACACTTTCTGTTGGGCGATGGCTGGTGAGAACCAGACGTTCGAAGATATGGACGGCGTAGCGATGAAAGACTTGAAATAATAAATTACAGATGTCTGCGTTAATTGGCAGGTAATGTGGACACGTGAACTTATTCTTGTTCAATTAACTCAGGTAGTATAGGAAGTTGATTAGGATGAATCCATTGAAAAGACATGAAAAAATTATGGAGGCTCTGCTGGAGCGCCAGGAAGTAACCGTCAGTGATCTGAGTGAGTTGTTGCAGGTGACTGGGAAAACAGTGCGAGAGGATCTCGACAAGTTGGAGAGTATGGGACTGCTTGTACGTGTCCATGGTGGGGCTATGCTGGCTCAGAATGACCAATATGGCATCTTGAATAGCCGCGGAGTTATCGAGAAGCATCATTCGGAGAAAACGGAGATTGCTGAACGTGCCCTGGCTTACATTCGACCTGGAGATATCGTTGCTCTTGATGGTGGCAGCACGACGCTGGAGATGGCCAAACGTCTCGATAATCAGCCACTGACGGTCGTAACCAATGACTTGTTCATTATTGCGGAGCTTACCAAGAAGGAGCAAGTGCGACTGGTTGTGCCTGGCGGGGCTCGTGTACGGAATATGCTGGTGGGGGATGATACAGCTGCCTTTATCTCCGGTCTTAACATTCATAAAGCCTTTATATCCACGACAGCACTTCATCCGGAATTTGGATTATCCATATACACGGGAGATCTCGTTCCTTTGAAAAAAGCAATGATATCTGCCTCGCAGCAGGTATACGGCGTTGTGGATCATTATAAATTCGGACAATTTGCACTGCGAACTTTCGCCCAGTGTTCGGAACTGGACTATATTATCAGTGATCATCGTTTGGATGAAGAGACAGTTGCCTTATATGAGCAGAGCGGTGTCACAGTGGATTATCAAAGTTAACCTCATTCATGATTCATGGGATTAAAGAACGGACAGATCTATGGATTGCATATCAAAACCATGCGGAGGGAATCATTCATGAACCCATTTGATTTAAGCGGACAAGTTGCACTGGTGACAGGTACCTCGGGAGGACTTGGACAAGGGATGGCCATTGGCTTGGCAGAAGCAGGTGCTGATGTGGTGCTGGTCTCTTATTCCAAACCTGCGGAAACGGCAAGTGCGATTGAAGCACTCGGACGCAAAGCTTATGTGATTGAAGCGGATTTAAGTCGGGAAGATGAGTTGGCGGCTGTGTTCGAACAGGCTCTTGCCTTCCAGGGCAGAATTGACATTCTCGTCAATAATGCCGGAATCATTCGCCGCACACCTGCGGCTGATCATGCAGGACAGGATTGGCACGATGTAATTGGCCTCAACCTGAACACGGTGTTTTTCCTGAGCCAATTGGCTGGCAGACATATGATTGAACGCGGAAGCGGCAAGATCATTAATATTGCATCCATGTTGTCCTATCAAGGTGGAATTAATGTACCTGGTTATACAGCCAGTAAACATGGTGTTGCGGGTTTAACCAAAGCACTCGCCAATGAATGGGCAGGCAAGGGAATCCAGATTAACGGTATCGCACCTGGTTATATGGAAACCGACAATACTACCCAGATCCGTGCAGACGAAAATCGTTATCGGGATATTACAGCCCGTATTCCTGCGGGACGCTGGGGTACTCCTGAAGATCTGAAAGGCCCGGTTGTCTTTCTGGCATCCGCGGCTTCGGATTATCTGAATGGTCATGTGCTGAATGTCGATGGCGGCTGGATGGCACGTTAATCTCTTGATAATCGGATTAGCATAAGGAGGCAGTGAGATGAAACTTGGTATTCTGGCGCATACATTTGGCAAACAGCCTACAGCACAGCTTGCGCAGACGATTGCAGATAACGGATTCAATTCTGTACAGCTGGCGCTTGCCAAAGCATTATCCGATGTGGACTCATCGAATGGCAAGCTAAGCCCCGGTCTGGCAAATGAGATTGGAGACCAATTTGCACAGCGCGGAGTGAAGATTGCGGTACTGGGCTGTTATATTAATCCGATTGACCCTGATCCCATAAGCCGGCGGGCAGACATTGACCGATTCAAGGAGCATCTGCGTTATGCCCGGGATTTTGGTTGCAGTATGGTAGCAACGGAGACCGGAAGCTTGGACACCTATCAGGGTACACATCCGGATGGATATGAAGAGAAGGCGTGGAGTGTGCTGAAAGAAACGGTGGAGGAGTTGACTGAGGAAGCGGAGAAGTGGGGCGTGCATGCGGCAATTGAGCCTGTGTCCACACATACCCTTCATACGCATGAACATATGACCCGTTTGTTTGAAGAGATCCCTTCATCCAATCTGGGGATGCTGTTCGACCCGTGTAATCTGATCAAATATCCACATGCAGCAGATCAAGGGGCTTTCTTGCGCGAGGTGATGGAATCGCTGTATCAGCGCATGATTGTGATCCATGCGAAGGATGTAGCCTTCGATGCACAGGGAGAGAAGTTCAATCCTGTACCTGGGGCAGGCATACTGGATTACCCGTTATTTTTTGAATTGTTAAAAACGTATAAGCCACATATCGATATTTCACTTGAAGGTGTAACTGCAGAGGAAGCCGTGCCTGCGGCCAAACATTTGCGTGAAGTATGGAATGCAGTTCGTGTCTAAAAAACCTGCATCAGGTATGGTATACTGAAGCCAAAGTAGCTGGAAAACCTTTGCGAGGGCAAAGGTTTTTTTGGTACAGATATTGATAAAATACATACTAAATTTTTCTTATCGGAACAATCGGAAATAAGTCTTTTCAAATGCGACATCTTGTGAGAGAATATGGAAAACATACGCCATCATGAGAAGACATTAGGAACTTAAAGAACGTATATATCGAGGGAGGATTCAGATTTATGTCAAACGAACGTGAGCTTTCATTTGAAACATTGGCAATTCATGCAGGCCAGGAGATTGATCCAACCACCAACGCACGAGCAGTTCCTTTGTATCAGACAACATCCTATGGATTCAAGGATACCGAGCATGCAGCTAACCTGTTTGGTTTGAAAGAGTTTGGCAACATCTATACTCGTCTGATGAATCCAACAACCGACGTATTCGAGCAACGGATTGCGGCGTTGGAAGGTGGAGCTGGGGCATTGGCTACAGCTTCTGGTCAAGCAGCCATTACGTTTTCACTTCTGAATATTGCTGGTGCAGGCGATGAGATCGTGTCTTCGGCGAGTTTGTATGGAGGTACATACAATCTATTCTCGACGACTTTGCCGAAACTGGGTCTGGACGTAAAATTTGTGGATTCCAGTGATCCTGAAAATTTCCGGGCAGCGATTACGGAGAAAACGAAAGCATTGTATGCCGAAACAATCGGTAACCCGAAGGGGAATGTACTTGATATTGAAGCGGTGGCAGCGATCGCTCATGAACATGGTATTCCTTTGATCGTGGATAATACGTTCCCAAGTCCGTACCTGCTTCGTCCAATCGAACATGGAGCAGATATTGTCGTTCACTCTGCAACGAAATTTATTGGGGGTCATGGTACATCCATCGGTGGCGTTATCGTGGATAGCGGAAAATTTGATTGGAAAGCAAGTGGTAAGTTCCCAGGATTGACGGAGCCGGACGCCAGTTATAACGGTGTTGTATATACGGAAGCGGTTGGACCGATTGCTTATATTATCAAAGCTCGTGTACAACTTCTACGTGACTTGGGTGCAACGATCTCTCCATTTAACTCATGGTTGTTACTGCAAGGACTGGAGACATTACATCTGCGCGTAGAGCGTCATAGTAGCAACGCCCTTGCGGTTGCGGAATTCCTTGAGAAACATGAGGATGTGTCTTGGGTAAGTTATGCAGGTCTGCCGAGCCACGGTTCTTACGAGCTTGCACAGAAGTATCTGCCAAGAGGGCAGGGTGCCATTCTGACCTTTGGAATCAAAGGCGGTGCGGAAGCGGGTCGCAAATTGATTGAAAGTGTCAAACTGTTCTCTCACCTTGCGAACGTCGGCGATTCCAAGTCACTGATTATTCACCCGGCAAGTACGACTCACGCACAGTTGACCGAAGATGAACAAACTGCCGCAGGGGTTAATCCGGAGTTGATTCGTCTGTCGGTGGGTACGGAGAACATTCAAGACATTATCTATGATCTGGAGCAAGCAATCAAAGCAAGTCAGGGAGCAAGTGTAGGCGCGTAAATGGTACTGGGTGAATGTGAAACATTTACTTAAGCGATATGCCATAAAATGTTCAAACGCCTATCAATAGATGCTTTAAGCCGTTGTCCTCATGGACAGCGGCTTTTTGCCTTTTTGAACACGCATTTAGGAGTGGCCGTCGAAAAATACCCATTTACAAATGCGGATCACAGGCATATACTGATTAAAAGTTGTATTGGGTAAAAATAATTGCATAAGTACAAAAATGATTATCATTCTCATTGGAGAATGATTGCAAAATCATTCACAAAACCATGCTGCTGCGGGATTCCCGCAGCAGCATGTGTCATTTTTAGGGCATTAACAATGGCTCTCATTCTCAATACAACTTCATGTATGGAAGCGGAACTTGAGCACATTCACTGTCCGCAAACCTACCATTCGAAAGGAACGTGATCCATATGCAAGCGATACATCAACCGCTACACAGACAGAACCAAGCAGAACAAAGCTCATCCCAGACACCCGGCCCCAATCGGGGCAAGAAGCCTGATTTTCGAGCCATGGTGCAGAATAAAGAGATGCAATCGGCATTGGGCAGCGGGTTGTTGATGCTGATTGCCTGGGGAACTGCGCCTTATTTTGGTACCTTCTCCATCATGCTTTACATTGTGGCGTATGCCGTGGGCGGTTGGACCAAAGCGAAGGAAGGCATCGAGACACTGGTCAAGGACCGTGATCTGGATGTGAACCTGCTGATGATTGCCGCATCCCTTGGGGCAGCAGCCATCGGTTACTGGAATGAAGGCGCGATGCTGATCTTTATTTTTGCACTCAGTGGCGCTTTGGAAAGTTATGCGACAGAGCGCAGCCATAAGGATATCTCATCTTTACTGGCGCTTAAGCCAGAAACTGCATTGCGGATTGAGGACGGACGGATGAACCTTGTGGCTATTGATGACTTGCAGCCGGGTGACTTGCTGTTGGTCAAACCGGGAGAACTCATTCCAGCAGATGGTGTCGTGTACCGGGGAAGTTCTTTTATCAATCAGTCGTCCATCACAGGAGAATCCCTGCCTGTGGACAAAGTTGCCGGGGAAGAAGTCTATGCAGGTACGGTAAACGGGGAGGGCGCATTATACGTAGAGGTCACCAAATCGGCGGAAGGGTCACTGTTCGGCAAAATCATTAAACTGGTGGAAGAAGCGCAGGCGGAAGTGCCGGATTCCCAGCGTTTTATGGAGCGGTTCGAAGGAATATATGCACGAATGGTTGTAGCGGTTACTTTACTCGTGATTGCAGGAACTCCACTGCTGCTTGGCTGGACATGGAATGAGGCATTCTATAAAGCGATGGTATTTCTGGTTGTTGCTTCGCCTTGTGCACTGGTGTCTTCGATCATGCCTGTCATACTGTCCGCGATGTCCAGCAGCGCCCGCCGTGGCATTCTCTTCAAGGGAGGGGCCCATATGGAGAATATGGCTCGCACGCAGGTCGTGGCTTTTGACAAAACAGGTACATTGACCATGGGCACCCCGCAAGTCACAGATATTATTACGGCTGAACATGTAGATCGCGCCGAGCTGTTAGCTGCGGTAGCAGCAATTGAGAACATCTCCATGCACCCTTTGGCTCGTGCCATCGTAGATCAGGCGAACAAGGAGAACATTACACTTCAGGAAGCGGAGCACGTACAGGCCCTAACAGGCTGGGGCATCGAAGGAACGGTAAATGATGTGGTCTGGAGCATTGGCAAAACAAATGGATTGGGATCGATGCAGTCAGAGAAGATGAAAAACGGTAACATGGATGAACCGGATAAACAGGCTGTTAACCATGCGAAGGTATCTTCTGAATGGGAAGATGTACGCTCCCGTCTTGAGGGGGAGGGAAAAACCGTATCTGTTGTTATGGCGGATGGTGAATTGGTGGGGCTGATCGCCATGCGGGATACGGTACGACCTCAGGCAGCAGCCGCAGTGAGAAAGCTGGAAGCGATGGGTGTTAAAGTGGCAATGTTAACAGGAGATCGAACCAGATCCGCTTCTGTGATTGCGCACGAAACGGGGGTAAGTATGGTCTATGCAGACTTGCTGCCGGAAGATAAAGTGAAGCAGGTACAAGCGCTCCGCAAACAGTATGGACCTGTGCTGATGGTAGGGGATGGGGTTAATGATGCACCTGCAGTTGCGGCGGCGACGGTCGGTATGGGGATGGGATTATCCGGCAGTGGAACTGCACTGGAGGTTGCTGATGCGGTACTGATGAACGACAACATTGAAGAGATCGCTTGGGTGATTGGGCAGGCACGCCGAGCACAGCGGACGGTTAAACAGAATATGTGTTTTGCCATCACCGTTATTCTGGCTTTAATTGCGGGTAACTTCCTCCAAGACGTGGCATTGCCTCTGGGTGTGGTAGGTCACGAAGGCAGTACAATTCTGGTTATTCTGAATGGGCTCAGGCTGCTAAGGTAATTCGTTTTTGAAGAGGAAAGTGAAGAATTGGTTTTCGCTGGTCGTATGCGGCTGGTTGAACGGCTCGGGTTTGAACCTTGGGTCAGCGGGTAATGATGCGAAGAGAAAGTTGCTATCATTCGAGGATAAAGGGAGCTGTGAAAGATGGGGCGTTACGTACAAGTGGAACCGAATGTAAAAGTATATGTTGAAGATATCGGCGAAGGTACACCGGTTGTCTTTTTGCACGGCTGGCCTGTTAATTATAAAATGTTTGAATACCAATTGAACGTACTTCCGAACCATGGCATTCGTGCCATCGCGTTAGATTTTAGAGGATATGGCTTATCGGATAAGCCTTCCACAGGATATGATTATGATCGCATGGCAGACGATGTTCGTGCCGTTATTGATGATCTGGAGCTGAAGGATGCGGTACTCGCGGGATTCTCCATGGGTGGTGCAATCGCAGTTCACTACATGGCTCGTCATAAGGGACACGGTGTCTCCAAACTGGCCTTGTTATCTGCGGCAGCCCCTGTGTTCACACAGCGGGAAGGTTATCCATATGGATTGACTTCAGAGCAGCTGAACGAACAGATCATTGAGCCAATCTTTGCAGATCGTCCGAAGTTGCTGGAGACGTTTGGCGGCATGTTTTTCACGAAGAAACACAGCCAGCCGTTCATGGATTGGTTCCATGCACTGGGCATGGAGGCTTCATCCTATGGTACCATTCGCAGTGCAATCGCTCTGCGTGATGAGGACTTGCGAGGTGACCTGAGTTCAATTCAGGTGCCGACAGCCATTTTGCATGGGAAAAAGGATGAGATCTGTCCGTTCGAATTTGCGGAGCAAATGCATAAGGGCATCGCTTCGTCTCAATTGATTGCTTTTGAAGAAAGTGGTCATGGTGCATTCTATGATGAATTGGAAAAATTCAATTCGGAACTGATTCGATTTATTCAATCCTGATCAGGATAGGGCGTAAGGTCTCTGACAGGCAATCCCATTAATTTCATGGAATCTTCATTTGTGGCTAAAAAAAGAACCCGGTCGACAGCTTTAGGCTGTCTGCCCGGGTTCTTCTTGTTGTGATTTAAGGCGCCTTATTCGTTGTCATGTAAGTATTCGCTCTGCAATCAGAACAGTTCGGTCAAACCGATCATCGTAATGAGTCCGAGTAAAAATGAGATGGTCGCTACACGTGCATTGCCGTCACCATGACTCTCTGGAATGAGTTCCTTATAGACAATGAACATCATCGCACCGGCTGCAAATGCCAAACCATAAGGGACAAGGCCGGCTACGAGACTGCTTAATGTGTAACCAATCATTGCGGTAATAATCTCGACCGCTCCGGTTAGGGTGGCAATACCCAACGCTTTGAAGCGACCAATGTTCTGATTCACTAGGAAAAGGGCCACGAGGAATCCTTCCGGTGCATTCTGCAGTCCGATGGAGAAGGCAATGAGATTGCCCAAGTTCTCATCCGAGCTTGCATAGCTGACTCCGACGGATAACCCTTCGGGCAGGTTATGCATGGTAATGGCTGCAATAATCATGAAGGCTTTGGCTTCAATTTTAAAAGGCATTTTCTCGGGATTCTCCAGATCGACGTGTGGAATCTTCATCTCCAGCACCAGTAGCACCAGGCTACCAAGCATAATACCAAATGCGAGCACAAAGAGATTCGATTGGCCAAGCGCTTCGGGAATGAGATTATACACCGAGGCCGAGGTCATAATACCTGCGGCGTATGCCAGCAAGATATCACGCAGACGGTGCGATATTTTGCGCATAAATAGAATGGGTACGGCTCCTAGGCCGGTAGACATGGCTGATATAAAACTGCCAATGAGTGCATCGTTCATGCTTCCATTTTCCCTCCTGATGAAGACTTCTTCATAATCGCTGCCGAGCATTGACACCGTACATAAAAGAGATCATAATGAACAACAGATTAGAATGATTATAAATTAGAATTCCGTTTCTGCATAGGGCATTTGTCATTACACGGGCAGGTCTTGTGGACATGATATGGGCTTTTCGTTCTAGTGTATGCAAAAGCATAAGCTTTTGATGCCGGAGGGACTAACCTTTTTGCAGAACCCGGGGGAGGAACTATACATGTATAAATCAATTATTATTGGAACAGGCCCTGCAGGGCTGACAGCAGCAATCTATCTGGCACGTGCCAACTTGAACCCACTCGTTATCGAAGGACCACAACCTGGTGGCCAACTGACAACAACGACGGAAGTGGAGAACTTCCCAGGTTTCCCTGATGGCATTATGGGTCCTGAACTGATGGACAACATGCGTAAACAAGCTGAGCGTTTCGGTGCTGAATTCCGCACAGGTTGGGTGAACAACATCGACATGAGCGAGCGTCCGTTCAAGATTCAAGTAGAAGGTATGGGGGAACTCGTATCCGAAACATTGATCCTGTCTACCGGTGCATCTGCTAAATACCTGGGTATCCCTGGTGAAGAAACGAATGTAGGCCGCGGTGTCAGCACATGTGCAACATGTGATGGATTCTTCTTCCGTAACAAAGAGATCATCGTTATCGGCGGTGGTGACTCTGCCCTGGAGGAAGCAAGCTTCCTGTCCCGTTTCGGTTCCAAAGTAACGCTGGTGCACCGTCGCGAAGAACTGCGTGGCTCCAAAATCATGCAGGATCGTGCACGCAGCAACGAAAAAGTAGAAATGGCTTTGAACCGTACACCACTCGAAGTACTTGCTGGCGACAATGGCGTAACCGGATTGAAAGTGTTGAACAACGAAACAGGTGAAGAAGAAGTGATTCCGGCAAGCGGCGTATTCGTAGCCATCGGTCACACACCAAACACGGGATTCCTTGGCGGACAGATCACTACGGATGAACACGGTTATATCCTGACTACACCAGGTACATCCGAGACAAACATCCCAGGCGTATTCGCATGTGGTGACGTTCAGGATACACGTTACAAACAGGCGATTACAGCTGCAGGTAGCGGATGTATGGCTGCCATGGACACAGAGAAATACATTGAAAGCTTGGAACACAGCGCAGTTGTTCTGTAATAGAATGAGCTGTTTTCAACCAAACTATAGATTAATATAAAACCATATGAGGTGAATTAAACATGGAAAACGTAATTGTATACACATCGACGAACTGCCCGAACTGCAAATCCGTAAAAACATTCCTGGCTGACAAAGGGATCTCTTATGAAGAGCGCAACATCGAAACTAGCGATGAGTTTGCACAACAAGTGTGGGACATGGGTGTACGTGCCGTGCCATTGACGGTAATTGGTGAACACCGCATTCTGGGTATGAACAAAACCCAATTCGCCAAAGCATTGGACGCTTAAATTACGCTGAGATCTGGAACATGATATGTTGAAGAACGTTTCGATTCATGTGAAATTCCGGTTTTCGCGAGCCGTTAGGATATAGAAAGAACCGTACCCGGAAGGGTACGGTTTTTCGTGCATTTACTCTGAGTAAATTGGATGGATTGGAAGCTGGTCGCAGACACCTTGAAGTTGTAAGGTGATGTCACAATGAATAATCGCTTGGAATTGTCCAATGCCCAGAAGTACGATATCCTTTTCTTAAGTCGCGGAGCATAAATGAGGTGAACAAGCAGCATGATTGTAGATCAGCAGAAGCATTTTCGCTTCTGGGAGCAGGCGAGTATACGAGACATCCATGTTGAAAGAGTCATTCTTGCAAAGGGGGAAAGAACATTATTCACGGTGCAGTCCAGCAGTTTTATCTGTATGAAGCGAGGGGACTTGCTAGTATTGCTCAATCAGAAGACCTATTCTATCCATCATTTTGAGATTATTCATGCTCCTTCCAAAAGTCTGTTTGAAGTTAACGCAGGTCCAGACGGAGCAGAGTATATATTGATCTCGTATAAAGCAGAACCGGGACCATCGCACGGCAGTGAGCCGATGATGGTAGATGAACACAGATATCCAACTGACGTTACATATCGTGTGACACTTACGCAGCCATTGATCTTATATGAAATTGCAGAGCGCATGCTAGAGGCTCAGCGGCAAGAGTCACATTCGGTTCCGCTGCAACTCAAAGCATCATTCTACCAATGGGTTTATCACCTTGTGGAGCAGTATGATCTACAGCCTCTGGTCGTGAAAGGCTCCAGCCCCGTCGAGTTGGTTATCCAGACTCTGGAGTACCTGTTGCAGAACTATGCCAAATCGCATACGTTGGACTCTTTGGCGACAGCAATGGGGCGGAGTTCGGGGCATCTCTCGAATTGTTTTAAACAAGTGCTCGATCGTGGACCCATTGACTGTCTAATCCGTTTGCGTATGCAAAAAGCGTGCAAGCTATTGACCGAAACGAAGCTTCCCTTACGAATGATTGCGTCGGCTATCGGGTATCAGGATGGGTACTATTTCAGCAATGCCTTCAAAAAGTATATGGGGCTTTCCCCGCATAAATATCGTAAGCAAATTGTAGAGGAAGATGTTACATCCTCAGCAGGAAGAAATCATATTGTTGGCAATCCAGACCAATGTTATATTCCTTTATATGATAATGATAATTATTATCAATATATAGGTGGAGGGTCTGATGAAATGTTAAGAAATATAAAGAGAGTCCCGATGGCTTTGCTGATGGCTTTTGGGTTGCTGTTAAGTGCATGTAGTGTTGGTTCTTCAGGGAATACAGGGGCTGCAACAGGAGATGGAAGGACAGCTCAATCTGAAGCACCAGCTTCCCAAGCCAACAGTTCAAGCGAAAATAATACAAATGAAAATGCCCAAGCAATATCTCGTAAAGTGAATACTTCCATGGGTGAGGTCGAAGTGCCTGCTAATCCGCAGCGTGTCGTAACAGATTTCTTCTTGGGGCATATTCTGGCATTGAACGTTAAGCCCGTGGGTAGTAATGGCCTGTTCATGCAAAATCCTTATTTAGAGGGACAAGTTACGGGTATTGAGGATGTTTCGGATAATCTGGAGGCAATTACGGGTCTGAATCCGGATTTAATTGTTACAGGCGATGCTCAAACGTACGAGGCATATTCCAAAATTGCACCAACTGTCTATATGGACAACTCGGCACCCGTTCGTGATCAGGTCAAGGAACTTGGAGTCATACTTGGTAAAGAGGCGGAGGCATCGGCGTGGCTTGTCGAGTTTGAAAAGAATCTTGCTTCAGCCAAGGAACGTTTGAGCGGCATTATCAAAGAGGGAGAAACGGCTACGGTCTTTGCCGGGGGAATTGTCAAGAACATTACGCTCTACGGTAATGCATATACAGGCAGAGGTATCCATGGTGAATTGGGTATCCCCATGAACGAAAAGGTGAAAGGAGAAATTGATCCGAAGGTGGGTTGGGCTACAATCTCAAGCGAAATTGTGGAGACATACGCCGGTGATCGTGTGTTTATGGCAGTGGATGCCAAAGCGGAATCGTTTGACTATTCGAGCGATCCGGTGTGGAGGACGTTAGACGCAGTCAAAAATAATGAATTATACGAAATTGATGGCTACAAATTTTATTTCTCCGACCCTATCTCAGTCATGGGTCAGATTCAGGATATTGTTGACATGATGGAAGAACGTGCTCTGGAAAAATCTAAAAAGTAGTGATTTAAACTAGGTAACGTGAAAAATCCCCTTGCCGTTGTAATGTGGAGCACATGGTAACATGGACTCCAGAAATTACTGCGAAAGGGGATTTTGCAATTAAATTAAATATATTCTTTAGAAAAAAATACTCATGAAAGTCTGAAACACAACATACACCAGCAATCCTGACAGCATGTACATGAAACCAGCCTTCTTTTTGCTCTGAAACAATCGGAGTATGCCAAGGCTGAATAGGGGCGCAAGCACAATCAGGAACAGGAGGACGGTGACAAATACTGGCGCCGAGATATCTGAAGTATCCACGTAGGTCACGCTTCTTTTCACTCCGTTTCGTTATCGGAATTAACACAGCCTCATTCACATAGCCATGACAAAAATCACATAACCCCATTATACATCTGGATTTCTTTAACAAAAAGGGAGGAAATGGGGCGAAATGATGTCATTTTTGATCTGTTATTAGACGGAAACCCGAATTTTTCCTAAAAACTGGGAAATTGCAGAGTAAGCTGCACCAACACGGGTGGAACGGCTGCCCAGAGCTGCCCATTCGATCTGCAAACTGCGGCGGTGATAAGGTAACGTACGTTCCTCCACAACCTGTTTTAGCGCTGTTTCAATCCAGGGACCTGCTTCAGAGAGCGGACCACCAATGATAATACGTTCCGGGTTGAAACTGTTAACGATATTTGTAATGCCAATCCCCAGTTTGCGTCCAATCGTGTCGTATAATTCCTGAACATTCTTGTGGCCTTGCTCTGCATAATGAATCAACTCTCGTGTGGTATGGGCAGGTAATTTCAACTGATGATCCGGGTGTTCGTATGCTTTTTCCGATGCGTATAACTCCCAACAACCACGATTCCCACAGGAGCAGGGCAGACCTTCCGCTTCAATGGACATATGGCCAGTTTCCCCTGCGTAACCCCATGCGCCTTTGTATAATTCACCATCCACCATGATGCCTGAACCAATCCCCATGCCTGCACTGATGTAGATCATGTGACGGACACCGATGCCTGCACCAAAATTCAACTCTCCATGAGCACCGGCATTGGCTTCATTATCGATGGTTACAGGCAGTCCAAATTCTTCTTCAAGCCTGTAGCGCAGCGCTACCTTCTCCCACCCCAGGTTGGGTGCAAACAGGACCGTTCCTGCCTCATCCACCATGCCAGGCACCCCGATACCGATGCCAATGACACCGTGAGGGGAAGCAGGAGCTGCTTCAATGAGCTGCTTTGCTGCCAATTTCAGTTGCTCCAATACAGAGGACACATCATGATGTTCCAAGGTCACTGCGTACTCTGTAATGATGTGTCCTTCCAGATCTGTGAGCACGCCTTTTAAATGGGTCACACTGAGTTCCAGGCCGACTGCATAACCTGATGTCCCACGAAACAGCAGCATGAGTGGTTTGCGTCCGCCACTGGATTCTCCAGGGCCAATCTCCTGCACCAGATCATCACTGATCAGATCGGCAACCAGGTTGGATACCGTTGCTTTGTTCAGCCCCGTAACCTCGGACACTCGCGCGCGAGAAAGAGGGGCATGGCGACGGATCGTATCCAGAACGATCGATTTGTTTATTTTTTTGACCAGCATCTGGTCCCCGGTAATTTTCATATGATTAAGGCACTCCTATTCTTCTGATAAAAGGGTTCTGACCCACATCCGAAACAAGTTATTCGACTATTATAGCGTAAACAAACATGTAAAAAACAATTTTATTTTACTTTGTTTAACCAATAGACAAAGTTAATTCGATGTGATAGGATAACGGTGTAAACGATTTCTTAAAACTATTGAGGAGGCATTTTACACATGGCCTATTTTGAATCCGTTAATAAAATTTCATTCGAAGGTAAAGATTCCAAGAATCCTTTTGCTTTTAAACATTATAATCCGGAAGAAGTGGTAGCCGGCAAATCGATGGAAGAACATTTCCGTTTCGGCATGGCTTACTGGCATACATTAACTGCAGGCGGCAGTGACCCGTTCGGTGCGGAGACAGCTGTACGTTCTTGGGATAGATACTCCGGTCTGGACCTCGCGAAAGTACGCGTGGAAGCGGCATTTGAATTTTTGGAAAAAATGAATCTTCCGTTCTTCTGTTTCCACGATGTGGACATCGCACCAGAAGGCAACAACCTGCGCGAGTTCTATAGCAACATCGACACAATCGTTGATCTGATTGAAGATCATATGAAATCCAGTGGCAAAAAATTGCTTTGGAACACGGCGAACATGTTCTCGAACCCACGTTTCATGTTTGGTGCAGCTTCCACGTGTAACGCAGATGTATATGCTCACGCTGCAGCACAGATCAAGAAAGGTCTGGAAGTGGGTAAACGTCTGGGCGCTGAAAACTATGTATTCTGGGGCGGCCGTGAAGGTTACGACACATTGCTGAACACAGACATGCAACTGGAGCAAGACAACATTGCTCGCATGTTCCACATGGCTGTAGACTACGCGAAGGAAATAGGCTTTGACGCACAATTCCTGATCGAGCCTAAACCAAAAGAGCCAACGAAACACCAATATGACTATGATGCAGCAACTTCCATTGCATTCTTGCAAAAATACGGTTTGGACAAACACTTCAAACTCAACCTGGAAGCGAACCACGCTACACTGGCTGGTCATACATTCGATCACGAAATCCGTGTTGCTCGTACAAACGGAATGCTCGGTTCCCTCGATGCGAACCAAGGCGATATGCTGATCGGTTGGGATACGGATGAGTTCCCGGTTGATATGTACGATGCGACATTGACGATGTATGAAGTATTGAAAAACGGCGGTATCGGCCGTGGTGGTGTGAACTTTGACGCGAAAGTACGTCGTGGTTCCTTTGAAGCAGACGATCTGTTCCTGGCACACATCGCAGGTATGGATACGTATGCAAAAGGTCTGAAAGTAGCAGCAAAACTGATTGAAGATCGCGTATTCGATGACTTCATCGAAAAACGTTACAGCAGCTTCAGCGAAGGCATTGGTGCAGACGTGGTTGCAGGTAAAGCAACACTGGCTTCCCTAGCTGAGTATGCATTGAATAATGAAAGCCCACGCAAAAACCAATCCGGACGTCAGGAATTGCTGAGAGCACAACTCAACCAGTACATCCTGGCTGACTAATAGCGGGTTAGGCAGGCTGGATGCAATTCGATCACCGATGGTTACACATAGTGGTTGGACATGAGTATCCAAGCCAGCCTATTCACAAAATTAGCTTGTACCACGGAACGCCTGAACAAGCATGACATTCGGACCGTCCCCGACTTTCCCCTGGGAAGGCGGGGACGGTTTTTTGATAAATGAGTAATTGATGTACAAGTGATCTACATGCGTATCAAAGTTTCTTTATGTACACGTCGTTGGCACGATTTTTCGCTACAAAAACGAGTACGTTTTTACTGTTTTGATATAAATGTTCTTCTAAGATGGTGCATGCAGAACGGAGTGAGCAGAAAGGACCCGAGGAAGCAAAGCGGTCGCATTTATCCCCGGATTTCTCCCTTGCCAAAGGGAATAAAGGAAATCCGGGGGTAACGGCGATCCAAGGGTTTTCTGATCGCGTAGTGACCACATGGCATCAAGGGTTTCATTTATACAATCTTGTCACAAACGAGAGGAGTTAACCTATGAGTTACGTAATTGGCGTCGATTTAGGAACGAGTGCGGTCAAAACTGTGCTGGTCAATCGTGAGGGAAAAGTGGCATTTGAAGCATCCGAGGCGTACCCGTTGTATCAGCCCAAGGCCGGATACAGTGAACAAAATCCTGAAGATTGGGTAGAGCAGACCATTGTTTCCCTGCGTAAATTGCTCGAAGTGTCTGGCGTGCAACCTTCCGAAATCGAGGGTGTGAGCTTCTCGGGCCAGATGCATGGACTGGTCTTGGTAGATGCTGAAGGCAAACCGCTGCGGAATGCAATCCTGTGGAACGATACACGTACGACGGCTCAATGCCGCCGAATCGAAAAAGTGCTGGATGGCAAGCTGTTAAGCATTGCCCGGAACCGTGCTCTTGAAGGTTTTACCTTGCCGAAAATCCTGTGGGTCCAGGAGAATGAGCCTGAATTGTTGCAGCAAGCATCCTTGTTCCTGTTGCCGAAGGATTACGTGCGTTATCGCCTGACAGGGGATTACGCCATGGACTATTCCGATGCAGCAGGCACCTTGTTGCTGGACGTTGCAGGCAAGCAGTGGAGCAATGAGATTGCAGAAGCATTCGATCTGCCAATCTCCCTATGTCCACGTCTTGTGGAATCGTTTGAGGAAGTGGGCACCTTGTTACCTGAGATTGCGGATCAGACGGGTCTGGCGACTGCGACGAAAGTATACGCAGGTGGTGCGGACAATGCTTGCGGTGCGATTGGCGCAGGCATTCTGAGTGAAGGGCAGACGATGTGCAGCATCGGAACGTCCGGGGTTGTGCTTTCCTACGAAGAGCGCAAAGATCTCGATTTCGAAGGCAAAGTACACTTTTTCAATCACGGGGAGAAAGATGCCTTCTATATTATGGGGGTAACGCTTGCCGCAGGATATAGCCTGTCCTGGTTCAAGGATACGTTTGCCGCGGACAAATCATTTGATGTGCTATTGCAGGGCATTGATCAGATTCCAGCCGGCAGCAACGGATTGTTGTTCACACCTTATATCGTAGGGGAACGTACACCTCATCCGGATGCGAATATCCGTGGCAGCTTCATCGGTATGGATGCGGGACACAAGCTGGAGCACTTTGGGCGTGCGGTAATGGAGGGCATTACCTTCTCGCTGCGCGAGTCCATTGATATTCTGCGCGGCGCAGGTAAAACCGTCAATGAAGTCATCTCCATTGGTGGTGGTGCCAAAAATGAAGCCTGGTTGCAAATGCAGGCGGATGTCTTTAACGCCACGATTGTGAAGCTGGAGAGCGAACAGGGTCCTGCGATGGGTGCAGCGATGCTGGCTGCCTATGGTTGTGGCTGGTTCCCGTCTTTGCAGGAATGTGCAACGGCGTTTATTCGTCCAGCAAAGTCCTATGAGCCGAACCCGGAAACGGTTGCCGTCTATGATGGACTGTTTGCATTGTACCAGGAAGTCTATGGACAGACACGTAGTCTCAATGATCGTCTGGCTGAATACCGTTAATTCATGTACTTCACTATATTAATCTTGTGATTACATTCAAAGCATCCGCGAAGGCGGGTGCTTTTTTTGTCGTTCATCAAGACTAATCCCATGAAAGGTTTCCTTGGCCTGCATATCCGCATTCCGGCTCTGCATAGATTGAGAATAGAGGATTGTGATCTGTCCAGATATTGGGTATCCGGCGATTTTAACAGGTAGAAGCTTGAGCATGGGGGTGAAGCTGTGGATGAACATAAGGAGCATGGAAGACCACATATTACCTTGTCGATGATTGTTCGTAATGAGGAGAATCGGTATCTCAGGCAGGCACTGGAGACACATCGTCCCTGGATTGATCGCGCAGTAATTATTGATGACGGGAGCACGGATGGAACGGTTGCGATGTGTCGGGAACTTCTGGACGGTATTCCACTCGTATTGGTGGAGAACGCAGCTTCACGTTTTGCAGACGAGGTAAGTCTGAGGAAACAACAATGGGAAGAGACCGTGGCAACGGACCCGGAGTGGATTTTGAATCTGGATGCGGATGAGATTCTAACCAGTGACTTTGGGGTGTTAAGGGATCTGCTGCTCCGTGACAATGAAGATGCGATCTATTTCAGATTGTTTGATATGTGGAGTGAGACGCATTACCGGGAGGATGAGTTCTGGCAGGCCCATGCCTATTATCGGCCCTTTCTGATTCGGTATCAACCGGGGTTGAGTTACGAATGGAAGGAGACACCCCAGCATTGTGGGCGTTTTCCGTTAACGATCCAGCACTGGCCCTATGGATGTCATGCTCCGCGGGTGAAGCATTATGGCTGGGCGCGCGCAGAAGACCGCATCCGCAAATATGAACGCTATCAAGCACTGGACCCTGAAGCAAGATACGGTTGGAAGGAACAGTACGAATCGATATTGGATCAAGAGCCTCGACTGTTGGCATGGTTCGAATAAAGAGAGGGGGAGTGAGCACGTTGAAGAAAGACCCGTTACACCAATCGCAAGAAGAATCTAAACCTCAAATAGAAATGAGTTCCGAAGAAAACGAGAATCAGGAAGAGAAGCAACATGAAATCCAACATGAAAACCAGATAGAGAGCCAGAGTGATTATCCACCGTCCAGACGTTCTGCCAAATCGCAGAAAACCCGCCAATCGGATAAGCATGAAGCGCTTGGTCAGGAGAGAGTACTGATCGCCAGCCCGGTTCGTCAGACAACCCCGGTGCTCCGTGAATTTCTGGATTCTCTGCATGCACTGGAGCGAACAACGGTGAAGACGGACTATCTGTTTGTAGACGATAACGTGGAAGAACCCGCATCGAATATATTGCGTGAATTTGTGCTTCAGCATGAGGGAACGGTTATTCAAGCAGATGAATATGGCAGCGGTGGTCCTGACAATAAAGGGGTGTACACCAAGGATGAGGGAGGGCACTATTGGCAGGGTGAGCAGATTTGGCGTGTAGCCGGTTTGAAAAATCGCATATTGCAATATGCACGCGACAACGACTACGATGCGGTCTTCCTGATTGATTCTGACTTGGTGCTGCATCCACGGACGCTGGAGCAACTTGTATCGAGTGGCAAAGACATTGTATCCAATATCTTTTGGACCCGCTGGCAGCCGGATGCCAGGGAAATGCCACAGGTATGGTTGCAAGATGAGTATGCCTTGTATCGCCGCGGTGGCAAAACATTAGACGGAACCGAGGCGGAGGACGAGGGCACACAAACGACTGCTTTTCTGAATCAGCTGCGCATCCCGGGTTGTTATGAAGTTGGAGGGCTAGGGGCGTGTACCCTTATTCGCAAAAATGTCCTGACTGCTGGAGTTTCCTATGACCAGATTCCGAATGTATCCTTCTGGGGTGAAGATCGTCATTTCTGCATTCGTGCTCAGGCACTGGGTTTTCGTTTGTTCGTGGATACTCATTTCCCCGCGTACCACATCTACCGTTTGTCTGAACTGCCGGGCGTATCCGCCTTTAACCGCAGGGCCAGACGTGGCGAAGAGACAATCAGTATTACCCTGTGTATGATTGTGAAAAATGAAGAAGCTTCCCTCGCCAGATGTCTGGATTCGGTCAACGGTATTGCCGATGAGATTGTAATTGTTGATACCGGTTCGACGGATCGTACCCGTCAAATCGCTGCCAGATATACAGATCGTATCGTTGATTTTGAATGGGTGGATGATTTTGCAGCAGCACGTAACTTTGCCTTCGATCAGGCGAAGAGTGAATATATTCTGTGGCTGGATGCCGACGATGTGTTTGAACCCGAAGATCGAGCGAAACTGATCGCCTTGAAACGTTCGCTGGATCCGGAGGTCGACAGTGTCACGATGGATTATAATCTGTCTTTCACACCAGATGGCAGGGTTGCCTACAGCCTGCGCCGGAATCGCCTAGTGCGTCGGGATCGGCAATTTCGCTGGATTGGCGCGGTGCATGAATATCTGGCTGTGGCGGGCAATCTGCTGCATAGTGATATCGCGGTTACCCACAAAAAAGATAAGGAGTATACCGATCGAAATCTGCGGATCTATCGCAAAAGGGAACAGGCCGGAGAGGAGTTTGGACCCCGTGACTTGTACTATTTCGGTAATGAACTGAAGGACCATGGACAGCATGAGGATGCGGTGAAGTATTATGAGAAGTTTCTGGATACCGGGCTGGGCTGGGTGGAAGATCAGATCGCTGCTTGCCAGAAAATTGCGGATTGTGAGGCTGCACTTGAACGTCCAGAACAGGAAGTCACGGCGTTGTTTCGATCATTTGCCTATGACTTGCCAAGAGCCGAGATTTGCTGTCGTTTGGGTGGTTATTTTGCCGACCGTGAAGATTATCGCAAAGCCCTGTTCTGGTACGAACAGGCAACTCGTGCAGTGCGTCCTGATGATCCTATGGTGGTGCTGAATGAAGCAGCCTGGACCTGGATGCCGCATCTGCAACTCTGTGTCTGTTATGACCGGATGGGTAACCGTGCCAAGGCCCGGGAACATAATGATATCGCACTCGCCTATCATCCAACGCATCCGAGCATGTTATATAACGATCGTTACTTTAAAGATTTGGAGAAGGATAACGTATTGGAAAATGCGTAGTATTTCGTTAGCAATGCAATGATGCCTCTTTCGTGGAATTGAATGGGTGAATCAGCCCCATTTCCATGAAGAGGTATTTTTACGTTGAAATGCAATCATTTCATAGACTCTCTCGAATTCGGATTCACTTCAGAGATGGATTAATGTATTTCATCCAGGGGAGGATATGCTTTACAATAATGAATAACGGAAAAGCGGTGAACATGATTACCTGTCTTCGGCTGCCGAATTGATGAAGCAAGGGGAACTGGATATGAATCTCACGGAAGTATTATTGGAATCGAGGCTGGTCGCGATTGTGCGCGGTATTAGCCGTGAAGCGGCAGTAACAGCTGGACAAGGTATGACAAGTGGTGGAATCCGACTGATGGAAGTCACACTGAACACTCCTGGAGCACATGATATTATTGCAGACTGGCGGGAGCAGCATGAAGGAAAGGCTTACGTTGGAGCGGGTACAGTACTGAATGTGCAGATGGCGAAGGAAGCAGTCGCTGCAGGTGCACAATTTCTGGTGTCTCCCAATGTCGATCTCTCTGTCATTGAATATGCTGTAGAACATGGTGTCGAGATCTGGCCTGGAGCCATGACACCCACGGAAATTGTCGCTGCACATGAAGCGGGAGCGCGAGTTGTGAAGCTGTTTCCGATGGCAAGTCTGGGTATTCCGTATCTGCGGGAGATCAAAGCTCCACTGAACCACATTCCTCTGTTGGCAACAGGTGGTGCCACACTGGAGAATATTGCTGATTATTATGCAGCGGGCGCAGCTGCAGTGGGTCTGGGAAGTGCACTTTTACCACGAGAAGCCCTTATAGCAGGAGATTATGAGCAGATTGCAGCATGTGCACGGAGATTTGTTGAAGCAGCTAAAGCCTAGACTCCAGTGTCAGATGAGGAATATGTATATTTGGGTATATATAAGGGTGCCTTTAGATTATCTTTGAATCAATCTTTATCATAAAAACCCATGTCGTT
This sequence comes from Paenibacillus sp. SAF-068, assembly GCF_051967555.1. Lineage (NCBI taxonomy): Bacteria > Bacillati > Bacillota > Bacilli > Caryophanales > Paenibacillaceae > Paenibacillus > Paenibacillus sp. SAF-068. The sequence continues at coordinate 182,396 of NZ_JBQCJX010000006.1, forward strand.
TAACGTGCCGTTCATTCTATTGCTTTATGATGGATGTATGCCAGAATTCGGAGAGGAGAGATGCCCTGTGAAAGCTAAAACAATGATAGGCGGCATGCTCGCCGTGGCCGCAGTAACGGCAGGTGGATTATGGAAGGCGGCGGTAAAGAGCCAAACGCCCAAGAAAATCCCCATCACCCTGACACCTCCAATGCCATTTGAGGATGTGACCTTTGACAGCGGGGGAGGTCGGGTGCATGGCTGGTTCATCCCGGCCAGAGCCGACATTCCGAAACCATGGTCGCTCGTTATTATTGCACATGGCTGGGGCTCCAATCGCTCCCGTGTTCTTCGTTATGCAAGGCCGATCTGGGAAGCGGGATATGCCTTGTTTATGTACGATGTCCGCAGTCATGGGGCCAGTGATCCGGTTCGTGCTGCATCTGCCTACTTGTTCCGGGATGATCTGCTCGCGGCGTTGCAGTATACGACTGCACGACCAGAGATTGATGCCGATGCCATCGGAGTGCTTGGACATTCTCTGGGTGGTCTGGGTACGATTCTTGCTGTGACGGAAGGAATTCCTGTATCAGCAGTGATAACGGATTCCATGCCATCCCAATTTGAGGTTATCGTCAGTTCGGAGCTAAGACGCCGACATCTGCCCTTGTTTCCACTGGCCCAGTTAATTCCGAGAATCTGGTTCTGGCGACTGGGTGAATCTCTGAAATCCTATCGTCAGCGTGATCCGGTAATGATGCTGAATGAACGGCGCAGGGGCATGCAACTGCCGATGCTGATGGTGCATTCCAAGGGAGATAATTTCATTCCTCCGAGTGAGCTTGAATATTTTATGTCCAAAGCTGATCCACCTGTGGAACATCTATGGGTCAACAGCGGAGGACACAGTTGTTCCGAGGAAGATCCCGCCTTCTGGGATACCGTTATTCCCTTTTTAAAAACCCATGTCCACTGTCAGGCGAAGCCGAACGATTCGTCTAAAGTGAGTAGTTAACAGGGTAGATTCAGCCTACATATGTGTGCAGGCTATCCAAAAAAACGCCAACGTGGTTGGCGTTTTTTTTGCTTTTATGGGCAATATGCAAAAATTCACAATTGTAAAATTACCCGGAAAACGACGATTAAAAAGGAAGCTTATGGTATCATAGAATAGACTGGCAATATTCATGCGAGGTTATTTGTTATGCTTCTTTGTATGAAATTGAAGGGAGAGGTCCAGATTTGAGTTTGAATTGGAAGTTCAACGTACGTATCAAAATGTTCGCAACCAAAGCAACAACTGCAGCGATGGCAACACTGCTGCTTGCTTCGCAAACACCAGGTTTTGCAGGCAGCGCATCAGCCGCGCAAGCAGAGCAGGTGAACGAAGCGACAACGGGGGAAAATGAACAACTAGACGCAACCAGCAATGACGTGCCGGAGGGAGCGAAAATCTCATCCAGGCAAGCCAGTGAAAATATACTTAGATTATTTCCATTGTTAAAAAAGGCAACGATCACATCTGCACGATTCGATTCACCTAATTCCTATCCACCGCCCGACTACAAGGCATGGGAGATTGGATTCCAGATCACACAAGGCAATCATACGTCGGGATTTAGTGGAACTGTACATGCAGACACAGGGGAAGTGTTAAGTGTACATTTGCCGTCGGATATCCTGGACAAACATGTCTCGGAATCGGATGTGAAGTTAACCAAAGCTGAAGCTGAAGAAAAGGCCGTGGCATTGTTGTACCAAGCGATTCCAGGTCTTAAGGACAATGAATATGCTCCGCTTGGAGATCTGTATTCTTCCATCGAGCAACAGTCATTGTTTGGCAGAACAGAGTATCGATATGCTTACCAGTTAAAACATGAAGGGTTGTTATCTGACGCAGAGACGGTCTACATCAATGTGGACGAAAGTGGTTTGGTGACAGGCTACTCGCGAGGTACTACAGGAGCCAAGTATCCGTCATCAAAACCGGCAGCTTCAGAACAGAAGGCCAGACAGCAGTTTGAAGAACAGTTCGATGTGGAACTGGCTTATATCTCCAAAGATCGTCTGTCTTCCAAACAGGGTCAGCAGTACTACCTTGGATATACACCGAAAGAGACCAGTATCGTTCCGATTGAAGCTAATACGTTGGAACGAATTAATACATTAACAGGTAAAGCTTTAGATGAGAACTCTTTACAGCAGGATACGAAGTTGAAAGGGGATGCGGCTCCCTTTGTCCCGGCCACTGGTACGCGATTAAATGTACAGCAGGCCGCCAATCGGGTCATAACGAACTTTGATATTCCCAAGGGTTATAAGCTGGAACATAGCCAGTTAAGCAAGGGATATTACTCAAGTCCGAACAATCAGGTTTGGAGTCTGAGCTGGAGCGATCGAAGTGCCAATATGTCCTATATGTTTATGCGGGATATCTCGGCACAGGTCGATGCAGTCACTGGACAGATCTACAGTTATACGATGATGCACCGAATGGGACCGGAGATGGATCAGGAGAAGCCAGCTGTAGAGAAGGAAGGAAGCACCGTAACGCGGAAGCAGGCGGAGAAACTGGCGATGAACACGGTCATTGCGCTAGTTCCAGATGCAACGGAGCAGTTCCGACTTGCCAATGTTATTGAGGTGGACGATGCACGTACATTTATGTTCCAGCGTTATCTTAACGGGATTCCGGTTAAGGATGATACTGTACAAGTACAGGTATTGAACAACGGTACGATTAACGAGTTCTATACGCGTATTGCGGCAACGCCTGAACAATTGCCGGCAGATGTCAAGCCAGCCATCAGTTATGAAGAGGCCAAGGCACTCTATCTGGAGGAGTTCAAGCTGATTCTTGCCTATTCCCGTTATGGGGGTTATGGGTTAACCAGTGGTCAAGTCATCCCAGCGGGGGTGAACCTGGCTTATATGCCTACGCGTGATGAGAATGCAATCTATGGCAACTATGAAGCGCTCGATGCGAACACAGGAAAGTGGACGCTTTTATATGGAGACACCAGCTCTGCAACCAAGGCTGAACCTACGGATATCTTGGGTCATGTGGCGGAAGCAGCTCTCCGCAATATGACACAGCATGGCGTATTGCTTGCGGATGAGCAGGGACGTGTATTCCCTGATCGTGTGATCACCCGAGGAGATTGGTTTAACTACCTGGCAAGAGCGATTAATCCAAATATGGATCTGTACTACAGTGGGGACGGAGAAGACAAGCTATACGCTGATGTGAAGCCTGATAGCCCGTATTATAAGGCAATCAAGGTGCTAATCGATCAACGCTGGCTTGCGGGAGCGGACCCTGAACAGAATTTGAATCCGCAGGAAGAGATGACGCGTGAAGAATTGGCTGTGCTGCTTGTGCGTATATTGCGCTATGAGAAGCTGGCCGGATTCTACACGTTGCCATCGGATCTTCCAAGCATCGCGGATGCCAGTGCCATTTCGAGTAAAGGGGCGGTTTCCCTGAGTTTGAAGCTGGGATTGCTTCCTTCGATTGAAGGACGATTCATGCCTGCACGCAAAGTGACCGTAGCTGAAGCGTCACAGGTATTGGAACGGCTGGCGAAGCTTCAAGGCAAGACAGATACGTTTATGAGCGGGAATCGTCTGTACTAGACGAGGAATCACTCATATTATGCCCATGTGAATCATAGGCTGAAGATAACGGGTTCATTGAACTGAAGATAAAAGAGACCTTCCATAGAAGGTCTCTTTTGATTTGCTTTGACAAAACTGGAATGACGACAGAGCCTTTTATGATACAATAGGGCGTGAGAACTTTGCAAAGAAGGGTGGGTTCCTTTCATGGGTAAGAACGGGAAACGAATTATCACCATACTGCTGGCAGGCTGTCTGATTGCTGTAGCGTTACCTCGTACGGTTGATCTGGATCAATTGTATGCTGCATCAGGAACATCGGATATATCCTCGGCAACGGATTTGCGCCAGACCTTGCTTACCGCAATGTCACAGCGGACGGAGGAACTTGTTTTTACATACAAAGGCAATGTGAAAGGCCTTAAAAAACAATTGCAAACCTCCATCGATGAGGCAATGAAGAGTGACCCCTATATCCAATATACCGTTAAAAGTTATGCATTTAATTATAAAGGCTCCAATGTATCCGCCGAAGTCCATGTGACGCTCTCCTACCGGGAGACCAAGGAACAGACCGATTATGTGAATCGTAAAGTCACGAACGTGTTGAAAGAAATCATCAAACCCGGCATGACGGATCATGAGAAGGTCAAGGTCATCCATGACTGGATTGTGCTTAACCTTTCCTACGATACTTCGCTCAAGAAATATACGGCTTATGACGGGCTTGTTACAGGCAGTACCGTCTGTCAGGGATATTCATTGCTGGCTTATCGGATGCTGGAGCGAGTAGGTATCGATAACCGGATTGTGGAAGGTACAGCAGGGGGACAGCTTCATGCCTGGAATATCGTAAACCTGGATGGCAAGTGGTATCATATGGACACCACCTGGGATGATCCTACCCCCGATCGCAAAGGCAAGGTAAGCCACAGCTATTATTTGCTGAGCGATGAAGAAATGGCACGTGACCATATCTGGACAGGCAAAAGCAAGTACCCTGCTGCACCAGCCCCGTATCGGGAAGCTTTATTAAAGCTGGTGAAGGCCGGAGATAGCAAAAAGGCCGCTTATCAGAAGCTCTACCATGCTCTGGACTATTCCCTGTATGATGAACAGGATGCGGTTAAAGGTCATGCTGCGCTGAAGACCAAGGTTCAAAGTACACTGAAGGAAGGCGGAACCTCGCTCACATTCAGGTACAAGGGTACGGAGGCTGGACTGATTGAAGATTTGCAGGATTTATATCAACTTGGTATGAAATCGATATCCTACTATGTGTCCAAGATGGAAGGTACCACGGATCTGCGTGTAAAAATTAACTGGACGTTATGAACATCGTTATAAGCAGGATGCTCCGCTTGAGGAGTGTCCTTTTTTGCATTCTAATTCGGGATCAAAGCCGAAGGTTTATGCGTTGTCTATTTTTTGTATATGTCGCTTTGCTATTCTAATCTTCGGCGTATGCCAACACTACGTACGAGGAGGATATGCAAAAAATGAGGAAAAAAGTGAGCATAGTGATCATTGCTCTGTTGCTGGTCACGCAAATGATGCAGGGTTGGATATTTACACCAACGATGCATGCTCAGGATGAATTAACTAATTTGCCAGCCAGTGCAATGAGCGATACAGCGGTAGAAGATGGTTCGGCAGGTTCGGGAGAAGTGAAAGAAGATCCTGCCATTCCGAAAGAGGATAAGGATGCCAGTACTCCGGAAGATCAGGAGGAAAATACGATGCATCTGCTTGGTGCAGCTGCAGGTCCGGTAATTACAGATCAATTGATTACCAGTGTGCAGATGTACAATCAGGCACCGCAAGACAATGGGAATGGAACGATTGAAATCAAAGGCGATAAGATTGAGGATATTCGTCCACGCATTCAGGATGAGGTGGCTGTCGTCTTTACATGGGGACTTGCAAATGACACCCACAACTACAGCGATGGTTCCACGTATACCTTCAACTTGCCTGATAAATTCATCATAGGATCACAGCTAAAAGGGGATCTGGATGGCGGTGTTGGGGAGTATGTGGTGAATCCAGACGGCACAATCATCTTTACCTTTAATGAACTGATCGAGCATGCGCAGCTGGAAGGCAGCTTCTACGTGTGGATTAAGTTCGATGAGAGCAAGATGGAAGATGGATTGAAACAAAAGATAGACTTTAGTTCCGTGGGGCAGGGCATCATTGATGTGCATTTTGCCAACACAGCCATAGATAAGTTGAAGAAGTCGGGAAGCGCAAACAAAAACAACTTCAACTCGGATGAAATTAAATGGACCGTGGACTTTAACCAGGGTGAGAAGGCATTGAAAAATGCGGTTCTTACGGATACTTTTCCAGCAAATCTGGAACTCAAGGGAAATATCGAAATTCGCGAATTGGAAGTGCAATTGAATGGATCTGTAAAAGAAGGTCCAGTGGTTCAAACGGAACCACAGTTTCCCATTCTATTGGGAGACACCGATAAAGCCTATCGTGTAACCTATACGACGAGTGTTAAAGCACCAACCACTGCTCCATTCACCAATGTGGAGGTTCAAAACCAGGTTGCGCTTACAACGGATCAGAGCGAGCATAACGAGACGGATATTGGCCGAGTTCGTGTGAGTTTTAATGAGCCCTTGAACAAGTCAGGGCAAGATAGTGCGTATGATCCGGTGACACAGACGATCACATGGAAAGTGCAGTATAACTACAATCAGCAAGAAATCATGCAAGCGAATGCATGGATTGAAGACCGTTTTGATACGGCCAAACAGCAACTAATCAACAATTCAGTCAACGTGTACCAAGTGGATATTAATGCAAGCGGAACGGCTTCGAATCGGACATTGATCAATCCTAATGAGTATACACTTGAAGCGATAAATACAGGATTTGACGACGGTTTCAGATTACATTTTAAGAACGACATTAACAAGGCTTATGAGATCGAATATGCTACACAATCCATTCATCGTGTTTATACAAATGATACCATTACGAACACAGTGAACATGTATGATGGCACTTCAAAAACAGGCCGGAAAGACATTCGGGAAGTCATTTTTGCAAAAAGCGTAAAAAGTGAAAACTTCAACACAAAAGAAATCGAATGGCAGATGGTTTTGAACCGTGATTTGCAGGACATGACGGATATCGTCATAACCGACAATTACGAAGGCAGACACATGAAACTGATTCCGGGTAGTCTGCAGATTAGTGGTGTCAACAAAGACGATTTTGAACTGACTCCAGACCCGGCAGATCCAACGTATGAAAAAGGGTTCTCCTTTCGCCTGAAGGACGGCGTTACTATTAACACGGAACATGTTATTACCTATACGACAAGCTTTGACCCGACGGCAGGTATGCCAACGGATAACGAATATCGCAACTCGGCCAAGATTAATTGGGAAGAGTCCGATGTAGCACAGACAGCGATTACCAAATCGGCGATGGTCAAACCGCAGGAGTACACCATTCAAAATGGTAACAAGAAGGGCGAATACAGCGCCAGAGACAAAACGATCACGTGGACAATTGATGTAAACTACAACTTGTTCGATATACACGAAGCCATCCTCAAGGATGCCTACACGGGTAACCAATCTTTTGTAGATGGTTCATTGAAGGTTCATGAGCTGGTATTGCAGGGAGAAAATAATGTTACTGCAATCGGTGACGAGGTTACGCTGACAGATGGACAATTCCAGCTGAACACGGACGGTAAAGGTTTTGCATTGGATCTGGGTAACATCGGCAAAACAGCTTATCGCATTCAGTATCAAACGAGCCTGGATGGACCTTATTCCGTCGAAGGCACGTATGCCAACCAGGCTGTACTAACCGATGGTGAGGGCGGTGAAGAGCGCTTTAACAGATCAGCGAGCGTCACGCCAGCTCACGGTGGTGTGTATGTACAAAAAACAGGTCAACAGATCGGTACAACGGATAAAGCATCATGGACGGTAAACATCAATCCAAGTCAATCTTATGTTCCAGCGGGTACATCATTAACGGATACCTTGTCGGAGAACCAAATTTTATTGGCCGATTCATTGAAATTATATGCAACGAACCTGCCTGCTAACAATTCAGGCAATGTATCCAACAAAGCTGGACTGGTTGATCCGGCTGATTATGAATTGATCGTGGAAGGCAATACATTTACCTTCACCTTCAACAAAGATATCCATACGGCATTCATTCTGGAATATCAGTCCTATATTAATGCCGATCATGGCGCTCGAATTGAGAATAAAGTTGAATTCGCAGGTCAGTCTTCCTCAGTGGTGGGCGAAGGCAATCAGGTAGGCATCAAAGTTTCATTGGCTGGAGCGGGTGGAGGAGCTTCCACTGGTCTGGGCAAGATTAGAATTCACAAAGTCAGTGATACAGGGCTTCCACTGGAAGGTGCGATATTCGCAATCTATAATGCGTCTGGAACTACACTCCTGGAAACATTGAAACCAACGGATGAGAACGGAGTAGTCGAAAGCTCCAGAAACTATCGTTTGAACAATCTGACGAACGGTGTACCTTATACGTTAAAAGAATTATCTGCACCGGCAGGATACTTGGTTGATCCAGAGTATGGCTCTGCCTCAGGTAAAACGATTGAATTCAAGGATGCGGATATCGCCTTTGAAATTGAAAATAAAAAGATTCGTCAAGGCTTCGAATTAACCAAGGTAGATGCAATTGACTCATCCAAGAAGCTCCAGGGTGCAACGTTTGAATTGTACTTGAACAATGGCGCAACCCGAGAGAAAATAGACGAGTTAACGACAGGGGAAGATGGGAAAATCGCCAAAGGGGATCTCTTGCCTGGGGATTATGAACTGGTCGAAGTTGGGGCACCCGAGTTTTATCAGTTGGATGCTACCCCGATTCCCTTCACCATTGTAGAGAAGCAGACTCAGATTATTTCACTGACGAAGACGAATGAAATGGGGACGGGTGGTAAACTTGTCGTTACCAAAGTCAATGCGAAGGATCAATCCGTATTAAGTGGAGTTGAATTCGAATTGCGTGATCACTCCAATGCGATCATTGATACGAAAGTAACGGATCTGAACGGGGTCATTGAGTTCAATGGACTAACCTATGGTTCATACACATTGGTAGAGACCAAGGCAGAGGGCTTTGTTATTGAACAGCCCGAGACACTTGTATCTATTATCAAACCGGAAACTCAATTGACCATTGAAAATAAAGAAAATGATCGTTCCGTGAAATTGATTAAAACCAATTCAAGTCGAACTCAGCATTTACAAGGCGCAGTGTTTGAATTACGGGCTCAGACTGCATTGATGGATGCAAATGGGAATTGGGAGTTCCACAAGGTAACAGGCCTGGATGAAGCTACACTGACAACCAATCAACAAGGTGAAATTGTACTTAAAAACCTGGATATCAATAAATATCAGTTGGTTGAAATAAAAGCACCTAACGGATATGTCTTAGACACGACACCCATACCATTTGAAATTACGAATACACAAACGGAAGCCGTAGTTGTGGAAAAAACAAATCAGGCTATCCCGGTATCGGGTGGTGGATCGAGTGGACCTTATAATCCCGGAACACCTACTACAGGAGGAACACCAGATCCGGAGAAACCAGTAACACCGGGACCGGAAACACCAGGAACGTCTATCCCAGGCACAGTTGTTACTGGTCCTACTGAACCTGAAGACGGAACCGAAATTCCATCAGATGAAGATAACGGAGTTGCTCCTCCTTCACCTGGCGTCTCCAACGGTGACGACACTGCACCTCCAGTGGGGGATACAGAAACACCGGATGGGGATGGTGCACTGGCACCTCCTGCTGGAACGGATACAGATGGATCACAGGGGACTGGAAATGCTGGATCACAACAGACCGGAAACTCTGCATCACAGGGAATGCTGCCGAAGACAGGCGAAGAGAGCACACTGGCTTTCACGTTTACAGGCATGATGCTGATGGCATTGGGTAGTCTGGGATACGTCTACTTCCGACGTAAACAACAGCTTCAGCGCTAGATCGTAGCACGTCATGCAGGAACCGATAATTATATTCAAATAAAAACACCCTCTAGCTTTCACACGTGACCCAGGGTCACTGTGTGAATATACTAGAGGGTGTTTTTTTTATTTCTTCTGAACCTTAGGGAGGATCAAAATCCGGCAACCTCCGGATTCACCTCAATAGCTCTTACAATTAGCCGATGTGTTGGATTGACGAGTGGATCACAGGTAATCAAAGTAAGGACCTGTCCAAGTCCGGGATCTTCCAGCACAGATAAGTCATTTGGCTCCACAACGGATATTTGATCCACCTTATATTGAATCATCGTTCGATCTGCCAAGGTGACTTCCATTAAATCGCCAATCTGTAATTCTCCCAGGCGATTGAACAGTCGTCCTTTTTTATGGGCGCGATGGGCGGCAATGGCGGCATTACCTTTGTTCCCAATCTTAGCGGTTTCGACAAGGTGGGTTGCAGCTACCTTCATGTTGTTCTCCGTGGCGCCCTCCAAAATCGGTAAGCGGACATCAATCTTGTCAATGGAGAGTACCCCCAACGTATCCGAAGATTCGTCTTGTACTATATCTGTATTGTCAGTAGTTGGCTCGGCGGAAGCTGTATCCTGTATACCTTGTTCGAAGGCGTGATTCAGCTTGGACAAGCCGTTTTGCAATTGCTCCAGATCGTTCATCACACGGGTTTGCTGCCAGTCATAATACGTGTCCCGCAGGAAAGGAAAGCTGATGATCACGATGCCCAGCAGAATGAGCAGGATAGAGAATTTTTTCATTATGCGTCAACTCCCGTTGTTCAAAGAAAAATAGTATACCTTTCTCTATTTTACTGACGGACCTATACAAAATATGGACAAGGACAAAAGGACGAGGAGGTACAGCATATTCGAAGGGGGCCGACCCCAAAAAAACCTCCCCGTATCGCTACAGTAGGAAAACTGCAACGTTACGGGGAGGTTTTATTATATGGGGTCAGATTGTAACCGTAGATGATGGTATACGTTGGAGCGACTATTTATCAGCTGGTGCATCGGTAGGTGTGAAATCACATTCCTTCAGTGGTACCACTTTGGTCTTTTTGATCCATTTGTAACCGAGCCACAACACCAGGAACAGGGGTACACTCAGGTAGGCAACGATGGCTCCACTCCAGTCGATCGTGTCACCCGTAAATGCCTGATAGTTCTGTCCAATGATTACGATAATACACAGGACAAAAGCAAAGATCGGCCCAAACGGGAACCAACGTGCACGGTAAGGAAGATCGTTCAAGTCCCTGCCTTGTGCAACGTAGGCACGACGGAAGCGATAGTGACTGATCGCGATACCTAGCCAAGTGATAAATCCGCACATTCCGGATGCATTCAGCAACCAGGTATAAACAATGCCATCGCCGAACAGGGAGGCAAGAAATGCCAACATGCCAACGGCTGTTGTCAGCAGCAAGGCATTCATGGGAATGCCTTTTTTGTTCAGCTTACCGAGGAAACGAGGAGCTTTACCGTCTCGGGCAAGGGCATAGAGAACCCGGCTTGAAGCATACATGCCTGAGTTACCAGCCGAGAGTACGGAAGTTAGAATAACCGCGTTCATGACGGAAGCCGCAATGGCGAGTCCTGCTTTCTCAAACACCAGTGTGAACGGGCTGACACCGATATTCTCCAGATCTCCTTTGAGCAGATTCGGATGAGTATACGGGATGATCAGACTGATCACGGTAATCGCCAAAATGTAAAAAATCAGAATGCGCCAGAATACCTGACGAATGGCACGAGGTACATTTTCGCGCGGGTTTTCACTTTCCCCGGCAGCTACCCCGATAAGCTCGGTACCTTGGAATGAGAATCCCGCAGCCATGAATACCCCTAACACGGCGAAGAATCCACCATGAATGGGTGCATCACCGATGGTGAAGTTGCTGAAACCAACGGCTTCTCCGCCCATAATACCGAAGATCATGAGCACACCAACGGCCAGGAAGATGATCACGGTAGCTACCTTGATAATGGCGAACCAGTATTCGGACTCCCCGTAGCCTTTAACAGACAGGACATTCAAGGCAAAGATCAGTACGAGGAACAGTAAGCTCCATAACATGGATGAACTGTCGGGGAACCAGTATTTAATAAGGACTGTAGCGGCAGCAAGCTCTGCTGCAATGGTTACCGCCCAGTTGTACCAGAAGTTCCAGCCCATCGCGAACCCGAGAGCAGGATCGACAAAACGTGCGGCATACGTATTAAATGAACCGGAGTCCGGCATAAAGGTTGCAAGCTCACCAAGGCTGGTCATGAGGAAATAGACCATGATGCCAACGGCCGCATAGGCAATTAATGCTCCTCCAGGGCCTGCGGTTGAGATGGCGGTGCCACTTGCGAGAAACAGCCCGGTACCAATCGAGCCACCGAGGGCGATCATCGTCATATGGCGTGCGCGTAATCCTTTTTTCAGGGAAGGTCCAGTTGTTGTTGGGTTACTGCGGTCTTGCATGGAAACACTCCTTCATTCGATATACTGATGTTTGCGATAATTGCTTCATAAACAAAAAGACCACAGGCATCAGCCTGCGGTCTTTAATATTTCAATGTCCGCACCATGTCCCAGATGATTAAGATAGCTCAACACAGAAGAATTCATACCTTTGGATAAAGGAAATGTACTTCCGTGACAGTTCTGCGCCTTTCGACAGCAGCCCCAGCCCACCGGACCATATAAGGAACGTCCAGTGAGCTTCGGCGGGTACACCTTTCGGCTGATATCATAAGCGGCTCCTTAGCGCCTCCTTCAGCGTACTGATCGCACCCGCGACCTCTACCTCACCATCAATGGATGAGGTGTATCTATTGTCTATGAAATTATGATCAACACAACTTAACACGATGTGTCCTGTTTAGTAAACAGACAATCAGTATAACGCGCATGGTTTTCCAGTGCAATAACAATTGTTGGATGTGAGGTTTGAGGGACGACTATTCCTCTTTCTTGTTCCGGCCAGCCATCTGCTGCCATACCGTTCCGGCAGCCTGTTCGCCCGATTCGATTCGCTCCAGAGCCATCTTGGCCTGTAGGCTGACTTCGAATTCGGGATCATCAGCTGCAACTCGCAACGCTTGCTCTGCTTCTTCAGTTCCGACCTCATAGAGAAAACGTGCTGCACGCCAGCGTACAAGTTTACTTTTATCGGATAACGTGGCTGTCATAGCTGGAGTGGCGGCGGGGTCACCGATGTCGGACAAAGTGTCACCAGCAGTACGGCGTACCGCAGGAGAACTGTCCTGAAGCGCTTCATACAGCAGTTCCATCGCTTCCGGTGTACGAATGTCACCCAGGTATACCACGGCCAAGCGACGTATCTGCATTTTGTTATCATGCAGGGCATGGGCTACGAGTGGAAGTCTTTCCGCTGTAGGCTCCATGCCGTCAAATGCCGCATATCGAACATTCCAGTCTTCACTCCGTAAAGCCTCTTCAAGCTCAGCTCCGTCCAATTCGCGACGGCGCTCGACGAACTCTTCGGATTTGCTACCATGTTCAATGGCTTGTTGGATAACCTGCTCCAGCCGTTCCGGCGGGTAAGCCGCTTCCAATTCCTGCTCGACTTCACGTGCGATGTCCGGTAACTCGCCATATCGAACGCCGTAATCACTCAGTTTGCGTTCTTTGATCATCGTCGCACTGGCGACTTCCGTTACGGCTTTGACAAAGCGGTCGGACAGTGAGATTCGTTCTTCCTTGGAACCAGCTTTGACCCTGATCTGCATGGGCACGCCACGGAAGAACTGCACAAATACCTGTGCTTCCCCAAAGTGTTCGCCTGAACCATCTTCGGACTCAATCCAGTCAAGATCGATGCCTTGTTGTCCAAGGCGATTTTGGACTTCGCCCAGGATAACGGACCAGTCGGCATTCCCTTTACGATCAAGTGCCACGAAGTCTGTCGTGTGGAACACACTCTTTACACCGGGAATATGAAGCATCTGGCGAATGAACGCCGGAGCGGACCGTTCGTTGTCCAGTGTATATGTTTTGCGAATTCCGTCTTCCAGACGTTCATCGAGATGCAGCATCATCGTGTTTGGACTGGGTGTTGGTTCAATGGATACAATATTCATCAGTGTAACCTCCTATAATACCAGATTCATCCTTCACTCCCCGTAAATTAAATCACACGGGTATTTCTCTATTTTACATCAATGTGTGGAATCTGCGAAATCATCCACAAGTGGAGTGGACGTAACGACTAACACGTAATGTGAAGAAGTACGAAATTTGTTAACACTTCTTTCATGTTCACGCACAAACATTCTTAAACGTAAGTTGGCACAATATAAGATAAGAATCAACTGGAGGTTATGTCTATGGAACCAATTACCGTGCTCTCGGATGGAAAACGTCGTATTGCATATGAGGATATTATTCAATTGTTCAAGAACTGGATTGAGGAATCAACTTCTGGTTCTGCAATAGAAACACATCGGGGAAGTTGGGAAAACTCCCGTTATTGTATTGTTGATTATCAGATAGCCGAAGAAGCGGTGTCAGCAGCAAATGCTATTCGTGCCTTTATGCCGCAGATTCCGTTACTTGTCATTACGGATTTCAAATCCCTTATTCGGAAGCGCCACCTGCAACAGATTACAGGCACAGGTGAGATGAAGATGATTCTCTGGAGCGAGCAGAGCCCGGATCATCTCATCAAGGATATGGAACAGTGGTTGCATTCGTCGTCTGCCCATAAATCACAAATAGCCATACCGCCCATCTTGTCCATGAGATAAGAGAGGGATATGGCCAAAGGTTCTTAACTTCCTAACACTGCGATTGAATTAGATCACGTATTTATAGCCTGTTCCCCAAACCGTTTTAATATAACGTGGGTTCTTGGGGTCAGGCTCAATTTTTTTACGCAGACTTGAGATATGAACATCAATGGTACGATCCAGATAGGCGCGTTCGGAGCCTTTGATCCGATCCATCAGTTCATTACGGGTGAAGACTTTACCGGGATTTCGGTACAATTCCTTCATAATCTCAAACTCAATATGAGTGACCTCGATTTCAATGCCATCCACAAACAGGGTTCTTCTGTACTCATTCACATTCACATGTCCAGTAACCTCTGCCTGCTTGTCTTCTTTTACCGGTTTATCCTGATAGGAAATAATAGATCTTCGCAGCAGTGCTTTAATCCGAGCATCCAACTCTTTCAAACTGAATGGTTTGCACAGAAAGTCATCCGCACCATTATGCAATGCGCGAAGTCGATCATTCAGCATGGTACTTGCCGAGATCATCAGGATGGGTACAGTGGAGTGCTGGCGAAAGGCTTCTACGAGATCATTTCCATCCATTTCAGGAAGCATGAGATCCGTGACAACAATATCCGGTTGGAATTCTGGAAACAGTTGAAGTGCCTCGCGGGCATGATGAACCCGTTCAGTGATGTATCCTTCCTCCTCAAGAAAGAAAGCAATCATGTCGGCCAGATTTTTCTCATCTTCTATAAGAAGTACTTTGATCGTCATAGGGTCACACTCCTGGTGAAAAATAATATGTTAAGAAAATAATAAAAAAACAAACTCAATTGTGAATAAATACCGCAAATTTTTTAATGTTTCTATCCCAAAATATAGGATGTATATGTAGAGGAGAACTACGATTTTTGAACGAACTTCAATATTTTAGCATGGATGTGGTTAGGTTGCCGATCAATCAGAATTTCCCAAAGCTACATGAACTACTAATTACAGTATAATGGATCAGAACGATTTAAGGGGAAAAAAGTAGATTGTATCCGCTTAAGTTTATAGGGGGAAGCAATGTTGTTGTTGAAAACTAAAGAAAAAATGATCCATGAGGGCAACTACATATGGATCGGATAAAGGCAAGACAAATGCTGGATTGGGTAGTATTAAAGCTGAGAATACCTTGGATTGGGACCACCATTCTGATCATTCTGGGATCATTAAGCACTATTTTTCCGTTAACTTTATTCTATGGTGTACAGTTTATGATTGGGAGTGCGGCAGCACTCGTTGCTCTACGTTTGCATGGGGCCATCTATGGATTTATTACCCTTACAGTCATTCATCTGCTGAGTACTGTCTGTGTTGGCTTCCAGCCGCACAATTTATCTATAATGCTTGCCCATTTCATGGAATTGATCTGGATGTTCGTTTGGCAGATTCGGTGGAAAAATGGCAGCTTAATCAAGGCTAATGCTGTCTTTTGGGTAGTCATGTTGCTTCCCGCGATCTATGCCGGACATTTTATTTTGGGTTTGAATATAAACGATTTGAAATATGAGTATATGTATATTGCCGTGATTGGTATGGTGAATGCGCTGATTGCGGGAATTGTAGTCGATTTCTGGATCACCACGGGTGAACACAAATCCAAGCGGACAGGAACCATTCCTCTCACAAGAATCGCGTTTAAATACGTAGTCGCCTTTGTGGTATTTGTTTCTCTCATGCTTTTATCCGCAGATAGCCGCAGACAATTGACTCAAATGAATGATGCCATATTACGTGATATGAAATATGCAGCGAGTGCGGTTACTCAGGATCTTGATGAAGGGTATGTTACCTCCGAGAATATGGAGCAGAATATGGCGCGTTATCACCATCTACTGGGTGTGAATGTGATTCTGCTGAATCGGGATGATACCGTCGTCGCTTCTGGTTTGAATACACTCCAGGCAGGCGAGTACCTGGACATGGACAGATTCAGTCTCTTGAAGTCGAGAGATAACCTCATTCTGTTGAGTTCAGCAAATATCCATTACAGTGATGTATTGAAGCATTGGAAACAAGCCTCTTTTATCTATGAAGCAGAAATGACAAGAATAACACCTTATCGGGTGTTCATTGTAACCGACTCGTCCAAGTATTACCCCCGAATCGAATCGATTTATCTGACTACGCTGCAATCCCTGTTTATCATCATCCTGACTTCAATGATTGTAGCGGCTCCGCTCAGCCGTAAGGTCGTTAGCCCGCTGTTAAGGCTGACCAGGATGACAGGCTCTCTGCCAAGACTGCTGTTTCGCAATGGAAAATTGGAGTGGCCAACCAGCCATGTAACCGAAGTACAGATTCTTATTGGTAATTTGCGCAAAATGGCCGATGTGCTGCTGGAACAATTTGAACAGATTCGTCACGACAAACTAACGCTGGAAGACAGGGTCATAGAGCGGACCAAGGAACTCAAGAACAGTGAAGAGGTCAAACGTGCCATTATTGAATCCTCTATTGACGCGATTATCGCTGTGGACTCCAATGGGCTGATTGTTGAGTTTAATCCGGAAGCCGAAAGAATGTTTGGATTGCGCCGGGAAGAAGTGATCCTGCAACAGGAAGCGCCGTCTCTTTTCCAAGGGGCAAGTTGCATGGAGATCAAGAAATTGTTGGAGCGATTCGAATATGTGGAAGGTAAAAGATACACGATCGTAGATGAAATTTCGGGAATTCGCCGGGATGGTTCCGTCTTTCCGATTGATTACAAAATTGTTGAGATTCAGCTCGGCAAAAATGAGACGTTATACAACCTGTTTATCAAGGATATTACAGAGCGGACCAGAGCGGAAGAAGATCGTGTGCGTCATGCTCTTGCGCTGGAGAAGCTCAACTCGGAGTTGTTCAATGAAAAGATTGCCATTCAGGAACAGCGAGATATCAGTGAGCAATTCATTGAATCCGTACGGGAAGGGCTCGTGATGTCTGATCGATCAGGGACCATAACCATTGTCAACCGAAGGATAGAAGAGATGTTTGGCTTGGGTGATTTCCTGGGCAGATCTATTGAAGATTTGGCGCAGGCCATTGATACGATGGTGTTAACAGACAACTTCAACCTGATGGAACAGACGAGAGCATTCCTGAACGGAGAAACAGCTTTTATTGAGACCGAATTTATATTTAATAATGTGGATAAAAGTGTATTTTCCCTGTATATGAAGCAGATGGATGTCCCGGGCAAAAACCATGGTTTTCTATTGGTGTTCCGTGACCGGACAGGAGAAGAACGGCTGGATCGGATGAAGAATGAACTGATCAGTGTGGTATCTCATGAGCTTCGAACGCCTGTAGCCACCATTATGGGATATGTGGAATTAATGATGATGTATGACCTTCCGGCAGCTCAGCAGCAGGAATTCATGCAGACCATCGCTTCGGAGGGCAAGCGGCTGAGCAGTTTGCTCGATGACGTACTCGATATTCAGCGCCTCGATAACGAGGGCATGGCTTACCATATGACGTATGTACCGCTGGTTGAGTTGGTAGAAGGGGTTGCCGAACAGTGGAATATGAAGTCCGCCCAACGTATCTATGTGCATACGTTTAATGGAGACTTTTTTGCCTACGCTGACCAGAACAGGATGGTTCAGGTTCTGCATAATCTGGTGGGCAATGCAGTCAAGTATTCTCCGGGAGCTGATCGGATTGATGTTACGTTATGGGAAGAAGAGGAATGGTTATGTCTTGATGTGCGTGATTACGGAATAGGGATTGCGGAGCAAGAGAAGGACATGTTATTCAACAAATTCTATCGAGTGGATAATTCGGATCATCGGCAGATTGGTGGAACAGGAATCGGGTTGTACATTTCCCGAAAAATTGTGGAGGATCACAAAGGAACGCTGACCTTTATATCTGCACCGGGCAAGGGAAGTACGTTCAAGGTACGATTGCCCAAGCAGGACGTATTGGTTTGAATGTAATGATGGATGAAGAGATGCATTTCCTATTTTATGAACATTGTTGATGTATGAGATCTATGTATAGAGCCTTTGCCCTTCAGCGCGTAAGCGTGATAAGGTGAAGGCTTTTTTTTGTTTTTCAATTTCCGGGATAAAAAAACAACTTCTTTTGCAAACTGTCTATAGAGCCATAATTTGCATCTCATGCAAAAGGAGGACGGCAGGAATATGTTCCGTAAACAAGAGAAAACACTCATCATTGTCTGTCTGGTTGCAGCTGTGGTTGTGCTGTATGCCGTTGTGAAAAGCATCATCCGAATCATGAGTTATTGAGATACACGTTCAAGCAGAGGAACTGCTGTTGTACATAACGATTATGTGAAAGAGGAGTGTAACCATGTCATCTCTGGACCCTGTTTTGCTCAGCCGCATACTAACCGGTCTTACCCTGTTTGTACACATTGTCTTTGCCTCTATTGGTGTAGGCGTTCCACTCATGATTGCCTTGGCCGAGTGGCGAGGGCTACGAACCAATGATATGCATTACACCTTGCTGGCACGCCGATGGGCGCGAGGTTTTGTCATCACCGTTGCCGTTGGTGTCGTTACAGGCACCTCGATCGGATTACAGCTTAGTCTGCTGTGGCCGATGTTTATGCGGGTAGCGGGTCAGGCCATCGCCCTGCCGCTATTCATGGAGACGTTTGCCTTTTTTATAGAGGCGATATTTCTTGGCATCTACCTCTATACGTGGGATCGTTTCAAAAAGAAATATACGCATATGCTGCTGTTGATTCCGGTAGCTCTAGGCTCATCTGCATCCGCGATTTTCATTACGACAGTGAACTCCTTTATGAACCAGCCTCAGGGATTCACCCTGATTAATGGCATCATGAAGGACATCCATCCGATTGCAGCCATGTTGAATCCGGCAACACCAACCAAGGTGTCCCATGTACTCGCCTCATCCTATACCCTGAGTGCAGGTATCCTGGCGGGGATAGCCGCCTTCAGTTTGCTTCGGGGACGGGATCATGTCTATTACAAAAAAGCACTGAAACTCACGACGGTATCTGCGCTTGTATTTGCTATCAGTACCGTTATGATCGGCGACTCCTCGGGTAAATTCCTGGCGAAATACCAGCCGGAGAAGCTGGCTGCCGCAGAATGGCATTTCAAGACGATGAAAGAGGCACCGCTTGTGTATGGCGGTATTCTGGATGAGAACAATGAGGTGAAATACGCGATTGAGATTCCTTATGCACTCAGCATTTTGGCGGGGAATCGTCCCGATACGGAAGTGAAAGGACTCGAAGAATTTCCTGCGGACCTGAGGCCGCCACTGTCCATTCATTATATGTTTGACCTGAAGGTCACAACCGGAGTGATTATCCTGATGATTCCTGTGTTATATGTGCTGCGGCGGTGGTTGCCAGGGCGTAAGCCATATCCCAAATGGCTGTTGCTCGGCATTGTCTTGCTGGGGCCGCTGGCCATGATTGCTATCGAGCTGGGGTGGATGTTCGCCGAAGTTGGCCGGCAGCCTTGGATCTTACGCGGGTATATGAAGGTTTCGGAAGCGGCCACGACGTCAACTTCGGTAGGATGGATGCTGGTGTTGTTCATTTTGCTGTATCTGATTCTATGTTTCTCGTGCATTCGGGTACTCAGCAAGCTGTTCCGCAACAAGGAAGCAGAGAAGGAACTGGAGTCTCTGGGGCTTGAAGGAGGGATTGTGCATTGAGCTTCGAAATTGCGGGCATTGCGATATTGTGGACGTTTTTGTTCGGTTACCTGATTGTCGCTTCGATTGATTTTGGCGCCGGGTTCTTCAGCTTTTACAGCATTTTGACCGGGCATGAGAACAAAATCCATAACATCATTCAGCGCTACCTGTCTCCCGTGTGGGAAGTGACGAATGTGTTTCTGATTTTTTTTGTGGTCGGATTGGTCGGGTTTTATCCGGACAGCGCCTTTTATTACGGGACAGCTTTGCTGGTGCCGGGTTCGCTGGCCATTGTATTGCTTGCCATCCGGGGCGTGTATTACGCGTACAATACCTATGGCAACCATGGGAAGAACAGCCGGATCTACATGGCACTGTACGGAGCGACCGGATTGCTCATTCCGGCGGTATTTTCAACCATTTTGGCTATATCCGAAGGTGGAATCATTGAGCAGGTGGGCGATCAGGTTTTTTTTCGCTGGCGTGAATTTTTGACGAATCCCTATACCTGGTCGGTTGTATTACTTGCACTAGTCAGTGTGCTCTATATCTCAGCCATGTTTCTGTCCTATTACGCCAAGCGGGCAGGGGATGAGCCGGCCTTTGAGGTACTTCGAGAATATGCACTGTTATGGAGCTTGCCAACCATCTTTGCGAGTTTTCTGGCATTTCTGCAGATTAACAAACAGAATCCCGCACATTTTGAACAGATGGTGAATATTTCATGGATGTTCATTGCGTCGTTTATCTGTTTTGTCATTGCAGTGTCGTTGGTGTGGAAACGCAAATATCTGGGCTGGTGTTTTATCGCTGTCATGCTTCAGTTTGCCTTTGCCTGGTATGGTTACGGGCGATCTCACCTTCCGTATATCCTGTATCCCTACATTAATATTTATGACAGCTTTACGAATCGTACAATGGGCATTGCGCTAATTACGGCGTTCAGCCTGGGGCTGCTCGTGCTCATTCCTTCGCTAGTGCTGATTATGAAACTGTTCCTGTTCGATGCCAATTATGTACGTGGTAATTCCGGTAAAAAGAAAGGATGAGTCTGTCCATGCTACTGAACATGTTCTTACTCATGACTTCCTTGCTGCATCCACTATCTACTGAGGGAGTCACGGGGATACCCGGCATAACCGGGTTGAGTTTTTTTGAGACATTCACCATTATGTACGCCCCCCCACTTATCATTATGGCTGCGATTGTGTTTTTGTTCATATATCTGGCCGTATGCAAAAATCCGAAGGATTGATTAACTGGTACGTACATTCCCATTCGGGGTAATCTGTTGTTAAGAAATGAGGAAGGGAGGAGGGCCCTTTCATGCCTAAAATCCGTTATAACAACATTGATAATGTAAGTACGGACAAAACGCTGAAGGAATTCAAGCAATGGAGGGAGCAGCGGCGCAATAAGGTGAAGGATTACTCCTACACCGTTCCCAAACATCCGCCTGAACTCGATTATCTGCATGCCAATCGGGAGGATACGAGTATTACCTGGATTGGTCATTCCACTTTTTTCATTCAATATTATGGATTGAACATCGTGACTGACCCGGTGTGGGCCGAAAAAATGGGATTTCAACGAAGGCTCGGTGCCCCCGGCATTCCGATTCAGGATATTCCACCATTGGATGTCATTCTGATATCCCATTCCCACTATGATCATCTGCATCTGGCTTCCTTGCGTAAGCTGATTACGGCCAAGACGTTGCTGATCGTACCCGATGGTCTGAAGCGCAAGATGGTCCGCAAAGGATTCCATCGATGCCAAGAGATGAAGTGGTGGGATCATATTACACTTGGCGGAGTCAAAATAACCTTTGTCCCTGCACAGCACTGGACGCGCCGAACGCTGTTCGATACCAATACGTCCCACTGGGGCGGTTATGTGTTGGAACAGCATCATCTGGCGACGACTTCTGCAGCGGAAAGTGCTGCAACAACGAGCGATCAGGATCATTCATCCACGGCGGAATCAGGGAAGAACAAAACACCCAAAGATTCGGGTGGCCCGCCTGTATTGTATTTTGTGGGCGATACAGGTTACTTCCAGGGATTCAAAACGATTGGAGAGCGCTTTGACATCGGTATTACTTTGATGCCTATTGGTGCGTACGATCCGGAATGGTTCATGACTTCCCAGCACGTGACACCCGAAGAAGCGTTGCAGGGGTTCTTTGAAACCGGCTCCCAGCTTATGGTGCCGATGCACTATGGCACATTCAAGCTGGCGGATGATACGCCGAAAGAAGCGCTGGATCGGCTGGAAGTCGAACGTGAACGACTGGGCATTGGTAAAGAGCGGATTCGGGTGCTTGGTCATGGTGAAACGCTTCGCATCCGGCATGAGAAAAGCAAACAGGGCTAACAAAATCGAGCCAAATATGTTAATGTAGGGATATACCCGCATGAACAGTACATTTACCAAATCTTTAATAAGTAAAAAGCGGCCAATTTTCGAATTTGCCGCTTTTTTGTGTTATAATATGGTGCCAGAATAGGCATCGGGATATTGAATCCATGATTTACGCAACTTGCTATTCATGCAGTATGCAGATTAACCAATAAAGGATGGTATGCTTAATGATCAGTACAAGCGGCATCACGCTCCGCTACGGAAAACGTGCACTTTTTGAAGATGTGAATATCAAATTCACGCCAGGCAACTGTTACGGCTTGATTGGGGCGAACGGAGCCGGAAAATCAACATTTTTGAAAATTTTGTCCGGTGAGATTGAAGCCAACTCGGGAGAGGTGCACATCACCCCGGGCGAACGTATGGCCGTTTTGAAGCAAAACCACTTTGAATATGATGAGTATCCGGTTCTCGAAACGGTAATTATGGGTCATAGTCGTCTCTATGCCATTATGAAAGAAAAAGATACGCTGTATGCCAAAGCGGACTTTACCGAAGAAGACGGCCTGCGTGCAGGTGAGCTTGAAGGTGAATTTGCGGAGCTCAATGGATGGGATGCTGAGCCGGATGCAGCGGCACTCCTGATCGGTTTGGGTATCGACCGTGACATGCACGATAAAAAAATGAATGAACTAAGTGGTAACGAAAAAGTTCGTGTCCTGCTTGCACAAGCATTGTTTGGTCGTCCAAACAACCTGTTGCTCGATGAGCCTACCAACCACTTGGATCTCGAATCCATTCAATGGCTTGAGAACTTCTTGATGGACTATGAAGGTACTGTTATTGTGGTATCCCATGACCGTCACTTCCTGAACAAAGTATGTACGCATATTGCGGATATCGACTTTGGTAAAATCCAGTTGTACGTAGGTAACTATGACTTCTGGTATGAATCCAGCCAATTGGCACTTGCGTTGCAACGTGATGCCAACAAGAAAAAAGAAGAGAAGATTAAAGAGCTGCAAGCCTTTATTCAACGTTTCTCTGCGAATGCCTCGAAATCAAAGCAGGCGACTTCCCGGAAGAAACAACTCGATAAAATCACGCTGGATGACCTTCGTCCATCGAACCGTAAATATCCGTTTATCAACTTCAAACCTGAGCGTGAAGCCGGTAAACAATTGTTGACCGTAGATCGCATCAGCAAATCCATTGATGGTGTGAAAATGCTGAATGATATCAGCTTTGTCGTGAACAAAGGGGATAAAATCGCATTTGTGGGTCCGAACGGGAATGCCAAGTCACTGTTGTTTGATATTCTTATGGGTGAAACGGAATTGGATAGCGGCGAATACACTTGGGGTGTAACAACAACTCAAGCTTATTTCCCGAAAGACAACTCCAAGTATTTTGACGGTGTAGACATGACGCTCGTGGATTGGCTCCGTCAATATTCCAAAGATCAGGATGAAACGTATCTGCGCGGATTCTTGGGACGTATGCTATTCTCAGGTGAGGAATCCTTGAAAAAGGCAAGTGTACTCTCCGGGGGCGAGAAAGTTCGCTGTATGCTGGCGAAAATGATGCAGACTGGTGCTAACGCATTGATTCTGGATGAGCCTACAAACCACTTGGATCTCGAATCCATCACAGCGCTGAACAATGGTATGATTGATTTTGACGGCACAATGCTGTTCACATCTCATGACCATCAGTTCATTCAAACGATTGCTAACCGGATTATCGAAATTACGCCGAATGGCATCATTGATCGCCAAATGAGCTATGATGAGTATCTGGAAAGTGATGAAATCAAAGAACTGCGCAATAAAATGTACCCGGTAGAAGCTTAAACGAAGTACCATCTACGGCACATTATTATAGGAACACCAAAGAACCGCAAGCCTCTGTGAAGAGGGCTTGCGGTTCTTTTTGTCATTGAATGAGTCTCTCTGCGGCTTTAAGACCTAGGATCCACCCGTACGGCGACGTTGATTGTTAGGCTTCTTGTTGTTCTGACTCTTCATCGCTTTAGGTCCGCCTTCAAAGTAGGCGCTGGATTGGTTACCGGAATTTGCCTGTTCTTTCTTTTGCGCCAGCTTTTGGCGTATAGCATCCTGCAAACTGACCTTTTTCGGTTCGTTATTTTCGCTCATCGTTATTTCCCTCCCGGTCTTACAGTGAGCCGTCCAGATTGGACGGGATGTACCTATTTTATACGTTTTATAAAAGCCCCACAAGGGCAACCTGATAAAATGCTCCAAACCTCTGGTTTTACCCAGGCCAACAATTTTTCTCATTAACTACAGCCCTGCCGTCTGGCAACTTTGTTTCGGCTTGCCTACAGCAATGCGGCCTGGCAACACTGTTTCTGTAGACCCACACGCTCCGCATTTGGTAACATGTAAAAACCGTAATACGAAACGTTAAAGGAGTGTCGCCCGGTTTGAATGCATATGAAGAAATTCGAAAAGGGGAGCGAGGAGCCTGGGTTAGTATTGTAGCCTATCTCGTCCTGTCTGCTTTTAAGCTGATCTGTGGATATGTATTTGCATCCAGTGCCTTGCTGGCCGATGGTTTTAATAACCTTACAGATATTGTGGCATCTGTTGCTGTATTAATCGGACTTCGGATCTCCCAGAAACCACCTGATTCGGATCATGCCTATGGCCATTTTAGAGCGGAGACGGTTGCTGCCTTGGTGGCTTCATTTATTATGGCTATGGTTGGGCTGCAAGTATTGGTTGAAGCAGTTCGCTCCTGGTATGAGGGAGCCTTTGTTGCTCCAAACCTGTGGGCGGCAGCGGTGGCTGTAGTCTGTGCTTTGGTGATGTTGGGCGTGTATCGTTACAATCACCGTCTGGCTAAACAGATTAATAGTCAGGCTCTGATGGCAGCGGCGAAAGATAACCGTTCGGATGCCTGGGTCAGCATAGGCGCTGCAGTTGGAATTATAGGTGCGCAGTTCGGACTTCCATGGTTGGATAAAGTAGCTGCGATTGCTGTGGGTCTGTTGATCTGTAAGACCGCCTGGGAGATTTTTCGGGATTCTACACATCGTCTTACCGATGGATTTGATCAGAAGGAGTTGACGGATCTCAGGTCCTCGGTAGCTCGCGTTCCAGGTGTTGAAATGATTAAGGATGTGAAGGCACGCGTGCATGGCAGTCATGTACTTGTGGATGTAGTCATTGAAGTGGACGGCGGCTTAAGTTTGATTGAAGGCCATCAGATCTGTGATCGGGTGGAAGAGCGGTTAAAGCGATCGCATAACATCATGCATGTGCATGTACATGTGGAACCGAAGAAGTAAGAAGCTACAGGGAACTCTTGAACAGGGAGTGAACAGCAGGGAAAATCAAAAGAGGACAGCCGCGATTGTGCGCGCTGTCCTCTTTACTTATCGTTAGAACGATTATACGATGTTACTGAATGGCAACGTGGATCCACGCTTTGCCTTTCCAAGTGTACACTTGCACCCATTCGCCACCGTCGAATCCGTCAACCACTTCACCTGTTGTATCAATGACTTGGGAGCTCAATGCACCGATTGGTTTACCGTTAGGTGCATCATAGAACCAAGTGCGCTCCAGCAGGTTCAGCAACATTGTAGGTGCCAGTACTTCATCGCCTGGTTTAACCAGTGGCTCTTCAAACATTTTATCATCTGTAGTTGTAGCTGGAGTTTCAGTTGTTGTCGAAGTACCTTCTGCACCTGTAGTGTCTGTTGTTGTACCGGTTACTGTCTCAGCAGTACCTTCTACTGTGTCTACAGCAGGTTTGTTCACTTCAACAGCCGGAGTTGTTGTCGTTGTTGTGGTGGCTTCTGTTCCTTTTTCCGGAGTTACCGTTCCGGTAACCGCTTCCTCAGCACCTGCAGCAGCAGCCATCGAACCCATCAACGTTAAAGCAGCGGCAAAACTCACGATTTTTTTCATTTGTTTTTCCTCCTCGGTTAGGTATGTAATTTGTTGTCCTGTGTTAAAAGTAACCAAGCGAGCTACCTTATGAATCACAAATTATAACAATATTTTCTTGCATTCTCCAGTGTCAACTGGCGCATATGTGGGTATATAGCAAGCCTGTAAATATCATACTTCGGTGGGATAAAACCGGGTTGGCTATCTCAAAAAAGTCCTGTTTTTTTGGGATTCATACGAGTGCGGATTGGAATAAAGCAGAAGGGAGTGCAATACATAATATAGAAAAGTTGACCTATGCCTGAACGCACAAAAGCCAATCGGCTTGGAAGCACGATTGGCTTTTGTATGTATTCGTTAATATGAATCAGTCAGATCAGAGCCGAGGTTATCGCATTCGGCTACGTCCCGTAATGAGGGAGATTACGAACAGTACAACAAAGATGAAGAAGAGTACTTTCGCGATTGAAGCAGCTGCTTCAACAATACCGAAGAATCCAAAAATACCTGCTACCAGTGCAATGATTAGAAATAATACAGACCATTTCAACATAAGGTTTCATCCTTTCGTTTACTTGATTATGCAGTGAGTTGTGTTCACCTCACCGCCTTGTGTAGTTTAACTTTAACCGGGGGTTATCCAGTTGAAACATTGGTTTTTTTTCCAATCGAAGGCATATATGAAGGGATATATAATATTGTTTCGTCCGGGAAATCGCCGGGTAACTATAGCAATAACAAACTGATGCACATATGGAAAGTGAGGTTCTTCTATGATCTATCAAATTAGCGTGGCCCTGATTGCAGTGGCATTTGCTGTACTGGTTTTCTTTTTAATTCGTACCTTGAAATCCGCACAGGGTTCTTTGGAAAATGTCTCGCAGACATTACAGGAGGTACAGAAAACCATTGATGAACTTAGTTATGAAGTGAAGCAGACGGTAAGGCATGCCAATGATATTACCGTGGATGTGCAGCACAAAATGAAAAAAATTGATCCTGTTATGGAATCTGTTGAGAATCTGGGAGAAGTGTTGAATGAAGTGACAGCAGCAGCCAAACAAGTCTCCACTACGCTGATGGCGAAATTTCAGACCAAACGCAACAACGCTGAACAGACTAAGCATGCTGAATCGGTTCATGTAAATGCACCGCCTGCTACATCAACGGATCGCACCCTCCAATCCTATGAAGCTACATATAATGGTGAAGCTAAGGGTGGAAATAACTGGATGAAGTATGTTGATGTTGCAGCAAATGTATGGCAACGGATGCGCAAGTAACATGACCGCTTTGTAACCCATGAAGAAGCCTTCAGAGCGGTGATGAACCTGATGAAAGGGTGAGAATCATGATGAAACTACTGCTTGTGATGTTTAGCGTAATTTCTCCCTTTTCCGTTCAACCGGCAGCGGTACCTGCTGCTCACGATATGCAATGGACGGCAATGGAAGAGAAGGCGTCAGAGGTGACTCTGGCTGTTGATCGATCCGAGACTTTCCAGCATTTTCGGACTCTGAATGGCATTTCTCTGGATGATACCATGGACGATTTGTTGGCCAAGAAGGGCCAGCCAGTGAATAAACAGGAAGATCCTTATCTGGGATGTCCTGAATATCACTTTCATGATGTAAAGGTTGGTTTGTGTGAAGATACGGATGTTATTCAATATGTGCATATCGATGCATCGGAGAATCACATCATGTTAAACGGTAAGAAAATTGAGCTGAATATGGAAGCAATCCATCAGGCTCTCGGTACCCCGTATTATGTAGCCGAGGATGGAGAAGTGTTTCTCCGTGGAGATCAGGCGCTGAAGGTATATATGAAGTCAGGCTCTCAGCAGATTGAAGGCATTGATCTTTTTGATGACTCGGTTTCCTAGAAATGGTGTTTACCGAATCGTTTCAACCCCATTTAGTATGGTTATATATTAAGTAGCTCGATACAGAAGATTAAATCAGAGGAGAGTGGAAACGATGAATTCAACCAATGAGCAAGCTTATGCAAAAGTGGTAGAAAACGGAGTCCAGGCGGTAGAAGCGGTGAAAGAATTGCAGATTACCGGATACCTTGCTGATCATATCTTTGTTCTCGCCCATGAGAAGGATCGTACAGATCGAATTGCCGATACAGCAGATGCCAAAGAAATTGGCATCAAGGAAGAAGGCGTATTTGATTCCTTGGCGAATCTGTTCCGCTCACGTGGTGATGAACTCCGGGCCAAAATTGTGTCGATGGGCTTTACCGAAGCCGAAGCTGACTTCTACGAAAGTGAGTTGGACAAAGGTAAAGTACTCGTAATTGCCAAAAAGAAAGACTAACCCGATATACATTGCAAGTTGAAGTTTGCTGCACATGGACAAGCTTCTGAATGACTTGTGTATAATGCTTAAGCAAAAACATAGATAAGGAATGGGGCTTTCCCCATTCCTTATCTATGTTTTTGCAAGTTTGGAAGCGGGATCAGGACGCTGCAAAAACAGGGCGAAAGCGGTGAAGATTACCCGTGATGGTGCCATTTACTGATAGAGTTTTTTTGGTTTTACGATTATAGTTATACTAGGAATTATTATGTCTACTGCCGCTTTGTATGCAAAATTTGTATAATCAACGTTCGTAATTACCTAATAAGAATCGACAAACCCGGACGCCACAGATAAGGAGATATCAATGAGAATACTTATTGTTGACGACAATCCGACGAATGTCATTATCATTCGAGAAATTCTGAAAAAAGAGAACTATCGTGACATTGTAACGGCGAGTTCCGCCATGGAAATGTTTGAAGTGTTGGGGATTGGTGAGGAAAGTAACGAACTTCGTCCAAGACCGTCGGATATTGACCTGATTTTGCTGGATATGATGATGCCCGAGATGGACGGCATCGAAGCCTGCAGTATTGTGCAAAAATTTGAAAATCTGAAGGATATTCCGATTATTATGGTGACTGCCATCGGTGATTCCAAGAAACTTGCTGAAGCATTGGATGCAGGTGCATCTGACTATGTAACCAAACCGATTAATAAAGTCGAGCTGATGGCCAGAATTCGACTCGCACTTCGTTTGAAACAGGAAAAGGATTGGCATAAAGAGCGTGATCAACGTATTCAGGATGAGCTCAAGTTGGCAGCGATGGTCCAAAATGCTGTATTAAGTCCAGCGATTAGAGACCCGCTATTCCAAGTGCATGCCATCTATAAACCTTCGTTTGAGCTTGCGGGTGATCTGTATTCTTGGTACCCCCTTGGGGAAGGCCGTTACGGAGTTCTGCTGCTCGACATGATGGGACACGGGATATCTTCATCCCTGTTTACGATGTTTATCGCTTCGGTGTTGAAAGATACAGTTACCACCTATGTCGATCCAGAGAAGGTCATTCAGGAGTTAAACCGTCGTTTTAACCAGCTCCATCTGGAGAAACAATTGGTGCAGTATTATTTCACGGCAATTTACCTGGTGGTTGATACACGAATGAAGCGTATTGATTATGTTAATGCAGGGCATCCACCTGCTTTATTTTTCCGAAACGACGGAAGTGTCACCACATTTGACAGCAACTGCTGTCCTGTTGGTTTATTTGACAAAATGGACATTGAACCACAAACGATTCATTACGAGGGTGACGGACACATTGCACTGTATACGGATGGATTATTGGAAGCTGTTCAGGGCTCGCAGGAGGAACAACATGAATTCCTGATTGAAAAACTTACCGGCTCACATCATTGGAATGAAGCTGCCATGCAGGCACTATTTTTTGATGATGAAATTCCCCAGGAGCGGGATGATGATAAATGTCTGGTCTGGATTACTTTGGATAAAGGGGCGGGGGATGAATGAAGATCAGGAATAAACTGCTGATTGGTTTTACCGCTCTGATGGCTATTCTGATCGTGCTTACGTTTGTGAGTTATGAACGGCTCAACAGCAGTAATCAACAGATTGACCAGATGTATCAGGATCGCTATCTCAAAGTAAGATTCACTTCTGCTGCACGTGGAGAGGTCAATGATATTGCCAAAGTGCTGGCTAACTTGTTACTGAATCCGAATAATTCGATTGGTGCTGCTGAAGGTGACCTGAAGGATATGAAGGAGCGGGGCGATCGTAACCTCGAAGAAGTGAGAAATCGGGCGGACAGTGCACCAGAACATCAGCTGGTGGATCGTGTGAATTCGGCATGGAATGCGTATACAGCCTATGCTTCGAGACAGATTAGCCTGATGTCCCAAAACCGGGTAGAAGATGCAAATAACTACCGTAATTCAACAGGACTTGCGGTGCAAAAAGAAGCCGTAGATAGTCTGAATGCACTCTCGCGTTACCAGGACCAAGAGATTGATACGGAGATTAAAGACGCTAACGCAGCATATACGAGAGCAGTACAGATCACCATAAGTATCATGATTGCGGGATTATTGCTGGCACTAGGTGTCATTATGTGGGTGCTGCCGAGTATTACACGGGGACTGAATACCGTATCCATGATGATCACAAGTTTTGGTAAAGGGCGTTACCGTACAATCAGACGTATTCAGGTCAAATCAACGGATGAGATTGGTCAGATTGCCAGTGTGTTCAAAGATGTATCCAGTGATTTGGAAGAAAAACTGGAGATCGAGAGAGCTTACGTACAGGCTCAGCAAGATCAAAACTGGATGAGTTCCAACATTGCACGAGTGCCTGAGCTGCTCCGGGGCATTGGTTCCATTCGACAAATCTCACAGATGTTTATCAGTGAGTTTACACCGGTGCTTGGTGCTCAGCTGGGTGTCGTGTATCTGGTTGATGAGGAGAAACATCCCGACGAATTGAGACGTTATGGTGCATACGCATTTGAAGAGAATGAAGATGTTGGTAAAGAAATGTATCGCATTGGTGAAGGCCTGATTGGTCAAGCTGCGCTGGATATGACACCGATTGTTCTGGAACATACGCCGGAAGATTATGTGCATATTGGTTCAGCTTCAGGTTCAGCACGTGCTGCAGGTATCATGATCTATCCTGTCGTGTTTGAAGATGAATTGATTGGTGTTGTTGAGCTGGCTTCCTTTGAAGGGTTCAATGAACTGCACAAACAATTATTCGCTCAACTGATTATGAATCTGGGTGTCATTCTGAATAACGTTCGACGTCGTTTGCGTGTGGAAGAGCTGCTGCGTGAATCCCAGGCACTGACTGAGGAACTGCAAGTTCAATCGGAAGAGTTGCAGACACAGCAAGAAGAACTGCGCCGGTCCAATGAGAATCTGGAGGAGCAGACAGAGGCGCTTAAACGTTCCGAAGAATTGCTGCAGCGTCAGCAGGAAGAGCTGGAGCATTTCAATACCGAGCTGATTGCCAAGACGCGTGCGCTTGAAGAGCAGGTACGTGAAGTCGAAGAGAAGAATGACGAAATTGAGAAAACGAAGACACAGCTGGAACAACAAGCTACACAGCTGTCGATGACAAGTAAGTACAAGTCCGAATTTTTGGCGAATATGTCGCATGAACTCCGTACACCATTGAACAGTTTGCTCATTCTGTCTCAGTTGTTGTCGGAGAACAAAGGTGGAAATCTGACTGACAAGCAGCAGGAATATGCGCAAACCATCTACATGTCGGGTGCGGATCTGCTGAAGATGATTGATGAGATTCTGGACCTGTCCAAAGTGGACGCAGGCAAGATGGATATCAATTATGAGACGGTTCGAATGGAAGAGCTAACCAGCTTTGTTCAGCAGAACTTTGGAGCGATGGCGAATAAAAAAGAATTGAACTTGAACATCGAGTTCGACAGCGATCTACCAAAATGGGTATACACCGACAGCCATCGTGTCAAACAGATCCTGCGGAACTTGTTGTCGAATGCGTTCAAATTTACCAATCGTGGTTCGGTCAGCCTGATTGGAAGAAGGATGAAACCGGAAGAACTGCCGGGTTATATGAACACCAATCAGGAATATCTCGGATTTAGTGTAAAAGACACTGGCATTGGCATTCCATCAGACAAGACGGATCTGATCTTTGAAGCGTTCCAGCAAGTAGACGGTACAACAAGTCGGAAATACGGCGGAACGGGTCTTGGATTGTCCATTAGCAGGGAATTGGCGCGTTTGCTTGGTGGTGCAATACATGTGGAATCTTCTGAGGGTGAAGGCAGCTGCTTTACCTTGTACCTGCCGGATAATCATGAAGAGGAAGCGCTGGCGGAGGAAGGTGCTTCAAGAGAAGCAGCCGTATCCTCAGAGGATCTTTATGAACAATCCAGCGAAGCAAGAACCATGCTCTCAAGTCATCAGTCCATTCTCTCTCCTGATCCGGAGCAGAGCGTCGGTAAAGATCTGTCTCCTACCCACACTCCAGATCTCACCCAGATTGAAGATGATCGGGAGAATCTGATGGAAGGTGACAAAATCCTTCTCATCATTGAGGATGATGTGAACTTTGCACACATTTTGATGGATATGGCGAGAGGAAGAGGATTCAAAGCACTGGTTGCCCTCCAAGGGGATAAAGGACTTGAGATGGCACGTCAATATCTGCCTGATGCCATTATTCTGGATATTCAATTGCCTGTGATGGATGGTTGGACCATTCTGGGCGAATTGAAGAGCAGTTCCGCAACACGCCACATCCCGGTACATGTCATTTCAGTCATTGATGATATGAAGCAAGGTTTGATGATGGGTGCCATAGCTTATCTGAAAAAACCTTCGAGCAAGGACTCACTGGATAAAGCCTTCTCGCATATCAAATCATATACCGAGAATCAGTTGAAACGGCTGTTGATTGTGGAAGACGATGAAATTCAGCGTAAAGCTATTATTGAATTGATTGGTCATGATGATGTGGCAATCACGGCAGTATCTACAGGCAGCGAGGCATTGAATGAATTACACAGCCAGCGTTATGACTGCATGGTACTGGATCTGATGTTAACGGATATGACCGGTTTTGAGTTGCTCGACCAGATTCGGGATGATGAATATCTGAACGATCTGCCGATTATAATTTATACAGGCAAGGAACTGGATTCCAAGGAAGAAATGAAGCTGCGCAAATATGCGGAATCCATCATTATCAAGGATGTGAAGTCACCAGAACGTTTGCTGGATGAAACCACATTGTTCCTGCATCGGGTAGAAGCCAATTTACCGGAAGACAAGCGTCGCATCTTGCAGAAGTTACACAACAAGGAAACGTTATTTGAAGGGAAAAAGATATTGCTTGTTGATGACGATATTCGTAATGTATTTGCTCTTTCAAGCGTCCTTGAAGGTTACCGGATGGATGTGACGTTTGCAGAGAATGGCCGAGAGGCTTTGGAGATTTTGGAGAAAAATCCGGAGTTTGACCTGGTACTGATGGATATGATGATGCCGGAAATGGACGGTTATGAAGCGATGACACGAATCAGACAGATTCCGCAGTTTGAAAAGTTGCCGATTATAGCGCTCACGGCCAAAGCGATGAAAGAGGACCGCGGCAAATGTATTGAAGCGGGAGCATCTGATTATGTGAAAAAACCGATCCAGACAGATCAATTGTTATCCTTAATGCGCGTATGGCTGTATTCGTAAGTTCATTATTCGGATGTTCATGGTTTGGGTAATGAAAGACAATACAACAATTACGCAAGTAACAAATGAAGAAGTGGAGAGAATTTATGACAGCGTGGGAACCTACCGAGACGGGGGCAGATTTGGTCCGTATGCCGCAAGATGAAGAGCGCGAGCTGATCGAGATTGAGTTGCTGTTGGAAGGCATGCACCGTTTGTATGGATATGATTTTAGAAACTATGCACTGCCATCCCTGAGACGAAGAATCTGGCATCATGCACATGCAGAAGGGGTTAAGAGTATATCCGGCTTGCAGGAGCGTGTCCTTCATGATCGTTCTGCATTTGAACGTTTTGTACAGAACTTGTCCATCCCTGTAACGGAAATGTTTCGAGATCCTTCGCTTTTCCGGATGTTTCGGGAGCAGATTATTCCTATCCTGAGAACTTATCCGTATATCCGAATATGGCATGCGGGTTGCTCGACGGGAGAGGAAGTCTATTCCATGGCGATCATGTTGCATGAGGAAGGGCTGTATGACAAGGCGAGAATCTACGCAACGGATATGAATGATCGCTCTTTGCAACAGGCCAAAGAAGGCGTATACGGTATTGAGAAAATGAAACTATTTACTACAAATTATTTGGAGGCAGGGGGTACCAGAGCCTTCTCCGAGTACTATACAGCGAAATACAATTCGGTGATATTTCATCCTTTCCTGAGGAAGAACATCATTTTCGCAGAGCACAACCTGGCAACAGATCGGTCATTTAACGAGTTTAATGTTATCTTTTGCCGAAATGTCATGATTTATTTTAATGATGAATTGCGGAACCATGTGCATGGGCTGTTTCACGAGAGCTTGAGCCACTTTGGAATTCTGGTTCTGGGGTCAAAAGAATCGATACATTTTACAGAGTTCAGTGATACCTATGAGCCGTTAGACCGAACCGAAAAAATATACCGGAAGATCAAATAGGGGGTTAGGGTTAGCCATGGGGCTCAATGAACCAATCCACATATTATTGGTAGATGACCGCCCTGAGAACTTGCTTGCTCTTGAAGCAGTTCTGGAATCGGAACAATATAAACTCGTTAAGGCAACTTCTGGAGAAGAGGCACTCCGTTGTCTGCTTAAAGACGAATTTGCGGTTATCGTTCTCGATGTGCAGATGCCTGGAATGGACGGAATTGAGACAGCAAAGTTAATTAAGGCACGGGACAAGTCCAAGGATGTGCCGATTATATTCATCTCTGCGAACAGCAGAGAAGCGGAGCACTTGTTTGCCGGATACTCAGCCGGGGCCATTGATTATATGGTTAAGCCATTTATTCCTCAGATTTTGAAATCCAAAATCGAGGGCTTTGTGGAGATGTTTATCACCAACAAAAGGTTGAAGACACAGACGATGCTGCTTCACCAGAAGACCCAGGAACTGGAGAAGATGAACCAGCAACTCATTCAGGCCAAGGAAGAAGCAGAGATTGCAGCTAATGCAAAGACCGAGTTTCTGGCGATGATGAGTCATGAGATTCGTACACCCATGAACGGAGTCATTGGCATGGTGGATCTGCTAATGGATACGGAACTGAAGGAAGATCAGAAGGAATATGTAGACATCGTTCGTCGCAGTGCAGATGCACTGGTCACGGTCATCAATGACATTCTTGATTTTACCAAAATGGAATCCGGCAAAATGGAACTTGAGGAGCATCCATTTGAACCGGTCTCCTGTATTCGGGAAGTGCTGGGATTGTTTGCTGCCGAAGCTGGCAAAAAGAATCTGGAGCTGGATTATTTCCTGGAAGATTCGGTCCCTGAATTAATCTATGGAGATATGGCAAGACTGCGCCAGGTTCTGTTGAATCTTATTGCCAATGCGATCAAATTTACCGACCATGGCGGAGTATATCTGATCGTGTCAGTTAAGGAAGAAAAGGATGGGCAAATGGCATTGGAGTTTGCCGTTAAGGACACGGGAATAGGCATTGCGTCAGACAAGGTAGATCGCCTGTTTCAGCCGTTTTCCCAGCTGGATACATCAATGACTCGTAAATACGGTGGAACTGGCTTGGGGCTGGCAATATGCAAGACTCTGGTTGAAATGATGGGTGGACAGATCTATCTGGATACGACAGAGCAACGGGGAGCGACATTTGTATTTACCATTCAGGCGAAACGTTATGTAGAAACCGAACTGGTCCAGAGGAACGGGGAAGAGAAGCTAACGGATGTGAAGAATGAGAATAAATTCCCGACGGTATTAATTGTTGATGATCATCCCATTAACCAAAAGTTGATGGCCATTATGCTCGGTAAGCTTGGGTTACTCTCCGACATTGCGGAAGATGGGCAGAGCGCACTGGATATGGTACTTGGCAGCCGTCATCCCTATGACTATGTATTCATGGATCTGCAGATGCCAGTGATGGACGGTTTGGAGTGTACCCGCCGGATTCGAGAGAGCCTGTCCCAGTCCGATCAGCCAATCATTATAGCCATGACTGCAAATGTGATGGAGGGTATTCAGCAGCGCTGTATTGCCGCAGGCATGGATGATTATATTAGTAAACCGGTGAAAATGGGCAGTGTTAAACAGAAAATAACCCATTTTCACAAACAGCGACAAATGTTAAACCCAGGACCATCTGCCATGAATCAGGCCAATTGAAACTTTTACCAAGTTTCTTTTTGTTTCACATATGAGTCAGTTGGGTTAATAGGTAAAGAAATCATTGATCAGGAGAGAGATGTCTAATGAATACAAATAAAAATGAAAAATTCAATGCAAGAACTGAAACACAGGATGGCGTATGCACAGTGTATCTGACTGGCGAACTGGATTTATCTGTTGCTCCTGACTTTCGTCTGGTGATGGAGCCGCTCGTGGATAACAAGGAACAGGATCTTGTAATCAACATGAAAGAATTGAAGTATATCGATAGTACAGGGATTGGTATCCTGTTATCTGTCCTGAAGGCCAGACATGGAATGGAAGCTCGCTTCGAAGTACAGGAAGTTCCTGCTCAAATTCAGAAACTTTTTGACATGACGGGCATCGCCAAATTCTTTGTCACTCAAAAGAATTCCCAATAGGAAAGGATCGAAGAAGGAATGAATGCAGAAGTTCAAAGAGTCACCCTTAATTTACCGGCGACAGCTGATTACGTTGATATTGTAAGACTTAATCTTTATGGAGTAGCATCCAAAATGGGATTCTCTTATGAAGACATCGAGGATATGAAAGTGGCTGTATCCGAGGCTTGTAACAACTCTGTACTGTATGCCTACTCACACGAAGGCGGCATGGTTGAAGTGGTATTCGAAGTGGATGGCGAAACATTATCCATTACTGTCAAGGACGAAGGTGCCAGCTTCGAGAACATGAATCCTGCTATGTCACGTGCCGGTCTTCACGACACAGAACTGACAGAAGCACAGATTGGCGGACTTGGGTTCTACCTGATGCAAGCCTTGATGGACGATGTCAGTGTGGAAAGTGAGACGGGCAAAGGTACGAAAGTAGTACTCGTAAAACGTCTTGCAAGAAGTGAGGAGAAAGTATGAATGAGAAAGTGACTCCCC
Organism: Paenibacillus sp. SAF-068; assembly: GCF_051967555.1. NCBI lineage: Bacteria > Bacillati > Bacillota > Bacilli > Caryophanales > Paenibacillaceae > Paenibacillus > Paenibacillus sp. SAF-068. The sequence continues at coordinate 219,858 of NZ_JBQCJX010000006.1, forward strand.
CAGAGTCCATGTCTGAAGCTATAGGTTTGATCTGGGAGTACCAGCAGACCCAAGATAATGAAATTGCAACAGTCCTCATCCGTAAATATGAACCGATGGTTAAGATGGCAGCAGGTAAAATTGCTCGGAATCGCCCCGATCTATACGAAGATTTGTATCAGACCGGGCAGATGGCCTTGATTCGTTTGCTTAAGCAATACGATATCAATCTGGGTATTCCGTTTGAACCTTATGCCATGAAGAGCATGATCGGTCATATGAAGAACTATTTGCGTGACAAGTCCTGGTATATTCAGGTGCCCCGGAGGATTAAGGAAAAGGGAGCGCTTGTGCAACATGCTATTGATGAGTTAACCGTGAAGCTGGAGCGCTCACCAGGTGTGAATGAAATTGCTGAATACCTTGATTTGACTGCAGAAGAACCGATTGAGGTTCTGGCTGGTCGCGAATGTTATCACTATGTTTCACTGGACTCTCCTTTATCTCAGGATGATAGTGCAGCAACATTGGGTGAACTGATCAGTGCAGATGTTAATGACTATGATTCGGTCGAAAAGCGGATGGACTTGCAACAGGCATTGGGACAATTGAAGGAACAAGAGCAGCAGGTACTTATTCTAGCATTTCAGGATGGCCAATCTCAGCGGGCAATTGCCCAGAAACTTGGCGTCTCACAGATGAGTGTATCTCGAATTCAGAAGCGAGCTACAGAGAAATTGAAACAGATCATGTCGAATGCTTCAATGTTATGAAAAATGGAACCCTAATGTTGTTGAATACGGCATAAAGAAGGACACGTCATTGCGCTGAAATGCATACGTGTCCTTTTTGGGATAAAATTTGGATAAATAGAAGGGTATGCATGACAACATAAGTGCAGGAGTGGATACTGTGATTGTGAACCAAATCAAGTTGGAAGCTCGTCGTGACAATTTATCTTGTTCGGAACATTGGCAATGGTGGGATTGGGTTGCACCTGACACCGATAGTATGAACAATGCTTTGGAGGAACTGACAGAGGTATTTCCGGATATGCAGTATTGGCTGGATAAAATTCCGGAAGTCGAATCCAATTATTTGTCCGTCCGTTTCGTGAATGGTACTGAGCCAGTCATATTTGGTTCCTTGTTGTATGCGATCAAGAATGAGAGAGATGACCAACGCCAAGATAATCAGATGTTTTTTTATGTCGATCGCAATAATTTGGTTACTTTAAATATGGATAACAATACCCGAGGGATTATGAAGACGGATGAACGTGCCCATATGTTACAGCAATGTAGTGAGGCCAGAGACGGGATGTTTGTACTTTTTCGAGCTATACTGCATTACTACCATGTGGGGATGGATCATTTTGAGATGAACCTGCGCGATCTGGAAAGGAAAATGGAATCCCGCAATGCCCGCACCTTGATGGACCAGATTTTGGCGGCCAGATTTGAATTGTTATACTGGAGCAATCTGTTTATTCCCTACTCGGAACTGATGGCCGCTTCACATGAGGCTTATCTTGATGAAATCAATGAAAATCGATACTTCCAACAGCTCCAACATCGAGTAGAGCGAATGGAACGATTGTTTCGTCATTATGAGAAAGAAATAGATACGTTAATCTCCATTGATAATGCAATCTCTGGTGTACGTGGTAATGAGATTATGAAAACACTGACTATTGTCACCGCTGTGTTCATACCCGCGACCGCTGCTGGCGCGATATGGGGGATGAACTTTGAGAACCTGCCCTTTATCGATAAATCATGGGGAGTTGTATTGGTCCTGGTTGTCATTATCTTAAGCATGATCAGCATGTATGTATGGCTGATGATGAAAGGATGGACAGGGGATCTGCTCAAAGTGAAATCCTCACAGCCTTCAGCTGAGGAGACAGAGAAAAATGGAGCAACAGAAAAGCGTAAAGGCTAGCCTACTGTTGGCCAGTCCTCTTAGTTTTTGTAGTCTTCAATATAGCCAAGCAAGTCAGCGATATATTGTCCAACAATCGGCATATTGACGAATTGGCTGAGAATGAATGCGAGCAGACCCAGAACAACAAAGGTACCCACCGTCAAACCGAGTCCTCGTGCCATACCTGCTGTAAAGTTGGTAATAATGCGCTTTTTGGGACTGCTGTAATTCTCAATAATATCTTTGATCTGTGCTCTTTCCAGACTGTCCGCAATCTGGTCCAGACGTGTGTTCAGTCGCTTTACCTCGTGCCGCAATTCAAAAGGATGCTCGCTTGTATCATACTGTTGTGCCGGTGTTCCTCCCGCAATTGGAGTATTACCGTTAATTGTAACCTTACTCATGATTTTTTCCCCCTCAACTCGCATTGGATAAAAAATAGCCAGCTGGAGTGCAGCTGGCTATTGGTTACTCGATCTGAATCGCCTTACAGGCTAGTCGAGTTTAGTTCTTTACGTGCATCTTCCTTCGCTTCTGTGGAAGCGGCAGCCACTTCTTCGGATGCACGGGATGCCTCATTAGCCACATCTGCGGACGCTTTTCTCACAGATTCCATGACATCATTGCGGCCTTGGTTTACTGTTTTTGCAATGTCGGAAGTTTTGGATGAGACCGTTTTAGCGAGTTCAGATGCTTTATCACCTACAACGGTTGCCACTTCTTTCGTGCGATCCGTTACCATGCCTACTTTCTCGGAAAGGTCACCACGCAATTCACGTCCCGGTTTAGGTGCGAAAAGTAGCGCTGCGGCTGCTCCCAGCAAACCTCCGATGAAAATCCCTTTGGCGAAAGTCGAACCCGTCTGTACAGGATATTGCTCTTCTGCTTTATTCATGTCTAATCACTCCTTCTTCAAATTAAGAAACAAATACGAAACAACGAACACCTTGTTGTTGCCCGAATCAGGCAGCCTGTCTTAGCAGTCTGGACACAAGCCCCAGCAAGAAAACAAAGAGCGCTGTACCAATGATGGCAGGGATGATGGCAAAGTTGCCGATAACGGGTCCCCAGTTACCAAGCAAAAGTGCTCCCAGCCAGGCTCCGGCAAATCCGGCAATCATTGCACCGATGATGCCGCCAGGCATGTTGTGACCGGCAAGTGCATCCCCGATCAAACCGATGATGACAGCCATCACAATACTGATAATGATGCCCCACATAACAACCGCCTCCTTTATACTTGATGTAGGATGTTGTCTGTTCGCGTTTGCTTACTTCGTATATAAACGCCGTGCAACCCTGTGAAACAATAAAGATGAGTATGAATGAACTGGAAATCAGAGGAATTCATTCTTTAGCGGCTATGTTTAATACCTTTAATCATGCAGAAGATCCATGCCAATCCAGCAGCAAATCCCGTAAATACATCCGTAGGATAATGAACGCCGAGCATGATGCGGCTGAGGCCAATCAAGAAAATAAAACTGATACCGCACAGGACTGGAAGCCACACACCGGAAGGTTTATGTCGCTGTTGTTCAATGGCCCAGATGACAAAGAGCATACCGTAGAAGCCCATGGAGATCATGGCATGTCCGCTGGGAAAGCTGTATCCGTGAACAACCAGCAGATGATCCAGTTCAGGTCTGCTTCGTCTGAAAAACTCTTTCAATACCGTGTTCAGAATCCACATCATGGCAAAACTTCCCGAGATTGCATATCCATATATAACAAACCTTGGGCTGCGTTGTATGAAGAAAAGAAGAGCAAAACCTCCTGCAGCTACAGCAGAGATTTTGAATGAGCCCAGTGCGGTGATGAATGCAGTATAAGGAAATAGATAAAGACGTGAATCCGAATTCAGATAAAATAATTGCTGAATTTGATCATCCAGACGAATAATAGAATCATCGCCCAACCAGGCACCCAGACCTGCCAGAATGAATACAACCGAAGCGCTGATAGCCATACCGGCCAAACTCCAGTTGAGGAGGGGGCGTAACAACTTGCCATGGTTTGGACCTGGTGAGGATAAAGTAGACATTTTGCGCGGCATAGTGAGTTTCTCCTTCAGTATGGTAGTAGATGAACATAGATGATAAAGCTATACCCGAAATGCCTGTCGAAAAAACTGTAAAAACGTCGCTTTTGTACTATACTATTTAAGATATCCCATGCGGCGTCGTGACGCAAAGCAGAGATGAAATTGGGAGCACAAAGGAGAGAACTCGCATGGAGAGTGCCTTATTAATTAAAGAATACCGTGCAGGCGTTGTGGAATGCGCCCATTACGGTCACATAAGTATTACGGATGAGCATGGCCGAATCGTATACTCGGCTGGCGATCCTCATTTTAGAGCGTTTACTCGCTCATCTGCCAAACCTTTTCAAGCCATTCCAGGAATTCGGGCAGGGATTGCCAGTCACTATGGCCTGTCAGCACAGGAGATTGCCATTATGTCCTCTTCGCATCGTTCGGAACCGGAACACATTCGGGTGTTGGAGGAGTTATCCGGTAAAATCGGATTGGGTGAAGAATGTCTGATCTGTGCACCAAGCTACCCGCTTAATGAAGAAAGCCGTAACCAATGGATACGTGGACAAGGGGAGAAACGTCGCATCTTGCATAACTGCTCCGGAAAACATCTGGGTATTCTGGGGTATAGTCAGATGAAGCAGGTTGATCTGGGCAGCTACGCTGAACCCGATCATCCCGTGCAACGAGAAATTCTTGAAACCTTTGCCGGCCTGGCTGGTATTGAGGAAAAAGAGATTGAGCTTGGGACGGATGGCTGCGGCTTTCCGGTATTTTCTTTGCCGTTGTCAGCATTGTCGAACGCCTATCTGAAGCTCGCTTGTCCAGATCTTATCGCCGATCCTGCCACAAGAACAGCCGTAGAGACCATCACATCAGCTATGAATGAACATCCGTTAATGGTAGGGGGCACAGAGCGTGTAGATTCAGTGCTGTTGGAAGACAATAACATTGTAGCGAAGGGCGGATTCAAGGGCGTATTCGGTTTTGGGCTGAAAAAAGAAAGATTGGGAATCACCTTCAAGGTACTGGATGGTTCCGAGGAAGAATGGGCCTTCATTACCCAATCCATCTTGAAACAGATTGGTTATTCCAATGAGAGAACCATTGCACGATTGGCAGAAGTGTTCCCTTCGGACATCCGAAATGATGCGGGTACCCTTGTAGGTCATGCAGATAGTGAGTTCATTCTCCACTCACTTGAAGATAGCGTATAACCTTAAGAAGGGGCGTGATTAGAGTTGCCGGACCCCGGGTAAAGATGATTTACCAACTGGTATTCATCTATACAATTCATATACACGCATGGACTGTTGCGGTACGTAGCAGCCCTAAACCCCTGGAGGTGGATGAACATGATTAAAGTGGTGACATCAGAAGAAAGGCACACGTCGGATCGAGGTTGGATACACAGTGAATTCAGCTTTTCCTTTGCGGATTATGATGATCCAAGCAATGCCCATTTTGGGTGTCTGCTGGCTCATAATGAGAACACGCTGATGCCGCAAGAAGGCTTTAAGAAACATCCACATCATGATCTTGAAATTGTCAGTTATGTCATATCAGGTACACTCAAACATACGGATAGTATGGGAACAGAACAATTGCTTGAACCAGGCACGGTCCAAGTGATGAGTGCAGGTACGGGAGTGGAGCATTCGGAGACCAATCCGTCAGTAGATGAACCGGTACGTTTCCTTCAGATGTGGTTTTTGCCATCGGAGCGAATGCTGAAACCGTCCTATACGAATCGGAGAGTGGAGCCGCAGGAGCATCTGAATCGTCTATGTCCAATTGTATCCGGGCAAGGGGGCGAGGGAACCGAAGGTGCATTGCCTATTTCCCAGGATGTAACCTGTTACTTGTCGCATTTGGAGTCCGGGAAGAAGTTGATGTACCCGCAACACGAAGATCGACGGACACACCTTTTCCTGATCAGCGGACATGTAGAGATTCAATGTTCGGATGGCAACTTCAACCTCAAGCCGGGGGATGCCGCACGAATTCGCAAAAGCTGTGATCTGCAAATTACGAGCACAGACAGCGAACCTGCCGAATTTGTTCTGGTTGACCTGCCTTAAGGAGATAAATGTAAGAAAAAGGACCTGTTTCCACGTTGATGTGGAAACAGGTCCTTTTTTTGGCTTAGGATTTACGAAGATTACCCAGTTCCGAAGCGACAGCTTCCACTTCAGAGATACTGAGATGTTCCTTGCTCAAAATCATTTCATACAGGTCAAACAGATCTTCATATTTCTCAAGTGGGAATGACGAAGCTTGCATGGCCGCACCGCTTGCCATACGAAGTTTGGTTTTGATCGCTTCAATCATATATTCCATATTGGCTGCTGTTGCTTGTGTTAAATCCATCGTTAAGTTCATCCCTTCCGTATCGGAAACTCTTGTTATTGTATCATGATTGGAAGTGCTCAGGCCAATGCTTTTGCGGGGAAACGAAGCATCGGTTACAATGATGGATACAACAACAGGATTTAGTGGAAACCTGAGTATACTGGAGGGAACACAGCTTGGCAGCGTATAAGCGAGAAATGGTTCGCCATCAAGGAAGAGAAGTCCGCAAAGGCGTGCCTGCAGAGGATCTGGTTTTATTTTTTAAAAACATCGTTCAACTTCACTCTCCAGATGAAATCACGTTGGTCTGCATTGGTACCGATCGTTCCACCGGAGATGCTCTGGGTCCCCTGACCGGAAGTTTACTCCAAGAGAACGGAATGGGGAACGTGATTGGCACGCTGTCTTCCCCTTGTGATGCAGATACGCTGGAGAAGAAATTGGCACATATTCCGTCACACCATGCCATCATAGCGATTGATGCATGTCTGGGTCCAAAGCATGCCGTAGGTACATACTATCTCTCGAATAACCCACTCATTCCGGCTCAATCGGTTGGAGGCAAGCTGCCCCCTGTCGGACAATACAGTGTAGCTGCTGTGGTTAATGCCAATGGACCAAGGCCCTATTCCATTTTGCAGATGACCTCGCTACACTTGGTCATGGAGATGTCCCGAACGATTGCAGACGCTGTAATCGAAGCATGGAAATGGAGACAAACGTTTCATTCATGATATGTAGGCTTAATAATATACAACCTGAATTATTTAATTCGCGCAGAGAGAGGGATTCATATGGAAAAAGTGATGTGTGATGGAACGACGATTTGTTATGCCGAACAAGGTAAGGGAGAAGCCCTCATTTTGCTCCACGGATACTGTGGCAGTTCCTCGTATTGGGATGAGGTCGTACCTGAACTGGCACGAAGCTATCGCTGTATCGTACCTGATCTGCGTGGACACGGAAAAACAGATGCACCTGTAGGAAGTTATACCATCGAACAGATGGGCAATGATGTTTTGCAGTTGATGGACGAATTGGATGTGGAAAAGGCGGTCCTTCTGGGACACTCAATGGGGGGATACATTGCGCTCTCGATTGCACAACGTCACCCGGAGCGTTTGAATGCATTTGGCCTGATTCATTCCACCGCCTACCCGGACAGTGAAGAAGCCAAGGAGAAACGTCTTCGCGCCGTTTCCACCATTCAAACGGAAGGAATCGTCAATTTTGTAGATGGATTGGTTCCTGGCTTATTTGCACCGGAACATGTGGAATCGTTATCTAAGCAAGTCATACGTGTGAAGGAAATTGGTTACCAGACTGCCCCTCAAGGTGCAGTTGGGGCTGCACTTGCTATGCGGGAACGCCCGGATCGCCGCGATGTGTTGTCTGCAACACCTTTGCCTGTTCTGCTGGTCGCGGGAGAGAAGGATGCGGTTATCCCGCCAGAACGTACATTTACAAGTGACAAGCCACATATCGTGCAGGCTGTTATTGCTGGTGCGGGTCATATGAGCATGTATGAAGCTCCTGAAGAGTTAATTCAGGTCATTAAGCAATTTATGGCTGGATTATCGAAGTAATTTATTTTGATTTTATTAAAATAAAGATGGGACGATGCTTCCTTTTGTGGAGGAGTGTCAGTACCATCCCAACCAAACCCCTGCCTATAGGATAGGCAGGGGTTTGGTGTATTCGTCGCCAGAGTGACAGACGCACGCGCGTCTTGTTTTTGGCTTTTTGTCATGGCATGAATTAAAATAATTACATTAGGACGATATGAGATGAGAACGATTAAATGAATAGGGTCGAATGATAAGGGGGGGCATACAGCATGTTTAGAAAAGATTATCTGCTTCGCATGATGGAGGAAATGACTGAAGCCATTGGCAAAGTGTTCACGCTTAAACAGCAGCGCAAGCACACCGAGGCTTTGTCCGAACTGGATGAGCTGATGCGCAGGCAGTTCGGGTTGAACTTATCTCTATTGAACTCATTGCCAGCAGAGGATGTTATTGAAATGTTCCGTTTTCGCGGAATGATTGAGGTAGACAATCTGCAGCAAGCCGCGAGGCTGATTGAAGAAGAAGCATATATTTATCAAGAGAAGGCCAAGGTGGAAGGCATTGATGATCAGGAGAGAATGGATGCAGAGGATGAGGCTGTCATTCGATTGATGAGATCACTTCATTTTTATCTGTATGCATTGAATCATGGCGCGAACCCCCAGTTATTGAATGCACCGGAACGGGTGGAAGGTGTATTAGAACTTACCAAAGAATATGAACTTCCTGCTCGAACCGTAAGACAGCTTGCCCTCTATCATGAACAAGAAGGACGTTACGACCAGGCAGAGAACAGTTGGTACAGGCTGCTCCAGCTTGGTTCTGAATTCCCGGTGAGCTACCGAGATGATGTACAGACGTTCTATGAAAGGTTGAGCCAACTCACGGATGAACAGCTGAAGCAGGGCGGTCTGCCAAGAAACGAAGTTGAAGAGGGGTTAGCTGAACTAAGCCGTCAAGAGATTAACTCATAAAATATGGATTGGATCAAGGCTTGTTACATGCCTTTACTTGGAGAGGGAACGGAATTGTGGTATGGTAACGGTTGACCAAACCAAACCGAAAGTGAGATGTACCCCGTGGATTCATTGCGAAAGCTTATACAAGACATCTTTGAACAGAATTCGCTGATTACAGCGACCTGGAGCCAGCTGCGCAGACGGGACAATGTCTCGTATACCAAAGTGCAAGTCAAGCCGGTGACACTGAAAAATCAGCTGCATTATCAATTTGCATTTCATTATAACAACAAAGTGCTGCACGAAAATTTGACTCCGGCTGAAGCGGCAGAGCGCATGACTTTGCTATGCGAAGAGACATTTCGTCAAGGACTGCTCTGTACGACCGAGGCAGACTATCAAATTTTGATCAGCAAAAAATATAAAGTCTCCATTCTGACCAAATCTGCTTCCAAGACTGCAGTGGATCTGTCGCATAATCGCAAGAAGCAATATGTATTGGAAGAGGGAGTGCCCGTCTCGTTCCTCGTTGAACTTGGCATTATGAACGAATCAGGTCGTGTGCTCGCCCGCAAGTATGACAAGTTCAGACAGATCAACCGTTTCCTCGAAATGGTGCAGGATGTTATTCCGCATCTGCCGGAGGGACGCCCACTGACCATCGTTGATTTTGGCTGTGGCAAATCCTATCTGACCTTTGCGTTATATCATTATCTGTCTGTACAACAACGGCGTTCACTCAAGATTATCGGGTTGGACTTAAAGGCAGATGTCATTGAACACTGTAATGATCTGGCTAAACGATTGCATTATGGCGATCTGAAGTTTCTGGTTGGAGACATCGCGGACTACGATGAGTTGAACGAAGTGGATATGGTTGTTACGCTGCATGCCTGTGATACAGCTACCGACGCTGCTTTGGAGAAGGCCGTTCGTTGGGGGGCCTCTGTGATTCTGTCTGTTCCTTGCTGTCAGCATGAACTGTTTGATCAGATTGAGTCTCCCGTGATGAATCCATTGTTGTCCCACGGTATACTCAAGGAACGTTTCTCTGCACTGGCTACGGATGGGATTCGTGCCAAGTTGCTTGATCTGATGGGATACAAGACACAATTACTTGAATTCATCGATATGGAAAATACGCCTAAAAACATATTGATTCGTGCTGTTCGTGGTCAGGCGGGCGAAGTGACGGAGATGTGGAATGAATACACGGCATTCCGTGATTTTATCCATGCCGATCCATATTTGGAGCGGGCTTGTTCCGATTTGCTTCCTGGCGATGGCAAGCAGGTCAGTGGGGAAGCGAAATCGAGCAAAGAAACCGTTCAAGATTCCGCGAATTGCGACCTTTGCTGAGTGTGCCAATGCCAATCCAGGGACATACTGCAACTAGGGTCCCTGAATGTGAACTTCAATATTATGCACATCCTTTGTAACTAGCAACATCATAACTGTCAGCTATGTATCAGACAGAAGGACCCGTTATCGGGAACTTCTGTCTTTTTGTTTTTGTTATGCATATGGAGCAGTGTAAGGAAGGAGGGGGGATAGTGATGAAGAATAGGACTATGGATAAGGGAGTTATAAGGTATAAACGAGGTCATGCGGCGAGTAAGGAAATGATGGAACGGGCGTTTAAGGGGGTTCACCGTACCAATGATAGAAAGTATATAGATAACAGGGATTTATATGATGAAGGCAGTAGAGACGGTAGGGACAGTAGGGCCCATAGAGACAGTACATATATTAGGGAAGGTACATACAACAAAGATGATACGTATCAAAAAGATGATGAGACATATCATTCAGATGATACATATGATTCAAATGGAACTATCCAAACTGAGGGGTCAGGCAGTCCTTCTCGAAGTTTGAGGAATGAATATTATTCAGGGTCGGGATGGACTGGGGCAGTGGGCATACTCTCCATTGTCTTGCTGCTCGCAGGGTGTCTGCGTCGGGGACTGTACTATTCGACCGATCTATATCCTGTCCTTCTGATCGCAGCAGGAAGCACCTTAATCATGATTGTGCTATTTCTTGCAATTTTTCATCCAAAGCAAGAGAAAGAGAAAAAGCAAGCGAAAGGGCAAGCGAGAAAACAAGTACGCTTGTCACTGGTATATTGGCCAGGAAGCAATGAACGAATGGTTGGACGAATGATTCGAATGCCCGGCCTGTGGCGGGTGTTGTGGCCGCTTGGCATGATGACTTGTTTTGGACTACATGCATGGGCAGGTTCGGTGAGTAAACAGGGCAGTATGGATGAGATGATAAGATGGAGCATGCTTGCGCTGTTTACGTTGCTCACCGCAATCCTGGCGGTACGTACAAATGCTGCGCGTTGGTTAGCCATCGGGTGGCAGATGGCAGGCGGCTTGCTTGTGCTAAGCGGCATGCTTGCCGTGTGCGGAGTATTGCCGCTGCCCTTCGGGGTGATGCGGACCGCTGACCCCGAGATCAGCTCCGCCGGAGCCCGGCTCGGCGGATTATTGCAGTACCCTAATGCGTACGGTGCCATTGTTGGCATGTACGCAGTGGAGCGGCTGACAGCCGCCGCACGAGTCATCGCCCGGCCTGTGTCGGCCGGGCGACTCATCGCGGCGGTGCTGCCGCTCATGCCTGCGCAAGCCGCGCTCCTGCTGAGCGAGTCGCGCGGCGCTTGGCTGGCGACCGGCTGCGCCGCGGTCGCCGCCTTTGCTTTGCAGCGGCGCGGTGCCCGCCTGCCGCTGCTGCTGGCCATGGCCGCGCCACTGGCGTGCGCGGCCTGGCTGTACCGCCAGCTGGCTGCTGCCCAGCTGGCGCCTGCACCCGTGCCCGGCCTGCTGGCACTGGCCGGGGCATGGGCAGCTGCGCTGCTCGGCACGCTGCTGCTGTGCCGCCTATGGCACAGCGGCGCCGCCAAGGCTTCGCGCGCCGCTGCCCTAACGGCCATCGTGCTGGCGGGAGCCGCCGCCGCGCTGATGGCCATGGCCTCCACCGCCGATCGACTCGCGGCGGGTGTCGGCACGGGGATGTCCCGCCTACAGATGTGGCGGGACGCCCTCCAGCTATGGACCAAGGCCGCATGGCTTGGCCACGGGGGAGATACATGGCGCAACATGTTTCGCGCCATTCAATCCTCGCCTTATGTTGGAGGTGAGGTCCACAACGGCTTGCTCGATCTTGCCCTGGACATGGGCATGATTGGCATCCTGCTTGTCGCAGGGTGGTTTCTCCTCACCCTGCGAAGCATGCTTGACTTTGCACCGCAGCTCCTGCCATCCGTGCTTGTTTTTGGCTTGCATGGGGCGGTGGATTTTGACTGGAGCTTCACACTATTCTGGATGTTTTTCATTTGGCTCGGTGCTTGGGCAGACGCATTGAAGACGGAAGCATTGGAAGGCATGCAATCGGCTGGAACTGCGGAATACACAACCTCCAGATTCAGAGCCCGATCTCGTTTCTTCCGATCTTTATCAACCCAATCTCGGCGATCAACTGTCCCAATGCGTTCCAACTTTCATATTTTTCAGCGAGTAACTACTCGGCTAATAAGGGTATCCACAGTGATGATCATCCTTTTCTGGCTTGGTGGAACAGTATGGCTGACCTCCCGATACGCTTTAGCAGAAGTGCAATACCGACAGGCAATGTCTGAACCGGCCGGTACTCCAGCACAGAAGATGCATCTCACCGCTGCCCTCCAGTCTAACCCGAATCGACCGGATATCGTGATATTCCTTGCGCGATTTCTCCCGGGACGGGAAGCAGAATCACTCCTTGTGAACAGCCTGTCCCATTCCCCGATGCACCCTCAGATTTACATCGAACTTGGACAATTGGCAGCCCAATTTGGCGAAGGACAGCAGGCCGGTGAATATTTTGAACAAGCGATCGCATTGAATCGGTATGATGGCATTGGTCAATCCGCAGCTTTGTATTGGATGGAGCAGGCAGCGCGGCGGGAATGGAAGACAGGATATAGAGATCGAGCCCGACAGACTGCCGCCGCTGGTGTCCAGATGTATGAACGGTACCAACTGCTGGCTGAGGAAGTGGAAGCGGGAGACGTTCGTAATGACCAGCGTTTTGGAATTGATGAACAAGCTCGAGGCTATGGAGAGAACCTGCGCAGGCTTGCTTCGGCATCTTCTCATCCATTTCCTCCAGAGTTGACCAAGCAGAGCCCTTCAATCACTAATGAATAGCGACGCTGACCCAAGCGATATATAATGGATGTCAGCGTCTGCAAAGTCCGCCAAGTGCGCATAAGTATGCTAAAGTCTGCTAAAGTGCGCTAAAGTCCTGAAGTCCAAGTTGGCTACCTCTCGGGGGGAGTAAGCAATTTTCTAAGGAACACAGGACGTCTTATTTGGCCTGTCGCTATTCCTTTTAAATTGTAAGGAACTTCAGACACGTTATTTTCCCAAATTCCCTGACAAAAACCTATAATAGGCCGAAAATTCCAATATAACATGTCTCAGATTCTTTAGATTTCCAAGTGTGCTTCAAATCCTTGAATAAGACGCCTCAGATTCGTTACAGCTGGTGAGCTTGAGTACGAGTATGAGTGTGAGTGTGGGCTTGAGTATGCGTATGAGCATGTGAAGATGATCCCCGTTTTGTTCAAATTCACTGTTCATGTTCATGCACCAAGTATGTTCAAACCCACTGTTTATGTTCCCACTCCCTGTTTGCGGCTCATACACCAAGCGTTATTCATTTCCCAGCTTTGATCGCATCCCTGTTTAGATTTATACTTCAAGCGTTGTTCACACTTCCTGTGATGTTCATTGGCTCCACGCTCTGTATTCCAACCGCAACTGCAACTGCAACCCAGAGGACGCCCCCTAATTCCACTCAGAGCGAAGCTCTTCATTTCTGCATATTCTACAGACGATAACCGCCAAATGCATGCTGAAACGCGTCTTTTAAAGGTTCAACCTCTACTTCCCATAGAGAGGCGATCTCTGCACTGACATCGGTGTTCCACCACTCACATAACTTTTTACGGTTGTCGCGATTCTCCCCAATCCAAATCAGATTCGCAATCACCTTACCGTAATAATATTCTTCCGCCTGCTTCATCCGTTCGGGAGAGACATATACCTTTAGCTTTTTGGCAGTCCGGTACAATTCCTTGCTGCATGCCCTGCGTATTCCCCTGGCGGAAGGAAGGTTTTGACCGGATTGCGTATGTTTGACCGGCGGAGAACCGGGTATTGACTTGTGTGACATCTTTTCACGCTCCTCTCCCCATACCATATGCGGACGGCTGCGAACGGGACACTATCCCAATCTTGTGAAGTAGCAACGTCCACAGCCCTGTGATAAAATAGGGACGAACATCTATGGTGCGGAAGGGCACCGCCAATCAGGATGGAGAAAGAGGGTTGAGATGGACTTTATTCATAACCTTGTCGGCCAATTGTTCGAGTGGATTCAAAGTCTTGGGTACTTTGGAATCATGCTTGGGTTAATGTTGGAAGTCATCCCGAGCGAAATTGTGCTGGCGTACGGAGGTTTTCTCGTTTCACAAGGTAATATCAACTTCTTTGGTGCTATGATTTTTGGTACGGTGGGCGGTGTGATTGCCCAGTTATTTATTTACTGGATTGGCCGTTATGGCGGCAGACCTGTACTTGAACGCTACGGTAAATACATACTTATCCAGAAAAAACACATCGACCATTCCGAAGAATGGTTCCGCAAGTATGGTACAGGTGTCATTTTCACGGCCCGTTTTGTTCCGGTGGTAAGACATGCAATCTCCATCCCGGCTGGCATCACGAAAATGCACGCAGGCAAATTCATCTTGCTTACTACACTCGCTGTTATACCTTGGACTGCATTGTTTATATATTTAGGGATGATTCTTGGAGATCAATGGAAGCATATTGATGAGAAAGCGGCACCATATGTTATGCCTATTTTGCTTGTCGCTCTTGCCCTCATGATTGTTTATGTACTTATTAAATGGATGAATGCTCGCAAAAAGAAAGGAAGTGTCTAGTTATGGGTAAACCCAACTTGTCTCACAAATTCGGTAAAGGTCTGCCACCGAAGGATTTCATCGAGAGTATGACCAAGAACCAAAGTGAATTCCAGGCCAATTATGATAGCTTTACTTGGCCTAACGAAGAGGATCGTGAGTTCTTTGAGAGCCTGAACCATCGCGATGATCTGCGTGTGTTAATTCTGGCTGCTGACTGGTGCGGGGATGTTGTCCGTAATATTCCGGTCGTGTTCCAGGCACTCGAAGTTTCAGGAATCCCAACTGAAGTTCTGATTATGGAGAACCATCCGGAAGTGATGGATGAGTTCCTGACGATGGGTGGCCGTTCCGTGCCAGTCGTTATTTTCGCAGATACAGGTGGCCATGTGCTCGGTCAGTGGGGACCTCGTCCGCAGCATGTACAGGAAGTCATGATTGAATTCAAACGCCTTAATCCGGATCGTGAAGCAGCAGATTATCAGGAAAATTTGGCTGTAGCGCGTCAAGAGATTGGTAAACGTTATGGGGAAGGAACGGAGTCACATGCGGCCATTATCCGTGAGCTGCGTGAATTGATTTCGGGTTATTGAGCCGATATGCTTAACATTCGCACGTTTACACTAGGCCCGCTTCAGACCAATGCTTATCTCTTGCAAGGAGATGATCCGGGTAAAGCCGTCATCATCGATCCGGGCATGAATCCGGGGCCGCTGCTTAAGGCGATCCAAGACTTGGAGATCGAAGCCATTCTCCTCACTCATGCTCACTTTGATCATATGGGTGGGGTCGATGAGATTCGTAAATTGAAGGGCTGTCCTGTTTATCTTCATGATTTGGAGAGTGACTGGCTTACAACCCCAAAATTAAATGGATCTTTGAATTGGCCGCAGGCGACACCACCGCTCTCGACAGATCCTGCTGAATATGCCATGGACGAAGGGCAGAAGCTGAATCTGATTGGACATACGTTTAAAGTGTTCCATACACCTGGGCATTCACCAGGCAGTGTAAGTTTGCTTTGTGATAACGATCTCTTTGCCGGTGATGTGCTGTTCCGCATGGGTGTGGGCAGAACGGATCTCACGGGAGGACGTGAACGGGATCTGATTGATTCGATTCAGAACAAGCTGTATACCTTTGCTGATGAGGTTAAAGTGTATCCAGGCCATGGCCCCAAAACGACCATTGGTTATGAGAAACAGAACAATCCTTACGTGTCCGCAAGATAATCCGACATGATATGTGAAGAAAGTCTGGACAAGTGACAACTTTTTCATTAGAATAGCAATTAGTTGTTACAAGCGTTAAGGCATCATCTAACTGAAGCATTACCAAGAAACACCCAACCTTGCGAAGCACGCAGACTGTGGTCTATACCCGGTTTGCGTTCTTTTTTTGTTTTCAGCCCATTTTTCATCACAGAATCAGCCTGTTTCACCCTACATAGAGATGCATGATGAGCTTCATCACAATCCAGCGTTTGAGATCCATAGCAAGTTAGCAACAAGCACAGATTGATGAATTTTAAATGAAAGTAATATATAAGTTGAGCTAATCATTTACATGATAACGGAGAGGACAGAAAGAGCCTGAAAAAGCGAAGCGTGCGCCTTTATCTCCGGATTTTCCCTTTAGAAAGGGAATCAAAAAAATCTGGGGATAACAGCGATTGGAAGGTTATTCTGTCATCGTAGTGTCCGTGTAAATAATCTTTAGTTCAACTTATATAGATCATGAGAGAGCGGGGAATACCAAAGTGGAGAAACCAAGAGTTATTCCGTTGGGACAACGTGTCGAGTATCCGATTATGGAGGAAAACCGTCGCATCCTGGAAAGTGGG
Source organism: Paenibacillus sp. SAF-068 (assembly GCF_051967555.1). Taxonomy (NCBI): domain Bacteria; kingdom Bacillati; phylum Bacillota; class Bacilli; order Caryophanales; family Paenibacillaceae; genus Paenibacillus; species Paenibacillus sp. SAF-068. The sequence goes on from NZ_JBQCJX010000006.1 coordinate 236,497, forward strand.
AAAAGAGAAACGGGTACTGAGCGAGCTTTAATACATAACCCTAGCGTGGCCAATGATAGGATGAAGTCTCAGCAAAATATATGGACAAGCCGTGTTTTAAGAAACGGAGCCAGCAACCAACCGTGGTTCGACAAGCTGCAAGATTACCGGAATCAAGTCTGATTGCCCGGGAAATTGTCGGGTTTGATTTTTTTTTTAATTCTATTGAACGTTTCTGCAGAGCCTGTCGTATTAACTCCAGATTGAACGGGAAGCAGGTGATTTTCATGATAAAGGCAGCTGAGCTGGAAGAGGTACGCAGGGCAGTATCGGGAGATGACAGCGCACTCGCAGCGTTGTTGCAACGTCACTACACATTTGTGTATAAGTATCTTGTCAAAGTGACAATGGATGCTAACCTCGCAGAAGAGACGGTACAGGATACGATGATTCGTTGTATGGAAAATATCCATCGATATGATGGCACGTCTGCCTTTTCATCATGGATGATCACCATTGCGACCCGCATCTATATCGATAAGACAAGACGTAAGAAGAGAGAACAGAACTGGCTTACTCTCATCCGCGATCAGGCCGTACGTCGATTCCGCTGGCAGCTTGAGACCCGAAATGAAGAATGGACAGATGTCATGGATGCGATGACAAGACTGACACCCGAACATCGTGTTGCAGTGCTGCTGAAGCATTATTATGGATACGGGTATGACGAGATCGGGGAAATGCTGGGTATTCCTGCGGGAACGGTGAAGTCACGTACAGCTTATGGTCTCCGTCAGTTAAGAAAGGAGCTGGAATAAGGATGAGCAGATCAGATGATGCACAAGAACAAGAAGTTGTAGAACGTTTGCAGCAACACATGAAAGTGCTGGATGATGCATTTGAGCCGACAAGTATTCCTTCTTTGGGTGCACTTGAAGCCCAAGTCAGGGAACGGAGACAGATTAGACGTCGAGCCAATTGGATCGAGATGATATGTTTCTGGTTGGTTGGATTGCTTGCCATTGTGTTCGGTACATTATTGTTCGTATCTGCTCCAGCTCTATATTTAGGTATCCAGGCTCTTGGTACAGTTGTTGGGGTGATTTTGGCTGTGATCTGGGCCGGACGGCGCCGGAAGGAGGTTCGTCATGAATAAAATGCATTATTCATTGGATGAAATTTCTCCACTATGGCTTATATTGCTTGGCATTTTTCTCCTGGTTCAGGGCACATGGATCTTTCAGGACGCACGCAGACGTGGACGTTTCCCTTGGTTATGGGGATTATGGGGAATCACAGGATTCCCCACGCCACTCATTATATACTGGTTTGTCGTGATTCGATCACAACGCAAGCCAGGTAAACCGACAAAGAAAACATGATTGTTTTAATAAAGGGTGTTAAAGTACCGTTCTTTTTGAACACTACTAATAGAGAGAAAAAAGATTTTGCACAAATATGTTGTTTAATTCTAGTATTCCTAGACATCGTTATTCTTTTCTAGTAGACTATACAAATAAATATTAAGATAGACTACCAGGAGGTTAGACGATGCTGCGATTAGGAGAGAAGGTTGTCATCGTCGCGGATGCGTTTGAGCAGAATCTTCCTGTGGGGGAATATGGTTTCATCATCGCTTATGACCGGAATCCGGACAATGCGTTCGATTACGTGCTTCGAGTGCCGCAGGTGAATCGGAACTTTTTTGTTCCATCCGGCGACGTCGATCTGGAAGAGGTTCTGCTGAAGCAGGAAGCTGAGCGGGTCGAGCGAGAAGCGTTGATAGATTACGCCCTTGCGACACACAATGAGAAGCTGTTTCATCATTTGATGAACGGAGATTTTCAAGCTGTGGAAGAGGAAGAGGAAACCGCGAACGATGTTATGTCACAGGCGGATTTTATAAAGCAGGTTAATCTGCGTGCATGGATTTAGAATTTGAGGAGTCGGCTGATGCCGGCTCTTTTTTATATTATAAGTTCGTTTTTGGTTTCCCGGAAGACTGTCAGGTCATTTGCATTGAATTGTCGAACTATCTCACCTATAATGAAAAAAGTTATCTTGAGACTTTAGCCCGTTAAACGAGCGATTCGTTTCAGGTCGCTTCGGGAATCAGAACGAATGAAGGAGGCATCCGCTAATGAGTATTTCGAATAATGACGTTCAGCATGTGGCCAAGCTGGCCCGGCTTAACTTGACTGCTGAAGAAGAAAAGACCCTGACAGGTCAGCTGAACGCGATTTTAAAATATGCAGAAAAGCTGAATGAGCTGGATACGGAAGACATCGAACCCACCACTCACGTTCTGCACGTAAGCAATGTCATGCGTGAAGATGAGACCAAAGAAAGCCTGTCGATTGAACAGGTGATGCGCAATGCACCGGAAGAAGAAGACGGGCAATTTAAAGTGCCTGCTGTAATGGAATAACAGATAACCGGAAGGAGGACAAAAACTGTGAGTTTATTTGAACAATCGTTGCCTGAGTTACATAACAAACTGCATGCCAAAGAGCTGTCGGTCAGCGATCTGGTGGATCAGGCGTATCAGAATATTGGCGCGCATGACGATAAGGTTAAGGCGTATTTGGCACTGGATGAAGAACAGGCACGCGCTCGTGCGCGTCAACTGGACGACCGTCTGGTGAGCGGCGAGGAGAAAGGTTTGCTTTTCGGCCTGCCTGTAGGTATAAAGGATAATATCGTTACGAACGGACTGCGCACGACGTGCGGCAGCCAATTCCTTCGTAATTTCGACCCGGTGTATGATGCAACAGTGGTCGAGAAATTGAAAGCTGCGGATACGGTCACTATTGGTAAACTAAACATGGACGAATTCGCCATGGGCGGCTCCAATGAGAACTCAAGTTTCTCCCCAGTACGTAATCCATGGGCGCTTGATCGCGTTCCAGGAGGCTCCAGCGGTGGTTCGGCAGCAGCTGTCGCTGCGGGAGAAGCATACTTCACGCTCGGATCAGACACAGGTGGCTCCATCAGACAACCTGCTTCGTACTGCGGTGTGGTTGGATTGAAACCGACATATGGACTTGTTTCCCGCTTTGGTTTGGTTGCATTTGCCTCATCTTTGGATCAAATTGGACCTTTGACGAAAAATGTTGAAGATTCTGCTTATGTATTGCAAGCCATTGCCGGTTATGACGCGAAAGATTCGACATCTGCAAAAGTGGAGATTCCGGATTATTTGAGCGGACTGACAGGTGATGTTAAAGGACTTCGTATTGCTGTTCCGAAGGAATACATCGGTGAAGGCGTCGATCCACAAGTAAAAGAGACCGTTCTGTCTGCATTGAAAGTTCTCGAAGGACTTGGGGCAACATGGGAAGAAGTATCCCTGCCGCATACCGAATATGCTGTGGCTACGTATTACCTGCTAGCTTCTTCGGAGGCTTCTTCGAACCTGGCTCGATTTGATGGCGTGCGTTATGGCGTGCGTGCAGACAATCCGGATAACCTGCTGGATCTGTATCATCAGTCTAGGAGCCAAGGCTTTGGTCCCGAAGTGAAACGACGTATCATGCTCGGAACGTATGCACTCAGTTCGGGGTACTATGATGCCTACTATCTGAAAGCACAGAAAGTACGTACATTGATCAAACAGGATTTCGACAATGTATTTGCCAAATATGATGTGATTATTGGACCTACGGCGCCAACTACGGCGTTCAAACTCGGTTCACAGGTGGATGATCCGCTTACAATGTATCTAAACGATATTTTGACGATTCCGGTCAGCCTGGCTGGCGTACCTGCCGTTAGCATTCCATGTGGATTCTCGGATGGATTGCCTGTCGGTTTGCAGATTATCGGTAAAGCCTTTGATGAAACAACCGTATTGCGTGTAGCGCATGCGTTTGAACAAAATACAGAATTCCACAAGCAGCGTCCGCAGCTGTAGACTGCCCGGAACGGAGGAATATAGAAATGTCCGCATCTAAATATGAAACGGTCGTTGGACTTGAAGTCCACGTGGAGTTGCATACGAACTCCAAAATTTTCTGTGGCTGCTCCACAGCTTTTGGAGCTCCGCCGAACACGCATACCTGCCCGGTCTGTCTCGGACATCCGGGTGTACTGCCTGTACTGAATCGTCAGGCGGTGGACTACGCCATGAAGGCAGCGATGGCTCTCAATTGTACGATTGCTGATGTCAGCAAGTTTGACCGTAAAAACTACTTTTACCCTGACTCACCAAAAGCCTATCAGATCTCGCAATTCGATCAACCTATCGGTGAGAACGGCTGGATTGATATCGAAGTGAATGGTGAAACGAAACGAATCGGCATCACGCGTCTTCACTTGGAGGAAGATGCAGGGAAGCTCACACATATTGATGGCGGATACGCGTCTTTGGTGGACTTCAACCGTGTCGGTACTCCGCTTGTGGAGATTGTATCCGAACCTGAGATTTCTTCTCCGGAAGAAGCACGTGCATATCTTGAAAAATTACGCGCCATCATGCAGTACTGTGATGTATCGGACGTGAAGATGGAAGAAGGTTCACTGCGTTGCGACGCCAACATCAGTTTGCGTCCACATGGACAGGAGAAACTGGGAACAAGAGCCGAGCTGAAGAACATGAACTCCTTCCGTGGTGTTCAACGTGGTCTCGAATATGAACAATATCGTCAGGCTGAGATTCTGGATGATGGCGGTGAAGTGGTGCAGGAGACACGTCGCTGGGACGAAGCGCAAGGAAAAACACTGTCGATGCGTGGCAAGGAACAGGCGCATGACTACCGTTATTTCCCGGACCCGGATCTCGTGAAGCTGCATATTGATGCAGCCTGGAAAGAGCGTATCAAGGCTACCATACCTGAGCTCCCGGACGAGCGTAAAGCCCGTTACACGGCTGATTATGGGTTACCTAGCTATGATGCAGAAGTTATTACTTCATCCAAGGCTATAGCCGATCTGTTTGAAGATAGTTTGAAATTCACTCAGGATGCCAAATCCGTATCCAACTGGATTATGGGCGACTTGCTGGGTTACCTGAATACGAGCAATCTTGAGGTGACTCAGGTTCCGCTGACAGGTCAAGGTTTGGGTGAGATGATCGGACTGCTGGAGAAGGGCACCATTAACAGCAAAATTGCCAAAACCGTATTCAAGGAAATGCTGGAGAGCGGCAAGCTTCCGCAGCAGATCGTTGAAGAAAAGGGTCTTGTGCAGATTAGTGATGAAGGCGCCATTCTTGCCATCGTTGAGCAGGTTGTAGCGAACAACCCTCAATCCGTGGAAGACTATAAAGCTGGTAAACAAAAAGCCATTGGCTTCCTTGTTGGTCAGGTTATGAAAGAAAGTAAAGGCAAGGCGAATCCTGCTTTAGCCAACCAACTGCTTGCAGATGTACTGAACCGCTAATCCTTCCGGTGAGGCCGGACAGAAAGAGGCTCGTCCCTGTGACAGCCTCTTTTTGGTATTGATATGTACAAATGTATTTCGGACGGGGGAACGGATATGAACATTCAACCATTGTCACTGCATGATCTGGAGACGTTGGGACAGTTATGGAGACTACAGCATGTAGCCTATCGATTGGAAGCCGAAATCATCGGATTTCAGGAGATTCCTCCTTTGATGGATACGATGGAGACTCTTCAGGAGTGTGGAGAGAACTTTTATGGTTGTATCCATGATGACGGAGAGCTCATCGGTGCTGTCGCTGTGGCGGAGGAAGAGGAGAATACACTGACCATCACACGAATGATGGTGCACCCGGATCACTTTCGCAAGGGAATTGCAGCATCTTTGATGACATATGTGTTGGAGCAGCATGCCAATCTTGCACGCTATATCGTCTCCACAGGAACGCTGAATCAACCCGCTGTCAATCTGTACACCAAATTTGGCTTTCATCCCGTGGAAGTTACACCAATTGCACCTGGAGTGGAATTAACGACTTTTCACAAGAATAAACTTTAATAATATGAACAACTTGAGGAGGAATACCGACTTTGGGCGATCCCTGGTTCATTGATGAGTGGCACATTTTATTACGATTATTGCTGGCTATGCTGCTTGGAGGGCTCGTAGGCCTGGAGCGGGAACGGTCCAATCATGCTGCCGGTTTGCGTACCCATATCCTGGTATGTCTTGGTTCTGCATTAATTATGATGTTATCTGTTTATGGTTTTAAAGATTTTGCTAATGAATTAAATGTAAGGATCGATCCAGCACGTCTGGCTACGGCTGTAATCACGGGTGTCGGATTCCTGGGGGCAGGAACAATTCTCTTCACGGGAAAATCCATTACCGGACTTACGACAGCTGCTTCCATCTGGGTTGTTGCAGCCATTGGGCTTGCAGCAGGTGCGGGATTCTTTTTTGCCTCTATTGTATCAACTGTCCTGGTATTGCTTAATTTATGGGTCTTCAACAAGTTAGAGCTGAGGTATCTGCGAGGGAACAAACTGCATGTGGTTACACTTCATACCTTGTCAGAACCCGGTTTTCTAGAGCAACTGTCTTCATGCATGGAGCAGGAGAAGATCAAAATTCGTAAAATCACCGTGAATGAACAAGACTTGGCTTATGCAGAGATGGTGTCGGTTGAACGTAAAATTGAGATTGTGTTACATGTTCAGGTACCTCATGATTTCAAAACGGTAGGCTTGGTATCCAAGTTAAGACAGTGGGAACACGTTACCAAGGTATCGGTCGAATAAATGAATTAAAACCCTCCCGAGGCCAGTAGTGCCGGAGGGTTTTTGGTCATATCCATATTTCTTCCAGTTACTCTCCTTGCTCTTTAGGGTACTATCTAACCAAATGCATGAAGAGCGGAAAGTCAGTTCAGAAGAGAGGAGTATGTTATGAAACGGAGACGTCAATCAAACAGAAGGTCCGGCACAGTCCAAGGCAAACCGGTCAGGAATCGGACGCACAAGTTTATTGCAGGATTACTGAGCGCTATTATTCCTGGCCTCGGTCATATTTATCTGAGATTGTACATGAGAGGTTTGACCTTTATGCTGCTTGTTTTGCTTGATCTGTCAGCAGTGTTGTATTTCTCATCCATTGGTATACAGATCAATGTGCCACTGCTTATCCTGCTGGCTTTGTGTATCCCGGTTATTTACTTTTACAATGTATACGATGTATTGCAATCTGCGGATTGGGTCATGATGCGCAGACGCAGAGCCGTAACCCAGGCAACTTCGGACAAGCCGCTATCCAATGAACGTTCTATACGAGATGCAATGATGGTCTGGGAGAGAGGCATATCGTTCGGGTTACTTCTGATTGTAGGAGGATCATTGATGGTGCTGTTCTTTCGCAAACCGCGCTGGTTTCAAGAGCTCCTCGCCGTATACGGCGGATATGCATTTGCAATACTCATGATCGCAGGAGGTTTGCTTCTGTTTGGCCGTGAGTTCTGGGTAATGTTGAACAAGAAGAAAATGTAGGCGAAACGATACAAGGGGGGAACATGATGAACCGTAAAGTCCGGGTTGGCCGCTATACGGCTGCCGCCTTAATCATAGCGGTCGGTGTGCTGTTGATTATGGATAAACGGTGGGGAACTGACTATGTATATGAGATGGTGGACTGGTGGCCATTTTTGCTCGTTGTTCTAGGTGTTGAATATATTGTGCTATTCCTGTGGACACGTAGAAAAAACAAGGTACAATCGGATAACCCGAGCCATCCTGATGAGCAAATCAAAGTACGTTTCAGACCCGATGCCAAAGGTATTCTAACCTCACTGATTTTGGCGGCTTCCGTATTTATCGTCACCGAGCAGGACCACTACATGCACTTATGGAATAGAGTGAGTCTGAATCTCGGAGCGGCATCCATGGACTACAGTCAAGCGGCAGGGTATATGGAGGATAAGGGGACAATTCGTGTACCTGTTGGAATGGATACGTCAGATCTTGTGGTCGAAGGTGTGAACGGAGATATCTCGGTGCAACGGGGAGACACGGAGGAGATTGAAGTACGAACCGTGATCTGGGTAGATCAGACGACGGAGGTACAGGCGAAGGCCGTAGCAGATGCTTCTTTTGTGGAGACCGACGGTACGAAAGTGATTCATATCAAAGCTACAGGCAAGACGTATGGGGACAATGAAAAAACGCAGCCGCGTATGAATCTTACCATTACGATTCCGGATGATCGTCGTTTTAATCTGGATATTCGAACTTCCAATGGAGCCATATTATTAAACCGGCCGGAAGCGATCAGTACCATACTCGCCGAAACGGGTAATGGACGCATCCGAATTACCAATGCGGTTGGAGATATCTCAGGAAAGACGTTGAACGGGGATGTCATTGTAGCTAATGCCATTGGTAATGTAGATCTGGACAGTAACCGTGGGGACATGAAGGCTCGCGGTATTTCCGGCGATGTAGATCTTACTACACAAGTGGGAAGTATCAGTATTTCCGACTCCGTTGGTGAATTCACTGCCGAGACACGCAACGGCAATATTACGCTGGATGGAGCCAATCTGGGAATCAAAGCTCAATCGCTTAATGGCAGTATTAACATCGTATCTTCCAAAGTCGGGGGAGACTGGGATGTGTACAGTGCTGTGGGAGCCATTAACGTATTACTTCCTGATCGCGGAGACTACAGTCTCGCGGGTTCCAGCAGTTATGGAGATCTAAGTACGGATCTGCCTTTCAAAGTACAGAACAAAACCATAGAAGGCCAGCTCGGCGAAGGTGAGTATAGGGTGAAAATCGAAGGCAATAGCGATCTATCCATTCATCGGAACCCGGCGGTATCTACGCCTGAAACAACTACAACTGATTCTGAAGATACGGCTGAAAATCTGGAACAGACTACTGAGGACGGAGCAAATTCCCAGGAGGATTCTACAGAGGTTCCTTGACTGCCGCGTTGACAATAAACTTGTAATCGCCGTACAATAAATGTACACTGGCAAGATTACACGGCATGAAAGATGGATTGTCGTTCTTCATGGCCGGGAATCAACTTTGTGCGAGGAGACAGTAACTTACTCTTCACCAGAGAATGAAAGGTAAGGCGGTGGGTTTTATGGCAACACGTGTCCAACATGCGTTGGAGCATCTGAAAACGACCGGTGTCCGTATTACACCCCAGCGTCATGCCATATTGAACTATCTGATGGAATCCATGGGGCATCCGACAGCCGATGAAATTTACCGAGCCCTTGAACCCCAATTTCCCAGTATGAGCGTGGCAACGGTATATAACAATTTGAAGATGTTTCTGGAAGCAGGCATGGTCCGGGAATTGACATACGGAGATAATTCAAGCCGCTTCGATGCCAATGTGACGGATCATTATCATGTTATCTGTGATCAATGCGGCAAGATTGAAGACTTTAGCTATCCTTCACTGAAAAGTGTAGAGCTTCAGGCGGAGTCTAGTACAGGATTTGAAGTACACGGTCACCGACTAGAAGTATATGGCGTATGCAAAAGTTGCAGGGATTAAGAGAGTTGAATTACAATATTAACGTGCAGAATTCAGTATGGATTCTTCACGTTTTTTTTTAGCATTTATGCAAAACATTTATTCTTAAAACAACTTATGCGCACATCCTTATGATTCAGCATAATTAACGGAGGTAGACGTTTGGGTAGAAAAAGCAGATATACACGTCAGAAGAGACGTTCATTTTGGCCCGGTTTTCTCGGGGCTTGTCTGATCGCCGGGGGGGCTTACTGGCTTATAACGAATGTATGGTTGAACCAGACCCATGAAGACCCTGATTGGGTAGGGAGAAGCCAGCCTATTTTTGTAGATGGGCAACTGATGGATGGAGACGCCTTGGATACAGGAGATCAACTCAAGTTACCTGTAAAGGTGCTGCAAGAAGCAGTTGATGCGGGCATACGTTACGAACCAGAGTCGGGCGATATCATTATTGCCTCCCCTCAGCGAGTTCTTCATATGAAAGAGGACAGTACACAAGCAGAACTTAATCACAAAGATTATCCTATGACGGTAAAACCTGAGGTTAAGGATGGAGAAGCATACATTCCGCTCAAACCATTGAAGGAAGTGTACGGCATCGCCATACAGGAAGATTCGGTAACAGGTGCTGTATTGCTGATGCGTGGAGGGGACACGATACAATATGCAGAGATTGATACGTTGTCATCCAAAGCAGACAAGACGGTACCGTTATATAAACGTGGAGGAGAATCCTCACCAATCATTGCCGATATGGAAAAGGATGCACGGGTACGTGTATGGCAAACGGGTGATGAACAGAGTTTTGTCCAACTCGATAATGGATATGCCGGATATGTAGATAATGATTATATTGCACTCACGGAGAAAAAAAAGGTGGACACACCCAAGTTTACACTGACTGCATCAGAGAAGAAGTGGCAGAATAAACCGGTAAATCTGGTTTGGGAAGCCGTGTACAACCGTCAGCCTGATGTGGGCTCTATCGGCAAAATGCCTGGTGTGAATGTGGTCAGTCCCACATGGTTTCACATTACGGATGGACAGGGCACGGTGAAAAGCAAGGGAAACCAAGCTTATGTGAACTGGGCTCACCGTTCGGGTATGGAAGTATGGGGACTCATGGATAACAGCTTTGACCCGGACATCACCAAAGAAGCTGTAGCTTCTTACGAGACACGCACTCATATTATTGAGCAGATGTTGGAGTATGCGCAAACGTATCAACTGGATGGTATCAATATCGACTTTGAGAACGTGTATACAGATGACGGGCCGAATATCACCCAGTTTGTGCGCGAAATCAAGGCGATGGCACGCATACATGGGTTGATGTTATCGATCGATGTAACACCAAAATCGAACAGTGAGATGTGGTCCGCTTTTCTGGATCGCCGTGCATTAGGTTCTTTTGCAGACTACGTCATTGTGATGGCTTATGATGAACATTGGGCGGCCAGTCCCAAGGCTGGATCGGTAGCGTCACTCCCATGGACCGAAGCTTCCATGAGACGCATACTTGAGGAGGACGAAGTTCCTTCTAACAAATTGGTTATGGCGGTTCCGCTCTACACAAGAATCTGGACAGAAGAGAAGAATGATCAGGGTGAGGTTAAAGTGTCTTCCAAAGCGGTAGGCATGAATGCCATTGTGGAACTGATCCAAGAAAAGAAACTCAAACCCGAGCTGGATCAGGCAAGTGGACAGAACTATGTGGAATACGAGGAAGATGGAGCTACCAAGAAAATATGGATTGAAGATGCCGTGTCCCTTCAGGCACGTGTGGATTTGATTGCTTCGTTGAAACTGGGCGGAGTAGCGGCATGGAATCGGAGTTTTGCTAATGCCTCTGCATGGGAGGTACTGAAGCAGGCTGGTTATCAAAAATAATGTACTCATGCTCCATGTACTACGGATGGCTTTTCTTGTTGCACAGTCAGAAGTTGCTCCTGTTTAATATCATCTTACATGCAATCTATCTTTTTAATAACCATAGGAATCATAGTTTAACTTCATATCGTAGCTATGGATAACGCAACAAGGGCTCACTTATAAGCCAAGTCCAAAAAGGTCCGGTAAATATACCGGGCCTTTTTTGTTCTTCCATGAAATTGAGACAATGACATTTAGCAGTTGGAGATGATTTCGTGTTATCCATCGGTGGGTGTTGTAGAAGGCGCTTTCAGTTGTTGACTGGTCATATTGGCCTTATTAGGGTCGAGGGTAAGGATGGTGTGACAGAACATACAGCGATCCGTTTTGCCCAGCATTTTGGTTAACTTCCCGCATTCCGGACAGTCGACTTGTACTGCACTGGTGGAGAGCATACCCGCCCAGAAATAAATCGCTAGACTGGCCATCATGGCAATCAATCCGATGACGAGTCCCACAGCTGCGAAGACCTTGCCTGCATGTCCCCAGAAAACAATTCCGGCTGTTCCCAGTATCATTAGGCCCATACCTAGCATGGTCAGTAGTAATCCCCAAGTGCGAAAAGCATTAATTTTTGCTGATTTAAAAATCATGAAAAATGCTCCTATCGTATGAGTAGTATCGGACCTGGAAAAGAAGGAAACTTCAGTCTGGATGTAGAATTACATTATAACTGACTTGGCGCTTATCTGCCATGAAATGTATGGAGGGAATCGTGGAATTAAAGAACCTTGCTTTTTTGTCCGAACAGTCGGAAGAGACAGGGGCAGTTGGGGCTATCGCTTATTCCCACCCGGGAGAGCGATTCCACGGCTCCCTAATTCAAGATTTTGAATTATTAGTACTTGTTGTTCATAGTGATGATCAATTGAAGTCGGCGGTGGGACATTACAGATATGGTGATCTTCGTTATCAAATGATCTATGTAAGCCGTCATGAATTAAAGAGTAGCGTGGTTACCGGGAATCAAAATAATATTACCCAGTGTCTGATTGAAGGTGAGATTATCTGGGAAGCAGACAGCGCCTTAAGTGATTTGCGAGAAGAACTGTCTGCCTTTGGGACAGAATTGCGTGAGCAGAAGCTGCTACATGAATTCACGAGTTTCTTGAGAATGTATGTGGAGGCCAAACGTCACATTCAGGAAGGTCATGTTGTAGACGCCTACTATAATGTATTAGAGGCTCTGGGGAACTGGGCAAGAATTGTATTGATTGAACAGGGGATATACCCGGATCATGCCGTATGGACACATGTGCAGAATCTGGATCGCGCTTTGTGGAAACTATACCAGGAGCTTACCGTCAGCTCAGAGACGCTGGAGCAGCGCGTTGAGCTTGTCCTGCTTGCCTGTGAGTTCTCGGTAATGTCCAAAATGAGTGAATGCTCCGAGCTGCTGCTGCGTGTGTTAAGAAGTCGCAGGGAGCCGTGGAGCATGAACGAACTTGTTCATCATCCGCAGTTAAGGTTTGTTCGAGAAGATCTGCCTTTGGTTATTCGGAAGCTGGTCTTTCGTTCTATAGTAAAAGAATCGGCAGGGTGGCCATCGATCGGAGGAGAGGGTCGTGAAATTCGGTATTGGATTGAGACGTAAACTTCTCTAAAAGTCTGACATGATATTGATCACATAAGGGAGGGGAAACCTTCCTTTTTTGTTTGTTTAATAATTTATAAAAAAATGTTGACTCTGGTTTATGATATATGTTACATTATATTTCGTTCCTCAAACGAGATTGTCGCTAACAAACGATAATTTTTTCAGAGGAAAAGTGAAGAACTAGAGCTTCAAAAAAAGAAACTAAAAAAAGTTCTTGACGAAAACAAACGAAATGTGATACATTATTTAAGTCGCCGCCGAAACTTGGTTGAGACGCAAATGAGTAAAACAAAGAAACTTGGTTGAGACGCAAATGAGTAAAACAAATCGGGTTTGATCTTTGAAAACTGAACAACGAGTGAGTAAACATTCTGCTTGCAGAATGAACGCGAAAGTTCGAGACAAGCC
>NZ_JBQCJX010000007.1:0-175219 GCF_051967555.1 Paenibacillus sp. SAF-068
TCCTGAGCCAGGATCAAACTCTCCAATAAAGTATTGAAAAGAGCGATAAGCTCATTTTGAATCTGACGAGATTAAAAATCTCATTTGTGCTCCAGCCGATTCAAGCCAAGGCTTGTTTCGAACTTTCGCGTTCATTCTGCAAGCAGAATGTTTACTCACTCGTTGTTCAGTTTTCAAAGATCAAACTCGTTCCGTTACCGAATGTCGTTCTCTTCAGCAACTCTTATATAATATCATGTCCGAACCAACTTTGCAAGCTCTTTTTTTAAAGTTTCTTTCGAAGCTTATTTCATTCGCTTGCCGCACCGTTTGAACCGTGTTTTCTTGGCCGGATTAATAATATATCACGTCAGATTATTAATTGCAACACTTTATTTAAATAAACTTATTTAGTTGCAGCCCTTCTTGGCTCATCACATTTCTCTTCATTATAAAATATGTATAGGCACATATTCATGGAGTATAAAATTTCGTTTCTACTTTAAACATATACTCACTTTTGAACGATATCCTTTAATCCTTTCAAAAACCGACTGGAAGCATAACAGATCTGACCGTTCACCATCTGAATCTCTCTCGTGGCAAAATCAATTTCTGAAATATTATCTTTATTTACTACATACGAGTTATGACAACGATAAAACCTGCTGTCCATCTCAAGTAAGGTTTTCAATTTTCCATAGAACTCAACTTGACGATTTTTAGCATGAAGAATCACTTTATGTAATTGCGGAGAGGTTTCAAAAAATAAAATATCGTTGTACTCAATACTGATGACTTTATCGCCAGACTTGGTTTGAAATATTTTACGACTGTTTTGTTTATTTTGAACATATCGCTGATTTGCCGTATTAATACATTCGATAACCCGTTTTTGTATATCAGTAAAATTATCTTTTGTAATATAATCCATTGCTTCGACTTTATAAGTGAATGTTAGATAGGTCAGCTCTGAATGTGTCGTCACAAATACGATGGCTCCTTGAGTATCATATTGACGAATTTCCGCTCCAAGCGCAATTCCACTCTTTTCTTCCTGAATGTCTACATCCAAAAAATATAGACCTGTTGTATTATTTTGCTGGAGATATTCAATAATATCACTAGAATGTGCAGTAGAGATAACAACCTTCATATCTAAGTTCTCTATCATAATATAGTCCGTTACATATTTGGTTAAACGTTTGCGTTGTTCTTCATCATCTTCACAAATAAAAATCTCCAACATGCCTTTCCCCCCACTTAAACTGAGTTATCCTAATATCACACTGCTCGTAGATCTATTGGCATCACTGTTGACTGAGGGCTCGAGCACTTCTAATATTTGAATAAATGTCTTTTCTTTTCGCTCAGTATCCAAAGCAACACCCTTGCACTGTGAAACGATCTCTTTTAAGTTGCTAAGACCAAGTCCACGATTGTTGCCTTTGGTTGAGAAGCCCTTCTCAAAAAGTTTATATAATTCAGGAGTTTCCTCTCTGCAACTGTTCATGACCACAATTAATATGCCTCTTTCGTTACGAATCAGTGCTAAAGTCACAATCGGTTCGTCACAATGAATCGCTTCTTCAATAGCATTATCTAGCAAAATCCCTACACATCGGCATAATTGAATGGAATCCATATTGATGTGCTCAATAGGCTCAATCACCTCAATTACCGCATCAATGTTCAACTCTTGCGCTTTAATCATCTTGGCAGATATAACACCTTTTAATTCCTGTACTTTCAGATTATGTAACGGCCCTAACTTGTATGTATTGGACTGCATTCCTTGGCTGATTGGCATAATCTTTTTTTCAAAGTAAATTTGTAACTGTTCTATATCTTTATTTCGAATAAATTCAGACATACTCAGAAGAATATTGATATAATCGTGTCGGAATTTCTGCATATCAGTATATAAGTGTTCCAGATTTTCCGTGTAATCTGTCAGCTGTTCATACTGTTCTTGTCTATTCTGAAGTGCCGACTCTTTCATAACTGTTCGAGTTAGTGCAACAAAAACACCAATTAACAAAATAAAATAGAATATAAAAAGTATACTATTGGCTTGAATATTCTCATCTGAGAAACCTTGTCGTTGCCCGATCCATATATTGATGTAAAAAATCACAACAGTAAAAATGGATAAAATCGATAGATATAAACCATATTTTTTCAAAAAGATATCTCGGCTATTTAGCTTTGTGAAAAGTCCCCTGACTATTGCGCTCATTAGAAATGTTAAAACCATAATTCCCGTCACAGAGAGTAACATATAGAAAGAATTATATTGAAGAGATACATTAGAACCACCAATAACCCTGATATTTATTACACCACATATGTAGTCGCTTATGACCATAAAAATAAGCGTAATCGTAGGAATTAGAATGCTAAGAATAAACTTTCTCAACTGGTAATACACGCTTAACATTAGAAACAGTAAAACTACAAAACTACTTGCTGATCCCATAACTAAAAAAAAGAAATATCCTAGAAGGATTGAAACAGTAACCATATAAGCAATATACTTCCGACTAAATTGATTCTTCAACATGATAGGAATAGACAAACTAAAGGTTACCATTTGAATTATAGAACCAAAAATCAGCAACATTATCAATAACCCTTCTCTCTATGTAGTAAAGATTAAGCGAGTCTTGCCTATAATGAAAAATCTGATTAATCATTAACAAAAATTAGTAAGTGATTGTAATCATGATTATATGAAATAATGTAAAATTTATCAACAAAATAGTCTATCTTACTGTTTCACCAGTCCATAGCTGGGTACAAAGTAAGATAGACTATTAGGATAATATAGGTAACATTTAACTACTTACTTATTACTCAACAACAATTCGCTCGGGATTTTAGACTCATAATTGAAAAGTGAACAACTCGTTTCCATCGCAATCTCTCCACTTTTAATCGCCATTACCTCCATTGATTTCGCTACATTATTCTTAAATCCGTCCAACAGCATCTGTTTCATATTTTTCATAATTTCTAACACTCCTCTTAAGTATTTTGTATGTTACGGGAAGAATTGAAATGATCTGTAACAACATGCCTGTCATCATTAATGTTTTCACCGTATGACTTGGACATAAAAGTGCAATTAAAGTGAGAATTACTGCCGTTCGTACAGAAGCCATTCTCAGTTTCTTTCTTCTCTTCGCTCCAAGAAGTGGGAATTTGTCAGTATCTGCTGGCGCATATCGATACAAAAGCACTGCAGAGATCAATCCAGTAATTAAAACCATATCGTTGCCAATCATTATGTATGAGCATATGTAGGGTAAACCAACGAATAACATGATGCTGATCATGCTGCATCTGAAGCTTGTACTGGCATGCAATCCAAATGATATTCGACGGACAGCATAATATGTAGCATGTACAATTAACGTTTCCAGAAGCATATTGAATAAGAGAGCCAGACCATAGACCAAAACACTTTTCATGGTATTAATCAATAACGTTTCAATACCAAGCTTCATCTTTAAGTATCGAATGTGTTCTCCATCACGCTCCTTGTTAATCCATAGTGCAATCTTACTAGCCAATGATTCCGTTAAACTGGTATGTACTGCGGGTTGTTCTTGTATGTTGATCACCTCTCTGGTACTAATTATAGGGGAGTAAAGACCTATACATCCGTTCCCTTCCTACTATTGATTCTTTCCGTCACAAACGTACATGATCTGCCTTTACCTATGTCATAAGCGCTTCATAATGTCACGTAACTGCATGAAAAGACAAAATCACCACGATTTCGTAGTCTGTAAGACTACTAACCGTGGTGGTTTTGTCTTTTCATGATTCAGGAAGCAATGAGTAATCTCAGTACCTCCCTTATATCAACTTTTTGCGGTACAACCAAACTACATATTTCTTTATCATCTTTCATAAAGCTATAACCTGTAAGGAACGGAAATCGTTTGAATTGTATACGAAACACTTCTTGTCCATGTATTAATTCTGAAACAACTTCACTTATCTCATAGATTGAATAATCAGCTAGAAGTCCCATTTTCAACGCTTTCCCCAGTGCCTCTTTGCAACTGAAGAATATATAGGCAAATTGTAAAGCTGGGTAAAGATGTTCTATAAGTTTTTTCTCGGCCTCACTAAGCATCTCTGCAATCGGGATATCTGAACGTATGGTCTCTATATCAACTCCGACTACGTTATCCTTGCTGTATAGTACAGAAAGAGCATATGTCTTGGAGTGACTTAATCCCACTTCGAACAGATTGTCATGAATCAGCGGAAAACGCAGGCTCCCATATTCAACAGAGATATTACTCATCTCCCCATGATATGAGGGAAATTGATCCTTCAGATTTTTTTTAATAGCATATCGCCCGACCAGAAACTCTTTCCTTCGGCCTTCATTGGTTATGTTATCGTATATTTCATGCTCATAAGGACTCAAGATGTCGTCAGCCTCAATCTCTTGCTCACTAATTGCAATCAGATTTGGAGTAATCATACGCATTCACCTCAATGTGCCAGCATTCTTGATTTGAAATGCAACATATAGAGCACTAGCAAATCAATGATAAAACCTGCATTTACCAACATTATAAATCCAAGATAAATACTCTGGCCGATAGAATCAATTGGGAATTTAACAAGAATCACTGCTGAGATCAAGAGACTCACGGCTGCACACCAAGGTACTACTTTTGAAGATCTATAATGAACTTTACGATAGAGCCCCATAGCAATCATCAATATACCGGGAAGAAGCAGTGACTCCTGTATATTGAAAAAGTTAACATCACCATTTCCAAACGTATACACGGGGAGTTTTATACACAACAGAATACCTGTAATAATTAATAGATTGTCTATCCATTTACGATGTTTTCCAAGCATGATGGCAAACCAGGCTGTAAAAATATTCAGGTAGGATAAGGTAATAACGAATAATGAGAACACAATTCCCCCAATGAACCAATACGTTTCCGACGGAAGAAACTGATCCTTTCCTACATAATGGAGAAAAAGAGCAATGTAGATGCCCACTACAATCAGTTTTAATCCCCAGTACCACTTCATGCTTCCCGTGAATGTTTTCCTAAATGAAGGGTCTTGACCTGCATGATGCAGTTCATACTTTCGGAGCAGAAAATCATAAATTGTACGCTGCATCATATTCTTCTCCTAACATTTTGGTAATCTCATTGACTGTCGGATTCTCAATAATATCAAAGAAACTGAGATCACTGTGGAACGAATGATTAATCTCTCTTGCAATCTCCCAGATCGTAATTGAATCGATGGCGAACTCAAACAAATTGGTCTGTTCAGTGATGTCCGCATTCAAATACCGCTGTAAAATTCGAATAAGTCTTTTCGTTTTGGTAATAAAATAATGCTCATACAACGTTTTAGTATCGGTCTTCCCGTTCCCTGTCAAAGGCAATTCGCTAACATAAGCTATTTTGGACGGGATCATGTAAATAGGAAGCAATCGTTTTAGTTGGCTAGCTATATTTTCTTGGCGTGTTGTAACAGCAAGGTAGATTTTTTTATCCTGAACAAAAGCATGACAGTTGGAGATACCCAACGACTTTACAGTAGATTCGATTTCCTGAAGATCAATGCGGTAACCATTAATTTTAACCTGGGTATCTTTTCTTCCCATATAGATTATTCGGCCGTCTGCATTCACTCTTACAAGGTCACCCGTCTTATACACAGGTAGGCCATTCCAGCTAATAAAAGATTCCATCGTCTTCTCGGGGTTACCAAGGTATCCTAAGGCTACTCCCTCTCCCGCTGCGTAAAGTTCCCCTTCATTACTCATCTCACCTTGCTCATTAACGATATATACTTCCGTTCCGAAAATTGGCGTTCCTATTGCAATCTCGTCCACAGAACCTTCCATTACATCTAGTGTAGTGAAAACAGTGTTCTCCGTAGGACCGTATCCGTTAATAACTTTCGTAAATGGTAGGACCTTCTCCACATGTGACAAGCTTAGCTGCTCCCCGCCCACAATAACATGACTTAATTTCTTGAACATTTCAGGTTTTTTATCCACCCAAAAATTAAACAAGGAACTCGTTATCCACATGATATCTATTTCTTGTTGAATTCGTTTTTCAACCAGATAAATGTTCAGAACCTCTGTTTTGGAAAGTAGCGCAATGGTCATGCCACTAAGCAATCCCCCCCAGATCTCAATAATTGAAGCATCAAATTCCAGAGGACTGATATGAGAGATGGTCTTAGCTGCGTCCCATCCCAAACGATCTTCATGCAATAATCGCACCACTCCACTATCAGGAATTCCCACTGCCTTGGGAAGGGATGTTGTTCCCGATGTGAAAATGACATAACACATTTGATCCTCTGTTCTCGTTACACCTGACCACTCTTCCATCCTTTGATGATCTACCTCAAAAACAGATTCAATGGTTATCTTAATGTCCAGTGTTTGTCTCATATACTCCTTACGAGTCTCTGGATAGTCTTTATTAATAACCGTATATGCTGCACCATGTTTTAATATGGCGATCATTGCAGCAATAGCTTCTATGCTTCTCTCCAGTTCAATAGCAACAATATCATTAACGGATACCCCTTTTTCTTCTAGCCAGTCATAGTACTGGTTCGACAATGCATTCAATTCTCCATAAGTAACCATACGATTCGTTTCGGAAATGGCAATCTTGTTCTTATACATCTCCACGCTTTGCTGAAGCATTCCAAGTAAACTCATATTCTAACCCCTCCTCAGATAATGGTCTTATTTGAATTAGTAATAAAATCAATAACATCCAGACTGACTTGATTCTGGTGGTCATATAAGAAGAAATGTCCAGAAGGGTAGAAATGATACTGTACATCATTCTCGGAAAGGTCTGTCCAATAATCTTCATCGGCGACAGACAGATCCTGCTGACCTAGAAAAACAGCAATTTGAACTTTTTCATCAAATGTATAGCTCTGATAGTTGTTGACGACATTGTACGTATTCACTGCATTAATGTCATGGCGAAGTGCTGGCAGAAACAGCTTACGCATCTGTGCGGAATCAAACTGCCTTTCTTTAATCAAGCCGTAATGTTTGCAGCGTAGAAGAAGTTCCTCATCTCCTGATAAATCCTCATTTCGAATATCTATTCGATGAGGCGGAGTAGCGGCCATAAAAATCAGTTTGACTATGTTGTAGCCTTCCCTGATTAGCATTTGTGCAACTTCATAGGCAACAATTGAACCCATACTGTATCCAAGCAACATGATTTCTTCTTCTTTATTCATTGTTGCTGTAATTCTCATGTATAGATCGGCCGCATTCTCTTGAATGGACTGATACGCTGTCTCAGAAAACCGTCTCCCATGCCCAGCATATTCCACAGACATGATCTGCATATGGGGATACTTGTTTTTGATCTGATTTTGTAGTTCAACAAATACATTTACATGAGCTCCAGCATAAGGAAAACATATCAGTTGCATGTCTATTTCCTCCTCTATCCTTCATCAGCATCCATATGAATGACTAAGTTATACACGTTGCCATGCATTGAATACATGGGCATTGTAATCCAATGATAGTCATTCACTTGAGTCGTCCATTGATCCGGTTCTATCTTGCCTATATAGGAGTTGGGCTGAGTAACACCACTTCCCTGTAACTCTGTGTTATTTTTCTTCGATTCCAGCAAACGACATAATCCAATTAATCCATAGTATCCAATCATGTATTGAGCATGTTGTTTCAGATATCCTCCCTTTAAACCAGGGAACACCTTCTGTACATTTTTCAAACAGGAAAACTCAGCAGTATCATCGATCTCATTACCTCTTCCATACAGGTCCATAAATATATCATCTGAAGGAAGTACACCGGCATCTGCCAGAGATTGAAGCACCAGTTTTTTAACTGCATTGCGATTAATTACAGGACTTCCCATAGTGCCTGCGGTGATGTCTTTAATTTCAGCAAGAATGTGATCTCCATCTGCAAGGGCTTGCTGCCTTTCTTTAATTAGAAAGGCAGCGCCTCCTTCTGAAAAATAGTGCCCTGAAGCACCTTGTTCGAACGGTTGAATAAATCGATCAGAACCGAACCCAAAGTTGGATAACTCATGGGGGAATGGCATCGTACTAGCGCAAGAACCACCGACCAGGGCCGCGTTAAACTTCCCCTCTTTAACGGCTTTATATCCGCTATATAAAGTCCCTATGCCTGAAGTTGATGCTTCGCTTACCATCTGAATTGCTGGCGGCCTGGATAAACGTAGCATTTTCAGATATGCCAACGGATCAAGCAATTCTATAGCCTTCATGAAATCAACGCCCTGCATTCCCAAATAGGCCGATTTAGATATCAAGTCTGTTTGTGCAGTTCCGTTAGATACCAACACATCGTGTTTCGTTGTCATGACATTCTGATTGATGAGCGACTGAAACAACGATAATGTGATTCTTTCACTGGAGAGCAAATATGATGTTTTTTCCTCATCTATGCCTTCTAAAGGAAATCTTTCTTCAATGGATGGATAGAAAATCCCATCGAATGAGCTAGCTCCGTGGAAATCTTGACTAAAGCGCTCGCTCAACTGCTCTATTCTATTTTCCCAGAGCTTGTCCTTGCTATGGAGAAGCTGCTTCGCTTGCGAATCATCCATCGCTGGCATATCCCAGCGGTAGTCTACAATGACGACACGAGAACTGGATTTACTCATGCTGCAGCCTCTTCCATCAGCTCTTTCACATATTCACTTAACTGCACAATCGTCGGATAGATAAAGACATCAGCAACCTCTATATCAATGTTAAACTGCTCTGCAATAGGCCCGTAAATGCCAAATGCTTTGAGAGAATCTCCACCCAGATCGGTAAAGCTCTTATGCACATCAATCTCATTAAGATCAAGCACCGAAGCAAACACGACGGTAACAAACTTCTCAATATCATCCTGGCGATCCGTCCCAGTTACAGTTAAAGAACCATACTCCTTGATCTGGTAAGGACGTGCTTCCTCCTCTTCCCCCTCCAAATTAGTTCGAGATTTCCCATGACTGTAACTGCCTGGTAACTGGATATATTCACCTAAATATTCTTCGATCCTGGATGTGTTAAATTCACCTGCAATAAAACCGGAGTCTCCCGTATGAAGCGAAAGTTTAATATATTCTCTGCCTTCCATGTTAGAAACAGATTTCATTAAGAGATGTTCATCCGCAGCAGCCAGATCTCCGAAATTAAGGGCCATTCCTGTCTCTTTCCATCCCGGCCACTGTATTGCTGTTATTAACGAATCAGATAGTGCCGTCCCTTCCAAAAATGCGTTAGCCACGGTATAAGAGAACTGACCTGCAGAACCTGTAATTGTAGTCATTGAAGAACTGGTAACAAAGAATTGCAGCTTGTCTGCATTAACATACTTCTGGAGCAAAAGTGTACCGGTAACCTTTGGTGCTATAATTTTTTTGAATTCATCCTCCGTTTTGGAGAACAACATGCCTTCCTCTGGAACTCCCGCCAAATGAATAATTCCAGCTATATTATATTTCGCTTGAATTCTGGTTATAGTTATCTGTACTTCAGACTCATGTGAAATATCGCAAGGGTAGAATTTCAGATTAGCCCCTCTGGATATCAGCTTATTCAATTTATTAAGTTTACTGTCCTCATACAATGAACGTTCTTGTTTGGAAGCAAGGGCCGCTTGGATATCTGTACGTCCCAATACCGCTATGTGTACTTCAGCATTCACATCGAGTAGCTGCTCGATATATTCAAGCCCGATGCCCCCGTAACCCCCTGTAACAATAACGCAGTCATCATTCAACAAGTCTACGGATCTAGGCTTCAAATCTTTATTTTCGATGAGAGATTCTTCGTATATGATGCCATCATCAACAATGACTTTTTTACCATCCAGTTCACTGCGAGCAGCGACCTTTAACAACTCGGTAATATTAAACCCGGAGATCTGAATCATTTGTGTGGCGAAACCTGTATTCTCCAAACCCACAATCCGACCTGAACTCATCATTGCATATTGAAGCGGGTTAACTTGAAGCTGGTCTTTCTCCAAAGCAAGACCCTGATCAGCTGCAAAAATTAATTTACCGCCTCTCTTGAGGAACTTGTTAGCTGTCTTGGCGAATAGGAAGTACTTCATCATCTCTTCTTCAATTTTCCCAGGGTCAGATATGTCCAATCCAATCCACGGTGCATAAACTACCAGATCATATCTAATTCCTGTTGTTATCTGATCTAATTGCTCATAATTCACACGAGTTATTGTAGAAGATTCAGCCGTTGAAACCAGATCATTGCTTATCAGTAACACTTGTTTGTTAACCCAATGTTCTTCTTCTCCACCTGTAAACTCAACTGTTGAACGTTCCCACCCAATAGTATGAAGATACGGCTTAAATAACATATTGGCAAAAGACTTCATAACATATTTATCTACATAAGCAACTAGATCTCCCTGATCATTGTACACATGGATGTGCGCAGTGATTACATCATGATCACCGGTAATGTCATAAAGAAGTTCGGTGACGGAATACATCTTCTTGGTGAACCTTACTCCTGTATAGGTAAACCGACCGTAAGACAAGGGAAGATATGTCTTCTGGCGAGCCTGAGCCCGTTCATATACCATAGCCCCCAGAATTCCATCCAACATGGAAGGGTGCAGATGATAGGCATCAAGATCTTCAAGGAATTCCTCTTGTAGATCAAGTGAGAGAAGTAATTTGGAATCGGCCATATGAACCATCCGGAAGTCCTGAGCGATAAAGTTCCAACGTCCCTTGAAGAAGTTATTCTCCTCTTCTGTACTTCCCATCGTTGTAGGTTTCAATTGATTCTGTACCTCTGAGGACAAATCAAGCTTATGCTTCTCCATTACTTCCTGGGGTTTAAGTGTAAAGACTGCATGCGTCTTATACTGCTCCAGATCATCATTTTCGTATGAGAGAACCTCAATATCCAGTTGCTTGGCAGACAGCTTGTTCACATGAATCAGGAAACGTTTATCTGTTTTATCATCCAGCTGAATCAGATTTTTGAAATACAACTTTTCTAACGTGAACGCAGGTTCGTCAAAGTATAAGGAAGCTAACTCAGCAGCCAATTCGGTATACGTGGTACCTGAGAACGTACGCTTACCTCCAATTCGATGATCATCTACGAACCAATCATCTGGGGATAAGTTGACTTGGTACACATCCGATTTGGCGGATCTGATCACTTGCTCTTGAATTAATGTCGCTTTCACTGGAAGGCTCGGGCCTGATTGAACAGGCGGACTATATCGTTTAACCGTAGCCCATAGAATATCAGATTTGAATTCGTAACCAGGTAATGTTACAGTTCTAGCCTTCTCATACGGGTATTCATCAAATGTCGTCTCGTACCCATCCAGTTTGAGTTGAATAAGCTCATTCAAGTCAAACTGTCTGTAGTCTGTTTTCAATTGATAATGGATAAGTTTTTTCATATCCGTTGTTACTTCCCGATCACTCGTCGTAAAGATTCCGTCTGCTGGCACTCGGCCTTCCAGCAATGTTATCGCCGCTCTTACTTTTGTTATAAACTCTTCCATTGAGTTAGCTTGGAAACCAACTCCTGTGTTAAACCAGTTTCTTCTATGAATAAGGGTATATGAAATATCTTGCAGTCTATATTCGCTCATGTATTCTTCATGTTTCACATACTTGTACAACATCTTGATTAATTGATTAGTCGATTGTGCCGTGAAAACAAATGGAAAAGCCATTGGGTCATAATCTAATTCGTTTATAGCGTGCTCATATTCCTCAAGAATCACATGAGCATTGGTACCGCTGAATCCGAAGGAACTGATTCCTCCTCGACGCGGATATTTACCTTTGATCCACTTCTCAGCCTGGGTAGGAATGTAGAATGGACTGTCCACAAACTTGATATATTCATTCGGAGCTTCAAAAGAATGGTTTGGGAAGATTTCCTGGTTGCGAAGAGCCAGCGACATCTTAATCAATCCGCCTACCCCTGCTGCTCCTACGGTATGACCGATATTTTCCTTCAAACTTGTCAATGCACAAAAGCCACGTTTGTTCACATATTTTTTGTATGCATCCGTTAGCCCTCGAACTTCAATCGGATCGCCAAGTTTCGTGCCCGTTCCATGTGCATCAATGTAATCCACCGTTTCAGGCGAGATATGGCTGCTTGTATAGGCATCCAGTAGAAGATCCTTTTGAGCATGGGGATTAGGGGCGGTCAAACCGTTAGATTTGCCATCACTATTAATCATGCTGCCACGAATAATGGAATAGATGTTATCATTGTCTGCAATCGCATCTTTCAACCTTTTCAGAATGACAATACCTACACCTTCGCCAAAGATCGTTCCTTGAGATTCAGCATCAAATACTTTCAGGAAGGAACGCGGTGTCTCCACATTACTGTATTGATCGAGTACACTACCTTGACGTGGAAATAGTCCAAGAGCAATACCGCCAACAATTGCTGTATCAATCTCTTTATCCCGAAGTGTTTTCAATGCTATATGTGCAGCGACCAACGAGGAGGAACAAGCTGTATCAACGACAAACGAACCTCCAGACAAGTTATAAATATAATTGAGACGACTTGCCAGTATGCCTTCCCAGTTTCCTGAGTTTATATGATTGGAGTCCTCTTCAATCTCGGAACGATAACTTGCTGTAATGGATTTGTCTTTGCCTACATAGATAGCTGTTTTGCTATCCTTAACATCGGATAGGCGAATACCTGCATCCTCCAGAGCAAGATAGGAGTGCTTCATAACCAAACGATGCGTGGGATCAATATATCTGGCTTCGTCCTGACTAATGCCGAAAAATTCATAATCAAAGGTATCAATATCATCGAGATAAGATCCCTTTTCTTTGCACAATCTCTCCAGGAATTCCTCTGGTGTGATCTTTAAATGTTTGGCTCCGTTGTGCAGATAAGTGTGATCTTCGGGAATATAACCAATTCGACCTTTGGGAAATTCCTTAAACCCCTGTTTTCCGTTTTTTACCGTTTGGTAAAACTCAAATGTATCTTTGATATCACTGTATTCGCATGACATGCCTACTATCGCAATATCATCTGGAATAATCTCTTCTAATAAATCTTTGCCTACTGCTGAATCAAGTTGGCCCTTTTGAATCTGACCGAAGATATACTCACTCGCCTTCATGTTCAATCGCCTCTTTCATGATTATTATTTATTGAGAAATGCCAGCATCTCTGCTGCATCATAATGACCATCACTCTGTTCTTTCACTGCTTCCCGGTTGTCCACCTGATTGATAAGATCAACCTGACCCTGTATCGTGGCAATAGAGAACAATGTCGTTACATCGAATTGTCCTGGAAACGCTAGATTCAATTCATCACATAAATGTACGATTGTAATAGAGTCCCCACCTTGTTCAAAGAAACTAACATTTTGGTCATAATCATCTTCACCAAGTGTTCTCCGCCATGCAGTAACGACATGATCTTTAACACGATCAGAACCCGTGTATACCTTCTCTACTTGTTGCTTTCTGTGCATTTTTGTAACAGGACTGAAGAGAGAAGAATACTCATCTGCTGCACGTTTTAGCTTAAAGAGAGCAGCCGACTTGGCATTCGATTGAATGAACCGATTTAATAATGGAATGCCCTCTGCACTGGTTAATTTCTCGAAATAATAATCTTCCATCCCTGCTGACATACCTACATCCTGCCAACCCGTTAGATTGAGAACTCTTACATTCGTATTCGTTAGGGGCAAGCCCGATTGATATGCATTAGCCATGGAATACTCCGCTTGTCCCATCGCCCCAATAACACCCGCTAGTGAGGAGAAATGAATGATTTCTTTCACTTCAGGGAAATACATTCCCAACAGATTCGAACCTTCTATTTTACTTTTTGTCTTCGAACAAAACTCATTCCTGGACTTGTTAACAAACAATCCCTGAGCTGGCTCACCTGCAAAGTTCAGAATATAATCAAGTTTGCCATGAAACTGAGCAGCGAAAGAAGAAACCTCTTCCTCATTAGATATATCCAACTTGAGATAACTCACATTATCTCTTAATGGCAGACCATCCCACACGGACCTTCTTCCCGCAGCTATGATTTGGATGTCAGCAGATCGATCAGCCAAATCTCTTGTGTAGGCCTGACCAATTCCAGAACTAGCCCCAACGATCAGTACAGTCGTACCTTCGGAGAATTTGTCCCGGGATGATTCATCTACTTTCAAACTCCTCAAACGCAGGATATAGAACTTACCTTCCCGGTGAATAATATGTTGCTCCGACCCATAGTCAACTCGCCCCACATCCGTTGAGTATGTATGATCTGTATCCACAACAATAACTTCACTGTTCACTTCCAGTCTTAAGGCATAGGCTCCCATGGCTATGGAACGATTTAAGGCATTCATTTTGGGATACTCGCCCTGCTTACCTGTGTATCCTAAAACCCCTGAATTTACGTAATAAAACTTTTTCATATGCAGTATTTTATTTAAATTGATTAGCACTTTTCCAAGGGTATACGTCTCATCCGCAATACGATCTACCTCTGTATAATTCCGGTCCCACAGATATACGTGTTTTATCATATGTTTCTCTTGGAGCCCCATCGCCTTCTCGCTAATTTCTGTTAGTTCCGTAAAATAGGCTATTGGACTATCAAGTTGAAGCTGTGAACGCAAGGATTCATGTACAAAATGGATTGCTTCGGATGAACTATACGAATGTTGTGTAAACGTTGCAGGTATAATCTCTTCTTGCTTAAAGTACGGACTCGATTCTTCCTTGTTAAGAGCATTTTTAACTTTATAATGATCAGCAGATAGAATAAGATTCCACTGTCCATCGAACAAATTAACATTAAGTGAAAGGATGATGTTCCCTCTTTCATCCATGGTACGATCTACTAATTCTATTTCCGAATAGAACTCTTCCCCTACAAGTTCAAACTGCTCAAAACGGATATCGCTCCAATACCATGGAAACACAATCTGTTCGGGTTCAGCCATTCGATTTAGAGCATTGAAGGCAGGATCGAGAATGGAGGGATAAAAGCTATACATTGAGAATTCAACTTTATACTCTGAAGGAGGTCTCAGCTTAACTACAGCTCTTGTATGTTCTTGATTAGTCCATAAACGATCTACTACATCCCATCTTCGGGATACAGCAATATCTTCCCCTCCTTCGCCCCCAACCTGGCTTGTTACAGCGACTTCCATAAGTTCTCCTGCTTTTATTCGCTGATCCAGCTCTATCGCCGTTCTTATTACTGGCCTGTGCATTGAAGATTTATCATGTAATTCAAACTGTAGCCAAGTCTTCAACACGCCAGCAGTCGTATATGTTACAACCACCTTTAAGGTTTTCTTATCCAGGTTGAGTAGAACCATCAGGGGGCCGTCTTGAACCGCCATCTGATTCATAATGTGAAGACCATTAATGTCATAGTGCTCAAGAGTGTATGGCGTACAACCTAACCCCTGGGCTATCATTTCAAAAATACTCGTACCTACAAGCAGATGCTTTCCATTGAACTGATGTTCACGAATCTCCCATTGTCTTTTACTGTGTAAAGGAAACTGCACGATAAGCCACTCATCCGTTTCCAAGCGCTGAAGATCATCTTGTACTGTGAATGAATTTTCATCCAATGGGAACCAGTAACTCTTTAAATTCAATGGCAATTCCTTGGCTTTGGATGGCACCGAACAGCTATATTGTTGAAGAATAACGTGAGCATTTGTACCCGTCATGCCGAAGGAGCTAATACCGGCAAGCGCATGTTCTTCCAGCGGAAAGGAACGATCTGGGATAAAGAAAGACGATGATTCAAAATCTATCTCCTCATTGGGAATCTGAAAATCCGGATGAGGTAATACTACGCGGTTACGTAAAGATAAGGCCGACTTAATCAATGAGAACAATCCTGATGTTACATCCAGATGTCCGAAGTTGGACTTACATGCTGTCAGAGCAATTTTCTGTTTTGTTTTAACACGTTCTGCAAAGTAATTACTCAAGCTCTCAAATTCGATCGTGTCTCCGATGGCCGTCCCCGTACCGTGTGCTTCAATAAATGCCAGCTGCTGCATCTCGTCCTGAAGGGGAGCCCATGCCTGTTCAATCAGTCGTTCTTGCGCATCAGGGTTAGGCGAAGACATATTCATCGTCTGACCATCGTTATTCATGGCGTAGCTACGGATTAGACCATAGATAAAGTCACCATCCCGTTCTGCATCCTCCTTCCGTTTGAGAATTACAGAACCTACACCCTCTCCAATGGATGTACCTGTGCTTCGATCATCAAAGGTACGTGTCCGAGCATCTGTTGCCAAAATGTCTACCAATTTATCGGACTTGTATCCCGGCTTAACATAAAGATTAGAACTAACGACTATAGCCTGATCAATAATACCTTGTCTAAGATCATTTGACGCTTGAATAATGGATACCAGTGAGGATGAACAGGCCGTATCCGTCATTATGGAAGCACCACGTAAGTCATAGATATATTGTATGCGACTTGATATGGTCGAGTTTAACATTCCAAGCAGATCCGGTTTCAACCTACGCTGCTGCAACAATAATTGATATTGATATTGCTGTGTAGAGTTCACACTTGCATATACACTGGTTTGTGTACCGCGGATCTGCTCAAGACAACCAGCATCATTCAGCGCCCGGGTGGCTGATAACAGGGTCAATCTCTGGTTGGGATCCATAAAATCAGCACTTTTTTGTGCGATGTTGAAATATTTATGATCAAATTGATCGATATGTTCAAGGTATGAACCTGGCATGAATATATCCTCATTAACCAGTTCACCAATCTGTTCATGTCTGTTAGTCGGAAATTTCCCCACGGAAATTCGCTTATCACGCATTTTATTCCATGCATCATTCATATTCCCACACCCTGGAAGCGTGAGGTCCATACCGATAATGGCAATATCTCCTATACTCAATGGTTCTCCTCCTCTCCTTGATCAGCTTCCAGGAATTTATCCCGCTTTCCAGGCTAACTTGTTACGATAATGCATGATTTGTTCCTCTGGGACTTTTTTCGTCCGAAGAATAAGCTCCAACAAGGATAACGTTTTTTCTATATCCTCAGCCGTTGCCTCTTTTCCAATCTGTGATTTGATCTGGTTATATCCACTAATCACAATATTTTCATATGCTTCCGGATCTTCATTATTATTTTTGGTCGAGACAATAATCCCTAGCGCTCGAGAAAAGACACTGTAGTGTTTATTAACTTCGATATCGTCTTTAAGTTCATTGCTAAGCTTTGAGAGTTGCTCTTCGTTGTGGAGGGCGTGGACTTGGACCTGATTTCCAAGCATTTTGACAAACATTCCGTTCGGGGATAAATCAATGAATACTTGTATGCCCTGCTTCACTGCATATTCCACAGACTGTGTCCAGCAGACGGGATTTACCATCTGACTGGATATCCC
Organism: Paenibacillus sp. SAF-068; assembly: GCF_051967555.1. Classification (NCBI taxonomy): domain Bacteria; kingdom Bacillati; phylum Bacillota; class Bacilli; order Caryophanales; family Paenibacillaceae; genus Paenibacillus; species Paenibacillus sp. SAF-068. The sequence continues at coordinate 17,483 of NZ_JBQCJX010000007.1, forward strand.
CTTCCGAATATTCAAAGGCTGATACGGTCTTGCGAATTCGTTGCTAATGACTTCAGTACTCCAATATGGGTTAAACGAAAAACTGTTCAACTGATTGTAAACTTCATCTGCTGCTGCCTGCATGTAATGAGTATGAAAAGCGCCACTGACTCCTAAAGGAACAGACTCTACCTTGTTTTGTTTGACGAAGTCCTGCAGATCAACCTTCTTACCCGCAATGACCGTTTGCTTAGCAGAATTATAATTGGCTATATAGATATCTTGTCTATCACTCAACCATGCTTCAACCTTCTCCGGGGAAGCAAACACAGCTGTCATGCCCGTACTCTCTTGTGTATCAATGGCTTTTTTCATGGCAGTTCCTCGCACATCTACCAGTTTTAGTCCCTCACTATAACTTATAGCACCTGCAATGGTTAGTGCTGTAATCTCACCCAGGCTGTGTCCAAGAACGATGCTAGGATATAAACCCACATGTTCCCGGTACAATTGATACATGCACATGGACCCTACATAGGTTGCCAATTGTGCTTTTCGTGTGTCTTGGCTTAGATCAGAACAGAACCACTCTCGGATCGGCTGCTGCAGCTGTGTCTCTGCTTGCTCAATCCATTTTAGTGTTTGTTTATTCTTCAGCCATGCTTCCTTTACTTCCTCGCTAACTTTAGTTCCTTGTCCCGCCAACATTAATGCAATTTTCATATCGAGTTATCCTCCTTATAATCGTTCAAGAATTTTATGTGTCAGCATTTCGGAAGTATAGTGATTAAAGAAATCACTTATTTTTAAATTCACTTTGAATTGTTCTCGTATTCTTTTTTTGAACTTTACCAAGAGTGTCGAATCCATACCGAGATCAAAAAAGCTCTCTTCTGCATGTACAGTCTGCTCATTCAGCAATGTACATACCATCCCGGATACCTCTTTGTATATAACTTCATAGTTATCTTCACTTAAGATATCGTTTGGAGAAGCGTTATCTCCATCTGTCTTAATTTCATCTTTCAAACGTAACATTTGATCCAGCCCTATTTCCGTATCAGCATATAATGCATGGACATTACGACCAAAAATAGATAACAGTTGTTCCATGTCTTCCGAACTATATTCACTGGATATCATTGTTATATGAAGTTCGTTCAGTTGTTTATATATCGAGAAGTGAAGACCATATTTTTCATCGCGATATGTCTCGATTTCATGGAGTGTTATTTCATGCTCATGACTAAGCGTAGTCTCGATCAGACTTCCTGATTTGTAGTCAAATATGATATCCCGAAAAATGTTCATACATTTCATGGACTCCTGATATCTCACAGCATCATAATGGCTACTCGTTGTCAGATCCTTGAATATCTGTTGTTGAACTTCTGCAGTGAGTTGCTCAACGCTTGAATAATTCTGTGTATCAAACCTCTTATGAAAAGGAACTAACTGAACAAAGTTTCCAAGTGCTCTAAAATTGGTCTGATTTCTACCCAGATACGGATAAGCCAGATACACGGAGTTATGGTTCAGCCAGCCGGCCACACTGATGGCAAAAGCAGTCAGACATAAAGAGAAATCCGTGTATTTGTGTTTGATCATACTCCCCAGTTTCACAGTTTCACTTCGATAGTTCACATGCTCAATCTGTTTGTTGAGCAACCGGGATTTAAATCCTTCATATCCTCTAAAATCAACTGTATTACGCTGTGAGCTAATATTAGAATCCGTATGTTCATCCACCGAACTGCATTGGAAGGCCAGGGGCTCATCCGAGAGATATGCTGCAATGACATCTTGCAAAAATAGATTAATACTTAAGCCATCAAGTAACGCATGATGTACATTAACAAAAAGGTAATCATTGGTTTCATCAGCCACCTTACATAATACAATTTTGACTAACTCTTTATCTTCCACCGATATCAAGTGAGCGTCGAGCATTGCTTGAGGTTCAAACATGGACTGTGAGCAAATTTCAATTGTAGGTACTGCTGCCGTGATCCATCTCTCAATGTCAGAAGCAATTCGATAGGAAGTCCGGAAAATATCAAATTGTTCAAAGTATAATGTAAGCAGATTATACATTTTGGCAATATTGAGCCCTTTCCCAAACTTCACAATCATGGGAATATTATAAGCCGTAGGATTCAGTAAACTGCTATTAATAATTCTTTTTTCACTATCACTAGCCGGCTTTAACATCATTCACGATCTCTCCTAAGGTGCGTGTAAATAGCATATCCAGATCTATCGGGTAGCCCTCTCCTCCTAATTTCCAGATGACTTCCATTGCTTTAATAGAGTCACCACCCAGTTCCAAAAAGGTCTTATTCATGATTAGCTCACTTTGGAGTACATTTGTAATTACTTCTGCAACCTTGCTTACATCATTGGACTCCTCATCTTTATGTTCGTTCATTGCTTGCATGTCTGTTTTACCATTGTTATTCATCGGGATCTTGTCCACCACCTTAACTGTTGGTATCATATAATCTGGCAGTATATTGCGAAGATGCTGACGGAATGGTTCGAGTTCGATCATATCCGTTACAAACAGGTACAGCCGTTTACCATCGTAATGAGCCAGACACTCTTTATTTAAGCCATAGTTGTATGCACAACGTTCAATCTCGCCAAGTTCAATCCGATATCCAGAGACTTTAACCTGCCGATCTACTCGCTCGACATAGTTCAATTCTCCTTCAGCACTCTCATAAACAACATCGCCTGTCCGATAATAGCGTTGCCCCTCCCAGTAGGCAAACGCCTTTTGATTCGCTTGATCGTTGTCGATGTAGCCTCTCATCAATCCTGAGTCAGATAACAATAACTCTCCCTGGTCTCCACGGTTCACCCGTATGCCATTTTCATCCAGAATAAGAGAGTTTCCCTGGTCAAACATCTTCCCAATCGGAATCTCTGTTTCATTCCCTATTACTTTATATCGGGTGGCAAAGACGGTCGTCTCCGTTGGACCATACACATTGTACACATTACAATATTGCGCCGCTTCATGCAGATGTTTGATGGAAGCACGTTCGCCCCCCGTTAAGATGAGTTGTAACTTGCGCAAGTCCTCCGCACATTCTTCAACATATAGATTAAACAATCGTGTTGTCAGAAATACCGTATCGATCTCTTTCAAAATCTCTGGAATGATATCAAAGTCTAGACTGTCGTCCTTACTCACCATTCTAAGTGTCATCCCATTCAGCAATCCGCCAAAAATTTCGTAGACGGATGCATCAAATTCAAGAGGAGCAAATTGACCAATGACATTGCCTTGGTAGAATTCATTTTGTCTCACAATTTTTTCAATAGATCGATCTTCAATAGCTACAGCCTTAGGCTCGCCAGTTGATCCAGAAGTGAAGATAATGTATAAAAGACTGTTAACTTGGCGAGAAGCATGCTTTACCCCCAATACGTCTTGTACCACATTTTGACGAGCACACTCTTGCTTCTCTATTTCATTAAGACTACGAAGTATGACTTTGCCATTCACTTTAGTACGCATTTTATTCTTGCGAAAGTCCGGATAGTCTTGGGGAATGACGCAATATGCAGCCCCCGCTCGGACAACTCCAAGCATGAGAATGATTGCCTCCAGCTTATCCTCCGCCTCAATAGTTACCACATCTTCATTGGCTATTTTTTGCCACATTAAATGTTCCGCTACCCTGGCTGTTAGTATATCCAATTGACCATACGTAAGCGTCTTTGAGGAATCCTTAATTGCAGTTTTCTCCTTATACGTATTGAAATTCCACTCTAATTCTTCTAATACATTCAACAGAAATCCCCCTTTTAGACAAGACAGTTTTCCAGCGTTGTATCAATTAGATCAAACATAAAACGAATTTGCTCTTCACTGTATTGACTTGGATTATATTCAATTTCGATCTGTGCGTTACCATTCAGTAGAAAAACACGGATGTACAGTTCAAATTTGTTTAAGTTATCCGCAGGAATATATTGAAAGTATCTGAACATATCTTCTTCATAGGAATAGACAACTGGATGATCTATGTTACACCGTGTTGGTGGCTCCATGCTCCGCTCTGCAAACGCACTGAGATTATCCAAGGAGATTTGTTTGATCGTTGTTAAAATGTCGCGTCCCCTAGCAATTCTTCGGGACTGCATCTGTACAAAACAACCAATCTCATGAAATGCACCCATACTCATACGCCAATTACCTATAGTTCCATACACGCTGCCTGTGCAAGTTTGTTCTAATACCGATTCCCATAAACCTTGGAAAACTGAATTCTTGGTTACTTTCAACAATGTTGAGATTTGCTCAATCTGTTGGAATTGTTCAGGTTTCAAGTGTTTTATCAGACGTTCTAAATGATTTTTTTCAGTTGTTACATGCAGATTTTGTTCAGGTAGTCGTAAGAATTCTTCCTTAGTAAAAGAAGATTCATTGGTCTGTAACTCATTAATTCGTTGGTAGAAACTGAAGTCGCTAACTGGAGAATTCCGGGATCGCCCTGCAAGGTGATCCATAAACATAGATTCGAAATTTCGAATTCCCCATCCGTCAATACAGATATGGTGAAATTCAATGAGCAAATACATCTTTTGTTTATACTCTGCGAATTGAGTTCTCCAGGGATATTCTTTGGTGAGATCGATTATTTCTTTCCTTTGTCTCAAATAAATTTCGGGATGTTCATCTAAAGAGATCTGTGGAATATCGAATTGATTTGAATCCAGACGATGATAAATTTGATGAAACATTCGGTGCTCCGCATCATAGGTATACCGGGTCTGTAAGGTTGGGCAATCCTGCAATGTAATTAGAAGAGCAGCGCAGACTTCATTAAGGCTAACCGGTTCTGGAATTTCATAGATGAATGGCAGACGATACACAGGCAATTTATTGCAGATAAACATCTTTCGTTGTATATATGTCAGTTCACTTGATTGAAGAAGTTCCATCTGATGTTACCCCTCCTTCAATATCCATAGGGATTACCTGAAACTCCCTCAAAGCTCGCTCAAAAGTAACCATTATCCGTCTTTCTTCCTCTGAGTCATATACGTTACTATCGATATACACACTCAGTTGGGAATGTGAAAAACCTCTACGCAGTTGAACGAAAATCTGGAACTTGGATAATCCATCAAATTCAATCGTCTGATCAAATATGGATGAATCCGCAGACTCTTCCCCTTCTTGCAGTGTTTGAAAAACAACACGAGGATAGGAAAGATTAAATCCATGTTCATTCAGATCCATTAAAGATACCGTTTGATTCACTCTTGCAATATAAAGGCTGTTCTTCAGAATATCCGAATTCGTAGTAGAGAAGAACAAAGGTAAGACTCTGGCAAATGAACCAATGACCTTACTCGTTCGTGCTATAACGCGCCCATGATAGACAGCACCAATATATCCCTCTTCGTAATCAAAATATCTGGATAGTGAATAATGGACTACGTTTAGTATCCTTAATTCAGTCTCTTCAAAATTCGGTATGCCTATATCCAGGTTCCAGTGATATGAATGAAAGTATCCACTACCAAGAGAAGATTTACCCGGATTATGGAATTGTTTGTACGGAAGAAGACTTTCCCACTGCTTGAGGGCTATAGAGGTAGCATGACTGTACTCCTCTGCCAATGAAGCATATTGCGAATATACAGGTTCATAATTGTTATAACACTCTGTTATCTGATCTTTCAGGATCTGAATACCCATATGATCAATAAGTATATGATGAATATTAAAGTACAGATACATATCTCCTGTCGAATTCAAATGAACAAGTTTAAAGTCCCATAATTTTGAGTGAGGATGTATACGAAGTGTTTCTTGATCTCGCTGTAGATCGCTTAAATCTCCTACATCCACCCATTCAATATGTACCTGCCGCTGAGGCATTACCGAAGCTGTAAACTGGCCATCCTGCATTTCAAATGAAGTGAAAAAAATATCATTTCCTTGAATAACCTGTTCAATAGCTTCCTTAACCCGTTCCATATGGCTGGCTGCCTGAGACGTTAGACGTAAAGCATAACTTACATTGTACATATCCGTATTTATAAACCGAAAACTATCAATAAAGATTGTTTTTAAAAAGCCAGGAAGATGATAATGATTAGGGTTATTCGATTCTGGTCCATCCTCCCCTTCTGAAATGGACTTTTTACTGAGTTTCTGTTTCAATTCTCTAATTGTAGAACAAGTATAAATATCATGGTAAGACAATTGAACTTCATAGTACTCGTAGGCATCCGTAATAATCTGAGCTATCTCGAAAGAGGTGATATCCGTATCCAATAGATGATCTTCTTCGTTATATCGCTCAAATAGAAGTTGGAGTGTCGAGCTCTGCTGAGCTTTACCAGCTCTAATAGTGCCGCTGTTTTTTGGCTCAACTTCACCTTTTTCCATACTTACTTCCTGCCCACCCATACTTAACTGCTCATCGAGATTAATACTATCCAATTCGAGTACCATCTCTCCCAAACAATCACATACGCCCTTTACTAACGTGTTATCGTAACGAAACTCCATATACAGACCGTCTTCATATTCATTGAATTGTGTATGGTTATCATATTTGTATAAATAATCTCCCAAAACAAAGGTCGAGAACACTTCAGAATGGGCAATTGGATCTGACATTCGTGTATAAGAGACTACCAAGTCAAAACCCTTCGCGCCAATAAGATTCATATATTCCTCATAAGTTAATGCACTTGAAGATTCAATAGCCACAAAGAAATTTTTGAACAGAACTTTAGCGTTATCCTTGTAACTCAGCTGTTCTGACAATTGAAATGAATAAGGAACAACATCTGTATAATTACCAATCTGATTTTGCTCTGTCTGATGATTCCGCCGTGATATAACTATCCCGAAACGGGATTGCCTACGCTCCGTTGCAAGAGCTATTGCATATAATATGACACCAAATTTGGTAATCCGGAGCTTTTGTGCCAATGATCCAATGGCTTCCCATACTTGTGATGACAATTTGAATTTTCCATAAACAGGATTTTCCAATGGCTCAAGGGCAGAGAAATGTGATATTGACTTAAAGGATTCAAAATAGTCATGGAGCATCGATGATTCTTCTTTTCGAATTGGCCTCTCTGGCATATCGTACAGACCAGCAGGAACAGAGAATTCACCATGAAGCACTGAATATTCCAATGCGGTCATGAACTCGTTCATCGAATCGCCGTCAAACACCAGATGATGGATAAGAAATTCAATTCTGCATTCCGCTTCATCTATATAGTATTTTGCCAGCCCTTCTCCCTCAAAAACATTCAGTTTGACATCCTGAAGAGGAACATGACTTCTAAATGAATTAGGCGTGTTTAGCCTAGAACAAAAAGCATATTGGGAATCTTTCTGTACAATGGTTAATCCTAAAGCTTTATGGCCTTCCATTACTCGTTCAATAGCATCAGCTATATTACAAGCCGCCCACTTAGAATCATATTTCACGGTAAAGAATATATCATAGTTCTTGCGATGTTTCTCGGCATACAGAATTTTTTCGTGTAGAGATGATAGATTGGATAGTTCGATTGTTTGCGCAACCTGAGTGGCCATGATAATCCGTCCTCCGATCTCCATCGTGTATCCCCGGTATCTCCTTCATTCGAGGATGTACCGGGAAAACGAGGTTCTGCTATATTTTATACGCTGGAAGAGCTTAAATATCTTCCGTTCTCACTCTTGTCAGTAGTACAAAAATAATCGCAGCACAGACGAACAAACTGATAATATGCACTGTAATCATGCTACTGTTACCTGTAAACCCACTGAACATCTCATTGTTCAACTCTGTAATCCAATGGGTAGGCAGTACACTTGCAATCTTCTGCATACCTTCAGGCATAATTGAACTGGGCCAGAGTGTTCCGCCTAACATCGCCAGAGGAAGCGATACTACGGTAATAAGCAACCGCCCCGTAGACATTTTGGTTGTACGACTTACAAGCAGTAACCCAATACCTGCCGCAATCATATTGAGTAATCCATACGCCAACACGAGCAATAGAAGTTCTCCGAACGATAGAGATAGATCAATTTGGAAAACTCCGGTCATAAGAGCAATCATAAGTATAAATTGTCCTACACCGATGACTGCAAACACACTTACAGTCTGCACGTAGTAGCTCAATTTACTGCTCGCTGCCAGTAATAAACGCTGGGTCGTGGTATGCACCTTATCACCAAGGAATAACAGTGTATTGGTCATTGTAAGGAACATAATGATAAACACAATCATATTGAATGAACTCGTTAATACCACCGCATTAGGGTTTCCAAGAATCTTCTGTTCCACTTGTATTGGAGCTTTGGTTGCTGCAGCTTCTTTCATACCTGCGGTTAATGATTCTTCACTGGTGGCATTTTTGGCCAGTGTTTTTAAAACAGAGAATACACTATTCAGTTTAATCTCCAACGAGTTTGAATTGAAATTCTGTTCATTCACGTAACTGTTCACCTTGAGCAGATCCGGATCATTAAATATGTCCTGAGTGCTTGAATTGAATACGATTCCCAGATTGGTACTATGATGAATAGCATCATCTGCCGAAGCTGCTTGAGTAATGGTGACATTCTGCTTCTTCAACATATCAGTGACATAAGAATTCACAGCTGAATCTTCTACATACATCGTGAGTGTGACCTTGGTTGCTTCCTCATATTGCGCTACTACAGAATACGTAAATACAACTGGCAACAACAAGATTAAGATAAAGGTAAGTTTTCGCTTGAAAATACGTCTTAAATACAGTTCGAATACCCGCATCTTATCGTGCCTCCTTTCTTGTGAGGGAGTACACTGCAATTAGAACAAAACCCATTGCAGCAATAAGGGCAGTAAATACAGGCATCAAATCAATTACGCCTTGCCCGATATAATCGAACATTGGACGTTGGAACACTTCATTGATGCTTATAGAACTCAGCTCACCCATATCAAGTTTAACGAATCCGCCACCCACAAATGTCATTACCGGAATCAACAATGTGACTACACCATCCACTTGTTTGATTCGGCGTCCAATAACCCCCAAGAGCAAACCTAGAGCGTTAAAGAAAATTGAACCTGCGATAATGATGAAGAATACAAACATCATGTTGTCTCCATAGCTGACGTTGAAGAATAGTTTTGCACAGAATACAATGACTGCTCCTTGAATAATAGATATCGTACACCCTGTTAGAAACTGCCCCATAATTAATGCTGTTTTGGAAATTGGACTAACAAGGTAACGATCTCCCAGTGCTTCACTGTACTCTTCCTGTACAAAATTCATGGTATTAGCCAAACCATATACAAGAATCAGAACTAACATAGTCACGCCATAATAACTCATCGCTGAAATATTGGAACCACTCTCCGTGGAAGCCTCTGTTGCAGTTCCCGGAGCAGCCAGCATGTTACTATACTCATGTGAATATACGATATTCGGATTGTCGGCACTCGCAACTTCCATTGCCAGGTAGCCATCACCATAGGCTGATAGGGCCAGGTCTGTAATATTAACTTTCTCAATATTATTATCCTTACCATACACCGTGATGTTACCGTTCTTATTGTTCTCATACTCACTTGTAAGATCTTTAGGCAGATATATATACTGTTCTACCTCACCAGACTCCAACATCTTAAGAGCTTCTGTGCTACTAGAGCCTACCTTGACATTAAACATCTCTTTATTGTCTTCACTACTAAGGAATGAAACAATATTTTTCCCTACATCCCCGCTATCTTCATTGACCACAACTGTTGAAATCTGAGATATGATGGTAGACTTCGTTTCCTTATCCCCTGATTGAAACACACCAGACAATGCATTCCCCAGAATCAGAATCAAAAGAAGTGGCAACAGGATGTAATTGACAAATACGACAGGGTTCTGAAGCTTACGCTTCATACTCGTTGCAAATATCGTCCACATAGATCTAATCCCTCAGATTCTTTCTTGTTAATTTGAAAAACACTTGTTCCAAATTAGGAGTAATATATTGAAAGCTTTTCACATCTTCGCCAAAAGACTCCTTGATCTGACTTATCGCATTCACGTCATTTTTGGGGACTCCCAACTCGACATTGTTCCCTTCTGCCAGTAATACAACATAATCCTCAAGCTGCTTGCTGTACGCCGTACTCTTACGCTGTAGCTCCAAACGGATGATAGCCTGGTCTGTATGTTCCTGAATTACATCATTGAGCTTGCCTTGGCAGAGCAATTGTCCATCATCGATAATTCCGACATGAGAGCAAATTCGTTCAACTTCCTCCATGTAGTGAGAAATATAGATAACGGTTGTTCCAAGTTGATTCAACTCTATAATGGCATCCAAAATTCGATTACGGGATTGTGGATCAACCCCCACCGTTGGCTCATCCAGAATGATGACATCCGGGTTGTGGACAATACCACAAGCAATATTGAGTCTTCTTTTCATGCCACCCGAGAATTTTTTGGGTTTTTGTTTGCGTTCTTCCCACAGTCCAACAAATTCAAGGGCGAAACGAACCTGTTTCTTCAGACGCTCTCCCTTCAATCCGTACAGTTTACCGAAAAACAATACATTCTCATAAGCGGATAGGTCATAAATCAGGGCCAAATCCTGTGGAACATAACCTACTCGTTTGTTTGTACTTGCATTGAGATGTTCATTAAACCACTGAATTTTACCATTTTGAGGTTTATCCAGCCCGAGCATAACTCTGGTTAAAGTAGATTTCCCTGCCCCATTGGGACCAAGTAAGCCGTAAATCTGACGGTCTCCAACCGACAAGGATAATTGTTTTAGTACTGGTTTCTTTTTGTTATAACTGAATTGAATATTCTCTCCAGTAAATACCGTTTGCATATTCGTTTACCTCCTAGATTTGTTGTGCCTTTTATGTAAACTTAGTGTAGCACTCAATCTCATCACTTAAACTTTCATGTCATAACAGGCACGTATGAAGTAATAACTGTACTTTCTGAAACAGATTTTGGCTTCGTAACCGTTAAAACACGACATCTGATCATCAGGTTCAATAACAAAAACAACGGTCCTGAAGATACGATATATCGTATCTTCAGGACCGTTGTTGCACATCAGAGCTTTCTTATTATGTTTAGGCTGTAACCGCTGCGACCGTGGGTTGGGCAGAATTATTCTTTTGCATGCCAACTCGAAGCAGCGTAATTCCCCACGTAATAATCGAGATCAACAGAAGATGAACCATGTATCCACCTACGGCTTCTCCACTATAGATCAAACGCATAAATCCCTGTACTCCATTGGAAGCGGGCAGAAAGTTTCCAATATAACGGTAGAATGGCGTCAGCATCTCGGCTGGAACGATATTTCCTGCTGTCATCAACTGGAGCGGAACCATCGCAACATTAAATAGAGGGCCAGCATTGCCAAACAGGGCAAAACTCATTTGTGTAAAGCAGATACAAGCCAGACTTACCAGCACATGATACAGATACAAAGCGCCGAAGGAGCTCGCAACATCCGTGAACTGAAGAGCTACTGTATCTACAATCAGGGGAACAATCACAGCTATACACAATAATAGCATCTGCCGTCCCCAGAAGATTTCCCATTTGGTATGGCTGCGCTTCATCATATTAGACGTAATATTGAACTGAATGTTCATGGTCATCGAAGCAATGTAGGTTATAAAACCCAAAATCATGGGCAGCATCGATGTAGCAAAATCACTTACACTGTTGGTTTTATTAATCTCAGCCTTCACAGGCCCTTCATTCATCTTGGCCATCGCTTGCCCAATAGCTGCACTCAGCTCATCATTGTTAGTACTATCCTGGTTAAGTGTCACCTGAACCTTGGACTCCAGAATACCTTCACCCATCTGTGCAGTCATTCCAGTCGCCGCGTGTTCCACAATGGATTTGGCTACATCCGCATTTCCCTGATTAATATAGAAGGACAAATTCGCCCCTGTACCGCCTTCAATCTGGTCAGCGAATCCTTCCGGAATGACAATAACCATCGCATAGTTACCCGCATTCATCTGTTTCTCGGCTTCCTGGGCAGAATCCAGTACATTGACATGAAAAGGCGCGAGTGTTTCAATCTGCTTTTGCACCTCTGTTCCTTGCATCCCATCTTCGTTCACCAGGGCAACATGAAGTTGATCTACTCTCTCCGTGGCCTGATGATAACCCGTCATCCAGATCACTACAAATAACAGTGGAACAATCAATGCAAAAACCAATCCTATTTTTGTCTGTGGCACTTTAAAAAAATCTTTGAAGCTTTTCATTCGTTCACGACTCCCGTTAGTTAAAATTAAAATAATTGCACTACATATATATGCACGTGCACATATTAGAATAAAAAAATTTATTTCATCTTTTCATAAATGCGATTCATCACATTCATAAATGCTTCAAGCTCTTCAGGGGAACATTCGGCGAGTGCCTCTTGCTCTTGCTGTTTTGCCTTTGGTGTCAGAACGTTATTCATTTCCAGTCCCTCCGCCGTCAAACAAAGCAACACCGCTCTGCGGTCCTGTGGATCTTCTTCTCTTGTCACCAGACCTTTGCGAATCAACTTGTCTATAATTTTGCCTACCGTTGTCTGGTCACGGACGGTTAATTCAGCCAGTTTTTTCTGTGATATATGGCTTCCAGCCTTGCTCAATTCATTCAGAACTGCAAATTGTTCCGGCGTAATATCCTGTTCACTCAGATTTCTGGTTGTTGTTTTTTTGTATGCCAGATACGTACGTGACAGAATCAGTCCAAGTGGATTTTCATCCATATTTACAGACATGCTGATGCTCCTTTCTCCATATAGTAGCACTACCATCTAATTTGCGTAAGCTCTATATTATTACCAGATCTACACTACTGTCAATTTTTTTTTATATTTTCAAACAAAAAGAGACCCACCCGTTAGTCAGGCAGCTCTCTCCTCTGGCATCGTCAAGCCACACTTACTCGGACTTGCCACTTGAAGTTTCGGTATCGTCCTTCTTCTTCGTACCTTTGCTTTTATAAGGCTTCGGGGCGCTTTTCGCCCGGTTAGCAGCGGCTTGCCAACGGTTCCAGCCTTTTTTGCCCGTACCGCGGCCGGTGCCACCTTTTCCTTTTGCTTTGCTCATGTTATCACTCCAATAATCCTGTATATGCTTAAAAATGACCGTCCTCGGTAACTTAATATGCAACCCAGCCCATCTAATTCACTTCCAGCATTTCTTATTATACCAAAAATCCACAGCTTTACGTCCATTTCCATAAATCATTGTATTGTCATTCTGTTATGAAAGCGGTATAGTGGACATAATTGAAAGAGGAAGCTTCGTCTTCTTCGGGATTGTTACTGGTGAGCAGGCGATACCCAAACCAAGGCTGTCTATTAAGCCTTAGTTTGGGTTTTTTGTTATTATTACGACCAATTGAGGTGAAACACATATATGATCATCCGTCAGATTTTTAACAACAATGTCATCCGGGCAGAGAACCAGGTTGGTCACGAATTTGTTGTCATTGGCAACGGACTTGGCTTCAAAAAGAAAAACGGGCAGCCCGTGGATGAGGATAAAATCGAAAAAACCTTTGTGCTGAAATCAGATAAAATACCGCAAAAACTCATTGATCTGATTGGGGAAACATCGGTTGAATATTTGAAGTTAGCAGACGAAATTGTGGGCCATGCCAAAAAGGAAATGGGCGATATTTTTAGTGATAATATCTATATATCATTGATCGATCATATTCAGTTTGCCATTACCCGGTACCGTAAATCCGTCGGGCTGAAGAATTCCCTTTTGTGGCAGATCAAGAAGTTTTACAAAAAGGAATTTGGGATTGGCATGAACGCTGTGAAGCTGATCCAGGAACAATTCGGCATCCAAATGGATGAACATGAGGCAAGTTTTATTGCGATGCATTTTGTCAACGCCCGCCAAGATGCTCAGGGTATGAAACAAACCGTTGAAATTACCGAAGTTATTGATGATATCTTTAACATTGTGACTAATTATTACCAAATTGCCCTGGATGAAAATTCGTTTAATTATTCCCGGTTTATTACCCATCTGCAATACTTTGTGCAGAGAATGTTGAGTAATGAACAGGAGCAAATTGCTTCAGGAGACAACTTTCTGTATGAGCAGGTAAAGGACAAATATAGCAAGGCTTTTGAGTGCACACAACGGATCAATCAGTATCTTGAGGAAAAGTTTGAGAGTGCCATGTCCATTGATGAAAAGGTGTATTTGACGATCCATATTCAACGTGTTACTTCCCGTAACGAGTTGTTGGACACGGAATAAAAAAAGCTTGCAAACGATTTCGGCGTCATATATAGTAGGTCTCACAACTTAACGACAAGGATTGTTACTGCTCAAGCAGGCGATACCTAAATGATTGGCAACAGGTCATCTTTCCGATGATCATAGCCATTCGTTTAGGTATTTTTTTGTTTTCAGGCAATCTTAACAACAAAGGAGAATGAACATGGATCATAAAAAAATGGGGGATGACATCGTTCGTCTCGTCGGCGGAGAAGCCAATATCAATGGTCTTGTCCACTGTGCGACCCGGCTGAGATTTGACCTGAAAGATTCGAAAAAGGCCGAACGCGAAACGCTTGAAAAACACGATGGTATTATTACCGTTGTCGAAAGCGGCGGCCAGTTCCAGGTTGTCATCGGTAGTAACGTGGCTCATGTATATGCGGAGATTATGAAAAACCGGGATTTTGGAGGAGATTCCTCCTCATCGGCTGAGTCCACAGGGGAAAAAACCTCGCTATTATCCAAAGTTTTTGAGATTATATCCGGAAGTTTCTCGCCGTTAATCCCGGCTATGGCAGGATCAGGTATGCTAAAAGCTTTGCTGACTGTCCTGACCATGCTCGGATGGATGTCGGATACAAGTGACACATACTTGATTTTATCCGCTGCCGGCAACGCTGTATTTTATTTCTTGCCCATCTTCCTTGGTATCACACTGGGTATGAAGCTGAAAGCCAATCCTTATGTAGCTGGTGTAATTGGTGCCGCTCTGATGGAGCCGAACTTCACCGGACTAATGGATAAAGGCTCGGATGTATCATTCCTGGGAATACCGGTTGTCATGATGAATTATTCAGCCAGCGTATTCCCAATCTTCATATCGATCAGCATCTACGCTGTTCTGGATAAGTTACTTAAGAAGATCATTTTGAAAGACCTGCAATTGTTCCTTGTTCCGATGATTGCTTTGATGATTATGGTTCCTCTATCCGCTATGGCCTTTGGACCGTTCGGTACTACGGTAGGTGACTGGATCTCATCCGGCGTAACTTGGCTCATTGGTGTCAGCGGTATATTATCAGGGATTGTACTCGGTGGATTCATGACCTTCATGGTTGTCTTTGGACTCCACTGGGGCTTTACTCCAATCACGATACAGAATATCGGGGTTGGCGGCGATCCGATTGAAGCCATGGCTGCTGCAGCCGTTTTTGCACAAATCGGTGTTGCCTTTGGCATTTTCCTGAAAGCCAAAAAGAACAAAACCCTGCGAACCCTTGCTGGCTCAACCAGCCTTACCGGTTTACTTGCAGGAGTCACTGAACCAATCGTATACGGGCTGATCCTGCGTTATAAACGTGTGATTCCTATCGTGGTTATTGCAGGTGCGATTGGCGGTGCTATTAATGGTCACTTTGGTGTTAAAATGACTGCTTATGTGTTCCACAATATATTTGCCATTCCTGTCTATACACCAACGGTTGTCTACGTGATTGCGATCGCTTGCTCCTTTGCGGTAGCAGCGGTGTTAACCGTGATGTTTGGTTATGAAAGCAAAACCACAGTTTCCGAGACAAACGAATCTGTCTCCAGCACATCGGCTGAAAGTACGCCGGTAGAGCTTCCTGTCATACCTGAGACCAAAACAACGGAGATCAAGAAAGAACAAATTTATAGCCCACTTACAGGTAAAGCCGTAGCACTGAGCACCATTAATGACCCAGCCTTCTCGACTGGTGCTATGGGCAAAGGTTTGGCGATTGTCCCTGAGATTGGAGAAGTTGTCGCTCCGGTAGATGGTGTTGTTACTTCCCTCTTCCCGACCGGACATGCCATTGGATTAACAACCAACACGGGAACGGAAATCCTGATTCATATTGGCATCAATACAGTAGCGCTAAAAGGAAAACACTTCTCTCCTGTCGTTCAGGAAGGGGATATCGTCAGACAGGGCGATCTGTTGATCCAGTTTGACATCGATAAGATCGAGGAAGCCGGATATGAAACCGTAACACCTGTTATTGTTACCCTAACGCAGCAAGAAGTGGATGTATTCGAAACAACTCAAGAGCAGATACAGAAAAATGATGTCCTGCTGACTCTCGTTGTCTGACAAAACTTATATTATACGAATCAACTTAGGAGGAACTAACCATGAAACATACTCAACTGAAACCATTTCCTAAAGATTTCTTCTGGGGAGGTTCAACCTCTGCCTATCAGATCGAGGGAGCCTGGAATGAAGATGGTAAAGGCCCTTCTGTCATCGACATGGGCAACCATGTCGAAGGTGTAACTGACTTCAAGGTAACCAGTGATCACTATCATATGTACAAAGAAGATGTGGCGTTGCTGGCTGAAATGGGCTTCAAAGCCTATCGCTTCTCCATCGCATGGACACGCATCTTTCCGCAAGGGGCAGGTGAAGTGAATCCGAAAGGGCTCGCATTTTACGATTCTCTCATTAATGAATTAATTAAATACGGTATTGAGCCCATTGTGACCATGTATCACTTCGATCTTCCTTATGCGCTTGAAGAAAAAGGGGGCTGGTCCAACCGTGCAACAATTGATGCTTTTGAACAATATGCCAAGACCCTCTATGAGAACTACGGAGATCGGGTCAAATATTGGTTGACCATTAACGAACAAAATATGCTGATCCTGCATCCCGGCTCTCTGGGTACACTGGATACAACACTTGTTGATCCGCAAAAAACACTGTATCAGCAAAATCACCACATGCTGGTTGCTCAAGCTAAAGCCATGGTGCTATGTCATGAAATGCTGCCTGAAGCCAAAATTGGCCCAGCCCCTAATATCGGTGTAATTTACCCGGCGAGCTCCAAACCAGAAGACACACTCGCGGCTGATAACTATGCTGCCATTCGTAACTGGCTCTATCTCGATATGGCTGTATATGGACGTTATAATCATATTGCCTGGAGTTATCTCGAAGAAAAAGGATATACGCCTGTCATTGAAGACGGAGATATGGACATCCTGGCTCAAGGAAACCCTGACTTTATTGCGTTTAACTACTATACTTCCCAAACGGTTGGTGAAAGCCTGAACGATGGCAATGACTTCTCCCATACAGGAGACCAGCATGAAATTGTAGGTGAACCGGGCGCATATAGAGGATCTGTGAATCCCAATCTGCAAAAAACGGAGTTTGGTTGGGAAATTGATCCGGTGGGCTTCCGCTCTACCCTGCGTCAGATCTACTCCCGTTATCATCTGCCGTTAATTGTTACGGAAAACGGTCTGGGTGCATTTGATAAACTGGAGGAAGGCGACGTGGTTAACGATCCGTATCGTATTGAATTTTTCAATAAACATATCGAACAGATTCAACTGGCGATCACGGACGGCGTAGATGTATTTGGCTTCTGCCCTTGGTCTGCGATCGATCTGGTTAGCACACATCAAGGGTCAAGCAAACGTTATGGATTCATCTATGTGGATCGTGAGGAATTTGATCTCAAAGAATTGAGACGTATCCGCAAACAGAGCTTCCACTGGTATCAAAAACTGATTGAAACAAATGGAGAAATCCGCTAATAGCGTAATATTAAAAAAAGTCGACTGCACATGTTTTATGTGTAGTCGACTTTTTTAAATATTGATACATTGATGTGGATGCTTTCTTTTCCAATTATAAAATTACATTTCTGTCTTCGGTTGTTTCACCGTTTTGACCTCTCTGAGTACCCGCAGGGATAACAGGAAACAGATCGCCAGAACGGCCGCTGCTGAAACGTAAGGATAGTTAATATTCACATCGAACAGTGCTCCAGCCACAATTGGACCCGCGATATTTCCCAAACTCGTATACGCCGAGTTCAATCCAGCCACAAAACCCTGTTGTTCTTCTGCCAGTTTGGACATCTGTGTACTGATCGCCGGACGTAAAATGTCCATCCCCAGAAAGACGATAAACGTGACGACAAGAATGAGCCAGTACGTGTGCACAAACAAGGTCAGCAGTACAAATACGGCTACAAATAACAGACAGACTGAAATGACCATCTTTTCACCAAACCGATTGAGCAACCAACCGATCAGCGATACTTGCACAACCGCACCTGCGATGGAACCAAATGTAATGATAAATGCAATGTCTTTCGTGGTGAAGCCAAACTTGTGATCCACAAACAGTGAAAATACCGTCTCATAATTCGCCAGACCAAATGCCATAACAAATACAATAATCAAGCTGAAAAAGTAGGGTTCACGATACGAATTCAGTAATTGGGATACCATGCCCGGAGCTTTGACCTTCGCTGCGCCAGCCAAAGGTTTAGTCTGTTCTCCTGTACTCCGCGTGGATTCCGGCAAAATAATCAATGTAATGATCGCTGCCAGCAACCCGGCAACCCCTGCGGCGTAGAACGGAATTCGAATGCCAAAGTCTGCGATGTATCCACCAATGCCCGGGCCGATGATAAACCCGGTTGTAATCGCTGCATTAATCAAACCCATACCTTTGCCGCGTTCTTCTTCGGTAGTAATATCTGCGGTGTAAGCCATAACCGCCGGGAAGATCATCGCCGCGCCAATACCACCAAGCATCCGGGCCGCGAAGAGCAAGACTGGTGCATTAACCGCACCAAACATAAACTCCGATACGGCAAAGATCAGCATACCGCCAACGATAATTTTTTTACGTCCCCACGTATCCGACCATCGCCCCGCAAGCGGGGAGAACAGAAACTGGGTGAAGGAAAATGCCGCTACCAGCAATCCAACCGTGAATCCGGTGATATGCAGGAGATCCATATACGCAGGCATGATTGGAACAACCAGACCGATACCCGTAAAAACGAGAAAAATATTAAACATCAACAGTAGCAATGCGCCCCTGTTCCGTGTTAGTAATGCCATGATTCCATCCTCCGTAGTTGTCAAAATGGTGCTTAAGCTTTATCTTTTGCAATCCCGTGTAAGAATACACTGGCGGCCTGGCGGTACAACGCAAGAGCCTGTTCAGGCTCCATCCCCCGTGACATCTGACTAAGACCAATAATGGTACTTTCCAATATCAGTGCGAGATGATCTACATTGTCTGCTTTGAACTCGCCGCTCTCAATCCCTTGTTCTATCATTTGTTTATTAAATTGAATATGCCGCTCAAACATCAAAGAGATTCTCTCTTCAATATCATTTTCTTTCTTTTCCCCCGTGAAGAACTCATCAGCCGCCTTCGTCAGCGGGTGATTCATATCATCCAGTACTAATTGCTCTGCCAAACCATAAATCTTCTCCGTAGAGGTGCGATAGAGATGTTCTTTGGCCGCCCAACTCGCTTCCCACTCCCGGTCCCACTCATCGATGAGATAAAGGAATAGACCTTCCTTACTTTTAAAATGGTAATAGATATTGCCTTTACTGCTTCCCGTCGCAGCTACAATATCTTCAATTGACGTTGCTTTATAGCCTTTTTGTACAAAAAGGGCTTTGGAAGCATCCGCAAGTTTCTTCTTGGTCTGCTCGGTTTGAAGTTGCTTTTTATTCATATTCATTCCATTTCACTCCATTCCACGCATACTGAACATTCGTTCTGTATTTTAACAGATGCATCGAATATAAGCAATCAAAAAGGAGAATTGGCACCTATGCCAACGCTCCTTTTTGATTGCTTATTATGTTATTTTCTTACCTTTACCATGCAATATTTTCAATTGACCATTCTCGGAAGCAACCTGATATGTAACCTTATACTTCGTCGTTACATATTCGCCATCCCTGCGTTCATCGGCTGTAATCACTGCAGTCACTTCCATTCCGTCATTGCCCTTGTCTATAGAAGTGACCTCTCCAATCGTTACATAACTGGTATTGAGGTAACCCTCACGAAACTTGGCATAACTTGTACCGCTCTGCCATTCACTGCCGAGCAAAGCATAAGCTGTAACATAGTCACTTAGATTCAAACTGTTGTAAAATTCGGTCACCACCCCTTCTGCTTTCGCAGAAGCAGAGGTTGATTCCCATCCAGTACCACCGGCCGTCTGAACCGCCGTTGTGCTGGATGGCTGCTTGGACCAGGCTTGCACTTGCTTCAGCACGCTGGTGATAGGGATACTGAACCCAATTCCGCCCTCCTGTTCCACAACGGCTGAGTTAATACCAAGTACTTCGCCCGTCTCTGCGTTGATTAGAGGTCCGCCACTGTTGCCATGGGTAATCGGCGCCGAGATCTGATACAGATTGCTGTAGATGTAAGGCGCAATTTCGAAGCTGCGTCCAACACCGCTGATAATGCCTGTAGTTACCGTGTTCTCGAACCCCAGCGGGCTCCCCAGAGCCAGGATTTCATCTCCAGTCTCGGCTTTAGATTTGGCGATAGCCAGCGGTTTCACCTTTTTCAGATCAGGTACTCGAACGACAGCAATATCCGTTTCTTCTCCGATTCCAATTACGGTTCCTTTATATTCCTCATGATTCAGGGTACGTATCGTCACTTCCTTCGAACCTTCTACCACATGAGCATTGGTTACAACATCTCCCTGATCATTATAGAGAAAACCGGAGCCTAGTCCGCTGCTGCTCTCGATCGTAACCACTTTCTTCTGACTCTCTTCAATAATCTGTTTACGTGTTTTCTTCACGGCTGTATTGGAGGACGGTTTGGATGCTGCAGTTTCTGTTTCCTTCGCATTAACAACAGCCAATCTCGGTTCAGCCTGCAACTGATCTGCTGTATAACTGTGAATCCAGAACACGCCTCCTGCTCCGGCTCCTATAATGATTGCACTGGATATAATGGTGCTCCATATTCGTTTGCCCATGCCAACCTATCCTCCTATTCCAGATACCACGTTGCATTCACAACAGATACTTCTGCTTCTTGGTATACACCATAGTAATACGTCTCAAAAAATCCTTCTTCACCCACTTCAAGCCAGCTTGGATACACATCCACATAGGTTTGACCCAGATAATTGCCGTCTGTACCATATATATCGACCATGACGGTGACGGAAGAGATCGGCCGGGTTGCATTGTTTATGATTGAACCGCTAATATACAGGTCACCATACATATCAAGCGTGGCTTCGACATTCACAATGCTCACTGCCGACGTTCGATTCTTCAGATCTTCTGCTGCTGCCTGTTGTTCGGCAAGTTGAATCCGTTCAGCTTCCGCTTTCTCGAAATTCTTCTTCTCACTCAGTACCCGATCACGATACGCTGTCAGTTTGTCATCCTCTGGCGCATAAGACAGCCCTTGATCGACCGTTTGCAATGCCGCTGTAAAATCCTTTGTCTTAACTTGCTGCTCAGCCTGCTTGTAGCTAATTCCAGCCAGCTTATCAACAATTTGCTTCTCTACGGCTTCGGCTTCCTTACCCTTCAGATTCGATATCGTATCCAGCTTCTCAGCCAGTGCCTCTACCGTCGTCAAACTATCGATTTCTTTTTTCACATTCAGTACAGCCAGCGTAACCTTTCTATTACTTAACGTTGCACGTACTTTGGTGAAAACGGGCTCTTCTCGCTCTTTCAATGCTTTCGCTACTGCCTGAATGGATTTGTCTCCTTCTGAGAGTTTTCCTGTTTGCAGACTTGTGGCAGCCTCATTCAACTGATTCATCAGATTGAACGCTTTCGCCGTAATTTGCCGATCCTGTATAAGCGCATCATACTTCGGTCGTTTCGCTAGCGCGCTGTCCAGCAGCTGAAGAGCCTCTTTATATTTCCCCTCTAGTGCAGCTTGTTCCGCCTGTTGATGCAGAGATTTCACCTCCGCATTAATACTCATCTCCTGCTTGTAATAGAACGTCAGTAAAGCCCCCATCACTGCTGCAAGTAGCAGTGGAATGATCCAACTAAATGCGCGGCCTTGACTGTTGCTCTGTCTGGGTGCAGGCTGTTGCTGCCGGGATAACAATTCGGCTGTTTCCCCTGTTCTTTTTTCCAAACCCACGGCTGTTTCCGCCCAGATCTGTTCCTCTGTGGAGCTTGCATCTTTCAGTTTTGTGTTACACTTTCTGCACGTACTATCCCCAGGACTACTTTTGGTCCCACATATGTGACAATACATCCTAATCCCTCCATCAAAAAGAAACGTATGTATACTTACCTTCTAACTTTCCAGTACATGAGCTTATGGCATCTTTCGATACAAAACGTCAACATAATCGACACTTATCATATAGCAAAAAGGTAAAATACACCATATGTAATTCGGATATATTCGGTGCGTGTTTCCATTAACGAAAAAGGAGATACCCACACGCGGTATCTCCTCCTGTTCAGCCCTGCTGTCCTGTGCGTACCCGGATGTTGCCCAGTTCGTTGGCATTGCATACTTCCGATAATAAATGGATGCAGAAATGATGCAAAAAAACCTTCCTATTATAATATAGGAAGGTTTTACTTATTCTTATGTTGTCACGCCGAAGGAAAAGCGCTTAGATCCATATAGGAGACTTCCCACAGATGATCGTCCAGATCCTGAAAACTCCAGCCATACATGAATCCGTGATCCTGCGGTTCGTTGGATGGCTTCGCTCCTGCATCAAGGGCAGCTTTTACAATCGTATCTACCTGCTCACGGCTATCTACAGACAGGGCAACGATGACTTCGGTTGTATCGGCAGCATTGGAGATTTTTTTCGAGATAAAGGATTGAAAACGGTCCTCCACCAGAAGCATGGCGTAAATGTTATCTCCGATGATCATACAAGTCGCAGACTCGTCCGTAAAATTGGCGTCAAACTCAAATCCGACCTTTGTAAAAAACTCAACAGATTTCTTCAAATCTTGAACAGGTAAATTGACAAAAATCTGCTTGGCACGAATAGCCACCATGGATCACCTCGAACTCATAGAATAGATTCCACCTCAAAATAACACCTCGCGAATACGCTGTCAATTGAATATAATGGAGACATTCCAACTTGTGAGGTGATACGGATGTTGCTCCGAATAGTTCGAAGTAAATAGTCGTCGGGCTGGGTCAAAACGCGTACCAGCTATCAAGGGATACGTCTGTCCATATGATCCTATTCGACCATTTACAATAGACCGATCTGGCGCAATGTTCTTGTCCTGTTCAAACAAACTCACATTGGAGGAATATGAAAATGAAAAACAACATAGATTACGCTGGCTTCTATGAACGCGTAGGCCGGGCAAATGGCTGGAACTTCAGCTCCATGAACGTTATCTCGGAGAAAATCGGATGGAACTTCTATGAGGAAGTTGTTTGCCATACGCGATCATCCGATCTGTTGCTGGATATTGGAACAGGCGGTGGAGAAGCGATTCTGTCCATTGCGGGGGAACCCTTATTACTGGTGGGAATTGACCTCGCTCAAGAAATGATTGAAACCGCACAACGTAATCTTCAGACTGCAGGAGTTCATCCCAATGTACGCTTTCTTCATATGGACGCAGAGAACCTTGCATTCCCGAAGCACTTCTTTAATGTGGTATCCTCCAGACACTCCGGGTTCTCTGCATCAGAAGTATTCAGGGTTCTTGCTGAGGGCGGGATATTTCTAACCCAGCAGGTCAGCGAACACGATAAATCCAACATTGCAGAAGCTTTTGGCCGTGGGCAGAGCCTTGGCATTCAACCCGGCACCTTGATGGAACGTTACAAGCATGAACTTCAAACAGCAGGTTTTCATGACATTCAGGCCCGTGAATATAACGTGGTGGAGCATTACGCTACACCTGAAGATTTGATGTTTCTCCTAACGCATGCACCCATCATTCCTGACTTCGGAAAGGTAGAAACTGACTTTGAACGATTCCAGCAGTTTGTGAGAGAACATTACGAAGAGAAGGGCATTCGTACCAACTCGGCACGCTTCATGATTACTGCAAGAAAATAAATGAACCCCTATATTGAATAAAATAGAACAAAAAAAGTCCCGGTCACATGTGAGAACCATAACATCGTGACCGGGCTATTTATATGCTTGTGAGACTAGACATTACATCGGAATTACTGCGAAATCTCGAGCTTTCCCAAAAAAGGCTTTAATTTATCCACCACATAATGGCTTCCGCCCCTGCCGTTCACCTCTTCAATTACAGCGGTTAACAGGTAGGTCGGAGAGTCGGTATCAAACACTACGAAAAATCCGTTTTCCTGCCCCTTCTCTCCCTTTTTCGCCTTCAGTTCGGCTGTTCCCGTCTTGCCTGCGAGCCCTCCAGGAATTGAATTCAAGGTGTGGGCGGTACCTCCCTGCCGGGAAACAACTTCTCTCAAGGCATCCTTAACCGTATTTGCGACTTCCGGAGTAATGATCACCTCTGGGTCTGAAGATTCTTTTTCCTCGATCAGGACAGGCTTCACCAGTTTCCCTTCATTAATAAAAGGTGTAAAGGACGATGCCAGATGAATAGGAGACATTAACATCTCCCCTTGTCCGTAGGACGTATCCGCGAGCAATACCTCCGAAGACAGCTCCAGATGTGCTTCATTGGCATATTGGCTTGGCTTCAGATACAGTTCATCCAGTCCAAAGTTATTGCCAAAACCGAACTTCTGGATCCCTTCAATAAACTTGGCGCTCCCCATTTCGATCGCTTCCATGGCAAAGTAGATATTGTCCGAGTACACCAGCGCATCGACCATGTTAACAGGAGATAAACTCTTTACCCGTTTGACGTAATATCCGCCCCAACTATCGTCCTTACGCCACTGCAAGCCAGAGATATCATGGGTTTTGTCCGCTGTGGTCACCTTCTCCATCAGTCCCGCTGCGGCTGTAATCGCTTTGAAGGTTGATCCTGGTGCATATCGGGTCGTGACTCTGTTGATAAAAGGAAGTTTCTCATTCGCCGAATACGCATCCCACTCTGCCTGTGTAAGTCCTGTAACCATCTTGTTCGGGTTATAGGAAGGCGCACTGACCAACGCTAACAGGTTGCCGTCCGTCGGATTCATTAGAACCATCGCACCGGCATCATCACCACTCGATAATGTCTGATACAATTTCTTTTGCTGCTTGGAGCTAATCGTCAGTTGAACATTCTGTCCATCTACAGCATCCTTGCGAATAAGCTCAGAACGGGAGTTGCCGGATTCATCCGTAATTTCAATCAAACCACCACGTTCACCGCGCAGCTGTTTCTCCATGGACTGCTCCAGTCCCGCTTTACCGATCCAATCCTCTGCGCGATAATACCCTTCCGTATCCTTATCCAGATCTTCCTTGGTGGCTTTGCGCACGTAACCAATCAAGTGCGCAGCCGCCTCACCGAGTGGATAATAACGGATCTCCTTACTTTGCATCGTAACCCCGCTTAAAGATTCTGGCACGTCAAACTCCTCTGTGGAACCAATCGGGACAAAGTACTCTGGCTTCACCCATGTCTGCGCAAGGGCTTTGTGAATGGCATCTTCCGAAACCTGATAATGACTCGCAATTCGGGTAATCATCTGGTCCGGGTTATCACCAAGTTTCTCCGGTACAATGCCCCATTCATTCATCGTGCCCTGGGTAGCAAGCGGCAAACCATCACGATCCACTATGTCTCCCCGATCCGGGAACAGTGTCCTCACGCGTACCTTACTTCCCTTAACCATGTCATTCAGGATCAGTGAAGGCTGCCAGTTAATTTTCCAGTTTTTGCCCCCGTCCTCCAGCTCCTGCCGGACCAGTTTTAATGTATGCGTCTCACTGACTTCTCCCAAAAAAGTGGTCAGTTGCAGATTGTAATCCACCTCATACGTATCCGGGTTTGGTTTCTCTGTATCGGTCTTACTGCCATCGGAAGCCGATTCGGCAACTTCCACAGGCTTAACCTCTGCCTTAACGGTGGATACTTCCATCCCCGAATAGATCGCATTGTATTTCTCAACAAACTGTTCCCTGGTCATACCCGACTCTTCCAGCGAAGCAGACGTCATTAGGGTATACAGCTGGTCAAACTCTTTTTTTTGCAGATGCTCTATGTACTGATTCACGGTCGTCTGGGGCTTGGCTTCTGCTTCTTTGCTATTCTGCATGTATAGATACATTCCGATTCCACCTGCAAACAAGATGGGCAGCAGTCCGTACATTAATTTACGTTTGGATTTCATGGTCACATCACCTCTAATATACACTATAGATTTCCAGAGCCATTTAAACAATGAAACAAATCTGACGAATTTATCATTAAAAATAGCCGAAAGCTCACATAATATGTTTAAATAAGAAGAGTGAGATTACATACTAAAGCTTTTTTGCTATGCAAAAGGCTGAAAAGGAGCCCGATGATGGAAATCAGCTATTTTTTACTCCCCAAAGCCGAAGTGGCCTATATCAAGTCTACCGCTTCCATGAAAGATGCTATTGAGCAATTGGAATCGCAGCACTACACCGCCATTCCCGTGATTGACCAGGATGGAAAATATGTTGCTACCCTGTCCGAAGGCGATTTGTTATGGAAAATGCGAAATACACCCGGATTGACTTTTGATACGATGGATCAGGTTCAAGTCCATGAGATTAACAATCGGGTATATAATGAATGTGTATTCATTGAGGCTGAAATGGAGGATATGCTGACACTTGCAGCTGACCAAAATTTTGTGCCCGTGGTGGATGTCGATCGTGTCTTCCTCGGTATTATCCGTCGTAAGGATATTATTGAATACTATACGCGTAATATTTCGGATTAGATGAAGCTGAACGTCCCCGTAATAAACGAAAGGGTACTCCGTGGTCATGTTTGGCCCAAAGGGAGTACCCTTCTCTTTTGCATTACATGTTCGGAACCACGCTACTTGCGCTTGGCCAGCTCTTCCTTATAATAACTCAACACGTCCCTCGGTCTGCCCTGAAATGCACGCTCTTTGCCGAACGCATACGCCTGATGCAGATACGAATACGCCTCGTCATGTTGTTCAAGTCTCATACAGATCATGCCGAGATCGATTAATGGACTTGTATTTCTATCCGTACTCCGCGTATGTAACGATATCTCAGCCCATGGCTTCGCCCGTTCATATTGCTTCAGTTCCATATGTGCATTTGCGTGACAGGACGCGATCCAGCTTGCAATCTCCCATTCCATCTTTGGCTCTGGCAACATGCCCCATGCCTGATCATAATAGATAATTGCTTGTTCATGCTGCTGTGTCTCATCCAGTACATTACCGGCTTCTACCGTTTCTATAATTTGTCTCTCCAGTTCGGCATGTTCCGGTGTTAGATCTTTCATTGCACCGTCTCCTCCTCCAGAACAAAATACCACTCCAGAAAAGCATTGAAATCAGCCCACTGCGGTTTACTCTCGCCATTGAGAAAGCGTTCGATGGACTCCCCCAGTTCCACCAGCACCACTTCTCCCGTCTGACGGTTGTAGAAAAATCCACCTTCACCTTCAAAACTATCCATTGGAATATACGCCTCGGGAAGTCCCAGAGTAAGCTGTGCTACATTCATGTCTTCCATATATACGGTGTTCTCCATAAACCAGCAGATATGGTACAACTCCTGATGCCTGCTGTAAAAAGTCGGTCCATCCTCTGCATGTAAATAAAATTGTGCAAAATCGGACTGAAGGTCAATCTCAAGCTTGCGTAATGCTTCTTCGTAGGCCGCTGGAACATCTTCATGCCACCAACCTTGCTCCTGGCAATGATCAATTACTTTATTCGATAACATCGAAGACCTCCTAATTCGATTTTACAGGGTGGCAATCCAGTACTCCATTTGATTGTCCTGCAACTCCCTCTGATCTACAAAGATGCCCACCAGACCGGGAATAGCTCCGTTATTGAACCCGTTTAAACGTTCCTCGATTCCGTCTGCCAAAGTATCCTGCCACATCTTAGGAATTTCTCTTAAATTCTCGCCATCCACACAAGAAAATGTTCGTTTAATTCCCACAAAGGTAAGTGACTGCTGTTCAATTACATGTTCATTCACATTCATTAAGATGGACTCCTCTCTGAGAGCGATACGGGGCACTGTTCTCCATGACCCATTCATGATCCATATATGATATATACCTCCAATATGTCCTACAGTTACTGTATCAAAAGAGCAGGACGATTGGAAATCGTGCCGGTACTCCTGTTTATATGAAAAGAAAATTTACCTACCACTCGTTCCTGCTCAATATTGGGAGAATGAAATGCCGAGTTTGCCCCCGCCCTTCTTTTCCTTATTCTGGTGCAACTTTCTTCTTACTCGTTCGTCTAACTACTGACCAACACCGAAGGAGATGACTATGCGAATAACTTGCAGCCCCGGTTTTCCTGGAAGCATGATCGGATCCATTGATCTTCAGCCATCGAAGTATTACAGCCCACCTTCCATGAACAGTATGATTACAGATTATGTTGACCCCGAACTCATTACCATTCCCTATGTGGAAGATCCGGAATTCGGATTACACTTTGACGCCATGAAGGTCATGAACGGAACTTATAAAGAAGAAATGCATGTGAGCTATGATGTGGAGTTTACGATTGATGTGGACAAAAATGGCTACATTACGCAATTTGAGCATACGTTCCCGCTTGAACGTTATCTGGACATGATTCGTACACAGTCCTATAAAGTAGTCAAGACCAAATGGCGTGGACAAACATTTCATGTGATGACATACAGTTACCTGGAGGAAGTCATTCATCCGAAGAACGTTCTATTTAAATGTAACAATGCCGAAGATGTCTTCGTCGTGGCTGAACTCATACCTCATCGTGTTGGTGGCATTGTGGTACAGCCCAATAATCTTTATCTTCATTTCCGTGCATTAATCTCGGCACGAGATGATCTGTACCCATTAGATTATATGTGTGAGCCTGATTTCGACCTGAGTCTCGACTAACCAAATAGATACATATGTAGAAAGAGCATGAGTTGCCCCGAATCAGCCGGGTAGCCTGTGCTCTTTTTTTATAAATGAACCACCAATTTCACTTATTTAACGCCCTCATTCATATGCTCGCACGATGCTTCCCATGCCTGCCTCTAAGCAAAATCAGCTGTAATGTCGATGAATATACCATGATGCTGTACATGCACATGTTCTTCGTACATTCAGAATGGAGAGGGGTTGGAAACATGGTTTACCGGAAAAATAAAATGCATTCGCTGTTCGCACTGCCCTTGGCAGGCCTGCTGTTTCTGTTATGGGGGACTCAGGCGGCACATGCGGAACAGGTCGACAGTTTGTTGCCTGAGCGAAGTCAGCAGGAGATTGTCCAGAAGTGGAATCAGTGGATGAATGGCACGGATACAGCTCCCCTTTATACTGAAACACCTTCGACAAGTGCTCCTTACTCTGCTGGTGTGGTAAGTGATGCCTATCTGGAACAAGGACTGAACGCAGCCAACTTTTATCGTTTTATCACAGGGCTGCAAGGCGATCTTGTCCTTGATCCAACATTGAATCGTCAAGCCCAGCATGGGGCTGTTGTGGTCTCCACGGGTGGATACCTGTCCCATTATCCAGAGCAGCCAGGAGATATGCCAAAGGACTTCTTTGACACAGGTTCAAAATCTGCCAGCAGCTCCAATCTGTACGTTACCAGCAGTGCCAAAAATAACGTCCTGACAAAAAGCATTCAGGCCTATATGAATGATTCGGATGCCTCCAATATTGATCGACTGGGTCATCGGCGCTGGATTTTGAGTCCACAACTGCAACGAATCGGATTTGGACTCGCCACTCGCAGTGAAGCAGGTAAGTCATATGATCAGTACTATAGTGCCATGCAGGTATTTGATAAAAGCAGAACTGGAGGAGCTTCGTTCAACTACAGTCTGTTCCCGAATCAAGGCGCATTTCCCATCGAAGCCTTTGGCAGTACACAGGCCTGGTCTGTTCAACTGAATACAGATGTATTCGCAAAACCGTCACGTTCTGAGGTACAGGTCGAGATGACTCGAACTTCCGATCAGCGTACATGGACCTTTAATGCCAACAATCAGAATAGTGGCTTTCCAACCGGTTATTACAATGTGGACCCTGCGGATAAACAATGGTTTAATCAGGCCTACTTCAATGTAGAGACAGGTGGATATGGCTATGGCTACGCCATTATCTTCCGACCCGACGATGTGCAATTGTTGAAGAATGGCGATACGTTCAACATTCGAATTACAGGTCTGCAAAAGAAAGACGGTACAACAGCGGAAATCTCATACGCCACACATTTCTTCCATGTGGACGGTATTCAAGATGCAACACTTACCCGTATAACGCCAGAACAACAGAACCTGAGCATTCGAGCAGGAGAGCAGATTGCTCTGCCTTCGATCACTGCCGTGAATGATAACGGAACATCCTATGTTCCACAGTCTAACGTTTCCTTCACGACGACGTCAGATCGCATTGCCATCAAGGATGGCAAAATCCTTGGACTTCAGGCTGGTAAAGCCGAAATCCGGATTCGTTTTGAAGGGATCGAAGCGGTTGTCACTGTTACGGTAACGGGAATCCCCCAATTAAGTGATATTCGCTCACATTGGGCGAAAGATGCCATTCAATGGGCTGTTCAACAGGAGATGGTCAGTGGATACGAGGATGGAACATTCAAACCCAATAATCAGGTTAGTGAAGCCGAGTTCCTCTCCATGTTATTCAAACTGTATGCTGATTCCCATGTTATTCAGAGCATTGATGCTGTGGAGGGACAAGCTGCCAAAGGTAAGATCTGGAGTGATCGTTATTATTCCTATGCTTCCGCGTTGAATCTGAATCTGGATACCAGCCAGCAGAATCCGAAACTCCGCAATCATGCCTTGAACCGGACAGAAGTAGCTGTAATCGTATCAGGTCTTGGCGGTAAGAATTATACCCAGGATGAAGATGCCATCCGGTATCTGCTGAACATGGGATACTCTTCAGGCAAAACAGCAGCTACGGTCCAAGGTTATGCAGGACAAGAAACCTTGACTCGGGCAGAGGCTGTCGTTTTCCTCCAGAACCTGAAGGAAAAAGGCTTCGAGCTATGGGGCAGACCACAGAAGGCCACTGTAGCTACCGAGAATGAAAAGAACGGCGGACTGCCGGATCAGACCATAAAAGCAGTATATTCTGTCGATCACACGCTAGTCCTCCAAGGTACGTTCCCAGCGTATGCCAACCAGACGATGCCGATCAAAATCCATGGTCCTTCCCCTGCTGTAGAGCACATCCAAACACAGCAGGTTACAACAGATGCCTATGGTAATTTTAAACTAACGGTAAGTAACCTCGATGCAAAAGAGCTTAATCTCTATGTGGACGTACGCGAAGATTATTCCTACTGGATCAGTGTAGAGGCGGGGCGAACTGCAATAAGTGATTATACGGAATAACATGTAAAAACCAGCTTTGGAATTCACATCGAATTCCCAGCTGGTTTATTTTTTGGAAGAATACTTTCCCTGGTGTGAAACATGACAATGGTTATTGCATTGAGAAACTCCGGTTTGCACTGAAGATTAAATCGGATAACCGAATTGCTCTGCCCTTTCTGACAATTTCCTCTCTAACCTTGCTCTTAGTCCACTCATCCATTCCGGCTCATATAACCACTGATCTGCAGCAGACCGAAGCACACGAACATATCCATATAGATTGGCAAACCGGCGACAGGCGGGGAACATGCTCTCCAGATCATAACGTTCTCCCGCCTCGGACCAGTACCCGTTCAGGAACAATTGCTTCTTCTGCTGCCATTGCTCAGGCTTAATTTCCTCACGCAGACTATCCAGACTTCGCTCCACATCCATCGCGTACCAGTGATACATCGCGTCATCAAAATCAATGGCATAACAAGACTGGCTACCTTCATCATAGAACACATTATCCAGTTCAAAATCGTAGTGGATGAGTCCGAAATTTTGCTTGTTTATCGGCCAAGTCGCAAAATACGTTCGGAGAAGCTCGACCTCGTTCAAAGCAGCCGTCTCCCCAGGGAAATCCTCCAGGATCTCCTGCATCCAATCCAAAACATCTGTATAGGTCCAGCGCTGCTTCTCCTTTTGCTCAGGTATGAATGATCGCGATAGTTGATGTAACTCTCCCAATGCCTGACCATAGCTGTACAGGATGGCATCATTCAGAGCAATGCTTCCTACCTGTGAACCGGGCACTCTCTTGAATACGGAAGCGTAGTACGTCCCCCATGGCGTGTGAGCTTCTACGATTTCTTTCCCTGTGTGGGAAGGTACGGCTTCCATAGCTCCATAATGATTCGCTCGAAGATAACCGAGGAACTCCAGTTCAGCGCCAAGGTTGACTTGATTTTTCTCCTCTACCGGGGCAAAACGAAGCAATCGAACTTCCCCCTGCTCTCTGAACGGGTACACGGCATTGGAGGATATGCGATAATACTGAAACATGTCCAGCGATTCGGAATCGTAGTTCCAATTCTTTAGAATCATCTCGGCAAGGTCATTATGATGAAATAAATATTTTAATTTTAACATGGGCAGTTCTCCTTTTTGGATCGTTTCAGGTGGATTGCTTGCAACCATCGAGTACCTATTTTTGCGCGCAAAAAGCCGCAGGCTATGCCTGCGGCTTTTAAAAATTCTGAGTGTACGAGAAATTTGCACAAGCAAACAGACCTCGCATACGCCAGAAAACTGAGCAGTTATATCCCTATAGATCGGCAGATCTCAGACCGTACTGGGAAACTAAAGTTTTTCTTCCTTCATCGGATGGTCTGCCGGAATTATTCAGTTTATGCTTACCTTCATTGTAGTAATCGAGCATACCATCTTAGACCGTCGTTTCATGACGCTCACTCCCTTCAAAAAACACCTGTTTCCATAATAACCCATAAATTGAATGTAAGCAATTACAAAACGACGATAACCCATTTTCTTTTACTGGACAACCGCCATCCGCTCCACCGTCTCGGTGTTGTCCTTATACCACACCATCACGATATTTTCTTTCTGAAGATCAGACACTTGAATGGACGTATTCGCACTCGGGCTTGATTTACCCGAGCGTGGCATCCCCATGCCTTCAGTGATAGTGACATCATCACTTATATTCAATTTCATCTCCAGTCCGGTATCCTTCCATTCCATACTTGGAGATGAGCTGTCCTGGACCTCAAGTAATGCCAGCGTAACTGTGTTTCCAGTCACCGAGATGACTCTGCCTGCAATGTCGGCACTCATTCCCCCCTGCAGCATGTCTCGACTGCCTGAACGTTCGTTCATACCCGCCCCGTCTCTTCCACCTCTAGGTGTTCCTCCGTTCATTCCAAAGCCTTCACCATTCGGCATGCCACCACCGTTCATGCCTTGCACAGAACCGGTGTTGGTAATATTCTGGGCGGTGATAACATCACAGGCCGCAAGCATAACCGAACACCCTAACAAAAGGAGTATTGTAACCGATGTGAAATATTGTTTTTTTCGCATATGATCACCTTTCTCTCAGGGAAAATGACTCCAAGGTACCTTTACGATGGAATATGAAGTCATACGTGTCTTTGAACCCCATATAGGACAACACAACCAACAGCGGATATACAGGATAGATGTATCGGGACTTAATCTCCCAAAGAATATAAAATCCGATGAATCCGAGAATGACCAGGATCAATGAGACTTCGTCATACCTTTTACGACGAATTCCACCGAGCAACCGGATGAGAATAAAACAGTACATCAGGAAATTCATCACATACACAATCCAGAGCAAACCTGTCCGATAATCCGAATCCCCTTGCAACAGCTCTGTTATTGCATTGGTATAACTGTAGGAGCCTGCGATTCCGCCTCCCCTTCCTCTTCCGGTACCCAAAGAGCTTTCATTGCCGATTCCGTATCGGTCCATCTGGTACGTTCCTTCGGTCCAGGTCCATATGATCTTTTGGTAATACATCTGCACCAGGTCACTTGCACTTGCTTCGGACAGCTTGTTGCCGATCTCTTGTTTAAACAATGCTGCACTCTCAGCCTTATTGTAGTTGGCCTGTCTCTGATAGATCTGATAACTCTCCATATTGTCCCAGAAGCCAAAACGCTCCAGGTTGATCCCCATATTCAGCCACATATAGACCGGTGCAGCATTCTCTCCAACAGGTTCACTCACGGCACCGGAGGACTGAAGAACCGCATTCTGAGTCCAGGTTGGTACATTAAATAACATAGCTAACACACCGATGGAAAGGATGACTTTCTTCATTCCAATGCTCCGCATATTCAGCAGGATATAGATGATGGCAGCGATTAGCACGATCACGCCGATGCTTCGGAAGTAATTGCCCATCGCGAGAAACACGGCGGCAATGACGATGGTTTTCCAAGACTTTACACGCACAAAACGAATGATAAAGTATAGGCACGATGTCAGAAATGCTGTGGCAATCACATCGTTATAGATCAGGTTGTTCAGGAACAAGGATGGCAGGTACGTCGCTGCAAAGATCAACACACCGTAATCACGTTCTGTGGATCTGTCGTTCACTTGTTTATAAATAAGATAAATCATGAATGTGGTTAACGTTGCAAACAAAATATTGAATAGCTTGATGACCAGATAGTTGTCCGGGAACAGGTACAGCAACGTCTTCAGGTACAGCACGATCGAGTAGTTGAACGGGAACATGTGCAAATATCCACCCGTCTCAAACGAGGAGTAGTCCTGGTCATACAGCATGTTCATGGCCAGTGAAAGAACAGTCTGTGAATCATCGGTGGGCAATCTCGGAAATACGAAAATGATGATGATCTGAATGGCCAGAGAACATAGCAGCACGATTGGAATGACAACTTTCGGACTGTATTTGTTCAGTTTCAGACACAGAGCGTATAGCCCGACACCTGAACCAAGAAGCAAAAGAATGACCGGGAGAAAAATACTCCACTGCTGCATGCCCAAAATGGGATTGTCCCCATACAAGGCGTAGTTATACTGCGCCCGAACCACCAAGGACGAAGCAATAAACACAGCAACAAACACGAGCAGAATGAGATAAAACGACTTATGCAGCGTCTTAGACATGCCAAAACTCCTTTTCGATTACAGGATTCCGTGAGTATTATAATAGCTCTGGCTGAAAAATCGCTGAATTCAAAACACAATTTTCATTCATAAAACTAACGAATTCTCCCTCTAATGTCGATAATATACATCGAATACATAATATTATCATTTTATACTAGAAGGGGATTAGAACATGTTTATTCAAAAAAGGTACATCCGCTCGTTACTCTCTCTTCCTCTGGCAGGCCTGTTATTCATGTTGCTGGGGACCCAGCAGATCGCTGCAGCCCCTGTCGACAGCCTGCTGCCTGAGCGAAGTGAGCAGGAAATCAGTCAGAAATGGACACAATGGATGAGTGGCAAGGACATACCTGCCACATTCACTCAGAATCCTTCGACCAAGGCACCTTACGTCGCTGGTGTAGTAAGTGATTCCACATTAGAGCAGGCTCTAGGTGCAGCCAACTTCTATCGTTATCTCTCCGGTCTGGATGGGGATCTCGTTCTGGATGCTGCGCTTAATCGTCAAGCCCAACATGGAGCAGTTGTGGTCTCTACCGGAGAATTGACTCATTTCCCGGCCCGTCCTGCCGATATGCCAAAAGACTTTTTTGATCTGGGCGCCAAATCGGCTTCAAGTTCCAACCTGTATGCTGCCTATGGTGCTCAAGGAAATCTTGCAGTCAAAAGCGTCGAAGCTTATATGGATGATTCGGATGCCAGCAACATTGCTGCACTCGGCCATCGTCGCTGGATTTTGAGTCCGCAACTGAAGAAAGTCGGCTTCGGGATCGCATCCCGGGACAACAAAAACTATGCGAGCCACTTCAGCACTATGCAAGTGATGGATACAAGCCGTTCAGGAAAACTCAATTACAATTACAACTTGTATCCGAACAAAGGTGCATTCCCGATTGAAGCATTCCATGTGTCACAAGCCTGGTCTGCACAGCTGAATCCGGACGTCTTTGCGAAGCCCTCCAATTCCGAGGTACAAGTGGAGATCGTTCGTTCATCCGATCAGAAAACATGGGTACTGGGAGCAAAAACGCCGGTTAGCAGTGATCCTGCAAAAGCCTTTTTCAATGTAAATACCGATGGTTATGGATATAACTATGCTGTCATTTTCCGTCCGGATAACTTGAAATCCCTGAAGGCAGGCGATACGTTCAACGTTCGCATTACCGGTTTGAAAAAGAAAGACGGGTCCAAAGCAGAAATTTCATATCAGACTCGTTTCTTCTCGGTTAGCAACCCTTCACAAGAGCCTGCTACTAATCCACAGAATCCTGGGACAGAACCTGGAACAGAGCCACAAGAACCGGATACCGGGAACGAGGACTACCTGGATAATCATCTGATGCAATTCGTATATACAGCGGATCGTACGCTGAAAGTACGGGGAACCCTCACCGCTTATGCAGGCAAAACATTCTCTTTCCAGATCCACGGTCCTTCACCTGACGAAAAACATATTCGTACTGAAACGGTGAAGCTGGATACTACCGGTCGGTTCAGTCTGACCGTTCCTAACTTGGGCGTGTCCGATCTGACCATCTACCTGCAAGTGGACCCAAGCTTTATGTACTTGATTCCTACGGCAAGTAATTCAGACGTCACGTATTACTTCGAATAGAACTGGAGCAAGAGTACTGGGATAAACTAAAGTTAAATGAAGTAGCGAACGATTTATTAACTTCAAACACAAAAACAGTCGGAATGCCTAGGCATCCGACTGTTTTTAGATTTATGATATGAGCTTTGGTTATGGTACAAGCTTGGATTACTTTGATGCTTCCTTTTTGCGTTTCTTTTCCAGCGCGATCTCCACATTTTCTTTCACCCGAAACTCCACAATCCGGCGGATCAAATCCTCCGGCAGTGGTTGGTCCAGCGGAAACTGCACAGATCCCTTGGCGCCTTTATACTTGGATAGTTCCTCCTTGAATGCCAGAATCCCACTGGGCGCAGGGTAAAAGCCAATATGATGCTGATATGCGGCAAAATGAACCAGATTCCCATGCTGTGCATACGTGGGCATCTTGTAACTGATCTTCTCTTCGGCGTGTGGAGCCGAATCACGAATAATCTGTCTTAACGCCTGTAATCTTACCTGTACATCGGGTTCAAACTCCGAGATATATTCATCTACCAGCACAGAATAATGGTTACTCTCAGCCATCGGGGACTCCTTCCACCACGGGCACATGAATGCATTCGTGGTATGGATATATTTGCTTATATTGTACTTCAAATCGACAAGAGGAACAGCTATTTTCATGTAAATTGAAATGTACGATGAAGTCTGAAATTATAGCGTCATGGCTCGACCATTTCGCATCAGGTAATCTTCTTTTGTTTTGTAATCCGGCATGATACTGCCAATACGCCGCCAGAAGGAGCGATCATGATTCATGTGGTGAATATGGCAAAGTTCATGAATGATGACATAATCGATTACTTCCAGTGGTGCCATTGCCAGGCGATAATTGAACGTAAGCTTTTTGTCCCAGCTGCAACTTCCCCACTTGGTGGGAGAATCCACGATCTCTATCGACCTCGGCTTCACCTTCAACTCCTGCTGATAACGACCGATGCGCTCTCCAATCATGCGTTTACACTCAGCAAAATAAAACTTCTTGAGACTCGCTCGCATCTCTTCTTCTGTACGCCCATCTACAGGGATTAATTCATGCAGTGCATGTTCCTTGCCAAAAAGCAAAAACCTCCCTTTGCCCTCATCTTCATATTCCTTGGCCTGAGGACCTTCCAGTGCCCGCTGCATGAGAGCGGACTTCTTCAAAATCACATCCCCATGCTGCTCGACAAGTTGCCGGATCATGTCTTCACTGGTACCATTGGGTGCTTTGATCGTTACCATGTATGGCAAGTCCATCGTGATGGATATTTTCTTGCGTTTGCCGTATTCAATATGACAGTTAATACTGTGATTATTTAATTCTATGATTAACATAACGCGCTCCACTTCTGAAGTTATTCATTCAACCAAATCAAATTGTATACCATATCCGACTAAAATGCATACTGTTGGGCGATATAACTACCCATATTGAATTTTTATACATTATTATGTATTATTATTAAATTATAAGATCGGAGGTTGGATATGACGCACACAACGGATACAGAACAAAAAACCATTGAAGAGATGTCTCTTAACCACTGGCAGCCCTTGTCTACCTTACTATATGACGGCTGGGTACTGCGTTTTGCCAAAGGATATACCAAACGTGCCAACTCCGTTCAACCTATCCACTACTCCACGCTGGATGTGCATGAAAAGATTGCGGAATGTGAGCGCATCTATGCTTCCAATCAGTTAAATACCATATTCAAAATCACACCGTTTATTCAACCGGATCATCTTGACCAGCTTTTGCAAGACAAAGGGTATGCTGTTGTGGATCTGACCCATGTCCAAACTCGGAGTCTGGATAATATCAAAGAACCTGTGCACCAAGCTGTACAGATTGACGAACAGTTGACCACAATATGGCTGGATCACTTTTGCCGTCTGAACAAGATGAATGATCTGCAACGGGAAACTTCGGAACTTATGTTGAATAATATTCGCACAAAGGCAGGTTTCATCTCGTTGTTGATGGACGGCCAAGTCGTCGCTTGTGGATTTGGTGTAATCGAACGTGGCTATATCGGCTTGTATGACATCATTACAGACGCTGACTTTCGGAATCAGGGACTTGCAGAACAGATGATCCTTCACCTCCTGCATTGGGCAGTAGAGAATGGTGCTACGTCCAGTTATCTTCAAGTTGTTGCGAATAATGCACCTGCATTAAAGCTCTACGCCAAGCTAGGTTATTCGCAGATATACAGCTATTGGTACAGAGTCAAAGAATGGAGTGAATCCTGATCAAGTTAAAAGCAAAAACTGCCCTTCCCTAAGAAGGAAAGGCAGTTTATAATTTGTCTTCGTAATTGTTCGGAACGCTTCACACTGTTCAGCAGTACTCTGTACTCTTTTTTACAATGGTAGCTTCACCAGCACCTCATAATTCATGCCGGCTTGGATATTCTTGATGATGTCACCGTCGATCCGTTCACCGTCAACGCACACTTCAATCGTCTGGACAGTCGCATCCTTCTTCATGTTCACATTCAGTTCAGCCCCACGGAACAACCGCGTAACCGATGCCTCATTCCAATCTGCTGGAAGTTGTGGACGAACCTGAAGCCCTTGTGGGTGACCTTGCAGGCCAAACAATCCATCGATCAGGCAACGATACACCCAAGGCACTGTGCCCGTGTTGAACAGATGACTGGAGCGCCCCGCTGTACGCGGGAATTGACGATAAGCTCCGCGATAATAATTCGGGATAAATACCGGTAGTTGACCCCGTTGGAGAATATCCTCGGCATCGGGCCCCGGAATCATTTTACGCAGCAGACGATAGGCTTTCTCTTTCTCACCCACCAGATACAACGCATAGATATAGAACGCCGCCGCGTGGTTGTACACGGCTCCATTCTCTGCACTTCCCGGATGTTTCTGCGTGACACGGCCTACATCCTCCCGCATTGCTGTGAAGGACGGGGCAAGCTTCTCGACACCATATGGCGTCTCCAATTGCTCTTCTACCGCGCGAATTAACTTCTCCTGTTTCTCCTGATCCGCAGCACCGCTCATAAGTGCCCAGCTCTGAGGATTGATATAAATTCGCCCTTCCACGTCCTTGCTCACACCGAACACTACGTTATCATCCGTAATGCCTCTGGCATACCAGTCCCCATCCCACAGGTACTCATTCGCTACCGCATTCGTCTGATTGGCTTCCAGACGGAATTCCGCTGCAAGCTCGGCATGCCCTGCCTGTTCAGCAAGATCTGCCCATACATTAAATGCATATGCCGTCGCAATGGTCAGCCAGCCGGATACGCCTTTGCCTTTGTATCCCACCATGTTCATCGGATCACACCAGTCACCCTGATTGATATAGTTCAACCCGCGCGCATCCCGCTCATGGATCAACCAGCGCATCGCGAGATTCATATGTTCCAGTACGGAGAGCTTCTGCGGACTGTCTGTAAAAGGAACCTGTTCCTCCAGAATGCCATAGTCATTGGTTTCATCCAAGTAGGTCTTCAAACAGACCGGAAGCCAGATACAGTGATCGGTATGAGGAATCTGGTTAATATATTTCAACTCGGCGTCCGGGTGCAAAATAATTCCGTCGGGCATAGCGCCGCTAATATGCTGTTGTGACAATGCAGTCAGGAACGCAGCCCGCGCAACCTGTGGCTGAATGTAACTCATCCCCATATTATCCTGCAGATAATTCCGGGTCTGTGGGTCGGTAGACAGACGGTTTGTTTTCCCGTGATAATACATCTGACGAGGCAGCCAGTGATTCACGATGTTATCCAGCCAAGCATCCGGTGTCTCGATCTGGATGTTCCCCTGTCCTTCGGCAACATAAGCCGCATATTCCTGTTCGGCTGCGGTGAAACCATCCTGACCTTCCTCATTCTGCTTCACAAAATAATGCTGACGAATGCCCTCAATCTCTGTCTCATCATGAGCCGGGCCAAAGATAAATCGATAAGACTGCTCAGCACCAGCCTCAAGCTCTACTCTGTATTGCAATACAGCTACAGGGGTCTCATAGCGAGCATCTCCACCAGCAAGGATCTCCAACTGAAGCCCGGAGGGATTATGAAGTCCGCCTTCGCCTTCAAAGCTCTCGTGATTCACTTCCCAGGCGGTCGGTTGGCGATCTGCAAGCAGATAGGTTTTGTCGCTGTAGTTTTTGATTTTGCTATAATCCTGATATTTCTGATACGGCGTAATCGCCGAGCAGACAATGCCCTGCACATCTTCCACATATGAACCGGACTGGTTCATCCAGGACATATAGCCGACCGTATAATACGGGTAGATACTCAGCTTGCGTTTTCTCGAAGACAGATTGGTTACCTTCACTCGCCACAGCTCCATCACATCTTCACTCGGCAGGCGCAGGGACATCTCGACGCATATGTCGTCCTGAATCACTTTCCAGTGAATATCATGTTTACCCACAGCGAACGTATAGCTATCCGCCTGCTTGCGAACCGGTTCATACGGCGCAGAGAAGATCTCCCCACTTTCTTCATCTTTAATGTAGACAAACCGTCCCGGATGGTGGGCATAGTATGGTTGCTCCGGTTGCATAAACGTCTTCGCCTCCAGGTTGGGCGCGTATGAATATTTGGCAGGTTCGGGCTGCATGAATTGAGCCACAGCATATCCTCGGCAATTCACATGAATCATCATCTTCTCATTCCAAAGAAATCCAGATGCCTTCGGTAAACTCGTCGGGCTTGTTAGTTCAACATACTGATTATCTTCCGTTGCTTTAATCATCACTGAACCTCACTTTCAGATGTTGGAGTCAAAAAACAGAAAACGTTTTAGGTAACTTGTATACAACTTGGTTTATTATAACACGAGAACGCTTACAGAAAATCAAAAACTAAAAAAGAGCTGAAAAAATCAGCTCCGATTCCGTTCCAATTGTTTTTCGATACCCCACCTGTCGATCTGAATCCAATATTCTGCAATTCGATCGTTTGCCACCCGGTATACCGCACTCGCAATTTCGATCACTGGCAAGTTCGTTGGTGTATATCCATCCACTTCTCCGATATGTGTACCCGTTTGTTTCCAGCGCACGTAGACTTTATCCCCTTGCGTCAGCAACTCCTGGATTTCAAGTGAAAACTCCCCGTAAGCTTCGATCATATCTCGCACATGATCCGCATAATCGGAAGGCGTTCGGGTCACCGTGACTTCTTCTTCAGATATCACTTGATGGGCCAGTACCTGTTCTGCCATCACGCTGCTTGCATAATCCGGATTCCGACCTGATCGGACCTCTTCAAAAAAGGATCTGACAATCTGTTCTGTTGTCATCTGAGCCACTCCAGTCTATGCAAAATATCCGATTGTATATAAATATGTAGCAATTCTTGTATTCTAACATGGAACACACGCTACGGAATTACATCTGTTCTATTGTTCTACAGGACTTAAACCCTATCCTCTTACCTTGACAATGCGTCAATATGACCATAAACTAGCAAAGGATATTAGGAAATTAATAGGAGGTTTGTCCGTTAAGAGGTTTGAGTATGGATTTTAACCATATTTGATAATCTTTCGGTGTGTAGAAACGTAGCTTTTAGAGCAATTTAGAAAAACGAGAAAGCGGTGTATCATGAAACGTCTATTTTTCATTATGTTTGCGCTCACCCTGTTACTGGCTGGATGCCAGAGTAATGAACAGGAAAGCAGTCCGTCCGAGAATAATCCTACAGAAGTAGGAGAAGGCTCTACCATTTTAAGTTTGAAGCAGAAATACGGCTCTGAGTCGGAACAATCGATCATGCCGATGTACAACGTAGCTCAGGATGAAGAATTTACGTTCAAGTTTAAAGCAGATTTACGTAAAAATAACCTCTCAGCCAGAGACATTATTAGTGTACATACCGATATTAAAGCACTTAAAGCAAGCGATGTATATGCCATTCCAGAGACAAACGACAATAGTGTTTCCATTAAGCCTCTTGGATGGGGCGTCTTAAGCTCAGATTCCATGATGAACAGGGGTCAAAGTTCTTGGGGTGGTGCCCCAATCTACTACATTCGTCTGAACTATGATCCAGATGCGGAAAATCTAACACTGCTTGATCAACCCATCATTATTCCGTTTACAGTGAAATCGGAGTTACCTGTGCCCAACCTAAGATATGAGATTGATAAAGACAGACGGTTCAAGCTCGTCTGGGACAAAGTTGAAGGTGCCACTGAATATAAAATTTATAAACGTTCAGACCTAACCAACTTTGAAACCAATGTACCTCTAACTGGCGCAGAGGACGCTTTCAGTAATAGTTTGCCTTTAGATATTGCGGTAACAACAGAGACGTCTTTCAATGATTTTCTGAGAGATGGAAAAGGCGGGCTCGGCACTTATAATGAATTGATAACTACACATCAGAACCATGGTATACGAGGAGAATATTACGTCACTGCCATCGGTGGAGGCAAAGAATCCAATTTTAGCAGAGGTGTCCCTACAGCTCCGCTTGCTTCCCAGTTGCCAACATCTCTGAAAGAACAATTGTATAGGGAGAAATTAAAGAATACAGATCTGCTTCCTCAAAAAACAACAGTTGAGTACAATGACGGATCCCTAACCCGTGAAACCATTGTCTATGATACTGCCAACGTAGAGATTTCAGAGTTCAATGAAACGAATATTCCTTTTCACGTTAAAGGAACCGCTCTGAAAAGTTACGTACGCGTAGAGAATGTGACCCAAGCAGACCTGGACAGACTTGCTCAGCAAACCGTAGCTGAGTCAAGTAACGGACTGGTAGAGCCGAAGAATGATACACCTTACGTCCCTGCACCTGATGTACCAACGATCATCAACAATCATGATGCACCTGAGTCAGCAACGGAAACGGAAGAAGTACCAGCTTCGGAAACTCCAATCACAGAGTCCGCAACCGATACGGAGACTTCAGAAAATGCAACTGATCCTGTATCGACCGAAGCTTCTAATGATACTTCCGAGAATGCTTCCGAGGAAACTTCCAATGAAGCACCTGCTACTGAAGCTGAAGAAGACAATCTGGTCGATGAGCAGAAGTCCAATACACAGCAAAATGTTGAACAAGGTAATCAGGAAACTGTGCCACAGCCTGCTACAGGTAATGCAATGATCAATGCAGATTCCGCATTAGAAGAAGTTTTAGCCAAAAACATGATTTCGGCACAAGATAACATTTCGTTGAAAGCTTTTCCCGAGGCTCAAAATTTCACGACACTTTCGGATGTGGTTCTGAAAGTGATGTACCAGAATCCATTGATTCTTGGTGTGGAAGGTTTCGAATATAACTATGGTACACTCACCCTTTCGATTCATTACAATGAATCGGCTAGTGGTATCCTGAAGAAACAAGATGAGATTATTGCCAAAGCGAACGAAGTTGTCGCTTCTATTATCAAGGATGGCATGAACGAAGACGAGAAACGAAAAGCCATCTACGATTATCTGAACGATAACGCGAAGTATGATGATGCAGCGCTGGAGAATGCGGAGCAGAACAATTTCAAAAATGTCGATCCGC
The DNA here is from genome assembly GCF_051967555.1 of Paenibacillus sp. SAF-068. Lineage (NCBI taxonomy): Bacteria > Bacillati > Bacillota > Bacilli > Caryophanales > Paenibacillaceae > Paenibacillus > Paenibacillus sp. SAF-068. Next base: position 61,798 of record NZ_JBQCJX010000007.1, read on the forward strand.
AGTTCAATGACTCGTTTACCACATACGGTATTCTGGTCAAAGGTGTTGGGGTATGTGCCAGCTATGCTTCCGTCTACAAATTGCTATCCGATCTCTCGGGACTGGAAAGCATCGTCGTAACGGGAGCTTCCAGCGGCGTTCCACATGCATGGAACAAGGTCAAAATCGGGAACGAATGGTTCCATGTCGATGCCACCAACAACCTGACGAACTCCGGCATCCCATACTTCCTGTACAATGCCAACGATGAGACTGCTGCAAGTCAGAAAACGATAGCGGATAAGGATTACTGGCTTGATTCCGAGCTCGCGATGTTTAATGGCGAGAGCGATGCCAATGATTATTATGTGCAGAATGATCTCGAAGTCGCATCCATTAGTGAGTACAAAACAAAGGCGGAGAGTGAACTTAAAAAAGGAGAGAGCCGGATCATCCTCCGTTTTGCCTCACCTGTTGACTCTGATGAGCTGATGACAGCTGCTGGCGAAGCCCTCGCTGCAGTGGATAAAGCCCTTCTGAATACGGCACAATTAGCCACGCTGGGCAGTTATGCCATACTGGACCCGAAACCAGATCAGAAATAACTTCATTATTACACTAAAATCCCCTTTGCTTTCTCACAAGCAAAGGGGATTTTAGGTCTGTTATTAGATGGCTTCAAACCAGTGATTCAACCTGTTGCAATCTGGTAATAAAAGAAGAGATAAATGCTTTCTCTTTTGTGAGATTCTCTTGCAATCTCTCACTTATTTTACGGAGTGAATTGGTGTCACGCGTTATATTGTATTTGAGAACTATATTTCTCAATTTAAAATAGTCCTGTTTCAAACCGGTGCTAAGTTCCAAAAAGGTTGCATCTGGCTCAATGATTGATTTCTCCATTAAGTAAGATAAACGCAACTCCATAAGCAGCTTATGTTCATATAAGAGATGAAAGACTCGTGAATCCAATTCTTCTCCAACGAGGGCTGCCTGCTCGATATCGGTAAAGATGCGTTGAATGGCTTGCATTCCAAAATCGTATTTCTGATCTCTCACTAAGTCATAGGTCTCGCTTGAGTTAAGGTAGTTTTCCATCGCTTTTATTATCTGCTCTACATGAATTGCATAATTGATATTCGGAATAGGCTTGAGAAATCTCACTTCTGTCCAAAAACTGTACTCATTAGACATGGTCCAGTAGCCCTTCTCAAGTTCATCCAGACTACATACGGATTGTATGAATTTACCATCGCTTAGATTATCCGCAATGTATATCACATTTTGATCCAGATCATATCCGTACACCAATAACTCATGCATGAGATGTTCCTTTTGATAATAGTCTGTGCATTCAATATAATATCGATCTGCATAAATATATAGATAATATCCCATATCTATCGCTTCCGTAATCACTTGCTTCAGGGATGTTCCCCATTTGCTAATTACAATTTCTTGTGGCAGGTTGTAAAAGGAAATGCCCGGACAGGTGCTTAGTAGAAACTGATGAGAGTCAAACGAGAAAATCCCCCATCCATGTGCATACCTGATTTGTATAAAGTTATTGAAAATCCATGGCCATAAATCTTCGTGCATAACGGATGTTAATGTCCCATATGAGGTGTACGTGCTTATGACAGGGTCACCTAGTTTAAGTACATTCTTAGCCATTACAGAATTCCTCCTTCGATTCCTAGGCATAGTGTATTGATCTGAACAGAATCATTGTATAAGCAACGTACTCTCGGAGCTGGGAGCGAAGACTATGTTCTTGAATATATTACCATGTACCTTTGCCGTTTTAAATAAGAACGCTTTCATATATCAAAATATTTTCTTTCTCTCATCTTAACGACAAAAAAGAGGATACTGCCCCCAATATGGAGACCGTACCCTCTCGTTACAAAATTGGATTGCCTAAGACGATTTACGGACTAACCGTACCGCCATTCGCATTCAGTGTCTCGCCGCTCACATAGCTGGATTCCTGGCTTGCCAGGAACACAAATGCCGGAGCCATCTCGGCAGGCTGTCCTGCACGACCTAGCGGTGTGTTGGAACCAAACTCGGCCAATTTCTCGACTGGTTGTCCACCCACGACTTGCAACGGTGTCCATACCGGTCCTGGTGCAACCACATTGACACGAATCCCTTTGCTACCCACCTGTTGGGCGAGCGCTTTGCTGAACGTGTTAATCGCGGCCTTCGTTGTCGCATAATCCAGCAGGATTGGCGAAGGTTTGTACGCCTGAATCGATGATGTGTTGATAATGGAACTGCCTGGCTTCATGTGTTTCACAGCTGCTTTGCAGAGCCAGAACATGGAATAGACATTTGTTTTGAACGTCGCATCAAATTGCTCAGTAGTCAGATCCGCAATCTGCTCCACAAACTGCTGTTTACCTGCTACGTTAGCAAGGATATCAATCCCGCCAAGCTCTTTTACTGCAGACTCAATGAGTTCTTCACAGTATTTCTCATCTTTCAGGTCACCTGGCATTGTGATGGCTTTGCGCCCGGCTTCCTCGATCAGCTTCACAACTTCCTGTGCATCTGCTTCCTCTTCCGGCAGATATGCCAGAACGACATCTGCACCTTCACGAGCAAATGCAATCGCAGCCGCACGGCCAATTCCGCTATCGGCTCCAGTCACAACCGCTTTGCGTCCCGTTAAACGTCCGCTGCCTTTATAACTTTTCTCACCCGCATCGGGAACAGGAGTCATCTCACGCTGAAGTCCCGGCTCATCCTGTTGCTGTTTCCACTCCGTTGTAGCCTTCGGATATTGTGTCGTTGGATCTTGCATGGTGTGCTGGTCTTGATTCGCCATGTTCATTTCCTCCTCGGTTATTTACAGATCACTACGATCACAGAATAACCTTCCGATCGCTGTTATCCCCAGATTTTTTTCTCTTCCTTATACAAGGGGAAGATCCGGGGATAGCGTAAGCTTCCGATGTAGCTTTCTTGCAGAAAGCTTTTAGGCGGACACTCCGTTTCTTCAGGTTATTTCAGTGTTCTTTGTTATCATGTAAATGTTAAATTTATTATCAAAAGTTGTTTTCCTAAAAGTTGCACTCTTTCCTTTGTAACCGAGATGGATGGAATTTAAACTACGTCCGTCCGAATTCGCTGACCACCGTCTGATCTTGAATCTCCTTTAACTGGAGATTGTATAATAGAACATGAGGTGATCTCGTTGAATGCAAACAAAGAACCCTATTCCATCGGTGAAGCAGCCAAACTGATCGGCTCCACGGTGAAAACGATCCGTTATTACGATGAGATTGAACTGTTGCAGCCCTCCAGTCATACGGAAGGCGGACATCGTCTCTATTCAACGCAAGACCTGTGGCAACTCGAACTCATTACAACACTTCGTTATCTGAATTTCAGCATCCTGGATATTCGAAAGCTTATGTCCGGTGAACTGGCGGTAGCACAGGCATTGGATCTGCAGATTGAAGCCTTGCAGACCCAGATTGGTACGATGAATTCCATGCTCTCCGTTTTACAGCAAGCGAAACAACATGAAGAAGAGGTTTCACTGCAATCAGAACAGTCTCTCACCTATATCTCCAGTCTGGTAGAATCGCTAACGGCCAATGCGAGCAGACGGAAACAATTCGTTGCCGCCAAGATGAATGAATCTCATCTGCTGGACAGTATTCCGCAGGATTGGAGAGCGTCGTTCCTGCACTTTTTCGATAAATATATGATGAAAGATATGAAACTGACGGCTGGACAAACACTGGCCTGGCAGGAAATCCAGAAACTGATTAATGATCCGGGCTATTGGGATGACCTGGCTCGGCTGGAGGTTCCATTCTTCATTATGGCAAATCAACCACAAGTCGAAGCGGACGTCTGGGTTAAAAAAATGGAGGCTATTCGCATTCGCACGACCGAAGCTTTGGACAAGCGTTGGGCGATCGATAGCCCTGCTGTGCAAAGCATGGTGTGGGACTTTGTGTTGATGTATGCAAGTGTCGAGCATGCCGAAACACCCGATGTATTCTTTCGCAAACAGGCCCAATATATGCTGAACTCGGTGACAATTCGCATTCTGCGTTTTAACAAGCTGTGCAAGGTGATGAATCCCGAATGGAGCCAGATTGTAGATGGCATTGACCTGTTACAGGAAGGCATGCGGTTACGCTTAAAACAAATGGAAGAAGACTGACCTCCGTCTCCTTCCATTCTAAGTTCAACCTTTTTTTAACGTATAGGATTCGTGTTCTCCTACTTCCTTGTCCATATGGAGCGGTTGCCCTCTCAAGTAGTGATTGAAGAAATCAATTGTCGTATCGTTGATTAGCTGTTGTGTTCTCCGCGTTTCTACACCCTGCGACCACTCCAGCAATGGAGAGATCAGGTAGAGATCCGAGAAACTCAGATGTTTGGTGTTGGTCAATTCCATCCAGTAGTTCCCTCCTGCGGTTACCGGTTCATAGCGTTCATACACTTCCTCATAATATTCCTCGGCTTCCGGACGGGTCGTACCCATCGCAGCGATCTCTTCATCACTCATGACACTCGTACCTGCAACGGTGGAGTCTGCACTCATCATCAGAAACGGCTTGCCCACACCTTCGACCGGGATACGTTGCCTACCAAACAATACCCCGTCCATATTCATGCCTGCTTTCACACGTGGATCATTCAATAACATCTGTACCGTCGTTGCTCCGCCAAAGGAATGCCCAAACATGCCGATGTTGTCCAGATCCATATGTCCAGTAAACCGCTCACTCGGGTCCCCCTCAGCCAGCTTCTCTACCTCATCCAGTACAAACTGTACGTCCTTCACCCATGTCTCATTCAACTTGTCCATATAACTGAATTGCAGCTGCTCAAATCCTTCTTTCCCTTCGGATTCAAATTGCGCCACGTGTCCATCCGGGAATACAGACACCAGACTGCTATACGTGTGATTCAACCCCACAACAATATAACCTTGACTGACCAGCTGCTCGACCTGGAATGTATTCTGATTTTCATAGCCATGCAGACCATGAGAGAAAAGAACGACCGGATACTTGGCTTCGGCATCAGATAATTGTGCTTCCTGTATCGCATGCGTTTGGACCTGACTCAGACTGGAAAATAAAAGCGTTGGCAGTTTCAGCACTTCGTTGAAGGCTGTTGCATAGGTTTCAGGCTCATTCACATAAGGAGCTGTTGTTCCCTCAGCTTCTAGATTCGTTGGGTACCAGATCTGTACCATCAGCTCGCGTCTTTCCCCAGCGGTACTCGACAGCAATTCCTCCCGACTGCTATCTGTCCAATCGTAAGACACCGTTCCAATTCCATAAGGACCTGCTGGTTTGGCAAAGGAAAACACCGGGAATAGCAACGGCAAGCTAATGCTCACAAAAGCGTATACCAAAACCGTCAGAGACACTGCAATGGCCCGAATACGTCCGAATTTACTCGTCGACGTCGAAGTGGTAACAGATGCCTCGGAACCTTTACTATTCAGCGTGGCTGCACTTGAGTGTTGCTGGCGCCTTGAATCTGTAAATAACGCAGCCAATGGAACCAACGTGAGCAAATACGCCGGAATCATCGGCCAGCGTAGTCCTTCGACCACACCATGGATGATCAACAGCACACCCGATATGGTGAATCCGCCCCATCCCATTTTCCGAAACTGATGATTCTGTCTCCCGATCCCGATTACCCCCACTAAAATAAGCAGGTTGAAAATAAGATAAATCCATTCTATAGCCCTCATGCTTAAACCTCCCCTGTCTGCCGCGAATTCAAGTAAAGTGATTTTATTGTGCGGCAGCTCTTCTACCTCCAATCTTAAAACCTCCAGTTACAGGAGATTCAAGCCTGAATTTGGCGGATCAAAAAATGCACTCCCTGAATGACGCTGAATCACCCGCAGGTGCTCCAATCGTTTCAAGGAATGCATGTATGACATCACGTTATATATTGACTCTGGAATATGGGACTAGCGATCTTCGCCGCCATCTATCCGTTGTCTCTTTCCAATACCAAATGCAAAATATCCAGCCACCACAATGGCCATGAACGTAGCTCCAACTATCAGGGGCAAGCGCGTATCCGGGTTAAACGCCATACCGATAATGACGAGGATCAGATACACAATAATAATGTAATTGCTGATCGGGAACCATTTGGACTTGAAGTTATGATCCGCCATCTCGTTGCCCCAACGCTTTCTGAATCGGAACTGACTGAACGCCAGTGCGAACCATGGAACCATACCTGGAAGGACACTTGCACTATAAATGTACAGGAACAGCTTGGAGTCCGGCATCAGGTAGTTTAACACAACACCAATCAGTAACAATGAGATCGTAATGACGATACTGTTGCGGGGAACGCCACCTTTGGACAGCTTTTTGAAAAAGGCAGGTGCCTGCCCATTCTCAGCCAGCGTGTATAACATCCGTCCTGCACTGTAAATCCCGCTGTTACATCCCGACATGGCCGCTGTGAGCACCACAAAGTTGATAATCCCGGCTGCAGCAACAATGCCGACTTTGGCAAAGGTGAGCACAAACGGGCTGCCTGTCTCCCCTACCTCGTTCCAAGGATACAGGGTTACGATTACGAATATGGCGCCTACATAGAAAATAAGAATACGCCACACGATGTTTTTGATCGCTTTACGCAAGGTGTATTTCGGATTCTCCGCTTCGCCTGCTGTAATACCGACCATTTCAACCCCCTGATACGCAGCCGTTACAATACACAGCGCGAAGAGGAAACCTTTGATGCCTCCTGGGAAGAAACCACCATGGCTGAACAGATTCGACAGACCAATCGCCTGACCCCCATTCCCCCATCCGAAGAAGATCAGCCCCGTTCCGATCACGATCATGGCTACAATAGCCGTCACTTTGATCATCGCAAACCAGAATTCAAATTCCCCATAGAACTTCACAGCCGCCAGATTCGCCGCCGCAATGATGAGTACCCCGGCAAGTGCCGGCAGCCACTGCGGAATGTCCGGGAACCAATACCCGACATAGATGCCAATCGCCGTAACTTCCGCCATACCAACTGTAACCCACAGGAACCAATAGCTCCAGGCGGTCAGGAATCCGGCAAGCGGACTAATATATTTGTGAGCAAATGTAGCAAACGAACCGGTTACCGGCTCCTGAATCAACATTTCCCCCATAATTCGCATGACAAAAAAGATAATGATACCGGCCAGCAAATAGGCCAGCAGCACGGATGGCCCTGCCCATTTGATCGTACTCGCTGATCCCATGAACAAGCCAACGCCGATTGTACCTCCGAGTGCAATCAGCTCAACATGGCGGGGCTTTAGCCCTCTAGATAGTTGCTTTGATTCCAAGCGATTCTCCCCTTTTCTTGTGTACAGCTTCTTGATGTAATTTTTTAATTTTCACATTCACATTAACGCAATGCAGAATTACTTCACCAAATTGTACGAGATGTGCCGCAGAAATACAACAAGGAATGTGAGGAAACGGATTCATTACACCTATAGATATAGGATAACCGCTAAATGAATATGGCAGACCGTCTCATAGACCATTCAGGGCAGTGTTGTGCAAACAAAACGAAAGTTTTTTTAACCGAACCCTATGTGGAAGTTGCTGGAACCCTGATGGACAGCTCACGTATTGTATAAGTGGACCGCAACATCGTACGTAACTTGTCGATATTGACCTACTTGTATTACATTAAAAACGGGAGGCCGCACATGCCTGACTTCTTACTGGTCTTATTTTTATTGAACCTGTCTCTCTTCCTGCTTCACGAAATGGATGCGATTAGGAGGTCCGAGTGGAAATTGTTCATCGTGTTAAAAGATATGGAAGATGATAAAGCCTACAGGTATTTCACTTGGATCCACCTTCCAATGTATACCATTATCCTTTCTCTGCTTTTTAGCTCGTATCAGACTATTACATTTGGGGTCCTGGATATCTTTTTCATCATACATACTCTATTGCATTTCTTTTTCGAGAAGCATCCTCGAAATGAATTTAAGAATGGTTTCTCCAGATCATTGATTTACCCCATGGGAATGATCGCCTTAATACATTTGATATTCCTAATGACCTAATCTCTTTACACCGACGGAATGAAGGGCTGACAGCTATTCTTATATTCCTAAAATGGAGGTATTGCCTATGCAACAGCATCATGCAGAACGCGTTGAATTATTCGTTACCAACACTCAGATCATCAAGAAGTCGTTCAAATGGCAACATGGAATGATGCACCGTCTAGCCGCCCTGCTCTATGCAGCAGAGAATAAAACAGCAGATGGGGAAGTCATCCGTCAAAGCCATGAGTTGATTAAGAAAAACACGAAACTGTTCTCATCATTCAGAGGTCATTCTGCCATTAGCATTGCTACCATGCTCTCCCTCACAACGGATGAGAATGCAAAGCTTGCAGATACCCTGCATGTCTATGACCTGATGAAAGAGATCAAATTCCGTACGTCGGATTATCTGGTTATTGCTGCCTATCAGATCGCCACGCAGGTATCATCCGATCAGTTCCAACCTACGGTAGAGCGGGCAAAATCATTTTATGATGGCATGAAAGCAGAGCATCGCTTCCTTACTGGACAGGATGACTACATTTTCGCTGCCATGTTAGCCCTTTCCAATCTCGACGTGGATACTGGTGTCGCCCGTATGGAGCAACTCTATAGGGAATTAAAACCGGAGTTCTCTTCCAGAAACAGTGTGCAGGCGTTAACACAGGTATTGGTTCTTGGAGAGGATACCCCGGATGCAGGTGCTCGTGTAATTGACTTAAATCAAGCTTTCCGCAAAAGGGATCTCCGAATGGATAAAACGTACACATTACCCTCTCTCGGGATACTTTCCCTGCTGCCTTCGGACAGAGACACCTTAGTGGATCAGGTCGCGGAAACAAATGACTGGTTACGGACTCAAAAAGGCTTCGGTGGCTGGTCGATCGACAAACAGGAGTTGCTTCTGTTCTCATCTGCGTTAATTGCCATCCAACATGTGGAGAATCTGCGGAAAGGTGTGCTTACGACAGCGATTTCAACCAGTATCACGAATATTATCATCGCCCAACAAGCAGCCATGACCGCAGCTGCCGCAGCATCGGCCGCAGCCGCATCTTCATCATCATCGAACTAACAAGTGACGATGTTACCTTCCATATGCGTTGAAAAAGACCCTCTCGAGTTCAAGTTCACTCGGAGGGTCTTACTGCATTCAAATCTATACCTCTGCTAATGTTCATCACTCGCCTACGATACAATCCCCGTGTCCCGGAACTCTTCCAGAAAGTCATTCAGCCAATCCTCGCCATAATCCAGCGCACCCATATCACTCTCGATAAAAGCAACATCCAGACCCATCACCCAGAACCTTCGAGCGATAATAAAGAGGTCAATTGCCTGTACGTCTGCATCCGTAAACTTCCGAACCGTCCGGTATCCTTTCATGAATGCATCCCAGAGTCTTTGTTTCTGCTCCGAATCACCCGACTGCCGTTTCCGAATTTTCACTTGAGCCAGATCATACGCACGCCATCCCGGAGCTGCCCATTCGAAGTCATAATGAACGTACTGATGCTCCTGTTGAAACGCGTTATTGTTTCCATGCATATCGCCATGGCACAGACCAAAGTCCAGGTTTTGTCTGGAGATCGCAACTATGCGTTCTTTTAACGTTATGGCAAACGTATGAAGAAATGATGCTGCTTCATGGTTCTCACCGATATACTGGATGATTCGCGCTAAGGGTTCGTCGATGAGAAATTTCAGATCAAGCTCATATCGGGGCAGCTCCACGTTCACCTGATCCATAGCCTTATGCAATTCAGCGGCAGATTGACCAAAGGCGTAACAGGATTCCTCATCCTCCAGGTTGTTCTCCGTACCCTCGATATAGCGAAACATTACAGCAACCCTCTTGCCTTCCGCAGCCTCCAACACCGTATATCCCTTGTGATCCTTCTTCGCGGTGTATTCTCCAATGTCAGTATGTTCTGCTAAAGCTAGAACGTTCTTCAGTTGAGACAATAATGATAGCTCATACTGAACATCTGCCTCCGTGACTTCAGTACGGTAAATGCGAAGAATATACAAGCCTGTCGAAGTACGTACCCGGTAGGTATCATTTAATCCTCTAAGCCAAAACAAACATTCTTCCCATGTTCCAATATCATACTGATTGCTCAATGCAGACTCCAGGTACCTGGGGTTAAGCACTGAACGTAAAGCAGTCGGTTGAATGGACATATGTATACTCCTTCAGTTTAGTATGATTAATTCTCATATGATGACGATGTAATCGTATTCATACATCAACCTATAACATAGTATATTTTTCATTTATTTTCCAGAATATATATTTTGATCAGCAGAATTACACAGGATTATTTGCAGTGGCCCGCTTTCCAGATTTTAGTAGGTTACTACGCTCCGGGTCGGTAACAGCACCTGACAATGCAGCACATTCACGAAAGGCAAAATGTTTGCACCCTCTGCATTTCTGATTATCCAGATGCACTAATGCATAATCGATGGCTTCACCCGTGTGCTCGAACATATGATCATGACCAATTCGTTCAATCAGACCTGTTCTCTTCATCATCTCCATCGGTTGCGGCTGAGTGCCTGAAAGTAAAACCCTGCCCCCGGATCTTTCCATATGTTTGACGACACGGGCCAGATTGGATTCACCTGTCGTATCCATAAAAGGCACCTTGCCCATGCGCAACAGCAAAATGCCCGGTCGCCGATGAATCGAATTCATGACCGACTTCTCGAACATATCCGCTGCGCCGAAAAAAAGCGGCCCTTCAATGGTATACAGGCTTATTTGCGGACAGTCATGTCCTTCCCGAACCATGTGGGCCATGACTTTCTCATGTTTATGCTCGGGATCGGGCAGTACTTTGGCAACCTTCAACATCTCACTCATCCGCTTCACAAATAAAAGAACGGCCAGAATCAACCCCACCTCTACAGCCGTTGTTAAACTTGTAAATACAGTAAGCAAAAAGGTAATAAGCAGAACGAGCGAATCACTCGTTTTCGTTTTCATGACATGCACGAAGGATCTCCGTTCACTCATATTCCAGGCAACCAACATCAGAACAGGAGCCATACTGGCAAGTGGAATATGGGATGCATATGGCGCAAAGAGAACAAGTACCAGCAGAACTACCACACCGTGAATTACGCCAGACCATGGCGATACTGCGCCGGATTTGATATTCGTGGCCGTACGTGCAATCGCTCCTGTTGCAGGAATGCCCCCAAATAATGGTGTCACCATATTAGCGATTCCCTGCCCAATCAACTCCCGATTGCTGTTATGCCGACTTCCGGTCATACCATCCGCAACAACAGCAGACAACAACGATTCAATTCCACCCAGCATGGCAATGACAAAAGCGGGTTGCAGCAAGTTCACGATACGTTCCCAAGTGATCTCAGGCAGATGAAACTGAGGCAAGGCGCTAGGAATGGCGCCAAAGGACGAACCGATCGTAGCTACCTGCCCTTCAAAAAATAAAGCTGCGACTACCGTCGAAAGAACCAGCCCCACCAGTGATGCAGGCACCTTTGGTGCAAACTTGGGCACAAGCAGAAGAACAGCCAGACAGACTCCAGCTGTAAGCACACTGTATATATTAATCGTTGAGAGGTGCATCCCGATTTCTTTCATATTGGACCAGAAATCCTCATGCTTCTCGATGCCGCGAAGTCCCAGGAAGTTCGTAATCTGCCCGCTAAAAATAATAACGGCGATCCCTGCCGTGAAACCGATCGTCACCGGCCTGGGAATAAACTTGATGAGTGCCCCAAGCTTGAATACGCCCATAAGTACAAGCATCAAACCGGCCATCATTCCGGCGATTAGCAGATTCTCATATCCATACTGCATCACTATGGCGAAAAGGATCGGAATAAATGCCCCCGTCGGCCCGCCAATCTGGAACTTGGACCCACCCAGCAAGGAAATGAAAATCCCTGCGATTATTGTGGTATATAATCCATACTCCGGTTTGACCCCGGAAGCGATGGCAAAGGCCATACCGAGTGGAATCGCAATAATACCTACAATCAGCCCCGATAACAGATCCTTGCGAAAAGCAGCAGCATTGTAACCTGCATATCTCCCCATCCATCTCATGTACAATAACCTTCTTTTCTTTATATATTTGAATATTTGAATATAAACAAAAGACTACTCCCCTGCATCCCGCCTGTCAATCGGATTACGCACAATTCCTACATGAAACCAACACAAAAAAACAAGAACCTCCGGTCATTACACCCCGTTGCTCTTGTTTCTTGTGTCAGGACTCTTTACGAATATCTTCCAGCATGGAAATGGCATCAACCAGATGATTGTCAAAAATCTGTTTGGTAACCGCCAGCAGGTCCTTAATCAGCGGATCACGCAACGAATAGGTGACAGTTGTGCCTTCTTTGATTCCCTGGACAACGTTTTTGCTGCGCAGTACAGCCAGTTGCTGTGAAACGGCAGAGCCTTCCGATCCCAGAATGCTTTGCAGTTCATTCACGTTCTTGGCTCCTTCGCTCAGCAGCTCCAGAATCTGAATCCGCATCGGGTGCGCCAACGCTTTGAAAAAATCCGCTTTAAACTGTTGTATGCTCTGATTCATACGCTATGCCCCTTCAATCGAACTTTTGAAGATGCAAATATCATAACATACAACAGGTAGCATGCTTTACTCTAACCGTAACGGTTTGAATGAAAAATTAAGATTGACCTTGAAGTACACTTCAAGCTTTATACTTGACTTATATTCTCCATAGATCTTATATCTAATCTCCATCAGGAAGGGTGATTCCTCAATGAACATGTATATCCATAATCACAAACGCTCGTTGACGAGCTTTCTATTCGAGAAATATATCGGAACATTAGATACCAAGAAATTTTTTTCAACACGTGAGCTTACCCGCAAACACTTGGATCTAATGGGCTTGGAGAACATTAAACCTTATACCTTGGGTAAAACAAAACTGTCATCTCCCGTCAAAGAGCGCTCCCATGAAGACATGCAGGTATTCACACTAAACGATCAGCATTCCCGTGAACAGAGGGTCATTCTCTACATTCATGGCGGGGCGCATACACATCAGCCTCTGTCTTTACACTGGAAATTCATGGACCGCATGGCTCAGACTTTGAATGCCAAAGTTGTTGCTCCCATCTATCCAAAGGTTCCGCACTTCAACTATCAGCACACGTATCCGAAGTTGCTCAATCTTTACCGGGATCTGCTTGCCTCCGTAGATGACCCGGCACAACTCACCATTATGGGAGATTCCGCAGGCGGGAACATATCCCTTGCCTTGGCCCACTATCTGAAGATGCATGATCTCCCGCAGCCCAAAGATATCATCTTGTTATCACCTTGTGTGGATATGGTGCTGGACAATCCGGTCATATTTGATTACGAGACCCGCGACCCTATGCTCGCTGTGGAAGGATATGATGTCATCCGGCGGATCTGGGCAGCTGACAAACCGTTGAACGATCCGTTAATCAGTCCAATCTACGGGGATTTTGAAGGGCTTGGCAAGATTAGCATCTTCATCGGAACCCATGAAGGTTTATTTCCTGACAACATGGAACTTGATAAAAAGCTAACGGAGCAAGGTATTGCGCATAATACTTTTGTTTATCCCAAAATGAATCACGTCTTCGTACTCTACCCGATTCCTGAAGCCAAAGACGCTAAGCACAAAATCATTGATATTATCTCAAAATGAAATGATGTCGGAGGGAAGTAACATCGATATTCGTCACGGCAATAAGCCCAGTCCTCGGCTGTACTGCCGCAGACCTGGGCCTATTTCTAATATGCCAGCTGATGATCAAGCTGTCTGTCCTAAACCAATCTCAGATCCCCAATCTTGGCAATGACCGTATCATACGGATCTAGTTCCACGGTTTGTTTTCCATGCTCCGTATCAATCGTCGTGGACTGAACCTGATCGCTGTTATTGATCACTACCAATATGTTGCTCTCAGGGTAGTAGGCACATTCGGTATACAAGTTATCCGGAATATACTTCGTGTCCCCCACCTCATTCCCGGCAAAACGAATCAGATTCTGCAGTAATCTCGTATTTGCCCAGTTAAATTCGAATGAAGACAGATAGATCCCTTTTCCTTTTCCAAAAGCATGTGTGGACAATGTGATGTTACCATCTGTCTCGTGCAATACCTGAGCTGTCCCATCCGTTAGATAAATGTTACTTTTACCTTTTGACAATATATTTGCCTCTGCTGGAACCAGGCCGTGTTCATCTTGAGCCTCAACCGACCATTTTCCATGAACAACTCTGGCACCTGTATCCTCATCCACACCAAGCACATGCGCCATTCTGAAAAAGGTGTCGTACCCGTGGACCGCTGAAGGCTGGTTGATCCCCATAAAGGTACCGCCTTCGTACACCCACTGGGTCAGAATGTCTACACATTGGTGGTCATTCCAGTGTGCTCCACCACTCCAGGCAGAACCAGCAGAACCCGCATTAATGACGACATCCACATCTTTCAATACACCCTGACGAATATCATCAAAATCAATGAATTTGACCTCAATCGGCAACCCGGATAAGGCCTCATTCACATGAATCAGATCATGCATATGCGTCTCATGAAAATGACCGGACAAGGTCCACGATCTTAACTTGCCCCAGCTATGCAGAACGGCTACCTTTGTCTTGATCTGATAAGGCTTTCCAGCCTGATGCAGAACCTTCATATCCCTGAATTCATGAGCAATCTTCTCGATGTAATCCACAAAATCCGGATACGGCTCTACCAGATGCAGATATCCACCCAGTCCAATCCGGTCGATCGGTTCCCGAAGCAGCGCACGTCGGATATTAATCCAATATTTTTTCGCATCCAGTGTAGGGTCTCCGCCCTCTTTGAACGTAGGAAGCCCGCCTAAGCCAACCGGAAACAAGTAGGGATGCAATCGAATCTCATGGGTATCCACCTTAACGCCTGAGCACATTCTAGCCTCATAACCGGAGAACACACATTTGATCATGCCGTCGAATCCAAACTCCTCAAAGCGATCATTGTACGGCTCCATGCCTACCCAGCTGTCATCATAGAAGACATACGCCAGCTTGTCATGCTTGTGCACGATATCAATTAATTTCTTACCGAAATCAATCACAAAGTCATTGATAAATGCCATCCAATCCAGCTTTCGCTGATCCGCAGGCATATGAGTGACCTGATATTTACCACCATTCACAAAGTCCTCGGCCGAGAGTGAATACCCATATTTTTGAGTGAACAGATCCAATGCTCTCGAACTTACCGTGAAATCGTATGAACCCCAATCCGAGAACAGATGGCGATTCCGCTCGTCACTTCCCCAGATCCAGGCGAAATTATAAAATAGGGATGTAAAACGTACAACCGTTGTTTCCGGATGATCCTGGCACCACTTTTCCATCCAATCCAGCAGATAGGTCTGTGTGTCCGTATAGATCGGGTCTATCTGCATCAGGTGCTCTTTGTCCCAGTTATTTGTCGTATGATTGTACATGGAGATCTCTTCCCATATCCGATAGACCATGAAACTCACCGTGTATTTATGCCATGGAGCAACGCCAGTAATGACAACATTGCCCGATTCCCTCTCATAATTCCACTGCCCTCTAGGAACTTCTTCTCCAGTCGTTCGATCATACACTTGCCAATATTTAAACGCTTCTTTCGAATCGTTCACCCTGAATTGTTCAGCAAAAAAATCCTCCATCAGATAGATGGATATATAATCTTGCACAGCAACCTTCGGATTCGTAATGAGAAAACATTGCTGCAGCTTATCCAAATTACGGGATGCCCACTCATTGTGATCCCGGATGATGCAAATGGTTGAATAGATGCCATAACCGGCATTGATAATCTCATCGGACAATTTCGTACCGTCACTGTCACGGATCACATCCGCACCCCAGCGATCGGCAAGTTCCAGCGTCAGTGCCTCATAACCGGACTCTCCCGGTAGTGTAAAGGAGCCTTTGGTTGGTTTGGACAATTGGGTTCCCTCCCTATCTCAACATATCGGACAGAAAAGCGAGTGCCAGGCCCTGACCCCAGCCCTGAATCCAGTCTTTTGGAATATTGCGATAGCCATCCCGATCCTTCATCACCGCCGTACCACCAGATACCCCAAGCACGCGTCCATCTTCGCTAATGTTGTTCAGGATGCCCTCCAGTGCCTTTTGCACATATTTGGTATGCAGTGGATTGCCGTTATTGATCATGGCTGCTGCAATACCAGCGGAAGCCGATACCTCTTCATACGATTCTTCGTCATCCAAAACCGTACGCCACAAGCCGTTCTCGGTCTGTACCAACTTGAGAGCCGCCAATTGATCGCGAAGAGCACATTCTACATCCATACATTGCGGATACAAATACCAGTCGTTCAATTGCGGCTTCACTTGGGACATCGTATAGGCTCCCCAAGCGTTCGCTCTTCCCCAGTAAAATCCGGACATGTGGTCCTTGTTGATATTGTTATAGCCGTGATACCACAGACTGCTGCTCGGATCTTGAAGGTATTTGATGTGCCAGTAATACTGATTCAGCGCATCCTGAATCATGGCCTCATCTTTTAATTTGCTACCTACGCGGAGCAGGAAAAATGCCGCCATAAACAAAGTGTCCGCCCACGCCTGTTCCGGAAAATCGTTGGAAACGGATACCGTATGCTGAAGCACATGGTCTCCAAAGCGAAGGGCATGATTCTGGAGATAATCAACCTTGCTGAGTACAATATCCCAATATTTCTGATCCCCGGTTTCTTCATATAAAGTGATGAGCACATGGCCCATGGCACATGTATTTACCGTCCAACTGGGCAGACCCAGCTCAATATATTCATCTGCCCACTTCACCAGCCTGTCCAGAATCTCTTGGTTGCCAGTCGTCTGATAGGCTCTGGATACTCCATAGTACGCCACACCGCCGGGCCAATCCCATGTCAGATCCATATCCAGTGTTTTCTTGGTCACGTTCTCAATCACGTTTAGAATCTGTTCCCTGTCATATTTCACTTGAAGCATTGTTATTCCCCTCTCCCTGCGCACACGCCCCCAAGTGCGCCCTGAGAGGTGTCCGTCCATTTTGTAAACGCTTTACTTATCTCATTGTACGCAGTAAAATAGTCTCAATCTAAGCATATTCATAACAAAACTGCGCAATTTCAATCATTTAAACAGGGGAGCCCTGGAAAATGCCCAAACCGAAGAAACCTGTCATTGAATATCGTCATTACAGCCTGCCCATTGATTTCCCTGTCCTGTTACTCAGTGGAGACCGCTGGAGAATATCCGATATCAAAAGTGAGCATCTTCATTTCCATAACCACATGGAGATTGGCATCTGTTATTCAGATGAGGGGATCATGGAGATTAAGGGAGAATCTGTACCTTTTCGGGCAGGTGACATCACGTTCATTCCCCGCTATCTTCCGCATACCACATACAGCTCACCTGATCATGCCAGCCTGTGGGCGTATATCTTTTTTTCACCGGAAGAACTCTTCCGTCATTCGCTCAAAACAGCCCAAAGCCACATTGAACCGAATTTATGGGCGATTCAGGGAACCAATTGCATTCTAAACAAGGAACAACATCCCAAAATTCACATGCTCGCAACATCAGTGGTAGAAGAAATGAAGCAGCAGTCCCCCTACTATCGGGAGAGCGCTTACGGTTTGTTGATGTCTCTGTATATCGAACTGCTTCGAATTCATTCGGGCAACGAAAGCTGGTCAGTTCAGAACCAGGAACGGGACCTCCAAGGTGACTTGGTCATCTCGCCCGTGCTGGAGTTTATCACCCAAAATTACATGATGCCCGTAACCATCGATTACCTCGCGGATCAGTGCCATCTAAGCACGACACATTTTCGTCGCAAGTTCCATGAGATCATGGGGACCACACCGCTCGATTTTCTGAATAGTACCCGGATTGAAGAAGCATGCAAGCGATTAAAAAGTACGGACGCCTCCATTCTCTCCATCTCCGAGCAAGTCGGCTTCCGATCCATCTCCAGCTTTAACCGCTGCTTCGCCAAACTGATGGGGACATCGCCCAAAGCCTGGCGCAAAGCGGCTCATACCGAGTCTCAGTCTGCAAAAGCATCCATATTGGAATTTACAGGTTGGGTATGAAAGAATTTTGTCGAAATATGATTGCGCCCCCCAGCGTTATTCGCTACAATGCCGATAGAATACAAGAGTTGATGTCGAATCTATCCATGAATCGAACAACCTCTAAAGGAGCAGCATTTTGTGTTATTAAAAATTTCAGGCATTGTCCTGACTGTTGTACTCGCTATTACTGTACTGCTCCTGTCAACGATCAGAGAACCTCAATCTGCGGCTCTTCATGCTCGTCAAGGGGTTATGGACCTCTCGGACTGGAACCCGGAACAGGACGAGCGGATCAAGCTGGACGGTGAGTGGGAGTTTTACTGGGAGCATCTTCTTCCTCCCGAATCTGCAACTCAGAATCAGGTTGCTCCAGCGAAAGCGCCGGATGCATATGCCATTGTTCCCGGCTCCTGGAATCGAATGTTAGTGGATGGCAAACGGCTGCCTGCCCACGGCTTCGCCACCTATCGGCTTGTGCTCAAAAATACACCTGCCCGGGGAACACTGGCGATCAAGAAAATGAACATTCGTTTTGCCAGCGAAATCTATATCAATGGCAACAAGCTGCTGGAAGACGGACATGCCGTGGAGAAATCAGCGGGATACCGACCAGGTAACTCCCCCCAGATTGGCTTTTTCCCTTATCATGGCGGTGACATTGAGATTTTGATCCGGGTGGCTAATTACGATTACACGGACTCTGGCATTCCGGGACCACTCTTTTTCGGCGAACAGGCAGCCATGCTCAATAAACATCAAATGAGCACAGCTGTCGAATTCGGCACACTTGCTGTACTGGCTACCATTTCGGTCATATTCCTCATCAGTTACCTGGGGTCTGCACTCTACCGAAACAGGGACGATTCCCTGCTGCTGCTTGGTCTAGTCTGTCTGCTGTATGCACTCTATAACGGCATGATCAGCGAACGTGTGTTATCCATGGTGAACGCAGAAATCTCCTTTAGCACGCTCTATAAATTAAAAGATTTCTGCTCCGTGGCATGTCTGGGTCTGTTGACCTTTTACTTCTACCGATTCAAAACAGGCATCTTGTCAGGTCTGCTTACGACAGTGACCCTGATCATGTTCGGCGCTTACTTATGCATGGTCGCGCTCCTGCCAATCTCAGTCTATGGGGTTGTTGCACCTTACGTTGTCGTGATGTATACGCTGATGCTTCTCTGGTTGCTGTATCAATGCGCATCACAGTTCCTGACGAGTGAGAAGGGTGAACGACTGTCTGCCTTTCTGTGGTATGCGGCTCTCTTAAGCATCACACTGTACTGTCTGGACATTAACCTTTTCTCCATCTCACTCAAGGAAAATATGAACATCGGACAGGTCTCCATTGTTCTGTTCAGCATCCTGATGCTGTTTCTGGCGGTCCTTCGATTCTTCGAATCTTATCGTACGGTACGCGCTCTCAAGGACCAGTTACTCTTGCTGGATAAAGTAAAGGATGACTTCCTGTCCAACACCTCGCATGAGCTCAAAACACCGCTGAATGCGATTGTCAACATCAGCGAGAGCCTGCTCAAAGGTGCCGAAGGCCCGCTTACCGACAATCAGGCGCATAACCTGGCGATTGTGACGGGAAGCGGCAGACGATTAACCTATCTGGTCGATGAATTGCTGGATTATTCGAAAATGAAACATGGCGACATCCCGTTGCACCGGTCTTCGACCGATCTGTACTCGTTTGTCGAATCAGTCATGCGGATGCACTCCTTCTTGCTTGGCGCGAAAAAGGTGGAACTCGTTAACCGCATCCCGGTGCATTTCCCGCCGATCCATGCAGACGGCAACCGACTGATTCAGATCTTGCATAATCTGATCGGTAATGCCATCAAGTTCACGGAACAAGGCACAGTAAGTATTGAAGCTGCCGTTGTTCATGGAAAAGCGGAAATCCGCATTATCGATACCGGCCGCGGCATTGGTACCGACAAGCTGGAGCATATTTTCCTGCCGTTCGAGCAGGAAGCAGATACCGGGCCAATCGTTGCGGGAGGCACGGGTCTGGGGCTGAGCATTACGCGTAAACTGGTCGAATTGCATGGCGGAACCATACATGCGGAATCGGCACCCGGCATTGGCGCCACGTTCATCCTGACTTTTCCTCTCGCAGAGGGTAAAGGAGAGAAACGATCCAATGTCATGCCACTTACCATAGCTCCTGCAGGTCCGGGTAAACGGTTACTACAATTTGAAGAACCAACGATTGTGGAAGGGCATCTCAATGAATGGATCATCGTTGTGGACGACGACTCGGCTAATTTGCAGACCATAGTGAATCTCTTGAAGTTGGAAGGTTACAGTTATGTAGTAACCTCACGTTCCCCTTCCGTACTGGAACTGCTTGACCAGCTTCCTGCCGTACATCTGGTCATTGCCGATATCATGATGCCGGACATGTCGGGTTACGAATTGCTGGAACGGATCAGGGCGCGCTACTCTCCTTCCGAACTGCCCGTGCTTATGCTTACGGCGAGCAATAAAGCTCATCAGTTGAAGCTGGCCTTGGAGAAAGGGGCCAATGATTTCGTATCAAAACCGTTTGAATCGGAGGAATTGCTTGCACGGATCGGCGGCTTGATCCGGATGAAAACCTCCGTCCAGGCTGCGCGAGATGCTGAAATATCCTTTTTGCGGTCACAGATGAACCCGCATTTTCTGTATAACGCCCTGAATGCCATTGCCGAATTGTGTGTAGATGCACCGAATCGGGCAGAACAATTGATTTTGCAATTATCGAGTTACTTAAGGCGGAGTGTGCACTTTAAACACCTTGATTCAAAAACGAGCCTGATGAACGAACTGGAGATGATCGAAGCATACGTTGCCATTGAGCAAGCTCGCTTTGGCTCACGGCTGGAGGTCATTATCGATGTGGATGCGGACGTGAACCGGAACATGGACATTCCGCCCCTTACGTTACAGCCTCTGATCGAAAATGCCATTCGTCATGGCCTGATGTCCAGCATGGACGGTGGTCGCGTCATGTTGTCCATTCGTAATCTGAATGATACGGAAACACGTTTCACCATCGAGGACAACGGAATAGGCATAACCAGACAACGGATGGACGAAATTCGGCAATCCACGGACGGCAGCAACGGCGTGGGACTATGGAATATCTCCAGCCGCTTGAACCTGCTGTATGGCAGACACCTTCAGATGGAAAGTCTGGACGGCGAGGGAACACGGATTACATTTGATCTTCCAAACCAACGTCTGGGCATAGATGGGAACGGGGGGTATGAAACATGATAAAAGTCATCATCGTGGACGATGAGGATTTGTCGCTGAAGCGACTGAATCGCATTTTGACAGAAAGTGGAGAAGTCGAGGTATCTCGTGCGTTTCATGATCCGGAGGAAGCCTGTGAGTATGCGGCACAGAATAGCTTCGATGCAGCATTCCTGGACATTACGATGCCTCGAATTTCGGGTATGCATCTCATTGGTGAATTGCGCAAGCATTATCCTTCACTCCCTATTGTACTCGTGACCGGATACGAGGAATATGCGGTGCAGGCCTTCGACAAAGAGGTCATCGATTATGTCATTAAACCGGTTACGGCTGAGCGACTGAATCGCAGTATTCAGCGGTTGCAGCAGCAGCTTCATAAGTCCGTCGACTCTTCCGAACTGACAACGCCTGCACCCAAGCTGAACGTTCGTCTGTTCGGTGAATTCACCGTGTTCGGTGGAGGTGGCGCAGACAGTCCCATCAAGCTTAGAACGCCCAAAACCGAAGAGTTGCTCGCATTCCTGCTGTATACCAAATCAACCACCCGTGATGCATTGGCTGATACGTTGTGGAAGGACCTCAGTCCGCAGAAAGCCTGGACGAACATCAATTCCACCCTTTATTACGTACGGCGGGCCATCGGCGACAATAGTGACGTGCCGATCATTCTCAAGGACAGGAACGGCATCCGTATTGACCGCGATGCAATCGACTGCGATTTGTACGAGTTCGAGGCCTTGTTTCGGCAGATGCGTCAGGCCTCGTCACATCGTCCAGAGCTCTTCGAGCGGATGGACACGTTGTATACGGGTGAACTTCTGAAAGGAAGGCATTATGAGTGGGCCTTCGCATGGTCCAGACAGCTGGAACTGGATTTCATTATGACGATGGAAACTGCTGCCCACTATCATGCGAAGGAAGGCGAGCCGTTACGGGCGCTGTATTATTTTGAACGTATCCTCCAGATCGACTCGATTCGGGAAGATATCCATCGCGAGATCATCCTGCTGTATCTGTCCCTCGGACGAAGAACCGAAGCGCAGCGCCAATATCTTGTTCTGGAGGAATTGCTCAGAGAGGAGCTCGGCTCCAGTCCGGCAGCGGATATCAGACAACTCCTGCAACAATCATGAAATTGCAAAAAAGCCCGTGCCTTGGCATACTGAACTACTCCCATTAATAGTCTTTTACGGTCTACTATGACAGGGAGCAGTTAAGTCTTGCTTTAGGCTTGGGCTATTTGCAATAGTTGGATGCTCAGTCGACCTGGTCCGATGATTTACATCATCATGGTCAACTATCCATTACTCGTTGATAAGTTTTTCTGTGTTAAGCGTAAACCCTTCAATCACGACATCCTCGTCCACTTCGATCATGATGCAACGTCTGCCTTGATAGTTCACCTGCTTCACATATCTCAGGTCTTGCGGGCTAACCGAAATCGTAGCAACCTTGGTTTCGATCTTGATAGACTTGGACGTGAACTTCGGCATAACACTAGTCGCCTTCATTTCATAATTCTTGTTGTCCACGATCGTCTCGAAGGCGCGTTCCACTTTCTCCGTGGTCAGATCCTCTACACCGCTTGCAGTCAGTACACGTTCCAGATCTTTATAATCCAGCTTCGGAGGTTCTTCCTCATGGGACTCTTCGTTAATTTCGATAACGCGGTTGATCTCCTCGTAGACATGTGCAATGGTGGCTGAATCGAGCTGTTCACCGGCCACTTCCTTGACGATATCTTCGAAGATTGCACGTTCTTCAAGTGCGGTTACGGATCTTTCTCCATTCAAAACATTTTCAACAAAATGCGGGTCCGGGAAATTGGATTTCCCTGTGCAATATAACACCCGATTCACATCGGAGTAGTTGTCTGTCACGCTAGGATACAGGAATCCTTGCTCTGGCGTGCTTAACTTGATAATCGGATCGACAATAATGTTGTATTTGAATTCTCTCTCCACGTAATCAAACAAGAGCGTTTTCCGCTGCTTCTCCGTGGAGTTCACGCTGCACAGAATGAACGGATGGGCGAATACCTCGTTCTTCTCGCTCTCTTCCGAAGCTTCGTTTCTAGCTTTGGTCGGCAGATAATACTGTCCGCGCACGAACGTAGCTACCATATCCCGCTCATACTTGGCATCCACCAACATTCGATCCACGAGCAACAGCATGAGATCCTGCCATTCGTCCGGGTCACCTGTTACCAGCGCCTGGTGAAGCAGTACCTGTGCCGGGTCCTCCGCCGCTTCCTGGAATTTCAGTTCAAACAACTTCTGATCCAAATCGCCTGTCAGCAACTTTTTGAAATTGCCCATGTACAGCTCCTGTTTTTCTCTATCCACCAGTTCGAACGGGTGACGCTCCCAGTGATAGACCTCGTTGGTTTCCTTCGTAATATACACGTTGAGAATATCGTAAATATTTAGTAGATCGTGATCGAGTTTGAACTGCTTGCGTATATGCGCGACTTCTTTTTTATTCATATTGGATTCGGCAACTCC
This sequence comes from Paenibacillus sp. SAF-068, assembly GCF_051967555.1. Lineage (NCBI taxonomy): Bacteria > Bacillati > Bacillota > Bacilli > Caryophanales > Paenibacillaceae > Paenibacillus > Paenibacillus sp. SAF-068. The sequence goes on from NZ_JBQCJX010000007.1 coordinate 85,728, forward strand.
TTAGATATGTTTCTGGCTTTATTAGTATAAAGGATCGACAGAGAATTTGTTGACTAACTTGTTGCTTGACGGTTACTAGATTTCAGTTACACACGCACGTGATATTCAAAAAAACACAAAAAGGGAGACACTCTTTACATGCGTGCGAGCACCTCCTGAATGTGTTACATCCCTGATGTTCTAGTCTATCACATCACAACAATTACAATTAACATCTTACATATTTGCGTTTGAAGCCTACCCGCCCTTTATCCACTGCCTTTTGGATATTCTCAGAGGCATTCAGCAGTTTGCTCTTTGGCATGCCCTTGTTCACTTCCACAGGTCCCACTGCCCTGGCTGTCTCCACTGCCTGATCGTGCAACGGTTGATAGGATGTTGCAACGGTATACAGGAAGTTGTTCATCGAATATTTCGTTCGTTCTGGAGATTCGTGAATCGTCTTTTTCACCTGTTCCAGCATCTCCATCAGTTTATTCTCCGAAAATTCAGCATCCTTTCGACTGCCGAGCAACCAACAGTAACAGCTCCATCCTGCTGACATTTTCAACTCATCTCCGCTCGCGATCCACTTATCCGAAACTTCTTGAGCAATATCCGTCTCTGCCAATGTGACGGCAACGATGAAGTCAGAGATCATGTAAAAATAAGCAGCATCAATCCAACGGTCAAAGTCAGCTTCCGTCATCGCTTGAGGATCAGCAATCACGCCTGCAAAGTACATCGCATCATAATTCCCGGTCGCGTATAGTTGCTCTGCCAAAGGCTGATCCTTTTTGATCTGCTTCGCCATTGGTTTCATCGCCCCGGTTGCCACGCCAAATAGCGGTTCATGCGCACCGTTGGAGAGGTAGATTTTTTTTGTTCGTTCTTTACCCAGCGCTTCCAGCTCTTGCATCACTTCATCCAGATTCATGTGGTGACACTCCCAATTCTATAAATTATATATGTGAACTTCCTGAAAGAACTGAATCGTATTTAGATTCCCCTGTTACTCTGACATCCTTTTCGAGTATTATCACCGATCATAGCATTCATACCATGGTTTCGCACAGATCCCTGAAAAGATAAATATAACTTCTTCGTGAACGGACATTTCTCCTTTCTTGGGCCTCTATCAGCAACTTCTGAATACCCGCCCAAATTCTGATTGGAAAAACGATGTTTCCCCCTGCACAGCAGAGCAACATCTGTCCATGCCCAAGCAACGTTAAGCTATGGCAGGAAACATCGCTCATCGTTTATGTTCAGTTTAGTAAAGTTAAAGAAACCAAGATGAGGAAGGACGGGAGATCATGAGCAACAATCAAGTGTTAGGCTTCGCCCCTGCTCTGGGCTGGAATTCGTGGAATACCTTTACGTGGGATATTAACGAACAATTAATTCGGGATGTCGCTGATGTGTTTGTATCAGAAGGTTATCTGGCTGCCGGCTACGAGTATATCGTCATTGATGATTGCTGGAGTCTGAAGGAACGGGATGCGGGTGGCAATCTGGTGGCTGACCCAGAGAAATTCCCAAGCGGTATGAAAGCGCTATCTGACTATATCCATGGCAAAGGACTAAAGTTCGGCATGTATTCATGTGTGGGCACGCATACTTGTGCCGGGTATCCGGGCAGCTTTGAGCATGAATTCCAGGATGCCGCCCTTTTTGCCGAATGGGGCGTTGATTATCTGAAGTATGATTACTGCTTCAAGCCGCGACATATCTCAGGCGAGCTGCTGTACAAACGAATGAGCCTGGCGCTCAAAAACTGCGGACGCGATATCCTGTTCTCTGCCTGTAACTGGGGAGCCGATGACGTATACGATTGGATTCGGGAATCAGGTGCTCATATGTATCGATCCACCGGCGATATCCGCGACAATTGGGATTCAGTAAAGGAACTTGCCTTGTCTCAACTCGGAAAACAGAGCTACACCGGCTCCTTCTGCCATAACGACATGGATATGCTGATCGTTGGTATGTATGGTGGAAGCAACAATGACTATATCGGCAGCATCGGCGGATGCAACGACATCGAATATAAAACCCACTTCTCCCTCTGGTCCATGATGGGTTCCCCATTAATGATCGGATGCGACGTACGCAAGGCTAACCAGATCACCAAAGATATTCTCCTGAATCCTGATCTGCTTGCCATCAACCAGGATGCAGAAGCGCGCGGAGCTTATCGTATTAAACCGGAGCCGCAATGGTTTCACACAGACGATGTATTTATGCTGGTGAAGGTGCTCACAGATGGCGATCTGGCTATTGGTTTCTTCAATCTGAGCGACAGCCAGCGGGAATTGTCTTTGCAGTTTTGGGATATGGGTCTGCCTTATGCTGCCGGTTACGCTCTCTCGCTTTATGACTGCTGGGAACATAAAGAACTAGGCGTGTTCCGTGAACGCTTCGCTCCCGTTGTCGCAGCACATGATTGCCTCGTCGTCCGGGCCAAACTGGTGAAATAAATGGCTCAACATCGCCTGTGCACCTCCTGTCAGGTTCCGCTTTCTTCAGACGATGTCGGCATCTACCTCAAATTGATCTCGCGCTCTGCCCAGCAATTTCTATGTATTGATTGTCTTGGAGTGAAGCTGAACAGTGGACGCGAGCCTATTGAGAAGCTGATACGTTATTTCCGAAAGTCCGGGAATTGTGCCTTGTTCCGTTAACGTTATGCCTTAGTTCGGTGCAGCATCATGTACGCTGTTGGGGTATGTGAAGTTGCCTTCTTGAATACTTTGGAAAAATATAACGGGTCATTGTAGCCAACAGAGTATGCTACCGATTGAATTGGCAGACCCGACGTCTTCAGCAATTCACAGGCGCGCCCGATTCGGCAGGATGTAATATACTCCAAAACAGACTTGCCAGTTGCTCCTTTAAACAGACGAAACAAGTAGCTGCGCTCCAGATTGACGGCCTTTACGATCTCCGTGACGGTCAATGTCGGCTTCCAGTAGTTCTGCTCGATGTACTTTCTCGCCAGCCAGACATAGTCCTTGGCGTCCACCTGCGGCTCCTTCGGATAGTATTCCATATAGTAGGATAACAGCAGGCGCAAACGTGCATCCGCACGAAGCAATTCATGGGATGATGCACCTGCGTTCCAGGCGAGATGAAAAAAAGGCTGCAATGTTTCCGGCGAGATTGTCACCACTGGTTGTATCTCTGAAAACTGCGTCAGTCCCAGCAATCGTCCGGCATCTTCACCGTTAAATTCCACCCAGACGTACTCCCATGGATCCTGCGGGTCTGGATAATAATAAATCTCCTTTTGCGGAAATATGATAAAGCTTTCTCCCGTGACTAGCCGAAAAACGCGGCCGCCCGTCTCCAGCGTCCCTTGGCCGCGGATAATATAGTGCAGTGCATAAACGTCTCGCACGCCTGGTCCCCATTGGTGCAGGTTGGCTGGCTTGTGACCACCGCTGATAAAATACAAATTACTGGATCTACTGCTCTCATGCCAAATCGGATTCAACTTTGATTCCCCCATTTCTCCAGCTAACAGGTTCTCACGTTTGGTTTATCTTCATATCGTTGATCAGATGTTCGGTAACGCTTACATGCTAAATCCAGAGAGGAGATTGTTGTGATGCTTAGAATGGTTACGGTAGAACATGGACAAGTGCAAGGACTGCCCGCAGCGGACCCGCGAATTACCAGCTTTAAGGGAATTCCTTTTGCCGCACCTCCTGTAGGTGAGAATCGCTGGCGAGCTCCACAGCCGCAGTCGAACTGGGACGGTGTATTGCAAGCTTTCGATTTTGCCCCTATCTCCATGCAAGCCCCGACAGTCATCGACGATAACAATATCTACACCCGCGAATGGGCTGTTGACCCCGATCTGCCCATGGACGAGGATTGTCTGTATCTGAATGTCTGGACACCCGCCAAGCGTACGGACGAGAAGCTGCCTGTCTTTGTCTGGTATTTTGGCGGGGGCCTTCAAGTCGGCCATACGGCCGAAATGGAATTTGATGGCGAGCGAATCGCTCGCAGAGGTATTGTCGTTGTGACGATTAATTATCGACTGAATGCCTTTGGCTTCCTGTGTCATCCCCAGATTAGCGCCGAATCCCCCCATGCCCCCGCCAACTTCGGTCATCTCGATCAGCAAGCAGGCACCCAGTGGGTCAAACGTAACATCGCTGCCTTTGGCGGTGATCCAGATCAGATCACCATCGGCGGACAGTCAGCAGGCGGAGGAAGTGTACTCAGCCAGATGACCTCTCCGCAAAATAAAGGCTTGTTCCAGCGAGCCGTCATCATGAGCGGTATGGCCACCGAGTTATACCCGAAGGTCCGTGTGCCTGCTGTCCGTTCCACACTGCGGGATGCAGAGCAGGCCGGGGTAGCATTTTTCGACTTCCTGGGCGTATCCTCCCTGGCTGAGGCGAGACAACTCAATGCCTTGTATCTTCGTGACAAAGCACTCGAATACAAAAATTTCTGGGGAACCGTCATTGACGAACAATTCTGCGCAGGCGATCCGTTTACTCGTTTTATTCAGCAGAAGCGCGAGGCGATCCCCGTAATGCTGGGGCATACGTCTTCCGAATTTTGGACCCGTCCCGCCGCAGCCGATCTGGAAGAACTGAAGCAGATGGCTGTGGAGCTGTTCGGCGAGGATGCTCCTGCCTTTTTGCAGCTATGCGAGACGGGTACCGGCCAAATTGAGCAGGCTCTGCAACACGCATCGGTACGCATGATCCAACATGCCATCCTGCTCGCCATCCGCGCGAACAGCAGTCATCCGTCTGAAACGCCTCTCTATTATTATAACTTCGACGCCGAAATTCCGGGTTGGGACCAGCCGGGCACCTTCCACTCCGTCGACTTGTGGTTCTTCTTCGAAACACTCGCCAAGTGCTGGCGGCCTTTCACAGGCAAACATTATGATCTGGCCCGCCAGATGTGCAATTACTTATCCAATTTTATTGCTACAGGTGATCCAAACGGTTCGGACTCCACCGGAAAGCTGATGCCTCATTGGATTCCATGTACTACGGAACAGCCGTATCTCATGGAATTTGGCGATCAGTCTCAATTACAGCAGGCTGAGCCCGGATCGATGCTCTCGTTTCTCATTGAACAATATTTCAAAAAACAGAATGAACCTGTTGTCTAAAACATGAGGCTTGCCTTCGCACGATATCGTAAAAGCCATGCGATCGCATGGCTCTTTTAATACAATAACCCCTCTCTCCTTTCATTATAGATGAGTCTGTGTTGGTTTATTGGAGATGACGGGTAGCGTAATTTGTAGTGAAAAAGTATCTTCTTCCTGCGACACCTTCAACGTACCGTTGTGCTGTTCGATCATTTTCTGACAACTAACGAGCCCTATTTCGTTGCTATCTTTCTTTTTACTGACACGTTTAATCTTATTCTTCACCTCAAGAATGACATATTGTTGCTTCAAAGAGATCTGGATATGAACGGGAAACACTGGATCGGCATATTTTCGAATATTTGAAAATAGGTTATCCATTACGCGACGCATGGCGACCAGATTGATTTCCAGTAAAAACGCCTCATCATATGCATCTGTCTGAACCTGCACATCGATATCGTCCAAAACCACTAATTGTTCATCGATGAGTTGATCAATCAGCGCTCTGCCCTCATACCTTTCAAATTCAATTTCCTCTTCTTCCGCGGCAGAAGATACCGTAAAATATTCGAATAATTTGTCCGACAGGACTTTGATCTGATAGGCCTTCTCCCGGCTATTATGAATATACTGCAACAGCTCCTCATGTGTCTTATACTTATTGAGCTCTATGATATCCATATATCCTAATAGAATCGTGAGTGGCGTTCGCAAATCATGGGAAATCGCCGTAATCAATTCACGGTTGGCCATCCTGACCCTCTCCTCGCTACCCAGCCGCTCCACAAATGATTTCCTCATCTCATCAATACTCTGGGCCAAAGATGACAGTTCATCCTTTCCCGATACCGTAATTGAATAATCCAAATTTCCACCTTCGAGTATTTTGATCTCTTGTTCAAGCACGCCAATATACGACGTTTTCTTATTAATCATCAGTAGAAAGGAAACGATGAACACGACAGCTGCTATGAAAACACCCATAATGAGAATGAGGTTGTAATATTGATACTCATAGAAGCTAACCAAATATATTTGGGCATCCTGATCCGCAAAATGGATGGTGGTGATGGGTATTTTCGATGGTACAAATTGAGTTAACAGCTCTTCATTAATGGCAGGATCAATCTCCGTGTTGGAGGAGAATATCAATTTATCTTTTGCAAAAATATACAGATTCAAGTAGCGTTCATGACTTATCCAATCAGATAATTGCTCGTGATTTCGTGTTGACACGTTCTGATTGTTTACGAATGTTTCGAATCGTTCAAGCGCATCTTGCTGTCTGTTCTCTACAAAGGTGGATTTGCTTAAGTAACTATCCAATACAGTCTCGCCAACAACTTGTACAATAACGAAAACACTTGTGGCAATGATCAGAGAAATGATAACCGCCAGAACCAGTTTAATCTTCAGCTTTTTCCCCATGAGTAACCTATTCAATTTTGTACCCCTTCCCCCAAACGGTCTTCACATATTTAGGGTTCTGTGGGTCATCCTCCAGTTTGCCTCTCAGATTACGAATATGAACCATCACCGTGTTATTACATGTATAAAAGTAGGGCTGCCCCCAAACACTCTCATATATATTTTCCGCCGAGAATACCTTTCGTCGTTTCTTAGCCAACAGCAACAAAATGTTGTATTCAATTTCAGTTAGAGCAATTTCCTTCTCCCCAACAAACACGGTTTTTGAATCCTGATGGACGGTAAGATCTTTAACGATGATTTGATCCGTTTCTTCAGTTTTCTCCTTGCCCCGATAAACGTAATACCTCCGCAGTAAGGCCTTCACTCTTGAAACGAGTTCTGTATAGGAGAAGGGTTTGGACAAGAAGTCATCACTGCCGGAGGAAAAGGCCAATTGTTTGTCAGAATCCTGCGTTTTCGCCGTGAGAAACAGGATCGGTGCGCTTGTTTGTTCACGAATCTCCAGACATGCCTTCAGGCCCGATTTATTGGGCATCATCATATCCAAGATAATGAGATCCGTCTCTTCATTCACTTTATCAATCGCATCTTGACCATCTATCGCTTCAATCACTTCATAATTCTCGCTCTCTAATAAAATCCTTACAATTTCACGAATTTCGCTGTTATCATCAGCAATTAGAATTTTCTTACTCATCTGATCCCTCCGTCTAATTTCAGTATAATATGCGCTATTGGCGACTACCAGCAAATACAATCGACTTAAGAATTCTTCAGAAGTTATGTAGGTATCTCTTAATAACTTCGCCTTATACTGTAAATATCTAAAGGTTATTACACAAAGGAGTCGTCAGCTATGCCACAACCCTCGAAAAAAGTAATGACTAACCTATTGTTGGGTCTGTTCCTCATGTTGTCCATTGGTCTGCTGGTCTATTATTCTCCTGCCATAATTAAAATCATGTCTTCCATGGACAACTTCAGAGAATATATTCATTCAACCGGACATTGGGGTCCAATCATGTTCATCCTATTCCAGATTCTTCAGATCGTGGTTGCACCTATTCCAGGAGAAGTGGTGCAAGTCGCAGGCGGATATATTTACGGTACAGCCATTGGTTCATTGTATACAACGATAGGTTTGATACTCGGCTCAGCGATCGCCTTTTATTTCACTCGTTTTATCGGTCGGGCTTACATTTCACGGCTGCTGCAAAAGAAAAATTATAAGTGGATGTCGTTTATACATGATGAGAAGAAATTCTCCGCCTTTTTATTTATCTTTTTCGTGATACCCGGCTTGCCCAAAGACATGCTTGTATTTGTTGCCGCTCTTACATCGATTCGTTCGTTTAAGTTCTTCATGATTCTGATAATTGGTCGTCTGCCGTGGATCATTGCATCTGCCGCCGTGGGGTCCACCATTCATATGCAACAATATACGATCGCCATTAGTATTTCTGTTATCGCTGTGATCGGGTTCGTGCTCGGTTATATCTATAGGGAGAAATTGGTGGGATTGTTCTCCCGGTCTGACAGAACCAGAACCAAAACCAAAGCCAAACTCAAGGCTGCACCCAGCTATAGTAAGAAATAATGTGTTTGGTAGAATAAAAAGAAATACAACATGAACAAAGCCAATCTATTGATCTGAACACTGGAGGTATATCTCATGCAAAACCTTGAAACCAATCGATTAATCCTGCGAAATTTCACCGCAACAGACGCAGCCGGACTGTTGGAATACACAGCTAATCCCAGAGTGAATTGCTTTGTGGATCACCGAATTTCAACACTGGAAGACGCGGCAGCGGAGGTCGCAAAAAGAAGCAATGACGATTCCCAAATCGCAGTCTGCCTGAAAGACAGTAACGAGCTGATCGGTGAGCTGTTTGGCATGAGGGAAGATCAGGATCCTGGTACAGATAAGGATACGAATTCAGATACGTATAGTATTGGTTGGAATTTTAATGGCAGATTTGAAGGGAAAGGGTACGCAAGTGAGAGTGCCCATGCTTTCATCGAGCATCTCTTTATGGAACAGGGAATAAGAAGAGTGTACGCCTATGTCGAGGATGATAACTTTCGTTCCCAGAAACTGTGTGAGAAGCTGGGCATGCGCCGGGAAGGTCTCTTTTTGGAGTTCATTTCATTTGTCAACAATGAGGACGGAACACCGAAATACGAAAATACGTATCAATATGCTTTGTTGAAAAAGGAATGGCTGGCACAGCGTGAATCGCAGAAATAGAAAAAGACATACTTATGCCTCATCATTAGTTTAAAAAAGTTTATAGAAATAAGAACGTACCTATACGTACGTTTCAGAACAAATACGGCGGCTTCTCCCTGGATGGATTCCAGAGGACAAGTCGCCGTTGTATGAATACTAAACACTATTGAACGGGTAATCGTTTATGGGTCAAAATACCGTCAGCTTGAACCTAAACGGTGCTGCCCCAATATTGTTTGGCGATCTTCTGCCCCTGATCAATCTTCGCCCATTGCTGAGCTTCGCTTAATTCGTTACCGCCATCGCAGGATGCAAAACCGCATTGATGAGACAACAGCAGCCGATCCTTATCGATAATTTTGGAAGCTTCGTCCAGCAAACGGACAACGCGTGCTTCATCGTCGAGGGTACTTGTTTTGGAGGAAAGCAAACCTAATACCACTTCCGTTTCAGGTCTGTCCTTGAACACTTCCAACGCTTCAAGTGAACCCGCACGATCATCATCCCACTCCAAGAAGAAACGGTCATACTTTAATTGCTTCAGGAACAGATTGGCGATTTTCACATATGATCCACCGCCCATGTTGCGGGAATCATAGTTACCGCGACAGTTATGTGTCCACATTTTCAAGCCAAGGCTATGACCGAAGTCAATCACGGTATTGTTAATATCAATGAATTCAGTAGCCAGGCCTTGTACTTCATCTTGATTGATATGCTCCCCTGTGAAAGGAGAGTTCGGGTTGTCGTCTGCAAACAGTTCCCACAAGCAATCATCGAATTGCAGAATTTTACCGCCCACTGCAGCGAATTCTTCGACGAATTCCTTATACGCGATCACAAGCCCCTCTTTGAGCTCCTGTTTGTTCTGATAAACGGAATCGGTACCGCCAATGTTATCCGACCAGGAAAGCTCACCGAAGATATGGGATGGCGATGGTACACAAAGTTTCGTTTGTTGCTCGCCAGCCGTGTCTTGCAGTTGTTGGAACAACTGAATAAAATGATGATTCTTTCCGCTCAGTTGGTCCGTGATCCGCAGTCCAATATCTTTGCGTGTTTCATATTTCGAAGTTCCGTCCACATCTCTGAAAAAATAGCCATGATCCGCGATATAACGTTTCACGCCGCCAAATCCCCATACAAAGTCCAGATGCCACATCGATTTAGAGAATTCGCCATCGGTAACCACGGACAAGTTATGTTCGATTTCCTTGGCGACAACTTGTTTGATAGCCTCCGTCTCGCACTTCTCATATCCTTCGTAATTTTCATAGAACGGATATTGGATATCGTCATTATGTTCAATTTGCGTTTTATATTTCAGCAGCTCATCCGGCCGCAATAAACTTCCTACGATCTGGAACTTGTCAGTCATGTAAATTACCCCCTCGTTGTATACCATGATCATATCACGCAGAGAGCAGTTAGAAGGGATACTTAAAAACCATAACTGGTTATAGTTAAAAGCTATATCAAAAATAGCACTTTTTTTGGGGGAAGTTGTGATACGGAAGTTAATGTCCAATCTCAAGAGCATTAATTTCCTTCACCATGACCATTTCTCCGTTAAAATCCAGCTCTCCATTAAACTTGAAATCAAACTGTTGGTATAATTGTAATGCTTCCCGGTTATGTTCATACAAGCTAAGATAGATCTCGTTGCACCTGTATAAGCTAAAAAGATGTTGTATAAGAACACATAGCAGTTTTTTTCCTAAGCCCTTACCTTGAAACTTCTCATCGATAAGAAAGCGATCTAACCACACTCTACCCTGCATATCTTCAATTGGCGGAAAATAACCATACATTGCAAAACCTACCAACATATCATTCCAATACAGGCCTGCAGGCTGATAATATTCACATTCATCTGCTTCTTCCAAGCATTCTTGCGTTGTTTCAATGTTGGTTACTTGTGTACTTTTTACGCGTAAATTTAAAACCTCATCCCGGTTTTGTGCAGTAACATGTTTTATCTCGAACTTATCCATAAGGACCACCCTACCTCAATTAATCTCTGTTCTACTGAACCAGTATAGAATTGTTCCTGCGAACAGCTTCAACATACTGCGAAGTTCGTCTTCAACCAGATCTTTGCCATGAATCATAACCTCATAGGACTGATTAAATTGGCTAATCGTTCGATTAGAGCTTCTATAACCATTTTTCACGTAAAAACGTTTCCGGCTGACTCTCTGCTCATAATTACTGGCAGCCTCATCAATGACCTCAATGTTGAGAATTATTCTGTTATTCGGGTACATCTCTTTAATCTTGGATAATATCTGACTGCCATATCCCTTGGACCTGTTCTTCGTATCTATAGCTAAGTAAAAGATAAACGTAGTATCCTTATATTCAATTAAATAAGTAAAGCCAATGAACTGAAGATCATCATAAAATGCGACAAAATGAATGTAACTTTTCCTCGCCTTCCATAAAAGAAACCACATCGGCAACTTTTCCTCTTCAGGAAATGCACCGTCATATAACTCTTTCAGACTGTTCATTTCATGAAAAGATTTATTCACATACTCTATTTTCAAACTCATACTGATTCTCCTTTAAAATTCATGAAAAGATGGCTATCCCATATAACCATTTCTTCTTGCCTTTACTTTAGATTTTAATGTTTGTAACATTACAATAAGGTATAACGTAACCAGATAGTCAAGGGTGGTTAATTATGGATACTGGATCAGACAAGTACTACAAAACAGGTGAATTTGCCAAGCTGTGTAACGTGAATAAAAGAACGCTTTTTCATTACGATGAGATTGGATTGTTTCAACCCGACTATGTGGATGCAAACGGATATCGTTATTATTCTGAAGGACAGTTCATGTTGTTCTCCACCATCAACATTCTCAAAGATTTGAATGTTCCTCTTAACGATATTAAGAAGTATCTTGAAGTAAGAAATTCGGAACGAGCTATACAGATGTCAGAAGAGAAAATAAAGGACATCGACAGGGAGATCGAGAGACTCACATATTTCAAACACACATTAAGAGAACTAATTCACAACGTAAAACAAGGCATGCATGCCGATTTTGAAACTATTATGGTCGAAGAACAGGAAGAGGAATTCATTATTCGCAGTGAATCTTTGATTGCGCTGGATAAAGAAGAATATATAAGCTGGATGTTAGCTTTTCATCATTTCGAGGATCGTAGCTTATCTAAAGATACCTCTTTCGTAGGTTATCTTCTAAGCAGGGAACGTATTTTAAACGGGGATTACCACTCCAAATCCTTTTTTTATGTAAAAACCAAGAGTAAAAAGAAATCTAAAACTACATCTACTTCTGTCAAACCAAAAGGTTGGTATGCTGTTGCTTACCATCATGGAAGCTACGAAACCATTGGAGAAACCTATGAAAAAATAGTGAAGTACTCCATAAGAGAAGGTTGGAATCTTGGGGATTATGCTTATGAGGAATATTTAATTGACGAGGTAGCCGAACAAAGTGAACTGAACTATGTTACCCGGATTACTATAGGCGTACAATCCTGAATAAGTAACGGCTCTCTAAAATTACACCAATAAAATAAGAGCTTCAACTCAAAAAATATAAACCCAAGTTATTTCTTTATGCCTGGGTTTATATTTTTTTTGATGATCATAGCAACCTACGAAGTTTAACTAATCTACACCGTACGACGGCGCAGTTCATAAAAATATTGCACCGCTGGATGCTTTAACTTCATCTGCTCGGACATGTTCAATATTCGCTTTTTGCCTACTCGTCTGTCCATTAAAGCCAGAATGTTAGAAAGGATATCCTTGCTCTCCAGATTATCCTCTATAGAAGTCGATAAATATGTGGTAGCTGCAACGGTAAAATTCGATTTGCTGAGTGCGGTCTGCGCCGCCAAAAGCTCCTTGGCATGGACGGAGATTTTTCTGCTTCTTGCCATGACTTGAAGACGCTCCTCGGGAATATTGCCTATGGACTCTTGCCGGATAGCTTCAATCTCTTCCTCGCTCACAGGAATGACGATGTTAGGATCGTTCTTGATCTCCTGCTCCGTCTGATACCACCGGACAGGGGCGGTCGTATCAATCATATTCAATATGTTCTTTTTATCTACGGTAATGTAACAATTTCCTGATTTATCAGGTGAATAGCGATAGCTGGTAGCACGGTACTCCACCCGTCCAACTAACGCAGGACTAAGAAAACTTTCCAATTGTTGCTTCAATTTGCTCCAGGACATAGATCCTCCTATTATGAAAAACCTACCGCATGCATTGCGGCGATCATTTTAATCGTTTCAACCAATCTCCAAAATCAACATTCACCTAAAGTATATCACAGCCAAGCGAAGCGAAGTCTCATATCAATTGTGATGCAGTGCCCACTACTTTATGCTTCAAATCAGAAGTTTTAAAATCCAGTTATTGGTTTTAAAAACGCCTATGTGATAAACTTGCAGAAAATTATCTGCTTTCTATCCATTTGTCATTTCCTATCATTAGAAATACGATGTCGTTCACAAGGAGAGGGATTTTTTAATGGCTAAGATGAAAACAACATTACCGGCTCATATGGAAAAACTCGTTAAAGATAATGATATTTCTGCTGTAAAAGAAGTTTTCGAGCAATGCGAATGGGATGCCCGTGGGGGATACAGCAAAGGTACGACCCTCAGCTTTCGTCAAATATCGGATGAAGTGGTCCGCTGGCTAGTAGAGCAAGGGGCAGATATTAATGCACGTGACAAATATCAACGCACGCCTCTACATGCTCATGCCTCACACTGGTCAGGAAATGTAGCCCTGTTTCTTGAATTAGGTGCGGATCTGGACGCTGTGGATTACCAAAATGAAACACCGTTACATGCAGCGGTCAATGGGTATAGAACCAAAGTGGTTCAAGAGTTGGTAAACCAAGGTGCTGCTATTAACGTTGAAAATAATAAGGGAAATACGCCATTAGCTAAGGGATTAATCAATTGCAGGAATAGTGATATTGTCAATCTGGCGGAGATTGCCGCCATTCTGCTGGATGCTGGTGCATCGGTCACCCCGGATATGAAAGAATCGGTGAAGCGGATTGGTAAGGATTTTGAATTCGTTCGTGAGAAGTTCAATAAAGACAAGGTCGATGAAGTTTCAGACGCGCTGATCAAACTGTATCGGCTATTTGATGTCGAGCCGGTAGCGAATCGGATCATGCACGATGGCACTAAACCCATACAGGTAACGGCAACCACCTGGCCCAAGCAGCACCAAGAGCTATGGGAATATCTCATTCCTGCTCAGGGCCATGCTCAAACGGTGCAGGGAGAGGTTATCCGCATCACAGGGCGCGTGTCCCATGAAGTATTGGATAATGGCGGTGGAAACTGGGACGCCGAGTATCGCAAGATGCTGGATGCACTGATTCGTCACTTGGGCACTGGTGCGCCACTCGCCCCGGAACTTCTCCAAGAGGCAGCAGACTTGGTCAGCAGACTTCGCAATGGATACGATTTTGATGCGCCCGCCAGATTATCCGAGTTGGCTGTGTTATGGGTATTAGCGAATCCTCAGCCGATCGCCATGGCCGCCCAACCGGAGTATACGCGTTAACGTTCCAAGACGACTAAAGTGTTACAACACAAATTGAATACAACAACAGCCCAAAAAGAAGCGGAATCGTTCCCGCTTCTTTTCTTGTATATCTTTTTAATTAATCATCCAATACATCACTCGGAAACTTAAATCCCACGTCCCTCCGCCTCATCTTGAGCCTTATTTCCAAATTCATGGAGCAGCGTGCGAACTTCACTTGTCGACTTGGCGTTCATTAAGCTGTTTCTGAGTTCACTTGCCCCTCGAAATCCTCGGACATAGACTTTAAAGAAACGGGCAAGCGCGCTGAACGAACGTGGCGCCTGTCCTGAATATTGATCATGAAGGTCCAAATGCAGCCGAAGCAGATCAAGCAATTCCTCACTGGTGTGTTCCTTCGGCTCCTTCTCAAAAGCAAACGGATTCTGGAAAATACCGCGTCCAATCATAATGCCGTCCACACCATATTGCTCCGCAAGTCTGAGGCCTGTCTCACGGTCAGGAATATCCCCGTTAATGGTCAGCAGTGTGTTCGGCGCGATCTCATCCCGCAGTTTTTTGATCTCCGGAATCAGTTCCCAGTGAGCGTCTACTTTGCTCATTTCTTCTCTCGTACGCAGGTGAATCGACAGATTCACAATGTCTTGCTGCAAAATATGAGTTAACCAGTCGCGCCATTCATCGACCTCCGTAAATCCGAGACGCGTTTTTACACTGACCGGCAGCCCCCCGGCTTTCGCCGCCTGAATAATCTCCGCCGCAAGTACCGGCCGGCAGATCAAGCCGCTTCCTTTTCCATTCTCGGCAACATTCGCTACAGGACAGCCCATATTAATATCGATACCTTTAAAGCCTTCCTTTGCCATACCGATACTCATCTCACGGAAAAATTCCGGTTTATCTCCCCAAATGTGAGCAACAATCGGCTGTTCATCTGCTGTAAACGTCAAACGCCCACGCACACTCTTGTGCCCCTCCGGGTGACAATAACTCTCTGTGTTCGCAAACTCGGTAAAAAACACATCCGGTCTGCCCGCTTCGCTTACGACATGCCGAAACACAACATCCGTCACATCTTCCATCGGTGCCAGTATAAAAAATGGTCGTGGCAATTCACGCCAAAAGTTCTCTTGTGTCATCTCCATAACTCCTCTATACATTCCAGGACAGTCTTTATCCTCATTAATAGTAAACATAGTAAAACACGTAACTTATGAATCTGCTTGCCTATCAACTATATTAGCATTAACAGTTTTCGTTGCAATTCACATTATTGTGTCCTTGCTTCTTCACTTATACCATGCAAATGTAACTTTGTTCAAACATCAGATCTGTTATTGCTTCCATTAGATCTTAGATTATTGAAAGTTCGATGATTTCCGAATAACTCTTTCCCGATTTTATCACGTCTATATTTAATTTTCAGCATGCTTACGCTTGCCGAACTGGAAAAGCTCCTCTAAAATGAAGCTCGACAAGCATTTAACTTGCAGATCGACACTCGGAGGAGGCATAACTTAAATATGGAAATTTCACTGGATATAATGAAAGATAAAGTCGAATGCTTGCAGGCTTATGACTTTCATGAACTGGCGCGAGCGATTGAAGAACGAATTGAAATCAATAAGGCATTAATGCTACGTGTAAAGCAAGTCCAACATCAAGTAACCTTTGACCCTATTCGTACCAAAATGTTATATAGTGCAGTCGTGCATTTTTCCTTAGATTGATGGACCAAGATTTGCAGTTGCTCTCAGTCATATTATGTAGTCACTTTTGAGGATTAGGGGGGGGGGACATACCATGCAGGAATTGCTCTTTACGAAGAACTATAAAAATAATGACACACTTCGAACAAGTTTTTTTAAACTTGCTGCCGATACTTTTGATATTGACTTTGAAAATTGGTACCAGCACGGATGCTGGGGCGAGAACTACATCCCTTTTTCATTTGTGGACGGAGATCGGGTTGTTGCCAATGCTTCAGTCAATATCCTCGAGCTCATCATTCACGGGGAGCATAAAAAAGCGATTCAAATCGGCACAGTGATGACACATCCCGACTATCGAGGGAAAGGACTATCCACTCGTTTAATGAACCAGATTTTAGAGGAATACGACAACAAATACGATCTCATGTACCTTTTTGCCAATGAATCGGTCCTTGATTTTTACCCCAAGTTTGGTTTTAAGCCGGTGGAAGAACATCTTTTTTCAATGGATTATACGGCAAAAAAATTAAACACACCTGCGAACCTTCGGAAACTCGATGTTGCTAACGCGGATGATTTACATCTTATTCAACAATTTGCATTGGAAAGACTGCCTGTTTCGCAACATTTCGGAACCGCCCATACGCAAGGAATACTCATGTTTTATTGCCTAAATGTCTTTAATAATGATATTAATTACTTAGAAAATGAAAACGTCATTGTTATTTATCAAAAAGAGGACAATCATATTGAGCTCTTCGACGTTGTTAGCTTAAACGAAATAAATATGAAAGATATCTTGGATAAGATTGCAGATGAGGATACGGAGACAATAACCTTCCATTTCACACCAGATGCAACAGAACATCTCGTTCTAAAAAGTACTCTTACCAATGACGGATTATTTGTAAGAATCCCTGGTGATCATCTCTACCCGGTGCAAGTTAAACATCCCATTACTTCGATCGCTTAACGACTTATGTAATATCCCACCACCAGCTAAACGTTAAAAAGATCAAAGAGGAGCAGGGTTTCCCTGCTCCTTCGTTATGTGAAACTTCTTTCTCTCATCAAACGTAAATTCACAAGGTATAATGAAAGCAGATGACCGTTCAGCATGATCTTATCACCATCATAATGAAGGAGGGGACATTCGTGGCCTTTATCCCGTTAAACTGTCCCAATTGCAACGGTAGAATTGAGTACAAAGAGGGTCAAATCTTAAAGTGCCCTTATTGTGAAACAGAGCTTTTATTGAAGCAAAATAATGTCTATTACGTGGACCAGACCATTAATCATTACCACGGAACGCCCCCAAAAACAGCACCGACGCTGAACGTCTCTGTAAGGCTGCTGCTGATATTGATGCTGCTCCTGACCGGGGCCATCGGTACATATTTTTATTATAGCAACAGCTCCACCTATCCCAAAACAGAAGCCAATCTGCCTGTGCGAAAGATGCCCGAAAGCGAGGTTCTGCTCTCATTTTTGCGAGATATCTTCGATAAAGGGTCTGCCTTGCCAACAGAGGAGGAATTGGCTCGTATTCGCTATTTAACCGTAGAGCATTCGGAGAATGATCAGTGGCAATTTACGTATAGCCTTTCCGATCCCTTCAGCGATGAACAGGCCGAAAAGATCACCTATGTTACTCAGGATAAGAAACTAAATAGCCAACGGATTGATCAGCGAGATTTTGAAGCTTTTACGGGACTGACGGCATTGGACCTGACGAATACCTATGAAATCTCCCAGACGGACCAAACCACTTTGGCACATATGTCCGGATTAAAAAGTTATGGCGGCGCTTTTAATGAATCTTTTGGCACATTTTCGGACTACTTTGGTGACAAGTCTAACATTACGGAGCTTACCACTCAGCTTCGCAGCAATCAGGAATTGGCCCTGTTGCTGGAATTCCCCAATCTGAACTCTTTATCCATTACCTATGTGGATGAGTCCGTAACGGATTTATTTCTGTTGAATAAACTGCCACTCAAGTCCCTGTCCCTTACCTTTGTCGATGAACTCGGATGGTTGTCGTCCATGACCGGGCTAACATCCTTATCTATACAGCACAGTGAAACCACAGACCTGCAGCCGTTATATGCCTTGACCCAGCTTCAGGAGCTTCGTTTGTCCTTTTTAACAAATGTAAAGTCCATCGACTTTGTGCAAAACATGCCTGCTCTACAAACGCTGGATATTGAAAATGTAAACTTCTCCAGTCTGGAGCGCTTGACCGGCAAAAACTCCATTACTACACTGCGCCTGGCTTCTCTAAGTCAGCTTGGTTCGGTAAAGGCCATCAATAGCCTGTCATCTCTGCGGGAATTAACGTTGTCCGGCTACTACGAGAATGCAGAAGCGCTGACATTGCCTAATGTCGAGCGGGTGGAAATTCCAAGCTCCTTTCTCTCCGGGCTGAAAGCGCCCGCCGTGACCAGTCTGGCACTCCGTGGCGGAAGCGGCGAGTTGAATCTGGCAGCGCTGGGGAAATTCCCGAAACTGGAGCAACTATCGCTCTGGGAGATCGATGAAATAACCCGTTTGGGCGCCTTGGACGGCTTGTCCAGCCTAGAGACCCTGAACATTTACGACTCTTCACTATTTAAGGAGAGCGATGCTTTATTTCGTTTGAAGCAGGTCAAATCGCTGATGTGCTCCGAGTGCAGGCTGAACTTTGAACAAAAAACGGCCGTGGAGAACAGCGTGCTTGAACATTTGACCTTAGAGCAGCCGTATTTCAGCATTAACAATACCTCCGTTACTGAAGTTGACCAAATGATGCCATACTTTGCCAAACTGTCCGCTCTGCGTTCCTTCACTATGCAAGACAGCAATTTGGCTTCTCTCGAATTCATGAGCAACTGGCAGGCCATAGAAGAGCTTCACCTCGAGAACAATGCCATTTCCAATATTGAGACAATAAGCCAGCTGCCTGATCTGCAAAAGGTCTATCTCCCAGGTAATTCTGTACAAAACAAATCCGTGCTTGGTGCGAGTGTGCACGTATATTAATTACCGTCTATGATGTTGGCGAGTTTTAGACTACTACAGTTAATGGATGGTATTGAAACAAAGACAAAAAAGGGGTTCCCCTTATGCAGTTCTTCCTGCATGGGGGAACCCTTTCGTTGCTTTAAATCAATTCAGAAGCCTTCAATATTCTTTGGACGATAGCTGCAACCTCAGCACGGATGATGTTGGCATCCAAAGATCAGTCTCCACATATAAAGGGATCTTGACGAAACAAACAAGCGGCTGCCTGATCGGCAACCGCTTTATCGGACATGCTTATTAAATGTCGTAGTTATTCGAAGGACTATGATCGATAACGGATTGCACGACTCGTTTAACCACGGATTTTGCGGCATCCTGGGTGGACATTCCGCCGATCTCATCCGCGTTAACTTCGATAAATCCTTTGCCCCCGATGATCTCTCGAGCTGTCTCAAGCTCGCCCGCACTGATAGAATCATGGGAAACCAGTGAGATCAGGCCAGCGTCGTTCAACACCTTTGCCATCTCCGCCGTACCGCGGAGCGTTTCTCCACTGACGCTCTCAAGCAGCATCGTATGATAACCGGATGACATTAGTCGCTTCTCCACTTCCTTGGCGATAGATACCGTATCCGAGCCAGCAAACCATACCGTGAGCGGAGATTGTCCTTTCTGCTGGGCGCGAACATCTCTCGTGATCCCAGTATCCAGCGTGGCAAATCGGCTTTCTCCCTTCAGAGCTTGATCAATGACTCCGCACGCGGACGTCATGTTGGTGACACGATCAATGAGGATAAAACCTCCGATGCTCTTATTGTGTTCAAAGGAATCGAAGACGATCTGATCCGACAGTGTGAATTCACACTTGGCCAATTCGTTCTTAACAATTTGATCGGCTGGAACGGTATGGCCCGTGTTAATGTCAATTTTATGGGTAATCGCAGTTACAGTGCCTGGAAGAGTCTTCGTTCCGACCTTTACCCAATAATGCTTGCCCGGAGTCAGGACGGAATCGTCCATCCACAGGATTGTAGAAGCGAAGCTGTCAGCTTCTTGGACTTGATTGTCCATCGTGAGCACGCAACCCCGCGAGACATCAACTTCGCGGTCCAGTTGTATCGTAACTGGTTGGCCAGCATAAGCCGAATCCTGAGCTTGGTCCGTCACCAAAATCCGCTTAACCTTGGCTTTCTCCCGACTTGGCAGAGTCATGAGTTCGTCTCCGACCGAAATCTTTCCAGCCTCGATCTGGCCCTGGAACCCACGGAACGTATGGTCCGGTCTGCTTACACGCTGAACTGGCATCATGAAAGGCTTCGTATCATTGGTAGTATGAACATCTATACTTTCTAAATACGGCAATAAAGCTAACCCCTCGTACCAGGGTGCATTCGGCGACTGGGTTGTAATGTTGTCCCCTTCCGTAGCGGACACGGGAATGACCTGAATGCTCTTGATTTGGAATTCGGCCGTCGTTTGGATGAACTCTTCCTTGATTGTCTCGAACGTCCTTTGATCGAAGCCGACCAGATCCATCTTGTTCACAGCCAATACGAGATGCTTGATCCCCATCAGGGCGCAGATCCGGGCATGGCGTTTGGTCTGGGTAATGATGCCTTTGGTAGCGTCCACCAGAATGATGGCTAGATCGGCAAAGGAAGCGCCTACAGCCATGTTGCGCGTATACTCTTCGTGTCCCGGTGTGTCCGCCACGATGAAGGAACGATGAGACGTCGTAAAATAACGATATGCCACATCAATGGTAATCCCTTGTTCGCGTTCGGCCAGCAAACCATCCAGGAGCAGCGAGTAGTCGATTTTGCCGCCTCGGCTTCCCAATCGACTATCGAGCTCAAGCGCGCGTTCTTGATCGGCAAATAGCAGTTTGGCCTCATAGAGCATATGTCCGATCAGCGTGGACTTGCCATCATCAACACTTCCACAGGTAATGAATTTAAGTAGACTCTTCATGTTAGAAATAGCCCTCCCGTTTGCGTCGTTCCATGCTTCCCGCCGCTTCTTGATCGATAACCCGACTGGTCCGTTCGGAAGATAACGCACCCAATGTCTCCTCAATGATCTCATCCAGTGTAACGGCATCGGACTCGACTCCGCCCGTGAGCGGGTAACAACCCAGCGTGCGGAAGCGAATCTTCTTCATCTCTACCTTCTCGCCAGGCTCAAGCTTTATCCGCTCGTCATCCACCATGATGATATGCCCGTCACGATTAACGATCGGTCTTACGTCGGCGGAGTAAAGCGGAACGATATCGATGTTCTCCCGACGAATGTATTGCCAGATATCCTTCTCAGTCCAGTTGGACAGCGGAAAGACTCGAATGCTCTCACCCTTGTTGATTCGCGTGTTGAACAGCTTCCACATCTCCGGACGTTGGTTCTTCGGGTCCCACGAATGATTCTTGTTCCGGAACGAGAAAATCCGCTCCTTCGCACGCGACTTCTCCTCATCACGTCTTCCGCCACCGAACGCAACCGTGAATCCGTATTTGTCCAATCCCTGCTTCAGGGCTGTGGTTTTCATAATGTCGGTATATGCGGAACCATGGTCGAAGGGATTGATTCCTTGCTGAATAGCCTCTTCATTAGAGTGCACGATCATCTCGATACCAAATTCCTTCGCCTTTCGGTCGCGGAACTCAATCATTTCCTTGAATTTCCAGGTTGTATCGATATGCATGAATGGGAACGGCGGCTTCTCGGGGTAGAAAGCCTTTAGGGCCAAGTGCAGCATGACCGAGCTGTCCTTGCCGATGGAATACAACATGACCGGTTTCTCGCACTCCGCTGCTACTTCTCTGATAATGTATATCGCTTCAGCCTCAAGTTGATCCAGATGTGTTAATTCTTGCATGGCAAGGGCGGCCTCCTTTTTAATCCTCACTAAAACCATCGTATTTATAAACTTATCCTATCAGATTCCATCTTTATTGCAAAGTGGAAAAAAGCAAAATTTATGATGTCTATGTGTTGGAACGACAATATTCAGCATTGAGTAGCCGTTCACTCCTATAAAAAATCGCCTGAACGAATGATTTGTACTGAGCTGCAAATGGAATCGGATGGACATGGAACTTGAGCTTCATCTCGAGAACAATGCCATTTCCAATATGGAGACTCTAAGTCAGCTGCCTAATCTGCAAAAGGTGTATCTCTCCGGTAATTTCGTACAAAACAAATCCGTGCTTGGTACGGGTGTGCACGTATATTAATTACCGCCTTGGATGATGGGGAGTTTTAGACTACTACAGGTAATGGATGGTATTGAAACAAAGACAAAAAAGGGGTTCGAGAATATATAAATTCTCGAGCCCCTTATGTTTATGTTTCGCTTTCTAACCATCATCTCTACACTCCAGAGCGTTGCGGATTGACCGTGCCAAAGATATGATACGGTGTTATCCCCTTTGAAAATAGACTATCGATCAGCTTGATCAATTCCTCCGATGATAGATCTTTGTCTCTGTGTATCCAAAGACGAAACATAGATATTAATGTTGATATGTAAAACTCAATGATGTATGGTGCCAAGACATCATCTGTTGAAAAATCCATAATCAATCGCTCAAAGGGAATTTCTCTTTTCAAGCGTTCCACAAAATGAACAGAACCATAATCGCCCAATACAGCTTTAAGAACTGAAATTTCCTCTGCATTTTCCAAGCATTGAAGTGCATCTTGGATAGTATGTGTAGAAAACTCTCTTCCTGCCATTTCCTCCTTAATTGATTTCAACATGCGCTCTTCAACGCAGTCCAACAGATCATAGATATCTGTAAAGTATTGATAAAATGTACTCCGATTATATCCTGATTGGTTAGCAATCTCTTGAATGGATATCTTTTCGATTGGTTTTCGGCAATATAAATCACAGAATACATTTATAAATGTCTGCCTTGTTTTTTCCGTAATTTCAGGTTGCTTATTCATGTTTGACCTCCATTTTCTATTGGATTGATTATACGACAGATATTAAAAATCTGATGGTTGATGACCAAATAGTGAATCTATACAATAACATTATACAACACGTTGTTGGATTATCGACAAAGATGAATATGGATATTAGGAGGCTAAGATGAGAATTTTATTTTTCGGTAGAGGTGTAATATCGACCCAATACGCTTGGGCTTTAGAGAAGGCAGGGCATACCGTTGAGTTTTACGTTAGAAAAGGGAGGAAAGAAACATTTGGAAGTCATATCGCTCTTGAAATGTGGGACGCACGAAGAGGAAAACATTTCATCCAAGAAAGCTGGAAAATCAAGCTGCATGAGGAGATAAACCCAAATTATGATCTCATTATTGCGAGTGTCAACACGGAACAACTTCCCGAAGCAGCAAGAATACTTTCGACTACTGCTGGTAACACCCCGATCCTAATATTCAATAATATTTGGCAGGATTTAAAGTCATCAATCTTGCCCCTGTCTATGAACAATGTTGTCTTTGGGTTCCCAGGAGCAGGAGGCGGCATTGAGGACAATAAGCTTAGGGGCGGCTTTTTAAAGATGATATTTCTGGAAAAACCACGGGTAGGCACGGAACAGATCAACAACAAGGTCAAAGAACTATTTGAAAGCGCCCATTTTAAAATCAATTGGATCAAGGATATGCAAAGCTGGTTATGGAATCACTATGCCACGAATGCGGCGATGGAGGCCGAGGTGTTAAAACGGGGAAGTTTCCCAGCACTCTTGAATCATGGTGACTCATTCGCAAATGTCGGTAAGAGTATGCGGGAAATGACCCCTGTACTTAAAGCAAGAGGCGCAAAGATGGACGCGATTACTCTACTGTTGACCAAGATTCCACCAGTACTTCTCGGAACGCTGTTTAACAAGGTTATTTTTGCAAAAGGCAGCTTACCACGACTTTTCATTGAATACAATAATAGTACGTCCAGTTTTGCAGTACTTGAAGTTGTGAGAGAAGCCCAAAAGTTAGGTATACCTTTGCCACGTCTTACTGCGGTATTAGAAAACACTTAACAACACCAAGCTATTGAAAACGGATAAACTGGAAAACTTGATATTGTTCAGACCACCATCAACTCTCCAAATGATTATATAAAACGATTCTCCATCCGACGAACGGAAGCATCATTAAATGTCCTTCGTTGAATGAATTAATTTGGTTATAAATAGCTAATTAGCCCGAACTTTAGAAGCTTCGGGCTAATTAGCTATTTATTAAAGCAGGTAATCTAGCTTCAAAACACTACTCCCTCACCAACATCGCCACCGACTCCACATGCACCGTGTGTGGGAACATATCCACCGGCGTTACCTCAACCGTGCGATACCCGCCATCCTCCAGCACACGCAGATCACGTGCTAACGTGCTCGGATTACAACTCACGTACACCACACGTTCCGGCTTCATCTCCAGGATCGTTTCCAGCAAACGTGGATCACAGCCCTTACGCGGTGGATCGACAACGATGACGTCGGCTTCGATGCCTTGTTCTTTCCAGCGCGGAATAACGTCCTCGGATGCACCCACTTCAAACTTCACGTTACGCATCTCGTTCAAGAGCGCATTGCTGCGCGCATCCTCGATCGCTTCAGGCACAATCTCGACCCCATACACCTGATCCGCATGTTGCGCGAGGAAAAGAGAAATCGTACCGATGCCGCAATAGGCATCGATCACGGTTTCTTTGCCGGTTAGTCCGGCGTACTCCACCGTTTTCCCGTACAGCACTTCCGTCTGCACCGGATTCACCTGGTAGAACGAACGCGCCGAAATGGCAAACTGCACATCACCGATATAATCATAGATTACATCACGGCCCCATAGGACGCGGGTCTCATCACCGAAAATGACGTTGGTCTGTTTCTTGTTCACATTCTGGCAGATACTCGCCACATGCGGAATCGCTTCACGGATACTGCCAATCCACTCGTCTTTGTACGGAATGTCTCGTCCATTGGTGACCAGAACAAGCATCATCTCGCCTGTACGGAACGCCTTCTTCACAACCACATGGCGCAGCAGACCGCGACCTGTCTCCTCGTTATATGCACTGATTCCAAAATGACTGCCGATCTCCTTCACCTTCGCAACCACTTCGTCATTGTGCTCATGCTGAATGAGGCAGGTGTCCATGTCGATGATCCGATGACTTCCTTTGGCGTAAAATCCTCCTACCAAGCCACCCTCGGTCACACCAATTGGCACCTGTGCCTTATTACGATAGCGCCACGGCTCGTCCATACCCATCGTAGGAAGAACGCGAATGCCTTGCTCCGCATCTTCTGTATTCTCCACCGTCACGTTCAATTTGCCAATCCGCTGCAAATTATCTACGACCAACTGGCGTTTCCACGCAAGCTGTCCGGCATAGCTCATATGCTGGATCTGGCAGCCGCCGCACTGATCGTAGATCGGGCATGGCGCGGACACACGATCCGGGCTTGCTTTCACGATCTCCAGTAACTTGGCGTAGCCATACTGCTTCTTGGTTTTCATCACGCGAACACGCACAGTTTCACTCGGAAGCGCACCCTGCACGAAGAGCGTGTATCCATTCGCGCGACCTACCCCTTCACCGTCATGGTTCATACCAATGATGTCGATGACGGTCTCTTCATTTTTGCTAACGGGCAGTCCTTCGATTGGTGCTGATTCACGCGCTCTCCCCTTTGAACGAACGGCAGAAAGAGATGCGCCTTGTGGCCGCACCTCTTTCCCTTGCTGACGTGGTGATGGACGAGATGATTGACTTGGCTGACGGGACGCTGAAGCGTTCCCTTGCCCCTGAGAGGCAGCCGAATTCCGGCGGTTTTTTCCACGACCGCTGCGGTTCGTATTAGACAACGTACATTCACTTCTTTCTTCTTATATGGTATCACATCAAAAATAACGTTCCGAATTTCTAATGAACTTCAGAAACGTTATATCATCTTCGGATGGTGTTTTACGACCTTATTAGACCATTTTCTTCATAATAACGACGTTGAGATTCGTTAGATTCGCAGATTCGGCGATTTCGCCATATTAAGGCTTTCTGAGTTCGTTAGCCGCCGGCACTCGACCAAACTGCTATTTTCAGCATGGTGACCACATGAGATTATACGCGATCCCACCGTACACGGCAACTGGAAAATCCACTTCCATCTCGCCTTACCGCAGAGCTGAATCCAACTCTCCTCAACAGTTATGCGATACTGTGCAACCACTGCTGCAGCATCATAGCTTTTCTGAGGGGATCAACATTGCTTTTCGCAAGCGACCCACATTGCCCACAGCAACTACATTCTTAACGATACAATTGCAGATGATGCTTGAGGTTCGTAAATGTAGCTGGCAGCGTACCGCCCAACTCTCCATCAAGGTTCAATTGCACATAACCCGGCGAGGTAACTTCCATATGACTCGTCTGGAAATGAACCACTTTCTTGTCGTTCAGATGCTCCCCACGCAGCGCGAGCGTGACGAGGCGGATCATGTCAGCCAGATTACATTTGCGGACACCGATCACATCGAACAGACCATCATCAATGGTCGCACCTGGAGCAAGCTTTTCAAATCCCCCAACCGAATTGGTATTGGCGATGAGGAATAACATGAATTCATCATGAATCTCTTCCTGACCGTCGGCGCGAATAATCAGCTCCTGAGGAGACAGGCTCGCCATTTTCTCAATACCCTTCATATAATAGGCCAGTTGCCCAATCATCGTTTTCAGACGACTCGGCACTTCATAGGTCAGTTCAGTTAATGATCCACCACCGGCGATATTGATAAAATATTTATCATTGGCTTTGCCCAGATCGAGCGGACGAAGCTGCTGGTTAATGACCATATCCACGTAATCTTCCCATTGTCTCGGAATGCCGAGTGCACGTGCAAAGTCATTCGTCGTTCCCAAAGGAAACACACCCAGCGGCGGACGATTCTCCCGCTCGGCCATGCCGTTGATGACTTCGTACAATGTACCATCGCCACCAGCAGCAATAATCATGTCATATCCGCGTTCAATCGCGAGTTCAGCTTCCCGGGTTGCGTCACCTTCACCCGTCGTTGCGTGACATGAAGCTTCAATACCACCTTGATCCAAACGCTGCAAAATATCAGCCAGACGTTTCTTCATTTCTTCCCGGCCTGAGGTCGGATTATATATTAAGCGAGCTTTTTTCATCTCATACGCCACCTATTCCACATTATCCATGAGTCTATACGACCTCATAATCTTACCTTGCATCCATCCACAAAAGGGCATATTTTTAACACAACAATGAACTTCCGTTCATTCTGCTCTAATCTTTCGTCTTACCTATATCTATGCATCAGGAATTCCGTCTCATTCCAAAGCCTTTAACTCCTATCATATCATCAAATGTAAAGATGTCCTAGCCTGTAATCTATAAGTATATTTTTTCATATATGTATCCACGATTCCTTCCACTACCCAATAACCTTCTGCACCAATCCTGAATCTGTCCCATTACCTTTTATGTAAAATAGTCTCATTAATCAACCATTCTGCCCGCTTGGACAGGAATTAGTCTTCAATTTTGATACCTTCATATGATTATGACATGGATATGCTACAAATTTACAAATCTCAAGATAAAAAGATAAATAATACAAACCTTTTCCCAATATAGTCTTAGTGCACCCGCAACTTCGCACCACACCATACCCGTGAAGGAGAACTGTGAATGAAAAAAATCGTGTTAATGCTCCTGGTCCTTCTTATGGCATGTATTCCTTGGGTTACCGTTGTTGAAGCAGCAGCAATTAATCATGATCAGGTTGTCGGATTTCAGGAAGTCTCACCAGTCACCGTGACACAACAAGCAGCCAAGCGTTTTCAGCCTTTTCTGAAAGTCTATCATGGTTGTGTTCCTTTCCCTGCGGTCGATCAACAGGGCAATACCAGTGCTGGCTTGAATACATCCGGGTCATCGAATGGAAACTGTAGCTCAAGTACAGGACAGATCTACTCCCGCTCGGCATGGCACAACGGAGTGTGGGCCATCATGTATTCGTGGTATTTTCCCAAAGACTCTCACTCCCCTGGGCTCGGCCATCGTCATGATTGGGAAGGTATCGTCGTGTGGGTAGATAATCCGGCAGCGGCCAATCCCCAAATCCTCTCCATCGCGTATTCCGGTCACGGACAGTTCACCAACGTCACACCGAGCAATACCAATACACAAGGTAACCATCCGTTAATTTCCTATAATAGTACCTGGCCACTGAACCATGAACTAGGCGTCACCAACGTTGTTGGGGGAACACAACCTTTAATCGGATGGGACGACCTGACTTCTGCGGCACGAAATGCACTCAATACCACGGACTTTGGCAGTGCCAACGTACCTTTCAATGATAACAATTTCACCAACAATCTGAACAAAGCTTGGTTTAGGTAAAAAAATCCCCTTCAAGTGAACAGCTCACTTGAGGGGGATTTCGTTATGAAGCTATCGTGAACCGATAGCTAGAGATTTTTCAGTTAAATGCTCAACGCAAGAAAGCTCCTCGGAACATCGCACGTCAAGATCCTTAATCTAAGATTAGGTTGTTTTATTATCATATCACTCTTCAGCCAACCTCAAAATCCGATTTTTCGCCCTGCACGCAACTGTTTGTACCAGAAATACACCGTGCAGCCCACACAATAACCCAGCAGAGCCGCGCTTGCAGCCGCGAGAAGCATGACAGAGAAGGCAT
Source organism: Paenibacillus sp. SAF-068 (assembly GCF_051967555.1). Lineage (NCBI taxonomy): Bacteria > Bacillati > Bacillota > Bacilli > Caryophanales > Paenibacillaceae > Paenibacillus > Paenibacillus sp. SAF-068. The sequence goes on from NZ_JBQCJX010000007.1 coordinate 114,484, forward strand.
AACCCGCGGTTACCCAGCCAAGCGAGAACGAGATGAGTGCCAGAGACAGGAAGAGCACAGCCAGAATATTGTTGAATCGCTGCAGTTCCACCGCCTGCGTCTCTGTTCCTTTATCCGTCAACACAACTTTCCCAATCTGCACAAACAGATTAAGCTTGCCACTGGAAGCCAGACCAATCACCTGAATGATCCAGAGTGCGCCCAGAACTACAAGTGGATTGAACACAAACGAGAGTAAAACAAACAATACAATACCGACCTGATTCGCTTTTACATACCGCATGGGCACTTCTCGCATCCTCATATCCCCTTAATCCCATTTTATTAGTTGGTTTTATTGTAGTCGGTATTGAGTCAATGAGCAAGAGTACATTTTATTTAAGGGGAGTAAAATCTCTTTTCAGCACGTCCCAATGGGGTGTCGGGATGCCTGTTGTCTTTTTCCAATCGGTAAATGCCTGATTTAACACCTCAATCTCTGCAAAAGAACCCGCGACCAGCTTATGAACCGGAAGCATACTATAGATCTTCAACAGAAGAAACATCATCCGTTGATGCTTGCGAATCATTTTAGCCTGAATCTCCGGTATAATCGTTATACCCATAGCTTCAAGCACGCTGAAGCCCTCATCCATCGCCCGAATCATATGTTGGATCTGCTGTTTGTTCCCGTCCAACTTGATCAACTCACGTTTCTCATTAAAGCTCACCGCATTAAGCATCAGAATGGGTACAACATGGCTTTTCAGCCAGGCATCAATATCGCTCAGAACATTCAACTTGTATTTCACATGTTGGAAAGCTTGATCCAACAAAGGTTTAAAGCCTATTTCTCCGTCCAGACTGCCAATCACCATTTGTCCGTTGCCTCCACCGACCGATAACATGCGGTCCTTTTCCCGCTTCCCTGCACTCACATGAAATCCAAACGCGACCTGTTTTGCTACCCTGCTGTTTTGCTCCAAAAAATTTTGCATGCTTCGTGCATCTGCGTTATTTCCCACAATCACAATATTACTGCTCTGATTGTCTGCCAGAATAGGTAACACAGAAGGAAAATCATTATATTTCATGACAACAAAAATCAGATCATATTGATCATCCACTTCCAACGTTCTGGCTACTCGAACCGGATCAACTGTCGTTTTGAATTGAAACATATGCCGAATGACGACTCCATCCTTCTCCAGCTCTTCCGCTCGCTTCCCTCTAGCCAGAAGAGTGACATCATTGCCACCGCGCACCAGAATGTGCGCCAATTGACTGCCCAAAACACCCGCACCATATACTAATATCTTCATCTGTTATCCCTCAATTTCATATTTTATAAATAATCGTTGTTTTATCAACATTTGTTGATAAAATAAGAGTAACAAAGCACCTACTGTGCTTCAATCGTTAAAATATCCGTTTTTGTTGAATAATCAACGAATGATTCCTTTTTGTTGAAAACCATTATAGGAGGGGCCATGGACAGACGAGTACTCAAGACACGAAAGGCGATAATTGAAGCTTTTGTAGGATTACTGGAGGAACAGGATTTCGAGCAAATTACGATCAACGATATTGCTGATCGGGCGAATGTAAACCGAGGAACCATCTATTTGCATTACGCTGACAAGTTCGACCTGTTGGATCAATGCATTGAGACCTATTTGCAGCAGTTATTGGATGCCTGTATGATCGAAAGCTCTACTACAACACCCGTTACGGCCAAGGATGCGCTCCTCAGAACGTTCCGTTATCTGGAACAGCATGACTCTACCTATACTACACTTCTAACCAAAAAAGGTATTCCGGCATTCCGTAGTAAGTTGATGACATTGTTGGTCCAGGGAGTGGAGGAACAAATGGATGCCTGTGGCATTCAGGAGGGTATGAAGAAAGAGGTTACCATACAGTTTCTTGCTTCCGCTGCAGTCGGTCTCCTGGAGTGGTGGATTATGAATTCCATGCCTTATCCGGCTGAGGAGATCGTTGACCAATTAATAGATCTACTGGAGCTACATCTGAATTTGCACGCTCCCATAAGTGGGTAACCTGGCCCTCGTTCGAGTGGTCGAGTGGTCTACAACAAACAAAAAAACCACGTCCTTGGACGTGGTTTTGATTGTTTATGAAGCTATAGAGTTCACATGAACTGATGACGACATTACTTCGATCAATGCGATCACACACATGCCAAAGTGAATACTTCAAGAAGAAGCCCCGACCTCATTACATCTATCCAGCAAAATCTGGATCTGGCGCTCAAGCCACTGTCCAAGCAATGGATGTGGCAACAGCGTCTCACCACTATACTCATAATCCAGTTCCTTCAGCCGGTCCGGGATTACGTTTCTTGTGAAGTAACCGGCACTCAAAAACAGCGGCGCCACAATAACCCGGTTCCCCCGCTCTTCGCTCCAATACTTCACTTTGTCGTACACGCTCTCCGGATTTAGCAATGCATAATCCGTATGGGCTACACCACTAACTTCCTGCACAAGCTCTGCAAGGGAAGAGATTCCGGCTTCCCAGCGCTGGCGAAATCCATCATGAATACTCCCGTGCCCTACCAGCAGTATGGTCTCTTGCTCAGGCTGTTGAGAGAGTAGCTTAACCTTGTCCCACACCATCACAGCGATATCCGGATCGTTGTCCACTGGATAACCGAAGTGAACCCGAGCCTTCACATCAAACGGTTCGAGATCCGTTTCGCGATCAGGTGTTTCCTTTGCACCAATCGCATATTCGATTTCATCCACATGTGTACTCCCGGACGAAACGAACAGAGGTACGACCAAAATATCGGTTACGCCTTGTGCTTCCAGTCGGTCGATACCGTCCTGGATCAGGCGTCCTTCCACAAGTTCAAGAAAACCGGCTTCAACCGGTAATGGCGAAGGCAGATTCAACCGGGAGATCGCGTCATCGACGGATTCCACCCAGGTCTGCTCCTGTGAACCGTGACTGATGATGAGTACACCCGGCTTCTTCATGTTAGCGTCCCAGGCGTTCCAGTGTCATTTTATAACCATCATTACCGTAATTCAGGCAGCGTTTCACACGTGAAATCGTAGCTGTACTCGCACCTGTCTCTGCTTCAATCTGGTTATACGTATTGCCTTTACCCAACATACGAGCCACTTCCAGCCGCTGGGACATGGATTGAATCTCGTTTACCGTGCAGAGGTCATCAAAGAAAACATAACACTCTTCAATATCTTTTAGCGTCAAAATAGCCTCAAATAGTTGTTCAATGCTTTTATCATTTAGCTTTTTCAGCTGCATTTCATCATCATCCCCTAGCGGTTACTGTGTACCTACATTGTACTCACCCTGAGTTGGTATTTCAAGCGTTACCGATTTCACGCACTACAGAATAAAAATACATGTTACCGCTTACAAAAGGTACTATTGTCCTCCCCTCGCGTACATCTGACGAAATTACCGCGCTATTTCCCAGTTTTCACCTGTATATATCCGATTACTTATGTAGGATTTCAACCGTCTCAAATGTTACAATTTTGTGTCTAAACTGCGTTTTACTCTTCGGGACCTGCCATCATGCCATGCGCCCAAATCCGCAAATATCCCGTTTTCCGGGATACCCGCCTACGCCGTCTCTCCGCGAATGACATACAGTATAACCAAAGGGAGTTCCACTATCGTATATTGATATACATCTGTCATGAAACTTGTGGAACGCAATTCCGAAATCCAATAGAAGGAACGTGATTGTTCATGCCACAGCATTATTATCACCGCCAGCCAGCACAAGGGCAACGTCCGTCTTCTCATGCTCATCGGCAGGCACGTACTTCTGCCTATATGCCGCCCGGTGTGGTTCCGCGGTCTTTAAATGAAACTCAGATTCAACCGATGTATCCTGGAGTAGAGCCCCATTACCCGGGCTTCGGTGAAGTCGAAGCATCTGCAGTAATACCCTATGGGCAAGGAGTAGCTGGTGGGAACTTATATGGAGGCACAGCTCAGGTTGTTGCCCCAGCTCCGGTACCGGCACCTGCTGCGGGCAGTTCCGGCTTCTCATTAGCCAACATTGGTGAGTTAAAAGGAATGATCGACCGCTTTGGCGGTATTGATGGGATCATGAGTGGAATAGGCAAAATGCAGAAGGTCGTCGGTGGGATCCAGCAGATGGCTCCGATGATGAAGCTCGTCATGGGCATTCTGCCTTTTGGAAAAGGAAAATCAAGTAACAGTGCAGCTGATGCAGACTATGAAGAATATACGCCGCCCCGGAGACGGAAGCGCAAACGGACGAATAAACAAACGAGTACTCCACGTCGCCGCAACACAACTCCAGTTCGCCGCAAATCCAATGCCACCAAGCGTCGTCCCAAAAGCCGCAAACGTTAAATTCATCCAGGCCCCCCAATAGAGGGGGGCTTAACATCATTCATCCGTATACAAATAAATTTAAGGAACTCATGTTCTTATTCCTGTAATTTGAGGTATACTGGATAGTAACTAAAGGAGGCGGACCATGGAACTTTTCAAAGACAAATACACTCCCGCATTAATCGATCGGACCGGTGAACTGTTGCGTCAATTCTACCCGAAGCTGGATACACAGGAATTTCACGAATTGGTTTTCGCCGAGGGCTGGGAACAGTTGGAATTCAAGGCGCGCATTCGCAGAATCACACTGGCCTTGACTGCAGTACTGCCCGACAAATATGAGGAAGCATTACATATTATCGAACAAGCCGCGCCGAATATGAGAGGCGTTGAATATCTGTTTGTACCGGATTTTATCGAAGTGAATGGACTTGACCCGGAGGATTACGAGCTATCCATGAAGTATCTGACCCTTTTCACACCTTATTCCAGCTCCGAGTTTGCGGTACGCCCGTTTATTAAGCATTATCCAATCCAAACGATGAAACATATGATGGCGTGGGCAGATAGCGACAACGAACATATCCGCAGACTTGCCAGTGAAGGTAGCAGGCCACGTTTGCCATGGGGCGCCAAACTACAGAACTTTATCACTGATCCAACACCTGTACTTCCGATTTTGCATGCATTGAAACAGGACGAGTCCCTCTACGTGCGCAAAAGTGTTGCCAATCATCTGAATGACATCTCCAAAGACCACCCCGAACTGGTTTTAGATCTGGCCACCACCTGGTATGGACAACATGCCCATACAGACTGGATTGTCCGACATGCCAGCAGGTCATTACTGAAGAAAGGACATCCCAAAGCACTAAGTCTTTTTGGTTATAACGAGCAGGATTCGATTCACATTGAGCAGCTTCGGCTTCTCCAAGATACGATTTCCATTGGCGAGGATCTTCATTTTTCATTTGATGTTGTTAATGAGAGCGGTGAGTCACAGATGCTGCGAATTGAGTATGAGATGGGTTATATGAAGGCAAACGGCAAGCAGGCTCCCAAACGATTCAAATGCTCTGATAAAATGTATCCGACAGGCAGAACGAAAGTAGCCACCAAACAGTCGTTCAAAATCATTACAACGAGAAAATACTATGCCGGACTACATACGCTAACGATTGTTGTGAATGGTCAAGCAGCAGCAACGACTTCTTTTGTCCTTGAAGTGGAGTAACAGGAAGAAATCTTAAGTTATACACAGCTCACTCCAAAGAAATACTTATTCACATGTGGATAGAATATTTCTAGCATATCTATAGCAGCATCAGAAAGGCCACCTGGCATACATCATCTCCCTACAGTTATTTCTGCCCGAGATCATGACCCAGTGGCCTTTTTATATGTAATTCTAACTGCAATTTCCCTTACCTACCCTCACCGCTATCCAAATGTAACACGTTCTACTTAAACCATCCACGCTTCACAAACCAAGCCACCATACTGCCGCCAAGTACAAACATCAATAATAGCACTGCACCATACCCTAACTTCCACTGAAGCTCAGGCATATAGGCAAAGTTCATACCGTAAATACCGGCGATCAGCGTTAAGGGCATAAATACGGTCGTAATCACCGTAAGTGTCTTCATGATCTGGTTCATTCGGTTGGAATTCAGGGAAATATAACTGTCGCGCAGGTCGGCCGTCATCTCCCGATCAGCTTCAATCATGTCCGTCAGCTTCAACAAATGGTCATAGATGTCGGTAAAATAAGCCGTATGTTCGCCTGTTCGCTGCACATGCTGGGAATTGACCACCCGATAGAGCAGATCCCGCATCGGTACGACCGTTCTTCTGAGCTTCAGCAATCGGCTTCGCAAGTCAAACACCTGATTCATCAGGTCTTCAACGGACTCTTGTCCACCCCGGTTCTCCAGTTCAGCCAGTTCATCCTCAATGGCAAATAGGGACGGAAAATAATGATCGACCAGCTTGTCCATCACCGTATAGGCCGCTGCCACTGGACCTCGCGCCCAGATGGTTCGTTCATGTACATGCTGCAACAAGCGCTCCCACGCTTCATCCACTTCCTCCAATACGCCATGATGAAAGGACACAAGGAAGTTTGCTCCAAGAAACAAGTCAACCTCCTCGGCTTCCAGCGTCTTGGGATTCAGTGCATGCAGTACAAGAAACTGCAGATTTTCATAATAATCAAGCTTTGGCCGCTGCAACACATGCAGACAGTCCTCAATAGCTAAGGGGTGAAAATGAAAATATGTATCCAGCAAACGGCTTTCCTCTTCCGTTGGCTGGTTAAAATCCGCCCATACCCAGGCGTAATCGTTCAGATCCAGCTGTGTAAGTGGTACGTTCACGGAGACTTGATGTTCTCGTGTAATGGCGAGTGTACGAATCATAAATTAGACCACGTCCTTGTCCTGTATCTTTACGTCATTGTACAACTTTAACCATAGGCACGTCTCCCACGTGTTCCAAATATCCACAGACGTGCATTCAAACTCGACAACAAAAAAAGCCAACCCTGTTGGCTTCTCTCATTTCCCTATCCACAGTTCCCTGTATCCACAGGAATATCTTCTTTTGGTTTATCATTCCACGGATGGCTATCCACATATCCAGCCTGTCCACACGTTCATGCACAGGCGTCTCTTGATTTTGGTTGTATAATTGTCCACATATCCCGATATTCACACAGTTATGAACAGTTTGTCTGGTAACCCCGGATTCGTTCGGGATCACTTCTCTCTTTAGAAAATAATCCAGTACAACAATCCTGCCAGTCCCGCAGTAATTGGAATTGTAATGAACCACGTAATAATGATTCGTCCAGCAAGTCCCCATTTCACAGCAGAGAAACGTTTTGCGGAACCCACACCCAGAATAGCTGATGTGATCGCGTGCGTTGTACTAACTGGAAGGTGAAGCAACGTTGCTGTGAAAATAACGGAAGCAGCTGACAGATCGGCGGCAAAACCGTTAATTGGTTCAATTTTAAAGATTTTGGTACCCATTGTTTTGATGATTTTCCAACCACCAATGGATGTACCCAGAGCCATCGCGGTTGCTGCTGAGATTTTAACCCACAGCGGCACTTCCAGATGATCTTGTACACCTGCTGCAACCAAAGCAAACGTAATAATACCCATCGCTTTCTGTGCATCATTCGTACCATGTGTGAAAGCTTGCAGTGCTGCCGTGAAAATCTGTACCGTACGGAAACCTTTATTCACGTTATGCGGACTGCGTTTGGCAAAAATGTATTTAAGAATCGTCATGACCACATAACCGATGGCAAATGCGATCAGAGGTGATAATAGCAAACCTCCGACAATATCAATGAACCCGCTCCACTTCACTTTATCGGAACCTGCGCCAACGAGCACGGCACCAGCAAGGGCTCCAATCAATGCGTGTGATGAAGAAGACGGAATACCAAACCACCATGTAACCAGGTTCCAGATAATCGCAGCGATCAAGGTGACTATGACGACCTCGATCCCGTTATCCAGCGTGGTGGGGTCGGTTACACTCCCCCCAATCGTCTTCGCAACGCCTGTAAACATCATCGCACCGACAAAGTTCATTACCGCTGCCAAAAGGATCGCGCGACGTGGCGTCAGTGCCCGTGTCGATACTGAAGTAGCAATGGCATTGGCCGTGTCGTGAAAACCGTTGATGAAGTCAAACGCCAGTGCAAGGAAGACGACTATACCTAATACCCAAATCGTTGTTTCCATTATTCTCTGGCTCCTTAAGAATTACGCATGATGATGGATTCGAGCACATTTGCTACGTGTTCACAAGCATCCGTTGTTGTCTCAAGACGTTCGTAAATTTCCTTACGTTTGATCAATTCAATCGGATCAGGAACGGTAGCGAAAAGGTTCTTGATACACATGCGCAACACTTCATCACCCTGATTTTCCAGATCATTCAATCGAATCGTGTACTCACGAATCGCCAGCAATTTTTTCTGAGACAGCAAATGAATGGCCTTCTGAATTTCGTAAGCCGATTGACGCAAAATTTCAGCAAATTGCACGATATATTCGTCAGGATCCGTCAGTTGGTACATATAGAAACGGGAAGCCGTTGCTTCGAGTCCGTCCAATACGTCATCAAGTGTCGTTGTCAGCTCCATAATATCATCGCGTTCGATCGGCGTGATAAACGTTTTGTTGAGTTCCGTAATAATTGTGTGCACATAGTCATCACATTGGGACTCGTACTTCTTCATTTCATTGGCAAAAAGAGTCACATCCTGAAGGTTGGAAACATGCTGGGAGAAATAATCTGCCGCTTGAACAACCGTATCTGCCATGTTCTCCAGTGTCTCAAAAAATATATCCTTCTTCTTCTTAAGCTTCATAGCCCTATCCCCTTTACGGAAAAAATTGCCGATAACCGATGAAACATGAAATGACAACCTTTGATATCTTATCATATTTGTTTCATGGTTTGTACAAAAGGTGTGATCCTTTTTTATATTCTTATCACATTAATCTGAAATGAATCTTAATTATTTGGAATAATGGTAAATTCAAGTTGAGATTTTACACTGCGTTTACAATTCGACATCAAAATACAGAATCAACACTATTCTACTTTTCATGCCAAGGTACAATATCATGCCTTTTCGACAACAAAATGGGTACATGTTTCATCGTTTTCTTTCATTACATCCTTCTATTGTCCAGCCAGCTTCACATGACTAGAAAATTCCGGTTGATTGGGAACAATACTGATAAACGTTTTACCAGGCACAAGAGCCACTTCACTGCCATCCTGAACAAAACGAATAATATCCCCCTGCTTCTTCACCCACTGTCCACGAATCATCTTGCCCTTCTGGAACAACATCGCTTCACCGCCCTGTTCCAAATTAACGGACAACCGTCCTACACTATCGAGCACCCTGTGATCTGCACCTGCCACAATAATGTTCGCTGCGCCAAGTGGAGTCCCATTATCCAGATCATGATCTGCCTTACCATTCACCATTCTCATATATCGTCCGCTAACTTCATCATAATCATACGTCACCCGGTAACTATCCAATAAATATTGGATATCGAACTGCTGTACTGTCTCTCCTGCAGATGTCGCGCCTTCTTTGTTATAGATGTATACGGGAGACTTGAAATCATGGCTGTAGCCTTTGATATCTGCCCCTTCTCTCAGCTTGTCCGCTGAAGTATACAGATTATGTGGGGCTTTACGATCCGAGGAACGCCAGAAATAAGGTCCACCATTCGATATTTCATCCATATGCTGTTTCTGCTGCCTTTGCAAAATGGAATACGCCTCCGGACTGCCTCCGGCATGAACGAGCACCCCATCATAACTCTCGCCGAGCTCAATCAGGTATGGGCGTATACTGCGAACTGGTCCAACCGTCTCAGCACCGCCTTCACTCTGGAAGATGGCTATGAAACGGGTAATGCCGCCCTCTGCGAGGACTTCAATAATGATATCGGCTGAACTTAGACCCGATTGGGGCCGGGCTGCTGGTGCATTATTAATCATTACGGCGAGTGGTCGACGCGTAATTGCTTCATCTACAGGCAGACCCGTAAGAGGTGCTGTATAAAGAGACGTGTCGGACTCCTCCACAGTCTGTTCTTCTTGTACAGGTGCGGGTGTCGGTTCTGGCTGAAGTGGCATCTGAGCCGTCTCCTGGTTTTGGCAAGCAACAAGACTTAATGAAAGAATAAACAGAGATGCAGCCAATGCTGCTTTATTCCATTTAAAAAGCTTCAATATGGGACCTCCTGAACGATATGGCCTGGTTCTAAGTTGTGATATATGTCTCATGTGGGCAACCATTTCACGTATTTCTTTCCATTTAATCACACACCGTCTAATTTGTCTGCGCCCAGAAGGCCTTGATACAGCGTGAATCCCACATTTGAAACAGCTAAGCGGGAGAAAAATATGTCCTAAATGTGAACTTCTCAAACCTTACTTAAAATTTGAACTAGATTGTGATTTTAATCACAAACAAAACGACTTTTGAACTATACAATAAAGACATCAAAGGTGATCACTTAGAAAAACAAAAACAACACACACTAGATTCCATGAAGGAGTGGTTTATATGTTCAGCTTCAACCAATGGCTTAGAGAAAACAAAGTGGCAATGTGGATTTTGACAGTACTTCGGGTGTATATCGGTTACGATTGGATGACTCACGGATGGAGCAAATTGACTGGCGGATTCCAAGCTGGCGGGTTCCTTGCCGGGGCAGTCGGCAAAGCAACGGGTGAAAATCCAACAGTTCAAGCATGGTGGGGAACATTCCTTGAGAAATTCGCTGTACCAAACGCAGGATTGTTCGACTTCATCATTCCACTTGGTGAATTCCTTGTAGGTGTAGGACTCATTCTCGGATGCTTCACAACACTGGCTGCGCTGATGGCTCTCGTGATGAACTTCGCGTTCCTCTTCTCGGGTACAGTAAGCACGAACGCTCAACTGGTTCTGATGCAAATCTTCCTGGTTGTTGCTGGTGCAAATGCAGGTAAAATCGGTCTGGATCACTGGGTACTGCCTTACCTTCGCGGATTGATCACTCGCAACAAAGGTAATCAGCCTAAAGACACACCAACGATTAGCCCAACTCAAAAAACAGCTTAAGTCATAGCAATCATTCATCAAATTCTCAGCCCTGCTCTCCATCCCCCGGAGCGCGGGGCTTTTTATGTCTGACTAATCTATCAACTATACTCGTCTCGAGTAATACTGCGATGAAACAATGAAAAAAGCCGTTTTACGATATGACATCGTAAAACGGCAAGAGAGACTAATCCCGGATCGGGTTCAATTATGTTGGAGTACATTCATCAATACCTGCGCTGCTTCCGCACGGGTTGTCAGTGCCGAAGAATCAAATGCCCCATTGAGTCGACCTTTCATCAGACCCGATTGCTGCATGTGAGCTGCTGCCTGGCTTGCCCATACCGGAATGCTGGCTGCATCAGTGAAGGAAGGTTCGATCGTAACATCAGTCAATGTCAGCGCACGGCTAACCATAACTGCCATCTCTGCACGTGTGACTGGAGCGTTTGGACGGAGGGTTCCATCCGCATGACCTTGAATCCACCCCAGTGTGCTTGCCTGTGTAATCTCCTTCATTCCCCATGCCCCAATCTCGGTTGCATCCTCGAAAGCAGGCAATGTTGAAATAACATTTTCATTATCAGGCACCGGCTTAAGCATCCGGACAAGCATGGCAGCAAATTCTGCTCGTGTAACTTGCGCACCTGGATGGAACGTACCATCAGCATAGCCTTTGACAATACCAAGCCCAGCTGCTTCACGAATACTGTCAGCTGCCCAGTGACCTTCAATATCACTAAAATTGGCTGCTGTAGGAGCAGCTATTGTTGCCGGAACTGCCATCACGGCAAAACGTGTAAAGTGATTCACATCTACGCGAATTTTATCGTCGTCCACTTTGCCATCTTCAACCATTGTCCATGATGTGTTCGGCTCTTGCTGATAAAAGACCGCAAGCTTCTCATTGCTTTGAAGTAAAGTAGGGTCAAAGGTCAGCGTTAACTTCACTGGAATCTTAAAGTTACCCTGCGTGTTTTTGGTGAATTCCACCACCTGACTCACAACACGTTGATTACTTGCTAATCCAGTAACCGGTGTGTCTACCACAATGGCTTTAATCTCTAGTGGCTGGTCGGAAGCACCGGCTGGAACTTCAAGCAGCACCCCTGTGCCTAGTCGAAGTTGACCAGCTTCCCCCGCAGGAATGGACACACTTGTCTGCGTATCATTGTTATCATTAGAAGGATTACCGCTTGAGCCAAGACTGGAATTGGAGTTGGAACCTGTATTCCCATTGTTTCCTGAGTCACCACCGCCTGGTGTTGGTATAAGCGTCCAACCGGCATATAACGTCATATCAGCAGTTACCGTCGCTGTTGCAAAATCAAATGGCTGAGTACGTGTGATATCCCTGTACCACCCCGTAAACGCATACCCGGTTCGCACCGGATCGCTTGGACGAGTTAACATCTCACCGTTAATTACCTCGCTAGCCTGTATTGCCGTTCCACCATCCGTATGAAAGGTGACGGTTCGCACGGCTATATTCCATTTCGCATACAACGTCATATCTGCCACTACTGTCGTTGTTGCAAAATCGAATGGCTGATCATGTGCGGCATCCCCATACCAGCCAGCAAACGTATAACCTGTACGTTCTGGATCGGTTGGACGAGACAGAAGGTCGCCATAAGCAACGGTCTGTGGAGCAATTGTCGTGCCTTCATCCGTATCAAATGTAATCTGCTGTACTTGAACTGCCCATTTGGCATACAAAGTTACATCCGACTGGATCGGCTGACTAAAATCAAATTTAACCGTGAGCTGTGAATCTGCAAACCAACCTGCAAAGACTTGACCTTCCGCATCCGAAGTTGGCTCATTCATTAAGGTTAACTGATCGCCATGTCCGATACTCATATCCGGTATATCCGAGCCTCCGGCCGTATCAAAGCTAACGGTATAGAGAATGCGTTCCCAACCTGCGTATAGCTGAACATGATCCAGAATAGACGATGTCGCAAAATCGAAACGTTGCTGTAAGCTAGCATCACTATACCAGCCGCCAAATGTATAACCCGTTCTTCTCGGTTGCTGTGGCTCCTGCACCGGATTACCATAGTCGAGCAATTGCTCGCTCACTAGAGTACCACCATTACTTTCAAAACTGGCTACATATTGATTGGTGCTCCAACCTGCATACAATGTAACCGAATCAGTAATGATCGTCTGGAAGTCAAATGGCTGCGTATGTGTTGCATCTGTGTACCAATTGGTAAATGTATAACCCGTACGTACCGGATCTGTAGGACGCGTAATCAATGTGCCGTACTCTATCATCTGATCAGGCACATTAGCATGATCTCCCTGATATACGTCGAACGTGACCGTATACGATTGGAGCGTCCAGCTTGCATAGAGCTGTGTGTCCACCGTTATTGGCATACTAGCAAATTCAAAGCGCTGTGTATGAGCCACATCTGTGTACCAACCGCCAAATGTATATCCCGTTAGCGTTGGAGCCGTTGGCTCACTCATGAGCGTACCGTAGTCGATCTGACGATTCGCTACCGCTGTACCTCCGTTACTATCAAAGCTGACAGTGTACTGATTGATATTCCAGCCAGCGTACAACTGTGTATTTGTCGTGATCGGTGTATTCGCAAAATCGAAGAGCTGCGTTTGTGCCGCATCACTATACCAGCTAATAAATCTGTACCCTGTGCGTGTTGGTGACGTTGGTGCACTAATCGTGGAGCCATACGTAACCGGAACATCTGATACAGCTGTACCTCCGCCGCTATTAAAGCTGACGGAATACTGATTGATACTCCAGCCAGCGTACAGCTGTGTATTTCCCGTTATCACCGTACCAGCAAAGTTGAACAGCTGTGTACGACCAGCATCGGTGTACCAACCTGTAAACGTATAACCCGTGCGCGACGGAGCAGTTGGTGCGCTAAGCGTAGAGCCATGATTCACCGCAACATCCGCTACTGCCGTACCACCGCTGCTGTTAAAGCTAACCGCATATTGGTTAACAATCCACTCGGCGTATAGCCTCATGTTCTGCGTTATTGCCGTATTTCCAAAATGGAATGGCTGCGTGCGACCCGCATTCGTGTACCAGCCGTTAAATGTATGACCGACTCGTGTTGGCGCTGTCGGTTCGCTAATGGTCAAGCCATAGTTCACCGGAATATCCGCTACGGCTGTTCCACCACTACTGTCAAAGCTAACGGTATACTGGCTAGTACTCCAGCCTGCATACAACTGTGTATTCGTCGTAATTTCCGTATTCGTAAAATGAAATGGCTGCGTGCGCGCTGCGTCGCTATACCAGCCGGTAAATGTATAACCGGTTCGTGTCGGTGCAGTTGGCTCAATGCCATGATCACCATAATACAAATTTTGCGTAGCTACGCTCGTTCCGCCGCCGCTATCGAACAGAAGCTGCCGTGGTGCATAGTAACTGAATTTGATCGTTGAACTATTATTAGCCGTGTCAGTGACGATCAGTGTATAACTACCTTCCTGACTGATCTGTCCTCCGCTGGTAAATGTCGCTCCATTCAGCGTAGCACTTCCGTCGCTAAACGTAATCGTAGGCGGCACTGTATAACGCCCACCATTCGTTACTCCAAGTACCGTCGGCGGTGTAAGATCAATTCTAAATTGAACCTGCGTCGAACCGTAACTGTTCGTTGCGACTAACGTATAGCTTCCTTCCGCAGTAACCGCTGTTCCGCTCGTAAACGGATGGCCATTCAGAGTAGCCATGCCACTGCTAAATACTGGATTCACCGTACGATTGTAAATGCCCCCATCGCTAACACCGGTTACAATAGGTGGCACAGGTTGCTCCACCTTGATTTGGACCGTCGAATAACCGTTAGCAAATCCATTATCGTTGTATGTCCTCACTGTAAAGCTATCATTACCGTAATAGAAGTTTGGAGCCTGATAAATAAAGCCGGTACTATCCTGAACAACCGTTCCATGCTGCGGCTGAGCGCGCAACGAAACTCCCTTGGCACCCGCACTACCAGGTACATTCGCCATCAAATCCGAGCTGTTAATTCGCACCGTCAGTCCAGTGGCCACGGTATAGATCGTACTTGTTCCTGCGACCGCAGAAGGCCCCCCTCCTCGTTCACTACGAGAAGGGTATAGTCCTGAACTATCCACAGTATAATATTGGAAATCGAAAGGATTATTTCTCAAATCTGGAATAGAAAATGTATCCTTTCCATTGCCACCAAATTTAGTTCCCAGGAGTGTAAAAAGAGCTTGGTAACCCATTATGGGAAACGATCTCCCATCGCTAGCACTCCAATTGGTCTGCATCGGAACAAGAAATGGTATGGTCTGTCCTAGTAAAACTTCACTATTTTGATTCCTGATATCCGTTCCGTTCTGACTACCCATCGGTCTTGCCGCCACAGCAAAGTGTAATGGTTGGTTTCGCAGCGGTGCACTAATACTGGGCAAAGTGAATTTTTGACCATCCTGAGATCCAAACACATCACGAATAACGGAGTACAGCTGAGGATAACTCTGCGCATTATATGTACTCCCATCCAGCTTGAGCCAGCCATCAGGCGAAAAAGTATACGGGAAGATGCGCACTTCACCTCCATACCCCATCGCAGTCCCGCCATTTTCGCGTGCAGGAAATACTCCAGTAGTTGCTATGTAGTAGCCCATACCGTCAGGTGTAGGAAGCGATGTTAGATCCGGTAATGCAAAATCGACTTGTCCATCGCCCCCATAATTCAAACCAAGCAATGAATACAAAGCTTCATTGTCCTGAATACTCATCTTTTGTCCCGCAGCAAACTCCCAACCTTTCGGTACAAACCCGTAAGGAAGTAGTTGTATCTCTCCCAGATACTGTTCATACCACATCTCCGCGTGCGCTGACCGTGTTGTTCCTAATCCTGCCGATAATGCAGTAAACACTAGCACAAAGACCAGCGTGATCTTCCAAAAGGCACGACAGGTATAGTGAATCACTCCAATATCTCCCCCTTATTTACACATTGTTCCTCATGCCAAATGCAGCTCCGCCAAGCCGTAAAATGATGTTTGTACTCTGATGTCTAGTGACCTGAAGCTAAACTTCTGCTCCTCTGTTGCATGGTCCTGATGAGCTTGCATTTTGAGAACAGCCTACCATCCCCGTCAGCATGCGATTTTTCCGTTGCGTATAACATGATTACGCTTAGTTTACTTTATAGATCAGAAAAATAATATAGCCTATCGTTAGCTATCCAGACTTTATTTTTTTGCACATTTTTACATTTCCAATGCTATAAATCACAAATATAACTCTAATTTTCCAAAGCGTTACAACACAAGTTGCTTATATCCAGCTGCATATACTTGCTCACCTGTAGAATCCCATATTATGATGGTATAAAGTCCAACAGAACAAAGGAGTATCTCTAATGCCTACGCAGCGCCGTCTCGAAACTGACGTCGATTTCCAAGAAGCCATGACCTTAAAACATAAAATTCGGGTATTCAAAGATAACCATCAGATTGACTCTGGAGGTATTATCATCCGATTTGATGAGAACACCGTTGTTGTTCAGTCCAGTGTCAGTGAACTCGCCTATCACTCACGTACGGAATGTGAATTGTTCGAAATTCGCAAATAGTCTTATAAGTAACTGAATATCAAAAAAAGGTTCCACGCCGTCAACTAACTGACTGCAGGAACCTTTTGCTTATTTATATTCATTCATAGGTCTAGTCTTGTTCTTGTCTGTTCCAAGTTACACGCCGTCTCCAAACTGCCAGCAGTTTAAACTAAGCGTTCCATACGGATAAGACTGGAATAGACGCTTCGCTGATCGGGACATATCCGCTGTACCCATAGCGTAGAACAAAGGCGCAAGATGCTCTGTACCATACGATGGAACAGCCGTGCGTGCGTGAGGGGCTTTTTTCTCGTATTGAAACAGTTCTCTTGTGTTCCACTGCTCCAAGCGCTCCCCGATCCAGTTATCAAAATCCACCGCCCACTCTTGCGGTTCATCCGTATCGCCCAACAATCGTAAATTGTGAACCGTTCCACCACTGCCAATAATCAGGACATCATCATGACGCAACTGTTCCAGCATTCGGCCAATATCATACTGTTCCTGTGGCGTACGCAGTGAGTCTACCGACACAGCGATCACAGGGATATTCGCCTCGGGGTACATATGTAGCAGCGGTACCCATACGCCATGATCCAGGCCTCGTCCTCGAATCGGCTGATGCGCCAGGTTGCTGCGGGTGAACAAAGCACATATCTCGTTCGCCAGATCTGGCTGCCCGGAAGCAGGGTATTCAATCGTATACATCGTAGAAGGAAATCCATAAAAATCATGCAGGGTCTGATGTGTATCATCCATCGTCACGGACGGTTCAGGACAATCCCAATGTGCCGTAAATACGACAATGGCTTTCGGAGCCGGCAGCCTGTCTCCAAGCTGGTTCAAGAAGTGAGTGTAGTCATTGCTCTCCACCGCCAGAGCGGGAGAACCATGCGCAATGAAAAGTGCAGGTAATGTCATTGCTGCCAACCTCCAGACACGGATAGAATGCTTACTCTTCTATTTTACCCCTAAGAAGGCGCTTTTCCAAGCTGACATCCCCAAACCGTTGCAATCCTGCCGCTTATATCATCCAGTGCTGCCAATCCTGCTCAATCTTCTGACGCTCGCCCAGCCACTCTCTGGTACGTGTAATTAGCTGTTCCCGCTCTTTACCTGAAGAGAAGGTGTGATCGCCCTGGAAGATGATTTCCTTGTCGCATCGGCCTTCCTGGCGCATCCAGAATACCTTTTGATACAGGAATGCATAGTCTACAGGAATAATCTCATCTGACGTACCATGCACGACGAGAACATCCCCGTTAAACTTGACTGCTTCCTGGAATGGCTGATGTTCAGCGAGAGACTCGAAGAATGTCGGTGTGAATTTGTATCCGAGATAGTCAGCTGCACCCAGTTTCACGCCTTCATCGTAAACTTCCCGCCCCGTAATCTTCACGATATCATTGAACGGATAACCCACGGAGGACCACATTACGAGGTTCTTGACACGTTTGTCGCGAACAGCCGTTAGTAATGCAACGGCGCCACCCAGACTATGACCAATAAGTGTCACACGCGTAGGATCTACATCACTGCAATTGACCGCATAATCCAGCACCGAACGGGTCTGCAGCACCATGGACTCCAATCCCTCGGCTCCATACTCCCCACTGCTCTCTCCGCAACCGATATAATCGAAACGCAGAACCAGATAACCGTCTTCCGCCAGCTCCCGTGCAGTCTTGACAAACAAACGGTCCACGCCGATCCGACTACCAACGAAGCCGTGGCAGATGACTGCCAGAGGTACGCGCTGCTGACTCTTCTCCTCCTTGATATCTTTCACAACCGGATAATGAATCGTGGCTGTTAATTCTTCCTGCCCATGTCGGATACTGATCTGACGTTCCATACCGATTTCCCCTTTCCACGCTTAGCCTGTTGAGTTCCATTTATTAAATATATATAATCCGATAAGTTTAGTGTGTATTAAGATGTTATTCATATATTATCATCCCGTACCCTGCAAGTCAACGTAAGTAAGAACCCTTTCTACGTCGACTGCTAGTCTACATTTTATCGGCGGATGAGCGCAAAAAAATGAGCCACGCTGATAACAGCTGGCCCGGATATCTGTCGGCATTTCAACCAAGTGTTGCAGGATCTTTATTCGTAGCTTCTACGGAACATCTCGTGGGTCTCTATCCGTCCATTCCACTCATGCTCATGACTCGAATCACTGTTATCCCAGAAACTTCTTCCCCTCAAGTTGCCGTCTGTCAGTTCTTCTGCATACTCCGTGTCCTCCAGATTCTCCTCAAAGGATACAACCTCGTCTACGACTCCACGGGAGTTGCTGTTCAGCAGCAGCTTCCGCGTCAAATCTGTTTGTTTATCCATCACAAGCACACTCCAATCTTGGATTTCTGTTGGAAATGCTACTATTGTGATGGAATCGGCTGCTCTTTATGCATACGTCACACAATCGTTAGATCTGGGAAGAATGAGGGTATTTTTTCACATCAACGGGGGAAAATAAATGAACAATACATGGCAGTATATGCCTCGGAGTCCTTCTGCCGAAAGGAATGAATTCATGGAACATCTACTGGAGTGGATTCAAGATCACGCTAAACTGGTACTGTTATGCACCTGTGTCATTCTGGCCTGTGTGGGGATATGGACCAACCATGAGCAGCTTTTTAATAAGGAATGACTTTGCGAAACGAGAGCCCTTCCCGTATACTAAAATACCGTCAGGGTCTTCAGATCATTCGAAGATCAGAACGTGTGTAGACAGGGGGAGCAATCATTGGGGATTTCCTATAAGAAACTGAAAGAAATACAGAATCGGCAAATTACCGAGATGAGTCGTATGACACCTGAACATGTGAAGCTGTATGACGAGATCAGCACCATTGCGCGTCATGCGCCAGCGGATGAGAGAACACAGGAAGAATGGATTCTCTCCGCAGGAAAAGCGATCGTACAGGCTCAGCGGGATAACAAACCCGCTCGCGAGCTATACGGACCTGATCTGGAACAAGACATCCATGCACAGCTCGGGATAACAGATACAGCACCGGAGAAGACGGCCGCCGTTGAGGTGGGTAAATCCTCCCCAACCCGTAGTCAGAATGCATCAGCTTCATCGAAAAAGAAAGCCAACGATGCTGAACCACAGCCAACGGAGAATGCCGAGCCAGCGAAACGGACACCAAAGTGGTATGCCATGATCGCATGGGCCGCACTGTCTTTTGTCATGCTGATCCAAGGGTGTGCAGGATTGTTCGTGGGTTGGACTGGCGGAGATACAGAACCGTTCCAACACATCAGTCTATTTTCCTTAATCGTTGCAGCCGTCGGCGGAATCGCATTGGTGGAAATGCTTCGCCGTCTTGCTGAGCGACCAGACGATGAAGGAGCGGACCGAAATAAGGTACCTAAGCTCAATATTCGGGGGATCGTCATCTACATCGTGGTCGTGGTACTCGTGCTGTTTGTCGGGTATCCACTACGGGATAAACTTCCTGTATTCGCACTAGCTCCATGGGTGAGTGCGGTGATCGGCATTGTGGGGCTTGCTACGTTAAGGCCTCTATTCGGTCAAAAGAAAACAGCATAACACGTTATATAAGCGATTAAGGGGCCTTGAGGGTCCCTTTTTCCATTTGGAGCTGATTGCGATGTTTAATTCCTTTGCCTGGCGTCTCGCCGAACTCCCGCTTGAACATCCGGATAAAATAGTTCACTTCCATGCCTATCGTCTCTGCCGCCTCTCGCACACTTGCGCTTGGATGCTTGTCCAACCAGTCCGAAGCCTTCTGCAAACGCAATCGCTGCATATATTGATGTCCTGTCACGTCATAATGATGATGAAACAATCGATTGAGGTGCTGCACCGAATAACCCACTGCATCCGCGACATGCCTCAATAACAGGTCATCCTGATAATGTGTATGCATCAATGCTACTGCTCGGATGAGTGCATCTTTGCCTGGGTCAGACTCCTGATTCGAACGGGTTACTATCTCCTCCTGCACCATGGATGATCCAATATCCACACGACCGATATCCGATGCAATTTTCGATTGTGCTATATCCAGAATGAGCTGGTAGATCAGGGCAGAAGTATTCCACATCTCCGTTACTCCTTGATTCAGTCCCTGCCAGAGATCTGTTAACCGCGACCACATGAATTCAAAACCGGAGATGGGGTACGGCTCGTTCTGAAGCAAACCCGCGCTATGAAGTACCGATCCAGTCGATGCACCGCCAATACCGATATAACCAAGTTCACCTTTGGATTTGGAATGAGGCACATACTCATGCGCAATCCCGGGCTCCACAATGAATAACTGCCCTGCTCCCATCGTCCATGTCCCTTTTCCCGGAATCCTGAACTGCCCTTCACCGCCGCGTGACAAAAACAACTGATACACCGGAAATCCATCCGGTCTATGCAGAACTTTCTCTTCCTGCGTGCCCACACAATACAGGTACAGCGGCAACCGGGAATCCGGCAGGCCCGTCAAACGAAATGCAAGCATTCCATCATTCCTTTCGGCTCATTGGCTTCTAGCTTATTCCTTCTATTATCCACCGGCTTGTCCTGTTCCAACAATGGTCTAAGTACCCTTTTTAGCGACAAGATTTTCAAAAGGGTAATTAAAAAACTCCCCTTCTCTTTTGGAAAGGGAGTTAACATGTTACTTTACTGAAAATAGATTGCGCTTCTCTGAGTGACCGTTCCGGTCACGGATCGTTCTTGCGATCGCTGTTGTCTCCAAATTTTCTTGATTAACCTTTAAAAGGTAGAAATTCGGAGACAAAGGCGAACGCTGCCGCTTCTTCAGAATCGATTCCGTGCCCTTCACTACCTCTGTCACTCATCTAGATGATGTATTCATCCAAGTGTTAAACTTTGTTTGTTTTATGAGGTATCTCAAGCTGATACTTAAATACCACTACCACCGGAGGCACTTGCATCGGTATCCTGATTAGAGGATTTACCTGTATTGTCGGCTCCCTGATCAGTACCAGAAGAAGCTGGCGGAATGGTCAAAGTCCCTTCAGAGGTGACTGATGTATTTAACGATGTGTCACTCGCCACTGCGACTACCAAAACACGGTATTTCCCTGCTCCAAAATCTACATTATCTGAATCCTTAGCTGTAATACCCACTGTTGCTGTCCATGGAGCGGTACCCGTACTTACTGTGGTTAGAACTGTACCAGAAGTACCTGTACTGCCCCCTTCTTTAACAATGTACACATCGTAACGAGCAATGCCTGCCTCATTAGTCGGCTTAGTGAAACTTACATTGATGGAATTATCAGTTACTGCTGCATTTACACCTGTTACCTTCTCAACAGGCGTTGGTGCCTGTTTCTTTGCGTTGATCGTGAAAACAGGGGAAGATGCCAAATTGGATTCCCACTTACTATCTGATGATTCCGATAGTATATACACCTTGTATGAAACTCCTGCTTTGATATCAACGCCATTACTGTCCTTCAATGAAAGCGGCAAGTCTGTAGGACTAGTATTAACAACTGTTGCAAAATTTGAATTTGCAGTTGTTTTGGCTGCATTCAGATCAAATGCCGTTGCAGCAGGCACAACCATTAGCACATACCGTTTAATGCCTGTCTCGTTACCAGGCTTCGTAAATTTAACTGTTACATCAGTTACGTTGCCGGCAGCTTGCGATGCATCTTTCACAGTTGCCTCTACCTTGCCAACTGCCTCTACAGTGGCATTCGAAGTCAGTGTGATTGCGCCGGAAGGCGATGACAATGCATTCGTCAGAGAAGCATTGTTATTCACAGCCATTACGTAAACTCGATAGCCTACATCGTTACGAATCGAGTCACCATCCACTGTTCTCGAACCATTAGATAAGGTAATCGTTTGATTATTTCCCGTTCTACTTACATACGTATAATTGGAACTAGTCACCGCATTGGCTGCGTTCAGATTGAAGCTGCCTGCATTCGCATTTTTCACCACAAACACCCGATAATGATTCACATTCGTCTCATCTGCCGATTTATTAAACGTCACACGCAGATCACGTCCATCTCCAGTATCCCCAATATCACTTGCACCCACATTGCTCGGAGCCGTTATAGCGGCGTTCTGTGACAACGTAATCTGTGAAGAGTAACCAGACAGAGCATTCTGACTGGAGTTTCCGTTGTTATTCACCGACAGCACGAATACCCGATAAGCAACGTTATTGGTAATGGTATAACCATTGGTATCTACCGCATAGTTCGGAAGCGTAAAGGACAGGTTACCACCCGTTTTGTTCACCTGTGTGTAGTTGCTCGACGCATTAGCTGCGCTCAGCGTAAAGCTGCCCACATTAGCGGAACGAACGACATATACACGGTAGGCTGAGATTCTGGATTCATCCGCGGCTTTGTTGAAAGAGACCCGCAGATCACGACCATCACCGTAGTCACCAATATCCGCAACAGCCAGGTTGCTGATCACTCCCGCGTTACCGTTCGTTGTAAGTCTCAGCACAGTGGAGGAAGCTGACAGCGCATTGGTGTATCCATTTTGCTGATTGCCCACTGCCATCACGTAGATGCGATAATCTTGCAGATTCGTTACGTTATAACCACTGGTGTCCTTCATGGATGACGGCAATGTCGTTGTAATGTTGTTGCCTGTTTTGTTCACCGTATAGTACAGACTGGAGGACAGGTTGCTTGCTGTTGTCAGATTGAAGCTGCTGGCAACCGAGTTGCGCACCACGAAGACGCGATAATTCGCCACCTTGGACTCATCCGAAGAACGGTTGAAGCTCACCTGAATATCACGACCATCCCCATAATCCGAATTGTCTCTCACCTGTGTAATCACTGGTGATGTTGCTGTGTTCACGGACAATGTAAGTGAAGATGATGCTGCGGACAGCTTGCTGTCTGTTGTTGTATTTGTGCTTACGGACAAGATATACACGACATACGCTGTACCGCTTTTAATCAATTCGCCGGACGTGTCCCGTGTCGAAGAAGTCAGCTGGCTTTTGACCGCAGCAGTGTTGCCTTTGTATATAATCGTGGAATTTGCACTGGACACTTTATTCGCTGCAGCCAGATTGAATGCAGAAGAGTCCTTCGCTTTAACAACAAATGCACGATAATACGTAATGTTCGATGTCGTGCTCGGCTGTGTGAAGTTAATCTCCAGATCGCGGCCATCGCCATAATCACTAATATCTGCAGCACGCAGACTTGTAACCGCCTGTACTGTAGATTTCACAATATTGAGCTTCAATGCTTGGGAAGACCAGTTCAATGCATTTTTATAATTATTGCTGCTGTTACCAACAGTCAGGACATACAAGCGATACGTTTCATTGCTATTGAGCAAATCCCCGTTTACGTCACGCGTCTGTGCATTAAGCGTCAGTTTCGGGTTGCTGCCATTCGGTGTTACAGATGTATAGTTTGCAGAAGGTACGGCAGACGCGGCAGACTCCGTGAAGGTATTCACATCGCGTGTTTTCACCAGCATAATCCGGTAAGCAGATACCGCCTTCTCCGAAGTTGGACGTGTGAAGCTCACAGTCAGGTCACGACCATCTCCATTACTGCCGGATACCGATCCATAGATGTTCCATGCAGCATATTGTGTCTCATCCACTGGAGGTGTAGCCGTTGTCTTGATATCCACACGCTGATTACGCGAGTTCCAGAATACTTTTTCTCCAAAAGCTTCGCTGACAAAACGAATGGGAACCATCGTGTTGCCTTTAATCGTATTTGCAGGTACATCGAGCGAGATCGCTTCTCCGTTGATGTATGCCGTTTTGGAACCGAGTGTCAATGTAACTTCCTGATCGTCGCGAGTTGCAACAATCGTTTTGGTTCTGTTCGTGTACTGTACCTTCGCGTCCAATCCTTCAAAAATTGACCGAAGCGGAACCAGTACGCGTCCACCTTTCATCACAGGTGCCTGAGCAGATGATAACTCTGCATCATTAATATATATACTGATTCTCGCAGCTGCATCCATAACCGACGTTGGAAGTGCGGACATCAGCATGGCCGATACAGCCAGCGCTGACATTACCTTCTTCACTTGTTTTCCTCCCGCTTTCCTCATATCCCATATCCCCATTCTCGCAATTAGTTAACATCGAAATAGATTCGCTGTTCTTTCATTAATTCCTGTATTTACCTGTGCACATCTAAGACGTTCAGATCACCTCAAAAGTTTCCAGTTGTACAAAAAATATTTTCGCAGAAATCTCCCTCTATCTTCCACCCTCCAAAAGTTAAAAATAACAGAAGAATTTGTCACCATTCCGCAACCCTATCCGTCCTCAAGTACGTTAATGTATAGTGACTAGTGAACAACGCCTATCATTTTCTTAACTACGGGAGGTTCATATCTATGACATCATCGTTCCAATCTGCCAAACGTAAAGGCACACGCACCTTCATTACCGCCACCGCCATCCTCATGCTGCTACAAACGGCTGTCGCTCCATTATCCGGAGTCGCTGCTGCCGCTTCTTCCAGTACAGAATCCAAAGTCACGACTGCCAGTTCAACAAAGATATATCAAACATTTCAGTCCATGCTCTACAAAAAGAACGGCTTACCTACCGCAGATACCTATCTGGAATCTCATATCAAAAAAGTAACAAAGCATCACGCCACCCTGATGGTGCTTCAATTGGAGAATGCTCGCATGCAGGCGCTAAGCGCCATGACGGACCGCCTGCTCGTTCCTAACGTTCAGGACAAGATGATCAAGGCTTACAAGTTGAATGATAGCTTCACCAAACTTATGGAGCGTACCCAGGACTCGGATCTACGTGCACTGTTAAAAGAAGCCCGTGACAGCGGCTACCGCCTCGTCATGCTTGAAGGTTCTCTTTATCCAATCATGAACTATATGGCTTTTCAGAAATATATCTCGTACGTGAAGCCGGACATCAAACAATACATTAATATCATGGCAGTCGAAACCAGCAACCTTGCCGCCGATGATGGTGCACTGGTTATTGGCTATCAGGAGATACTCAATCGCGCTTTGAATCAGGAACGATTCCTGAATGAATATCCGAAGTCCAATCGGGTAAAACAAGTGAACAACCTCATGAATAACTATACCTTGTATACGTTTTATGGGCTGAACAATACACCGCTGTTTGATTATGAAACGAACAAAATGACAGCCAATGCCCAGAAAGGTTACAAAGCTGTCTTACAACGTAACTCATCCGAAGACAGTGCCTTCCTGACCAAGCTCGAAAAGTTCATGGACGTCGTAACCGAAGCCAATTTCGACAAAACGGCTGCTGTCGAGAAATGGCTGGAGCAGCATGTACCTGTCAGTGACTATGCCAATTATTGAGTTAATCCGCTCCTGCTCAAATTAACGTTGAGGTCTACATTCAAGCTAAGGTACAACATAGCATTACGACAAAAAAACCGCCGCAGGATCTCCCCTGTAGCGGTTTTTTTGGTTCTGGTTCCTTGCTTTATTGAATCGGTTTGACCATATGACTATACTCATGTCCTGCGATGACAATCACATCGTCTTTGACATATCCCTGCCGTTCATAGAGCATTAGCGCACGGCCGTTGTCCCGTTCTACAATCAGAGATACCTGGGAGTGACCCAGATCCCTGCCCTGCTGCTCAAAAGCAGCCATCAGTGCCCGACCGATGCCCTGCCCCTGAACCGCTTCACTTACGGAGAGAGTATCCAGATAATACTCACCCGGACGGGTTTCCTTGACCAATGCATACTTCTCTTCCCGGCTTCGTCCAGGGCGATTCAGTATCGGCTGATCCAGCCGATCCGCTTCACCGCCATCATAGGCTACGAGAATTCCCACGACCAACCCATCCTGGTCCATCACTGTTACGTGACGATAACTAATCCGATTGTCTTCCTGTACATAGAACTCCTGCAAAATCTGCATTGCCTGATCATGATCCGCCTCACCCGCGAGCGAGTAAGCAATATCTCCTATCGCCTGAACCAACAATGGAATGACCTGATCTGCATCTTCTATGCGTGCTTGTCTGATCAGAGGTGAGGTCTCGTGGTGATCTGCTTGCATACTTAGTTTCACCTCCGATGGCATGCCTGACTGCATCTTGGAATAATTCATCAGATTAACATGTTGAACAGATTCAGGTTTTTGTTCAGCTCAGTATAGGCGATACCTTTGCGGTTCATACGCTCAATGAGCGGTTGGTAATCTTCCTTGTACATCAGCTCAATGCCCACCAAGGCAGGGCCATTTTCCTTATCATGCTTTTTCGTATATTCAAACCGGGTGATATCATCATTCTTCCCTAGAACTTCCTCCAGGAATTCACGTAGAGCTCCTGCACGCTGCGGGAAATTAACCATGAAATAATATTTCAGACCTTCATAGATCAAGGAACGTTCCTTAATTTCCTGCATCCGGTCGATATCGTTGTTCCCGCCACTAATGACACAGACTACCGTCTTGCCCACAATTTGCTCACGATACTGCTCCAATGCCGCAACAGCCAAGGAACCGGCGGGCTCAACCACGATTGCATTCTCATTATAAAGTTCCAGAATGGTTGTGCAGGCTTTGCCTTCAGGCACCTTCACAATGTCATCAAGTATACTGCTGCAGATATCATAGGTCAGATCACCAACCCGTTTCACCGCTGCACCATCCACGAATTTATCGATATCATCCAGTGTTACAACCTGTTTGCGGAACATCGCCTCACTCATGGAAGCTGCCCCAAGCGGCTCAACACCGATGATGTGTGTCTCTGGACTCACGGTTTTCATGTAGGTCCCCACGCCGGCTGCCAGCCCTCCGCCACCAATCGTAACAAACACATAGTCCGCATTCTCATCGAGACTTTCCATGATTTCCATCGCTACCGTACCATTACCTGCAATAATCTTCGGTTGATCAAAAGGATGGATAAACGTCATGCCCTGTTCGTCACATGCACGCATCGCTTCTGCATAAGCATCATCATACGTATCCCCGATCAGCACCACTTCAACGTTGTTACCGCCAAAGCGTCGTACCTGCTTCACCTTCTGGTTCGGGGTTGTACTCGGCATGAAGATTTTGCCGTTAATTCCGAGGGCATTACAGCTAAAAGCGACACCCTGAGCATGGTTGCCCGCACTTGCACAGACAATACCCTTCTCCATCTCGGCTGGTGTCAGGCTGCGAATCATATTATAGGCACCCCGAATTTTGAACGAGCGCACCACTTGAAGGTCTTCCCTTTTCAAATACACATTACAGTTATATTTGGCCGACAATACAGCGTCCCGCTGCAACGGCGTTCTTACAATGACCTCACGCAGCACATGATGTGCGCGCACGATATCTTCCATGCCAACACTGGCACGACCGGGACTTGTGGTTCCCGTTGGTTCTTGTTCAACTGGTTTCATGTTGTCTCCACACTCCGCTTTTATGGTCTAGCAATGTCGCGCACTGCTTTTCTTTGTATTGTATCACTTTTGTTCTGTTCTTGCGCCTGAGCTTACATCATTTATCATTCGTACAATTTCATCGATAATGACCTGAGGGTCTGTATATATAACCATATGTCCCGATTGATCGGCCCCAATCCATCTTGCATTGGATAGCTGGCTCACCGTCTGGTGGTGCGCCTTGATGAGCGCAGGTCTGATTTTCCCCTCTCCCTTACCCGGTTTCGTACCCGAGATCACGCTGACTTCCAGATCACCCAGAGCTGGCGGATGCTCCAACAATGCTGCCATGTCATTCAGAAATGTTTTGCCTTCCGCAAGCATCGTGCTGGCTGCCCTTACAGTAAAATCCTCTTTGAGATGATCCGTCGCCACATCCGCAGGCTGAATGCTTCCCGCTTTGCTGCCGAGCAACTTGTATAAACCCGTACGTGCCATGATTGGAATAAGGAAACCATTGATGGCAAAGCTCTTCTTGGCCGTTTTCGAAAAATACAGTTCGCAATGCTCATCTGATGGGTCCACCAGAATAATGCCTCGTAATCGAGACAAATGTGCAGACGCCGCAGCCCGCACAATCGGACCTCCCCAGCTATGTCCAACCAGAATAAATGGGCCGGAGCCCAACGCAGTCAGCAGTTCCCCAAGATCCCCTGCAATCCGTTCAAGGCTACGGGGAGCCGAGTCCACATCACTTCGTCCCGCCCCTGCCCTGTCATATACGACGGCGCGTGCATGCTCAGCAATGGCTGGTGCAACTAATCCCCAGTTCGATCTGGAGGCACCCATACCGGATTCAAACACAACCGTAAGTTTTCCTGTTCCTCTGGACATATAATGTAATTTGCGACCATCGCGGGTCTTCACAAACGTACTTGAGCCAAACGTATGTGAGCTAGAGTTAGGATTCATATTCCCCTCCTGATTACAAGCATAGTCATCTTTCACCGATCTAATTGAAAATGATTATCAATTACTCCATTATAGAATAATCCATCCTCTACCACAACCATGTTGCTTCATCAGTGTTACAGCCGTCCTGTCGTTTCTATCACTTTCTGTTGCGTTGCATGGATTATCCTATCCCACCGTTCCTTTCCCCTCTTTTCCCTTATGCAAAAAGAAAACCCGATCCATGATCGGATCGGGTAACTGTACCAGCCACTATGCGGCTGGCCCTCATATACACATTCTTGTTGCTTCGTGCTCAAGTCCTGCACGGATTGCACAGTCACTCCATCCAAGAATGGACGAATATTCGACTTAGAGCGGCTACTCCCCTTATCCACGAATACCATGATCCTTGTTGTTCAGCTGCTCCAGAAGCTCATTCATCGCTTCCTCCGTCATAGCCCCACCGCTAAACGCTACCAGTGCACGCAGCGGCATATATTTCATCATCGCATCCATCATATCCGCATGATCACCCGCATCATCACCACCAAATCCACTAGCCTCCTGGAATTGTTGCAAAGCCTGTTCGAGCAGCTTTTTATGGGCGGGATCACGCTGGATATCTCCCAATGTGCTATTACGCGTATAAGTTGGAAGGAATGTCGCTGTAGACTCTACGTTCACACGTGTGTGCACATGAATATCCCGGGAGGAGCTGCCTACCTGAATCTCGAACTCTCCGGTCTCCACATGCCAGTCTTTCATATCCACATTGTAATAGGCGAATGAACGCTTGCTTAATGTAAAGCTCACTACTTTTGACTCTCCAGCATCAAGAGCCACTTTGGCAAAAGCTTTCAGTTCTTTGACTGGACGAATAACTGTGCTCTCTACATCACTGACATACAGCTGGACAATCTCCTTGCCCGCTCTGTCACCAGTATTGGTGACCCGGACATGTACATTTACCTCATCCTGATCGGTCAGTTCTGTACGATCTACCTCCAGATCAGCATATTCAAATGTTGTATAACTCAGTCCATAACCAAACGGGAACAGGGGCTCCAGCTCTTTTTTGTCATAATAGCGGTAACCCACAAAGATGCCTTCCCGATAATCGACACGATCTCCTTCGCCCGGGAAATTCAGATAAGATGGATTATGGCTGAGTTTGGCAGGAAATGTCTCTGCCAGTTTACCGGATGGATTCACCTCTCCATACAACAGATCAGCTATCGCTCCACCAACCGCCTGTCCACCAAGATACGCTTCGAGCACCGCTTGCACCTTTGGCAGCCAAGGCATCTCCACTGGAGATCCATTGCTCAACACCACGACGACGCGTGATTGCACCTTCGCAATCTCTTCAATTAGCCGAATATGATTGTCAGGCAGGCGCAGATGGGCTCGATCATACCCTTCGGATTCATAACGGTCCGGCAATCCTACAAACACCACGGAGGTATCCGCCGACTTCGCTGCCTGGACAGCCTCATGCATTAATGTATCATCCACATCATCGGCTTCAATCCGATAACCCGGGGCATAAGTGAAGGTTACACCTTCGCCAGCCACCCGTGTCATCTCTTCCACAATATCATCCACTTTGGTCGGATTAATGTGGGAACTGCCACCGCCCTGGAAGCGAGGTTTACGCGCAAATGCCCCGATTAACGCCACTTTTCCTTCACGCCCCAGCGGCAGAAGACCCTCTTCATTTTTCAGCAAAACCATACTCTCGGCGGCCACCTTGCGCGCAAGTTGGTGATGCTCATCCTTGTTATATGTGGCCCCATCTTGTTTTTGATCAACCGCATTGAAGATCAGCGTAAGCAGACGCTCCACCGCCCGATCCAGCTTGTCCAGCGGCAATTTTCCACTCTCTACAGCATCGATCACTTTACGCTCACCGATTCCACCGCTTGTTGGCATCTCCAGTTCAAGTCCTGCTGCAAGGGCGTCTGCACGTTCATTAACCGCGCCCCAGTCTGATACCACAAGACCTTCGTGTCCCCATTCGTCTTTCAGGATATCCGTCAGCAACCATTCATTCTCACCTGCATACGTGCCGTTCACCTTGTTGTAGGAACACATCACCGTCCACGGCTGTCCATCCTTCACCGCACCTTCGAAGCTCGCCAGATAAATCTCGCGCAGCGTCCGTTCATCCACCACCGCATCAATCGACATGCGCCGTTCTTCCTGATTATTGACTGCAAAGTGTTTGAGAGACGTACCCACACCCTGACTCTGCACACCCTGAATATGACCCGTAGCCATCTGCGTGGATAACAACGGATCTTCGGAAAAGTATTCAAAATTACGCCCGCCCAGCGGAGAACGTTTAATATTCACACCCGGCCCAAGCAGTACCGCTACATCCTCGGCCTGACATTCCTCACCCAAGGCTACTCCGACCTGACGCGCCAGATCCTTGTCCCATGAACTAGCCAGTCCTGCCGCAGACGGGAAACAGGTTGCGGGCACGCTCGACGTCAGACCCAGATGATCTGCACTGCCATCCTGCTTCCGCAGCCCATGAGGTCCATCCGTCACCATGATGGATGGAATGCCAAGACGCTCCACCCCTTTCAAATGCCAAAAGTCCAGTCCCGAGCACATACCCGCTTTTTCCTCCAGTGTCATCCGCTGTACCAGTTCCTTAATGTTACGTTCCACATTAACCCCTCCAGTTCATGATGTCGTGCATAGCTATATAAACAAGCATACAAGGTTATCTAACACACATTCAAATGTTTACCCGGTTAGTACCGTTTACATAACACCAGTCAATCATTTCCTCTGCCTATTGATGATCAGCTAAAAATGGAAAAACAGCCCGATCTTCACGATCAGGCTGTCTCTAACTGTTTCATAACCGTCGATTCACCCAATTTACGCCTGTGTCTTAAACCAAGCTGCCGCAGCTTCTGCCTCGGTACGCGTTAGTTGATGACCCTGACGCTCCCAGTGCATGGTTACATCGGCACCTGCACCGCTGAGCAGCGAAGCGAGTTCCTCGGTTTCACGTCTTGGTACAATCGGATCGTTCTCGCCTGCACCAATAAACACAGGCAGACCTTTCAGACCCGGCAATTCCAGACCGCGCAGCGGTACCATTGGATGATGCAGAATTGCACCTTTGAATACATCCGCTTGATGGAAGATTAGACTTGCCGCAATGTTGGCACCGTTAGAGTAGCCCAGTGCATAAACGTTCGACCGATCGAAACCGTATTCCACTGCAGCTGCATCTACAAAAGATCCCAACTCTGCCGTACGAGCAATCAGATCTTCTTCATCAAAAATACCTTCGGCCAAGCGGCGGAAGAAACGGGGCATCCCGTTCTCCGATACGTTACCTCGTACTCCAAGTATGCCA
Source organism: Paenibacillus sp. SAF-068 (assembly GCF_051967555.1). Classification (NCBI taxonomy): domain Bacteria; kingdom Bacillati; phylum Bacillota; class Bacilli; order Caryophanales; family Paenibacillaceae; genus Paenibacillus; species Paenibacillus sp. SAF-068. The sequence goes on from NZ_JBQCJX010000007.1 coordinate 146,760, forward strand.
GCTCCTGGCGCAATCATCTCCGCAAGACCGATCAGATCATTCTCGGTTCCCCCTGTGCCATGAAGCAACAGGATGGTTGGCGCATCCGCCTGTGCACCTGCTTTATAGATATGTTTCATTGTATTGGTTGTGGTCATGATTTGGACTCTCCCTTCCATTCACGTACTTCAATTCGTGGCAACAATTGTTCAATCTGCTCGCGCTGTGGTTCATACCATTCAGGCAACATCAGTTTCTCGCCCATGCTCTCTGCTGGTTCATCCCGTGCAAATCCCGGAGGATCTGTAGCCAATTCAAACAGTATGCCTCCCGGCTCCCGGAAATACACAGCATTGAAGTATTGACGGTCAATGACTGGTGTTGGATGATATCCGGATTGTTCAAGATCCTTTTGGATTTGTTCATGCTCGGTATAATCTTTCGCACGCCATGCAATATGGTGAACCGTTCCGGCTCCGCCAATCCCGCGTTGGATGCCTGTAGACTGAATATCGATGATCTGACCGATATCGCCGCTTGCCTGGAGACGAAGCAGTCCGTTCTCTTCACCGACCTGCTCCAGACCCAGTTTGCTCACTAATACGTCCATGGTTTTCTCAGGAACATGACTGAACAGTACCGCACCGCCGAATCCTTTGATGGCATGCTCCGGTGTCACACCGTTGAACGTCCAGTTGCTTGGCTGACCACCTTCGCGCTCTACCAGTTCAAGCAACAGGCCGCCTTTGTCGAAGAAACGGATGTACTGCTCACCGAATCTGGTTTTATTTTCATATGGAATATCAAAGGATGCAAGACGTTCTTTCCAGAAAGGCAGGCTTCCCACCGGAACCGCATATACGGTTACTCCAGTCTGACCTGACCCAATGACACCTCTTCTTGAATTCTGCTGCGGGAAGAAGGTGATGATTGTGCCCGGTGCACCCTTCTCATTCCCGTAATACAAGTGATACACGTCCGGTGCATCAAAGTTAATTGTTTTTTTCACCAGTCTGAGGCCCAACACACCTGCGTAAAAATCAACGTTTTTCTGTGCATCGTCTACAAAAGCTGTAATATGATGGATTCCTGAAGTTCTGAACATAATCTCCACTCCCTTGGTTTTAGTAATATCATAAGTTAGATGTGCTTCTTTTATTTATTGTATTGATTTTCGGTATTTATCTTTAAATTAAGATTCTTTAAATTTATATTAATCCATTGGACTACAATATGCAAGCATTTATTTTAAAATTAAGATGTAAACCAAAAAAACAGGCCCCGATTACACCGGGAACCTGTTTATCGTTACTACAATTACATTGCTTCGCTAATTCTGTAATGTCTTTTTCGCATTGCTTGTTAAACCAATTTCATTCTTTTTGGAGGGTTCACCAAATCTTTGTGCTCGTATTCATCCTTGATATCTCCGACAATCTCTTCAAGGATATCCTCCATCGTAACCATACCTACCGTAACACCTGCCTCGTTTTTCACGGTTGCAATGTGTACACGGCTTTGCTGCATCTGGATCAGCACGTCCTTGATCGGAGAGCGCTCGGAGAAACTCGGCGTATTATGGACAAATGTCTCCATATTAAAGGCACGGCCTGCAGCCACACTTGTCAGCATTTCTTTCGTGTTGATGAAACCAACAAAATGCGTCTGATCTCCATTTGCAATAACAGGATATCTCGTGTATTCATGTCGATTCAGCGTCTCAATGATCTGATCAAGTGGCATTTCTTTATTCAAGGTAACGATTTTATCTCTTGGAATCATGATCTCCTGAAGCAAACGCTCATCAAAAGCAAAAATGTTTTTCAGATAGTCCAGCTCTGTCTGGTTGATCTCGCCACTCTCATAGCTCTGTGCCATAATCAGCTTCAGCTCTTCTTCCGAGTGAACGGTATCATGCCCGGCAGGTTTTACACCAAATATGCCAAGCAACAGACGTGCAGCTCCATTCAACGCATAGATGAACGGATTCATGATTTTACCGAACCAGTACAATGGTGGTGCCAGCAACAGCGTCATTCTCTCTGCAAACTGAATCGCCAGTGTTTTCGGTGCCAATTCACCAATAACCACGTGCAGGAACGTAATGATTGCCAGCGCAATACCATAGGAAAGCACAGTAGACAACGCCGCAGGCACTTCCATGCGTTCAAATAGCGGGTGCAGCATTTTCTCAACGGTAGGTTCACCCAAGGCTCCCAATACCAGTGCCGTGATGGTAATCCCCAATTGACACGCAGACAGATAATAATCCAGGTTGTGCGCCACTTTTTTGGCGAGTACTGCCTTTTTATTGCCTTCCAAGATCAATTGATCGATTCGGGACATCCGTACTTTAAGAATTGCAAATTCGGCTCCAACGAAAAAGGCTGTCAGACCTATAAATACAGCTACTAAAAATAAATTCAAGGCTATTATTCCGTCCAATGATTTCCCTCAGGTTGAGGGATTCACCTCCATTAAAATTTAAAATAAGGTTGCACGAGTGACGTTCCGGTGACGGCTCGTTCTTCCAATCGCCATTGCCTCCCAATTTCGCTGATTGTTGTTTTCAGTGGTTTAAAATTGGTTTGCAAACGCGAACGCTGCGCTTCTTCAGAATCGATTCCGTCCCCTACACTGATACGTTGTCAAAAATATTTGAAGTTTCACAAGATTCTCGGCTAAAATTACGCCAGATCGCTAGCTGCTTCCTCAACCTCAGCGCCGCTCACTCGTTCCAGGAGCACTTGCTTGATGTGATAGTTCTCGGCATCGACAACGGTCCAGACATAATCGCCGTGTTCTACCGTGTCGCCTTTTTCCACACCTACACCCTTCTGGTACTGAATCCATCCGGCCACGGTGTCCATCTCTTCGTTTCCTTCAAAGCTAAGCCCGAACTGCCGCTCCACTTCATCCAAAAGTACCCGACCATTAATGAGATATTGATTCTCTCCGGTCTCCTGGATATCAGCTACCTCATCAGCATCGAATTCATCTCGAATCTCACCGACCAGTTCCTCCAGAATATCCTCCATCGTAATGATTCCCGAAGTACCACCGTATTCATCCACGACTACAGCCATGTGTACACGTTCCTGCTGCATTTTAATCATCGCATCCTGAATCCGTGTAACTTCGGAAACAAACGGAATCTCTCGAACGAACTCGCTTAGTTGATACGATCTTGCGGCAACCATGTCAGGTAAAATCTTTTTCACATTCACAACGCCGATAATGCGGTCTTTGTCCCCATCTTCGATGACAGGGTAACGTGAATAGTTATGTTCATCCAATATAGGAATAATATCGTCATAGGTCATATCCTGATTCAAAGTCACCAGTTCCGTACGTGGAACCATGATGTCTTTGGCATCACGTTCATCGAACACAAATACATTTTCCAGATACGAAAGCTTGGTCTTGTTGTCCTCGTCCCCTTCATAACTCTGGTTCATGATGATTTTGATCTCATCCTCCGAGTAGGCTTGATCATGTCCGGCAGGCTTTACACCGAATCCCCGCAAAATAACACGTGAGGCTCCATTGAGCGCCCAGATGAACGGATACATGATTTTACCAAACCAGTATAACGATGGAGAGAGCATCAACGTCAGTTTTTCAGAAAACTGAATCGCCAACGTTTTGGGTGCCATCTCACCAATAACCACGTGCAAGAACGTGACAAGGATAAAGGCAATTGCATATGAAGCAATGGATGAGATTGAAGCAGGCACATCTAAATAATTGAATACCGGGTATAACAATCTCTCAACCGTCGGTTTTCCGAGTGCTCCCAGTCCCAGAGCAGTGACCGTAATACCGAGCTGACAGGCTGACAGATAATAATCCAGGTCCGAGACAACTTTTTTGGCGAGTACTGCCTTTTTATTGCCTTCAGCGACCAGTTGATCCACTCTTGATGTACGAATTTTGACTACAGCGAACTCCGATGCTACGAAAAATGCAGTCAATGCAATCAAGATAATAAGTAAAGCGATATTCAATATGGTAATTATGTCCAATGATTTCCCCGATTCTCAGGGATTCACCTCCAGAGATAGTTACAGCGTGAGCCGTTAACGGTGTTAACCATTCATCCGCTGTTAGTCTTTCAACACGACGTCTGCCTTATATAAAATCGATTTTAATGATAATTTTTGTATAAGTCTTACGTTTGACCTTGTAAAATTACAAAACAGGAATTCAAGATGAAGTCAATGACTTGCAGAAACTTCTTCATTCAAATCGGGTTACCCCTCATGCTGTCAATTGTTCCTCGCTCAACTCCACCTAGATTCGCCATTTGGACAATTTACAATATCGCCTACCCAATAGATATCCACCTCCCCTCGTACTCATTCCTGTTTCCGAAAAGTATACCATGTTTTCCACTCAACCATCCAGTTGCACGTTATGGTTTGGCACAAGCTTACAGTATAATGTTCACAAATTAGTCTCTATGTATGTTACGGTACTTTAGATAATATGATTGATATTACTTCATAATGTGATATTGTTCACATATTTAGTATAGTCCAATTTATAAAAATACTACCCTGTACTTCAGGGCATTAAACATGCTTGATTCATCTGATTTAATGTCGTTTCGTATCTTCTCTAAGTCTTTTCCCGTATGGACTAGTTCGGCCATTTGCACAGATACATCTATATACGCAGCAAAGAGCCCGCAGGATGCAAATACCTTTCGGTACACATCTTTACGGGCTCTTATGTCAATCTATACGAGTGCTTTAGCAGCAATATCCGTCCGCTGATGTTTGCCATTAAATTGAATATGCTCTGCCTGTGCATAGGCTTTGTTTCTAGCTTCAGCAATGTCAGCCCCAAGGCCAACTACACCCAGGATCCGTCCACCGTTGGTGACCCAGTCTCCCGCTTCATTACGCGCTGTACCTGCGTGGAATACCACGGCATCATTCACCTGATCCAGTCCTTCAATGACTACACCTTTGGCATAAGGACCCGGATAACCTCCGGAAGCAAGCACCACACATACAGCCGCTTCATCGCTCCATTCAATCTCAATGTCTGCCAGCTTGCCATGAACAGTGGCCCAGAAGATATCGAACAAGTCGCTCTTCAGACGTGGCAATACTACCTGCGTCTCTGGATCACCGAATCGTGCGTTGAACTCAATTGTTTTGGGTTTGCCATCGGGCGAGATCATCAGTCCGGCAAACAATACACCCTGGAATGGACGGCCCTCGGATACCATTGCTTTAGCTGTTGGTTTGATAATCGTCTCCACGGCTTCTTCAATAATGGATGCAGGAATATGAGGCAATGGTGAGTATGTACCCATACCGCCTGTGTTTGGCCCCTGATCATTGTCGAATACAGGTTTGTGATCCTGTGCTGCGGCCATCGGACGAACTGTCTCTCCATCCACAAAAGCCAGAATGGACATTTCCTGCCCTGCAAGGAATTCCTCGATGATGACTTTGGCTCCCGCTTCACCAAACACTTTATCCACCATGATGCTGCGAAGTGCCTGATCAGCCTCAGCACGCGAATAAGCTACCGTCACACCTTTACCCGCTGCCAGTCCATCTGCCTTGATGACAACCGGAATGGCTTGTTCATTCAGGTATGCTTGAGCCTGTTCATAGTTATCGAATTTCTCATAGGCTGCCGTTGGAATATTGTATTTATAAAGCAGATCCTTCATGAATGTTTTACTTCCCTCGATCTCTGCTGCATTGCGACGAGGTCCGAATACCGGAATACCAGTGGAGTCAAATGCATCCACGATTCCATCCGCCAGCGGATCATCCGGACCGATAACCACTAATCCCGCTTTAAGCTCTACAGCAAGAGCCGTTAGTTTATCGAATTCATTCACCGCAATGGCATGACACTCAGCGAGCTGCGCAATGCCTGCATTTCCCGGTGCACAATGAATCTTGCCTACCTTCGGACTCTTCGCCAGTGCCCAGATGATTGCATGCTCCCGGCCACCGCCGCCTACTACCAGAATATCCATTCGCTCTGCTCCCCCTCCGTGCATAACTGGATTTATTACATTATTTTGAGATGATAAACCTAAAAAATAGGGGGTGTACCCTAGGTCATAAGTATGACTGGCGACACCCCTTATTTGAACCTTTTACACTCTAGTGTTTGAAGTGACGAACGCCTGTGAAGACCATGGCAATCCCGTATTCATTGGCTACTTTGATGGACTCTTCATCTTTGATTGAACCACCAGGTTGAATTACTGCTGTAATTCCGGCTTTAGCTGCCAGTTCCAGCGTATCACCCATTGGGAAGAACGCATCGGATGCCAGAATAGCGCCTTTTGCTTGCTCGCCAGCTTGCTCAATCGCAATTTTGGCTGCACCCACACGATTCATTTGTCCAGCGCCCACACCTACTGTCATGTCATTCGAAGCCAGTACAATCGCGTTGGATTTCACGTGTTTGACTACTTTCCAGCCGAACAACAGCTGTTTCAGTTCTTCTTCCGATGGTGCACGATCCGTCACCACGTTAAGCTCGCTCGCTTCGATGGAATGTACATCGGACTGCTGCACGATCATACCACCGTCGATGGACGTTACCACGAATTGGCTCTCCCGTTTACGAGCAGCGTTCAGTTCACCCGTTTTGAGCAAACGAATGTTTTTCTTCTTCGTCAGGATATCGAGTGCTTCTTGCGTAAAGTCAGGAGCAAGTACAATTTCCAGGAAAATCTCGCTTAATTTGCTTGCTGTATCGCTGTCGATAATGCGGTTCGCTGCCACAATGCCACCAAAGATCGACGTCGGATCTGCAGCATATGCCTTGCTGTATGCTTCATAGATACTTGCGCCAATGCCCACACCGCATGGGTTCATATGTTTAACCGCAACAACCGCCGGTTCTTCAAATTCTTTGACAATCTGCAATGCTGCGTTCGCATCGTTGATGTTATTGTAAGACAACTCCTTGCCATGCAATTGCTCGGCTGTTGTCAACGTATCTTGAGCCGCCAGCGGTTTGCGGTAGAATGCCGCCTGCTGATGTGGATTTTCGCCATAACGCAAATCCTGGAGTTTTTCGTAAGTAACCGTCAGACGTTCTGGCAGTGGATCACCGTTCAGGTTGGAGAGATAGTCAGAAATAACTGCATCGTAAGCCGCTGTATGGCGGAACACTTTTGCCGCAAGCCGTTTGCGTGTTTCGAGGGTGGTATCGCCATTGCTGCGAACTTCTTCAAGCACCTGGCCATAATCTGCTGTGTCCACAACGACACTAACAAAAGCATGGTTTTTGGCAGCAGAACGAAGCATCGTTGGTCCACCAATATCGATGTTCTCGATCGCGTCTTCATACGTCACATCCGGTTTGGCGATCGTATCTTGGAAGGGGTAGAGGTTTACGACAACGAGGTCAATATAATCCAATCCGTTCTCTTCCATCTGGCGTTTATGCTCTTCGCTGTCACGAACAGCCAGCAACCCACCATGAACTGCCGGATGCAATGTTTTAACACGTCCGTCCATGATCTCCGGGAACCCGGTCACATCCGAAATTCCAATGACAGGTACGCCTTCCTTCGACAACAGGCTGCTTGTACCTCCTGTCGAAATAATCTCCACACCCATTTGCGACAGCTCGCGGCAAAAGTCCACGATGCCTGTTTTATCCCATACGCTGACCAGCGCTCTTTTGATACTCACAATATGCTCCTCCTTTAATGTCCCATGGCTTCGCGTTTCCTGACGAAACACAGCCGATTTATTTCCCGAGAAATATCACAAAATGCGTACCAATATTCGACTTCTGTTATATAAGTGGAACTAAGATGTTTACACGGACACTCCGATGACAGAACAACCTTCCAATCGCTGTTATCCCCAGATTTTTTGATTCCCTTTTCTTAAAGGGAAAATCCGGTGATAAAGGCGAACGCTTCGCTTTTTCAGGTTTTTTCTGTCCTCTCCGTTAATGTGTAAAAAAATTTCAACTTATATCAAACCGGTTTGTTAACAGTGACATGACGTCCATCTAAATGAACCAGACCTTGAGCGAACCAGGAAACAACCTCAGGATATAGCTGCTGTTCGGCTGCATGGATGGAACGGCTGATTGACTCAGGCGTATCCTCTGGCAAAATGGGAACCGGATGCTGAGCAATAATCGGTCCAGTATCCATGCCTCCGTCCACAAAATGCACGGTTACGCCCGTTATTTTCACACCATACTCCAGTGCCTGTCCAATCGCATCTTTACCTGCAAATGCCGGTAGCAAGGACGGGTGAATGTTAATCAAGCGCCCTGCGTAACGATCCACAACAACAGAAGTCAGCAATCTCATATATCCCGCAAGAACGACCAAGTCGATTTTTTTGGATTCAAGCACTTCCACGATTTCAGCCTCATAGGCCTCACGAGAAGCATAATTTTTCGGAGTAAACAGATGACAATCCACGCCTGCGTCCTGTGCCCGCTGCACAACACGAGCAGACGGTTTATCACACACGAGCAGATCTACGGATGCATCCAGCCCACCGTTCCGTACTGCATCGACCAATGACTGAAAGTTAGTCCCTTCACCAGAGGCAAATACAGCTATGCGGTAGTTCACCATTAAACATCCGCTCCCGTGAAGGTTACTCGCGCGTCTCCTTCAGTAACACGTCCAATGATGTACGCTTCTTCACCAGATGCTTTCAGTTGTTGCAGAGCTTCGGTTGCATCTGCTTCATTAACAACCAGTACAAGCCCAACACCCATGTTAAATGTGGTGAACATGTCACGGTTCGAGACAGATCCCTTGTCCTGCAACAGGTTGAAGATCGGCAGGATCGGCCAAGAGCCATAGTCAATATCCACATTGACGTTGCTCGGCAACATACGTGGAATATTCTCGATGAAGCCGCCACCTGTAATGTGAGCCATACCTTTTACTTTTACCTTTTCCAGCAGGGACAACAGGGGTTTAACATAGATCTTCGTCGGCTCCAGCAGGGAATCACCCAGCTTACCACCCAGTTCCGCGACTTCATCATGCAGATCAAGTCCCGCATCTTCCAACAAAAGTCTGCGCACCAGCGAAAATCCGTTACTGTGCACACCGCTGGAAGCCAGTCCAATCACTGTGTCGCCAGGAGCGATGGTTGTACCGTTGATGATCTTCGCTTTGTCCACGATGCCTACCGTGAATCCGGCAATATCGTATTCACCTTCACTATACATGCCTGGCATTTCTGCCGTCTCGCCACCGATCAGCGCACAACCCGATTGATGACAGCCTTCAGCGATACCCGCAACAATAGCTTCGATCTTCTCGGGGATAACTTTGTCACAAGCCAGATAGTCAAGGAAGAAGAGTGGTTCTGCACCCTGTACCACAATGTCGTTCACACACATGGCCACCGCGTCGATTCCGATCGTGTCATGACGATCCATCGCAAATGCAATTTTCAGCTTGGTGCCTACGCCATCCGTACCCGATACAAGCACTGGCTCATCGTATTTATCTTTGTTCAAACCGAACAGGGCACCGAATCCACCCAGATCTGTCATCACTTCCGGACGGAAGGTACGCTTCACGTGTTTTTTCATCCGTTCAACCGCTTCATTACCTGCCGCGATATCGACGCCGGCCTTTTTATATGCTTCAGACACAACCCTCACACCCTTCGTATCTTATAAAAATTGAACTGAATTATTAACTCTTACTATACTTCGATAACAAAACAACCTTCCAATTGCCATTATCTCAAGTTTTTATCGTGTTAATGTCTCGTCCAACCCATCTATCCTTGCTCCATCTCTAACAGATGAATCTGCACCAATTCATACCCGGCTGCGCCTAGCGTATTATACTGGCTATATTCCTCAATCTGGAGGTTACGAATGTACTCATCGCCGCAGTATAAATGCCCTGCACACTGAAACACTCTCAGTTCTTCCTTTTCGGGAGTCAAAGGGATGTTTCCCACGATCTTCCACATTCCGTTTCGGATATTGGCCGGAGAAGTAAATATGACGTTGCTTCTCCGGTTCCCAAAGGAATAGAAGAGAAAATCGCCATCTTCCAACCTTTCGGTTTCGTCACGCTGAATGCTCATCACGCCGAACGAAAATGCCTTTTTGAAACGGTCTTTAAGTGCGCATACCACCTGACATATTGCAAATCGGCCATCCTTCATCGGAATCAAAAATACATCGCCTTCGTTATAGCTCTTTCTCATCCGCATGGATTAACAGCTGCAACCGAATTTTTCTTCGCCACCAAAGTCGAGGCGGGTTGGGTAATCATTATCAAAACATGCGAGGCAAAGCCCGCCTTTTGGATCATTCTGATTATCTCCCTGAATGGATGCGATCAGTCCATCCGGACTGAGGAATGACAGGGAATCCGCATTAATTTCACGGCAGATCTCTTCCACTGACAGCTGTGAGGCAATCAATTCGCGGCTATCAGGCGTATCGATGCCATAGAAACACGGGTTTTTGAAAGGTGGTGATGTAATGCGCACATGAACTTCCGTTGCTCCTGCATCACGCAGCATGTTCACGATCCGCCGGGAAGTGGTTCCCCGTACAATGGAGTCGTCAATCATGACAACTCGTTTGCCTTCCACAACGCGTCGCACGGCGCTCAGCTTCATCTTCACGCCCTGCTCACGCAATTCCTGACTTGGCTGGATAAACGTACGTCCAGTATATTTGTTCTTGATCATACCCATCTCATACGGAATACCCGTTTGCTCCGCATAACCAATGGCCGCTGAGATACTGGAATCTGGTACCCCCGTAACCAAGTCCGCATCCACAAACGACTCAATCGCCATCCGGCTTCCCATCCGTTTACGGGCAGCATGCTGATTCGCACCATTCATATCACTATCTGGACGAGCAAAATATATATATTCCATCGCACATAAAGCCTTGCGGTGTTTGTGATGATCGAAGCGATCTTCATGCAGACCATCGGCATCCAGCACAAGCAGTTCACCAGGTTCAATGTCACGAATTAATTCTGCGCCGATCGTTTCCAACGCACATGTCTCGGATGCAAACAGATACGCATCTCCCAGCTTACCCATCGTCAGCGGACGAAGTCCGTGCGGATCGGAAGCCACGAGAAGCTTGTCGTTGGTCATGATCAGGAACGCATACCCGCCGACAATGCGCTGGAACGCCTCTTTGGCTGCTTCCACAAGCCCTTTGGAGGAACGTGCAATCAGATGCGCAATAACCTCGGTATCACTTGTTGTTTGGAAAATGGAACCGCTCTGCTCCAGCTCACGCCGGATCGTTGGTGCATTCACAATGTTTCCGTTGGTCGCTACCGCCAGATCGCCATCACGGTATTTAAACACCAATGGCTGTGCGTTCGTCAGTTTACTGTCACCACTTGTGGAATACCGGACATGTCCAATGGAAATGTCCCCGGTTAAAGTCTGCATCAGGTCTTTGGTGAAAACTTCCTTCACCAGACCCATGCCGCGATGATAGTTAAACTGGCTGCCATCACTCACACACATGCCTGCACTTTCTTCGCCCCGATGTTGCAGCGCATGCAGTCCATAATAGGAGAGCGAAGCGGCGTCAGGGTGTCTAAACACCCCGAACACGCCGCATTCTTCCTTCAATTTGTCGAGTCCTTCCTTGCCGGACCCTTCATTATAATAATCGCCTGTCCACAACGGTCCTGTCGTCAGTTCATGAGACATGGAATCGCATCCTCCCAGACCTGAGCCAAACCTCCTACAGGTTCGCTCACGGCTGATGTTCCGTTCAATTCAATCGTCAGGTTACTTCCTTCTACACGGCCAATTACAGCTACAGGCACACCACGCTCACGTACAAATGCTTCAAGTTTACCCGCTTGCTCTGGCGTAGCCGACAACAAGATACGGGACTGGCTCTCACTGAACAGGGCGTGATCTGCACGCAGTGCAGTCTCCACATTCACCTGTGCGCCTACATTACCACTGATACAAGATTCCGCGAGTGCTACAGCCAAGCCGCCTTCAGACAAATCATGTGCAGAGCGAACGAGACCGGATTGGATTGCTTCCAGCACCGTGCTGAGCAACGCTTTTTCCGTTTGCAAATTCAGTTCTGGCGGGCGACCTTCAGTCTGACCATGAACCGCGTATTGCAACTCGCTGCCGCCGAGTTCAGCTTTGGTTTCACCGAGGAGGATGATCACATCACCTTCGGATTTGAATGCTTGTGTCGTGATATGATCCGTATCATGAACGAGACCTACCATACCGACAACTGGCGTTGGATAGATGGAGCCTTTGGCGTTTTCGTTGTACAGACTTACGTTACCACCGATGACCGGCGTATCCAGTACACGGCAAGCTTCTGCCATACCGTCTACCGCTTTCTCCATTTGCCAGAAAATATCCGGCTTCTCCGGGTTACCGAAGTTGAGGTTGTCCGTAATTGCCAGTGGCTCTGCACCAGAACATACAATGTTACGCGCAGCTTCACTAACCGCAATTCTTCCACCAACTTCAGGGTCAAGGTATACATAACGTCCATTACAGTCGGTAGTCATCGCGAGACCTTTGCGTGTTCCACGAATCGTAACTACGGCTGCATCCGAACCCGGACGAACGGCAGTGCTTGTACGCACCATGTAGTCGTATTGATCATAGACCCACTTCTTGCTTGCCACCGTTGGCGAAGCGAGCACTTGTTTCAGCGCTCCACCGAGATCCGACACTTCGTCATAACGGAGCGTGTCGATGGAAGCACTGGCTTCATAGTAAGCAGGTACAGAAGAAGGTTTGTCATACACCGGACACTCGTCAACCAGTGCCGTAACTGGCATATCGCCAACCACTTCGCCGTGATGGATCAATTTCAAACGACCATCATCCGTAACTTTACCGACTTTGGCACAGATTACGCCCCAACGTTCAAAGATTTCCATCGCCTGCGCCTCATCCTTCGGCTCAACGACGAACAACATACGCTCCTGAGATTCGGACAGCATCATCTCGTAAGGTGTCATGCCTTCTTCACGTTGCGGTACCTGATCCAGATACAATTCCAGACCATTGCCTGCTTTACTTGCCATCTCCGCACTCGAACATGTTAAGCCCGCAGCACCCATATCCTGAATACCCAGCACGATGCCCGTGTCGATCAATTCCAGACAGGATTCCATGACCAGTTTCTCCATGAACGGATCACCAACCTGAACGGCTGTACGCTGGGACTCGGATTCTTCTGTCAGCTCAACGGATGCAAACGTTGCACCGTGGATACCGTCACGACCTGTTGGTGGCCCAACGTAATACACCGGGTTACCTACACCTTTGGCTACACCGCGCTGAATCTTGTCATGATCAATCAGACCCACACACATGGCATTAACCAGTGGGTTACCTTCGTAGCTCTCGTCAAACATGACTTCACCCGCAACCGTAGGAATACCGATACAGTTACCATATCCCGCAATACCGGCTACGACATGCTCGAACAAATATTTAACGCGATCGCTCTCCAACTTGCCGAAACGCAGGGAGTTCAGCAATGCTACAGGTCTGGCACCCATGGAGAAAATATCACGGATAATGCCGCCCACACCTGTTGCCGCGCCTTGATAAGGTTCTACCGCGGAAGGGTGGTTATGGCTTTCAATTTTGAAAACAACGGCCTGGTTGTCACCGATATCCACGATTCCGGCACCTTCACCAGGTCCCATCAGGACACGAGGGCCACTTGTCGGGAAACGACGCAAGAGCGGTTTGGAGTTTTTGTATGCGCAGTGCTCAGACCACATTACGCTGAATACACCGATTTCCGTGTAATTTGGCTTGCGGCCCATGAACTCACAGATCAGCTCATACTCGCTGTCAGACACGCCCATCTGTGCGTAAAGTTTATGTTCTGCGACCTGTTCTGCTGTAGGTTCCTTAGCGGATAGCTGCTGCGTCATGCCGATCCCTCCATGCTTTCAAAATAGATGTAAACATACGTTTGCCGTCTTCCGAACCTAGCAGTGAGTCTACTGCACGCTCTGGATGCGGCATCATACCGACCACGTTTCCGCCCTCGTTGCAGACTCCCGCGATATCACCCAGGGAACCGTTCGGGTTCGTGCCATACGTAAATACGATCTGGTTGTTCGCTTGCAAACTGGCGAGCGTCTCCTCGTCGCAATAATAGTTGCCTTCACCGTGAGCAATCGGGATGATAATCTCTTCGCCCGGCGCATAATCACGTGTAAATGGAGTATCAGCATTCGCTACTTTCAAGACCGTATCGTGACAACGGAATTTCAGGGATGTGTTACGGATCAAGGCACCTGGAAGCAATCCCGCTTCCGTCAGGATCTGGAATCCGTTGCAAATGCCCAAAATATATTTACCTTGTTCAGCAGCTTTCGCTACCTCGTTCATTACCGGTGCAAAGCGGGAAATCGCTCCACAGCGCAGATAGTCTCCGTAAGAGAAACCACCCGGAACCAGAATACAATCATAAGCCGATAGATCTGTAGCCGTGTGCCATACATAATCAACCTCTTGTCCAATCGCGTCTTCCACTGCCTTGTAACAGTCGATGTCGCAGTTGGAGCCAGGGAACACAAGAACTGCAAATTTCATGAGATTAACCCTCCAATTCGTAGCGGTAATCTTCAACAACGGTGTTCGCGAGCAGCTTCTCACACATCACTTTCAATCGTTTCTCCGCTTCCGCACGATCTGTCGTATCCAAGTTCAGTTCCATGACTTTACCAATCCGTACACTTTCAACTTCATTAAATCCCATCGAATGCAGGGCTCCTTGAACGGCTACGCCTTGCGGGTCGAGTACGCTTTGCTTAATAGTGACATATACGGTTGCTTTAATCATGATCCTTATGTTCCTCCTCAGTAATGAACGGGATAAATGCTTTATGCTGTTAAAAAAAGTGTCTTTTGGAGCTTGCTCCGGGGCGGATTGTTCTTTCCGGTCGCTGGTTGTCCCCAGGTTTTTTGGACTGTTTTGGCCCGCTGTGCGGTCAAAACCCGGGGACAAAGGCGAACGCTATCGCTCCTTTAAGAACAATTCCGCCCCTCCGCTAGTCCATGCGACGTTTTTTAAAGGCTTAAACCTTTTACGTTGCACGGTGTGTAATGGTCTAGTGATTGCTCCGGGGCGGATTGTTCTTTCCGGTCGCTGGTTGTCCCCAGGTTTTTTGGATTGTTTTAGCCCGCTCTGCGGTCAAAACCCGGGGACAAAGGCGAACGCTTCGCTCCTTTAAGAACAATTCCGCCCCTCCGCTAGTCCATGCGGTGTTTTTTAAAGGCCTAAACCTTTACGTTGCACGGTGTGTAATGGTCGAGACTGACCATTTACGTGAAAACAATTTAATTTATTGTGCCGTTAAACGGTTATAAATATCGACGTATCTGGCGGTTGTTGCTTCAACTACGGCTTGCGGGAGTGGATCCGGTTTGCTGTTCTTGTCCCAATCCGTTCCAGCGAGATAGGTGCGCACTGGTTCTTTATCCATGCTGTCGATCTCGATGTCGAGTTCATAATTCTCTTTGGCCCAGAAGCGTGAAGCATCAGGGGTGAAGATTTCGTCAATCAGGATGACCTTGCCATCCACGATGCCGAACTCGAATTTGCAGTCTGCCAGAATGATGCCACGCTGATCACAATAATCACGCGCGAATTCGTACAGGCGCAAGCTTTTTTCCTGAAGCTCCATTGCAAGTCCGTCTCCCACGAGTTCTTTCATGCGATCCATCGAAATGTCCTCGTCATGCCCTACATCATTTTTGGCTGCCGGTGTGAAAATGGGAACCTCGAGCTTGGCGTTCTTGCGCAGTCCTTCAGGCAGTTTAATGCCATTCACTTCACCGCTTGTCTCATATTGTCTCCATCCACCACCAGTGATGTATCCACGCACGACACACTCAATATCAATGCGTTCGGCTTTGCGGGTTACCATGATGCGGTCTTTGAGCAATTCTGGGTCTGTGATGAGATCACCCAGTTGATTCACATCGGTATGAACGACGTGATTCTCCATCATGTTACCTGTCAGTTCAAACCAGAAACTGCTGAGTTTATTCAATACGTTTCCTTTCTCGGGAACCGCCGGGTCCAGCACGTAATCAAATGCCGAGATTCGGTCGGTAACCACGATCAGAAAATGTTCACCCAGATCGTACAATTCACGTACTTTTCCTTTATATAACAGAGGTGCTTTAACGAGATCTGCCGCAGTGGACAGTGCCATGGGTTCACCTTCTTTCGTGGAGATGTAAGGCTAAGATCAGAATCCTGATGGTGTGGACTCCACTCCGAAGACAGAACAATCTTCCGATCGCTGTTATCCCCAGATTTTTTGATTCCACTTTTTCAAAGTGAAAGTCCGGGGATAAAGGCGAACGCTTCACTTCTTCAGCTTATTTCTGTCCTCTTCGTTCCCTGCTATTCCATCATTCTGAGCTGTAGCCTTATGGGAGTTATATATTAGTCGTTCAAGCCGAGTTTTTTGAAGATGGTGTCTACGTGCTTCAGGTGCCATGACGGGTTGAACGCATCTGCGATTTCTTCTTCGTTCAGTACTTCCGTGATTTCCGGGGTGGATTTCACGATATCCTGGAACTGACGTTGTTCTTCCCATGCTTGCATCGCACGTGGTTGAACGGTATCGTACGCTTGCTCGCGGCTGAAGCCTTTGTCGATCAGCTTCGTCATGATGCGACCGGAGAACGGTACCCCGTAGGTACGCTCCATGTTGCGTTTCATGTTTTCAGGGAATACGGTCAGGTTCTTCACGATGTTACCAAAACGGTTCAGCATGTAGTTCAGCAGCATCGTTGCATCGGGCAGAATGATACGTTCTACGGAAGAGTGCGAGATGTCGCGTTCATGCCAGAGCGTTACGTTCTCATATGCCGATACCATATGTCCGCGAATGACGCGAGACAGGCCGGAGATGTTTTCACTACCAATCGGGTTACGTTTGTGCGGCATCGCGGAAGATCCTTTTTGACCTTTGGCAAAAGCTTCTTCCACTTCACGGAATTCACTCTTCTGCAGTGCGCGTACCTCTGTAGCGAACTTGTCCAGGGACGTTGCGATCAACGCCAGTGTAGCCATATATTCTGCGTGACGGTCACGTTGCAATGTTTGAGTCGAGATCGGCGCTGGCTTTGTGCCCAGCTTCTCGCAGACAAACTCTTCGACAAACGGATCGATGTTCGCGTATGTTCCTACTGCACCTGAGATTTTGCCGTATTGTACATTGTCTGCTGCATGACGGAAACGCTCCAGATTCCGTTTCATCTCTTCATGCCACAACGCCATTTTCAGTCCAAATGTTGTTGGCTCTGCATGTACCCCGTGCGTACGTCCCATCATTGGTGTGTGCTGATAGGTCAGTGCTTTTTCACGAAGAATTTCAATGAAATTCACGATATCCTTTTCCAGAATCTCATTCGCTTGACGCAGTACATAACCCAGAGCCGTATCCACGACATCTGTGGAAGTCAGTCCGTAATGCACCCATTTACGTTCTGCACCCAGACTTTCAGATACCGTACGTGTAAATGCGATAACGTCATGACGTGTTTCCTTTTCAATCTCATAAATGCGGTCGATGTCAAAAGATGCATTCTGACGAAGCAATGCTGCTTCTTCCTTAGGGATTACACCCAGTTCGGCCCACGCCTCACATGCACAAATTTCAACTTCCAGCCACGATTGGAATTTGTTCTCTTCGGTCCAGATGGCTCTCATTTCGGGTCTGCTATAACGTTCAATCATGAATTTGTATTCCTCCAGAGGTTAGTTTGTTCAATCCATTGCAATCCTTCTTCAACATCCTGACAGAGCAGATTCACATGCCCCATCTTCCGTCCTGTTTTTGCTTCGGTTTTACCATATATGTGAAGCTTGGGAATCACACCGAGTTCTATCGCTTCCGCATCAGGTTGCCCTGTTCTTGCGATAATGCCTTCCAGATGTTCTCCAAGCACATTGACCATAACAACCGGACTCAATAACGAAGTGTCACCGAGTGGTAATCCGCAGATGGCACGGATATGTTGTTCGAACTGAGAAGTCGCACAAGCTTCCATCGTATAGTGACCGGAATTATGTGGTCTTGGTGCCAGTTCGTTGACGTACAGTCTTCCATCCGACGCTACAAACAGTTCCACAGCCAGCAGCCCAACAGCCTTCATTGATTCTGCCACCGCGGCTGCCAGCTTTTGAGCTTCAATCTGGATATCTGCGGCAACTCTAGCCGGTACAATGGAAGCATGCAAAATGTTATTTACATGAATGTTCTCCGCTGGCGGGAACGTTTTGATCTCCCCATTTGTACTACGCGCTACAACGACCGAAATCTCGCATTCAAACTTGATGAATTGTTCCAGCACCAGTTCCGCACCTGTAGCTGCAAGTTCTTCGTATGCGGCAACAGCCTCACTCGCTTCCCGAATTACACGTTGGCCTTTGCCATCGTAACCTCCAGTCACCGTCTTCAGTACAGATGGCACGCCAAGTTCGCTTACAGCAGCGAGCATCGTATCCGCACTCGTGATTTCCCGATAAGGCGCCACTCTTACTCCAGCAGCTTCAATCGCACGCTTTTCTCGCAACCGGTGTTGTGTGGTGTACAATAACGCACTTCCTTGCGGAACGTAGGACTCCCGCTCCAGCAGGCCAGCGACTTCTGCATCCACATTTTCGAATTCATACGTAATGACATCGCATTGCCGAGCCAGTTCAAGCGCAGCTTTGGCGTCGTCATATCCCGCTTCAATCTGCCGAGCCACTTGACCACAAGGGGCATCCGAAGCCGGATCAAGAGTAACGAATCGGTATCCCATTGCCGTTCCTGCGAGCGTCATCATCCGTCCGAGCTGTCCACCTCCAAGAATGCCGATGGTTGTTTTCCCGGGGAGCAGAACTTTCTGTAATTCTCCTGCTATGCCGGATTGGTTCGCGGCTCTACTCATAGCTCTTCACTGCTTTCGAGTACTTCCTGTTTGATGCGCTCTCTTCGAGCTTCAGAGCGACGTTGGACATCCGGGTCAAATGCACCGATCATCTGAGCTGCCAGCAATCCTGCATTGGTTGCCCCTGCCTTGCCAATCGCTACAGTTGCGACGGGAATACCACCGGGCATCTGAACAATGGACAACAAGGAATCGAGACCGTTCAATGCTTTGGATTGAACGGGAACGCCAATGACCGGAAGCATCGTTTTGGAAGCAACCATCCCGGGCAGATGTGCTGCCCCGCCTGCGCCTGCAATGATTACCTTGAATCCTCGATCGATTGCTTGCTCTGCGTATTCGAACATCAAATCCGGTGTACGATGGGCTGAGACCACCTTTTTCTCATACCCAATCTCCAGTTCATCCAGAACCTCGCATGCATGCTTCATCGTTTCCCAATCTGACTTGCTGCCCATAATTACAGCGACTTGCAGTGACATGAATACATCCAACTCCCGTCTGAGCTTTTTTGATTACATCTGATATGAAGGAACTCTTATTACGTGTGAAATGAAAAAATCCGCTACCCGCGAAAACATCACATTTTCTTCGGACACCGGACTCCAAGAAATACGTATCCCTCATTTGGGCATGCCAAAAGGGGGCTTGCTGTCCGCATCTGATTGCATGCGACTCTCAGCCGTATCTCCTCGTAGTCCGGAAATTTACGGTTCCCGGGTAGATACTTCCGGGCCCTATTCCCGGCGTTATACGAGCAAATATCTATCAAACTATCTTCGTTCATTTTCGCAATCTATTATTACACATTTCGTTCCTACTCGACCTTATTCTTACCTGATCGACACATCTAACATTCTAACAATCCCCTACAGCTAATGTCAACTTAAAGACGAACATTTAACATATTGACAAATATAATGTTCGGGAATTGCTTCATTGAATTCGGTTAGCCATCCATTTCATCCCATAAAAGAAAGCCGGCTCCTCTTCAATCTCTCGAAGACAACCGGCTCCCTGCTTTTTCAGTGCGTGCATACTTCATCCATTATTTTACGATCAGTACCGGAACCTGAGCATGTTGCACCACATTGTGACTGACACTTCCCAGGACAAATTCACGAATTCCGCCAAGTCCACGGCTACCAATAATAATGATATCCGAATCATTTTCTTTGGCGAAATCAAGCAACACTTCCGCAGCCGCTCCTTGAATCAGATCCACATTGGCAGTTACACCCGCAGCCTGGATTCTCTCTTTCGCTTCATCTGTTGTCTGCACCGCCAGATTGTAGTAATCATTATTAAGGGAAGGTGGCAGTGGAGCCAGCCCCTCACCGATGAATACACGCGGGAAATCAAAAGCATGAATGACGTCCAATACTGCATTCGGGGACACTTTGGCTAGCTCAATTGCACGATCAAGCGCTTTATTTGAAGCTTTGGAACCATCATAAGCCACTAATATTTTGGAAAATAACATGTGAATCCCGTCCCTTCCTTTATATGTAGAGCACGCGAAGCAAGCTTCGGTCTGACATCCAATAAACTAACAGAACCATATAACTCCTTAAACGTCCCGGAGTCACTATGAACCATTTATACGAATGAATTTACATATCAGACAAATTAACGATACACCTTCACTTCAACGTAAGTCCAGTTCGATATCTCCAATCCTACAATTAAAAACACAGAAGGAATGGTTACGCATGTGTGTTCCATGAATTCATTGAATAAAGTAACCATAGATTACTGCATTCAAGAACAACAACAACGGAATGCCAATGGTGAAGCTGAGATGTTTGGTCTTATGCCTCTTCCGATACATCGCGATCCAGACTCCCAAAGCACCGCCAATAAATGCAAGCAAGAATAACGTCCGTTCAGGTGTACGGTCACGACGCTGCTGTGCACGCCTCTTATCATCCGACATCACCAGATAACCAACTACATTAATAAATAAAAACCACAATATAAGTCCGGTTTGCATATAATTCTAGCGATCCCCCTGTCCCGGGACATCTCCCTGTCTCCATTATAATCCTCATCAGAGACATGTTCAACGCACCGGTAGGGAACCGCAGAATTTCGGGAGGCACGCATTAGATCGACAGTTTAGATAATTTTAGGACTCCTGCTTGGGAATACCGTTCAGACTCGGTACTCTTTTGGCTGCTTTGGCTGGACGAACAGCGATGTTTTCTTCCCTAATGCTATCTTTGTTCTGTTGGTTATGGATCTTTTCGGGTTTGTTGTGCGGCATATGGGTATCACCTCCTTGGCTTACGTTGCCTGAAAACAGAGGATCTTATACCCCATCACATGGTTGATTAGGTACACACGCAGCAATCACTTTCCATAGCGCCGGTTATTCGCAACTAGTGTTACATGATGGATGCGATCTGCCCTAACTCAGAGCTTGCCCTACTCTCCCTTTTTCTCCATAGCCGCCTTCAGCAGATCTCCAAGGTTAGACCCAATGGACTCCTGCTTTGCATACTGTTTCACGAGCTTTTGCTGATCGCGCTTGTTCAGATGCTGTTTGTCCTTATCCAATGTTTCTGTAATACCACATGGCAGACATTGCACGTATAGTCCCGCTTTGCCCTCTTTGATTTCCATCTTTTTGTGACACTGGGCACAACGACGGTTGGATAACCTTTTTTCTGCTGAACGGCGATACCCACAGTCCTCCGTAGGACACACAAGAAACTTGCCGCGTTTGCCCTTCTTCTCCAGCAGCCGTGCGTTACAGTCCGGACAATGGCTATTCGACACATTATGTGGCTTGTACTCTGCTTTGCTGCCTTTTACCGTAGACACCAGCTCTTTCGCCATTGAACGAATACCATCCAGGAAAGGTCCCGGTTTCCCTTGTCCACGGGCTATCCTTTCCAGTTCCGCCTCCCAACGAGCAGTCAGATCCGGTGTACGCAGCTGTGGGGCAGCCAGTTCTATTAACTGTTTGCCTTTGCCGGTTGGATGCATGCTGTTGCCCTGACGATCTATTGTATCGGAACTGACCAGCTTCTCAATAATATCCGCTCGTGTAGCCGGAGTCCCGAGTCCATGCTTTTCCATCTGGGAAAGCAAAGCGGCTTCGGTATACCGTTTGGGCGGCATCGTCCGTCCACTTTTAATATGGCAACGCTGAACCGTCACGGACTGTCCTTGCTGCACATCTGGCAAAAGCGCACGCTCGTGGTCTGCTGCATCGTCAGCATGGTCATCGTCATCATCGCTGTAATCACCGCCGTATACTTCACGCCATCCACTTTCTTTCACCGTTGTACCTTTGACATGGAAGGAATCGCCCCCCACCTGAACCGTGATCGCAACCGAATCGTACTTCGCTGACGGATAGAACAGGCTGATAAAACGACGTACGATCAGATCGTACAATTTGCGTTCCTCCGGGTTCAATTGATTGAGAAGCACTGTTTGCTCCGTGGGGATAATGGCATGGTGATCGGTCACTTTGCTGTCATCCACAATACGTTTGGTGATATTCAGATTTTTGCGCAGCAAAGGACGTGCCAAAGACGCGTAAGGTCCAATGGCTACACTGTCCAGACGTTCTTTCAAGGTAGCTGTCATATCGGAGGTCAGGTACCGGCTATCCGTACGTGGGTACGTCACGAGTTTGTGCTGTTCATATAGACGTTGCAGGACATTCGATGTTTGCTTTGCAGAGAAACCATATTTCCGGTTGGCATCCCGTTGCAGTTCCGTCAGGTCATATGCCAGCGGATGTGGCTCTACTTTCTCGCTTTTCTTCACCTGGGCAATCGTGCCCTTGCGCCCGTCCACCCGTTTCTTCAACTCTTGCATTTCTTTAGGGTCAAAAATTCGTGAATCTCCACCAGCTGCCCGCCACACTGCCTGAAATCCGCCCAAATCTGCCGTTAACGTCTCGTACTCCTGTGAGCGGAAACCATTAATTTCATTTTCCCTGTCCATAATCATGCCTAATGTCGGGGTTTGCACACGTCCAGCAGACAACTGCGCATTGAAACGAACGGTTAACGCACGTGTCACGTTCAGTCCAATCATCCAATCGGCCTCTGCCCGGCAACGTGCAGATTCATAGAGACGGTCGAACTGGCTGCCTGGCTTCAGTGAAGCAAATCCGTCTTTGATCGCCTTATCTGTCTGGGATGAAATCCACAGGCGTTTAAACGATTTTTTCCAACCCGCCATCTGCAAGATCCAACGAGCCAGCAATTCTCCCTCACGGGCCGCATCTGTCGCAATGACCAGCTCACCCACATCCTGACGTTTCATCAACTGCTGCACGGCTTTATATTGATGGTTGGTCTCTTTAAGTACCTTCAGTTTCGTACGCTCTGGCAGAATGGGCAGGTCCTCCAGATTCCATGTGGCATACTTCTTGTCGTAATCCTCCGGTTCAGCTAATCCAACCAGATGTCCAAGCGCCCAGGTCACGATATATTTCGGGCCTTCCATATAACTTTTATGTTTATCACGCGCCCCCATAACTCTGGCGATCTCACGTGCCACAGATGGTTTTTCTGCGAGTACCAATGTCTTCACTTCATATCTCTTCCTCTCTGGTAGATCGTTATGTCTCTTTAATTCCTATCTTTTCATTATATCATTTCACACGAAGGGTATGTTCTGCCATATCTGCTTCCTAGTCTGCACGCATCCTGTAACATCATGTTGAATCAACATGCCGAGTACATGTTAGATTTATTAACATTTGGGTATTTGGTAGATTTCCTGAGCTAACGAAATCAGAAGCATGAATAAGCATTAATACTGTACAGCATTGATGTATACGTTTTTTTGGATAAATATAAACCTTGTTAGATTACCTCACATAACTATACAATGTGTCAAAAGCATAGAAACAGAATCACTGCTAACACACATCAATGAGAAACGGAAGGGAGCGTGGATGCATGACTTATCATGGATCTGTATTAAAGAAAAGTGCGGCTTTGTTACTGGCAGGAGCTGTTGTTGCCACAACATGGGGAGGAACGGTGCCTTCGGCATCAGCCGCAACGGCAACACCTGCGAGTAAAACAACCGTAGCAGCTGTATCCAAAGGAAAAGCGCCTGCTACTCCGGCAGCATTTGTTCAGGCCATGGAAGAAGCGGCTACACTTGCAGGTGTTCCTTTTACCATGGACAAGCTCTCCGGCACAACCGTACAACGTAAAGATGCTGCGGTCGCCTTGCAACAATGGCTCAAGCTGGATTCGACTACCGAATCATTCAAGGATGTCCCGGATGAAGCCACTTTCGCAGGTGCTGTTGGTGCATTGAATACCGCAGGACTAATGAAGGGTTATACGGACTCCCTCTTCCTTCCAAAAGCTGTTCTTACCGAGAATGATCTCTCCATACTGAAAGACCGCATTTATAACTACATAAAACCGTTTGTGCTGGAGGAAGCAACCATCATGGATCTCCAGGCCGCAATGACGCAAGGAAAACTGACATCAAAAGAGCTGGTTCAGAAATATCTGGACCGCATTGAGAAATACGATGATCAAGGTGTAAGCATCAACGCCATATTAACCCTGAACCCGGATGCGCTCCAAATTGCGGAGCAATTGGATGAAGAACGTGCAGCTCAAGGTGCTCGCGGGCCTCTGCATGGCGTTCCAATTCTGGTCAAAGATAACTTTGATACCAATGACATGCCTACAACCGCAGGCTGTATCTGTCTGAAAGATTCCGTCCCTGCTCACGATGCTGAACAAGTGAAGAAACTTAAAGCAGCTGGTGCCATTATTTTGGGCAAAACAAACCTGCATGAATTCGCATTTGGCATCACGACATCCAGCTCATTGGGTGGACAAACATTGAATCCATACGCACTGGACCACTATCCAGGTGGCTCAAGCGGCGGAACAGGCGCTGCAATTGCATCTAACTTTGCCGCAGCCGGCATGGGAACGGACACCGGTGGTTCAATCCGAATCCCTTCCAGCTTCAACAGCCTCGTAGGTATCCGTCCAACGATCGGACTGTCCAGCCGAGAAGGCATTATCCCATTGGCTTTGACACAGGATGTTGGCGGACCTATGGCACGTACCGTAAGTGATGCCGCAATTATGCTGGATGCAACAGCCGGCTATGACAAAAAGGATGTCGCTACAGCTTACGCGGTTGGAAAAATTCCTTCCAGCTACACTGATTTCTTGGATGTAAATGGACTGAAAGGTGCACGCATCGGTGTGGCCACAGAACTCATCCCAAGTACCAAAGCTGAAGAAAAAGCCGTTGCTGACGTAATCAACACAGCTGTGGAAGAATTGAAGTCACTTGGCGCTACCGCAGTTCCAATTCCTATCCCGAACTTGGCCGAGATCAACAAATACCCAAGCCTCAGCGGATATGAATTCAAGTTCCAGTTGAATGACTATCTGGAATCATTGGGTGCAGATGCTCCATATCACAGTCTGTCGGAGATCATCGCTTCCGGAGAGTTTGATAAGTCCCAAGAACAATCCATGAAGACTCGGGATGCACGCCAAACCCTGGAGACTACCGAATATAAGGACATCGTACTGAAACGTACCCAAGTTACACGTGAATCCTTGCTGAAAGTAATGGCAGACAATAATCTGGATGCCATCATCTATCCTACGTCCACACAAACCGCTGGTGTTATTGGCGAAGGACAAAACTCCGGTGGTAACAATCGTCTGAGTCCATTCTCCGGCTTCCCGGCGATTACGGTACCTGCCGGTTTCACAACCGATGGTCTGCCTGTAGGTATGGAGTTCCTGGGTCGTGCTTTTGATGAAGGAACTTTGATCAAGCTGGCATACAGCTACGAGCAAGGAACTCACCACCGTCAGGCGCCTAAGCTTACGCCGTAAAATAATTATGGAATTAAGCTTTCCCGTTAACACAAAAAAACAAATGCATTCATATCATTTTATTTAAACGAGTTAACTCACTAAAGAGACCACCCTCTTCATGACTGCATGGAGTCCGGGTGGTCTCTTTAATTTTCTTTATTATTTTTGTGTTGCATACACTCGTATGTTATCCATTACTGAACTTTGTCCGGTACGCCCCATTTCAGCACCAGACCAGCGTAAGTCAGACCACCACCAAAACCAAAGAGAGCTACAGTCTGTCCTTCTTTCAATTTCCCCTCATCCACTGCAAGCTGTAAAGCAAGCGGAATGGAAGCAGCAGATGTATTCCCGCGATACTCGACACTCGTTAAAGTACGTTCCAAAGGAACCGGACCCCGTTCGCAAACAGCCTCAATCATTCTCATGTTGGCACTATGCGGGACAAACCAGTCAATCTGTTCAGGTCTTAACCCGGCTTGTATGATAAGCTTATCCAATTGCTCTGGGATTGTCCGTACAGCCCACTTATAAACCTCTCGTCCATTCTGGACCAAACAACCTTGGCCCTGTAAAGGCACTCCATCCATCTCTGAAGACAGACCACTCTTATAAAGATGGATACCGCCTTCTCCATGCGTACCGGATATGGCTGCCATAAAGCCACCTTCATCATGCGCAGATCTCTCCACCAAGAAGGCTCCAGCTCCGTCCCCAAACAGGATACAAGTCGTGCGGTCTGTGTAATCCGTAATTTTGGATAATGTCTCTGCTCCGATAACCAGTACTTTTCGGTACATTCCGCTGGTCACCAGGCTGTCAGCAAGCTGCAGCCCGTAGGAGAAACCAGCGCATGCCGCATTTAGATCAAGTACACCTGTGTGTCGGATCTTAAGATTAGCCTGTACTCTGGATGCGGTACTTGGGAAAGCATATTCAGGTGTGCTGGTAGCCACAAGAATCATATCCACATCTTCTACACTTACTTTATAACGACGTATCATATCTTCTACAGCCTTCGTAGCCAGGTCAGATACAAATTGATCTTCAGCTGCAATTCGCCGTTCTCTCATGCCTGTACGTTGCACAATCCATTCGTCACTTGTCTCGACTAATTTCTCCAGATCAGCATTCGTTAATATTCGATCCGGTACATATGTCCCCATTGCCGTGATAGTTGCCTTTGATTGATGATTCATATCGGCATTCACCTCATTTGGTTTTTTACTATTATAGCACTAAGTCTTAGTACTTCGTACTAATTTTAAAAATATTTATTATGATTATGATGAGGTGAAGAATGCCTAAATTAAATCATTTCTTTTATTTCATTAGAAACAGAAAATCCTTACTAAAAAAGTAAGGATTTTTTGTTTCTTTGTAAAAGGCTAGCCTAGTATACAATTACTCTCATTACCGAGAAATTTCCCACCTTTTTATGGGATAGTAATTACAGCAATGGTTGACGGATAACCACTAAAGGTATCAAATATTAAGGTTACTTTATTGGTTGTATATTCGAACAAACTTGAGGCCACGACAGCAGTTACAACATACTTTCCATTTAAGTATTTCACATAACTAGGTTGGTGCAAATTATCATTCCCATCACCTGAAGGATCGCTATCATAAACGCCTCTAAAAGCCTGGTGAATATGAATATTGGTAAACTCATACTTCTCATGCAAATAATCCGAAATAGGTACCGTCATATAGATCGAAGCTTGTTGATCTTTAAATTCTGCATCATAAATATGATCGATAGTTTCAATATCATACAGCATCGTGATCTCCAGACTATTATCATATGAAATCTCCACGAGGTATTCATTCTCATATACAATTCCATCATAAATTAGTTGACTCTTATTTTTAGCTAAATCATTTAAAATAGCATCCGCAGTTGCTTTCCTAGCAGAGCTAGTATTTTTAGAAGGTGTTTTTGTTTCTAAATTTTGATCGGGTGTAGTATTAGAATTGGATGTTGCTATGTATATTGTATTCTTTTTGATAGTAATATTTGCACCAGTCGCTTCACTTACTAGACGCAACGGCACGAACATTTTCCCTTTCACAAGTCGTGGCGCAACCTGCAAGGTAATCAAACTGCCATTGACAATCGCTTGGTTTTTCCCTAAGGTAAGCTCAATTGTTAAGCCTTCTTTCATTGCTGTGACGGTCTTAGTAGCATTATTCCACTGATAAAGCAAATCTAGCTTTTGAAAAATCGGAGTAAACTGCACTAACGTTGTACCCGCCGTTTGTATAGGGTCAACCTCAAATTTTACCTTTTCACCATTTACTAAAATTGGTATGGCTGTTGCCGCTTCAGCCTTCTCTTGTACAGCAGGTAAACCAAGCATAGTAATTACTAGCACGAATGTGAAGCAATATATCACTAACTTTCTCATTCCTCAGTCTCCTTGTTATTATGTTTAGGTAGATAATAACTCCCTTTAGCTTATATCGGTATTATTAATCAAATAATTAACAATCCATACTCAATTATACAAAAAAAGAAAAAGGCTATTTATAACTCACACAAGTATTATAGTTGAACGATCAAAACACAAATAAAAAAGACACACTCGATATGATCAAGTGTGTCCTTCGATTGCTTGGCGGCGTCCTACTCTCCCAGGACCCTGCGGTCCAAGTACCATCGGCGCTAGAGGGCTTAACGGTC
>NZ_JBQCJX010000008.1:0-166119 GCF_051967555.1 Paenibacillus sp. SAF-068
GTTCATTCTGCAAGCAGAATGTTTACTCACTCGTTGTTCAGTTTTCAAAGATCAAACTTGTTTTGTTACCGAATGTTGTTCTCTTCAGCAACTTTTATATCATAACACGTCCGAACCAACTTAGCAAGCTCTTTTTTCAAGTTTCTTTCGAAGCTCATTTTCTTTGCTTGCAACACTTTGTTTTCCGTGTTTTTTTGGCCGGAAATAGAATATACCATATACACAATACAATTACTACTTGTAAAATATACCATTAAAAAAGTAATTATATATTTGATTCAATCTCTTCAAAATCTCTTTTTTCAATGACAATCTTACTATATCCTATATACACTTACCGGTCTAATCTGTTTCAATACAGGTTATGAACAGACTTCATCAGCATCCCTACATTCGTTCTATAAGATATGAAACACAATACCTCTATTCAATAAACATTGCTATCTATGATGTATTTACCGAATCTAATAATCAAACTACAGAGAACTTTAAGCATGATAAGACTGTGTTCTTCATTTTTTTACTATCCGTCTATGAACCTCCCCATGACTATCGTGTCATGATACTGTCCGTCTGCATATCGCCGATCCTTTTTCAGGATACCTTCGATCTCGAAGCCACTCTTTTGGTATAACTCGATTGCTTTTTCATTGGATGCCAGTACGTTCAACGTCATCTTCTCTATACCAGTCTGATCTGCCCATTCTATTGACCGCGCTAACAAGTTCTTGCCAATCCCATGCCCCCAGAACTCTCTGGCTACACACACGCCGAACTCAACCTTATGGCAAAAGCGCTTCAACTCTCTGCCTTCGCATCGGGAATACCCCACAATCTCGCCAGCTACTACAGCAACAAGGAACAGATGCCGCAACTTCTCGGTGTCCACAAGGATAATCTGTCTAAACCCGGCTGCGTCGATATACGCCTCGCCCTCTTCACGATCCATATTCTCGGTTTCCCCGTCCAATTGAACACGAAGTGAAGACAAGGCCACAGCATCTTTTTCCTCTGCCGATCTTATTGAGTAAGATAAGCCTCTAATGTGATATTCCTGCTGTTCGATAATCATAAGAACCATTCCGCCTCTGCCGCTTTATTTAAAACACTTCACCTGAATCGCTCTATCCCACCTCAGAAGGACTCTTGCCCGTAAGCATTTTGAACACCTGGCTGAAATATGTCGCATTACGGAACCCCGTCATCTCACTCACTTCATATACCATGTAATGTCCCGACTGCAACAATTCCAACGCTTTCTGAATTCGGTAACCGTTCAAATAACTCACGAAATTCTCACCGGTCACCCTTTTGAACAGCTGACTCAGATACTTGGGATGTACGAATAATCCCTTGGCTATTGCTTCAAAACTAATCTCATCGGCGTAATGCAGCTCCACATACTGTTTCACCTGCTCGATCAGTTTATTGCTTTTCTTCTCGCCCATCTCTTTGCGTATCTGTTCCAGCCAATCGCAGATAATACGATCCATCCAGCTTACCAGATCATGCAAAGCATATTTCGACTGAATTTCACGCAAAAAATCACTCATCGCCAGCGGCGGCGTTAACATGGGATGAAGTCGGTTCCAACTATGAATCAACGTGTCAAACAGACTGACGGCCACAACCTGTACATCTTGTATTCCAACACAGTTCCCCTCTTTCAGCAAAAGGCAAATATGTTGCCATACCTCTTCCGCCTGATCAGGCCGTATATCCGCCCAAGCCTCATTCCATTGACGAAGCAATAAGGAATAATCCGTCACGCTTGGCTCTGTATCCTTTAATGCTTCATAGTGGTAGATACGACTCCCACCTTGAAACTCTGCTGTTTCCAGCGCTTCCCTGCTCTCAAGATACGAATCTATCACCTCACATGGGTGACTCTTGGATCTCCCGATTCCAGCACTTACTTCAATCTTCAGATACGTAAAGATCTGATCAATCATCCGCTCTACGAGTGGCAGGCATTCCTCCAGATCATCCATATCTCCTAATAGAAGCAACACAAATACCTGATCCGAATAATCAACAATCTCTACCTGACCATTCATGCGCGCTGTTTGCTCTTTCACCGTCTCCTGAATAATATCGGCCGCCCCATAGCGGAGAAGCTGCCAATCCCGTTCTTTCATCCGTGTCAGAAATACGGGGCGATTCAGTTGCAGACTAATGGCGCGTGTCTGTGAGGACATATGAATGCCTATATAGTCCATGCGTTCTTTAGGCAGTTCGTCTGCCCGATATCGCGTAGTCAACAGCTCGTGAAGAAATTGTTTGCGCAAATACGGAAGTACCCGTCCAACCTCCTGCTTGTACGTCCGCTCCAGCCGCTCATGCCGCTCTCGCACATCTTGTTCCAGTAGCACCTCCCGCAGCACAGACTCAATCTCCTCAACCTCTGCCGGCTTCAGCAAAAAGTGATTCACCCCCCAGCGCATGGCTGCCCGGGCGTTCTCGAATTCGTCATATCCGCTAAGAATGATGATCGGCAGGTGGGGATGATCACGTCGCAACGTCTGTGTGATCTCAAGCCCGGTCATCCCGGGTAGATAGACGTCAGTCATAACGACATCTGGATGCATGCGGTGAAACAGGTCCAGCGCATCCAAGCCATTGGAAGCAGTGCCTGCAATGCTGAGGCCCAGAGAGGGCCAATCGATATGATCTGTTAGTGCCTTTACAATATGAGGATCGTCATCAACAAACATAATGGTCTTCATCATTTTTCACCGTCCAACCATAGATTTAATTGCTCGTCGGTCTCAATACGCGGCAGCGTAATGGTCACTTCCACGCCACCTGACTCTCTATTGCTGAGTTGAACGCCATACCTCTTCCCACAATATAGCTGAATGCGCTGATGTACATTCCGTACGCCGATACCATACGTCTCTTCGAGTGTCCACCCCTCCGGCAACCCCCGCCCATTATCCGTGATACGAATAACGATATCCTCATGCGGACCAATCTCTTCGTTCATATGGACCTGAATTCGAAGTGTACCCTCTTCAGGGTGCCCGTGCATAACAGCATTTTCGATAAAGGGCTGCAAAATGATCTTCGGAATGTAACAACCGCGAATACGTGGATCGATCATCTCCTGATAATGAATGGAGAACGGCAGCCGCTCTGACTGTATGTTAACGTAACAACGGGCATGTTCTAACTCATCTCGAACCCGAATAAACAACCTACCTCCACTCAGTCCAATCCGTAACAGCTTACTGAGTTGTACAATCATGCGGCTGATATCCTTGGCTTCGTAATCGAGTGCGCGCCAGTGGATCATATCGAGAGTGTTGTAGAGAAAATGGGGTTTGATCTGGGCCTCAAGCAAGCCCGTCTGGGCTTCACGCTTGGCCTGGCTCTCCTCCTTTACCTGTTCCATCAGCGTTGTGAGCTGTGAAGCCATGTGATTAAAGCCATAAGCCAAGTGGGCATATTCCTCTGTGAACGAAAGTTGCACCCGGGTATCGAAGTCCCCTTTCTCCAGTTGCCTCATTCGCTTGATCAACTGTCGCAGAGGACGGATGATCTGCCTTACAAACAGGTACGCAAGCACAGCGGAACATAACAGTCCCA
Organism: Paenibacillus sp. SAF-068; assembly: GCF_051967555.1. Taxonomy (NCBI): domain Bacteria; kingdom Bacillati; phylum Bacillota; class Bacilli; order Caryophanales; family Paenibacillaceae; genus Paenibacillus; species Paenibacillus sp. SAF-068. Next base: position 3,589 of record NZ_JBQCJX010000008.1, read on the forward strand.
GTATGGCGATGCCGAGAATCTGCCAGCCCGCCTGTCTGACCGGAGATAGCAGTGTGTACACCGGAATAGTCTGTACGAGGCGCCACTGAAGCATGGCTGGTCTGGAGTAGAGCACCAATTGGGCACCTCCGGATTGGCCGGAAACGACTTCATATCCGTCTGCGCCAGGCTGCACATGTTCCTGAATCCATGCACTATCTATAATAGAAGAAGATGCGTTTACGGAATCATCCGTTTCTGGAGCTGTACTCACTTCATTACTTCTATTCGATCGTTCCTGTTCGTCCAATTCATCACCTTCAGCATGACCGGATTGTACATTCTCCCCTGCTGGATCAGCTTTCCCCATCTCCATAACGACATTACCAGCCGTATCTACCAACAGCACTTTTCCATCAAGCACCATGGGCACATCAGCAAACCTGCGTACGATGTCCGATCTGCTCAGTCGAATAAGTACATAGGCAACCGTTCCGCCTCGACTATCAAAAATTCGTTGGGCGTATCCAACCAGGGATTGGCCCGATTCGTTCTCACGCAGGGGAACCCAAGCCGCATCAGCCTTTTCCAGCGTTGCAAACCAAGATTCGTGTGCGATGGTGTCCACCGGGAATATGCGATCAGCCATAGTCACTGTCACTTCATTAAAGACATCCGTATACAGTTCAATGGAAGTAATGCCGTCACTCACAACCATGGTATGATCCAGGATTCGAGAGACCTCTCTCCGTTGGTGAATCTGTGCAAGCCTGCCCATATCGGCCGTTTCGAGCAGAGTGGACAGTTCCCGATTGCTTGCCAAACCGTAGGCAGTTCCGGTTACCCCTGTGATGAAATCAAATCCCCGACGTGTGCTTTCGTTCAGAAGAGCCAGACGTGCCTTGCTAATTTCGGCAAAAGTGACCGCGGAGAAAGACTGATATGCCAGCCAGACGACAACCGAGACGAGTAACAGGTTAAACGCAATAAAGCAAGTCACCATCAATGTGGAGAGCTTGCTTTGTTGCAGCTTTTGATTAATGAATGAAGACCATCTTCCTTTCCCCATGGAAAAATCAACTCGTTTCGTCTTGGAATTACCCTTTGAGCCCGGAGGTCGCGATTCCTTCCACGAAGTACTTTTGACACACGATAAATACAATGAAACATGGCACCAACGACAACACCGACATGGCAAACATCGGACCCCAATCGGATTGAGAACTGGAATCAAGGAACAGACGCAGACCCAGCGGTACCGTGTATTTGCTCACGTCACTCAAGTAGATCAACTGACTGAAGAAGTCGTCCCATGTCCACAAGAACGTAAAGATCATCGTGGTAACCAGTGCTGGGAAAGCCAGTGGAATAATGATTTTAGTGTATATTTTCACAGGACCGCATCCATCAATAGTTGCCGCCTCATCCAGCTCTTTGGGCAATCCCCGGAAGAACTGTACCATGAGGAAAATGAAGAAGGCATCGGTCGCGAGCCATTTGGGCACCACAAGCGGCAGATACGTATTCACCCACTCCAGGTGGTTGAAGAGGATATACTGCGGGATCAGCGTCACATGATGTGGCAGCATGATCGTCATAAGCATCAGGCCGAAGCAGATGGCTTTGAAACGAAAATTCAATCGGGCGAACGCATACGCTGCCATGGAGCAGGAGATGACATTACCCAGCACAGCTCCAAGCGATAGGATGACAGAGTTGGTCAGGAAACGGGAGAACGGATTGCCCTGAATACCCGACCAGCCATTCATGTAATTTTGCCAATTCCATTCCTGTGGCCAAAACCAGGTCTCTGTAAAGATCATATGTCCCGGTTTGAATGAGCTGCCCAGCATCCAGAGAATCGGATAGAGCATGACAAAGGCGATACCTGAAATCAATACATGTTTGCTGACGACCCATGCTGTAGAGTTCCGTTGTCCGATCATGATTTCCCACCATCCTCATAGTGCACCCACAGCTTGCTGCTGCGGAATACGAGCAATGTAAATACGCCAATCAGGATGACCAGCACCCAAGCCATCGCGGAAGCATAGCCCATCTGAAAGAATGAGAATCCCTTTTTGTATAGATACAGAGAGTACATTAAGGTTGAGTTCACCGGTCCTCCGCTACCATTACTGATAACAAAAGCCTGTGTGAATGATTGAAAGGACGTAATCAGCTGCATCACGAGATTGAAAAAGATGACGGGTGACAGAATCGGCAACGTTATATAGAAGAATCTCCGCAGCGGACCTGCCCCATCAACCGCTGAGGCTTCATCATATTCAGGTGGAATCTGCTTCAAGCCTGCCAGGAAAATAATCATGGATGATCCAAACTGCCATACGGATAACAGCACGATGGAATACAGGGCATACTTCGGATTGGCAACCCAATCCGGTGCCTTAATACCTACCATGGCAAGCACACTATTGAGCAGCCCGTCCCCACCCAGCATCTTACGCCACAACATCGCAATTGCCACGCTACCCCCAAGCAATGTTGGGATGTAATACACTGTCCGGTAAATACCGAGCCCTCGAATTCCTTTATTGAGCAACATGGCTACCAGCAGCGCAAAGATCAACTTGACGGGTACCGATACAGCGACATACGTGAAAGTGACTTTGAGCGACTGGGTAAACAGTTTATCCGATGTAAACATCGTGGTGTAGTTATCCAGACCGACCCAGGTAGGGGCGGCCAGGATACTGTAATCGGTGAATGAGATATATAACGATACCAACATTGGACCCAAGGTGAGAAATAACAATCCGACAAGCCATGGGGCGAGGAACAGAAGCGCGGCTCCATTATGCGCATATCTCCGTTTGACCCGGCGGCTAGCTACACTTTCGATTCGGGCTTGACTGACCTGTGATGTCGTCATCTTCGCAACCTCCCCGCAGAATTAGTAGTCTGGAACGGTTTCAATGATTTACTGACTCGATCCAAGCGTAGCCTTCGCTCCTTCAATAAACTGGGCAATCACATCAGGAGTATCGCCTTGTCCGAAGGCGATCTGCTCGCTTGCGCTCTTGAAACTTGTGTCCACTTCAGCAAATCCTTGCGGGTATGGTGGGTCAATCTCACTGGAATGCTTCGATACGGTGTCGATAAATTGGAAAATGACTTGCTCCGCTTCCGGCAGCGTTGGCTGCATCTGCTCACGAATGCTTGAGTTAACCGGCACACCACGCTCAGAACCAAGGATAGCGGTTGCTTCTGGATCATTGACCATGAAGTCAATGAACATGGCGACTTCCTTCGGATGTTTTGTTTTGCCATAACCGGAGAGGAACTGACCTGGTTTCAGGTACTCGCCAATCTGCTGCTCGTTAACACCATGCGGGAGTACTTGTATCCCAAGCTTATGATCCTGGTTTTTGTTCACCTGCTGGAATGTCAGCAATTGATTGGACCATGCAAAATCCATGGCAGCTGTACCCAGTGAGATCGGGCGTGTCTCCAGCGCATTGGTTGTGGATGCCGTTATTTCCGCTGTGGTCACTCCACCATTCTCGCGCAATGCACCCCACATATCGAACCACTGCTGAAGCTCCTCGCTGGTAGCGGTCATTGTGCCACCCTCGAACAATCCTTTCCCGGATTGCCGGATAAACACTTCAAACATGTTCGTTGTACCGGAGATGTCTGCTGATCCATAGAATCCCTCACCCTTTGCTGTGGCAATCTTGGTCGCAATATCCCCAAAATCCTCCCATGTCCAGCTCTCTTGCGGTTCTTCAATACCTAATTCCTGAAATACGGTGGCATCATAAATGACACCAGGTGCGTTTACTCCGAGGGTAATCGCATATAATTTATCGTCAATTGAACCGGCTGTAATCATGCTCTGATCGTGGTCCTCTGTCCGCAGCTCTTTGCTCTCTGCAAACGGAGTCAGGTCAAGCAAGGCGCCACGCCGGGCAAAGTCAGTCAGAAATGCGTAATCCATCTGGATGATATCCGGTGCATTCGAACCAGCCACTTGTGTAGTTAACTTGTCAAAGTAACCGTCCCAACCGGAATATTCAGGCTTAATGGTGATCCCCGGATGTTTCTCTTCGAACAATTGGATGACTTTGGTCGTCAGATCATGTCTGGTCTGTGATCCCCACCAGGTCATGCGCAGTTCAATCTTGCCTGAAGAGTCTCCTTCACTTTCACTTGTCTCACCGGAAGAAGCTGGCTTATCGGCAGCACCTCCTGAACAGGCTGTAGCGAACAATAACAGGGACAGGCAGAACAGGGTTACCCACTTTTTCGTGATCATCATAAATGAATTTCCTCCCCTTTTTACTACTATGGAATCGCTTACAAAATATATTGTATCGGTCCGTCGCTGTACATGACATAAACAAAAGTAAGCTTTCCTGTCAAAAAAGTAAGGAGTTGAAGGAATCAAAAACCACCGGGAATACCATTCCCGGCGGTGATGTTCCCGTCTCAGATATGATTACGGGTATACAACCGTATTACGTGGAGCAGAAGATAAGTTGTTGTACAGGAACGATGGTATGAAAAATCAGGTATTCCGTATAGATATGGTCTGTCAGGTCTGTCAGGAATGTGAGACTGCAGGTGAAGACACTCTATGCTCAGACAGATGTTTCTTCATTTTTGCCACTTCGGTTCCTGCCAGCATCATAATGCCTATACCATGATTGTCATTGGTGACGGTACGCAAGTCCTGATCGTAATACTCTGCCGTAAACGCATATCTTGATCCACTGCACACGCCATGGACATTCCCTTGACGATCAATGGCTTTGCAGATGAGTCCCTTCCAGGCCCGTTCGGCGGCCGTGACGTAAACTTCAGGGTCTTTGAACCAGCCAAAGCGTACACCTCTCGCAAAACCATAGGCAAACATCGCCGTGCAGGAGGCTTCTTCATACGTTTGTGGTTCGTTCAACACCTGATGCCACAACCCACTTTCCCCTTGAAGCGCCGCATATCCTTCACACAATTCGTTGAAGAAATTAATTAGAGCCGGGCGCTCGGGATGCTCTACCGGTAAAGCTTCCAGTACTTCCGTCAAGGAAAACAGTGTCCAGCCATTCCCCCTTCCCCACGGAATCTGCGTTGCCTGTCCGTATTTGAAATCATACACATGAGACATGATCTTGAAGTCAGGCATGAAGAGATACTTCCGATACAGTGAAAATTGTCTGGCGGCTTCATCCAATGCGGCGGAGTTGCCTGTCACCCGTGCATAACGAACGAGAAACGGCGTGCTCATATAAAGATCATCTGCCCACATGGTATTCTCGGCATACTCCCCTACACATGTGCGATAAAATGCCCCATCCTCCTGCCGTTCCAAGCGGGAAAGCATGAAATCTGCAATCCGTTCAGCAATCGGAAGAAACGTTGGTTCATGACACTCTGAATATGCTTCCAGCATGGCCGAGCCAAAAGAACCGCAGTTATCCAGCATTTTCAGCATGACCAATTGTTGGTTGACTGCCGGGAAACCATACTGCTGCCGATCCCATAATGAGTACTCATACATTTGGGTACATGCTTGCACATGCTCAGCCGCATAACGTGTAATGTCCGTTCTCTGCAAATAACGCCCCGTCCGTAACAGACCATATACAGTGACACCCAATGGATAATCCCAGCGACCATAATTGGTCACACTGCCCACGGTCCATTTGTTGCTTAACATAGCGTTTTCATAATATGGTCTAATCCAGGCATCCGGTCGATCCAAGCGCCAATATGTCTGTTCTTGCCCTGTTTGGTACACTCGGTCTGTTCGGGTAAGATCCTGCATGTCCGGTTCAACCTCCGAATCAAAAGGTCCGACATACAACCAGGACTCTCCGGAAGCACCGTGCACACGCTGAGGAAGTTCAAGTAGAAGTGGCTTACCCGAAACGGTTGCGTTCAAATTAAAGTGCCATGGTCTCACCTTAGTGTTGCATTCACTTCGGACAAGCAGGTCACTCCGTCCAAAAGAGGCTGGTACATCGACCTCGAACGGGCCCGCCTCCTTTATTTGCGCCACAGGCTTGCCGCTGATCCATATATTTAGAGAACCGGAGGATTGACCTGACAACTTAACCTTTCCTCCGGTTGGATCGGTATTGTTCAGATGAGTCCAAGCATACACATGCCGTCCAGGAAGATGCCCGTACATTCGATCAAGAGCTGACTTGGTAATATCTTCATCAGACCAGCCTGTCTCAGGCAGCCACTTCAAACTGTATTCTGCTTCTTTTCCAAGCAGGTCTGGTTGCTTACTCGCGATTGGGTTCGGTTGAGAGAACACCCACCCCGCTTGTCCCTGTCTCTCCTGAAACGGTGCAAATACGTTCAGAATACGAACTTTACCTTCATCAGAACCAAACTGGCAGCCAAATCCGGCAGGGGTATTCTTCATTTCCAGCCAAATGGTGTTCCAACCCGGCTTGATGTCGATGCTGAGTTTCACCGTTGCATCAGGACTAATCTCATCCATTACGGTAGAGCGATAGACCAACTGCTCATTGAAATAGAAGCGAACAGGTCCATAACAGCGAACCAGCACATCCAGATTCCGTTCCTCATCCCCCCAGACCAGCGCAGCTGCATAAGACATATGGTCTTTGGGTGCATCAGGAAAGCGTTTACCTAAATTCAGATCATAAAGGCCTTTTTCATTTTGCAAAATACCAGACTTCTGGAATACCCGATATACAAAATCAGCCTGCGCATTGGCCCCAATATACCTCTCGGCCAGCACCTTCAGAACCTGATTCTGATCCTCTCCAAATCGGTAATACATGCTCTGCGGTTCACTGAAATAGGTCGTCATCGATGACACACATCCCTCTCACGTTGAAATACAATCTTATCCGAAATAAAACGTTCGCTTGGGCAGACAAGCCCCGTATTCGCTGTCACAGCTCTTGGAGATATAGCGCTTAACCTACGTAGGAAACTCCCTTGCCCTGAACGATAATATCCTCTGGTTTACTCAAAGGCCAATTAATAATCCCAGTATACCTGACATGTTCTATGGTGGCTACAGATTTTTGTTTACGCTTACAAATAATCTCGCAGTCCCTCTTTAGGTCTCGCCCGTTGAATATATATTTGAACATTGTTTAAAAAAACAGAAACCGTTACCGATATAGATAGTAGGCTAAAAATTCCACTTTTTGTATCGGGAAGGAAAGATGAACATTGAATACTCTTGAATCTCTGGTAAATGCTATGCCTTTTGTTAGCCAAATGTTCCGTGACGACATATCCATATCCATTAATGATCATGAGAAAGTTTTGTATTTTTCCGAAGCAAAAAGTCTGGAGATTGGCGTGAAGGTTGGAGATGAGCTGCATGACGATTACAAAGATTTCAAAATGCTCACCAACAAGGATACGCGTACCGTGGCACGCATGCCTGGTGATCTGCAAGGCAGACCTTTCGACGCCATCCTTATTCCCATTAAGGAGAATAATCAGGTCGTGGGTATATTGGGTGTGAACTACGCACTGGATAGTCACATGACACTGGAGACGCTGATCCGTGAAAATGAAACAACCATTCATGCACTCGTCGGCGGCATTCAGCAGATTGCGGCACATTCGGAAGAACTCTCTGCGACCTCGGAAGAGATTCTGCGCAACTCCAAAAAAGCTTCAGAGAACTCTGTCAGTGTGTCTAAAGTAACAAACGTCATTCGTGAAGTATCGGAACAAACCAATCTGCTTGGACTGAACGCCATGATCGAAGCAGCCCGTGTGGGCGATCAGGGAGCCGGATTCGGTGTGGTTGCCAGTGAAGTACGCAAACTGTCCGATCATACGAAACAAGCAGCGGCAGATATCGAAACATCCCTCGGTAGTGTACAGGATTCCATGAAACATATGGAGCAGGAGATCGGTCAAATTACAACCGCAACAGTCGATCAGGCCAAACTCGTCAGTGAGTTCATGGAAAGTATCGAACAACTTAGCGAGACAAGTGCGAATCTGAAAAAGTTCGTACATCAGATGCTGGCACTCGAATAACAGTTTGTTTCCTAAACAGAAAGAACGAACGAGATGAAATGTACATAGAACGTGATATAGCATGTGAAAAGCCTCCAGCTACACTTCCTTAACAGGAAGTCAGCGGAGGCTTTGTTTCGTAATTGAGTGGATATCCATTTATAGTCGTATGGCTGTTAGATCTCTACAGCGACACCAAAATGGTCGGACACAACCGGCCCGTTTGTACCGTTCAGGACTACGTTGGAAGACTTGGCCTGAATGGGACGATTGGAGAAAATATAGTCGATCCGCAGATCGCGTTTGTTATCTGCCCAGCCGGCAATGGCCTTCACCACGGTTGCTCCTTCATCCTTTTGCAATGCGGTCGTGTACAGGTCATTCCAGCCTTTGCTCATCATATAATCATAGCCTTCTCCACGCACTTCCGCGACATTGTTGAAATCACCCATTATATATAACGGCTGATCCATGTAGGGGGCAAGCTTGCTCTCCGTCAACTCCCACTGTCCCTTAAACGGTTCCTGCGCATCATCCCACCAGTTGTAGTGACCGTTCACAAACCAGGTTGCTTCACCTTGGACGACCGTCTGAATTCCCACAATCTTGCGTGTACGGTAATTGTTATAATCCCGCATGTGCGACACATACTCTCCAAAAGCCTGTGTAATCGGCGTTCGGCTAAGGATCGCCAGTCCTTCATCGTATTTCTGAAACCCGACATGCGCGGGAATCCACGTCCAGTAATATTGCTCTGTCAGCTGCTGAAGCAGGACATGGGCATAGTTGTCCTTTTTAATCACAGCATCGGATTCAGTTGCAACATAAGTCCCCAGTTCTTCTTCAGAAAGCGCAGCTTCCTGCATGGACTGGTTAACCTCCTGCATGGAGATTACATCAAATTGATGTGTATTAATAAAATCAGCCAGCTGACTGATCTTGTTCAGTTGATCCTCTTCCGCCCAAGCGTGTGTGTTTAACGTGAGTATTTTCATATGCTCTCTCCTGTTGTTTGTAATATGACCCCTGTATCGTTCCTGAAAGGAATACATACGATAAGCATACACAATATGGGGCGATCATGCATTCCACTCGTTCAAGGCCTGGCGTATTCATCTTGATTCATGTTGATCCAAAAAGAATTTCATATTCTTATAACCCATGCACGGATCGACTCATAACTGATATGATGGATACAACGAATTTACAACATCACGTCATAGACATGGTGATTACTGAACCTATGTTTACCCCAGGAGATGGAATGATGAACATACCGAATAACATGAGGATGGATGATGCGCAGTGGCAACAGTTGATCAGACAGGTTGCGGAGCATTTTAATAACCTGACGATCATGCGCGGATTCCAATATTATAAACAGAAACGTGTCGGACCATTAGCCTATTCCGAACAACAAGGGATCTCGGCCGTCGTACAAGGATCGGAAGAATATGAGGTCACCCTGAGCATGCAATCCCTGTCTACAAGTCATTGTACCTGCCCGGTGAGTTCCGTATGCAAACATATGACAGCTGTCTTAATGAGTTATGCCGAACAACTGGAGCGACCTGTACATGCGATTGTAAACGCACACTCCAGCACTGCGCTCAAACAAACGACCAAACCCCTCGGGGCCATGTCCGCAGGACGATCCAACTACGCGGATGCCGATGAACAACAGGATATGGATATTCCGGGCAACCACTACAGCCAGATCAAGGAGCGCGCAACAGAGCTTGCCGAACTCGAAATCTCGGAATGGCATGAGCTATTCCACTCTTGTCTGAGACGCCTGGGTACCGGCACAGCAAGTACATCCTACGTGCAGGAAGCAACGGACGAGCTATATGCAATTAAGCCAAGGCTGACCGCGGCGATGGACCGACTTTTTGAACTGCATGTGCAGCTGCACCTCATGCGATTCTGCGTGCCCCCGGCTCGTAACTCAATTACGCATACCCCCGTGTACTTGAGCTACCCTGCCCAGCTCGCGGTGGATGCACTTCTGAAAGACATTGAACGGATCTTTAACCATCCGCTAGACTTGTCCGGTCAAAAGGGAAACCAGCTTGAACAACATTGGAACAGGCTGACCGAAACCTCTGCTTATTTGCGTAAACAGATGATGCCTGAGACAGCCAGCATGATGTTCTTCACTCCGATCTATCGACAACTGTGGATGAACTGGATCGTGCCTGAGCTTCAAGGGTCTCAGGACAGGCTAAACTCGGAACAGGCCATATTAAATGATATAGAGCGCGGTATAATTGCCGCTTCTGCACCATCCCAATCAGGTGAAAGTGTCTTGGGTGGTGGTGCTCCAGGCAATGGAGGTAGTAACGATAGACCAAGCAGAGCCGTAACACTGCCCCTACCTTTGGTGCTCGCACAGAGTTGGATGCACTTCCATTTGAGGCAGGATGATGAGGCGTGGCAACGACTCGTCCATGGAGGTTCAGCTTATGGCTTCCCGCCAGAACATCTGTTGCATTTTCTCCATGTACTCGCAGATTCGGCTGAATGGAAAAGGCTTGGGGATTGGTTGGTACAACTCGGCCCCCTTCTGTCGAATCGGCGCAACACACCTTTGAATGATTACATGCATCTATGGGATACGGCCATTCAACATCTGCCCGATGCAGAGAACCGAATGTGGGACACTTTGGTCAGCATGCTTCCCCACTCCCGTCCAGCCTATGAAGATGCCATGCATTCTCGTAGTCAATGGCGCAGGTGGATTGATTTTCAACTAAGTACGGGGACAGAGCCTCTCGAATTCCGCGTAGCGGTGCTGCAACCGATTGAAAAAGATGCACCTGAACTGCTGCTGCCCTTCTATCATCAGGCGGTGGAGCGTTATATCGGACATAAGAACAGGGACGGATACAAGGCCGCGGTGAAGCTGCTGAAACGCCTGTCCAAAATCTATAAAAAGTTGAAGCAAGAAGCGCACTGGGAGCAATTCATCACCACACTCGCCGTTCGTAACAGTCGGCTGCGCGCCCTGCAGGAAGAGCTTCGGAAAGGTAAACTGATCTCATGAGCTTAATTCATCCATACACTGAAACGATTGAGGTTCACGTCGCTTTAACCGGATATGGCGATGCTTTGTTTTACGGAGCACTCAACACACACCACTTTGTCTCAGGACAGTCGCTTAAGCAGCGATTGTTCGCTTGGCATGCACCTTCCTTCTACGGCACCGAACTGGAAGTTCGGCAGATCGAAGAGATTGAGCTGGTTGTTCTGCCTGCAGAAGAAGTCATTCCCTTCTTTGCCGAGATGCACACGCTGCTTCATATTGAATGGAAGTGGGATGAGCAAGCGGAACATCTGATTCGACTGGCTCCGGCATTCGCAGCATCTGTCGAGAAACGCAAATACGTACCCAGCTTCGAGGCCTACCGCGCAGGGCAACTTCAGTGGATCTGGGACCCGGACAGCTTGAAAAAGCAGGAGCGGGCATCGCTTACCAAAGCGATTCAACAGACGGACGAGAGCTACGCGGAAGGGCTCGGGGCGGCCTACTCCGCCTTCGTATTCCAGCGCTGGTATAGTTCGGAGGAAGCTGCGACCGATCTGCGGCGTGAATTCCCGCAGTTGTTCCCCGAGCGCGGCACTCTGCCCAAGACAGCTGGGATGGACGCTCAGTCCTGGCTCGTATCCATTGGTTGGAAAGCGGATGCCGCTCCATTCAGACCCATGCTGCAATTGCAGGAGCCCGAGGAGGATGAGCCATCTTGGCGGCTGCGACTGGTGTTGCAGAACAAGCTGGATGCCGCCATCTTGGTGCCTGTCATGCTGGATTCACGCGGCAGACTTGAAGGCGAATGGCCAGAGGTATGGACACCATTCATTCTGGATCGCTCCGCCGGATGGCTGGATCAGCTTCGCGCACATTTGCCGCGCCTTGGAAGCTCCATTAGCGGCAGACGTGATGTGCTGAGCGACCCTTTGGGAGATCAGGAAGCCTGGCATTTCCTGACGCAGGACAGCGGCAGGTTGCTCGCAGCGGGTTGGCAAGTCCTGCTCCCGGGTTGGTGGGAAGCAGCCCGCAAGAAAAAACCGAAACTGCGTGCAAAGGTGAAGCCGGAGGAAGGCAGTGAGCGGGGACAATCGTTCTTCGGACTGGACTCAATTATTCATTTTGACTGGCGAATTGCAATTGGTGACACGGATCTCAGCGAAGATGAATTCGCCGACCTTGTGGCCCGTAATGAACGATTGGTTCGCTTCCGCGGAGAATGGGTGCCTCTTGACCCCGACCTGCTCGAACAGATACGCCGGGCCATGGGCGGTGTAGATAGGGAACAGGGACTCTCATTCCAGGATATTCTGCACCTGCATCTGCTGCACAATGAACAGCGGGAATATCGCAACCAGAAATGGAAGGAAGGACAACAAGCCGAGGAGGAAGAGCAACCGCAGGCTAATGAGAACATTCGACTGGAGGTTGAGCTTAACGAACACCTGAACCGAGTCATTGCACAACTGGGAGGTGGGCAAGGTGGTGCGCCCTCCCTGCCCATCCCTTCAGGGCTCCATGCCGAGCTGCGATCGTATCAGAAGGAAGGTTTTGCATGGCTTGGTTTCCTGCGCAGATTCGGGCTTGGAGCCTGTCTTGCTGATGATATGGGTCTCGGGAAAACCATACAGTTCATTACGTATCTGTTGCACATCAAAGAACATGAACCACGTAAACCGGGACAGGCTCCGGCACTTCTGATCTGTCCAACTTCCGTATTGGGCAACTGGCAAAAGGAGATTAGCCGCTTCGCGCCCTCCATTCATGTCAGCCTGCATTATGGAGCACGCCGATTAAGCGGGGAAGCATTCCGGGAGCAGACAGAGCAAGTGGACATTATCATCACGTCCTTTGCTACGGCTACACTCGATCAGGAGATGTTGCAGACTTATACGTGGTCATGCATCTGTCTTGATGAAGCGCAGAATATCAAGAATGCCCAGACCAAACAGTCCCTTGCTGTTCGAAGTTTCCCGGCGAAACACCGCATTGCCATGACGGGCACACCAATCGAGAATCGGTTGTCCGAGCTGTGGTCAATCTATGATTTTACCAATCCAGGATATCTGGGCAGTGCACGGGCATTTCAGACTCGCTTTATCAGTGCCATCGAGAAAGATAAGGATGAGCAGCGGATGCAAGATCTTCAGCAGCTCGTGAAACCATTCATGCTGCGCCGTAAGAAAAAAGATCCGAATATCCAGCTTGATCTGCCGGACAAAAACGAAATGAAAACTTACATTCACCTTACGGGCGAACAAAGTGCATTATATGACCAGTCCGTGCAGGCCCTGATGGACAAAATGAAAGAGCTGGAAGGTATCAAACGCAAAGGTGCAATCCTGTCAGCCCTAACTCAGCTGAAACAATTGTGTGACCACCCTCTGTTGCTGACAAAAGAAGCTTTGCCGGAGGAGTTGCCAGAGGACGGCACATTAACATCTTCTTATGACGTGTACAGCCCGCAGGATATGGCGATGCTGATCAGCCGTTCCGCGAAGCTGGAACGACTGATGGAGCTTGTTCGTGAATTGCGGGACGAGGGCGAACGATGCCTGATTTTCACCCAATACATCGGTATGGGTCAGATGCTGCAACAGGTGCTGCGTCAGGAGTTGCAGGAACCTGTGCTGTATCTGCACGGGGGCACTTCCAAAACGGCCCGGGATCGCATGATTGAAGAATTCCAATCCCGTACGTTACCTGAAGACAAACAACCGTCCGTCTTCATTCTGTCTATCAAAGCAGGCGGTGTGGGGTTGAATCTCACCGCTGCCAACCATGTCTTCCACTTTGACCGTTGGTGGAACCCGGCTGTTGAGAATCAGGCCACCGACCGGGCTTACCGGATGGGTCAGACCAAGGATGTTCAGGTGCATAAGTTCATCTCTCTCGGTACATTGGAGGAGCGGATCGACGAGATGTTGGAGAGTAAACAGCAGCTCAGCGATAACATCATCACAAGCTCCGAGAACTGGATAACGGAACTGTCGACGGACGAGCTGAAGGATCTGTTCACTCGGCGTCGTGACTGGTCGGGGTAACTCGGCAGAAGATTTACAGTACAGGCCAAACCCGGATTACAGAGAAATAAAATGAATAAGCATTACAAAAAAAAGAGCGAAGTATCGGAATTTCAATTCCGGCTTCGCTCTCTTTGTATTGTTGCAGTTAATCATCCGTTCTTAACGCATGTTACCGATGATGGATGATCTTGAATCCTGCATTTTTTTGATGAAATTCGTCATGACATCAAATGCTTCATTGCGCTTGTTGGACATGGACTGTAGACGAAGCATGTCCATCTGTTGGGAGTTGTTCGCAGCATCAATTTGGCCTTTCAGCTTTTGAATAGCTGCTTCATCCCCGTTTTGCTGGGCGATCTGCAATTGAGAGTTCAATTCCGCGACCTGTTGATTACGGTTCTGAACCTCCTGAATTTGCGTTTGCAGTTGAGCATCCAATAATTTGGTACGTTCGCTTTGCACCATCATCAATGCCGTTTCAATATCCATACCGCTAATGTTGATTGGTGTTACGCCAGAGATGTTGGAGATTGGGCTTGCTGAGGCTGAAGAGACGATGGAGACTGCAGCGACAGCAGCAACTGCTGTTGAAGCGAAAAATTTACCTGAACGTTTCATTTGTGTTCCTCCGAGTCCCTATGTAATATGTACCAGTTTTTTGTTGGTATCTTCCGACATTCTAAATCAAAAGAACTAGTTGTTCAATCAAATTAATTTCAAATTTGAATTAATTTCGATATCCCTTATACATGCCTACTTCCGCTTACAATTTGAGTAAAAAAGTTAGGTATACAATGTTGAAATTGACGTTATGTATGTGATTTTACTTTAGAATTTGGTTATGTTATATTACATAGTATATTTTACACAATATAATTTTGTAAAATTTATTATAGATGGATACTATACTTTATGGGAGGTTTTTATATGAAAAAGATACTGGTTGTTCTAACAAATGTAGATAAATACGCAACGAAGGACGAGCCAACCGGCTTGTGGTTGAGCGAAGCAACTCACTTTATTGAAGAGTTTGAACATAATGATAATGTTCAGATCGATCTGGTTAGCCCTAAAGGTGGCAACGTACCTCTTGATCCGAAAAGTCTCGGCGATTCACTGGATGAGAGCACCAAAGCCTATTTCGAGAACGAAACGTTCATGAATCAATTAAAAAACACGTTGAAACCTGGCGAAGTAAACGCGAGTGAATACGATGCAATCTACTTCACAGGCGGTCACGGTACGATGTGGGATTTCCCGGACAATGCGGAACTACAAGAACTTTCTCGTGAAATCTATGAAAAAGGTGGCGTTGTATCCGGCGTATGCCACGGGGTTACAGCCCTGCTGAACGTGAAACTGTCCAACGGCCTGCTTTTGATCAACGACAAAACGGTTTCCGGCTTCACGAATGAAGAAGAAGCATTGGCTCAACAAACCGAGTATGTTCCGTTCCTGCTGGAAGATGCTTTGAGAGAACGCGCTGCACAATACAATAAATCTGCTGCATTCAGCTCTTATGTCACAACAGATGGCCGCGTGGTCACAGGACAGAATCCGCAATCCAGCAAAGCTGTAGCTGAAAGTGTTAAACAGTTGCTTGGTCTGTAAAATATAGATGTACAAAAGCAAAACAGCACGTGATCCGTCATGACCTGACAGAACACGTGCTGTTTTTTTAATGATTTGCTTGTGTCGTAGCTTCCCTCGCTGTTGTTCCAGCCAAACGCTTCACGATATAAGGCACGGTCACCGACGTCAGGATCACGGCAAACGCAATCTGAGCGATGGCGGTGTCCACATAGGGCGCATATGCCGGATTAAACCCAGCGGCCATCGAAGGTACGACCATGGAGAGTCCAGCGACCGAACATGTCGCAGCCGCTGCATAACCGGGCCGCCTTAATATCGTGCGATCGATTCCAATGAGCGGCAGCATGCAGATTAGCAAAAATATTACCGTGACCAGCAAGCCGGACAGACTGGACTGAAATGCGATACGCAGATCAATATTGGACCCAAAACTTGTACCCAGGAAAGGCAGTAGAATCAGTGTTCCCGGAGCGAACATCTTCTGTATATTGCTGTCCAGATTGCCAAGCAGTATGCCGATGAAGAAAGGCACTAGCGTAGCAAGTACACTGAGGTAATCGATACCGACGCCACTTGCCGAATTCAATATCATGACCGGAATAACAGGCACGGCAATCAGGTTCAGAATGCCAAACGCGGCACGGTCCACATCATCTCCGTACGTATTCATCAAGGCCAGATATAATCCCGGATTACAACTGGTCAGTACGGCAATGAAAGCTACCGCCGAAACTCCCCCGACCCCACTAATGCCAAAAAAGTGTACAAATGCCCAGCCAAACAGGCAGCTGATGAGGATACGTGAAATACAGAGTACTCCTGCTCTCTTCAAGGTCACCAGAAGCTGTGATAGATTGAGCTGTGTACCGGACACGAGCAAAATCATGCCAATCAGAACCATGGTACCTTTCGATGTGAATAGCGCTGTCGTCGGATCTCCGATCTGAAAAAACGATGGAAACACTGTGTTGATGACAGCGGCAAGCAACATGGGAACAATCAGCAAGCCGCCAGGGATTTTTTTGATACGGCCCAGAATATTCATGACCTGTTACAGTTCTGCTCCGTTGGTACGGATCACATTCTGATACCAGAAGAACGAATCCTTCCGATATCTTTTGAGTGTACCATTGCCGTAGTCATCCTGATCCACGTAGATAAATCCGTAACGTTTGCTCATCTCGGAAGTCCCTGAACTGATCATGTCGATGGGTCCCCACATCGTGTATCCCAACACCTCGACCCCATCGGCAATCGCGAGTCCCATCTGTTCAATATGTTTGCTCAGGAAATCAATCCGGTAAGGATCGTTGATCGTTCCGTCCTCATTCAGCTTGTCGTAGAAGCCTGAGCTGTTCTCCAGAATGAAGACCGGTTTTTGATACCGATCATAGACGAGATTCAGCGTATACCGCAGGCCAATGGGATCAATCTGCCAGCCCCACTCGTTTGCAGGCAAATGCGGGTTTTTGTAGACACTGTGTACGTTCCCGGCTGTTAATTCAAGTTGTTCGGTATCACTACTGGAAATCATGGAGTTGTAATACGACATCCCCACGAAGTCAGCCGTATGTGCGCGAATGTTATCCAGATCGCCGTCCTCGATGTTCAACTGGATCTCCTTGTTTTTGAAATACGTTTTACTATAGTAAGGGTACTCGCCTTTATTGAGCACATCCAGATAGAATTGATTTTTCATCTGATCATCCTGTTGCATCTGAAGTGCATCTTCTGGCTTGCATGTGTAAGGATACGTTGTGAAATAAGCGACCATACTTCCGATCTGGTTATTCGGGTCAATCTCATGGGCCATCTTGGTTGCTCTGGACGCAGCTACAAATTGATGATGCAGCCCCTGGAACAGCATTTCCTCATAATTCGGAGCATCATAATCAATGATTCCCAGCGTCTTGGCTGATGCTTTCACGCTCATATTAATTTCGTTGAACGTCACCCAATACTTCACTTTGCCCTTGTAGCGATTGAACAGCACATCACAATAGTTCACATACAGATCGATCAATTTGCGGTTATACCATCCCCCGAATTTGTCCATCAGTACAATCGGTGTATCGAAGTGACTGATGGTGATCAGGGGCTCCATACCCCGTTTCAGACATTCATCAATAACCTGATCATAGAACTCCAGTGCCTTTTCGTTCGGAGCGGCATCATCGCCACCTGGAAATACTCTGGCCCATGAAATGGAATATCGGAATACTTTGAAGCCCATCTCGGCGAATAAAGCGATATCCTCACGGAAGTTATGATAGAAATCGATCCCTCGACGCTTCGGATATTTCACGGTATCCGGGTCATTCCGGGCCTCTTCAATCATCTCCCAATTCACTCTGATCTGCTTGGTCACCTTGCGGTCGTTCTTCTCGTTAAACTTCATCACTTCAGGAATGGTCAGGCTCTTGCCATCCACATTATAAGCTCCCTCTGCCTGACAGGCGGATAGCGCACCGCCCCATAAAAATTCCTTTGGAAAATGGGTATTCGTCATTTTAATTTCCTCCTGTTATTACCTGTTATTAAGTTCTTTATGAAGTCGAAATAGCTTGTCATTCGTAGCTTAATCAATGAAAAGATGAGCAGTTCTTACGGAATTAACTTGATCATTGCTTCGCTCTCCCGAATTGGGCCGTTGGTCGCTGTGGTCAGTACGTCTCCGAACTGTTGCATGTTGGTGACGACAATGGATGTAATGGTGTTATATCCTGCTGACGTAATGCCTTCTGGATCAAATTCCACTAATAAATCGCCAGCCTTGATGGTCTGTCCCTGTTCGATGTGGGCGTTAAAATATTTCCCTTTCAAACTAACGGTATCCACACCGATATGAATCAGAATCTCAACACCGTTCGCGGCTTTTAATCCGATAGCGTGTTTAGTACGGTAAAGGGCCTCAACTACCCCGTCAAATGGAGCATATACCTTGCCCTCTGTTGGAAGAATCGCAATACCTTTACCCATTAACTCTTGAGCAAATGCCTGATCTTCCACTTCAGAGATCGGTCTGATCTCCCCTGTCATCGGACTAACGATAAGCATGTCAGCAGATGTGGATGTCAGTGATGCTACTGAATCTGAAGTTACCTCTGTGGCAACGGATGCTGGATTCTCATTAACTTTATCAGTAGCTTGCTGCTTCGATTTGCTTCCATCTGTATCTTCCTTGATGCCTGCCAACAGTGTGAAGACAAAACCAAGTACAACGGCGGCAATACAACCAATAACAACATACATGTAACGATCAGATGAATACGTACCAATCGCCAATAAACCTGGAAGTGAAATTGCATTCGCTGTTGTGTGCACCAAGCTGTAGAATCCACCGACGAATCCGCCTGCAAGACAACCTGCGAAAAAGGGACGTTTATATTTGAGTGTTACACCATAGATCGCCGGCTCGGTAATTCCGAACAACGCAGTGAATCCACTCGAAGCAGCAGCTGATTTCATCGTTTTACTCTTCGTCAGTACAAACACACCGAAAGCTGCTCCAGCCTGAGCCAAATTCGCCGCTAACGCCGTTGGTAACAACACGGTTGCACCAAGCGTAGCCACTTGTTGAACCTGAATCGGCATGATGGCATAGTGCATGCCGAACATGACCATGATCGGTTTGAAAAATCCAAGAATCGCACCAGCAAGAACACCGGCAGTGGAGAACAATGAGTTAATCCCATTAGTCAACCAGTCACCGATATATGATCCAACTGGACCAAGCACAATGAGTTCTACTGGAATCATAATAAACAAAACAATCATTGGGGTAAGCAGGACCTGCAGAAACCTGGGAATCACTCGATTGACGACCGGATACACATAGCTCATAATCCATACCGCCAAGATGATTGGAATGACGGAAGAGGAATATTTCATTAACAGAATCGGCAAGCCGAGAAAATCAATACTGTTTACACCCGTCTCGGCAATCTGAGCCGCAGCGTTTAAAATGGTTGGATGCATTAATCCCGCAGCCAGAGCTACTGCCAAATAGGGATTGGTTTTGAAACGGTTTGCTGCACTAACAGCCAGGAAGAACGGCATGAAATAGAAAATACAGTCCCCGATCATGTTAATGATCGTTAGGAATCCGGAGCCTTCCAAGTAACCCATTGCAGTTATAACGGTAGCCAAACATTTAATCATCCCGCAACCAACGAGTGCTGGCAGAACAGGCGTGAATATACCTGCAATGGTTTCAAGCACGACATTGACGGGGTTGCGTCTCTTTTTCGGTGCACTGCTCTCAGGGGATTCGTCTAATCCGCCGATCCGGTCTGAAGTTAAATTTTTCACTTCGCTGTAAACTGCATCTACCTTAGCACCGATGACAATCTGAATCTGTCCCCCGGAATTTTGTGCCTTAAGTACGCCTTCAAGCTGATCCAGCGCTTTGAGATCTGCTTTGTTATCATCCTTCAGTACGAATCTCAAACGGGTTGCACAGTGTGTCAGACCCGATATATTTTGCTCGCCACCAACAAGATCAAGTACGTTTTTAGCCAAGTCTTTGTTGTTCATGACCCTTCTCCTCTACATGAATAAATTGGATATATAAAAAATGACCAAGCCGGGGAATCGTCATTCCCTACGCTTGGTCATGCCTGATCGAGTCAGTAACAGTCCAATATGGATTATTCGGTTAGTTCCTTCATTAAGTTTATTCCGTTGGTTCGTTCGAGATTAATCGCTGGATATGCAGAATCAGATACAACTTTTCATCATCGGAACAGGTCCAGCGGTAATTATTTTTCAGGAAATCAGCAATCTTCTCCACACAAGCCAGTTCCTTCGGAAACTTCTCCTTCACCATTAGAAACAGCGATTCATTCTCGTCTTTGAGTGATTTACCGCTCATCTGCCTCAGAATGAAGTACCGGATATGTGTGGCAAAGCGCATGAAATGGATGGAATCCTCCTGAAAGTCAATTTTGAGCGCATACTTGATCACCGACAGGATTTCGCCCGTCACGGTCGTTACCTTTGTCGTATCACTCATCTCTCCAGAGCCCACCTGTGCATTGACAAAATGCAGAGCAATCAGTGTTGTTTCGGCTGTCGGCAAAGCGATATCCGTTTTTTCCTGAATCAGCTTCAGCGCAGCCTCCCCCACCCGAGTCTCGTCCGGATAGAGTGTCCGCACTTCCCATTCCAGTGGGTTTTTGATACGGATGCCTTCTTTGGTTCGGGTTAATGCAAAACTGATATGGTCAGACAGGGTGAGAAGCAGATTCGGGTTAAATGTTTTATTCAGGATCTGACTGCCCAGCTTGATGACTTCCTCCGCGAGATAAATATCCTCAATCGGAATACTGTTCAGCAGGTCATACATCCGAATGTTCTTTGGAGCTACGAATATTTTCTCCACCAAGTCCGTCTCCGTCAGCTCATAGGGCGTTTTCAGAAATCCTACACCCTTGCCCACGACAAAAACCTCTTCATTATGTTCATTGATAGCAATGGCCACGTTGTTGTTTACTTTCTTGATAACCTTCAATGTTCTCACCCCCCAACAAAAATAAAAAAAGACCGAAAGCGATTACAGTAAAGCAATCGAATTCGGTCATGCCTGGTTTCCCCAGTAACAGTCCGTGTTATGAATATAAGTTTATTATAGTGCTGTTTTAGAAAAAGTCAATGATCCAATCTTAGGGAAAAATCAGCCTATCTTATCATTGAAGGGAATGTAGAGACCCGATACGTCAGATATAACAACGTCCTTTTTTTAAAACTGCAAAAAGAAAATGTGACCATATGTCCTGCCCGCCAGTCTAATTCATATAAAAACCAGCCAAATGCTGGCTTAATCCCTCCAATACGAAAGGAGCTGTTATCCATGGGTTCAACCGATCTCGTTAACCAGGCCATCCGAGGAGATCGTGAAGCCTTTATCCGGCTTATTCGAGACATTGAAAACTCTTTGTACAATACGGCAAAATCCATGCTGCGAAAAGAGGAGGACGTGGCCGATGCCATTCAGGAGACAATCCTGAACGCATACAAATCGGTGCATACACTCCGGGAACCCCGGTATTTCAAAACCTGGCTGTTTCGCATTCTCATCAATGAATGTAACACGATGCTGTCCCGCCGCTCTCTCTCCACCGCTTATGCGGAGGTACCTTCAGAAAAGCGGGAGCATTCTAGTCCCTATGATGAGGTCGATATGCGAGAAGCGGTAGACCGTCTGGAGGAATCGAAACGAATTGTAGTCGTTTTGCATTATTTTGAAGACCTGTCTCTGCGTCAAGTCGCCGATGCGCTGAATATTTCCGAAAGTGCAGTGAAAATGAGACTTACTCGGGCAAGGCAGGAGTTATATCAGAAATTCAAAAATGTTCGGGAGGTAAACTTACATGTCAAACCCGTTTAATATCGATCAGGAATTAAAGAACCAAGCGAAGGAGCGTCCTCTGATGTCTGAACTTGTGCGTAACCGGATTGATGCCACACTGGATTCTCTGCCGGCGTCCCCAAACACATTGAAAACCGAACAAACTTTGCGCTCCAGTCGCCGGAACAAGCGATGGCACAAGGCTGCAGCTGCGACGATCGCAGCCGGAGTATTGGGCGTGACCGTATTTGCATCCGGCTTTGTATCACCGGCCATGGCCGCCTCCTTGCGCAACATCCCACTTGTAGGAAGCCTCTTCAGCTCGATAGAAGCCGATATGGGTCTGCGAACGGCGGGCAACGACGGCTTGACAACCCCTGTTAACAGCAAGGTCGCTTACCAGGATGTGAAGCTGGAAGTCCTTGAAACAGTTTATGATGGTACCCGTGCTGCGTTTCTGGTTCACTTCACTGCGCCTAATCTGAATCAAGGCGAATATGACAATGGCAAGGACATCGTGAAACTGAGCAGCGGAATTGAGAATGTCTTTTTCAAAGTCGACGGGTCCCTGCTGAATAGCGGACTGTTCTATAGTTCGGTAGGAGAAACGCAGCCAAATACACTGCTCTTTGAGCAGGTCATTTCTTCCGATCAGGGAACGGCACAATTGCCGGATCAGTTCGAGGCCAAGGTTCAATTGACGTTGCAGGGCATCGATCATGAGTTCGAGTTGACGGTTCCTTTTGCCAAATCAACAGAAAACGTTCATCAGGTTCTGCCTAGCACAGACATGACCAACGATCTGTATACGGCCGCTGTTACGGAAGCGGAGGTTACCCCTGTCACCACCCGCTTAACTACCGTGATTGGATTGAACGATAAGGGTACACTTACAGCAAAAGAGGAAGAACAGCTGCGTCACATCGGATTCGCCGTCTATGATGATCAGGGGCGGCAGCTAACCGCTCTCAGCGGCGATGGCATCTATGAGGGAAACCAATTAACATCTGAACGCATGTATGCTACGACTTCCAAAGATGTGAAATACCTGATAGTGAAACCTTTCAAGATCAAGGATGATTTTACGGAAGAGGTTAAAGACACTCAATTCATCAAGGGAATGGAAATGCAGATTCAGCTTCAATAGCCTGATCTCATTTCCTTGTGAAGGAGCCATCCCATGTCCATCCAATATTCAATCTCATCTCCCATCGTACTTGGCCCATTATTCGTTCTGGTCCTGCTCGCCCTGATGCTTCATGCCAGGGTGAGCAAAACCAGGTATACGGTCAGACATTATGTGTCGATGCTCGCATTTGCCATATATATGTTGGGCGTTATGCACTTTATATTTTTTCCTATAGACGTGAACATCGGAATCTATGCCAATCAAACTCCATGGTATCAAAGCATTCAATGGATTCCGCTTCTGACTGCAGATGCACCAAGCTTTCTCCTCAACATTGTGCTGTTTATGCCACTGGGGTTCATGCTTCCTTTCATCAAGCCTTGGATTCATTCAATACGAACAGCAGCATTGGCAGGATTGAGCGTAAGTTTCCTCATCGAAATAACACAGTTGCTGCTCCGAGTAACCTTAGGCAACGGTCGCAGCACTGATCTGAACGATCTGATAGCCAATACAACAGGATGTGTCCTTGGTTATGTCATCCTGAATATGTTCACAAAAAGCTCCATCGGACAACGCCTGCTGTCCCTATGGCAGTCACCACGGGGAGTGTCATCCAAAGATATGCAGTAAAATGAATATGAACAAGCATAAAGCCCCTGAAGGCAAAACATGGTCCATACACCAAGATGAAAAAAGCCGTCTGCTATGGTACAATGAAGGAATTGTGTATTCAGAGACAGACTTGTGGGTAAAGGTGCTGAATCGATTCTGAATCAGTGCTCTTTGCCCATGATTATGCTGCCATTCTAGGGAGGCTTATGGAACAACCATGCTCATTATTGGTATCGCCGGAGGAACCGGCTCCGGTAAAACGACGGTAGCTCGCTCCGTCATAGACCGTCTGGGATCAGGTAAAGTCACGTTTATATCCCAAGACAATTATTACAAAGACCAGTCGCAGCTCACACCTGAGCAACGCCGACTCACGAATTATGATCACCCGTTTGCATTCGATAATGATCTGTTGATTGAGCATCTCACCTTGTTGAAAAAAGGCCAAGCGGCGTATGCTCCTGTATATGACTTCACCATAGATAACCGTGCTGCCAATGAGACGGTTGAACTGGCACCGAACCATATTGTCATTGTAGAAGGATTGCATGTGTTGATTGACGAACATCTTCGCAGTCTAATGGATATCAAAGTATTCGTGGATACCGACTCCGATGTGCGAATTCTGCGGAGAGTGCTGCGGGACATTGAGGAACGCGGACGCACAATCCAATCCGTGTACAAACAATATCTCGAAACGGTAAAACCGATGCATGATGCTTTTATCGAGCCATCCAAAAAGTATGCTGATATCATTATTCCAGAAGGCGGACATAATGAAGTAGGTATACAGATGTTATCCATCCTCACCGAGAAATATCTCACCGGGGAAAATTGGAACGGCGCATAATTTACTGAAAAGCAACACAACAAAGAATCCAGGTTACGATACAGCGTAATCTGGATTCTTTGTTGATTGTTCATGTATAATAATCCCCATAATTGAAAGGAGATCTCCCTCTATGGCTACTTTTGAAGAGTTCATGCAGCATGACCTTCGGGTTGGTACAGTGGTGGAAGCCGAACCCTTCTCCAAGGCTCGCATACCCGCTATTAAAATGACGATTGACTTCGGGCCGCTTGGCCTCAAACGATCCAGCGCTCAGATCACCCACAGATACACGCCTGACATGATCATTGGCAAACAGGTCATTGCTGTAGTTAATTTTCCACCTAGGCGAATTGCCGGTTTTGTCTCCGAAGTACTCGTGCTGGGCGGCGTGCCTGGTGAAGGAGATGTGGTCTTGCTTACACCGGATAACCCATTGCCTAATGGA
Source organism: Paenibacillus sp. SAF-068 (assembly GCF_051967555.1). Taxonomy (NCBI): domain Bacteria; kingdom Bacillati; phylum Bacillota; class Bacilli; order Caryophanales; family Paenibacillaceae; genus Paenibacillus; species Paenibacillus sp. SAF-068. The sequence continues at coordinate 28,574 of NZ_JBQCJX010000008.1, forward strand.
ACACCGATAGCCTAACTTTATTTGGAGTGTAACGAAACCACAGCATCAGTATTATCCTGAAAGGATCTTCTGAAGAAACTGCACCTGTTCTTGTTCCTCGTTTTTCTTCTGCATTTTATACTTCATTTCTCTCACGGACAAGACTGAAGTCATCAGGCTCCGGGTATAGGGATGATTCGCTGAGTTGGCCAGCTGCGAACTCTCCACGACTTCGACCACCTCACCCTGGTACATGACGGCAATTCGGTCGCTCACCTGCTGGACCACTGCAAGATCATGCGATATGAAAATAGATGAGATACCTGTTTCTTTTCTCAACTCCACCAACAGATCCAGGATCTGCTGTTGAATGGAAACATCCAGAGCAGAAGTGGCCTCATCGAACAGAATGATGTCTGGCTCTACTCCAATCGCGCGAGCAATGACTGCTCTTTGCTGTTCTCCTCCGCTCAGTTCATGCGGATATTTATCTGCCGTAGCGGCAGACAATCCTACTCGTTCCAACAACCTGAGCACTTCCTGCTCCGTTTGTTGGCTCTTCATTATTTTATAATTGATGAGTGGCTCCCGAATAAATGCTCCAATCTTCACTCGCGGATTAAAGATAGCCGAAGGCTCCTGAAAGACCATCTGAATCTGCTTTCGTTGCTGGCGTAACGCATTTCCGTTCAATCGGGTAATATCCTGCTGACGATATTGAATCTGCCCTGAAGTCACTCGCTCCAAATGGGTTACACATCTGGCCAGTGTGCTCTTCCCGCTACCACTCTCCCCGACAATCCCCAGACACTCCCCGGGATACAGTTCCAAATGAACCGCTCTCAGTGCATCAACTGCCCTATGTCCCTTTAACTCATAGGTTTTGCACAGATTTTTCAGTTCCAGAATCGGTAACCGCTCATACGCCATGAACATTCCCCTCCAATTCAGGTACAGCACTCAGCAGCTTGCGAGTGTATTCATGCTGAGGATCGGATATTACGCGGAAAGTATCTCCCATCTCGACCAATATACCATCCTGCATCACACCAATTCGGTCTGCCATATGAGCCGCAACAGCAATATTGTGCGTTACCATAATCATGCCTGTCCCCTGACGGGAACGAAGCTCGCTCAATCGGTTCATCACTTCATTCTGTGTCGTCACATCCAGCGAACTCGTCGGCTCATCTGCCAGCAGAAGCTCTGGTTCCATCGTAACCGCCATAGCAATCGCTGTTCGCTGTTTCATTCCCCCACTGAGCTGCGAAGGGTAGGAACGCATAATTCGTTCGGGATCCTGCAATCCCATGTCCGAGAGCATATTCACAGCCATGACTTGAGCAGCCTTTCTGGACACGCTGAAATGAGTTCGAATCGCTTCAATATACTGACTGCCGATACTGCGAATCGGATTAAGATAGGTACCGCTGTCCTGAAACACCATGGCAATTCGCTTCCCACGCACGTCAGCCCAATCCAAACGCGAATCACGTAACAGCACTTTATCCTGAAAAGAGATCTCTCCCCCAACGTATCGCCCACCTCCTGGAAGCAGGCCAAGCAACGCCCGAAGCAGGGTTGATTTCCCGCTGCCACTTTCACCTACAATCCCGATAATCTCCCCCTTATTCATGGAGAAGGATAAGTTTCGTAGACCCAGAGAATCTCCTTTGTAAGTTACGGACAGATGATGGACACGCAGCAAGGGATTCATTACTCCACCTTGATATGGCGATCCAGCAGATAGAAGTCGATAGGATACATCGTTGCACCCTGCACGTTACTTTTACTCACAATATTAATGGGGGTATAGGTCAAAAACATATATGCTGCATCATCCAAAATCATCTGTTGGGCCTCTGCCGCGAGAGCATACCTTTTCTCCACATCAAACTCGGAGTGAAGACGATTGATGACCTCATCCAACTTCGGATTGCTATATCCGCCCACATTCCATTCCGCGCCCGTCATGAAGTAGAAATCCAGAATATACTGCGGGTCACCCGTGATGCCTGTATTAATACTTGTTAAAGCGAGATCGTAATTTCCGCTCTTCTGATGATCGGTCAGATCCTCGTAAGAGGTCATCTCCACTTGAACGCCGATTTCTTTCAGTTGGGACTGCATTGCAGCAGCCACAATTGAATCAGACTCATAAGCGGAGTTGAGTATCAGTTGTAGCGATAGCTTCTTGCCATCTTTTTCACGAATGCCATCTCCATCTGTATCCTTGAAACCAGCCCCATCCAGTAACTGTTCGGCTTTCTCCGGTTCGTAGTCATATCCCTTGATGTTGTCATAACCGAAAGGCAGCGCTGAGGTAAATGGACCTTTGGCCGCCTGACCTCCCACCAGCGTATTCGCATACATCTCGCGGTCAATACCATAAGAGATTGCCCGGCGAACCTCCGGGTTACTCAGCAGTGGGTTGGTCGTGTTAAACCACACGAACTGGGTACGCAGGCTGGGAATTTCATCAATGTTGTATTGACTCTTGTCCTGGAATAACGCCAAACTGCTGCGACCCACGTTACTGGCTACATCAATCTCTCCAGACTGAAGGGCAAGGGCACGTGTGCTATCGTCCTTGATATATTTCAACGTCAATGTGTCCACATCTGCCGCGCCGCCCCAATACCCGTCATACTTCTTCACCTGGATCTCCTGATCTGGCGTATACCCTGTCACCATAAATGGCCCGGTAGCAATGGGCTCGCTCTTGAATTTTGATGTATCTGCGCTCGTATCCACAATGATAAACAGTGGCTCGGCGATATTGCCAAGCAGCGACGCATAAGGCTCTGTCGTTTTAATCGTCAGATCTTGTCCTTCAGCAGTCATCGAGGCCACGGGTACAGTCGCTTGTCCTCTCTCGTTTAACTCAATGGAGCGTTCAATCGATTTTTTCACCGCGTCTGCAGTTACTCTGTTTCCGTTATGGAAAGTTACACCCTCCCGAATATGAAAATGCCAAGTCGTGTCATCAACACGTTCCCACGTGTCTGCAATTTTAGGGACCAGCTTCATATTCTCGTCAAACTGAATCAGTGTCTCACCAATCGCTGCACGCGTAAGTGTCCAGCCGTTCCATTCTTCTGCCGGGTCCAGGTTGCTGCCAAGCCAGAACAAGGCCACATTCAGATGTGTTGGTGCACTTGTCGTATCCTTGTCCGTAGCTGCTGGCTTCTCCATTGCACCCGACGCGGTCGAAGGATTATCGGCGTTGCCACAAGCTGCAAGCAAGAACACAACGAACATGGATACGATGGTGAGCAACATTGATTTTTGAAAATTCCTCTTCATTCCGGTTCCTCCAGTTAAGCAGTATTTTTCTTGGGATCAAGCACATCTCGCAGACTGTCTCCCAGTAAATTAAAAATAATTACGGTGCTGAATATCGCCAGACCCGGGTAAATTAACAACCAAGGTGCAGTCTGGAGATATCTTCTTCCTTCATTTAACATGGCCCCCCACTCGGGGTTCGGTGGCTGCGCGCCGAGCCCGAGAAAGGACAAACCCGAGATGGACAGCATCATACCGCCCACATCCATCATCGCCATGACGATGAGTGGAGGCATCATGTTGGGCAGGATCGTCCTGCCAATGATCTGTATCTTACGTGCTCCGCTGAAAGCAGCGGCAGCAACATATTCCTTTTGCTGAAGTGAAATCACTAGGCTTCTCGCCACCCGTGCATACTTCGCCCACCAGACGACCGACAGTGCCAGCACCGTATTGAACAATCCCGGCCCAAGCATCCCCACCACAGCGATCGCAAAAATCAGGCCCGGGAATGCCATTAAGGTATCCGACAGGCGCATGAGCACCATATCCGTTACACCCCGAGCAAAACCGGCGATGACCCCAATCGCCACACCCAGTACGAACACAATGCCAATCATCATAAAGGTGAGCAGCAGCGATGTTCGTGCACCGTACAGAAGACGAGATAATACACATCGGCCCAACTGATCGGTTCCAAGGGGATATTCCATGTTGGATGGCTGCAATACTTTGGCAAAGTTTGTTGCAAGTGGATCGTGTGGTGCAAGCAGCGGTGCAACCATGGCAAGAATAATCCAGAAGGCGGTCAAAGACAGCAGGAATGCGAACCAGCGATTTTGCACTAATACAAGTCTGAAGGCTCTCATCTATACGTCCACATCCAGTCGGATACGGGGATCACGAAGATGAGTCCATACATCAACCAGCAGGTTCAGGGTGACATATATGATCGCCATCCAGATGACATACCCCTGAATCAGCGGATAATCCCTTGTGAAAATCGCATCTACAGCCATCTGTCCAACACCCGGCCATACAAACAAACTCTCTACTATCGCTGCACCGCCCAGCAATGCACCTGTCGTCATACCCATAAGCGTAACGATCGGCAGCAGGGCATTGGGGAGAATATGACGCAAAATAATGATCGACTCCTTCACACCTCTGGATCTTGCTCCGATCACATAGTTCTGGCTTGTCTCCTCAAGCAGGACCGCACGAATCTGTCTGCTGTACTGGGCAACAAGTGGAATCGCGAGTGTACATGCAGGCAAAATCAGGCTGTACCATCCGGAGTTGCCCATTACTGGCAGCAGCTTCAGCTGTACACCGAAGACCAACATGAGTAACATACCTAACCAGAAGCTGGGCATGGATAATCCGGCAAAAGAGAACAGACGAATGACGTGATCAAGCCATTTGTTACGATAGACAGCCGACAGCATCCCCAATGGAAAGGAGACCAGTATAACCAGAAACATGGCGCTTCCTGTTAGCCAAAGCGTTGCCGGGAGCCGTGCCATCAGCACGTCCAGTACTGGACGATTGTATTTATATGATGTACCGAAGTCTCCAGTTACCACCTGCCCCAGCCATGTCCCATATCGGTAAAGAAAGGGCTCATCCAATCCAAGCTCCGACCTCACCTGCCTGACCAGCTCATCAGATGGCGTTACCCCCGTAGACATAAGCATAAGCCTGGCGGGATCTCCCGGAGACAGGTAGGTTAGCAGGAACGTCAGGAACGTGATGCCGAACAATACGACTACCAGTTGTATTAATCGTTTAACGATATATCTGCTCAAGTGCTCTAACGTCCTTCCCCAAAACTCTATGTATGTGTCATGATGTTCTTCGTCCATAACAAAAAAAGCGTCCCTCTCCGTGTTACTGGATGAGGACGCCTTAAATAAACAGATTTTCAGAAAAAATCATGCTCTCTAAACACCTTCCTATCTCCCGTAGGGTACTACTGTGTTTGTTAAACCTGGCAGGTCTCCTGGCTCCAGAATCATCGTCACTTGCAGCTCCTTCCCGGTCTAAACCAGTGGATTAACGCTACCTGACTCCTCTGTTACAGTGGCGGGACCGCACCGGTATCACACCGGACTTCCCTATTAAGCTTTCACCCTGTCGGGCGAAGCACCAAGTTCCACATATTCAATTGAACTTACTGCATTTCATCTCACTTCTGTATCAGTATAGCGGGACGACAGATAATGATCAAAACTTTTCTTTTCAAATTGCAGTCATCAATACATCTAATCTCGCATTCGCGACCCCTTTGGTGACACACCCGTTACCCGTTTGAACATCTTGGAAAATAATAGCGGGTCCGTATAACCTACGGAATGGGCTACTTCGCTCACGGAAAGTGTGGGATTACGAAGCAGCTCTGCAGCCCGGTTCATGCGATATTCCAGAAAAAAGGATTGCAACGACTTGCCATATCGCTCCTTGAACAGTCCAGACAGATACGTTCGATCCAGCCCAACAGCACGGGCAATATCAAGGATGGACGTTCGCTGGCTGTACCGATTTTCCATGAACTGAACCGCTTGCCGAATGTATGCCTCTTTGCCAGACAGGAGCTGGCTCTCTTCTTCCAGTTCAGACGAAGATGAGATTAATTCAGCGATTAAACGGTACAGCAGGCTTTGATAGAGTACATCGCCTCCCGGACGCAAGCGCGTTGCAGCCTGTACCATATCATCATATAAGTGGGCCATCCTTTCTGGATCATGGGCATGAAATACCGGGTGTTCTGCGCTTAGTTGTGCGCGCTGCAGAAAAGCCTTTGCCTGAACACCTTTGAAACCAAACCATGAATAGGTCCAGGGGTCCTGCGAATCAGCTTCATAATGAATAACCGTGTCCGGTAAAATCAAGAACCCTTGCCCTTGAGTCAGGTGATATTCCCGACCTTCCATGTACACGGTGCCCCGGCCTTTATGAATGTAATGCACAATGTAGGAATCCCGGACACCAGGCCCCCAATAATGCGCGGGATCACACGCCTCCCAGCCAAAGAACAACAGGACCAGCTCCATCTGTGTCCATCCAACAGGAACAACGTTCATCTCCACTTTTCGGCTCATGTTCTGCCTCCTTCCGTACCATCCACCGTTTGCTCTCTCATGTGTATATCATAAATTATAACAGCTGAAGTACAGAATTTTGAATAGAAAGCGGAAACAAAAATGGGATTATGCCATGTTTGAGAGGGGTTGAGCCATAGTTATATGTGCCGAATCGGCCTATAGTTGGGGTACAACATTTTTCAGGGAGGCTTAACTTAAGATGAACAAAATTACATTTCTCGGTGCGGGAAGCACCGTCTTTGTCAAAAATGTATTGGGTGATGTCATGATGACCGAAGCACTGCAGGATTTTGAATTGGCATTGTTTGATATCGATGCTGAACGCTTGAGCGATTCCGAGCGTTTGCTGACCAGTCTTGCCCGTTCAATCGGAAGTCGTTGCGTCGTGAACGTATATCATGACCGCAAAGAAGCGCTACGCGGGGCCAAATATGTCATCAATGCCATTCAGGTCGGTGGGTATGATCCATGTACCATTACGGACTTCGAAATTCCGAAGAAATACGGATTGCGCCAAACGATTGCAGACACACTCGGAATAGGCGGGATTTTCCGTAACTTGCGGACAATTCCGGTCATGCTGGATTTTGCCCGGGATATGCAGGAAGTCTGTCCGGATGCATGGTTCCTGAATTACACCAATCCGATGGCCGTGCTTACTAACGTCATGAATGTGCATGGTGGGATCAAAACCGTAGGTTTGTGTCACAGTGTGCAGGTATGTGTACCCCATCTGTTTGATGCACTGGGTATCGATCAGACAGGTGTTGTGGCTAAAATCGCAGGGATCAACCACATGGCGTGGTTGCTCGAAGTTACAAAAGACGGGCAGGACCTGTACCCCGAGATTAAACGTCTGGCGAAGGAAAAACAGAAAGAACAGCATGACGACATGGTTCGTTATGAACTGATGCAGCGTTTTGGGTATTATGTAACGGAATCCTCCGAACACAATGCCGAATACCATCCTTATTTCATCAAGCGGAATTACCCGGAACTGATTGAACGCTTCAACATTCCACTGGATGAGTATCCACGCCGCTGTGTGAACCAGATTGAAGGCTGGAAAGAAATGCGTACCAAGCTGTTTGCCAGCGAAAATATAGAACATACCCGCAGCCGTGAATACGCATCGCATATTATCGAAGCGATGGAGACGAATAACCCGTACAAGATTGGCGGCAACGTCATGAACAACGGATTGATTACGAATCTGCCGCGCGAGGCATGTGTCGAAGTACCTTGTCTGGTCGATGGATCAGGAATCAGCCCTACGTACATTGGTGACCTGCCTCCACAACTCGCGGCTTTGAATCGGACAAACATCAACACGCAACTGCTGACCATTGAAGCAGCCATCACGGGCAAAAAAGAACATATCTATCACGCCGCCATGCTTGATCCACACACGGCTGCCGAACTGTCTATCGACGACATCGTAGCGATGTGCGATGAGTTGATTGAGGCTCACGGCGACTGGTTGCCGAAATATACCTCATAATTATAAAAGCGCCGTTTCCTTTGCAGCTAAAGGGGACGGTGCTTTGTTCGTTCCATAGCGACTACCCGCTGAAACGTGCATCATATTACATCATTGTTAAGAAATGTCTCGCTTCCTTAAACCTTATTCGACAGGAAGCAAAAAACGATAACCAATACCAGGCTCCGTCTGAATATATCGAGGATTCGTTGGATCTTCATTTAATTTCTTGCGCAGATGTCCCACATATACCCGAAGATAATGGCTGTCGGACTCATGATGATGCCCTCCCCATACTTGCTGCAAAAGCTGACGCTGGGTGATGATCTTCCCTGCATTCGAGGCGAGCGCCTTCAGCATCTCATATTCCGTTGGGGTTAATTTGACCAAATTCCCCTCCAGTTCGACCTGCCTTTGGGCCAGATCAACCGTCAGTGCTCCGAAGCGCAGTATTGGCTCATCCGTCGTTTTGGCTACATGACGTAACGCCACCCGAATACGGGCGACCAACTCACCCATCCCGAATGGTTTGGTCACATAATCATCTGCACCACCATCCAACGCAGCAATTTTGTCTCCCTCCTGGTCCTTCGCTGTCAGCACAATGATGGGCACTTGTGACCATTCGCGAATCCGGCGAAGGACCTCCATGCCAGACATGCCTGGCAAGCCAAGATCAAGGATGATCAGATCCGGATGTACAATACTCGCCTGAATAACGCCCTCTTCGCCCTCCCCACACTCGTAAAGTTCGAATTGATGTGCCTGAAGAGTGACCTTGAGCAATTTGCGAATCTGCGGCTCATCATCGATCACCAGTATACGAGCTCCTAGTGGTGCGTTCATATTATTCTTCAACCTCTCCTTGTTCTGAATAGGGAAACTGCGATCCGTGAGCCTCCATGGGGATATCCATGCGGATTCTCGTTCCCCCGCCCGGATTCGGCTCTGCCATAATGGTCCCTCCGTGGACTTCCACAATGCCTTTGCAGATCGCCAAACCAAGCCCCGTTCCTGTGACATGCTGAGTAGAAGCTGAGCGATAGAACTTATCAAATATACGTGTCCTTTCCACTGCGGGAATACCAATACCTTGATCAGCAACCATGATTGTCAATTGACTCGAACTCTTATCACTTACCACAGTGATGACAATCTGGCTCTCATCAGGCGAATATTTGATGGCGTTACTGACGATATTGACCAGCACCTGCTCCAGCAATACTTCATCTCCGTAGATGAAGGCCGGATCATCAGGCAGTTCAACTTGAATGTTGTGATGCGGACTGAATTCCCGAACTTGTGTCAGTACAACGCTAATTATGTCTCCCACGTCACACCATTTTCGGTTCAGTTGCAACATGCCGCTCTCCAGCCGAACCATACCCAATAGATTCGTGACGAGACGATTCATGCGCAAGGCCCCATCCCGAATGTTGCCTGTTAATTCTCTCCGATCCTCGGGTGTAAAAAGAGTATCATTCTCCAACAATCCCGTAGCCGAGCCGATAATGGCCGTTAGGGGCGTCCGTAATTCATGGGAGACCGAGTCCAGCAGCGCTGTGCGTATGCGCTCCGATTCAGCAGTGATCTGCGCCAACCGGGCCTCTTCCGCCAGCTTCACTCGAGCAATGGCACCTGCGGCCAGTCCACCGCATGCCTCCAACAGAAGAAGCTGTTCTTGCTGCTCATGAACCTCACCAGCTTCCATACTCACGGCGAGCACGCCATGAATCTGCTCCTCTGTGCGTAGCGGCACATATAGCCCGGGAGATTCCCGCAAAGTGGATGATCCCTTACCTGCGATCTGTCCGTGAAGATACACCCATTTGGCGATGGCAATCTCCGACTCCCCATCCCCCCATCCATCCTTCTCCCCTTCTGATGCAGATACGGAAGAGCTTGTAACTAGCAGATCCCCATGTTCATCCGGAAGATACACAGCCGCCGGCTTACCCAGAGTAAGCGATACTTGGGTTGCAATGTTAACCTGCAACGTATTCAGATCCGTGATGGCTGTCATCTGACGACTCAATGCATATAGAGAGTTAGTCGTGGATTCGCGTGCTTTTACCATCTCCAGTTGTTGTCGCAATCGACCTGCAAGACTCGCAGTTAAAATGGCCACCGCAAGATAGACGACAAAGGAGATAAGATATCTCAAGTCCTCAACCGTGAAGCTCAGATATGGCGGTACAAAAAAGAAGTCAAACATAATAACGCTAAAACTCGCGGCATATACAGCTGGCCCCATTCCCCAATACACGGCACTCACCAGTACCGGAAACAGGTATATAAGTGCTACATTAACCAGATCACCGCTCATGCCAATAGCATGAAGCAGCATGGTTAGCAGTGTCACCCCGAGGGTTACCCACACATATGCCGGAACCCGTTTCCCATGGGATGCCCGCACTTCTCTTTTTATTCGTTCAGACAACATCTATTCACATCCCGCTCCGTTCCTCATCGTAATCTGCAACGATCAATACATCCAGATGCCGCGACAAGCGTACAAGTCGGTTGACTACCGAACCCGGGCCGCGGTAGCCATTCAGCCGCCACACTCGCCTTGCCTGCCCGACCACCAATTGGGTTGCTCTCGCCTCCGATGCCTTTCTTGCCAAAATCTCAGGCACATCACGCAGCCTTGAACTATGATGAATATGAAATTGACCACCAAGCCGAATCGTCAACTGCTCCAACGCTTCCAGATGGAACTTCACTTCGTCACTCATGGATTCACCGATGTGGAGATGATGTACGTGCCAGATGGCTTTTAGACGATAAGCCATTCGAAATCCACGCCGGATCAGCCGCTCGGCATGACGATCACTGCTTACACATACAAAGACCACTTCCTGTCTGCGCCAAGGTCCTCGAAGTGTGATTTTGGACTGTTGTGCTTCAAGCCGTTCATCCACGTCGTCCGCGAGTTCGCGCAGGGCAAGTTCACGCAAGGCAATCAAATTACCGATTTTGAAGAAATTCGCAAGGGCTTGCTCGACCTTGGCAGTTGCATAGATTTTACCCTCCCTCATGCGCTGCCGCAAGGCCTGGGGCGCCACATCAATCAGCTGTACCTCATCCGCCATCTGAATGATCCGATCGGGCACGGTCTCGCGGACACGAACACCGGTAATATGTTCAACGGCATCATTCAGACTTTCGAGATGCTGTACATTCATGGTGGTAATGACCGAGATGCCTGCATTCAGCAGGAGCAGAACATCTTCATAACGCTTTTGTCGGACACTTCCGGGCACATTCGTATGCGCCAGTTCATCCACAAGCACCACTTCCGGACAAAGACGCAGAATACCCTCCGTGTCCATCTCTTCCAGCCGAGCCTCCTGATAAACACGCTGTACACGAGGGATTACAGATAAATGACCTATCTGGTCCACGGTTTCCGTCCGCCCATGTGTCTCCAGCAAGCCAATCTGTACATCAATGCCCTTACGGAGCAAATCATTGCCTTCCCGCAGCATCATGTAGGTTTTGCCTACACCTGGTGCGGCTCCGATATATATTTTGAATGTGCCGCGCTGGATCTCGCCAATCTGTTGCTTCATTTCCTGCTCACTTAGTCTGCGGTATGTCAGCGACTCCACTTCGTTTACCTTAGCCGGAACCACACGTTCACCCTCCCGGTCCGCTCGATCAGCAACCAGAAAGAGGTCCACACCACGTAATCTGCGTAGCAGCGAGTTAACAACAGACCCTTGCCACAGTTCCTGCCAGCGCGTACGCCGGGAATGTCCCATCACAATCCGGGTAATCTGATGCTCCATGGCGTAACGCGCAAGCGTAGACGGGATGTTGCGACGGTGTAATATAGACAGCTCCTCCATATCGCCGCCGAATTTCTCCACCAGCTTGATCATATTCCGCCGAAATACGGTTGCCTCTTTGGTTAACGGCTGCTTCTTATTTCGAAAAACCACGGCGCACAGATCACCATTCAAACGTTTGGCAATCTGTTGTCCACGCCGGATATAGATCGAGCCGTTCCAATGATATTGCGTGGAAACCAGAATCCGTTCCGCGATGCCTGTTGTCACGGTAATTCCCATCTCCTCCCGATGCTCACGCAGGGATTCATTCACCCCTTCTGCAACCAGTCTTAGGGCCAGTTCGCGCAGAATACCCAGATTGCCTTGACGAAATAAAGCTTCTCCCTCACGCCCCTTCAGGTGACCTTCTGCCAAACGGCTCAGTATGGTTTCCGGCGTGACATCAATCAACTTGACCTCATCCGCAAGTTCCAGTGTATCGGCAGGTACGGCATGTTCTGCCGCGATACCGGTGAGCTGCCGCGCCAGCTCGGTGTAACCTTCCAGTTCATACACATTCACCGTTGTCATGACACTGATGTTGTGTCGGAGCAAAAACTGAATGTCCTCCAGCCGGGTAGCATGCCGGGCGCCTTCCCGGTTGTGATGTGCCAAACCATCTACCAGCACAACCTCAGGATTACGCACCAACAGTGCATCCAAGTTCAGATCCTTCATTTCTGCATCATCACTTTGGCGCAACCAGTGAATGCTTGGAATCCGTTCGAGTGCGCCAAGCTGCTCTACTGTTTCCGGTCTGCGCATCGTCGATACGGCACAGATGACCACATCAACGCCCTGCTCGCGCAACGCATTTCCTTCACGTAGCATGTGATACGTCTTACCCGATCCGCTGACGGGGCCGATGTATATTTTGAGCGTACCCTGCTGCAGCTTCGTAATCATCTTCAGCATCTCTTCCGGTGACTTGCGCTTGAAGCTGTCTTCCATACGTCCCACTCCCCCCTTCCCTTCAAAATTGGATGAAAAAATGGAGAAAGCCCCTCCCGATATATCGTGAGAAGGCTGATACGTTCTTTCGTTAGTTCAGTTCTGCAGTCAGCGCCAGATTCAGAGCCGTTACATTCACACGCGGTTCCCCGAATATACCCATCTGACGACCTTCCGTATGTTCATTTACAAGTTGCACAAGCTGCTGTTCACTAACTCCCTTAGCTTCACTAATGCGTGGGATCTGCGCCTCAGCAGCTTCGGGAGAGAGATCCGGGTCAAGTCCAGAGCCTGAACCTGTCACGAGATCAGCAGGGATCTGCTTCAATCCCGGGTTTGCCTGCCGGAGCTGAGCCATCTTCTCCTTCATCTCGCTGATGTACTCCTCCGAAGCCACAGCGCGATTCGAACCGGCTGAAGCCGTTGGGTCATAATCGGCATTCGATGCCCGGGGCTGGAAGAGCCCCGGCGATTGGATTTCCTGCGCCAGCAGTGACGAGCCGATGATTTTCTCATCTTGCGTAATGAGACTGCCATTCGCCTGCGCAGGGAAGAGAAGTTGGGCTACGCCAGTCGTGACAAGCGGGTAGATTAGACCGCAGATCAACATAAGCACGACGGATAGCCGTACGGCAGGTAAGAACATGTTCATACAGATCACTTCCTGAATTCATTAGGATAAAAGAATAATGTTGATAAGCGTTGCGATGTATCACTCCATAGTTCAGGATTTCGAGATCACATCGTTTTCTCAAAGAATCCCCGATAGAACCATATCAATCAGTTTAATTCCGATAAAAGGTACAATCACACCACCTACGCCATAGATGAATACATTGCGACCAAGCAGTCTCTCGGCTGACATCGCCCGATACTTGACACCTTTCATCGCGATGGGAATAAGCAGCGGAATAATAATCGCGTTGAAGATCAGCGCCGACAGAATTGCAGACTGCGGTGAAGCCAGATTCATAATATTTAGCGCCTGGAGCTGCGGCATGGCGAGAATGAACATGGCTGGAATGATGGCAAAATACTTCGCGATATCATTGGATATCGAAAAGGTTGTAAGTGCACCGCGTGTAATCAGCAGCTGCTTGCCGATGGAGACGACCGACAATAGCTTGGTCGGGTCAGAGTCCAGGTCAATCATGTTGGCCGCTTCCTTGGCCGCCATGGTGCCCGAATTCATCGCCAGGCCGACATCGGCCTGCGCCAGAGCAGGGGCATCGTTGGTACCGTCGCCGGTCATGGCGACGAGTTTGCCCTCCTGCTGCTCTTTTTTGATCGCCGCAATCTTGTCCTCGGGCTTTGCTTCGGCAATGAAATCATCCACGCCCGCTTCCAGCGCGATGGTCGCTGCGGTCAGCGGATTGTCGCCTGTACACATAATGGTCTTGATGCCCATGGCGCGCATCTCGGCAAATTTCTCTTTCAACCCTGGCTTCACAGTGTCTTTCAGATAGATCACACCGTAGATGCGTTCATCGATGGCTACCGCAAGGGGTGTACCTCCGGCCTTCGCAATACGATTAGCGATCTCATCCAGATCACCAGGGATGCGACCTCCTTCGGAAACAATATATCTTTTGATCGCATCTACCGCGCCTTTGCGGATCTTCATTCCGCTACTCAGATTGAGACCGGACATCCGGGTCTCTGCCGTGAATTCCACACTTTCTGCATTTGCATACTCCGTCTCCGGCCAGTTCTGGCCTTTTTTGCCTGCCAGTTCCACAACAGAACGCCCTTCCGGGGTCTCATCTCGCACAGAAGCCTGTAAAGCAGCTTGTGTCATCTCTGAAGAAGTAATGCCTTGAACGGGAATAAACTCAGATGCCATGCGGTTTCCGTATGTGATCGTTCCTGTTTTGTCCAGAATCAACGTGTCAATATCTCCGGCTGCTTCCACCGCTTTACCCGACATGGCGAGCACATTGAACTGCGTAACTCGGTCCATCCCGGCAATACCAATGGCGGATAGCAACCCACCAATTGTGGTTGGGATCAAGCAGACGAGCAATGCGATCAGGGTCGCCAGATCCAGTCGAATACCCAGGTAATTCGCCATCGGAACCATCGTCAGAATGACGATCAGGAAGATCAGAGTTAATACGGCGAGCAGGGTTGTCAGCGCGATTTCATTGGGAGTTTTCTGGCGCTGAGCACCCTCGACCAAAGAGATCATGCGGTCAAGGAATGACTCCCCCGGATCGGTCTGAACACGCATGACAATGTAGTCGGATACGACCCGGGTACCTCCGGTAACCGAGGAGAAATCGCCACCTGCCTCCTTGATAACCGGAGCGGATTCCCCCGTAATGGCCGATTCATCAATGGAGGCCAAGCCCTCCATAATCTCACCGTCCGTCGGGATCAGTTCACCGACTTCCACGCGGACCATATCACCTTTTTTCAACTGGGTCGAAGACACTTGCCGGATTGTTCCATCCTTCTGCACCAGATTGGCCATGGTGTCCGACTTCGTCTTGCGTAGCGTATCCGCCTGCGCCTTACCTCTTCCTTCGGCAAGTGCCTCCGCGAAGTTGGCAAATAGCAGGGTGAACAGCAATATGAAAAATACGGCGATATTGTACCCGCGCCCGGCTTCGGATGCGGTGAACAGATCGGGATTAATGCATAACAAGAGCGTAATGAATGTACCCACCTCGACAATAAACATGACCGGGTTTTTGATCATGACCACTGGATTAAGCTTCTTGAACGCATCCAGTGAAGCCTGAAGTATCATATCTTTGCTTAACGACCGTTTCGGTCCGGGATCATGTTGAATATGACCGCGATTGTTATCCGGCTCATTGCCCTTCGTTCTAAACATTTCTGTATCCATGTGTTGCATCGTCTGTTCCTTCTTTCGTTCGACTGCATTCATCGTGCATTGCCACCTCCATACGTTACGTCCTTACACCAATTCGGCTGTAGTCCCCTGTCACATCCCTCATTGAATCATCGCCAGATGCTCTGCAATCGGTCCAAGAGCAAGCGAAGGGAAGAACGTAAGTGCGCCGACAACAACAATCATCATAACCAGAATGCCAGCAAAGAGAGGTGTGTGGGTCCGCAAGGTACCTGTGGTTACAGGTACAACCCGTTTCACAGCAAGTGAACCTGCGATAGCGAGCATGGCGATCATGGAAACGTACCTTCCGAGCAGCATAACGATACCAATCGCAATGTTGTAAAAGTCTGTATTGGCATTCAGTCCGGCAAAGGCCGATCCATTATTGGCTGCACCCGAGGCAAAGGCATAGAGAACTTCGGTCAGGCCATGCATGCCCCCGTTCGAGATGGACGCAATGGCTTCAGGCCGCATAAGTGCGAGTGCCGTTGGCGCAAGAATAATCAAAGGATGAATGAGCAAGGCGATGGATGCGAGCTTCACTTCTTTGCCCTCAATTTTTTTGCCCAGAAACTCAGGTGTTCGTCCCACCATCAATCCACAGATAAATACAGCCAGAATCACATACAACAGTCCGTTGATTAGCCCTACCCCTTTACCGCCAAACACGTTATTGAGCATCATCTGGGCCAGCGATACCATGCCTCCAAGTGGAGTGAGCGACTCGTGCATATTGTTGACTGAACCTGTTGTGGCCGCCGTCGTGACCGCTGTGAATAAAGCAGACTCGGGTATGCCGAACCTGACCTCTTTGCCTTCCATATTGCCCTGCAGACCCGCTGCATCCAGCGCAGGTACACCGCGATATTCGGAGACAAATACGGTGGTTAACATTACAAGGAAAAGAAAACTCATCGCTGCGAACAAGGCCCAACCCTGCTTCCGGTTATTGACCATCAAGCCAAAGGCGTATACCAGTGCCGTTGGCAGCAGCATCATACAGACGATATGCACCAGATTGCTCAGGGCAGTTGGATTCTCGAATGGATGTGCAGCATTGGTTCCAAACCAGCCACCACCGTTGGTGCCAATATGTTTGATTGACTCCAGTGAGGCGACCAGTCCACGTGATATGGTCTGCTGCGCACCTTCCAGCGTGGTTGCGTTAACCGCTCCAGCGAGCGTCTGTGGCACCCCCTGGAACACGAGGAACAAGGCCACGATAAAGCTCAGCGGTAAAAAAATACGTGTAATCGACCGTACAAGGTCGACGTAAAAGTTCCCCAGTTCATCCCGGCGGCCTACCAGCCCGCGAATGAACGCAATGGCTACCGCGAATCCCGTTGCTGCCGACGTGAACATCGGGAATGTCACGGCCAGCATCTGTGACAGGTACGACAGGGCGTTCTCGCCCGTATAAGACTGCCAGTTCGTATTGGTCATGAACGAAACGGCCGTATTAAATGCCTGCGCCGCTGGCATATTGCCAATCCCATCCGGGTTGAGCGGTAAATATTTTTGCAGTCGCAGCACCAGAAACATCAATATCAACATTACGAAGTTGGAGAGGAGAACCGCCGTGAGATACTTTTTCCACCCCATGGACTCGTTCTCCCGTACGCCCATCACGCGATAGAGCAGTCGCTCCGGTCCGCCAAAAATCCGATCCAGCCCCGTTCGCTGTCCATCGAAGACGTTCACTATATATTTTCCCACCGGTTTCACCAGCAGCAGGATGATCAGCAGCGTCACCGCTACTTGCACTACACCGATACCCATATCCGCATTTCCTCCCTATTCGACGTTCCCTTGTTCCCGCATTACGCACATCGTCAGCATCAGAATTTCTCCGGCTTCACCAGCACATAACCGAGATACACCACCAGTGCGAGCACAATCATGCCGATGACGATCATCTGGCTTCCTCCTCCCGATCCTCAAGCCTTTTCGCAGAATTTCACAAATCCCCAAAACACCGCAAACAGCAGCACAACCAATCCAATCATCGTGGCATCATTCACCATGCGCCCTTCCTCCCTCTCTCTACCGTTCTCTGCACCTGCTACATGTAAAATCGTAATATGAAACGCTGTAAAAAAGGGGTAAAGAAATGCCTCAACAGGTGTAAAAAAAGCGTAAAAAAGACCCGCTCTCCTCAGCAATAGGCTGAAAAGAACGGGTTTATAGGGTTTACCATTTATCCATACGGATTCTGAACCCACTGCAATAATCTCTTTTTCGTGATTTTGCCATGGGAAGTATGTTTGACAACTTGTCCCTGATCGAGCAGAAGTACCTGTGGTGACTCATGGTGAACCTCTGTCTCTTCCGCAATATGACGGGACAATGAGCGATTTTCTATCACCTTAACGATGCGGTAATCCATGGTTTGTTTGGGATCTGATGCATTGGTGCCCACAAACGCCATAAATTCTCTGTACGCTCGCGCACTGATCGGGCATGTCGTGCTGTGCTTCAGGATAAGCACCGGATGATCCTGCGAGCGATGAAGCGCGTCATCCCAGTCATCGGGTTTGTGCAATTCCCGGACATGCTCGCTGAGCATATGTTCCGAATCCGAACCTGCACGTTTGCTAACCACCGAACCAATCACAATGCCGAGTGCCAAGCCAAAAGCAATCCCGAGTCCAAGCTGCTGCGTAGCCGTACCAATACTAACTCCCATGGCAAGACCGATAGCCAGCCATACGGCTTGATGATTCACCTTTTTGTCCATACAGATCTTCCCTTCTCAAATATGTATATCCAAGCTATACTTTCCCACGAAATTATTCTGAACAAATTATAGCATAGGCCTCTGTAAGCAAGCTTCAATAATCTTCATCTCGGGATACAGATTTCAGCGTTTCGATTTAAGCAAAATGCTCATTTGTGATACACTGGTTGTAATTTGGAAACGATGAACATGAAGAATGGATTGGAAGGGCGGAAATTCCATATGACATACGCGTTTATGATTGAACCGCAGGATTTTATTGCGCTGGATAACGAAGACGAGCTAATTGAGAAATGTCAGGAGTGGGGCCTGCTTTCCGGTAAAGCAACCAAACTCAAAACGTTCTATTATAAAGGAAACGGTCTGAACATGCCGTGTACCATCATTGGATATGTCGATCACATGGCAGCCGTTATTCAACTGGATAATGGACAAAAACATTGCATTCACCCGTCGTATCTGAAGGAAATGCAAGCGTCCAGTTACAGCGCCAGAAGCATAAGTAATGCCGGATCAGATCGAAGCACAGAATCGACAGTTTCGGATACAGTCGTACCAGTTACCCCTGTTGATGTTACGCCAACTCCCGATGCACTGGCTAATCCGGATGAAATTCCGGCGGATCTGGAGGATGCGGACGACACAGACACAGATGAGTTCTCCTCTGGAATGAAGGGCGATCCGGATGGACTGGTGGAAGAGTATGTTGGACCTCAAACTGGGGCAGACAGTGAAACCAAACCCAAAGCCAAAACAGCAAGTAAGGCAAAGGCGGTCAAGATTGATCTGCCCGAAGGTAAAGTGAAGATGAGTGCCGTTGTCAAAGAATTCACCACCGTACCGAATCACTTCTCGGACAATGACGATGAAGTCATCATCTATGAAGCTGTTACCATCTTGGAACCAGACGTCATCGATGTTGGAGAAGCCTGGTCGAGCCACAGTGCCACCATGAAAAAACACGAGCTTGAAGTCGGGGACATTCTTACCTTTGAGGCGAAAATGATTAAGAAAAAGCTGACACGTAACCCGGTTCCTTATAAAATCAACAACCCTTCCAAGATTCAGAAGGAAGGCTGATCAAGGAAGAACCATCTCGGGTCATTCCAAAAATCAGCATAAAAAACCTCCAAGACTGCCGGAAGCAGTTCGCGGAGGTTTTTGCTATTTTGTTGGCTATATTAGCGAAGAGCACGCACTTAAGCTTGTCCCGGTGTAGCACTGATCTGAAACTGTACGCCAAATTTGTCGACAACCGAACCGTAGGCCGGACTCCAAAACGTCTCTTGTATCGGCATTTTCACTTCGCCGCCATCTTGCAGTTGGTTGAAAATCGCTTTGGCTTCATCCGCCGTATCCGTGTTCACCGTAACCGTAACATGATTACCCACGGTGTGCGGCATCCCTGGAAACGTATCAGACAACATCAATACGGAGCTCCCAATCTGCAAAGATGCATGCATAATACGGTCTTTCGCTTCAGGCGGGATTGGATGATTAGGGTCAGATGGACCGTCACCAAACGTTTGAAGTGCGAGCACTTCCGCTCCAAATGCCTTTTGATAAAATTCTACCGCCTCGCGTCCATTGCCGTCTGTTACCAGATACACATTCAAGCTGATTGACATGCGTTCTTCATCTCCTTGGGCTCATGTAATTATACGATTCACGCCACTTGCGACATGAGTATATAGGAACTGGTTGTTCTTTGACAAGCTTATATTTCTGCACTCATCTCTGTGGATCTCTACCCGATTAGGGTTACCAACATATTCATAACCCATCCCTCTCTACACTACTTCTTGCGCTTGCGTATATAGTAGAGCAACGTGATTAGAACACCCGGAACCAGTGCTGCAAAACTGGCATAGATCAGACACCATTTCAAGAGGGTAAAGATCGGAGTGAGTTCTGCAAGTACAGGCGTGCGCTCAGGATAACGATACATGATCAGGGATGCACCTATGTTTTCAAACATGTCCATAGCCCAACCTGCTACTGGAATCAGATTCACCCCGCGCCAGCGACTCTTTACCGGAAGCACGCGATAGAGTACTGATAACAGAACAACCAATAACAACAGGTAGGCCACGGGCCATATAAGGTCAAATGTGAATCTTGCCTGAATATAGGCGCTTCGTCCTGCTTCTCCATATTGCTCAGCCATCTGATAAAGATCATTTGCCGTGTACAAAAAAGAGGAATCCGGGGACTGCCCGCCACCTGTGGCCTCCTCCGACTTTACTGCCTGCCAGGGCAGAATGAATGCAATAAAACAGACAAATACAATCATTGCAGCTACAACCCATTTCCAATTCACTCGTTGATAGAACCCATTGGACGCTTTAATCAGCACATTCTGTCCCCTTTCCGATAAAAAAAAGACCACTCTCCCGAATCTGTCGGTCAAATGGTTGTGTTCAATCCTATGAAGTTATCGTGCTTGAACGATGTTATCTATTTCACTTTTCAATAAGAGGTATCGGTGAACACTTCTCATGATCGGGACCTTCGTTAGTTTGTTCTTGTCCACGTACAGTTTCATCTGGTCTTTGGTCAAACCAAGCAAACTTCCAGCTTCCGATACCGTTAATACTACCTCTGGATTCGTAGCATTAAACGTCTTCTTTACTTTCTGATTCCAGTCCTCGAATACCTGCATAGATCAGTGACCTCTCCTATCCATAGCCAGTTATTATCAGGCTGAATATATCCAGTATACCACACTTGTGATGCTCGTAACTTAATCCTTGCGCAGAACCATATTCTGATAGACTTATTTCCTTCTTGACCCTGACGTTAACTCGAGGGTTTATACTGGCTCCAGGAGGGGATTAGTATGAGTATGTCACCTGAACATATAAACAGGAAACAACGCAGCAGTGGCATGGCCATTGTTGGAATGAGTTGGTTAACGATGACATTGGGTCTGTTTTTTGCTACACTCGCAGGGAAACTCGTTAGCACGATGAGTACTGAAGAATGGATGATCCATCTCACCCAGGCTGTTGCCATTGCAAGTATCGTCTTACCCTTGCTACTCCTCATTCGAGGACACTTCCATATGAAGTCCGTTTTTCTTCCTCTGACAGGCAAAGGCATAGTTCACTTGCTATCCGGGGCAATATTTGCCGCCTCTCTGGCCTTCACCGGGTTGGTAATCGCCAGTATGAACAACTGGATTACGATTACGGAGTGGCACTTCTCAGCCGAGCTCTTGCTTGCTGTTGTACTTAATAGTTGTATTGCCTTCTTGTATGAAGCTTTGCCAGAGGAACTATCCATGCGAGGCATGGTATATGACGGATTACGCTACAGATTGCGACTTCCTGTGTTTTTCGCTTATGTAACTCAAGTGATACTCTTTCTGCTGGTTCCGATAAGTGTGAGCCTATTGCAAGAGCTCGTCGGTATGAATGCCGGAAACCGGATAACCCTGGATTACATGATTCTGCTCTTGACCTATGGTATTACGTTACAGCTTCTGCGGAGTTTGACCCGTTCTTTATGGGCCTCCATCGGATTTCATATCGCTTACCTGGAAGTAGCCCGATTCGTTGTTGTGCCAGGTGATAGACCAGCATTGTTCAGTTATACCGCGCAAGATAACGGGTTGGTCGAAATATTTATTCTGTATATGATGATAATCCTCGTCGGCGCGATCATTCTTACGGTGCTTAATGCATGGCGCGGGTGGACAAAAGATAAATCATGAGGGAGGGCTCTGCCTGTTGTACACCGTTGGACAACTATCCAAACATACCGGAGTATCCATCCGAACACTGCATTATTATGAGAAGCTGGGTTTACTTCGCCCGGCCCGTAATGAGAACAATCAGTATCGCTTATACGGTGAAAAGGACATTTTGCGGCTTCAGCAGATTACCATTCTGAAGAGAATGCATTTTAAATTAAATGAAATTGGAGAATTCCTCGATCAGGATGCTGCTCGCTCCGAGCCAGATAGCACCCTTACTTTATGGAATCATACGTTGGAACGACAACTGGCAGTCGTCAAGGAACAGCAGGAGAGATTAAGCAAGGTGGAGCATCTTCTTTTCTCAACCCTATATGCCATCAGAGCCTCAGGTACAATCAGCCTGGATGAGATGTTGGGTTTCATCCGTGAACTGGATCAGCCTCCGGGCAGGTTCCGTCAGGATGTTTTCACACCTGAAGAAATGGAAACGTTACCCCTGAATAATCAGAACCATTCATTATCCATGGAATGGGCTGATATTCTGAAAGATATTCATACATGCAAGACGGAACCTCCAGATTCCGAAGCCTCAAGGTTGCTGGCCATCCGGATCTATAATTATGCCGAAAGGACTTTTCAAGGAAATGTAGATTTGGCAGAAAAGTATTGGGAATATATCACCCCAGAGGATGATAAGCCAGCTCGTGTGTATGGTATGACAACGGAAACCATGCGTTACATCGAAACGATCCTGGACCGATGGACAGTCCTGAATCCTGATGATCAACAATAAGAGCCACTTCGCAAAGTGGCCCTTGATCCATTCCTTGTTATGCTTTATTACACTTCGTTAAGCTTCTTCCCAGAAGCGACGCAGGTTGTCCATGGCAATTTTGGATGCAGATTTGCATTCCTCCATGCCTTCAAACTCCACCGTAATGTGGCCATCATAGCCGGAATCTTTGATTAGCTTTACAATTTTGCGGATCGGAATATCCCCTTGCCCAACGATCGCCCCACGCAGGAAGTTGCCGTAAGCTGTCGTGAACCATTCACCTTCACCCGGATGCTCATCATAAGGACGGAAGTAGAAGTCTTTGAAGTGGACCAAGGAAGCGTACGGCAGATTTTTCATGACACCGATGATCGGGTTCTCATCCACACACATGAAGTTGCCAATATCGAGTGTTGTCTTGAAGTTGGGACGATCCACAGCATGAAGTACACGCTGCACCCGGTCACTCGCCTGCACACTGAAGCCATGATTCTCAATGGTTGTGGTGATTCCAAACTGCGCGGCATAGTCCGCAATGATCTGGCTTCCCCTCACCATCAGCGGCAGATGCTCCTCGAACCAGGCAATGGTCATCTTCTCCTTCGGCAGGGTAAATGCCGTGACGTCATGACGGAGATGTTTTACACCCATCCGGTGTACGACATCCACATGCCTTTTGACCCGGGCCATCTCTTCTTCAAATGCCTCTTCCGTCTCCTGCACGAAATTCGCTGGCATGGAGTAGTTGAACAGCTCAATATCCGCAGACGCTGCCCGTTCCCGAATCGCATCCGCCAGATCAGGATTATCCTCCACGGTATAACCATAAGGTACCATCTCCATATGCTCGCCGCCGTTCGCCGCAATCCAGTCGATCACATCCAGCACCGTCATCTCACCGGAATTCAAATCATTCAACAAACTATACGTGCTTAGGCCCACTTTCATCTGCTCAGCTCCCTATCGATATTGTTGGATGAATCGAACCGCCTTGCGAATATCCTCCTCCGGCTGATTGCCTACCTCGCGCTCAATCGTCAGATAACCGGTGTAACCAATCTCCTGAAGCGCTGCAAAGTATCCGTCAAAATCAACACCACCTTCGCCCAGTGGAACTTCACGGAAGAACGTCCCGGATGAGACCATCTCAGCGATCTTATCGTGATCCATAGGTGCATAACCGACTGCACCGTATACATCTCGTGGGTCCACTTCTTTCAGCCGCACCCCATCCTTCACATGGGTATGTACGATGTAATCCTTGAGCAGATGAACGCCCCGAGCAGGATCATCACCAGTCACCATCACCATATTCGCCGGGTCAAAATTCACCGATACTCCGTTGGTTGACAACGTATCCAGGAAACCTTTCAGTTCAGCGGCCGTTTCCGGCCCTGTCTCAATGGCAAAGTATGCGCCAGCGCTTTTGGCGTATTGGCCCAATTCTTCACAAGCAGCGTGCAGCGTAGCGTACACTTCCGATGAAGGGTCATGCGGAACAATGCCGATATGTGTTGTGACGATGTTGGTGCCCAGATCGAGAGCCAGATCCACGATCCGCTTCGACTTCTCTACTTTCCACGGATTATCTTCCTTGACCTGAAACCCATGTCCACCCAGATCGCCGACCAATGCTGAAATGTCGAGACCAAGAGAACCAATGTAACTCTTCAGCTCCTTGCGCGCCGCAGGCGACAAATTTTCAGGGTCCATCTCTCCCTTGACGGCGTATATCTGCACACCTTCTGCACCTACGTCCTTTGCCTTGTTCAAACCTTCCCGTACACCTACGCCAAAGCTATCCACAATGACACCGATCTTATTCGTTAATTTCATGTCATACCTCCCATGGTTGGATAAGTAACTCTACACATCTCTAGCCTAACTCTGATTGCTACGTTCTCGTGTACATGTACGGTTCAACTCATTATTTATATTTCAACAAGTCTCACCGACTTAATCTCATACGGTTTGAATGTCAGTTCGAATGCTCCATTCACACTGGCCAACGGATGAATCTCATCCTCCAACAGATTAATGATGGACGCCTTGATTTTTTTGTCAGCCCACTGGACATGCACCGTTTCCCGACCTCCTGATGATTCGTAGAAACGCAGCACCGTTCCCGAGCCATCTTCCGCAGCCTTAATGGCATCCAGAATGACATGCTCACTGTGAAACTGAACCCAAGTGTGTTCAGCTGGCAAGTGACCCGAAGATGGACTCGCTGCAACAACCTCCACCGGATGATTCAGTTCCATCGCCCTGCGAACGACTGCAGCTTGTCGCCAATCTCCCTGATGGGGCAGGATTGAATACGTGAACTCATGATGCCCCTGATCTGCATGTGCATCTGGCCATTTCGGAGCACGAAGCAGGGACAGGCGGATCGTCCGATCCTTGATGTCATATCCGTACTTGCAATCATTCAGCAAGCTCATGCCACTATTGCTCTCCGAAATATCCGCCCAGCGATGCCCGCAGACCTCGAACTGCGCCTGCTCCCAACTGGTGTTGTTATGGGTTGGACGCTCCAACGCCCCAAACGGGATTTCATAGGCTGCTTTGGCTGCCACCAGATCCACCGGAAATGCCACCTTGAGCAGCTTATGGCTCTCATTCCAATTCACTTTCGTATGGAAATCAACACGCCGCTGGTGGCGATGCAAAATGATATTCTGGCTGATCTCCGATTGATTCAGCTTCCAGACCAAACGTAGTACATCCCGCGTAGTCCCGTGCTGTACAGCCTCTCTGGAGATCAACTGCACCGCACCTGCCCGCTGGGATTCAAACCGTGGATCGATGTCCCAGGCATCCCAGTACGTCGGTTTGTCGTGGAAAAACTGCCACTCATTCGCCCGATCGCCGGGCTTCAGCCAGTCGCGTTCTGCCTTCTTGTCATACCATCGGGTGATCTCTCCCAAGTCATTGAACTCAAGGATGTAGAATTCAGTTTCCCACGTGGAAGGGAAGGGTTCTACTTCCCTTACTGGAAGGATAACATCCGATGCCTCGCGCAGCCATATGGTTGTATACCCAAAAGCAGGAATCGATGGAACATGCACGAGTAGCGTATACTTGTCTTCCTTTTGCTCCAGATCACAGGCCAGACGGTTTCCTTGACGATCGAATGCAGCCATCCCGGCGAGGTGAGCATCCCCTGTAATGGTGATGTTCTCTCCACGTTCCCAGCCGAGGCTGTTGAATATAACGTAGGGAAGACCACCGACTTCATCTGTCGCAATATTCTCCGTAAGAGTATTCAGCGTTTCCCGCAATGCGGATGTCCCTAAAGCAAAAACCTTCGTGTACTCCTCGGTGGACGTTACGTATACTTCAGGAATCGACGTTCCCGGAATAATGTCATGGAACTGGTTGAGCATGATCAGCTTCCAGCCTTCATCCAGATCATTCTTCGTGTGTGCAGCGCAAGCTCCGGCAAACTGCCGCCAGATCTCTGCTTCCCGATACAATACCTCTGCCTTACGGTTGCTGCGTTTGTTCCTTGCATGGGTCGTATAGGTTCCCCGATGCAGTTCCAGGTACAAGTCTCCGTGCCACTTTGGCAACGTTGGATTATTGGACGATATGTCTTCAAAAAAAGCGCCTGCCGTGCTGAATTTGCTGATTGGCTGCCCCACCATCAAGTGGGATCGCTCTGCAAACTCCACCATCTCATTCGTCACACCGCCGCCACCATCGCCATGTCCGTAGAGCAACATCTGCTCGGGATGCACATCCTTCTGTTTGTACGATTGCCAATGTTCATCCACATCTTTGGGCCGCGTATGCTCATTCACCCCATGATTCAGATAAGCGAGTACCGAAGTACCATCAATGCCTACCCAGTCGAAGAGGTCATAAGGAAACGCATTGGTGTCATTCCAATTCAGTTTGGTCGTCATAAAATAAGGAATATTCGCAAGCTTCAGCATCTGCGGCAAGGAAGCACAGTAGCCAAAGGTATCGGGCAGCCACTCGATGTTGGAGCGTTTGCCAAACTCTGCCTGGTAGAAGTTCTGTCCATACAGAATCTGCCGAACCAACGACTCCCCACTCGGAATATTCAGATCCGGCTCCACCCACATGCCCCCGACCAACTCCCAGCGGCCTTCAGCAATGAGGGTTTTAACTCGCTCGTACAGCTCTGGGTAATGCTCTTTTACGAAGGCATACAGCTGCGGCTGGCTCTGGGAATACACAAAATCCGGATACGTATCCATCAAGGTACACATGGTCGAGAACGTGCGACTGGACTTGCGAACCGTCTCTCGCACAGGCCACAGCCAGGCAATATCAATGTGGGATTGTCCAACCAGATGCATGAAGCCACTTCGATATTCCTCCGGGTCTTCCTGCTGCACTGACTGTACCAGTCCATGTTCAAAATTCTGTATCCATGCTGCATCCGTCCAGCGGTCCGGATCATTATACATCTCATCCATCACCTGGTGAATGGCCTGAACAAGCGCCATCCGCTTGGGCTCCTTCTCGTTATATGCCCGGAGTGACTCCGCGAGTACCGTCACGCTATACATCAGGCTCTGCAATGGCTGATTGATATGAACCAATGCTGTGCGAATGCCCTGAATAGGCGGCTGAATCACAGCTTGTCGATTGAGTGGATCATGTGGCTCCGGGATCGGATCGTAGAGTTCAATCTCCAACTGCGGTGTATTCCCTACTCGACTTCGCGGAAGAGGTACGAATCCGTGATTCCGATCCAGTCCGTGATAAGGCAAACCATTCACCTTCAGCAGCCCTTCTCCTCCAGCCTCGAAGATCAACCCAATGGCCCGATCTTGCCAACTGTCCGGAATCTCCACACGTTTACTCAGAAAATACGTCGTTCCGTGTACGCTGTTCAGCGGATTCAAGCTCCGCATAGCCTTGTCTGAACGCTCATCTTTAGGTTCATATTCCTGCTCATACTCGTATTCCCCTGGTCGAATGTACCGGGCCTTCTGCATATGCCATTCTGGAAACTCAATCGTATCCAGCCATTGCCGCTGCTTCAGATCTTCGATGAATCGTTGTATTCGAATCATACCTCCACCCCCACCTTTTGGATGTGCAGACTGCAAGCGATCCAGTCTGTGGAATTGCGACCAACCATAAGCTTGAATTCGCCTGGTTCCACGACAGACTGAAGACGAGAGTCGACCAGTGCGAGATGTTCTTTTTGCACAGGGAACGTAACGGTCTGGGTCTCTCCTGGCTCCAGATGGATTTTGCGGAACCCTTTTAGTGACATTTCAGCCCGCGTGACCGAAGCCGATACATCGGTGAAATACAACTGTACAACCTCACTTCCCGCAACTGCTCCGGTATTTGTGACTTCAACCATCACCTGTGCTTCATCTTCCGGACCGATCACTTCCGGCACTACCCTTACATTCTCGTATTTGAATTCGGTGTAGCTCAGTCCATATCCGAACGGATACTGCGGCGCAAGATCCATCTCCAGATACCGCTTGCCACGCGTGCGTTTGGCATGATAATAGACCGGAAGTTGCCCAACATGCTTGGGGATGGAAATGGTCAGACGGCCAGATGGATTCACATCGCCAAACAGAATATCTGCGATCGCGTTACCACCTTCCTGCCCTGGGTACCACGCCTCCACAATGGCCTGAACATGCTCATCAATCCAAGGTTCGGCAATGGGACGGCCATTAATATAGACCACGATAACCGGTTTACCCAGCTTATGTACCTCCTGCACCAGCTCCAATTGGACACCCATGAGATTCAGCGACGCCCGGTCAATACCTTCGCCACACTCCATATCGTTCCATGGATCATCCGTTACCACAGACGCTCCTGTCCGCAAGTCGATCGTGCCTTCACCAAAATCGCGGGCGCTGGAACCACCCATCACCATCACGATGACATCGGCCTGTTCCGCACAGGCGAGCGCTTGTGCAAAACCCTCTCTGGAATCGCCTTTAATCCGGCAACCCGGTGCGTACAATACCTGACCCGAATCCGAGCCAAGCTTGCGTGTAATGCCATCCAGTACGGTGACGATCTGTTCTCTCGGCTGTGGCGAGGTGTAGTCTCCAAGCTGGTTATAGATATGGTTCGCGTTCGGACCGATGACGGCCAGCTTGGTGCCTGTTTTGGAGAGTGGCAATGTACTCCCTTCATTTTTCAGTAAAACAATCCCCTCTTGCGCAACTTCCCTCGCCAACTGAATATGATCCTCGCATCCGATGACCTGCTCTGCAAAGTCAGGATCTACGAAAGGCTGTTCAAATAACCCAAGTCTGAATTTCATCTCCAACACCCGCCGCACAGCCAAGTCCAGATCCTTCTCTTCGATCAATCCCTGCTCAAGCGCCTGAGCGAGATGTTTGCGATACATGTACCCGGACATCTCCATGTCTACCCCTGCCTGAAGGGCCTGCGCTACCGCCTGCTCCCCGTTCTCCGCGGTGTTATGTCCGTGGACGAGCATCTGAATGGCACCAAAATCAGTAATGACGAATCCCGCAAACCCCCACTGCTCGCGCAGAAGGTCATTCAGCAGATACGTACTGGACGTGCAAGGCATGCCATCAATCTCGTTATACGCGGTCATCACGGAACAAGCCCCGGCTTCCACTGCTTTTTTGAACGGCAACAGATCTATTTCATGCAATTCACGTATTCCCATATGCACAGGTGCTGCATTACGCCCGCCCTCCGAGCTGCCATAAGCCGCAAAATGCTTGAGTGTCGCCACAATCGTCTGGTTGGAATCAAGACGGTTACCCTGTAATCCCTTCATGGCTTCTACAGCAAATTCACCGATCAGGTATGGATCTTCGGCGAAACATTCCTCCGTCCGTCCCCATCTCGGGTCACGCACCACATCAAGCACCGGGGAATACGTTGCCGCTCCTCCCTGGCTCCGGGTCTCCACAGCGATGGCTTCACACATCTTGCGGTATAACTCCATATTCCACGTGCTGCCCACCGTTAACGGTACGGGAAACACTGTCGCTCCAATTGCCATATGCCCGTGTGAACACTCTTCCCCGAACAAAATGGGAATGCCCAGCCGGGAATGCTCCATGGCATACTGTTGAATGACATTCGTGGCAACGGCTCCCTGCCGTGGTGTCAGACCTGTCTCCAGCGTCACTTCAGTCCACGGATCGGCCCGAAGCACGCCATACAAGGAACCGACACCGCCTTGTTCCATGTCCACTTCGAACTCTTCCGTGACCTGTACTGTGCCATCTGCTGCCTTCACATATGTCTTCCAGCCCATCGGCTGAATGAGTTGTCCAATCTTCTCTGCCGTTGTCATCCGTCCGATCAGATCCTGAACCCGCTCCTGAATGGGAAGCGAAGCATCTTTATAGTCCATATGCACATTCTCCTTATGCGTTCGGAATTAGTTAGGCGCGTGAACTTGCGTCACATGGCTTTCCGGTAGTCACTTGGTGCCATACCTACCACGTTCTTGAAAGCCCGGTTGAAGGAATTATAGTTGGTATATCCCACTTCCTCACTGATCTCCTGAATGGCCTTATCGGTCTCCTGCATGAGCAGTTTGGCTTTTTCAATGCGATGACTAATGAGCAGATCCACGAACTTCTCCCCAATCTCATCCTTGAAAAGCTTGCTCAGATACTTCGGATTAATATCGAATCGATCACTAAGGTAGTTCAGTGACAGATCGGGATTGTTGTAATGCTCTTCAATATATTTGCGAATCTCCAGAATATGTGATCTGTGTTTTCGGGAACAATGCAGCGTCTGCATCTGTAGCGCCAGTTCCCGGAACCCTTCCCAGCACAGCTCACGCAGATCATCTAACGTCTCCCAGCCCTCAAGCCTTGGGAGAAGCGGGGTGAATATAGCGGCCCACGACTCCTGATACTCCCGTGGAAGTTCGGCAAATTCCCGATTGTAATGTTGAAATAACAATTGGACCGTATTCATAATCTCCTGACGGGACAGGACAGACTCACTGATTTGTTCAAACAGTCTTTCAAAATGCTTTTCCCAGACATCGTCCGATAAACGCATCGCCTGTACCAGCAGTGAGATGGTCTTCAGGAACTCATACACATCATTGGTCGAATTCGGTACATCGCTACACGGAATGATGCGATTTATCCCCAGTACAGCCTTGTACTCCAGCGCGTGCACAGCTTCTTTCAATGAAGCTCTCAACCCCCGAATATCGACAGCAACCCGACCCACACCAATGGTCACGGTGAAGTTCAGATACTGATCAATCCTGTCCAGATAACCAGCCAGCAATCGATGCTCTGTCTCCTCGGCCTGTTCCATGTCCGGCATCCAGAGGATGGCGTACAGACGCTGATCGGAGATCCATTCAGCCCATACTTCCGTTCCTTCATGGCGTGCACTCTCCTGCAGAATACTGGACAACACGAATTTCAGGAGGGATTGGTCTTGATGATGATACTCCGTCACAAATGCATTATACCGATCCATTTCAATTACCATGACAGCCCAACGATGCTCCAGCTCAGGCAGCTTGAACTTCTTCATCTCTGCTGTTAGCTCCGTGCTCGTAAAGTCTCGTGTGCCTTCAAGCAACTCCTGAAAGAACATCCTTTTCTGCAAAATCAGATTCTCTTCATGCTCTTCCTGATACTGCCTCGTCTGATCAATCATTCGTTCCAGCGTGGTATGGATGAAACGGAACTCATTCTCTTTGCCATAGTTCAGTCCGGATTGTTTCTGCGAAGAGACGGTCTGAATTAACGTGACAATCTGCTGAATCGGCTTGTAGTTTCTGCGGGTCACATAGATCACCCACACCACGCCAATCAACACAACTACTACAGCAAAGACAAACCAGATATTATAAAATTGCAGAGCCCATTTGACGATTTTGCCGTTATTGAGACCTGTCTGCACCTTCCAACCGCTATAACTCGACGTAAATTCAGAGAAGACTTCTCCCGACGTGGTTTTAGCGGAAGCTGTAATCCCTTCTGGTATGCTGCTATCCCACAGATTGCCGCCTGAACGGTTGAAGATGTTCACAAACGTAAATTCCGGATCATACATCTGCATGATGGACTTCCTCAGAGTACTCAGGTCCACGTTGGTGACTACCAGTCCTTTGCCGTTCCCTACACTTCGCACAATTGTAATCACCTGCTCCGTCGCTTGTGAAGGGAAAGCCCGGAATGCTCGTGCCCCTGCCCACTTTTGTTCATCCCTCGTCCGGCTATCTGCAATAAAGTCTGCATCCGGGAACTCTTCAATCGGAACAGCCTTCCCGTTACTGAAGACCGTGCCATCTCCATATCGAACGAGATATATCGAATCGATCAGCGGATACTCTATTTTCAATTCATCAACCACCTGGACCGCCTGAATGCCGGCATACACATCATCGCTGCCAGATACCGAGAAATAATTCTTCAAGTTAGGGTTGGTCAAAATCTCACGCAGTACCTTGAAGTCGATGGAGCGCAGGGAGTTGTCCAGATATTGCGTGACCTGAGAGGCCAGAAATTCATTGGCCTTGAGCGCTTCTCTACGGTTCTGTTCATTGAATACTTGAAAGAAAATAAAGAATAGAATGGTCGTCACAATAAAAAAAACAGGCAGATACGATAACAGCAAACGTCTAAACCAATTGTTGTTCATCTCCGAGATCCCCCCACCATTACTGTTCATGCTGAATGACGACAAACATCTGTGCTGATCGCTAATTTTCCATAAATATTCAGTACATTATATCGGATGACGTGGGGTTGTCATAGGAGAAGACCATCCCGGTCACGGGTGACAGACGGGACAGCCTCTATATTCAATCCTTCAATTATTGATTCTTCTCAATGGCACGCTGGTAGATCTCAAGGTAATTACTCAGTCCGAGACCATCGAAGCCTTTGACATACGAATCCCATTCCTTATCAATGCTCTTGCTGCCAATAATGAACTGTGCCATATTCGTCTGCACATAATCCTTGATGGCCGTAGTCAGTTGTGCAGCTGATTCCGTATCCTCTGGACGAATAAATACGTTCGCTGGGTATACTTCTTTGGGTGCATAAGGTTCATACACATTGGTTGCTTGAGCCAAACGTGTACCATAACCCTCTGCTTCTAAAGGGTTCTGTCCTTCGGCAAACAGATTACGGAATGTGTTGGACAAGTCATGCGCTCCGATCTGTGACCAGCTCTCGTTCACAACAACGTTCGGATCACGCTCAGGCAGGTTGTAGTAGCTGTATTTGGCAGGCTCGCCATTGATGTTTTTCTCATCGGCATCTGCCTTCTTCCAGCCCTTGCCTTCAGTTGGTCCATACTCTGCGTACAGTGCCCCTTCTTCACTGAACATGTAGTCTACGATTTTGATGGCGGCAATCTGCTGTGCTTCTGTCGCTTTGTTCGTGATGGCAAACTCAAACTCACCTACGCTCTGTGTGGCGCCTGTTGTTTGCACTCCATCTGGTCCTTTCAATGGAGGCACGATCTCCCAGTGCTGGTGACGGGTGATGTCTTTGTCATAGGTATTCACGAGATAACTGACCAGCGCCGTTGTAATGGAACCTACGACTTCATCGCCTTCCTTGTTACCCAGCTGTCCAATCGCCTGATCATTTTGCGTGAAGGAAGCCGGATCAATCAGGCCATCTGCATAGAGCTTGTTCATGTACTCCAGCCCTTTCTTCCAGCCTTCCTGATTGGCGGCAAAACTCACCTTGCCATCGTTCACGATCAGGTACTTGTCGTTATCATTGTAGATAAAACTATTCATCAGGTAGGCATCAATGTTGCCATTCCATACATACTTGTTCGGTGCACCCGTAAGTGGAATCTCGTCCGCTTTCCCGTTACCGTTGGGATCCTGTGTCTTAAACGCCTTCAGAACGGTGTACAGTTCATCGGTTGTTGTTGGCATTTTCAGACCCAGATTATCGAGCCATTCTGTGTTGATCCAGTATTTCTGTGCATACGTACAGTGGTAACATTCATTGAAGATCGGCAGTGCATAGATGTTGCCATCCGGTGCCGTGATGGCTTCTTTGAAGTATGGCTTCTCTTCCATAATCTTGGTCAGGTTCGGACCATACTCCTTAATCAGATCCTGTAGCGGAAGGAACACGCCCTGTTTTCCATAGGTTTGAAGATCTGAGGTGGTGAACTTGCCGTGAAGAAACACTTCGGGATAATCACCACTGGCCAGCAGCAATTGTCTGCGATCCTGCAAGGCGTCCGTTGGGGCCAGATCCCATTTTAGGGTAACGTCAAACTTGTCTTCGATAAATTGGGTGAATTCATTCTCTTCCATGGACGCTTTGCCTTGCGGAGCAAAGAGGGTCATAGTTACAGGACCGCCGCTCTCCCCGCTACCGTCGCTACTTCCACCCGACTCCTCGGATGAACTGCATGCGGACAACAAAGCCATCGAAGCAAAGACCAGAAACAACATCGAAATCCAAGATTTTCTCAATCTGACTCCTCCTTTTTGTTCATAACGGCAAACCATTGGTTGTAGTACACACGTATCAAATCACTCCCGGAAGCCGGCGTGTTCCTTCCACCT
Source organism: Paenibacillus sp. SAF-068 (assembly GCF_051967555.1). NCBI lineage: Bacteria > Bacillati > Bacillota > Bacilli > Caryophanales > Paenibacillaceae > Paenibacillus > Paenibacillus sp. SAF-068. Next base: position 62,817 of record NZ_JBQCJX010000008.1, read on the forward strand.
CCTTTCAAGAGGCAACCGGGCTTAACTCACAAGGATTAACCTTTGAGGGAACCAACCATGACCCCTTTAACAAAATGCTTTTGTACAAATGGATACATGATCAGAATTGGAATACTTGCGACAACGATTAGTGCATATTTCAACACCTGCTCAAACCCTTGATCCCGCATCTGCTGGCTGGTATTGGCAAGCATTGCCGGATCAGCCGCGTTCAGGATGAGCAGATTGCGAAGCACGTATTGCAGAGGGAACAACTTCTCGGAACGCAGGTAGATCAGTGCATCAAAGTAAGCATTCCAGTGACCTACCGCATACATCAGTGTCATGACCGCCAGAATGGGCTTCGATAAAGGAAGAACCACGCTGATCAGATACCGGATATCCCGGCAACCATCCATTTCTGCGGCCTCTCCAAGCTCTTCCGGGATGGAAGACTGGAAGAACGTCCTTGCTACAATGACTTGGAACACCGCGAGCGCCCCAGGCAACCACATCGCCCAACGTGTATCAAGCAAGTGCAAGTCCTTCATCAGAAGGTAGGTGGGGATCAGTCCGCCATCAAAGAACATGGTGATCATCATGAAAATGATAATGGCTCCCCGTCCGTAGAACGATTTGCGTGACAAGGGATACGCCAGCATGACGGTCAACATGACGTTAATGAACGTGCCTACCACGGTGTAAATGATCGTGTTATAGAAACCGAGCATCAGCTGTTGGCTTTTGAAAATGGAGATGTACGCCTTAATGTTAAAGTCGACCGGGAACAGCCACACCTGGCCGGATGTCACGGCTCGTGAAGAGCTGAACGAAGAACTGATGATATACAAGAGCGGGTAAAACACCGTTAGAAGTATGGCGAACAGAAAGATATAGTTAAGTGTCATGAAAATGCGGTCACCAAGCGGGTCCTTGATCCGGTTACGATTAATCAGGTTGAACATGGATGAGCTCCTCCTTTACCACAAGCTGTTCTGGGATACTTTGCGGGATATGCCGTTGACGATAACCAGCAGGATCAGGTTGATGATGGAGTTGAAGAACCCTACTGCCGAGGAGAAGCTGAAATTCGCCCCGATCAGACCCACCTTGTACACATACGTGGAGATGACCTCCGAAGCACTTGTGTTGAGCGGATTCTGCATCAGGTATATTTTCTCGAAGCCCACGCCCATAATGCTGCCCAGACTCAGAATCAACATGATGACGGTGACTGGAACGAGGGATGGCAGGTCGATGTGCCAGATTTTCCGAAGCCTTGATGCACCGTCCATCTTCGCTGCTTCATAGAGCGATGGATCAACACCAGCAAGAGCGGCAATGTATATAATCGATGAATATCCCATGCCCTGCCAGACACCTGACCAGACATATATCGATTTGAAGTATTCGGGAATACCCATGAAGTTGGTCATCGGAAAGCCGAGTAGTGTGAACAGCTTGTCTACCACGCCCACATGGGGGGAGAGCATCAGGATGATAATGGATACCATAACAACAGTGGAGATAAAATGCGGAGCGTAAGTAACCATCTGCACGGTCTTCTTGAAGTAACCTGTTCGAATCTCATTCAGCGCCAGCGCTAATAAAATCGGAATAGGGAAACCTGCAATTAAGGAATAGAAGCTGATGCCTATCGTGTTTTTGATTAACAGCCAGAAGTTTGGAGATTGGAAGAAGGCCTCAAAATGTTTGAAGCCAACCCACGGGCTTCCCCAGATTCCTTTGACCACACTGAAGTCCTTGAAGGCGATCTGGACACCTACCATCGGAATGTACTTGAAGATCAACAGATACAACACCGGGGGCAGCACGAGCAGGTAGAGCTCCCAGTGCTTCTTGAGGCTTTTGATGAATGGATGCTGCCGCTTGGGCTCCACATGTTTCCTCTGCTGGAGTTCCATCTTGGCGGGTATGCTTTCCGTAGCTCGACTCATTTGCGTCACTCCTTCTACACCTCAAGTGTAATAATACATTACATTTACATCCCTTAAACATCCTTTTTTCTGTTCTCGTTTCCTTGTTAAACATAAATGATGTAAACATTCATACCAGGTAGCGCTTTCTTGATTTGATAGTACATCGCCCGGTAAACTTTTATCAATTTGCAATTTTCTCCGACTTCTCTTTATTCCACAAACCCTTGTGTAACAAGCAATTGCGAGCCTTTTCTATTGGGAATCGTGTCCCTTATGTATGAATAAAAAAATCCCGGAGGTGGTTATATCTCCCCCGGATTTGACATGGCATTCTATGCGCTTGTAACCAGCCTGAACGTATGTGTGATCGGCGCTTCATTGGTTGTAGCGGATTGTGGCAGTTCCACGAGAAGTCCGTCTTCCGTCTGCTGATACGAAAGTACGTCATCGCTACCGACGAGTTCGATACGCTCTACCTTTTCCAGATAAGGAATGTTTACCTGTGGTTGCACGGTCTCATTCTCGTTTCGGTATAAACGGAAGGCATATACGGTGTTGATCTCTTCTTTCTGCGTGAAGGCCCAGTCTTTCGTAAAATAAGGCCCGCATATACGGGTTCCATAGACACCTTCTCCGTGTGTACCCAACCATTCACCGAGTCCCTTGATACCTCGAATGGCCCCTTTGGGCAGACGACCATCGGGTTGTGGTCCTACATTCAGCGCCAGATTACCACCCTTGGACACGACTTCGAGCAGAATATGTGCCAGCTGTCTTCCCGATTTATACTGATCATCGAATCCGAAGGCAAAAGAGTTCCCTACGGTAATACAGCTCTCCCACGGAATGTTCATCGGATGTTCCGGGATGGTCTGCTCAGGGGTAACGATATTCTCATACGGTCCACCTACAGTGCGATCTGCAGACAGGAGCCAAGGTTGTGTGGTCTGACGTGCACGTTCCACGACTTCTCCGAGCCTGATATCCTGACCATGGCGACCTTCGCGAACCCAGCCAGCGTCCAGCCACAGACACTCGATCCGTCCGTAATTCGACAGCAGCTCCATGATCTGTTCATGTGTAAACTCTACGAATTGCTCCCACAGCCACGGATACTTATGGGGATCGTACGAGGGCCCGCGCCACATATGACGTCCACGCTCCATGCCTGGTGCCCAGTAATACGGGGTATGCCAGTCCGCTTTGGAGAAATACGCTGAGATGCCGAGTCCTTTAGCCCGGAAAGCGTCAAATAGTGCTCGACAGATGTCTGCATACTTATGAGTATGAAAGGGCGTGTCCTTGCCCGTGATCCGGTAATCCGTCGTTTTGGTATCCCACATGCAAAATCCGTCATGATGCTTGGTGGTGAACAGGAAGTATTTGAACCCGTTATCTGCCGCCATCTGTGCCCATTCCTCGGGCTGGAAGCGAATCGGATTGAAGGTTTTGTTCAAGTCGAAATATTCCCGTTTGAAGTCTTCCATGTCATCCGTCCAGTCGATGTCATCGCGCGACCAATCGCCATCCTCGTCGCTCAGCGCCCAGGACTCCACGAGGCCAAGCTGGGAGTACGGCCCCCAGTGCATCATCAGCCCCAGCTTCTGGTCCTTGAACCACTCCAGCCGTTCATTCAGCAGCGGATCTTCCGGTTTGATCCATTCGTCCTCTCTGCTAAAATTGTGCACACCAGCTTCGACGATCTGCTCTTCCTGCTCCAGTACGGTTTCTTTGGTTTCGCTCATCCTGATTCATCTCCTTTGGATTAGATAAAAGATAAACCTTGCATGTTACGCCTGGTCACTCCGAGTGCAGTACCATCTTTCGATCGCTGTTATCCCCGGATTTCTTTTATTTCACTTTATAATTGTTGGAAATCCGGTGATAAAGGCGAGCGCTTCGCTTCTTCAGATTGGTTCTGCACTCTCCGTTTTGGCGTAAACGCTAGTTTTACTATTAAGGGGCGTAGTAACTTTGTTTTTTCGATTGCGGTGCCCTCTTCAATCACTATGGCCCCTTTATTTCCCTTGATTCTATAGGGAATTCAAGGGTAGAGAGTGCGCGCTTCGCTGCTTCGGATTGGTTTTTTTTATTCTCCGTTTTGGCTTAAATGGTAAGTTTAAAAGTTCAACACATAAAGGGCGTAGTTGCTTCATCGATCGGATTGTGGTGCCTTCCCAATTACTATGCCCCCCAGATTCTCCTCTTGCCTCTAAGGGAATGTAAACTGGCTGATCTTGGCGAATGAAGTGCTCATAACTTTTAATGCCACGGCAGTCGTAAAATATCAACGTAGCGTAACAACGCCATACCATTCTACCTTTACAGTGTGATTTCGCAGCCTTGGCGTGCCGATTCGTAGATGGCACAGAGCATTTTCATTACTTCGACGCCGTCTTCTACTGGGCTAAGCGTTTCTTTGCGGCCCTGCGTACTATCGATGAAATGGTTAATTTCATTGCGGAATGAGCCCATAAAATCGAATGATTTGAAATCCACCTGTGGAGTCATGTTCAAAATGGTATTAAATTTCTCGCCAATGATCGAAATTTCCGGCTCCAGCTCGGCACCGCCTTTGTCGCCATATAGCTTGACTGAAGTCTCATCCGCTTTGGCATGAAGCGTGAAGCTGACGTCCACGAGCAGACTCGCACCGTTCTCGAAACGAATCAGGGCATTCGCCATATCCTCCACGGTGTTCTGCTGTGCGTCATAATCGGCTGCTTTGTAGAACGACAGATTGTTAATGTTCGAGCGGTTCCCCAATCGGTTGGACACGTTGGCAGAGACGGATTTCACCTTCGGTCTGCCCATCAGATACCAGCAAATGTCGATTACATGCACCCCGATATCAATTAGTGGCCCCCCGCCAGAGCGGTTGATATCCGAGAACCAGCCACCCGGATTGCCCAGACGACGCAGACTGGAGGCTTTGGCATAATAGATCTCGCCCAGCTCACCCTCGTCGATGAATCTCTTCAGAATCTGTGCATTGTCGCTATAGCGGCGAACAAAACCAACTTGAAGCAGCTTACCGCTGCGATGAACGGCCTTCTCTACCTCGAGCGCGTCCTCCACTGTTTGGCAGAGCGGTTTCTCACATAACACGTTTTTACCTGCGTCCAGCGCAGCAATGCTAATCTCGGCATGGGAGTCGTTCCATGTACAGATGCTGACGGAATGAATCTCGGGCATTGCGAGCAGTTCCTTATAATCGGTAAACACATGAGGTGCATTATATTGCTTCGCGACTTCTGCGGCACGTTCTGCATTCAGGTCGCAGATGGCATATATTTCAACGTCCGGATTACTGGCGTAGGCCTGCAAGTGACAATCGGATATGGATCCGGCGCCGATGACGGCAACTTTCAATTTGGACATAGAGCTGATTCCCTCCATCGTTTTCATATGAATTGACTCAAGAAATTATACTCGGCTTAGCGTAACGACGGTGAATGCTTGGACTTTCGGCCGCTGTTGTCTGCAAATTTCTTTTATTGACCGCTCTAGCGGTTGAAATCCGCAGACAAAGGCGGTCGCTAACGCTCCTACAATTCCAATCTTCCCCTCTGTTACTCAGGCCTTCTTTAGAATTTGATTCAATTTTATTCATTTAAAACAAGGACTCAGTCCTATGCCTCTTCCCATAGGCGGCGCACGTTATCCATGGCAATGCGTGAGGCGGTTTTGCAATCCTCCATACCTTCAAATTCAATCGAGATATATCCGTCATACCCGGATTGTTTTAACACACGGAAGACCTCAGGCATGTCGATATCGCCATGGCCCACAATGGCACCGCGCAGGTAATTACCGTGCGATGTTTGGAACCAGCCTTCACCGGGGTTCCGGTAAGAAGGTCTCCAGTAGAAGTCTTTGGCGTGCACGATCGACGCGTACGGAATGTTATTTTTCACAGCGCTCACCGGATCTTCATCCACACAGAGAAAATTGCCGACATCCAGCGTCGTTCTAAAGTTCTCCCGCGCCGTTTCGTGTAACAAACGCTGAATTCGCTCACTCGACTGCACATAGTACCCATGGTTTTCCACACTTGTTGTAATCCCAAAACCAGCTGCATAATCGGCTATCCGCTGACAGGCTTTCACCAGTACCGGCAGATCAATCTCGAACTGGGCTACAGTTCCCTCTGGGGCAGGGCGGAAAGCCACGTCATGACGCATCAGCTTCACACCGAGCGCTGCAGCCACATCCACATGTCGCATCACATTCTGAATCTCTTGCTCCAACGCGTCGGCATCTTCTTGCACAGCAAAGTTAGCACCGATAGCATAATTGGAAATATCGATCCCGACCTCGTTTGCCACAGCTTTAATCTCATCAATCAACTCCGGATGTTCGATCAGACTGAATCCCATCGGTACAATCTCCACATGTTCCCCGCCCTGATCGGCGATCCAGCGAATGGCATCTGGCACCGTTAATTTTTTGCGATCCAATGCTTGTTGCAGACTGTAGGTACTGAGTCCAACTTTCATTTTTCCTCATCCTCTCCTGTAGTCGATGTCCATACCCAACGTATACCTTTTTCCGGCGGACACGACAATTGCCAATAATCGTTTGGCTCACCTATTTTCCTTTTCCTAGCCCAAATCCGGTGTATCCACGAACGTTACGGCCCGATCAGCCGTCTGGTGGAGTTCAAATACAATGATCTCATTCTCACCTTCGCAAAGGAGCGGGGCAGGTACATACAACGTTTTTTGCGGGCCTTTATTCCAGTAGCGTCCCAGATTGAATCCGTTTACAAATACAACACCTTTTGTCCAGCTGTCCAGACGCAGAAAAGTATCTCTTACACCCGTGAGTTGAAAACTTCCCCGGTAAAAGGCTGGCCCTTCCCCTGATCTCTCTCTTTCTTTACCTTCTGCCGAAGATTGCTCACTAAATTGTAGAACCGACAGATCGGTTAGTGGCAGACAATGAATCGTCCAGTCATATAAAAACTGAAAGCCATGTCGCACTCCCTCCGTAATCCCCTTTGGATCTCTCAGGTACGGACCATAGTTGATTCGCCCCATATTTTCAACAAGGATCAATAGAACTGCGCCCTCCGGCGGTACTTCAAAGAAAATCGAAAATGCTGTATTTCCGCGTTCCAACACGCCCTGAAACTGCCCATTAACAAACACAAGCGCACGATCACGCACCTCCTGAACCACCAGTTCCTGTCGCTCTCTGGGGCCGGATATCCGGGTTTGATAACAAATAAAACCATAATCCTGACCGAGTTTCTCCATCGGTTCCGGATTCGTACGCTGCAACGGGACGGATAACCTGTCCAACTGTGCCAGTAATGACGCCTGCTGGTTCAACTCCACGCGCCCATAGGCGAATGTCCCCTTCGATTCTGGCAACACGAGCTCATCCAGACTGCTGTCGCTATACCGCGCAATAAGATCACGCACCGCATGGAACTTCGCTGTCGGCTCCCCGGATTCACTGAGCAGTGAATCGTAATCGTAACTTGTAATGGTGGATTCATATTGATCCTTCTGCTGACAGTTCGCTCCGTTGTAAAATCCAAAGTTCGTTCCCCCATGGAACATATAAAAGTTGACCGAAGCTCCTGCCCGAAGCATCTCCTCAAACACTCCAGCCACATCTGCGGCTTCACGGGTATGATGCGACTCACCCCAGTGGTCGAACCAGCCGTTCCAATATTCCATGCACATCAAGGGTTCTTCCGCCTGATATTCAAGCAGCTTGGCGAACGCTCCCTCCGTTCCTGATCCAAAATTGACCGTAGCCAGATGCCCTGACACCGATCCCGCTTGCAACATAGGGTCTGTCGGTCCGTCGGAGGTAAATAACAACACATCCATTCCGCGCTCCACCATGCCATCACGTAAATATCGCAGGTAACTCGCGTCATTCCCGAAGCTGCCGTACTCATTTTCAATCTGCATCGCGATAATCGGCCCGCCATGGGTGCTAAGAAGGGGTTTCAGTTTGGGTAAAAGCACATCATAATATCGATCCACATTCGCCAGAAATTTCACATCATTACACCGCAGACGAATCTCATCATCAGCCAGCAACCAGGAAGGCAACCCGCCAAATTCCCACTCGGCACATATATAAGGACTTGGACGAACAATTACATGTAAGCCCACATCTCCCGCAATGCGAATAAACCGTTCCAGATCAGCCATGCCTTCAAAACAATATTGCCCAGGCTGTGGCTCATGAACATTCCATGGCACATACGTTTCCACTGTATTGAAACCGCAGGCTTTCAACTTGAATAACCGATCCTCCCAATATTCGGGGACCACTCTGAAATAATGGATGGCACCTGACAAAATACGAATGGGTTCGCCATCATACATGAATTGTGAACCCTTATACGTTAGCAATGCCATTGGACAATCCTCCTTGCTCACTCAGATATATGCCTAACCCGGACAACGTAGGGTACCATCTGGATTCATGAATGGTTACTCGCATGCTTCTCAATGTAACCTGTGGAAAACAGCAAATGCGTTTATACCCAACCACCGTCCCTGTGTAGAACGCCTCCCAACCGCCGTCTTCCCTCTGTGACTCCAGTGTAAAACGCTCAATCCGTTGACCTGTCTGAATATGTTCCATCAGAACTACCCGGTCAAATGAACGTTCCTCCTGCAAATCCAGCTCGATCCATGCCCGCTCGGTTCCTTCGTGCGGACACCAATACGTATCCCGTCGTTCCGTCAGCACCTCTGATGCGGCATGTTGTTCGTCCATCGTCTCCGATGCTTTTACCAGCGCCTGCAAGGCCAAATTTTCCTCAAAAATGCTACGAAGCGAATCTCCCAATTCATGTAGTCGCTCCATATCCCGTTCGTGAATGAGACCACGCGTATCCGGTGGCAGATTGAGTAAAAAGGTGGCATTGCCCCCCACTGCGCCGTAATAGACGGCCAGCAGTTGCTTCAATGTTTTGACCTGATCATCTTCACTTGCATGATAGAACCATCCCGGGCGAATCGAGGTATTCACCTCGGCAGGATACCAGATCAGTTGCTTACCTTGGGAACGAATGACCTCACGGCTTCCCAAATCACGGTCCTGCGTATTGATCCTTATGGCAAACTGACCATCATCCACCTGCTGCGATTGCTCCTGAATCTTCTCATTATCCTGCATATGCGCTGGTACAACGCTCCATTCCGATTCCCGCGTATGCCCCGCTTCATTACCGCACCAACGAACATCCGGTCCACATACCGAGATGACAGCTTCCGGCTGGAGTTCACGAATAAGCGCATAGTAGGCGTCCCAGTCATAGACCTGCCTTTTGCCATTCGGCCCTTCTCCACACGCACCGTCAAACCACACACAGAAGATGTCCCCGTAATTCGTGAGCAGCTCTCGTAACTGATGCAGGAAAAACCGGTTATACCTCTCGGAATCGCCATAAGTGGCTTCATGACGATCCCAAGGAGACAAATACACGCCAAACTTCAATCCACCCTCACGGCAGGCATCGGCGACCTCCCGAACCAAATCCCCCGCACCATTCCTCCACGGACTGGCTGCGACCGTGTGCGCTGTAAACCGACTTGGCCACAAACAAAATCCATCATGATGTTTGCATGTCAAGATCAACCCCTTCATCCCCGCAGCCTTGCACGCCTGTACCCATTGCGTTGTGCTCAATTCAGAAGGATTGAAGATAGCCGGGTCTTCCTGCCCAGTGCCCCACTCCCGATCCGTGAAGGTATTAACCGTAAAATGAATAAACGCATAGAACTCCATCTCCTGCCACCTCAATTGGCGTTCGGATGGGCTGACCTGTGCTGCGGACTTCATCCATTCGGCTGCTTGCAGTTCATGATTCATGGCGTATCACTCCTTTTATTTCGTGCATTCCTACATCACTGGACCATCATTCCTTGGGACGGCTACTCATTGCACTACTGTCCATGAATTGCTGTTGATGCAAACCATAGCTGCTGCTTGGCTTCTTCGACCAAATGTGGATCAATGGGATATTTAAAGCTGCCTTCATTCCGCACACCTGATCCCATATGTATCTCTGTGATCCCTGTTTGTTGGACGAGGTTCTGAATTCCATTAACAGTTATCCCCGACCCTGCCATGATAACAATATTCAAGGTTCGGCCCAGCTCCTGAAGCTGTTTCAGTTCTAATAAGGCTTCAGGTGCCGTCCGTCCCCCTCCCGATGTAAGCACACGCTCCACGCTGCCCCATGTGTTAATGGCCTTGAGCGCCTCAGTCAGGCTTACGCTCACATCAATCGCACGATGAAATGTAACGCCCAATCCCTGAGCTTCGGCCATACATGATTGCAAGGATAGAAGGTCCACCTCACCCTCTCCTGTGAGAGCACCAATCACGATGCCAGCGGCTCCAAGTTCCTTCGCCACGCGGATATCCCGGGTCATGGCCTGGATGTCATCTGTACTATAGCGAAACGAACGGCTATGGGGACGAATCATGACATATACCGGGATGGAGACTTGGGATACTACTTGCTCCATAACGCCATAACTTGGAGTAAGCCCCCTTTCAGACATCGCAGACACCAGCTCAATCCGATCTGCCCCTCCCTCCTCAGCTGCCTTGGCATCTTCCACATCCACAGCAATGACTTCCAATACAGGTTGTCTTTTCATAAGGACGCTCCCTTCACTTCATCGTAGATTATTCCAGCACCGTTAAATCGTATGGATACCCATCATTCGAACTGCATCCAACCTGATCCATGACATAAAGGACCGACTGAACGCTTCATCAGCGCTCCTGCGGTCCTTCTTCATTATTATGGGCGACGGTCAACTTCCAGAACGCAATCCGAACAGGATGACCTTCCTGAAAGATAGATTGTTTGTCGGCAATGATCTTCATGAATGGATTCTCCTTTGGGGACCGGAATGGGTTAACAAATAAAGCGCGCAACGGATTGTATGTGCTTTTTTAATTTATTTTGCTTTTCGTTATTTTTGTTATTATTAATGTTATTATTTATAAGCAATAGTCTAAAACGTTAGGATCAGAACGTCAATACAAAAAAAAGACACCCCGAGGGTGTCTTCATGTCTTGGATAACCTTCTGGTTATCCGAGCTTTTTCTATTTTCTACGCCGAGCCTTCGTCATTCGATTAAACATGATTAGTGCAGCAATAATCATGGCAATCATGGCCACATTACTCGCCACTTCTTGTGATAAGCCGAACAGAACGCCCAGGTTAGTCACCAGACCTCTCACAATCAGCGCCACTACAATCAGCAGGATTGGACTCAAAAAATTATAATTTCTCATTCTTCGCAACACCCCTGACCCCATTGTTCAGAACTTCGAATTTCCTAACACTATCATAACAGTAGCCATTCCGTGTTACAACAAAGGACACCGCGAGCAGTGTCCTTTGTCATATACCAACGTATTCTGCTTTTAATGGCAGAACAACCTTTCGATTGCTCTTATCACCTGATATTTCTGACTATCTTCTATACCTGTTTGAATTCGATCCAATCAATCTGAAGACCTGGTTTCGTGAAGTCCAGTTTCAATTCATACAGTCCTGCTTCAAGGTCAACTTTGACAAGCTTCTGTCTGATCCATTTACCTTCCGTACCATTCGTTTGAATGGTGGTTACCAATTGGTCATTCAGGAGCAGGTTACATGCACTTTGCGCCAGTTCCGGCTCAGGGGACATGATCTGTACGATAATCCGGTAATGACCTGCCTCGTCCACTTTCATGAGGACAGGTTCAGCTACCGCAGGTTTCACCTGTGCGTTCTCAACCAACGCCTGGGCTTGTGCAGCAGATAGAGATGCATTCGCTTGGAATGAAGCGACATTCTCCACGATCTCGTGTTTTCTGCCGGACACCGGTGCATTCATGATGAACTTGCAGATGTTAATCGCCGAGCGTTGCAATTCTCCGCGCGTCAGTGTTCCATTTTCCAAAGATTCAATCGTGTTATCGTCCCAGCCATTGATCTCTGCGCCGTAGTTCGGCACAACCATATAGAGATCGTTCTGCGCACGGATCATCCAGTTCGTGTACTTGCGATCCGCCTCGCCACCTTCGGTTACATCGTTCATAATGGCCCACCAGTCCGTCATTACGATACCTTCAAAATTCCATTCGCCGCGCAGAATCGTCGTATTCAGGTCGTAATTGGATGCTGCCCAATGTCCGTTAATGGGGTTGTAGGAGGTCATGATGGAGTTCGCTCCGCCTTCTTTTACAGCGATTTCGAACCCTTTCAGATAAATTTCACGCAGTGCACGCTCCGAGACAACGGCATCTACTTTGCTACGGTGTTTCTCCTGGTTGTTGCAGGCAAAGTGTTTCAGTGTGGCGTTCGAACCACCCTTCATAATACCTTTCGTACATGCTGCGGCAAATACACCCGAGATCAGTGGATCTTCGGAGAAGTACTCAAAGTTCCGACCATTAAGCGGGCTCCGGCGGATATTCAGTCCAGGTCCGAGCAGGGTATCCACCTGATTTCTCAGCAGTTCCTGTCCTTCCATCACATACAGCTCTTCAACGAGATCTTGGTTCCATGTCGCCGCAAGCAACGTACCAATGGATACCTGTGTTGCTTTCTCTCCACTATCCATACGAATACCGGACGGGCCATCTGCCGTACATGCTACCGGAATACCGTAGTTGAACAGGCTGTCGCTGACACCACCAAATGCAGATGCCGTTCCCGAAGTAACGAGCGGGCTGCTCATGCCTTCGCCACGGATAATTGCCGCCAGATCCTGATCGCTCAGTTGAGCAATGAAGGCTTCCAGACTCACTTTCCCAGCTTTAACGTCACTCAGCTTATAGCCTTGGTTGCCCGTCTGCTCCAGCGTTTGCGGGAGATTCTCTTCAATTCGTTTCGCCATGGATACTTTACGCTTCGGTACTTCGGCATACGTCAGTTCATATGATCCATCTTCCTTGCGCGCACCTGGTTTCATCCGTGTAAAATCTTCGGTTGGTGCCATCGCTTCTTGCAGCTGCTCCACCAATTGAAGGGATTCAATCACATATCCATCCTGACCATCGATGCTAACGTGCTGCACTTGTTTCACACTGGTTCCTACATGCAGTCGATATGTGCCTTCTTCCAGAACGTAAGCGGAAGCATGACCTGTAACACCCGCATCATCGTAGGATGCCATGTCATGGATCGGGAAGCTGATCGTCAGAAGTTCAGACTCGCCCGGCTGCAACAATCCTGTTTTGCCGAAAGCCACCAATGCCTTCACCGGTTGTCCCAGTTTGCCTTGTGGTGCTTCATAATAGACCTGCACAACTTCTTTGCCTGCATAGGTTGTACCCGAGTTGGTCACATTGACACGGACTTCAATGTAGGTTTTGCCATCTTTAGACACTGATTTTGCTTCCTCATGCTGGGTCAAGAACGTCGTATAAGACAGGCCGTAACCGAATTCAAACTGAACGCGCTCAGGTCGAAACGTTTCGAAATATCGATAACCTACATAAATATCTTCCTGATACAGGTTCTTGAATTCATTACCGTAGTTACTGGTTGAAGGATAATCTTCAATGGAATATGCAATCGTATCTGTCAGTTTACCGCTTGGTGTAACGTCGCCCGCCAAAACATCAGCAATTGCGTTTCCGCCCTCCATACCGCCATGCCAGGAGTATATTACACCTTGAATCGGATGTAGATACGTTTCGTTTAACCAGCTCATATCGATGATGTTCGAGACATTCAGCACAACAATGGTGTGTTCAAACTGCGAAGTAACTTGCTTCAACATCGCTTTCTCATCTTCGGTCAGTTGGTAACTTCCTGGCGCATCCGCATTATCCTGATCTTCCCCTGCTGTACGTCCGATTACGATAATGGCTTTGCTCGATTTGCTTCTGGCCTGTGCAACCAGTTCATCCGTCAAAGGCATTTCTTTCTGGTTCCACGGCTCGGCCGCCCATACTTTTCCGCCATCATCAAATGGGTTTTCCTCAATCCACTTCTCATAGACAGCTGCCAGCTCTTCATTCACGGTAATATTCTTTTTGCTGCGCAGGCCATCTAGCAGATTCGTTGTGTAAGCCACATGAACACTACCGCCTGAACCTGTACCACTGCGATAATAATTGACTTGAATTCGACCAAAAACTGAAACGTTTTCGTTTTCGCGAAGCGGAAGTACTTGCCCTTCATTTCTGAGTAAAACGGCTCCTTCTGCGGCAACCGTACGACTAAACTCTGCAAACCCTTCCAATGGAACTCCGATTTGATGTGTGCTCAATGATTTCCCTCCTGATTGTCATCCCCATATCTACGAATGATAGACTGTTCCATATGATCTGGTAGATTCACTTGTACATAGTCTCATATTAACAGATTCTATAGAAGAAATTAAATTAGATTTGTGCATTATTTATATTATTAAGTCTTGGCCGGAATTTGCTGCATCACAAAAAGCCACGGACGCCTGCTGTCCGTGACTTTTCTTCATTTTAGATCACTATATCAAGTCGTAAGTTTCGCATACACCAGGAAGAACAACATGTCTTCACCCATGATGACATAACCCGGAACCCGGTAGACCAGATCCACAAGGACAAATACCAACAGCAACCCTACCATGACCGCCAGATGAAGTGGCCGTAGTCGCAGATGTGCATGTCTGTAACGATGGAACACAAGGGAGGTCGACAGGAAATACAGCAGCACAGATCCAAACACAAACCCGATCATAAACACATAGTTTAACTGATTCTGATATAACAGCTGAATGGACGCAGCGATCATACTCATGGAGATGTAGATGAACAAGTGGCCGTATATGATCGCTTGCCCGGCAGTCTGAATCTCTTTGCTGACTTTTTTCTCCACGTTGTCAAAGTACTGCCACCACATCGCAATGACAAAGATGGCTGTAAAGGCGGCAAACAGGATAGATTTCATATCCCAATGATCGGCTTGCAGCACGGCGATAATGCTTACCACCGATTCACCCAGCAGGATGAGTGTGAAGAGTGCGAAACGTTCCAACAAATGATGAGTCTGAACCGGTACTTTCACCAGATTTTTGCGTCCAATCAACGGAAGCACGATGTCCACGGCAATTCCCGCATACAGAATTACGTAGCGCAACCATGAATCGAAAAACAACGAGCCGGATGAGATCAATATCCCAATGAGGAAACAGAGGCCCAGGTACCGGGCGGCCTTCTGCTGATGCTCGCTTTTCGACTTGTGAACCGTCAGATACTGAATGGCCGTAAACGCCCGTGAACCGATATATCCTACGAAGAAGGACAGGTAATATTGGTCAAAATGGGTAGAGAGACTCGCCGTCATGACCATAACGGACAGGAGCTGAAGGATGAGAAATATTCTATGGATCAGGATGTCTTGACCATAGCGGTTAATAAACAAGGTCTGACCAACCCATGCCCACCAAACAGGGATGAAAATAAGCACAAACTTCATTAAATATTCAAACGTAATTACTCCGTGTTCGGCATGTAACAAGACATGACCCGCTTTGGAGACCGCTGCTACAAAGAGCAGATCGTAGAACAGCTCCAGCCAGGTAACCTTTTTCTCCATCATCCTTCGTTGCTCCTTAGATTTTATAGTAATAGAACTCTTATTATTTCACAGTTGTAGCAGGTACGAGCGTTCTTACCTCGATCGGTTGCAGATTGTCCTCGATTTGAGGACGGTATTTCTCAAACCACTCTGGCAGCATCAATTTTTGTCCGAGCGAATCAGCAGGTTCATCTTTGGCAAAGCCCGGAGGATCAGTAGCAATCTCGAACAGAATGCCGCCAGCTTCTCTGAAGTAGATCGCGTTAAAGTACTGACGATCCCGAACTGGCGTCGGTTGATACCCGTAATCACGTACAGCTTCACTCCACTGTGCATGTTCCACGTCATCTGTGGCGCGCCATGCAATATGATGCACCGTTCCAGCTCCACCCATGCCCAGAGGTATACGGGTTACCGGAACATCCACAACATTACCGATGTCTCCACTCGACCGGAAACGGGCATACTCTTCATTTTCACCCACTTTGACAAATCCCAAAATTTTCTCAAGCGCATCCATCGTTCTCTGCGGGTTTACACTGAACAGGACAGCACCGCCAAAGCCTTTGATGGCTTTATCTGTTGGAATTCCTTCGTGAGCCCAAGTGCTGGTTGCTCCCTCTTCCCGTTCCACAAGCTCAAGCCGCAAGCCTTCGCTATCTTCGAATTGAAGCAGCTCTTCATTGAAGCGACTTGTGTGAGTTACATCAATATTATACTGCTCCAGACGATTCTGCCAGAAGCCAATCGACCCAGGAGGAATGACATAGGAAGTGATGCCGACCTGACCTCCGCCAATTTTGCCCCGTGGTGATCCAGCGGATGGGAAGAAGGTAATGATGGTACCTGGGCTTCCGTGTTCGTCTCCAAAATACAGATGATATACATCCGGTGCATCGAAGTTAATTGTTTTTTTCACGAGACGAAGTCCCAGAACTCCGGCATAAAAATCAACGTTGGCCTGTGGATCGCCTGCGAAAGCTGTAATATGGTGAATACCTGCTGTTTGAATAGTCATGATTAATTCCTCCTTGGTTTGGTAAGCATGTTTTGAATTGGGTAGGTGTTAGAGATCGTTTGATAAATGAGATAGTTTAGATCGTTGATTCATTTATAGTATGTTTGTATTATCTTTAAATTAAGATATATGAGCATTTGAAGCCTATTTATTATTTTTAGAAGCCTGTTCTTGTTTCAATTTATCAGGAGTCACGTCATCGCCGTTCGGATCATAGATGGTAGCATTCAGCAGAATGTCGTTGACCGAACCACGAAAAGTTTGCAGATATTCCTGGCGCAGACGAACCTGTTCCTCTTTCTCCATCTCCGTCAATCCGCCCGCTTTGGCTTTTCTGGAAAGTTCGTTTATTCTGGTCAATGTTGGGATCATCATCTTGATCGCTCCTCATGTAATGGATTAAAGATATTTGTTTTGGTTGCCGTTTATATTTAAATTAAATATCTTAAGTTAAAGATAAATGATTTGTGATTAGTTGTCAACTGTTTTATTTAAACTAAAATAAATGAACTAGCTTGGCACTCCTCATCCTGTTGCACTAACTATGATTCCCAACAGAAAAGGGCTAGCTCCGCAGTAATTTCACTTTTTGCGAACCTAACCCTACCTGTATTCAATTCACTAGCCCAGCTTTTGACCACAGTTTGGACAGAAGTTGGCTCCTTCATTCTTGGCTCCACAGTTCGGACAGAAGTTAGGCTTCTTGTTGCCCTCTGTAGATGGAGAGTTACCTGAATCACCGTTGCTATTTCCCGCTGGCTTCTGGTCGTTCTGATTCTGAGACGAATTGGCGTTATTGTTCTGGTTCATGTTCTTCATCATTTCATTGGCCATGTTCATACCCATCATCATGCCTGCCATATCCGAGGCCGCGCCGCCGCCCTGTACTTTACCGGATGAGATACCGTCTGTCATGCTGACCTGCTGATACTTTTGCAGATTACCAATCATCTCATGCGAAGCGGTCTTCGTAATCATATCCTGAATTTCTTTTGGATAATTGAAGCTCATCACCTGGAAACCGGTAATCCCAATGCCGATGTCCATCATCTGCATATCCAGATCTTCCTGAATACCCTTGGCGATATCCGATGCATTGGCCTGCAGGTTGAACATATCCTTCCCTTCACGGCTAATCCACTTCATTAGAAGCTGATCCAGCACGGAAGTAATTCGGATTTTGACATCCTCCACCAGATAACTCTGCTTGATGCCTGCAATCTTATCGATCAGGGTCACATAGTCACTCACTTTGAAGTTAAACGTACCGTTGGCCCGAATCGGCATTCCACCCGGGAGTTGTGGTGTCGGAATCAATACCGGGCTTTGCGTGCCCCAGCGCACGGTGAACTCTTTGGTATTTACAAACAATACTTCGACTCGCATGCCGCTGTTGAATCCGAACTTGAACCCTTTTAAGGTAGAAAGAAACGGAATAATCTCGGAATCGATATTAAATGATCCTTCGTCCTCGAAAATCCCTTCCACTTTACCGTTATTCAGGAAAATGGCGTCCTGACCAGAACGGATGATAAGTTTACTCCCCTTCTTGATCTCCCGGTTGCTCCACTTCCAAAATATCATGTCATCTCTGAACTCTTCCCATTCCACCACATTTGAAAACTGATTTTTGAAAAATCCCATACTCGTTCCCATCCCTTCTATTTAACTTGCTCCGATTACTCCGTTACTAAAACGACCCTCTACTTCCACTGTGTGAATGACCGCCTCGCGATGTACCTCCACCGCCGCCTCCGCCACCATTGTTATTGTTCTTCTCAATTTTGCGCTTGGTTACGGTCGTACGGATATAACGATCCTGACGATCGATTACACTAGAATTATTTGAATCCTCATATGTTCCACGATTGACCGTGACTCGCCCCCCGGAACGATAGGTCATCATGCCAACAACAATACCGCCCAGCACTACGGATACTCCCAACTGAAACCAGCCGTTGAACAAAATGTTGTTCGGATTCACACCCGGTTCGTACCCCATATATTTGTAAGAGAGCTCTATATATTTCTCAAATGCGAGTTTATAATCCCCACTGGACAACTCGGAGGTAATCCGGTTACGGATAGAATCCAGCCGCTGATCACTCAAATATTCTTTTGCCTTATAAAATCCTGCCAGATACACTTCGCGATTATTCATATCCATCGTCAAAATGACAGCATTACCAAATTTCTTATCGTACCCTAGCCCCTGTTTATCATAAAAATCTTCAGTTAAGAGCATGACATCCTGATTCTCAACATTATTTGTTGTCAAAATAACAAAGTCCGTCTGCCGTTCCGCGCCATACTGATTCGCAAGTGCATTCAGCTCAACCTTATCCTGCTCACTCAGCAGATTGGCTTCATCGTAGATGAGATTTTTACTCTCCGCAGCGGATGCCGAAGAGATGGGAATCAACGGAGCAACTAGCGTGATCATAAGTAAAATGAGCGCAGACATCACGGCCAGAGGGGTTCTTTTTCTCATAAGAATCCACCTCCCATCATCCAGGAAACCAGCTTCAGTGACAGCAATGAGACCGCGGATACCCCTGCGAACCATCCGGCCACTTTGGCTTTGCTGATCGGCGGTTTGCCGACAACCTTACCTGTCTGACCATTCATGGCAAACGTATACTGCGCACGATTGTAGTCATAATTGACCATCCACACCGGGAGCAGCACATAGTCTGCATTTTTGAGCGTAGTGTCAATCTGCTTGTCGGTGTAGCTCACGCTGCTATAACCGGATACGGTTGAAGCAATATAAGAATCAATGTATGATCTCGTCTTATCTTTGGCACGTGGGAAAAGTTCCTCGTCCGTATAGCTATATTTTTCCGCAATATACCCCGCCAGATACGGGGTCTTGAACAATTTCAGCTGATTATATGGAAAAGGCTCCAGTTTATCCATCAGTTCATCCTTCATTTTCTCCGATGCATCAATGGGCAGGTTCACGTAATTCAGCCGAATTCGGCGGTATATATCGAAATGCTGTGTTTCCGTGTAATGGTAGTCGCCCTGGGTGTAGGATCTGACCTTGGTGCCACGACCATGCACTTCGATTTTGTTATGTAACTCGTACAACCAGAACGGCACGTACATGCCCGTTATGCTCTGAATCCGATCGGCGGACATGAAGCCACTTGGCGTTAAGAGGCCGTTTTTGCACCACTTTTTGAAGGCCTGCTTGGCTTGATCCTTATTGATCGAAAAGGGAATCACCATGGCAGGGGCCAGATTGCCCGTCAGCCGATCACTGAGTACAACGGCTGCACCGCAGAAACTGCATGTCGTCGCACTGGTCTCCGGCTCGGTCACAATGTCAGCTCCGCAGCTGTTACAGTGGTATTCCTTGACCTCATTTTCCGTGAACACTTGTCTCTTCAAAGGATCGGGGATCTGCTCTATGTTGTCCTGGCGGCCACAGCTGGGACAGGATAATGCACCTGACACACTGTCAAAAATCATGCCACTGCCGCAGTTCGGACATTTATATTCAATAACCGGCATCTGCTCACCTCAATATGAACGAAATATGATTCTTTTCTATCCTCTACGTTGTAGTGTACACGTTAAACTCAATTCTTCAGCTTCTTCTGGATTGCAGCGAGTTCTTCCTCCGCGCTTGGTGACGCATGTTCATTATTACCCGCATCCGCGTTCATGTCCCTCTCCAATTGGGCAATTAATTCGTCCAGATCATCTTCCTGTGCTCCAGCGCGAAGTTCTGCCAAAGCCTCTGCTTCGTTCAACGCCTGATTCGCCTTGTCTTCCATGGCCTTCAATGCAGCTTCAGCTCTGCCCGTGGATGCATTGCGTTCATTGGCCAGTTGCTGCGCCTTCGCATCTGCCATGCGACCTTTCAGTTCTGCATGCCGTGCTTCCAGTTGTCCTAGATCGGCAACGAGCTTATCATTCATATGCTTCATCATCTTGGCTTTGGCGGAAGCCCGTTCATAGGCAGCCTGTAATTCGTTCAATTTGTCAACCAGCTTCACTTTCTTCTCCAGAAAACCACGTGCCTTGTCTTCGTCTCCCGACTCTGCCGATTTCTCCGCATACCGCTGTAACTTCTTAACCTCGGCACTGCACTCATCCAGCGCTCGCTTCGCCCGGCTCTCATCTGACAACACCGCGGTCGTCTCTGCTTTTACCTGACCCAGATCACTTCTCAGGCTGCGCATATATTCATTCACACTCTTCTCCGGGTCTTCCGTCCGAGATAACATGTGGTTCACATTGGCCTTCATCACGTCTCTAAACCTCGATAAGATTCCCATTACGTGTTCCTCCT
This sequence comes from Paenibacillus sp. SAF-068, assembly GCF_051967555.1. Lineage (NCBI taxonomy): Bacteria > Bacillati > Bacillota > Bacilli > Caryophanales > Paenibacillaceae > Paenibacillus > Paenibacillus sp. SAF-068. The sequence goes on from NZ_JBQCJX010000008.1 coordinate 83,614, forward strand.
CCGAAAAGTTCATATGTATACTATAATACATGAATAAGGCGACATACGTTTCACATTTCACGATTACACATGGAGTCCATATGATCAAAATCCTCATGATAATAGCGCAGTATAAGAAAAAACGAGCACCTGTAGTGTCGTCTCTCGCCTCATGATCTGAAAACCCTCTCCTACTCTCAATATCGTTCTTAGCTATTCACAGTTGTTAATAAATTGCACACTTTCTTCTGTAATCTGTTCTGGATTTGTATTATGTATGTAATGACCGCCATCTAAAATCTGATATTGTCCCTTCTTCACAGACTCGATATAACTTATTAAGTAGTTTTGCCAATTCTCAACGGGTAACTCTTCTCCACTAGATATGAAGAAAAACATCGGCACATCCGGAATTCCTTGTTTTGCAACCTTCGCTGCATTCTGTTTAATCATGTTGACTTCATCATTCATGTTCGATGTCTGCGTGTTTTTGTAGAACAATGCCCGATATATTCTCTCTTCCTGAGGGGACAAATGTTTCTCCATAATCGCAGCCGATGAATCCACAATTCCAGGGAAAAACCGTGTAATCCCCATTCGTGCTCCCAAACTTGTAAAACTCATCATACCTCCCGAGGGCAAGGGATATGCTTCATATACCTCTGGAATAGCCGGGTCCAATCCAATGATCGCCTTCACTTCGTTTGGATACTGTTGTGCCCAATATAATGCTTCTATACCTGACATGGAATGCGGAAATAACACATACGGTGGATTCTGGCCTGCTAAGGACAGCGCTGTTCTGGTTTCTTCCAATATCGTATCAATATCGCGGGACACCTTAACCGTTTCACTGAAACCGTAGCCCGCCTTCTCCACCACAGCAATTTTGTATTGTTCGGACAGTCTGGAGTAGAGCGCCTTGAAATCCAATACAGGGGCTGATGTACCTCCACCTGACAAAAAGACCAGCGTCTGTGACCCAGCACCTTCTGTATAGACATGCATTTGATGATTATTCACCTTAACTATGGCTCCTGGCGGCGACAGAATACTCAATTCGCTCTTGAGCTTAAAGGTATGATTCATGAAACTAATTACAACGAACAATAGTATGACACCTAAAATTGCTAAGGCACCATACCCCAATCTCTTCAATACATTTCTCATGGTTTCCCCTCCAACATGCAGTACTTTTTCACTTATTTTACCATGTTCTTTGGAAGGTCCCTACCTAATCTATGGTTCAATCGGAAGGCTCTCCACCGCTGTGAAGAACACATCCAACAGCTCAACGTTATACGTCGTGCGGACGTATTCTTCGATCCCGGCTAACTCTTCTTCCCGCTGATACTCCAGACATGGACGGCCTTCACTCCACAGGACCCTGCACGGGAACTTTCCGACAACATCCTTAATGATGTGATCCGGCTCAGCTACTTTATGAATGTCTCCCATATAAAACTCCTCATTTCTCTATACTTATCGTGTGCAATGATCCATTAATTTTGAAATAGTTAGGAATTCGATTCAGTGCACTTCATCACATTCCACGCGGAGAGTTATACCGACATACCACACAGATATTTTGTACACATAACAGTGACCAGTCCATCCAGGGTGCCATTCCTTCGCAAGTTGGCTATAATAAGGGGATCAAAGTTTTCTATAAAGGCAGGAAAAATATGCGTACACGAGTTCACTTTATTGCTCCCTACGAATCGATGATTCCTATTATACAAGAGTGTATTCCCCGCTTCCCCCAGTTAGCCATTCAGACGGACGTGGGCGACTTGGCTAACGGCGTGGAATTGGCAACTCAAGCTGAGAAAAACGGTGCAGAGATTATCATCAGCCGCGGCGGAACCGCCCAATTGATTAAAAAAGCAGTGACTATTCCCGTCATTGATGTGCAGTTATCGGGTTATGATATGATTCGCTCCCTTACCCTGGCAAGCCAGTTTAACGGCCAAACGGCCATCGTTGGCTTCTCCAACATCACCTCTGGTGCACAATCGATTATTGACCTGATGGATCTGCCCCTCAAAGTCTATACCATACATAGCTCGGAAGATGTGGCACGATTGCTCTTGGAGTTGAAAGCTTCCGGGTACCGCCAGATTGTCGGAGATGTGATCACCGTCAACACTGCGAAGACTTATGGTCTGGAGGGATTGTTAATCCAATCCGGTCAGGAATCCATCCTTAGAGCGATGGAAGATGCGCAGTTGGTCTACCGTTATTTGAGCAAAAACCATGCGATATCGATCATACTGAATGACCTGGTTACACGGGAACATCCGAATTTGCTTATTTTAAATGAACAGAATGAAGTTGTATTTGAGAACCTGACCGACTTTGAGAAAAATCCGCTGACCGATAATCACATGTATCTGACCAATACCAGTCTGGAATTCCATCAATCCCAGATCCAAAATGTGTTCATGGTGGATGACTATCAGCTTACGGTCAACGCCTATGAAACGACCCTGGATAACAAGAACTACAAGGTATATATGCTGGAAAAAGGACAACCCTATGCCTTTGCACAATTCGGCATAACAACGTTCACGGACGCATCAATGGAGCCCATCGTTGCCGAATCTCCTGCCATGCAAATGGTATTGAAGAACATTCGAGCACTCTATGAGAATCATGAACCGATCTATCTGCTCGGTGAAGCGGATTCCGGTAAATCTTTTCTGGTCAAACATATTCACCAGATGTACTCTGGTGGTGGAATTTTATTACAGATTGATCTCTCGCAAGTGCCTCCCGGTCATTTGCACAAGATACCACTCGCCAAAGTTAGAAATGTAGAAATTAACCACGTGGAAACACGTATGGAAGATCCGGAGTTGCTCTCCTTTATCCAGAGCTGCCTTCAAAGCCGAATTGGGGTGTTTATCCTCGGGGAACAGGTAATAAATCCCCATTGGTCACTCGATTTGAAGCTTAATACGATCATGATGCCTAATCTTGCAGATAGGCCAGAGGATCTGGCTCCACTGATGCAGCATTTCCTTACGGGGTACTACCACAAATACGGAACTACTGCGGTGAGAATAAAAGAAGATGCGCTACAGCTGATTCAAGAACAGATTACACATATGAATGTCAACCAGCTGAAACATCTGATCAAGCAGGCTGCACTTAATGAACAGGAATATGTCATCACCACGGCTACCTTATCCCGCTTGCTCGGTCAGCAACCTTCTTCAAGCCCAATGAAGTTGAACGGTACGCTGAAGGAGATCGAGAAAGAAGTTATTCAGATCGTGCTTCAGGAGGAAAATAACAATCAATCGAAGGCGGCAGAGCGTCTGGGGATTAACCGGGCCACATTATGGCGTAAACTTAAAGATTAACTTTAAGTTTGCGTCTTTTTTATCGCCTTAAAGTGTTGCATTTTTAAACAATTTAGCGAGTATTTAAAATTTACAATAATTAATTGTTGCTATATTAAACGATATGGGATAACATAATCCCTGCAAGCGCTTCATAAAAACGATTACTTCATAAGGAGCTACTACTATGAACATTAAAGCAACTTTAGATCGCATCCCTGGCGGTATGATGGTCGTTCCCCTGTTAATTGGTGCAACCATTAATACATTCTTCCCGAATGCTCTGCGCATTGGCGGATTCACGGAAGCTCTCTTCGTTAACAGTGCCAGTACGTTGATTGCGCTGTTCCTGTTAATTGCGGGTACACAGATTACGTTCAAAACGGCAGGTTCATCTGTCGGCAAAGGTTTAACCTTGCTTACGTTCAAATGGGTGATTGGTGCAGGCCTTGGTTTTATCGCTATTTTGTTTGCGGATTCAAGCGGTTTATTCCTGGGTCTGGCCCCACTTGCCATTATCGCTGCGATGACCAACTCTAACGGTGGCCTGTACATCGCACTCGCTGGTCAATACGGTAAAGAAGATGACAAGGCAGCTTACCCGTTCCTCGCGCTTAGCGATGGTCCGTTCCTGACCATGGTAGCGCTCTCGATCTTTGGTGCAATGGGCTTTGCGAACGGCATGTTCTCCCCGATGGCATTCGTTGCTGTATTGCTTCCACTCATCGTTGGTGTCATTATTGGTAATCTGGACCGTAATCTGGGGGATTGGCTGTACAAAGGCAGTGACAAACTCGTTCCGTTCTTTGCATTCTCCCTGGGTATGGGAATCAATTTCTCATCCATCATTCAAGGCGGACTAGGTGGCATTCTGCTTGGTGTTCTGACCGTGCTTCTCACAGGCGGAATCGGATATCTGGTGTTCAAAGCCATTGGCTGGAACCCGATCGTTGGTGCTTCCGAAGGTTCAACAGCCGGGAATGCGGTAGGTACACCTGCTGCCATCGTGGCTGCCAATGCTTCATTTGGCCCGATTGCGGAGATTGCCACTGTGCAAATTGCGGCGAGCGTTGTAACGACAGCTATCCTGTTACCCATCTTCATCGGGTTCCTCTCCAAACGACTGGAGAAATCAGGTGGCGTCGAGAAATACAATCAACGACCAACCACATAAATGGTTATCACCTGATCCGATATGTTTAATCGGTGCCAATTGATGATCTGACGGACTTATTATGAAATTTTGCTTACAAGGAGGGATGACTGCATGAAATTAGCTATTATTGCAGATGATTTGACCGGTGCCAATGACAGCGGGGTGCAGCTTGCCCGTCATGGCTTGAAGACCAGTGTTCTTTTTAATATGAATGAAGAACCTCTTACACACTACGATGCTGTCGTCTTTGATACAGATAGTCGTTCCATATCGCCGCAGGAAGCATATGACCGTGTATATCGAGCTGCTCAACTGCTGACGAACAACGGATTTGAGACGATTTTCAAAAAAATGGACTCCACCATGCGCGGCAATATCGGCATCGAGATTGATGCTGTATATGATGTAGTTAAGCCGGACTTTATGATGATTGCTCCGGGTTATCCCAAAAATAACCGGACGATACTGGAAGGAATTCATTACCTGAACGGCGTTCCGCTGGCAGATACTGAAATTGCTCATGACCCGAAGACACCTGTTACGGTTTCCTACCTTCCGGACTTGTTGAAACAACAGACCAAGTACGAAGTTGGCGAGATCACCGTCGCAGATCTGGAAGCCGGGCAGAATCATATTCGCACCAAGCTGGAGCAGTTGAAAACAGATAACATTCCGTATGTGATGGTGGACTCCACCGAAGAACGCCATCTGGAACTGATTCTGCAGATGACCCGCGAGTTGGATTATACCTTTACTTGGGCAGGTTCGGCGGGCATTGCCGATTACCTCCCCGCACATTACGAGTTGGAATCCAGGGCTGCTGCACTTGATATCCCGGAGAATTCCGGTCCCATCCTCACGGTGGTAGGCAGCGTGAACAAAAACTCCCGTGAGCAGCTGCATCGCTTGATGCGCAAATCCCGTGTAGCTTCCGTCTCCTTCCATTCCTTCAAAGCGGTATCCGCAACCGCAGACCGCGCGGAAGAGATGGAACGTGTCTATAACGAGGTCCGAGACAAAGCGCTGGAAGGACAAGATGTTGTCCTCTACTCCACCGCTGATCAAGTGGATATTGAACTGGCACGGGCAACGGGCGAAATTCGCGGTCTCAATCACACGGAAGTCAGCAATGAAATTGTACTCGCGATGGGTGAGATCTGTGCCAGACTGCTGGAAGAGGGACTTTTCAAAGGGGTATCCATGACTGGTGGCGATACGGCAAAACAGATCTGTCTGAAATGGAACATTAGCGGTTTCGAGCTGCTGGATGAGCTTGAAATCGGTGTGCCGATCTCCAAGTTTATAGGCATTGATGATCTGCATGTGATTACCAAAGCAGGCGGATTCGGTCAACCCGATGTCTTTATCCATGCGATTCAAAAATTAAAAGGGGGTATTCTCGTATGAAACCTACAATCGGAATTACGATGGGCGACGCAGCAGGTATAGGACCGGAGATTATTATGAAAGCACTGGGTCATCAGGAGATGTATGATCAGTGTAATCCACTCGTGATTGGTGATGCGAAGATTCTGGAGCGCGTGCTGCCGGTTATCGGATCAACGCTGAACGTCCATGCTATTCAGGAGCCTTCTGAAGCCAAGTATGAATTCGGTACTGTGGATGTGATTGATCTGAATTTGGTTCCAGCCGATCTGGAATACGGTAAAGTATCTGCCGTGGCTGGGGATGCAGCATTCCAGTTTCTCGCCAAAGCCATTGATCTGGCCAAAAAACACCAGATTCACTCCATCTGCACAGCACCTTTGAACAAAGAAGCTCTGCACCAAGGCGGACACCTGTATCCGGGGCATACTGAGATTCTGGCAGACCTGACGGATACGCAGGACTTCTCGATGATGCTGACGACACCTAATCTGAGAGTCATTCACCTGACGACACACATGGGTCTGATCGATGCCATCGCGAGTATCAACCCGGAAAGAACCTACACCGTTGTGAAGCTTGCTCATGATACGTTGAAAAAAGCAGGCTTTGAGAATCCGCGCGTAGCCGTATGCGGAATCAATCCTCATGCCGGAGAGAACGGACTGTTCGGCAACGGGGAAGAAGAAGAAAAATTGCAGCCCGGCATAGAGCGTGCGCAGCAGGAAGGCATTAACGTCGTTGGTCCACTCCCGGCGGACACACTCTTCTTCCGCGCTGGCCGCGGCGACTTCGATATCGTTGTAGCTTGCTACCACGACCAAGGCCATGCACCAATTAAGGTAATGGGCATCGAGGAAGGCGTGAACATCACCGTTGGTCTGAAGGGCGGCATCATTCGTACGTCTGTCGATCATGGTACAGCCTTCGATATCGCTGGCAAGAACATCGCCGATGATAAAAGTATGCTGGCAGCCATCCGCTCCGCCATTGAGCTGGCACCGAAGGATCAGGGATAACACCAAGATTCATCCGGTACATGCGTGAGTCTGATCGTAAGATCAATTGTAGACGTATCGGTATATCGTAGGTATTCGATATATAGAAAGAAAAAGGCAAATCCTTGTAAGTTCAAGGATTTGCCTTTTTGTATATCGTCCACCCATTTATTCAGACCAATCGTCTTGGTTGGTATTATGGCCATCAAACATATGCTAAACTGATCATAATAAACAAGAGACTTTAAATGAGAAAAAGGAAGAGATTCAATGGGAAGAAAACAATCTTTTACTGAAACAGAGCTGCTGGATACGACAAAAAAATTAATTCTCGAGCATGGCTACGACGGTTTTCATCTCAAGCTGCTCTCACAGCATCTCTCCGGAGCCCGAAGCACGATATATCAATATTACGCCAATAAAGAAGAGATTGTTGCTGCTTGTATGAAGCGTGTAATAGCAACCGTGTTGGAGAATTCATTAGCCGTTGATGAGACTGATCCCATGGATGCTCTTGAGCAACTGCTTCTGATCTACGCAGAAGAGTCGACGCTCCATCAACTTCTGGGAGATGCCAGCAAAATTAATACGACTAATTCTGCTGCGGCAGCGAGAGATCTTGAATTTATTGAGGAAGCACATAAGACCCTCAAAATTCAATTATCACGTTTATTTGAACGCGCACAGCAGGATCAGGCTCTCCGGCAAGATATCCCTCTACCTGTACTTATTGGTGTTTTCTTCAACTTGATTAATACGCCGAACATGATGAATATCCCTACGCCTGATTGGGGAAAGCTGCTGTTCCAAATGTGGATCGGAGGAGCCAAGAGCTAACTTTGTTCTTGGATTGAATTTGACACAAGTGTCATTTATGTCGTTTAATAATGAAGACCGCGTGGCCGCGCATCTAATTTGACACAAGTGTCAAAAAAAGAGAGAAGGAGTTGAACAGATCATGTTTTTAGCGATGAAGGAGTTACTGCATAGTAAAATGAAGTTTTTGATGATTATCATTATCTTCGTACTGATGGCTTGGCTGGTATTTATTTTATCCGGTCTGGGGAATGGATTGTCCACGCTAGCCGCATCAACATTCAAGACCATGAAGGCTGATTATGTCATCTTTGAAGAAGAGGCTCAGTCTTCCATGAGCAAGTCACTGCTGTCAGATCAACTGGTGGCGAAGGCGGAACAACTTCCTAATGTGGATGCCGCATCCCCTATGGGAAGTACGATGGCAACAGCAATGAAAGAGACGAGTACCAAGAATGAAGATAAAGTCGATATAGCGATTATAGGAATTAACCCAGGAAGTTTCCTGGAACCAGCTATTGTAGAAGGTGACAGCCTGTCTTCCGAGAATCCCACCGGTGTGGTAGTGAATTCGACCCTAAAAAACGAGGGCTATAATATCGGGGACACCTTTCAACTGGATGGCACGACGGAATCATTGACCATTATCGGATTTGTGGAGAATCAGACGTATAACCACGTTGCATCCGTATTTACACCAATGGCTGAATGGCGGAAGATCGCTTTTGCTGCTCCAGGTTCAGATAAAGGTATTGAAGGACCGGTTAATGCGATCATGTTACAAGGCCAAAATATTGATCCTGAAGCGATAAACAAAGAATTATCCAGTACGGATACCGTTACCCGGTCGGAAGCTGTGCAAGGCATGCCAGGATACAAAGAAGAGAACGGAACGATTCTGATGATGCTTGCATTTCTGCTCGCGATCTCTGCATTTGTGCTTGGGGTATTCTTTTATGTCATCACGATGCAAAAGACCAATCAGTTTGGCATTATGAAAGCGATCGGTGCCAGCAACCGTTTCTTGGGAAAAGCCATTATCTCGCAAGTGTTTGTCCTTTCGCTGACTAGCATTGTTGTTGGAATCTTACTGACTTATGGAACAGCAGCAATTATGCCAAAAGGAATGCCATTTAAGCTGGAAACCAGTCTTGTCTTCAATTATTCTATTATCTTGCTGGTTATCGCTATGTTAAGTTCACTGGTATCTGTTCGCAAAATTACGAAGATTGATCCGCTTAAAGCACTCGGGAGGGTTGAATAATGAGTAAGGGATTGCACATGCGGGAAGTCACCATGTATTATGCCGAAGGAAACAATCGGATCACCGCGCTCGATCATGTATCCATATCCGTGGAACCGGGGGAATTTGTTGCTGTCGTTGGACCTTCTGGTTCTGGTAAAAGTACATTCTTGTCTATTGCTGGGGCTATGCTGAAAGCCTCCGAAGGAGATATTCAACTAAACGGAAATCATATTTCGAAGCTTACGGAGAAAGAGCTATCTACTATACGGCTGCAAGAAGTTGGATTTATTATGCAATCTTCAAATCTAGTTCCCTATCTAAATGTTCTCGATCAACTGTTAGTTGTAAAAAGAATGGCGGGAACGGTCAAAAAAGAGGATAAGGCATTTGCCACCAAGCTGCTGGAAGAACTGGGGCTGGGTTCGAAGTTAAAAAGTTTTCCCGAAGAGTTATCCGGTGGTGAGAAACAACGGACAGCCATTGCGCGTTCTTTAATGAATAATCCCAACATCATCTTAGCCGATGAACCAACCGCCAGTTTGGACACCAAACGAGCCCATGAAGTGGTTAGTCTAATCGCGCAAGAAGTGAAATCACGCCAAAAAGCGGCCATTATGGTTACCCATGATGAGCGCATGCTTGAATATTGTGACAAGGTATATCGGATGTATGATGGCGGGATGTCCCTAGCTAAATCATAAATAGATGGACCCAATCCTATACCATGTCCTTAACTATTATTTTCATGAAAATCTCCTGTCCGGAAAAATAGCCCGTTAACTAGCAATTTAAGCCTGTCCATCACTCCGCTTATTATCTCACGCTAGGCGCTAACGTCACTCGGGTCTTTCGCCCACAAGCATCATTTCATGTTTGCTCTGTGATGGTCTGCTCCGTCGATAGGCACTTGGTGACATACCGCTCTGTTTGTTGAAGATGCGATTGAACTGGGAGAAGCTGGCGAAACCACAATGTGCAGCAATGTCCGTAATTTTTTCACTCGAATTCAGCAGCAATTGCTGGGCATTTCGAATACGGGTCATCTGCACATACTCCGTGAAGGTAAAACCAGTGACCTTGTTGAATTGGCGGGACAAGTGGTGGGCACTTACATAAAACCGCCTGGACACCTCGTCCAAAGATAAATCCTGCTGATAGTGGCTGTGAATATAGGATGCAATGGCATACATACGCCGGGACATCGATGATCCTGTCTCTTCTCGCACATACCCGTTCTCTGCCGTGTAACGATGAATGGCACACAGAAATTCTACAAATTTATGATGGATCACAACCGGTTGAAGCGTAGAGCGCTGCTGGGATATGGCGAAAATATCATTGATGGGCGCGAGGATTTCTTTGCGCATTTCTTCTGGAAAGCGAAAAATCGGAACCTCTTCATCAAAAATGGAGAATAGTTCATTGTAACCGCTCTCAAGTCCTGGCATATGGCGAGGCATCGCAAAATTAATCATCAACCGTTTTGGCGGTGTACCTTTCGGATACTGCGTCTTATGCAGCAAAGAAGGTCGCAGCAGCACGATATCCAATGGCTGAATCTCATATAAACTGCCTTCAATAATATGCGCAGCCGTACGATCCAGAAGAATACAGACTTCATAGAAATCATGAAAGTGCTGAAACTCCATATTCAAGTCATGGGAGCGTTCGTCGTAGTCCAAATGATAAAAGAGTTCGTCTCCAGGCTGATTGACATGGATTACATATCCCTGCTCGTATGTCAAAATGGGTGTTGTCATGGACATGCCTCCTATCCCGATACTATTGATTTTATTTTAGCATGAAATGCAATAAAAATACGTCTTTTTCAGCATACATTACGTAGTTTGCTCCCTTTCCACTTTGTTATGATAGAGCTGATATGTTAGCGTTTACATTATTCATGCTTCAACGACGACTACAGCTTGTACTTACTACAAACCAAGGTGGGAAACCAACATGAAAATGAATTCCTTGTATACTCGAATCCATACCATTGTTAAACACTTGGAACGTGCACGACTGACCTCAAAGACATATATCCCTGAGCTTTATCATAAAGAAAGTGGTTACCACTCCTGGAAACTGGTGCATGAAGACCCTTCCTCCTGGAACGTATTTCGTAAAGGTGATGGCTGGGGCGGCAAAGATGTACACAGCTGCTTCAAAACCCGGATTCGCATCCCGGATCATATGGAAGGAAAAAAAGTCGTATGTACCATCGTCACCGGTGCGGATGATATCTGGAACTATGATAATCCGCAATTTCTGGCATTCCTCAATGGGGAACTGATCTGTGGTCTGGATGTGAACCATACGGAAATTGACCTAACACCTGCTGCGGCAAAAGGGGAAGAATTCGAACTGGCGCTCTATGCGTACTGTAGTACTTCGGCAGCGGATGTCTTTCTCCATGTATATATTGCTGAGCATCATCAGCCAGTCACGGATTTATATTACGATCTTAAAGCTGCGCTCGATGCTGCGGATCTGCTGCGTGAGGATGATCTGGAACGGCTGAAGTTGGTCGAACATCTGAATAAAGCCGTGAACCTGCTGGATTTACGACAGGAGAACAGCGCAGAATTCCATGCTTCGGTACCGGAAGCGCGCCAATATCTGCAAGATCATGTCTATGGTGATGTCCGCCCTGCTGGTGATCACATCCCTACCGTGCATTGTATTGGACACACGCATATTGATGTGGCATGGCTATGGACATTGGATCAGACCCGGGAGAAGGTCATTCGCAGCTTCGCGAGTGTACTGTATCTCATGGACAAGTTTCCAGAATACACGTTCATGTCCTCTCAGCCCCAGCTGTATGCGTATCTGAAAGCAGACTACCCTTCCCTCTATGAGAAAATCAAGGAAAAGGTGGCCGAAGGCCGCTGGGAAGCAGAAGGTTCCATGTGGCTGGAAGCCGATTGTAACCTGATTTCAGGTGAATCCATGATCCGTCAGATTATCTACGGCAAACGTTTCTTCAAGGAAGAATTCGGTGTGGAGAACCGTGTGCTCTGGTTGCCGGATGTATTTGGTTATAGTGCTGCGATGCCGCAGATCATGCGCAAGAGCGGTATTGATTATTTTATGACAACCAAAATTGCCTGGAACGATACGAACCAGATTCCGAACGACACGATGTACTGGAGAGGTATTGACGGATCAGAGGTCTTAACGCATTTCATCACAGCAACAGACTATGATAAACATCCAGATTTCAGGCAGCGTCGATTCGAAACGACGTATAATGGACGATTCAACGCCTCTCAAGTCAAAGGCACGTGGCAGCGATACCAGAACAAAAACATCAATGCAGATGTCCTGCAATGTTTCGGATTCGGAGATGGCGGCGGCGGACCAACCGAAGAGATGCTGGAGCATGGCAGACGACTTGATGTTGGATTGCCGGGTGTACCCGCGGTGAAACGTACGTTTGTACGAGAATTCTTCGAGAAGCTGGAACAGAATCTGGACGATGTCCCTTCTGTTCCCCGCTGGTCGGGTGAGCTGTATCTGGAGTATCACCGCGGTACCTACACTTCCATGGCCCGCAACAAACGGTACAACCGTCATAGCGAATTTGCGTTGGCTGATGCCGAGCTGTATGCCAACATTCATCGTCAGGCGAATGCACAGGCGGCCTATCCAACCGATGCACTGGAGCATGCATGGAAGCTGACGATGCTGAATCAGTTCCATGATATTCTGCCGGGCAGCTCCATTGAGCAGGTATATGTGGATTCCAAAGAGCAATATGAAGAAGTTCTGCGTGTCACGGATGAGCTGAAAGACAGCGCACTGAACGGCATTGCCAGCCGAATTACATCTGATGGCGAAGCCATTGTCGTATTCAACACCACCGGATTCGTACGGACGGACGTGGTTGAACTGCCTGCTTTTGCGAGAAAAGTGACCGTCTACGATGGAGATCGCCCTGTACCAAGCCAGCATACTCCCGGAGGTGGACTCGTGTTCCTTGCTGAAAATGTACCGGCATCTGGATATAAATCTTTCCGGATCACACCAGATCTGACAGACGAACTTGTCGCGGGCGTATCGGTTGCACAGTGGGAAGCCAATCAGCGCCACATCCATACACCTTGGTACGATATTCACCTGAATGAAAGTGCCGAATTCACGTCTGTATGGGACAAGCTGGAGGGCCGTGAGCTGCTTCAGTCTGGCAAGCGCGGCAACGTGCTGCAAGTGTTCGAGGATCGACCTGCGGAATACGAGGCTTGGAACATTGACGATTATTATGAACAGCATATGTGGGAGATTAGCGACCTGCAGTCACTGGAGTGGGTTGAAAGCGGGCCAGTGCGTTCCGTGCTTCAAGTGAAGCGACAGTTCCTGGACTCTGTCATTGAGCAAACGATCATCTTCTACGCGCATACACGCCGGATTGATTTCCGTACGTTTGTGGACTGGAAGCAGGAGCATTTGCTGCTGAAAGCTGCCTTCCCGCTGGATATCTGGAGTGAGAAAGCAGTCTACGAAATACAGTACGGCAACGTGGAGCGTGCTACTCACCGGAATACCAGCTGGGATCAAGCCCGGTTTGAAGTATGCGGACAGAAGTGGGCCGATCTGGCGGAGAACGGATACGGTGCTGCTCTGCTGAACGATTGCAAATACGGATATGATATTCATAACTCGGTGATGCGGCTGTCACTGATCAAGAGCGCAACGTACCCGAATGAAAATGCTGACAAAGAGCAGCACGTATTCACCTACGCACTATATCCACATCAGGGCGACTTCCGTGAAGGACGTGTCATCCAAGCTGCTTATGATCTCAACCGCCCTTTGGTAGCTCGTGAGATTGCATCGCAAACCGGTACGTTGCCGGGAACATGGTCGCTCGCATCGGTTGATCAGGAGAATGTCGTGCTGGAGGTTATCAAAAAAGCTGAGAACAACGATGATATGATCATCCGGGTCTACGAAGCACACGGCCGCCGCAGCTGTGCTTCCCTGCAATTGCCTGAGGGAGCAGGTGCTACGGCGTATGTGTGTGATTTGCTCGAGAACAACGAAGCAGAATGCGCCGTGGAAAATGGTCGAATTACTTTTGATATCAAACCGTATGAGATTCTGACCTTCCGTATCCCTGCCGGACACTAAACAGAACTTACGTAACATGGAAAACTGCAACAATGCTTAATATGCTTCAACAATAAAGGGCTGCCTCCTGTCATATCTGACATGGGAGCAGCCCTTTATTTGTCGTTCTTTAAAATTCTTCGTACTCGCTTGGGTCCTGATCCCACAACCGTCCATCTGGACGATTAAATGCAGAGATCAGCTGCATCTCTTCTGTGCTCAACTCAAAATCGAATATATTAATATTTTCTTGCTGATGCTGCAAGGAGCCCGCTTTCGGAATTGGAATGGAACCCAGCTGAACATGCCACCGCAGAATGATCTGGGTTGGTGTTTTCCCATGCGTTTCCGCGATTCGAAGAATGTTCTCATCCTTCAGAATATCCTGTACCGCATCATTGCCACGTCCAATCGGACTCCAGGACTCGTTCACAATGCCATGCTTCGCGTCCTGTTCCCGCTGATCAGCTTGGTCAAAGAACGGATGCAGCTCAATCTGATTCAGACTCGGTGCTACCCCCGTCTCCTTAATCAGGCGTTCATTGTGCTCAGGCAGGAAGTTGCTGACGCCGATGGATCGGATATATCCACGCTTTTTGGCTTCGATCAGTGCTTGCCATGCCTCGACATACATGTCCTTCTTCGGATTGGGCCAGTGAATCAGATACAGGTCGTAATAATCCAGATCCGCTCTGTACAGGGATTCCTGGATCGCCACGAGTGCTTTATCCTGAGCGTGATAACGCCCCGGCAGCTTCGAGGAAATGAGCAGTTCTTCTCTGGCGATGGAGCTTTGCTTAATTGCTCTGCCCACGGTTGCCTCATTCTCATAGTTATACGCCGTATCAATTAATCGATAACCCGCATCCATGGCGGACGCAATCGATTTAACGCCTTCTTCACCTTTCAAACTATAGGTACCAAACCCAATTGCAGGTACTTTCAAGCCATCGTTCAACGTGTATTCCGGGATATGATTCATTCGAGAACTCTCCTTTGCCAAAAGGTTAGATTATCGTTCCGAGATTCGACTGTTAGAAATTGTTCTTCCTCTCGTTATTCTACCCCTCCCAATGGGCTTGAATCAATTTGGCATAAGAGAATCTACAGGGTGAATTGAAATAGTATTTTGGAAAAGGCAGAGTTATATGAGTTCATATCTATCATGATTAATCACTATGAAATAGTTTTATCGCATCACTTTTCTATGAAAATCCTAGTACTCTCGCACAAATTGCTTATCCTCTTTCAGTTGCACAATGTCATGTCCGGTTGGATTCTGGAAGGCACGCAGTCCGAATGTTGACGCCACCGCGAAGATATGGTCAAAAATATCCGCCTGAACGTTCTCATACACACCCCAGTTGATATCATTGCTGAATGCATAGATTTCCAGAGGCAGCCCGCGATCTTCCGGTGCTAATTGTCGCACAATCATCGTCATATCTTTATTGATCTTCGGATGATTTCTCAAATATTGATGGATATATTCCCGGAATACACCGACGTTGGTCAGCTGTCTGCCGTTCACGTTGCTTTCGGTATTCACCTGGTGCTCCGTGTTGTACGCTTGAATTTCCTTCAACTTTGCCGTGACATAATCCGTAAGATAGTGGATTTTCTCAAACTCGGCTACCATCTCTTCCGTACAGAAGCGGATACTGCTGATATCAATATAGATACTCCGCTTAATTCTTCTGCCACCGGACACCTGCATGCCTCTCCAGTTCCGGAACGAGTCCGAGATGAGGGCATAGCTTGGGATCATCGTAATGGTTTTATCAAAATTCATCACTTTCACTGTGTTCAGTGTAATGTCGATAACGTCACCGTCTGCATTATACTTTGGCATCTCGATCCAGTCACCGACGCGCACCATATCGTTCGACGATAGCTGTACACCAGCCACGAGCCCAAGGATCGAGTCTTTGAAGACGAGCATTAATACCGCCGATAACGCACCAAGTCCACTCAGGATGATCAATGGATTCTGTCCGATCATATTCGAGATGACGATAATACCACCTATAATAAACAGAAAGATCTTGGCGACCTGAATGTAACTTTTGATTGGACGAATCTTGGACACTTCATAGGAACGATAGATATCATCGAAGACATTAAGCAGAGCATTCAGAACCGTAATCATGATAACAATCATGTAGGTCATTGCTGCTTTTTCAATCAAAGCCTGATAGGGCGGGAAAATATAAGCAGAATAATAGATAATAATGGCCGGCACGAGATGCGACAGCTTCTGAAATAAATTTTTCTGAACCACAATGTGGCCCCACTTAAAACGGTTGTTACTTACGATACGATGAACCGTCTTCAGTACCACTCGCTTGGCAATCACATTCGCCAATATCGAGATCACTGCTATAAAAATAACCATAATCACATTCGAAAGGTATCCAATGGAAGGTCCACTCATGCCGAGTTCTTCTAGTTGGTTTCTGATAAAGTCCATTGTTTCCTCCTGACATAATCTAGTTTAGCCTATTATTATAAAGTAGTTTGAGAGGGCAAGCAAAGTATATACCTCTGCTCCGTTCTTCCTATACAAATTATATATAAAAAAGGACCCCGTCATTCAAAGAATGATGGGTCCACTTGATTATGTTATCTTTTCATCCTGCTCACGAGAAATGTCCAGCAGCTCACTCACCGTCACCAATCGATACCCTTCTGTGACCAGTTCTTCCACCAGCACACGAACGGCCTCCACCGTCTGGGAACGATCCCCGTACCCGTCATGGAATATCAGCACGCTGCCGGGTTGCACCGCAGATCGGGTATGCTCCAGAATGTGCTCAACGCCGGGATTGTCCCAATCCCTCGCATCACCGTTGACTGCACCAATCGTGCGATATCCGTGCTCCGCTGCCAGAGACAGTATATCATCGTTTACGCCAAAATACGGCGGTCGGAAGCTGCGGGCAGGTTGCCCCGTAACTTCTTGAACAAGACGTTCTGCGCGTTGCAACTCTTCCCCAGCTTCCTCCAGCGTCAGCTTGGTCAGGTCCGGATGCGTGTATGTATGGTTGGCGATTTCATGCCCTTCACGGTGCACCTCCGCCGTAATCTCCGGATGAGCCTCTATCTCTGTACCAATCATGAAAAATGTCGCCTTCCCACCAGCACGACGGAATATCTCAAGTATTTGAGGTGTATACACCGGATGCGGCCCATCATCAAACGTGAACGCCACAACCTTTTCCCGAACAGACTCCTGCTCTACCATTGCGATGTTGAACATACCATAATGACCCCTCTCTGCAACTACCTGCTTCATACTCCCTTATTATTCCATGTCGACAGGCTTCGGTCTAGTCCAGAGATCACACCTTGGAACTCCCAGCTCAAGTTGATATCTGCCAGAAAGAGAGTACAGTGAGCGAGCAGCAAGCGCTTCTACTGCCACGCCCTCCAGTCCAGCCTCCAACTAACCTTTGATCGCACCTGCAATCATGCTCTTCTGCACCTGTTTGTTGAGCAGCAGATAGATAACCACCGTTGGCACCGTCGTAATCATCAGTCCCGCACCAATGATGCCCCATTGCGTAATGTACGTTCCCACCATCGACATCATGCCCACCGTCAATGTCTGATAAGCCGTGTTATTGATAAACGTGACCGCAAACATCAGCTCATTCCAGCACGACAAAAACGTGAAGATGGCTACCGTTGATATAGCCGGGGTTACCAGAGGCATAATAATAGAGAAAAACGTCCGGTAAATGCCGCAGCCGTCGATAACCGCCGACTCTTCCATCTCTCGCGGGATACCTTTGAAAAAGCTGCCCAGAATGAATACCGCCATCGGAATGCCAAACGCCACATAGGGAATGATCAGTGACCAATAGCTGTTGAGCAGGCTCAGATTCTTCAAAATAATAAACAATGGCAGCAGTGCCGCATGTATCGGCACCATCATACCCAGCAAAATAATCGTCATCGTGAGCCCGCTGAGCTTCCAGTTCATTCTTGTGATTGCGTATCCCGTCATGGAGGACAGGATCAGTACCAAGACAATGGAGGCTACTGTGACCAACACGCTATTCATAAAATAGGTTAGCACATAGCCGTCGGACATGGCTTTGGTGTAATTGCTCCACAGAAACGCTTTGGGCAACCCGGCTACATCACCGCTAAAGATTTCACTGTTATCCTTCAAGGAAAACAGCGCCAGCCAGATGAGTGGGTATATCTGCACAATTGCGACGAGGATCAGAAACGCTTGCAGGAACACTTTCCCGATTGGTCCGGAGATGGACCTTGGCTTGGGCTTTTTTTGCAACATGACTTCTACGGTACTCATGCCTCATGCCTCCTTCTATTCCGTTTTGAACAATGAATTAATAAGAATCGTACATACCAGACACTCCACAATGATAAAGACCGAAATCGCACTGCCATATCCGTACCGGAACGTATCAAAAATGGTGGCGTACATCAGTGTGCTCGGCACTTCAGTGGTGTAGAACGGCCCGCCGCCCGTCAGCACATAGATCAGGTCAAACACCTTAAATGCGCCAATAACCGAAAATACAAGGCTTACCTTCAGGATGGGCTTCATTAAAGGGATCATAATGGACCACGCCGCGCGAAGACGTGAAGCACCATCCATTCTTGCAGCTTCCAGCACATCCTGTGAGACGGATTTCGCTCCTGCGTACATCAGCAGCATGTGATACCCCACGTACTGCCACAAGGTTGGTATAAACGATGCCGCCAGAGCGGTATCCTTCTGCCCCAGCCAATCCTGTGCCAGGCTGGATAAGCCGATACTTTGCAGCAACACGTTCAGCAGGCCATAATCGGCATTGTAGATTTTTGACCACAACTGGGCAATAACCACCGTTGAGATCAATACCGGGATGAAATACACGGTCCGGTAGAACCCTTCCCCCTTGACGTTGGACGCCAGAATCAGCGCGAGCACGAGCGAGATCGGCAGTTGAATGAACACCGAAGCTCCCGCGAATAACAGGGAGTTTTTGATGGAATTCAGTACACGCGTATCCTTAAACATCTCCACATAGTTGTCCAGGCCGATAAATGTTCCCCTGCCTACGCCGTTCCAGTCCAGCAGACTGTAATAACTGGAGACAAAGATTGGAATAAGTACAATTCCGCAGAACAGAATCAGTGTGGGCAGTACGAAGACAGCTATGGTGCCTTTATTGGAAAATACAGAGTTCATTGTTGTTCTCCTCTCAAAGGCGTGACCGGCATATACCGGACCACGCCTTGTTTGGGTTCATCTTCATTGTTAGCAGGCTTAAGCTTGGCAAGCTCAACACGAGCTTACACGTGTATGGATTATGCGCATATTAGCCTGCGCGATCTACAAGCTCAGCTCTGTTGGTTTGAGCTGTGCCATTTGTTTGCAGAACTCCTCCGGTGTTACATCGCCAGCCAGCAACTGGGCAATCAGGTTTTTGTGTGCTTCGGCAGACTCTGCTGGCAGAATGTTATCCCACCACGCGATGAATGAGGTCGCCGTTTTCATAATATCTGCCGCAGACAGATCAAGGGAGGACAGGCTGGACGTATCGAGTGCATCAGTTTTCCAGCTTGGCAGACCGGCTCCAGCCAGGAAACCTTGCGTACCCAGCTGCTCGCTCAGATACATGAGGAATTCCACGGCTTCCTTCGGATGCTTCGTATTCTGGTTGATGTAGAAACCATCCACGGCTCCGCCGAAAATTTCGGTATGGGTGCCTTTACCATCCTCAAACACCGGGAACGGAATCACTTTCACTTTGCCTTTGACTACGGAGGACGGGTCCTCAATTCCTGCATTCACCCAGTTGGCCTGGAACATCATCGCCCCGTTGCCTGCATTAAATGCCCCAAGCATCTCGTCATAACTCATGCTGAACATGCTGCTGTTGAACGCTCCTGCTTGCGCAAGCTGCTGCATCTTGGTCGCGGCGGCAACAAAGTCGGGCGAATCCCACTTTGATGGATCTTTAAAAGCTTCCATCACCGCAGTATTGCCTGCCTGACGCATCGCAATAATGTCGTACCAGTACATGCCCGGCCAGCGGTCCTTCTCCCCAATCACAGCCGGGGTAATGCCTGCCGCCTTCAGCTTCTCAATTGCATCCAGCAGTTCATTATAGGTGGTCGGGATCTTGGCACCCGCCTGCTCGAACAATTCCGTATTCACGTAAAGGTTGGCGATATGTGTGTACACGGGCAACGTGTAGATTTTGCCGTCCATATTGATCGCCTCAGCCATTCCCGGACCCATTCGTTCTTTAATATCGTCCGTCAGGTAACTTGAGATTTCCAGCACATTACCGGATTTGATGTACGGCTGCATGAAGCTGCCGCCACCCATGCCATAGAACAGGTCCGGTGCCTCACCAGCTGCAATCGATGTTTTGACTTTGGTTTTGTACTGTTCTCCTGTCGTGCCCGTACGTTCAACCTGAATGTCTGGATGCTCGCTGTTCCATTTCTCAACAATCTCGGGCAGCAGCTTAGCCGAAGGATCGGTATTTCCGACTGATTGATCCCACAGCGTCAGCTTGATCTTCCCATTACTTTCCCCCTGTGCACCGCCGGACGAGCCGGATGAACATGCTGCCAGACTGCTTACAATGCCCAGCGTCAGAATTAGACTTGCCGATTTTTTTAGTAGCGCTTTCATATTTATGGACCTCCCTATATGTTTTCGTTGGTTCTAGCCCATATTTTAGGAAAACTGTGCTTTGTTCTCCATTTAGAAAACAGGCATTGATTTGTAATATTCGAACATATGTGGAATTGGAACCGAAGCGGGTTTACACTCAGACCTTCGCCGCACTCCCCACACTCCCCAACAAGCCCGACTACATTCTCGTTTTTCAGGTTTTTACATTTCGATATTCATTCATGGATCGACCGATATGTTTTTTGAACAAGACGCTGAAATAGTGTGGGTCCGGGATGCCTACCTGCTCCCCAATCTCATATCCTTTTAAGTCCGTCTGTTTCAGCAGCATTTCAGCCTTCTTCATGCGGAGTTGAGTCAGATATTCCACAAATGTCTGCCCGGTTTCTTTTTTCATCAGCCGCCCCAGATGGCCCGAACTTACGTAAAAAGCAGCCGCGGTGCTGGAAAGCCCCACTTCCGCATTGCTCATGTTCTCTTCAAGATAAGCCATTACCCGGTCAATCAGATTGCCCTCCTTGGCCTGTCGCTTGGCTTGTATGACATCCGATACGGTGCGGACATGCTGCTCCAGCATGTTTTTTAGTTCGGGTAGATGATCTGCTGTAAAAATGGCCGCAACGGCCTCTTTGTTCAATGCGTGCTCTCCCTCAAGCTGCTGCTCTATGGCAGCACGCTGGCACTCCGTAACCACATCCATGGCTGCCATTCGAAATTGTGAAACGTCCGAGAATGGTACAGACAGCATGCGCTCCAGCAACAATACGGCTTCTTCTCCCGCACCAACACTGACGTAAAATTGCAGTTGTTGGAGCAGCTGTGCATCCGAGTGGTAGGGCCTTTTCCCGCCTTCGATGATCAGATCCTCGAAGCAAATGACCTGATTTTTCCCGACAAACGCCTGATAATCGAGTGCACGACAAGCTTCCCAGTATCCCACACAGGCCTTCCCCCATCCTGAGTGCCATTGCCCAATCCCTGCGGTCACATCCACTTGGCACCCTTCGAGCTTAAGCGTATGTTGAAGTTCTTCCTGAAGCCGCTGGACCTGGTTGGCAAATTCCGTATCCGCCCCAAGCGAGAGCACAACGATACGATTATGCGGGTCCATGACGATAATGGTTTGCGAATTCTGCGGATAAAAAGCCTGCACCTGCTTCATGCCTACCATTCGCAACAGAATATGTATTTCCTCAGCGGGTTGTGGATGGGCTTCTGTCTTATGCCAGCTTAAATGGGTTTGATCGTGTTGAGGCTCGGTTTGAACTTGGCTGAGTTGGTGGGGTTGACGAGCTTGATGAGCTCGTTGTGCTTGATGTGCTTGATGAGATGTCTCGGACAGATGCTGACTTGCCTCTGGTGCAGTTATCTTCGCTTGCGGGACAGCAACCTCCACCTCCATTACTGCGATACGTAATCCTGGTTCACCAGACGAGATAGGAATGCCGAAGAATCGGGCCTTTTCTTGGAGTTCATCCTCAGGGATCACATCACTCAACCATTGATTCACAAATCGCTCCCTGAGATATGGCAAGCTCTGCTCCATTTCCTCCCGCAGCTTCATCAGCTCGTACTCGCGCCCGACCTCCTGCTCGATTGCCGCTCGCAGCTTCGCCGTAACCTGTAATAACTCCGAAGCACGAATCGGTTTCAAAATAAAATCGGATATGCCCAGCTTCACACTCTGACGAGCATATTCAAATTCATCATGTCCCGTCACAACGACGATTTTTATGTTCGAATAACGCTCCATGAGAATGCCGCTCAGTTCAATGCCGTCCATCTTCGGCATGTATATGTCCGTGAACACGATGTCTGGACGCAACAGCTCCACTTGATCCAAAGCCTCTTCGGCATCGGAGGCCTCGCCAACGATGACCATGCCTTGCTGCTCCCAATCGATACGCATACGCAGCAGATTTCGGATAAGGTATTCATCGTCCACAATCAATACCTTTAAAGGTTCTAAAGTTAATTCCATGATTCATCGGCTCCCTTCGGGATCGTTATGATAATGGTGGTTCCTTTTCCAACCTCGCTCTCCAGCTTGAGTCCATCCTCTCTTTCGTAGAAAATACGAAGTCGCTCCATCGTTCCCCATAAGCCAAAGCTTGGATTGTGTATAGAATTATAGGTAGGATTAGAAGGATTAGATGAACTAGAGGAGATAGATGAGTTCGTTGAGTTAATTGAGTTCTGTGAGTTAATTGAGTTAGTTGAGTCAGAACGGTTAGAATGGTTTATTTCTTTGCGTTGAACCTGCTGCACTTTTTCCTCGGACATGCCGACTCCGTCGTCAGTGATCGTTAGAATTACCCCTTCCTCGGTTCGATGTGCTTGAATGCGTATCGTGCCTGGGCTGCCTTTGGGACGAATGCCATGATACAGTGAATTTTCCACCAGCGGCTGGAGTGCGAGCTTGGGAATCATCACCCGCTCACAATCTGGAGCAATATCATACCGCACCTCAAACACACCGGGGTAGCGCACCTGCTGGATCGTCAGATAATTGCGTACAATCTCTACCTCCTCGGGCAGTGTAACCAGTTCACGGCCTTTGCTGACACTCAGGCGATAGTAACTTCCAAGCGCTTCTAACAGCTCACATACCTTGTCGTTCATGCCCGACATTGCCAGGGAGGTGATGGAATCCAGTGTGTTGTATAGAAAATGGGGTTTGATCTGCGCCTGAAGTGTATTTAACTCTGCTCGGCGGATTGTCTGCTGCTCCTGAATGATGCGTTTCAGCATCTGGTCGATCTGCTCAATCATCTGGTTGTATCCTCCATATAACTGTGCGAACTCGTAGCTGTTCAGCTCAACCGTCACTTTGCGGAAGTTGCCGCTGGGTGCCTTTTGCATGGAACGAAGTAGTTTGTGTATCGGCTTAATGACACTGCGCGAGATGATGAACGAACTGACGAAAAAGACAGTCCCGTTCACTGCCAGTAATATTAATGCAAGGAGCACCATGGACTTATTACGGGTATCCGTAGCCCGGTATGGACTCATGCTGATGAATTTCCACTGATCATCACCAGCCGAACGATAGGTCACCGCATATTCCTGACCACCCGATTGCAAGGTGATGAAGCCGGAGGGCTGCTCGTGAAATGTTTGTTTTAACTTGGCCTGATTGGCCTCTAACATCTCGTGCATCCCTTCCTGTCCAGGAGCCGCAGACATGGATGCGTCGGATACCACAGGCACGCCCTTCTTCCCATCGGTTGCGTTGGTTGCGATCACCCGCTGATGCTCATCCAGAATGGCCACCTGAAATGAATCCGGTGCAGACAGGTTGGCGTAGGCTTGAGCGACGGATGCCCCCTTGATGTTCATGACCAGAAATCCAAGCGGAGACGTATCATCCAGATCCCGAATGAGGCGAATAAATGAGACCACCTCTTGCCCATCATTCTCCCCCATGGCCGAGACTCCGCTGTCGTTGTTGTCACCATTCAGCCTGAGCAGATATCTTCCGTTGTGCTTCAGTGCCTGTTCGTACCAAGGCGCTTCCTTCACATTCGCTTCCATAAACGTGGGCCATTCCTGAGTACCGACCGAGAATCGGTGACCCGAATTATCGTAAATATAGA
Source organism: Paenibacillus sp. SAF-068 (assembly GCF_051967555.1). Taxonomy (NCBI): domain Bacteria; kingdom Bacillati; phylum Bacillota; class Bacilli; order Caryophanales; family Paenibacillaceae; genus Paenibacillus; species Paenibacillus sp. SAF-068. The sequence continues at coordinate 107,917 of NZ_JBQCJX010000008.1, forward strand.
CTGAATCGATAATTGGAACCGCTTGCATGAGATTGGTCAAATACGCGCTGACCTTGGACTGTGTCTGTAAATTGGAGTACACATTGCCCTGCCGAAGCAGGTTCTGCAAGTTGGGATCGGAGAAAATCATTTTCGAATAATTGTTCACGTTCTCAATCATCAGATTAACATTGGTCTCAATGGATGTAATCGTCTGTAGCGATGCTTCATTGATCTTTCGCCGTGCGTCATTTTCCGAGATTCGATTCAGCACCAATGCACTGAACGCCACCGTTAGCAGAATAATGACAAAGTAGGCAAACGGGATTTTAAAAGCCAACGTCCTGGGCTTGCGTTGAATGAACTCTTTGAAACGGGGAGTCCACTTCTTCTTCATAGCGCTGGAGGTTGCTCTCGTGTTTGCTTTCATATTTTCGTTTGCTTCTGCATTGGTCTCGGCATCTGATTGGACTGTTGCTTTCGCTTCACTCGTTGCATCTTCTTCTGCTGCTTCTTCTGTCTTTGTTTTTGCATCCTTGGCTCTGTTTTTCATTGTGACCCTCCTTTGGTTCCGAGGTGTGATGGGTTTAACGGTTGGGATCGGACGACCAGTTGGGGTGTCCACCCACTCTCTCGGATTTTATACAATTGTATATTATAGGACGGTGTGCGGAAGAGGCTCAATTCTTTTTTATTGCTTGAGGATGGCTAGATTGAGTGAAGTAGAATGAGATTTGAGGATCTGATTATTGTGAATGAAACGAGTAGAGGCCCCGTAATTGGAGCCGCGGGGAGTACTGCTCTATAAAATTTTGGAGGTGCAGATAAAAAGTTGTGGTTTGTGCCGGATGGAGAGTGAAGCGGGACATGCGGAGGATCTTGCTACACAGGAGATGGGTTCGTTATGGTAAGAAACAGCAAATCGTGATCAAAGCGAGAATTCGGTAACGCCTTTTTTGGAGGCATATTTCAGCGTGTATCTTCCTTCTGTGCCATATGGCATCGTAGCGATTTGGATGCGGGTGTAATCCAGCCGACTCTCTCTCAGCACTTTTTTAATTAGCGCTATGCTCCGATCTTCGTCCGTTACCACACAGAAAATGTTCATTACATATTCCTTTGGATCAGCCACACGGCTACCCCGATCACATCCATCCACCTCTCCCAACTCCGCCTGGGTCAGAACAGTTTCCAGATATTCCATTACCTTTTCCTTCAACCAATGATCTCGTTTGCTACCCTGCGCACTCTTCATTGGATATTGCACCACAAGCCAGTATTTTTCACTCATTTAGCTTCACCAACCAATCTGTATATGATGGGGCACTACGTTATGTGTAGGACACTTGGACGATAAGGTGCATATGTTATGCCTTACATTCCTTCAGTTCCAAATGGGCTAGATTATTGACCTTACTGCTTTTTGGAATTGTACTGCTCTTCCGTTTGCAGGATGGGGAACATGATGATGTTTAATGAGATGGGAGCTTAACGTGTCTCCTGACTTTCTGCCAATAGCCACGATCTGAGCATCAGGATTCAGTTGCATAAGCTGTCTGGCGAATAACACACCATCCTCCAACTCTGCCAAAGTCGGCGTTCGATTCGTCATCCTGTTTTCAGAAGATTGATAGGGATGAAAGGGATAGATGTTCCAAAATATAAAGTCCGTTGGTTTCCACCTTGCACTGGATAACACTTCGCCCCATATGATGGATGCTGTCGGCTCTGCGAATCCATACAGCGCCTGACTGCGGTTAGGTTTGGCGATATTCGGCAGGCTTGTTCGGACACCCGGCTCTCCTGAAAAAACCAACTGGTGATTCACCAGCGAATGATTCCCGGTAACCATTCGTTCGGACGTCAAGGGTACGCCGGAGAACCTTGCCCCTTGATAGCCCACGGCTTCCGCAATAAATATGTACCGAGCCTTGCACATTCTTGGTTCGAAATACCTGACCAAATGTTCTGTACGAATATCCACCGCTTCGGGGCCGATATCATAGCCCGTCACATAATCTCTCCAAGGATTAATTACATTTACTGGCGACACATATGCTTGTATCCCTGCAACAAACTCGCGGATCTGTTGCTGCGTTTGGCGCATGCTTCTTTGCCTCCTTTGGGAGATTAAGGCGTAAATTGGGCTTGCATCAACTTATTTTACAAAGATTATAGCATAAACAGAAAGACCACCAACCAGAGCACTGGTTGGTGGTTTTTGACTCTAATGGAGGCGAGGGGAGTCGAACCCCTGTCGGAAGATAATGGCACATAAGCTTCTACGGGTGTAGTCAAAGTTTTGATGTCACTCGAGTATCAGTAACCAACAAGAACAGGATTAGCCCAAGCAGGTATGGACTCAACACAATAGATCAAATTACTTTGTATGATTTCTGCAACAATTAAAGGCTCGTATGTATTATCAATGATGATAACCTGATCTGCGATGGCTAGAGCCGGTTTAAGGTTCTTCAATGACTGGCCATATCGATAACGAATGTCTTCTTCTGCAATCCAATGTCCACCTTACAATTTCATAATTATTTTCTTTTGCTATTTCCATATGTTTTAAAACAAATGATCCGGACAATGTCGTTTCAATAGCGAAGTTTACACCACTTTTTATGAGTGATCGGATTTTTTTACGGCTTCCCTGCCAGCAGACAGGTCAGCACTGCGCGGATTCTCTGGCTTCAACTCTCTTGCAATTTGATCTGGATCAACCAGTTCACCAAGCCACTCTTTCATTTGCATGCTAAGTGTACTTTTCCCTGCTCCATTGGTACCCGCAAACACAGTCATGACTGGTCTGATTTCACTCATGATACTCAAACTCCTGGCGTTTCCCAGTAGCATCAAATATAATTTCGAATTTATTACCATCAGCATCCTCACGAACGCGTTTGTTATTCTTTATATAGTAAATAGAGGCACCTGATTCTTTAGCTTGTTTCCGTGCATGTTGATTGGCTTTTTTTAAAATTTCTTGGAGCTGTTCTCGATTTTCAAACATCTTGAGTCCCCCAATCTAAATTTATACTTATTATATCATAAACTAAAAAACCACCAACCAGATTACTGGTTGATGGTTTCTTGACTCTAATGGAGGCGAGGGGAGTCGAACCCCTGTCCGAAGATAACGACACATAAGCTTCTACGGGTGTAGTCACAGTTTTGATGTCACCCGAGTATCGCCCCGTAACCGGCTATACGTTGGGTCAGCCTGATTGTCTTCTTCAGCACACCCCAGGCGGAGATGTGACAGCGTATCCCACTACTTGTTAGCCCCTAATCCTGTCACATGGGCGATGCAGGTTAGAAGCACGCACACAGTTTCTTAGGCTGCGAAAGCGTAGTTTGTTTGTTGTTTGCCGTTTAATAGGCTTTAGCGTTGATGAAGCGGACGCGTCCCCACTACCCGCTACCCATGCTCGAACTATCCCCGTCGAATCCATAAACGCCCCCTCAATGAAGAAGGGCTCCAGGATTAATCCGTGAATACGGAGCAAAGGTGCTGCACATCTTTTTCCTCCAAGGTAAAAAGATGCTTATTCTTTCAAACTCGGCATTCCTGTCTGCTACATGAGTAATCATAACACAGGACACATCACCGATATAGTACAGATTGCTGGAAGACATTCCAGCAGGCTGAGCACGTGTACAAAGTTATCCAATACAACAGGCTCAATCGTCTACATATTATACCGCGTCACCCATCGGAAGTAAAGTTTACCCAGATCAGATGACGAACAACGGCACCTAAGTATTTTACCCACGATTCAGGGAAACTACGCAAGAGCTAATCATTTTGAGTCATCCCCGAGCCATATTCTGTGTTCCTACTTACTAAATAAAAAAGCCTCAATCTTGCCCATAACAGGACAAACACTGAGACTCTTTAACTCGTACATCAACTTTCCTAACTCCATCACGAGAAACTACCTTATGCATCTAAAGTAAAACTTTCACATTCACCGCTTCACTTAACGTGCAACCTTCTGCTTCTCGCGCATTGCGCGTTGAATATCACGTTGTGCATCCCGCTTGGCTGCAGTCTCACGCTTATCAAACTGCTTCTTACCTTTGCCCAGTCCAAGCAACAGCTTAGCGTAACCGTTGCGGATATAGATCTTCAGTGGCACAATGCTGTACCCATCCTGTTTCGACAGCCCGAGCAACTTGTGAATCTGTACTTTATGCATCAGCAACTTGCGCGTACGTGTCGGATCGAGCGGATTATTTCGGTTCCCTTGTTCAAAAGGACTAATATGCATATTGTGAATATGAATCTCACCGTTCCGAATCGTGGCAAATGCATCACCAATATTCGCACGGCCGTTACGAAGAGATTTGATCTCCGTTCCGGTAAGCACCATGCCCGCTTCATACGTATCTTCAATGAAGTAGTCATGGGAAGCCTTTTTATTCTGTGCGAGCACTTTACTCTGTCCATCATTCTTGCCCATGTCCTCACTCCTTCTCCGTAAAATAAGCCGGTACCATGCCGTATAGCAGCGCACCGTTGTTGCACCAAGGTACCACGTGCCAGACCTTAATTGTAGCAAGTACGACTGTTAAAATCAAGAAAGAGGCGGCCTCTGCCGCCCCTCCTCATTACACCACTTCCAGACTGTGCGAAACAACAACCGCGGAAAGTGACTATTTCTCCAACGCTTGACTTGGAGGAACGAATCGTAATCCATCTCTCCAGGTTACGTTAGTTTTATTTTTTCTTTTTCCGTACAAAAGCTGCCGTACCGTTACCAGCTGCACCTTTGCTCTTCTTCCGCTTGCGTCGTGGTGCTCCGCCTTCATGAGTGCCACCTGGTGTTGCAGCTTCTCCGATAAATACGCCGCTCGGCGAAGTGTTTTTACGTCCACTTCCGCCTTTGCCACCTTTACCGCTGCCCTTGCCGGATTTAAAGCTTCCTTCACCGCGACCGCTGCCGCTGCTTTGGCCACTTCCTTGTCCACCAGTCGAACTGCTATCCGAACCAACCGATGTAGAGCTATAACCGCCTTTACCTGAGCCAAAACCAAAGCTCACCGCGCCTTTGCCCCGACCCGTCGATCCGCCAGCATCACCAGCACGACGCTCACCTTTCGGTTTGCCGCCGCCTTTACCTCCGTATCCACCGGCTGAGCCTGCTCCCGCACCTGCACTCGCTGCTCCGCCGCGACCGCCACGTCCACCTTTGCCTTTGCTGCTCTCTTCCGGTGATCTGCCACCACGGTTGCCTCCAGCAGCGGTGCCGCCTTTGCCGCCACGCGATCCGCTGAATCCACCTGGCCCACCCTTGGCACCGCCGCGTCCGCCGCCGCTGCCTGGACGTCCACCTTTGCCGCCACGTCCGCCACCGAAGCCGCCAGGACGTTCAGCACGGGGTTTCATATCCACCATTTCAAAATCAATCGTATACTCTTCCATGCTGACACGCGCCACACGAATCTTCACTTCATCCCCGATACGGAAGACTTTTGAGGTACGTTCACCAATCAGAGCCATATGCTGATCGTCAAAATGGTAATAGTCGTCCGTGAGCGCGCTCAGGCGAATCAGACCTTCAACCGTGTTCTCCAGTTCAATGAACATACCGAAGCTGGTCACACTGCTGATCATGCCTTCGAACTCTTCTCCGACTTTATCAAGCATGTACTCGGCTTTTTTCATTTTCTCTGTATCCCGTTCAGCCTCTACCGCCACACGTTCACGCTCTGAAGACTGCTGCGCAATATCGGCCATTCGTGCTGCCAAATACTCCTGACGATTCTCCGGCAAAGCACCATTATTTTCAATCACTTCGCGAATCACCCGGTGAATGACGAGATCGGGGTAACGACGGATTGGAGATGTAAAGTGACTATAGAATTCTGCCGCGAGGCCAAAGTGACCTGACATTTCAGAATCATACTTCGCCTGTTTCATGGAACGAAGCATCATCGTACTGATCACGGTTTGTTCTTTCGTTTCTTTGATGTCCTCAAGCAACGATTGAAGCGCCCGTGGATGGATCGCATTGCCACGCCCTTTGACCTGGTGTCCAAAATTCGCCGCAAAGGCGAGGAAATTTTGCAATTTTTCCTGATCCGGGTCTTCGTGCACACGATAAATGAACGGAACCTTTAACCAGTGGAAATGCTCAGCCACGGTTTCGTTCGCTGCCAACATGAATTCCTCAATGATTTGCTCTGCAATTGAACGCTCCCGTTTCACAATATCGATCGGTTTGCATTCTGCATCCACAATGATTTTGGATTCTTCAAAATCAAAGTCAACCGCACCACGACGCATACGCATAGCACGCAGTTTCAAAGCAATCTCTTTCATCAGATGAAAATCATCCACCAGATCCTTATAACGCTCAAGCAATTCCGGCTCTTCACCTTCAAGGATTTTACGAACGTTGGAATACGTCATCCGCTCTTTGGTTTTGATTACACTCGTGAAAATGTCATGTTTCACAACCTTCATCTGGTCGTTGAACTCCATCTCACAAGACAGGGTCAACCGATCCACCTGCGGGTTCAAACTACAGATCCCGTTCGACAGACGCTGTGGCAGCATCGGAATAACCCGGTCCACGAGATAAACACTACATCCACGGTTGTATGCTTCCTGATCCAGCTTGGAATTCTCCTGTACATAATAGCCAACATCGGCAATATGAACACCCAGACGGTAATTACCATTAGGCAGTTTCTCTACATTTACAGCATCATCCAGATCCTTGGCATCTTCACCATCAATCGTGACAATGTTAAGTCCGCGCAGATCACGGCGACCCTGCTGTACAATCTCTTCATCCGTGATGGAATCGGGTGCTTTCTCCGCCTCTTCTACGACTTCATCCGGGAAAGCTTCAGGCAACTGGTGCTTGCGAATGACGGACAAAATATCAATACCCGGCTCATCCTTATGACCGAGAATCTCGATCACTTCACCCTCGGCTGCCGCACGGCCCTCCGGATAGCTGACGATTTTTGCTACGACCTTCTGTCCATCAACCGCCCCTGCAAAGTTGGTACGCGGGATGAAAATATCGCGATTAATCCGTTTATCATCCGGAATAACGAAGCCGTACACCTCATGGCTTTGGAACACACCGACAACTTGTGTCACCGCACGAGTAACGATACGGACGATCTCACCTTCCAGGCGACCGCCAGAAGGGCCTTGGGACGTGACTTTAACCAATACCGTGTCGCCATTCATCGCACTCTTCATGTCATTGGCGTGAATGTACACATCCGGGTGCTCCCGATCCTCAGGAATAAGGAAAGCAAAGCCTTTGGCATGAGCCTGTAGACGTCCGCGAACCAAGTCCATGCGCTCTGGCATGCCATAACGATTGTTGCGGGTCAGCAGAACTTTGCCGGATTCCTCCAGCGTATTCAACATAATCAAAAAGGCTTTGAAATCAGCTGCGTCTTCGATCGCGAAGTGCTGTTCCAACTCCTGATAAGTCATCGGTTTATAAGCGGTCTCCCGCATGAAGTCGAGCAATTGTTGTTCTGTTATCATTAATATATTCACCTCGGGAAACATAAAAGTGTAATCGGATCTCATCTGTTTATGTATCGGAATTCTTACCATTTTCATGCAATCATATCACTGTCGTGAAGAGTATAGTCGCGCATCCATACTATCTCATACCCTAGTATACACGAATTCAATCCAGCCCATCCGTACCTCGCAAAAAAACCACAGTTGCCTGGCGCTCCACTAAAATCACGCTTTCACTTATCTCTACAGACATTTTATGCGATACACGTGCTGCACGCATCTGGAAAAGGACTACATCCGAAAATTTTCTGTACACATGACATTCATTATAGGGAGTGAGTTCGCGCGTAACGAATAAGCGAGGGACATTTCCATACATGATAGGGGTTATGTTGCATGTTAAGGAAGGAAAACCGAACAGAAGTAAGAAGAAGACCGAAAATCATGGAGTCTATATAGATTAGATTGTTGGAAAAGTTTGGACGCATAAGAATTTATTAAAAAACCCCCGTTTCTCCACGAAACGAAGGTTCATCAATTAAGCCATTAGCTTAAGCTATTCATTGTAAAGCAGTCCCCATTCTTACTTGGAAACCACCGTAACAATAATAGACAAAATCATAAATCCTGCACCCAGTACCACCGTTGCACGTTGCAGGAAGAGATCCAATCCGCGCGCTTTCGTTTTACCGAAAAGATGTTCCGCACCACCGGAGATGGCACCCGCCAAACCAGCGCTTTTCCCGTGCTGCAGCAATACTACAGTGATTAGACCGATCGAGAAGACAACGAGCAGCAATTTCAAAGCAATATCCATTCTTTCCACCTCCTACCCATGTGGGCATAACATCTCACCATAAAAACAGTTACTTTAATTGTAACATAGCTATTGTTGTGATACAAGTAGTGCAGTTCATTCAATGACCTAAATTTCACCATCTACGTGATCCGTGTGTTATACCTTAATTACTCTGTTCAATAAAAAAGACAAGCCGGTTACCCGGCTTGCCCGTAAAAGCTGGATATCCAGCTTATTTTTTAAGGTTGTAGAATCCTTTAAGACCATTGTATTGAGCCAGTTCACCAAGTTGATCCTCAATGCGGAGCAATTGGTTATACTTCGCGATACGGTCTGTACGGGAAGGAGCACCCGTTTTGATTTGACCAGCGTTTGTTGCAACAGCAATGTCAGCGATTGTGCTGTCTTCGGACTCACCGGAACGGTGGGAGATTACAGCTGTGTATCCTGCACGTTTAGCCATTTCGATTGCATCGAATGTTTCAGTCAATGTACCGATTTGGTTAACTTTGATCAGGATGGAGTTACCGATACCTTCGTCGATACCTCTGCCCAGACGCTCAGTGTTTGTTACGAACAGGTCATCACCAACGAGTTGTACTTTGTCTCCCAATTTCTCAGTGAGCAATTTCCAACCATCCCAGTCATCTTCGGACATACCGTCTTCGATTGTGATGATTGGGTACTTCTCAACCCATGAAGCCAAGAGGTCAACATACTCAGCGGAAGTGTAAGATTTACCTTCGCCAGCAAGTGTGTATTTACCATCTTTATAGAACTCAGTGGAAGCTACGTCCATACCCAGGAATACGTCAACACCTGGTTTGTAACCCGCTTTTTCAATCGCTTCGATGATTGTAGTGATTGCTTCTTCGTTTGAACCAAGGTTCGGTGCGAAACCACCTTCGTCACCTACAGCTGTGTTCAAGCCTTTGGAGCTCAATACGGATTTCAGGTTGTGGAAGATTTCCGCACCTACGCGAAGAGCTTCTTTGAAGCTTGGTGCTCCAACTGGAAGAACCATGAACTCTTGAACGTCGATGTTGTTGTCCGCGTGCTCACCACCGTTGATGATGTTCATCATTGGTACTGGAAGAGCTTTAGCGTTGAATCCGCCCAGGTATACATACAAAGGCAAGTCCAGAGCGTCAGCAGCAGCGCGAGCTACAGCCATGGATACAGCCAGGATTGCGTTAGCACCCAGTTTACCTTTGTTTGGCGTACCATCCAAAGTGATCATCAATTTGTCGATACCCAGTTGATCCAATGCATCCATACCGATAACTTCTGGAGCAATTGTTTCGTTTACGTTTTTAACAGCTTGCAGAACGCCTTTACCGAGGTAACGGGATTTGTCACCATCGCGAAGCTCAACTGCTTCGTGGGCACCAGTGGATGCACCGGATGGAACGATTGCGCGTCCGATTGCGCCGGACTCCAGGTATACTTCAACTTCTACTGTAGGGTTACCGCGGGAGTCGAGGACTTCGCGAGCGTACACGTCAGAAATAATAGTCATTTGTGATAATCTCCTTTAAATTTGAATTTATTAAAAATTAGGACTACTTGTGTTTACCCTTATCCACTTCGTCAGCAGAATCGTCTTCCGATCGCTGTTATCCCCGGATTCTTTGAACTTATTCTCATAAGTTGGAATCCTGTGATAAAGGCGAACGCTTCGCTTCTTCGGACGATTTCCGCTGCCTCTGTTCAGAGGTAAACGCCAAACTTCCCAATTTCATATATGTTGGCTGTGCAACTTATTTACGGGTAGCGATGACAGATGTACCTGTCATTTCTTCCGGTTTAGGCAACTGCATCAGGTCAAGAATCGTTGGCGCGATATCTGCCAGAATTCCGCCTTCACGCAGGGTTACATTAGCATCTGTAACGATGAATGGAACCGGGTTCGTTGTATGAGCTGTGAACGGACGTCCTTGCTCATCAAACACCATATCCGCGTTACCATGATCCGCAGTAATCAGTACAACGCCGCCTTTGGCAAGTACTGCATCCACAACACGGCCCATGCACTCATCTGTTACTTCTACCGCTTTGATGGTAGGCTCCAGCATGCCGGAGTGTCCAACCATGTCAGGGTTAGCAAAGTTCAGAATGATGGCGTCATGTTTGTCTGCTTCGATCTCGCGAACACATGCGTCAGCTACTTCATACGCGCTCATCTCTGGTTGCAGATCATACGTTGCAACTTTTGGTGAGTTAATCAGTACGCGAGTTTCGCCCGGAAGCTCCACATCACGACCGCCGCTGAAGAAGAAGGTAACGTGCGGGTATTTCTCGGTTTCTGCAATACGCAGTTGTTTTTTATTGTTCTGTACCAGAACTTCACCCAGGGTGTTGTCGAGGTTCTTCGGCGAATAAGCCACATAACCTTCAACCGTCTCACTGAACAAAGTCAAGCAAACAAAGTGCAAGCCCACAGGGAACTTCGGACCACGATCGAAACCGCGGAAATCCTGGTTCGTGAACACTTGCGACAACTGAATTGCACGGTCAGGACGGAAGTTGAGGAAGATAACGGAATCGCCGCTCTCTACCAAACCTACCGGCTCACCATCCGCTTTGACGATAACCGTTGGTTCAACGAATTCATCAAATACGGACTTCTCATACGATTCTTCAACCGCTTTGAGTGGGTCAGTGTATTTCGGTCCATCTCCATAAACGATGGCGCGGTAGGATTTCTCAACCCGTTCCCAACGTTTGTCACGGTCCATCGCGTAATAGCGTCCTTGGACCGTAGCGATTTGGCCTACACCAACTTCTTCAATCTTGGCGATCAGCTTCTGCATGAAGTCTTTACCACTGTCTGGCATAACATCACGGCCATCCATGAAGGCATGAATATATACATCGTTCATTCCTTCTTTTTTGGCCAGATCCAGCATAGCAAACAGGTGGTCGATGTGACTATGTACGCCGCCATCGGACAACAAACCGTAAAGATGAAGCTTTTTACCGTTTTGTTTCGCTTCGCGAACCGCTTTGACAAGTGTTTCATTGTCGTAGAACTCGCCGTCACGAATGGATTTGGAGATACGGGTCAAATCCTGGTATACGATCCGGCCGGCACCAATGTTCAGGTGACCTACCTCGGAATTTCCCATTTGCCCTTCTGGCAAACCTACAGCTTCACCGCATGCAGTCAGCGTTGTATGTGGGAATTGGCTCATGAAACGGTCGTAGTTCGGTTTTTTGGCTTGCGCTACCGCATTGCCTTCTACCGTGTTACGCAGACCAAAGCCATCCATGATGATCAGTGCTACAGGTTTTGGAGCTGTCATCTTACTTCGCCCCCTCAACAAGCGCGATGAACGAAGCCGGCTGCAAGCTGGCACCGCCAACAAGCGCGCCGTCGATGTCGCTTTGTCCGAGGTATTCTGTTACGTTCTCCGGTTTAACACTGCCGCCGTATTGAATACGAACTGCATTCGCAACCGTCTCGTTATACAGATCCTTCACCAGTGTACGGATGTAAGCAATAACTTCATTCGCATCTTGGGAAGTGGAGGATTTGCCTGTACCAATCGCCCAGATTGGTTCATAAGCGATAACAACTTGTGCCGCTTGCTCTGCGGATAGACCTTCAAAAGCAGCGACCGTTTGCACTTTACATACGTCTTTTGTTTGGTTCGCTTCGCGCTCTTCGAGCGTCTCACCAAGACAGAAGATTGGAGTCAATCCGTGACGGAATGCTGCGTGCAACTTTTTATTGACAGTCTCATCGGTTTCCGCAAAATATTGACGGCGCTCCGAGTGACCAATAATGACATAATCCACACCCAGATCTTTCAGCATTACACCGCTGATTTCACCTGTGAATGCACCGTTGTCTTCAAAGTGAAGATTTTGTGCACCAATTTTGATGTTTGTTCCTTTAACGGCTTCTACCAGGGATGGCAGATTCGTAAACGGTGCGCAGATTACAGTTTCCACGCCTTCAACTTCCGCTTTTCCTTTAACTTCCTGAATGAAGTCATTGGATTCGGAAACCGTTTTGAACATTTTCCAGTTACCTGCGATAATCGGTGTTCTCATTGGGTTTCAACTCCTTCATGCTATAGACTAGAACTTACTTGTCGTTCAATGCAACTACGCCCGGAAGTACTTTACCTTCCATGAACTCGAGCGATGCACCGCCACCTGTAGAGATGTGGTTCATCTTGTCAGCCAATTTGAACTTCTCAGCTGCTGCTGCAGAGTCACCGCCACCAATTACAGTGTAAGCTTCTGTCTCAGCGCAAGCTTCCGCTACTGCACGAGTACCGTGGGAGAATGGCTCGATTTCAAATACGCCCATTGGTCCGTTCCATACAACCAATTTGGAGTTTTTGATTACGTCAGCATAGATCTCACGAGTTTTGGGACCGATGTCGATGCCTTCCCAATCTGCTGGGATGCCGTCGATGTCAACGATTTGTGTGTTAGCTTTCGCACTGAAATCGTCAGACACTACGATATCTACCGGCAGGTAGAAGTTTTTGCCCAGTTTTTTCGCTTTTTCGATGAAACCGAGAGCAACATCAAGTTTGGAATCATCCAGCAAGGATTGTCCAATTTCATGTCCTTGTGCTTTGAGGAACGTGTAAGTCAGACCGCCACCGATGATAACGTTGTCTGCAATATTCAGCAGGTTGTCGATTACATCGATTTTGTCCTTAACTTTGGATCCGCCGATGATCGCTGTGAAAGGACGCTCAGGGTTGGAGATCGCTTTACCCAACACTTCAAGTTCTTTTTCCATCAGCAAACCGGACACTGCTGGAAGCAAGTGAGCGATTCCTTCAGTCGAAGCGTGTGCTCTGTGAGCTGCGCCAAACGCATCGTTAACGAAAACGTCAGCCAGTTCAGCAAATTGTTTTGCGAGTTCCGGATCGTTTTTCTCTTCGCCTGCGTGGAAACGAACGTTTTCAAGCAACAATACGTCGCCGTTGTTCAGTTCAGCGATTTGAGCTTTAACAGCTTCACCAACAGAATCGTCAGCTTTAACAACTGTTTTACCCAACAATTCGGACAAACGCTCAGCTGCTGGAGTCAAACGCAAAGAATCAACCACTTCGCCTTTAGGGCGACCCATGTGGCTTGCCAGAATGACTTTAGCACCTTTTTCAATCAAGAAGTTGATTGTAGGAAGCGTTGCACGAATACGTTTGTCATCTGTAATTTTACCATCTTCGAGCGGTACATTGAAATCTACACGGACAAAAGCCCGTTTTCCTGTCAATTCTATATCGCGTACACTTTTTTTGTTCATCTGTATTTCCTCCGCACCCATGTATTTGTTGGACCCATCAAGGGCTGAAATCCCTTGTCAATCCTGGTGTTTTTGAGAAATTTGCAAAATATTGATATATAAAGAGCGGAAACAATATAGCATCTGTTTCCGCTCTATGTTATTGCAGATATTACTTAATCATTTTTGCAAAGTGCTCCAAAGTGCGAACCAATTGTGCAGTGTAGGACATTTCATTGTCATACCAAGCTACAGTTTTAACCAATTGTTGGTCGCCAACAGTCAGAACTTTAGTTTGAGTTGCATCAAACAGGGAACCGAAAGTGATACCTTGGATGTCGGAAGATACGATTTCGTCTTCAGTGTATCCGAAAGTTTGTGGATCGGAAGCTTCTTTCATTACTGCGTTAACTTCTTCAGCAGTAACTTTTTTACCCAGAACAGTTACGAGCTCAGTCAGGGATCCAGTAGCTACTGGTACACGTTGAGCTGCACCATCCAATTTGCCTTGCAGTTCTGGAATTACCAGACCGATTGCTTTAGCAGCACCAGTTGTGTTAGGGATGATGTTTTCAGCTGCTGCGCGAGCACGACGGAAGTCACCTTTAGGGTGTGGAGCATCCAATGTGTTTTGGTCGCCAGTGTAAGCGTGAATTGTAGTCATCAAACCTTGAACGATTCCGAATTTGTCTTGCAATGTTTTTGCCATAGGTGCCAGGCAGTTCGTTGTGCAAGATGCGCCGGAGATTACAGTTTCAGTACCGTCGAGGATTTCATGGTTTACATTGTAAACGATGGTTTTCATGTCGCCAGTAGCTGGTGCGGAGATAACAACTTTCTTAGCTCCACCTTTCAAGTGTTTCTCAGCTGCTTCTTTTGTTGTGAAGAAACCAGTACATTCCAGAACGATATCTACGCCCAGGTCGCCCCAAGGAAGTTCTTCCGGGTTACGGTTAGCCAATACTTTAACTTCTTTGCCGTTCACTTTGAAGAAGCCATCGTGTACTTCAACATCGCCATCGAAGCGACCTTGAGTTGTATCATATTTGAGCAAATGAGCCAGCATTTTAGCGTCAGTCAAGTCGTTGATTGCTACTACTTCAATGCCCTCTACATTTTGAATACGGCGGAATGCCAAGCGTCCAATACGTCCAAAACCGTTAATACCTACTTTAATCATGAGTAAGTTCCTCCCAAGTTTTGATTAATTTTTTATGAAACTTATATATTCAAGACAGACGGTAAAGTCCGTCAAGACAACAATAGTTGTATTACATAGTAAACCCTATTCCATTTCAGCAACAATGACTTCGGCAGCAGCCTCATCAATAATCAGAATATCTTCCTGACCAAATCGTAACACGGAATGTATAGCAGCAGCTTTGCTTTTGCCACCTGCAATTCCAATCACGACATCGGTTCGTTCAATATCCTGAAGTCGCATACCCAGTGTAAGCATGGTATGTACCACCTTACCCTGATCGTTAAAGTAATAACCGAAAGATTCAGATACGGCTCCTTGCTCTTGAAGTTCATCTATGATCTCCGTCGCAAGTTTACGCCTTGTCGCCATCTCTACGGCATCACCAATGCCATGAATAACGATGCGCGATTGCCGAATCAGCTGCAGAATCTCCTGAACACTGGGGTCCTGGATTAATGATTCATAGGCATGATCACTTAGCAAATCCGGTACATGCAGGAGTTTGTATTGCGCTCCTACCCGTTTTGCCATTGTGGATGCAATCGTATTTGCCTGAATTTCAAGGCTTTCTCCAAGTCCACCGCGTGCCGGTACGAACCAGACACCTTTAAGCGATGTTGGCGGAGTCAGTTGCTCTGCGACTTCGGCCGTTGTTGATCCGCCAGTAACGGCGACAACGTCGTTGTCACTCATGATATTGCCGAGAGCCTTCGCTCCGGCTCTGCCCAGTTCCCTTTTGGCAAATGGAGAAACGTCCGAATCACCAGGAACCACAACTACCTTTTGCAGACCGTAGGCTTGCTTGATGCGCTCTTCCAGCTCGGATAATCCGAACAACTCTTTGGCTACGGGCTCTAACTGCTGCAGCAAATCATACCCTGCCTCGCTGATCTTCATTCCTGCACTGTCAATTTCAATAAGTCCCTGAGCCTTTAACAGATCGGTCTCAGCCCTCAGAACCCGCTCGGTCATCTGCATGGAATTAGCTAACGTTCTCCGTCCGATCACGTCCGATAACATGATCTGTTGCAGAATCGTATACCTCTTTTTCAAGATATCCATGAGATCAGGCAGAAGCTGCTTTTGTACTTCTAAAATCGTTCGCATGCTTTCCACTCCCGCAAGTTCTCGTTCCAAGCTCTCTTTCGTGGCCCTAAAACGTCCCGGGTTAACTTTTTAAGTCCCACGTCTATTCTACCTAAAACTGACGTGACATGCAAGTGTTTCAACGTGTTATTTCGACTCGCATTCAGCGTTTGTACGCGCCTATTTTCACAATCCTGGTCTTCTATGATCAAGGACTAGCTCACGCATACCATATATAGAAGAAACGAATGAATTCCATCTACATATCGCCCAAAATCACATTTCTTAAGGCATGTCCAAAACCTCTAATAGCATTTACTTAAATGCATTGTTTATCCACTCTTCTTCATCATGATCATTTTTAGCTCGATCCAAACCAATACACCTAATGAACTGCTTGCAAATAAATACCTCATGAGCTATAATCATTATTGCTGTCACATATTGTGCGCCCGTGGTCCAATGGATATGACGTAGGCCTCCGAAGCCTGAGATCCAAGTTCGATTCTTGGCGGGCGCGCCACTTTTATTTAACAGCTCATAACCCTTTTAACCAATGAAACCGGAAAGGTTTCTTTTTTTTGCAAGTTAGTTTGACTTTCTTTGACTTTTTGTTTGGAATTGTTTATTATGTGGGTAATACGGTAACAGTTTAAGTATAAACACCAATAACATTTACATTTCCGAGGAGGTTTTTCACGTGAGTTTTATTCCTATGGTCGTTGAACAGAGCAACCGGGGTGAGCGGGCCTATGACATCTATTCCAGATTGCTGAAGGATCGTATTATTTTCCTTGGTAGCGATGTTAATGATGTTGTGGCTAATGCAATTATGGCACAGATGTTGTTCCTGGCTGCGGAAGATCCGGAGAAAGACATTCACTTATACATCAACAGCCCAGGCGGATCAATTACAGCCGGTATGGCCATTTACGATACAATGCAATTCATCAAACCGGATGTATCTACCATCTGTGTAGGTATGGCCGCTTCCATGGGTGCATTCTTGCTTAATGCCGGTGCTAAAGGGAAACGTTTTGCGTTGCCTAACAGTGAAATCATGATTCACCAACCGCTTGGTGGTGCTCAAGGTCAAGCTTCAGACATCGAAATTCGTGCTCGCCGCATCCTGAAAATGCGTGATACCTTGAACCGCATCATCTCTGAGCGTTCAGGTCAACCGCTGGAGCGGATTGAGAAAGATACAGATCGTGACTACTTCATGAGTGCTGCTGAAGCTGCCGATTACGGTATCATTGATAAAGTTATTGAAAATGTAGGTTCCCAAGGCATCTAATTGTTATATGGACCATGGTCTACGCTTTAACATATCAACACTGACGTAATTAACAACACCTCATTGTGTTGTCTAACGAGAAGAAGCCCTCATCATCAATGATGAGGGCTTCTTCTTTCATTTTATAAGAAAGATAACTGAAGAGTGCACAATAATAATTCGTTATTTGGTTCCAGTTACATCACTGAAAGGTGCTGTTCCTTTAGGGAGAATCTCTTTGTACGTGAATGGCATTTCAGGGAATCCCTCTGCGTACGCCGTATATTCATACAACTGGAAGAACACAACTACACCCGTTGGCGTCACATAGAAATCCTGATCTTTATTTAACCCTTTATATCCATCGAGGTATCCACCGCGGGCTTTCAGTTGCTCGCCCACTTTTTTACCCAACGTCTCACGCATGGATTTATTATTTTGCAGCACATCGTCTAACGTAAGTTCCTTGCCTGTATCCAACGCAAAGGTGTGACCCGTCCGGGTAGTCATCCCGTGAGCGCCAGCATAATCCTCATATCGTTGTGTAATGAGTCCCAGCACGCCGTTCTCATTGTATGTCACGACATAAGAAGTTTCAAAAGCATATGGACGATTTGCAGTTGCTCCGCCGAATTCAGACGTTTGTTTTTTGAAAGCAGCAACAGCAGTGTCCACTTCACCTTTCAACACTTTGTTAATCGCCGCTTCAGCCTCTTTGCTAGCCAGACCGCTCACTTGCGGATATTTCACATCTACTTCAGCATTTTTCACAGTGACATTAACAGTTGCTGCTTTAACTTTCACGCTATTTTGTTTCACCTTGCTAAGTGTCAACGTTTTGGTTTTACCATCCCAATTCCCCTGTACACCCAAATAATCTCTCATCGCCGAGAATGGGATGTACAATCGACCCTGAATCAATTTCGCTTCCACCTGAGGGTAATACCCGTTAATATAGACGTTTGGCTGTCCATCCATCAGGCTAACGGTCATCGCATTGTTGGCTGCTGTTACCGTATACGATTTGGTCTTCGCATCATATTTCAGCGTTCCGCCTGCGACATCTTTAACTGCCGTAAGAGATACCCAAGTTGAGCCACCTTGCAGAAGTCCTTTTTGAGTCAGTGTTTTCCCACCGGATTTCAGCGTTACCTCCGTCGGGGTTGTCACTTTTGAGGATACAGAAGCCGCTTGTACCGAACTATCCTGCCACACTGCACCGCTCCCCACAATAATTCCTGCTGCAAGTAACGCACTTGTCCATTTTTTCCATGATGTCATATATAAAACTCCTCTCTGAATTCACAATTAGGTATCATTGCGTATGTAGTCCTGACCTGATCGCATATCTCATACGCTCACCTCTCTATTATAATTAACCCGTTTTCGGAAAGGTTTACAGCTCGAGTTACAATGTTGATGAATATCAGGCGGAAAATATAATGGGATATGACCTTTTTGTCACGAACAACTATACAAAAAAGATACCAATATACAGCATTTCATTTAGAATCATAAAGATGCCTTCATGACCAACTTCATCAAAGCTTGCTTTTCCAACAAAAAAGACTCTGTCCACAGGACAAAGTCTTTGTCATTATTTCGTTGTTCCCCTTCAAATGACGCTGTAAAAAAGTTAATTGAGCTTACAATCTAGTTCAATTTTGATTATTTCATTTCATACGTAATATTCAGGATTGTGCTTACTTTAACTTGACCCGTTTCAATCTCAGTGCCACCTGCTGTATCTGCTGCTTTGGACATCAAAGATTCACTTGCATAGAACACAGGTACATTTGCATCACCTTGGCTCACGGAAAGAACAGCACCGAGTTGACGTTTAACTGCTTTTGCGATGGCTCCAGCTTTTACATCGGCATTCGCAACAGCTTTCTCAATCACTTGGGACTCATAACTTTCCGGATTCTCTACAGTAAAGCGCACGTTTTCAATATTGTTGGCACCCGCCCCTGAAGCAGCATCGAGCAATTCGCCGATCTTGTCCATCTGACGATATGTGACTGTCAGCGTATGATGCGCTGTGTATCCTTTAATTTGTTGTCCGTCTTTTTCGCTATACGTATAGTTGGGTTGTACAGAGAACTGACTGGTTTGAATGTCGTCTGCACTGATCTTCCACGTATTCTTCAGCAAGTTGGATACCTTTTGAACTTTGGCAGCATTCGCTTTTTGAGCAGATGCAGCTGTCTCTGCAGTGCTGTTCACACCAATGGACAGATAAGCAATATCAGGCTTCACCTGAATCTCACCTTTACCTACAACATTGATCACATTCTGTTGTACTCCCTGAACCTCTGCAGCGTAAGCATAGTTACCTGGTGCAACCCATGCTGTTCCTCCAACAAGCAACGTACTTGCCACCAGCACCGCACCAAACGGTTTCATCCATTGTTTACCCATCACGATAGCCTCCTTATGTGTTAACATCTCAAACTTTAATCGATTTGATACTTTAACAGACGGGACAAATTCCATAATGTTGCACTTGACGGATAGCAAAAACTTCAATAACGCAAAAAAGCCCCTTTCGGGACTTCTTCATTGGATATCATATCTTATTGGTTTTCGAGTTCTTCCTTGCTTACCAGACTAACTAAAGCGTTTACAGCCTGTTCGGCATCCGCGCCTTCTGCACTAATCTGGATTTCCGTACCTGTGCTAATCGCAAGGCTCATGATCCCCATGATACTTTTTGCATTAACTTTTTTGTCGTCCTTCTCGACGAACACTTCAGACGAGTACTTATTCGCTTCTTGAACGAACAGTGCCGCAGGTCTGGCATGGAGACCCGTTTTCAAACGGACAACTACCGGGTGCTTTGTCATGGAAACTTACCCCCTATTATGAAATCTGGACATTAAATACACAATTATATTTATACAACATTATACCATTAACCCGTGCAGGACACTAGAAGAAAAAACTCAGGGGTCTTTGAAAGACATTATCTTGCCCTATTTCATCTATTACAGAGCGATCTCAATGACCTAAGTAAGTCTCCCAGATCCTTAACACTGAATTTCCCGACCTTTTCTGTGTTCAGCAGAAGCAGCCGATCTTGTTAATTTACCCTACTCCGTCTTAACCATAACGTTCTGTACGCACTTTCTCAGCCAGCTCATCAATTTTACGAAGACGATGGTTCACTCCCGACTTGCTAACTGTACCTTTAAGGAGTTCGCCCACTTCCTTCAGATTGATATCCGGATGAGCCAGTCGAACCTCTGCCACCTCGCGCAGTTTCTCAGGCAGTGATTCCAGACCAACTTCCTTTTGCAATAAACGGATATTATCGATTTGCCTTACCGCCGCTCCGATGGTCTTATTCAGGTTGGCAGTCTCACAATTGACAATCCGGTTAACGGAGTTACGCATATCCCGCATAATCCGTACATCTTCAAACTTGAACAAGGCCTGATGAGCACCAATGATGCTGAGCAGCTCAATGATTTTCTCGCCTTCCTTAATGTATAGGATGAATCCTTTTTTCCGTTCTATACACCGGGCATTCAGATGAAATTCATTGGCCAGATCAACCAGTGCCTGACAGTGCTCCTCATACATGGACGCAATCTCCAGATGGTACGAAGAACCTTCCGGATTATTAACCGATCCGCCGGCGAGAAATGCACCGCGAAGATAGGCCCGTTTACAACAGTTCTGCTGAAAAAGCTCGGTATTAATGCCTGGCGTAAACAAAAAACCTTCGGATACAATGTGAAGATTATTGAGAATCTCCTGTACCATGGTTGGAATACGAACAATATATACATTGTTCTTTTTCAGCCGCATTTTTTTGCGAACCAGTAATTCCGTATGCACTTGAAAATGCTTTTTAAGCAGAGAGTATGCCCGTCTTGCAATGGCGGCATTCTCCGTCGAAATATCCAAGATCACTTTTTTATTCGATAACTGCACTGCACCAAGCATACGGATGAGGGCTGAAAGTTCCGCCTTTTCGCAGCACGGTTCGCTCTCAATCATGGTTAACTCTTTTTTGGTCTGTGCTGCAAACGACATGGGACTTCACCTCTTCCGTAACATCCAATTTTGTACCAGTTGGTAGATGTGATGACTTAACTTGTCGGCATCATGACGCAGATAGGTCTTGAACAGAACAAGGGTATCTGCAACCACCTGATAGCCGGCACTTTCAAGTACATTCATATCCAGTACAACTGGTTTTGCTCCTTTTTCCGCATACTTATTCTGCACTTGCAGCGGAATATCACCATTATTAACAATAACATAGTCGAAAAGCTGATGACCTATATGCTCGTGTACCGCCTTAAGGTGGTCACTTACCGTATAGTTATCCGTTTCGCCCGGCTGTGTCATAACATTACATATGAACATCTTCACTGCATCTGCCTCTACCACAGCTTCTGCAAGCTTAGGTACGAGCAGATTGGGAAGGATGCTTGTATATAAGCTGCCTGGCCCGATCAGAATGGCGTCAGCTTGACGAATGGCCTCTACCGCCTCTGGCAACGGCTCCACGTGATCCGGTTCAAGGAAAACACGTTTGATGCGTCCACCTGCCTCAGGGATTTTGGACTCACCTGTAATAATTGTCCCATCTTCCATCTCGGCATGCAACACAACGGCCTGACCTGCGGCTGGCAATACCTCACCTCGAACGGCAAACACGCGGCTAAGCTCCCGCACTGCGGTCACAAAGTCGCCCGAAATATCCGTCATTGCAGCCAAAATCAAATTCCCCAAGCTGTGGCCTGCAAGCCCCGCGCCTGTATTGAAACGGTACTTCAACATATCTGAAAGCAATGGTTCTACATCAGCCAGTGCCGTAAGCACGTTGCGAATGTCGCCTGGAGGCGGCATTTGTAGCTCATTGCGCAGGATGCCTGAACTTCCACCGTCATCAGCAACCGTGACGATGGCCGTGATATCAAGCGGCTTCTCTTTCAAACCGCGTAACATCACGGATAATCCGGTTCCGCCGCCCATTACAACTATTCTCGGACGTTCTCTTCGTGGTCCGGCCTCTTTCATCCCTTCACCCTCTTCAATGACGGTCCCGGTCAGCGTCGCGATGGCTCACGGTGACAGCTTCTGTCTCGCTGCTTCCCAACATCTTGCCCAAATATTCCGATATTGCTACCGAACGATGCTTGCCTCCGGTACAGCCGATTCCAATAATAACCTGGCTTTTGCCTTCCTTCCGGTATTGCGGAATCAGGAAATGCAGCATATCCAGCAGCTTGGTCAGAAACGCCTGTGTCTCTGGCCACTTCATTACATATTCGTATACATCACTATTCTGTCCCGTATTCGGTCGCAAATGATCAATATAATGCGGATTCGGTAAAAAACGTACATCAAACACCAGATCAGCATCAATCGGAATGCCATATTTGAATCCGAACGACGTAATATTTACCGACAGCATTTGGCTTTCCAGATGAGAGAAGCGGGATATGATGCGTTCTTTCAGTTGGGCAGGCTTCATCGTACTTGTGTTCAGCACCTGAGTAGCGGAATTTTTGAGTTCCTCCAACATCTTGCGTTCCAGTCGGATGCCGTCCAGCGGCATGCCTTCAGGAGCCAGAGGATGTCTTCGCCTGCTTTCTTTATAACGCTGAACAAGTACAGAATCTGTAGCATCCAGGAATAAAATTTCGCAATGAATGGTAAAATGATCTTTAATATAGTTCAAAGATTCGGACAGAGCCGTAAAGAATTCACGCCCGCGCAGATCGATAACCAATGCAACCTTACCAATCTTGCCGTTAGACTGTTCAATCAGTTCTGCAAATTTTGGAATCAATACCGGTGGCAGATTATCCACACAGAAGAAACCCAGATCCTCCAGGCTTTGTACTGCAATGGTTTTGCCTGCCCCGGACATGCCCGTAATGATAATGAGCGTGGCGCCTGTGCCTGGTGAGCCTTCACCTTCAAGCATAAATGTCCCCTCCTTATCATATTGCTGTCTTCATATATTGTTACGGGGGTACTAGGAACGCAAGAGAAGACCTGCCGCACCCACAATACCTGCATTATTACCAAGTGTTGCTTCCAGAATCTGAACCCCTTCTTGCAGCGGTTCCGGTGTCAACTTAGCAAATACGGTACGTATTTCATCGAACAGGAAATTGCCCGCTTTGGATACGCCACCACCAATGATGAACATCTCCGGGTTAATAACCGCAGCTACAGTAGCCATGGACTTGCCCAGGTAGAAGGCCGCACGGTTTACAATGCGCTGTGCCACTTCATCGCCTGCCTTGGCAGCATCGAATACTTCTTTGGCTGCAATCTTGTCGACGAGTGCCAGTGACGTATGATCTCCGCGTTCTACCGCATCCTTCGCCATACGGATAATACCCGTTGCAGACGATACTGTTTCTACACATCCCATTTTACCACAGCCGCACTTGATGGCCTCCAGATCAGGTACAACACTGATATGTCCCAGTTCTCCCGCCATACCAGAGAAGCCTTGATAGATGTTCCCATTCAAGATCAAGCCTCCGCCGACACCTGTACCGAGTGTATAACATACACAATTGTCTACGCCTTTACCGGCTCCTGCCCATACTTCACCCAGTGCAGCCACATTCGCATCGTTATCTATTTTGATTGGCTTGCCCAGACGTTCTTCCAGAATCGAACGAATGGCTACATTCCGAAATCCGATGTTAGGGGCATGAACGATAATTCCCTCGCGTACATTCGTGAAACCGGCCACTCCAGCACCTACACCCTCAAGCTGTTCCCAACTGTAAGGTGATTCGGCTACGATATGTCGGACATACTTTTCGATGTTGGCGATGACCGTGTCTACGCCCTTATCCACTTCAGTCGGTCCTTCATACGTATGCATTAGCTGACCTTGTTCATCGCATATACCGACCTTAATTGCTGTTCCGCCGAGATCGACCCCAACGTAGATTTTCTCAGACATGCTGCAAGCCACCTTTATCTATCTAAAATAGTTTAAGTCCTACGTACCAACTATAATTGAAGGATACGCCTGGGTCAAGACGATAAGACCTCGGATACATCTTGCTTTGAAAGGGCTGTGAACCACATCACACACCATTCATGAATACGTATACATCCTCCCTTTCTCCTATTAAAAAGCTAGCTTCATTCTTCTCTAATAGAAAGGGAAGCCTCAACTCATGATATTTCATGATCACTCGTTCCATTCATAAAAGATGACAACTGTCACCTGAAAGTCATGACAATGCTTACTAAATCCCCCGCGACTTTTTCCGTAAGATGAAATTATCTTATTGAACAGATGAAAGGCGTGAATAACGATGACTCTGGATTCAACGGTTATCCATTTGAACAACGTAAGCAAGCAGTTTGGAAGCAAACATGCCGTTAAGCATATCTCATTAAAGATCACCAGCGGCTCGGTTGTGGCCATACTCGGACCCAACGGTGCAGGCAAAACAACAACCATGAAAATGATGCTCGGCTTGTCCAACCCTTCTTCAGGTGAAGTGACTGTGCTAGGAATGACACCGGACCATAAACAGGTTCGTCAACGGATGGGTGTTATGTTACAGGATGTCAGTGTCATGGACGGACTTACCGTCCGAGAGATTATTCGCATGGTTCGCAGCTACTATCCCGCCCCGCTGGATGCAGATGTTATTGAAGCGTTAACCAGTCTTGCGCCAGCTGCCTTGAACCGCAGAGCAGAAAAGCTGTCCGGTGGACAGAAGCGTAGTCTGAATTTTGCACTGGCTATGGCTGGTGCCCCTGACGTTCTCTTCTTCGATGAACCTACTGTCGGAATGGATTCCGAGACCCGCAGGCATTTCTGGATACAGATCCGCGCGCTTGCGAAGCAAGGCAAAACAATCATATTCACCACCCACTACCTGCATGAGGCAGATGAAGCAGCTGATCGAATTATCCTTTTCAATGAAGGCTCCGTCGTTGCAGACGGAACACCAGACTGCATCAAGGGCGGAATCACGAAACGAACGCTATCCTTTTCATGCTCTTCCAATTCGAACATCCGTACTCAGATTGAAAGTTTGCCAGGTATAGACCAGATTGAATATCGCAAGGATCGATGCATTCTCCATGCCCAAGATACAGATGCTCTCATCCGCCACATCATTACCACTCAGCTTCCAGTTCAGGAGATCCGTATTGAAGCCGGACAGCTGGATGATGCCTATGCTACATTGCTACAAACCATCAAGGAGGATCATTAATATGTCTATGCTGCTGGTCCAATCCCGTGTGGAGATGCTTCGCATGTCACGCAATCTCTATTTTGTCTTTTGGTCTTTATTGATGCCCGTCCTGTTCTACATCCTGTATACTCGTATATTTACCACGGATGCTGTGGATGCACAGCAATGGAATGCACATTATCTGATGTCCATGACCTGCTTCAGTGTGATGGGCTCGTCCATCATGACTCTCGGCATCCGCCTTGTTCAAGAGAGGGTGCATGGTTGGGTCACCTATCTTCGGGTTACACCGTTGCCGAACTCCATCTATTTTGGCGGTAAAATGATCGGTCAGACCTTCATTCACCTGTGCTCAATTATCATCATTTTTATATCCGGTTATCTGATTAACGGCGTTTCCCTTACTGCATTACAGTGGATTGGTTCTGCGCTCTGGATTCTGGCTGGTTCTTTACCTTTTCTTGCGCTCGGTACCTGCATTGGCACCTTTCGCCGGGTCGATACTGCCAGCGGATTGAGCAACGCATTGTATCTCTCCCTCGCCTTGCTTGGAGGTATGTGGATGCCGCTGGATGTCATGCCAGACTGGCTTGGGCAGATCGGTAGCTGGTTGCCTTCACACAGCTTCGGTAACGGAGCATGGATCATAGTAAGTGGAGGTATGCCTCATATGCGAGACATCCTTCTTTTGACAGCATATCTAGTGGGATTTATGTTACTATCCACTTATATTCGCAACAAACAGAAGGAGGCGTAATTTCGACGCATGCTTCAAGGTTTCGAGCTTTTCCCCAAGAGATACGGTGTCTACCCGTATATATGGCTAATCTATTTAGCCATGCCCTTATACTATTTATGGAGCTCACATGGGCTTCAGCAGTACATCGGGATTTCAACTTTTGTTGTTTTCGTTCTAACCTATCGGCAACTCTATATGACTGCGGGCACATCCCACTTTTCCTATTGGCTTAGCCTGCAGATGTTATGTGTGCTTATCCTTACACTAATTCTTGATCCCAACATGTTTTTTCTTGGATTTTTCACGGCTAATTTCATTGGATGGTATTCAGATAAACGCGTTTTTCGCTTCTTTCTGTTCATTTTCGCCATCATTCAGACCATTCCCATAGCCATGATCTTCACCTTCAACCAACTCAATACCGAACGATTGCTGTTCTTTATTCCGTTTTATCTCATCATGCTGGTATCGCCTTATGGCATCAAAACGATGTTGGATCGGCAGCAACTGGAAGCTGAACTTGATGAAGCGCACCAGCATATCAAAGAACTGATCAAGCGAGAAGAACGCATGCGCATTGCCCGGGATCTGCACGATACGATGGGGCATACACTCTCTTTGATTACATTAAAAAGTGAACTTGTTACCAAGCTTATCGCCAAAAATCCTGAACGAGCGATCCAAGAAGCACGTGAAATTGAGCGCACCTCACGTGCTGCCTTACGAGAGGTACGTCAACTCGTCTCCGATATGCGGGCCATCAGTATCACAGAGGCATTGGCTGATGCCAAAGAAACCTTGAAAAGTGCCGACATCGAATTCCGACTGACTGGAAAACAGGAATCCTATGCTGATGTGCCTGACTTGACTCAGAACATGGCAAGTCTCTGTATCCTGGAGTCCGTGACGAATATCGTAAAGCACAGCAAAGCCACTCTAGGTATAATTCAACTGGAACGATTACCTGATGGAATCAGGATTATGGTCCAGGATAATGGCATTGGCATGAGCTCAAATCAACATCACGGAAACGGACTGAAGGGAATGTCCGAGCGGCTGGATCTGATCGACGGCTCATTTCAGGTTTCCTCGGGTTCGAAAGGAACCAGGGTCGTCATTTTCTTTCCCTTAATCGCCAGCGAACCACAAGGAGGACTATCACTATGATTCGTATATTAATTGCCGAAGACCAACGTATGCTGCGTGGTGCGCTTGCCTCCCTGCTCGATCTTGAAGACGATCTTAAAGTCATTGGAGAAGCAGGGAATGGAGAGGAAGCCCTGAGACAGATGGCTACTCTCCAGCCAGATATTTGCCTGATGGACATTGAAATGCCTGTAATGAGTGGACTTGATGTGGCTGAGCGCATTCACCAACTTGGTCTGAGTTGTCGGATCATTATCCTCACAACGTTTGCTCGGCCTGGATTCCTGGAACGGGCTATACAAGCCGGAGTTCAGGGCTATCTGCTCAAGGACGAGCCTAGTGACCGCTTGGCTGAGGCCATTCGGCGAGTGATGAACGGTGGACGAGAAGTGTCACCTGAGCTTGTTTTTGGCGCAGCCAAAGCCGTTAACCCGTTAACGGAACGGGAGAAGGAAGTGCTCAAACTGGCAGCCACCGGGATGAATGCCAATCATATCGCTGCCTCCCTGCATCTCTCCTACGGGACCGTACGTAACTATTTATCCGAGGCCTTCGCCAAGCTGGACGCCAAGAACCGAATGGAAGCCGTCGCTATCGCCGAGGAGAAAGGCTGGCTGTCATAGGACTTTCGTTCGCGAAGCACGATATATGGTCCAGAGAGAACTTCATTCACGATTCATTACACCTTCTGGTGTATGGCATCGAAAAAAAACGCCTTCCAGCAAGCTGGAGGCGTTTTAATCTTTTTTACACACATCATTATTTACAGAACTCAGCCGTTCTTCAGCTATACGTCACAGCTTCGATTCCACACGCACTGGCTCTTCTGTCTTCTCCATCTTGTTTACATCCAGAATATCTAACAGGAAAACGAAGATCGGGATACCAATGATCAGTCCCCAGATCCCCAGGAAGTGCTGTGACAGAATCAGTACGATAAAGGTATAGAACATCGGCAATTTGGTCTTGTGTGCCATCAGTTTCGGATTCAGGAAGTACGTCTCCAAGGCATGAATCACAATAATCATAATAATCACAATGATGCTTAATTTCAGTCCACCCATCTGATACCCTATCAGACAGAGCGGTACCAGTGAGATGATAACCCCCGCCACGGGCACCAGACTGAGCAGGAACACCAGAATGGTCAGCGCGAACAGATATGGGAAACCCAGAATCCATAAGCCCAGGATCGTCAGCACTGTATTAAACACCGCAATAAGAAGCTGTGCCTCAATGACTTTACCAAAAGAAGACACGAATTTGTCTCCCAGATAAGCTACTTCATTATAGAACCATCCAATTTTACTTGTTTTGAACTTGGACGTGAACTTGGATATTTCCTGCTTCTGCAACAAGAAGAACAGACTCAGAATGATAACAAGCAGAATAAATTCCAGCCATTTGCTCAAAGCAAAAATATATTTCAATGCATCATTGGTGTAATTTTTAATATCGAAGGATTGAAGATAACCCGCAATTTTGGATGCAAAATTATCACCGTCTGCACTATCCAGAAATTTCATAATTTCGTTCGTTAACTGAACGACCTGATCCACGATCCGTGGTGAATATCTGGAGATGCCGAGCACAATGACTGCAATAACAATCATATAGAGCAGGATGACTACAACTTTATAATTGATCGGAAACAACCGATTCAAACCACCTGTAATGAAGTGCTGTAATCTGTTCATGACATACGTCACCAAGAACAACAGCAGGATCATGTGCAGCATACTCCCCATACTGAACAAAACCAAACAGAACAAGAGCAGGATCAAAAATCGTCTCACTGTCGCATTCTGCAACCAATCTTTTATCATTTCCCCCAAAATCTTCACCTCACAGCTAATATGCCCCATATGTATACGAACTCATGCCCACTATAGTTTCAAAAAAAGAGAAGCCTTCCGGCTTCTCTCATTTCATGAGACTTCCCGTTGTCTCTTATTCCTAGCTTATGCCTAACCATATGCGTGTAATGCTTATTTATCCAACGTTTCGCTCCAATCATGGACAATGCTTCCTTCAAGGAACTTCTCACAATCCATCGCGGCCATACATCCGGATCCTGCAGCTGTAATAGCTTGACGATATTTCGTATCCTGAACATCACCACAGGCGAATACACCCGGAATATTGGTCTCCGTTGTTCCCGGTTTAACCACTACATAGCCATGTTCGTCCAGTGTGATTGCATTACCCAGAAATCCGGTATTTGGTGTGTGACCAATGGCAACGAACACGCCGTCTGCTTCTAGCAACTCTTCCTGCCCCGTCTCATTGTTGCGCACCTTCAGTCCTTTGACACCCATAGCTTCCGGTACGACCTCGAGTGGAGTACGGTTCAGCGCCCACTTCACCTTCTCATTGCTGCGAGCCCGATCCTGCATAATCTTGGATGCACGCAATTCATCCCGACGGTGAACCAATGTGACGTCTGTTGCAAAACGAGTCAGGAAGCTCGCTTCCTCCATCGCAGAGTCTCCACCGCCCACAACCACGATTTTTTTGCCCCGGAAGAAGAAACCGTCACATGTCGCGCATGTGCTTACACCACGTCCCACATTTTCCTGTTCACCCGGAATACCGAGATAACGAGCAGAAGCACCTGTGGAGATAATGATTGATTCAGCTTCCAATTCACCGATTCCTCCAACTTTGACCTTGAAGGGCGGTTTGCTGAAATCAACTTCTTCCACCCAACCATTTTTGAATTCAGCTCCAAAACGTTCAGCTTGCTTACGCATGTTGTCCATCAGCTCTGGACCCATGATACCTTGCGGGAAACCGGGGAAATTCTCAACTTCCGTTGTCGTCGTCAATTGACCACCCGGCTGAAGACCTTCGATAACCAGTGGTTTCAGATTAGCACGTGCCAGATAAATCGCTGCAGTCAGACCCGCAGGTCCCGTTCCGATCACAATCGTTCTGTATTTAGACATATAGATACAGCCTCCTTAATTAAGGTGAGAATGTGTTGTACTAGCGATGAACTTGCCAAGATGATATCCTACAGGCATTTACGAGGCCCATTCGTTAAGTTTACCCGTTTTCCCGGTTGTTGTATCCTTCACCTCATGATGTCTTTCTGAAAACGAGTGAGGGCCAACTTTTTTATACAAGTGGTGGATTGCTGTTACAGACCTTATGAATCTGTTTAGCATACTTGCTAACCGTTGATGCCGATATCCCATACCGCTCCGCAATGCTTTGATAGGTAACGGGCCGACTGTGATTCTTCGCTGCCAAATATTCAAGTCCCGCAGCCCAACCTTCAATCTGTTTCGTGCCCGGAACCTCCGGATGTACCCGGGACACATAATCGGTCCAGAGCCGTTCCATCTCTTGCTGCAACTCAGCCTTCGCTTCAGACATCTGTAACGCACGATCAACAACAGCCTGCCAATGGGAGGTTGAGCCACTGTCCGATTGTTCTGATGTGGATTGAACCTTCCCAATGGACTTCAAGGCAACAGGAGAAAAGGGACGAACTACCTGAGTATTCCGATCCTCATCTTCAGCCGATTTCAATCCGCTCAGCACATCTTGTGCTGCCTTAAGCAGATCCTGTTCTTCTCCAGGCTCTTCAATGAAGGATTGCAGAGCCTGCTGCACCTCATAATCACCGATCATTCCAAGCGCATGAATAACCTGCAGCTTCGTTGCCCGATCACCATGCCGCAGTGCCCAGAAGAACGATGAACGAATCAGTGGATCATTCTTCATTTCTTCAGGTATGCCGTTACCATAGTTCTCCCACTGTCTGAACTGCTCATCGAATGGCAAATGATAGTGATAACTTAGCTTCTCTGGCTCTTGTTCGCCTTGTTTTACAGCCTCAAGACCTGACAGATAGTATCGGGATACTTCGGAACCCGGATCAAGCTTGGACACATGATGCCACAGACGCTCAGCAGCATCGTACCGTTCTGTATTATAAGCCGCCACTGCTGCATAATGAGCAAGTGCCGGATCAGCAGCTGTCTCTTCGTCCTTGAGCAAACGCCGGAAGTGAATATAAGCCGTATCGTGTTGGCCCAGAATTCCCATCGTTGTCGCGAGTTTGTAGACTTGCTCGTGTTGGAACGGCACGATGACCCGCAATTTTTTGATCAGAAGCAGCACTTGATCAGCCCGGTTCTCATTCTGATGGAAAATGGCCAGATTACAGAGTGCATGCAGATTCCCCGGCTCCTGTTCAAGCACTTCCGCAATGGTCTCTTTTGCTTTGGAAAAAAGACCCATATAATAGTAGGCGAGTGCCAGATTGTTACGGGCAGCCAAGTAATCAGGATAATCAGAAGACATGCCTTCGAGTAATTCAGCAGCCTGTGCAAATTTCCCTTCTTCCAGCAGTTCCCGTGCCTGATCGTGCTCCACTACACCTTTGCGTGATTTGATTCGATTCAATTTGGTCGGACGATCCAGCTCATAATACAGAAGCTCCATCATCTCTTCGGCCTCCGTCATGAACTGACCCTGGGTGTCCTCCTCCAGATAGGTAACAAGTGCTTGCTCGGCTTCCTCAAACCGATCCATATTTGCATAATTGTTCGCCATATAGAAGTAACATTCCGTCATCGACGGATCTACCACTTCCAGCACGTTAGCCAGAATGGCATTGGAGGCTTCGTAATCCCCCTTCTCCGATAATATACCCGCCATATTACAATGATTCACCGGATTTTCCGGTTCGTATTCAACAGCTTTGCGAAAATATTTTAATGCCTTGTCGACATGATTACGGTCCAGCGAGCGGACAGCTCTTTCAAAAAAGAAAGAAGCATCCAAGTGAATCGGTATAATATTGGCAAGGTGTCCCTCAGCCCGCACTAGCTTGCCCTTCATCTCCAAGGCACCTCCTCTTTGCATTTCATTCATACTCTTCAGTATACCACATCTTAAGGCCCACTTCTCAACATGTAGTTTCATGTCGTTTATGAAAAAAATGCAAAAGAAGATGATATTTCATTTTGCGGAAACAAATCATCTTTGGGCGTTGTTTATTCTATTAGAACCCGTCCTAGACACATCATTATTATGTTAAGGAGATGTTATATTGATGATCTCAAAAATAAAACCACTTGTATTCATCTTAATATGCTTGTTAGCTCTGAATGGATGTTCCGAAGATATAGAAGACAAGGAAAATCACTTCACATCAGATGATGTGCTGAGAGTACTCGAGTCTCAGGAACTGGACTTAGTGTCCTTTGGTAAAACCGGGTATCCTTTGAAATTAAATGATATTCTACCTGAGGTGTACTCCGTTGAAGCGCCAGGGAACGAAGATCCGTATAACCCTGAATTTATGCATTTTTATATTTTCAATTCTGAGAAGGAGCGTATTAACGGGACAAAAGAATTTAATAAGCACATGGAGCGGGCCCATTTTACAACATTCCCTTTTTTATATGAGAAAAGTAATGTGCTTATCGTTTACTGGAGCAAAACCAAAGATAGTCCGCTGTTCAATAAACCGATCGAAACTGCGTTAGAACAATTGGAATGATATTAGTTCATATATTACTGGACCGAGCTCCACAGTGGGAATACCAGCTTAGAACACTTGTTGGATTCAATCGTACATAAAAGAAGACCGAGCCCTAGGGTTCGGTCTTTAACGGTCATGGCTTAAAGGATTTAATGGATTTAATTCTTCAGCGCCATCGAAGGCGAAAGTGTGATATGAATGGTTTTATCAAACGGCGTCATGAAATTGACCAGCACAACCTTGCACTTGTCCGGCAGTTTTGCCTCACGAACCGTTGCCGCCAGATGTCCGAGTTCGCCCCCGGTGATCTCCAGCCAGTCTTCTCCGCAGGTATAACGTAAGATACCGCCTTTCCACAAGAAGTGACCCTCACTCGTTTCAATCGCATCCTCACAGGTAAGCTCACCTTCACTTCCAAACACAAAGGACAATTGCATCATCGTATCCTCCGGTTCATTCCCAGTGAGATGCATCTTCCAGCCATTTTCTGTATGCAGCACTTCTGCCCCTACACGGAGTGTCTGCTCATGAGTAAGTTGACGACTCTGATGGGGTAACAAGTACCACGGACTTATGGCTGATGCAGCAGATTCCGGCAAAAGTTCCGTAGGAATCGGGCCGTAGTACCCTTTCTTCTGTTCACCCGTCAGGTGATATCCCTCGGGCAGCTTGGTCATGTTTTGCATGGGTATATATCCCGGATTAAAATAAGAAGCCAATTGCACAGCAAGCAGACGCACCTGACCATGTCGGAGTGCAAAGAAAGGCGGCACTTCTGTCATTACGGTTACGCTTGTATCACCCTTACGGATTCGGGCCACAGGAGCACCAAAGTCCGTGTGCATCCGACTGTGAGAGATTCGTCCATGATGTCCGGTCGAATCCATCTGCCCCAGATACTGCACGCGTGCAAAGTGTTCATTCAGCATCATCTCGTAATTTTCCAGGAGCGAATCCTTCGTACCACTGGTTTGCTGAAGATCAGGTTCCAGCAACAATCTAACGAGAGCGTTGACTGAGCATACGCCCGGGTCCGTCAATGCACTATCTGCCCATGCTGCCATGCCCGCAAAAATGGAGTCACCATCGATCTTCGCCAAGATCGCATAGGGTAGATAATACGATGACAAGTCATGGATACTCCCCAGATCCTGCCGACCGGAATAATCTGTCACAATCTCACCTGTGGGATGCACCAGATACACCATCATTCGAAGATTTAGACGCACTGGCTCCAGCAATTCTGGACGCTTGAGCAGACGTGCCGCATGAATGAGCATAATGTCGCTTACCGCATTATAGATTCCGTTGCTTCGTTCGGTCCACTCCCCATCGGGTGTAATGTCCATGCCTTCCGCCAGCCACTGCTCTGCGCGCTGCACAGCTTCCTCCACACCAAAAATGTCATGCAAGAAACCGAGCGCCGCGCATAGCACCCAGCGATGATTAGGCGTGTGACAACCTCCTGTAAGCATGGTTGGAATTGTCCGTTCCAGAAATAGCTTCATATTGTTCAATACAGGTTGCAGCGGCTCCCATTGTTGCTGCAGAAGAAGCTGATACAACTGTGAGTACCCCACAACAACAAATGCGGTATCAGGAGGAGAATGATAGTTAGTCCAGCCTGGCGATATTGAACCATCTTCATGCTGGAAGCGAAGTACATATTCCGTAGCTAACAGCAGTCGATTCAACAACGCCTCATCCCGGTAATAGATGGAGTCCGGATTGGAAAGCGCTGCTCCCCAGTAACACATATCCGTGGGTGTTCCAGTCGTATGGTTGACCCAGGCAACACCTGTATGAGAATCGATGGTCCCTCCATAGTAACGGCTTTCCGGGTCAAGCATCTGCCGGGATATGCCTCTTTCTACCGCTCTGTCATTACTGTCCACCAGTTGTTTGTACATGTGCAGTCCCCTCCATACCAATGCATTCTCCCGATGTGCGGAATATGTGCTTCAGCGCCTTCAATTCAGAACAGAAGCTAACTCATACCGCCCGTAGGTGAGTTTATTTTTCTCGTCAGTATATACCATATACCGACAAAAGTCGCTAGAAAATACGTGCTTGTATAACTACATATCTACGGATCTTCGTCACTGAGGAAACAGTCGTTGAACACACGCTGTGAACACGCCAACTGTATCCCCCATCACCGCGCCTACTCTGTCTTACTCTGCCACTCCAAGCTTCTTCATAAGCAAGTCATGACTCTCGTGGATTTCTTCTGCCTTGCAGGCAGACTTCAACTCATACACCTTCACCTGGGCCCGGCGAATCATCGGCAGATAAGCATCATAGAAGTTCATATCCTTACTGTGTACATACGGGCACCAGTGATCAGAGAGACCGAGGGTCTCATGAATATGCACTCCTACGATATCATCCATCAGCCCCTGCATTTCTCCCACACTGTCATAAAGGCCCATTCGGTCCATCATGATGGCATGACCGGTATCGTACCAGATACCAACCGGAGCCCCTTTGAGGGCCGTGATGATGGTCTTGGCTTCGGCAAGGGTAGGAATTTGTTGTGGTCGCGATCTTGTCTCGATGCCAAAACGAACATTCAGACCTTTAGCTGCCGCCCGATTGCATACCTCATCCAGACTGACGATAATTTTCTCCACATACCCTGAACTGAGGGCTTCCCGCCGCTCCATCAATTCAGCCCATTTGCTGTGATACTTCGGTGAGTCCGGACCTTCCTCGTTATAGATCCTTCCAAGGTCTTTGCTGATATCCTCAGGAAAAGGTACCTCTCCCGGGTGTACAACAACAGCTTCTCCCCCATAACGTTGGGCATATTCAGCCGACTCTACCAGTAATTCGATCGCCCGCTTACGTTTCACTTCATCTTCGAAGCCGAGCAAGATGGAATCCGTACCGTAGTCTGGATCAGGATCATGTGGAAAAGTGTTGTGGACACTGGACACCCCAATCTCCCCGCGCTCGATCATCGGCTCAATCGTTTTAAGCATTTCTTTCGTTACATTATAATTTAGCTCCACCCGATGAAAGCCGAGATCCGCAATCTCCCGAATCATGTCTTCCCCGACATCATGCTTTCGGATATTCCAGCATGTCGAGAATGAGTATTCTCCTTTATCTCTTCCCTGCATATTACGTTCCTTCTCCTTCCCCAATTGTGATGTTTAGCGTATATAGAGACTACGAAATTACCCTTTAACCGCTCCCAGCATCGCACCGCTGACGAAGTACTTTTGCAGCCACGGATAAACAAGCAGAATAGGTACCGTTGCGAATACAACTGTAGCTGCCTTGAGACTTTCCGGAGTCAGTGGTGTGCGGTCAGCACCTTCCATCAATGTAAGCTCGCTCACCATGTTGTTTTGAACCATTTGGAAGAGCTTTAGTTGTAACGGATACAACTTGGGATCATTAATATACAACAGTGAATCCTGGAATCCATTCCATCGACCAACCGCATAGAATAGCGCTAATGTGGCAAGTACAGGCATGGATAATGGCAGTATGATTTTGAATAGCGTGTGTACATGTGAGCTGCCGTCAATTTCTGCTGACTCTTCCAGACTTTCAGGAATGCCTCTGAAAAATGAGATCAGGATAATCAGGTTGAACGGACTCACCAGTCCCGGTAAGATCAGTGCCCAGACTGAATTAAGCATATGAAGATCACGAATGAGCAAATACTCGGGAATCATCCCGCCACTGAAGAACATCGTAATGATGATGACATACATGAAGAGCTTGCGCCCTTTCAATTTTTTCTTAGTTAACGGATATGCAGCAGCAAGTGTGAATAACATGCACAACACCGTGGTTGCCACTGTCAAAACAGTCGTAAAGCCAAGTGAATATATCATGGATTGATCAGAGAATACTTGAATATACGCATCCCAGTTAAATTCTTTAGGGAAAATGGTCACTTCTCCCGAAGTAATAGCCCGGTTAGAACTTAGTGATATCGCAATGGTATGCAAAAATGGAGCTAGACAGAATATAACAAACAAACTGATAAAGGAGATATTAACGATATCAAAAATCCGATTTGAGGTGCGTTCACTCATATGCGCACAGCTCCTTTACTGATGGTCTAAACATACAAGCCGATTGGCGTCTCTTCCGTTTATCTACAACTTACAAAATACCCTCACCCGTTGCTTTCTTCGAAATATAGTTAGATCCTAACACGAATATGAGTCCTACCACTGCCTGGAAGAGTCCGACGACAGTTGCCAGCGTGTATTGTCCTGATTCAAGACCAACTCTGTATACAAAGGTACTGAGTACATCGGAATATTCACGCACGGCCGTATTACCAATGATGTATGGCCGATCAAAACCGATGCTGACCATATGTCCGAGATTAAGAATGAGCAAGGTCACAATGGTTGGTTTAATACTTGGCAACGTAATATGCCAGATTCTCTTCAGTCTTGAAGCTCCATCAATCTCTGCAGCCTCAAACAATTCCTTGTTCACACCGGTTAATGCCGCCAGATAAAGAATGGTACCCCATCCTGCACTCTGCCAGACACCTGTGAACAGATACGTTACAAGCCATGGATTCTTTTCTGTCAAAAATGGTATTGAATTTAATCCCATGCTTTCCAGTACACCGTTAACCATACCGGATTGATTGCCGAACAATTGGTATACAATTCCTCCGATGATTACCCATGAGATAAAGTGAGGAATGTACAGAATCGTTTGCGATATTTTTTTAAACCATTTGAATCTAACTTCATAAAGCATGATGGCCAATAAAATTGGAGCAGGAAATGAAACAAGCAGGTCGAGGAAATTTAGCATGAAGGTATTTCGTAATGTGGTGTAGAAGTCCCGCATTCCAAATACTTCACGGAAAGCATCGAAACCGATCCACTCACTCCCGTTAATGCCCTGAAACAAGTTGAAATCCTTAAAAGCGATCTGAACCCCGTACATTGGGCCGTAACGAAAGATCAAGAAGTAGATCAGAGGCAGTGAGATGAGCGCATATAATTGCCAATACCTTTTCAAGTATGTGATGGTCAAATCGGTTTCCTCCTATCAACAGAGAAACGGCTGTGCCGCCCATACTGGCGGCACACGTTCCTTCCAAAGTTATGCGGTACATTACATATTGATTTAGTAATCACAAGATGAACCTGCTTATTCAATAAAGCTTACTGAAGTGCTGCTTCAAGCTCTTTCTTCAGTTCTGTGCCACCCAGTGACATAAAATCATTCATTTCTTTTTCGTATACCGCTTCGAAGTCTGCCGGTTTAGCCATCGCAGTTTTCACAATAAGCACTTTCAACTTATCATTTAGCGCTGTACCATATTTAGATTCTGCTTCAATTGGTTTGCTGAAGATGACCGGACCAACCGTATCCGTATTAGCGATATCAATGGACTGTCTCATTAGCTCTTGGTTACGTTCTGGGAAGCCTGCAATCCATGCGGCTTCATTGGCTGCCTGATCTCCAACAACTTTACCGTTGGCAATAATAGCCATGTCTCCACCGTTGTAGATACGATCTTTGACATCCTGTGGTGCATCATCTTTAACAACTGGAACACCATCAACCATATCGTAATTTTCACCTTCGACGCCCGTGTTTATCTCTAGCAAGTTCGTTCCAGAAGCCATCCAGTCCAGGTATTTCACTGCTTCAACCGAACGTTTGCTGCTTTTTGGAATCATGATGTACATACCGTTGCTACCATAGCGGGATTTGATGTGTTTATTGTCCACATTCGGGTTGGTGTAAGCGTCAACTGCTATAACTTTGCTATCAGGTACATTTTTGGACAAATTATCAAGCATACCATCTGCATACAGAATCTGACCTACATCCTCAGACATGTAGCCAACATTACCGTTCTGGAAGTCTTTGACCAATTGCGTTTTTTCTTCATCAAGACTGAAGTCTTTGCTGATCAGACCTTCATTGTAAAGCTTGTTAAGGAACTGCATCGCATCTTTGAAGCCATCATGCAACGGTAGCTCGTAACGCTGGCTGTACGTAAGCCCATCTTGTACGGGTTTAATAAAGGAGTAAATCAATGTTTCATACTGGGCTGGGGCAAGTGCCATACCCATTGGGATGTTTTTGCTGCCCAGATTACCCGGATCTTTCTCTTTAAATGCTTTCAGCGTTTCGTAAAGCTCATCCGTTGTCGTTGGAGCCTTCATCCCAACTTTGTCGAGCCAATCCTGGCGGATATAAGAATTGTAGCGGGAAGTAATGGCACGTTTACCCGGAATAGCGAATTGCTGACCTTCAAGCTGACCAAATTTCAACAGGTCTTCGCCGAGATATTCTTTTAAGTTAGGTGCATGTTCATTAAGAAGTTCACCTACTTCAGTTAAACCACCTTGCTGAGCATAACGGTAGAACACACTGGAGTCGTATACAAACACAATATCTGGAACGTCGCTG
Source organism: Paenibacillus sp. SAF-068 (assembly GCF_051967555.1). Classification (NCBI taxonomy): domain Bacteria; kingdom Bacillati; phylum Bacillota; class Bacilli; order Caryophanales; family Paenibacillaceae; genus Paenibacillus; species Paenibacillus sp. SAF-068. The sequence continues at coordinate 147,031 of NZ_JBQCJX010000008.1, forward strand.
GGGCTAGCCATTAACACGTTGAGCTTGGTTGTTTCTTCTGAACGTTGAACAGGTACGAATTGCACATCAATGTTATTTGGATCGCCGAATTTCTCTTGAACAAATTTAGTTAAGTAGTTGTTAGTGATCGTATGTGGAGAAGGACTGTTACCACGATCGAAAACCTCCACTTTCAAAGTAACACGCTCACCATTCGTTGTTGCCCCGCCTTCTGCTGATTCTTTTTCTGATGCAGACGAGCACCCCGCAAGTAAGGACACTCCCATTACCATTGTAAGTGCCAGACCCATCCATTTCTTCTTACTCCCCTTGGTTGCTTTTCCAATCATTTTGTCATCCCCTTTTACTTTGCGTGAATGTTTAAGGCTTGCTCCGAGTATTCCACATCTTCCCGAACACTAGCAATAAACCAGTTTCGGAAGCGCTTACAAACGGAATTTAGTTTATGTGATAAGCCCATTTTCGCAGACTGATTATTTTCCCAAAACTGCACTGCACTAGGCTATGATGGCTCTCAACGCCTCAAGACTCGGAACTGCCTGTCCCCATTCGAATAAACTATTTTCACACACTGCCTATATTCGTAAACGGGGAAAAAACAGGAATATATGCTTGCTGTCCTGCGAAAACAGTTGCATACGATCTCGGGGAGCCGAGATGTTCAACGAAAAAAGGCGAACCTCTGCAAGCCTGCTCTCCTAGTGGAAAGTGACTGCATGAAATTCACCCTGTGTTATCCTGATGTACAGATCTCAGAATATAATCATAATTGCGTTACTCTTCGGGTTCTCGATGTTCACGTTTCAAACGACGATAATCTCCTGGTGTAATTCCCGTTACCCGTTTAAATACACGTCCTAATGTAATTCCATTCGCATACCCAACCTTCAGGGCAATATCCTGCAAAGAGTAATCGGTATTGAGCAGAAGTTGCTCCGTCTCCTTCATGCGAAGCTCTGTAACAAAATCAACAAACTTCATGTTGAATTCTGTTTTGAACAAATAACTGGCATGTTTGCCCGTAATCTGGAATCGGTCGCTCAGATGTTTCAATGAAAGATCAGGATTGGCAAACTGTTCTTCAATATAATTTTTCATTTCGTTCACCATGGCTTTGTAACTCTTGGTTTCCGTTACGGCCACATACGTTCGGAACAAGTCCGTCAGACCATCGAACAAAAGACTTTTCACATCCGTAAGCGTCTCAGCCTCTTCCACAGCACTTAACCATCTGTTGATGTTTTCTTCGGACAGCTCTTCCTGAAGCCCTTCCGACATCATGGCAACCTCTCGGCTCAGCATCTGTAACATGGCTTGAATCAGAGAACGAATCTCGTCATCCGGCAGTTTGTTTTGTTCAAAGGCTGTAAAAATCTCCTCCAACTGTTCACGCCACTGTCCACTCGACATCCGGAACCGCTTAACAAAGTCCGCAATCATCTGCAGATAAGTATAGGTATCCAATAAAGGATGCTGTGGTTCGCCGCAATCGGCCTGGCCAACATCTCCATTCATCAACAGTTTGCGATGCATTACCGCTTCTGCGGCCGCATAGGAATCTCGTATTGTACCGATTCCCTGAGCTATAGGTCCAATGCCAAAACTTAAGGAAATGCGTAAATTTTGTTCTACCCATGATTTGCATTCCTCTGCTACAACACGAATCTGCCCAGACATGTCCATGTCGCTATCATTCTGTTCTTTGAACATAAAAAGGATTGCAATTCGATCTACACTAATCCATTCCATCCAGCATTGTACTCCCGTATTACGTGACAGCTCTTGTAATACGTTCATCAAGGCAAACTTCAGCGTATTTTGTTCACCTCTCGTGTACCTCTCCTGAAATCCCTTCTCATAACGGTTAATATCACCAACAACAACGACAAAGTGTGACAATTCATGAACGTCATCTAGTGGAGAGAGCTCTTTTAATTGTTCTTCTGCATTTTCGACATGTTCCCCATGTAACAGGGCATTGAACAACTTGCTGCGCTGCATGAGTACATTTTCCATGCTTTTCTTGTCATAATCCATCATATGATTAATCAGATTCTCAAGCACTCCGTCAATCATCTTCATCTCATCCGTCCGAGCGCCCGAGGATTCAAACGCCCGAATCTGATGAGACTCAATTCGGTTCATGATGATCTGAATGGGTTTATAGTTACGGCGTGTAATATACACGATATACACAATCGCACAGATGACAGTCACAATAGCAATGATTACCCAAACATAAGATACGACAGATACCCAGCCAAATAAGTTGCCGGCCTTAATTCCACTGGATATGGTCCAGCCCAGTCTTTCCAGCGGCAGCCTGTTCAATTCCTGACCGTCGATCGAGCCCTCTTGGTCCGAGTGTGCATTATACACAACCTTACCGTCCCGATCCGTAATCGTCAGGAATGAGAGCTGACCATTAACCATACTATCTACACTTTGTTCAATGCTGCTCATCTTAATATTAATGACCAATGTGCCCTGAGAACCAAAAGGCAAAGGCATATCCTTGTTCACGGTTAATACGCGAATAGGAGTACGTTGAACAGACTCCGTATCGAATTCCCGGACTGGCTGCCAGCCTGAACTGATAGAACCGGTACCCATCTGGTCAATCCATGCCTTATCCAAGAAACTTTCCGCTTCTCTGGAACCACTTACGGTCAGAACATGTTGATTTCGCTTGTCGTATAGATAGATGGATTGAATCCATGAAGACGAATTGGTTAGCTCCCGTAAGCTCTGTGCAATTGCATACACTGAGTCCGAGCTGGTCTCGTTTGTGTTATTAAAATAGAGCCTGTATGCCTCCTGACTCTGTACCGTTTCCAGGATGGATAGTTCAATACCCCTGATTGTGCGATCCACGGTGTCTATCATGTAGCTGGAGGAGATCCGGTCTGCTTTTTTTGTTTCCTCTTTAGAGATATCATTGATGAAAACAAACGCGATGAAAATGAGTATGCTCACCGTAAGAAAAAATATTGGGAAATACGAGAACAATAACCGGTAGTACCAATTACGAGACAATAGACCCCACTCCTCACTCCACGATGCCAATGTTCTCAGCCGTGGTTCTACTGTTCAGCATCCATCCCGCCTTAGGGACGAACACTACATGATAACGCTATCATAACTGATTTTATGTTATTATAGCACAAGCCTCGGAGCAGCAAAGCAAGAATTGAGTTCACAGAGTCAAAACAAAAAAACCGTGCTGAGCAGACAACAACTCAGACACGGAATAGCCCATCTGGCAGCACACCGTTGTATCCTTCACGCTCTAAATACCAGAATCCTTAAACAATGTGGCCATGGAGCCACCATCCACAATAATGCGTACGGCGCGGGCCAGCATTGGTGCAACAGGTAACACTTTGAAGCATTCAGGGTGGTCATTTGGCAGTGCGATCGAGTCCGTAACCACCACTTCTTCAATAGACGGGTGATTCAATTTACTTACTGCCCCATCCGAAAACAATCCGTGTGTTGCACATACATATACATTTTTGGAACCGCGTTCCTTCAACCCTTCCACAACATTCAGAATGGTTGTTCCGGTGTCGATCAGATCCTCAATAATAATAGGTGTGCGCCCTTCGACATCACCAATGACATGGGTAATCACGGATTCATTATGGCTTGGACGTTTCTTGATCATTATGGCAAATGGAGAATCCAGACGATTGGCCAGCTTCTCTGCCATCGATGCTCGTCCCGCATCAGGGGAGACCACGACAGGGTTCTCAATCCCTTTGCTTAACAGATAATCACTGATCAGGTCCAGCGATGTCATATGGTCAACCGGAATGTTGAAGAAGCCCTGAATGGCCGCTGCATGCAGGTCGATCGTTACCACCCGATTGGCGCCAGCCGTAGTTAATACATCAGCTACCATCTTGGCCGAGATCGGCTCCCGTGGAGCAGATTTACGCTCTTGACGAGCATAACCGTAATAAGGAACAATAATGTTCACCGTGCGCGCAGAAGCCCTTTTCGCGGCATCAATCATCACAAGCAGCTCAACAAACAGCTCATTAATCGGATGAGACAATGACTGTACCAGAAACACATCACAATTACGGATCGTTTCTTCATAATGAACGTATATTTCTCCGCTCTTGAACCGGGACAGCTTGATCTTGCCCAGTTGTACTCCCAGCTTGTCACATACCTGTTCTGCCAGCTTAGGGTTCGATGAACCGGAAAAAATACGTAACGAATGCTGCATAATGCCCTCCCGAGGGTTGAAGCCCCTATATAATCCCTTATCTAAAAGTGAGTGTTCAAAAAGACCGGTTTTCAGTACCGAGAAGATGGGATAAAGCTAGAAATGGAGTAGCGGAGCGTAGGAGAAAACTACGTGAGCAACCACAATGTTTCCAGAGGAAACATACTTCGTGAGCATCCACCTATTTCGGCTGAATTCCATATTCGATGCTAATGATGCCTTTAGGCATCATCCGTAATCAAAAGCGGACTTTTTGAACTACCGTTATAAGGTTATTTCCTACCCTCATTATACTCCACTGGCTTATACATTTAAAGGAATGAACGAGCGATGACGGCCTTCAAAAACAGCAACTTCCGTACAACCCAATTCATGTAAAAGTGCTTCAGCTTCAGGCAAATAATCGCCCAGTTTGAGTGGATCATGTGCATCAGAGCCCATGGTTAGTGGAATATCCAATTGGATGGCCTCCGTCAGCATTCTTCGACTAGGAAACATCTCGGCACAAGGCTTGGATAACCCGGAAGCATTTAGCTCCATGGCACAGCCACTTTTGGCAATAGCCTGCAGCGCTGCGTTCTCCAGTGAGATACGTTCTTCTGTTTGCTCCGTTGAAGGAACATAGCCGAACCGTTTAATGACATCCGTGTGGCCCATGATATCATACATGCCCGTCGCAGCTGCCTTGCTTACGGCATCATAATACTGACGATATACTTCAAGGATGTCTTTGCCCTCCCAGTGATGGGTCTGGCGGAAATCCGTAATGTCCCATTCTCCCAGGAAATGAACGGAGCCAATCACATAATCCCATGGATAACGCTCAATGATCGCTCGGATCTCTGTTTCCCAGCCTTCAATATAGTCACCTTCCAGACCCACACGTACGTCAATCTGCCCACGGTAACGTTCCTTCAGGGAGAAACACTCCTCCACATAACGTGGCAGTTCATCCATAGGCATCGCCATTTCCGGATAATATTGAGCCGGATCGACATGCAATAAGGGCATGTGATCGGACAATCCGATCTGGGATAGTCCGATCTCCACACCACGCTGCACGTACTCTTCCAGTTTGCCAACGGCATGTCCACACCGCTCATGGTGTGTGTGATAATCTATACGCACGACACTCGCCTCCTAATCGCGGCGAGGCCGTTCATGACGGCGGCTCAGCTCTGACATAATGTCGTCCAGCGGCAGCTTGCGTTCTTGTAACAGGACGAGCAGGTGATACATCAGGTCACTGACTTCCAGACGAAGCTCGTCATTATCTTTATTTTTGGCGGCGATGATCGTTTCGGATGCTTCTTCACCGATTTTTTTCAATATTTTGTCTACACCTTTATCAAATAGATACGTAGTATACGCACCCTCAGGACGCTCACGTTCACGCTCTGCAATAACAGATTCCAGTTCAGCCAATACCTCGAAGCGGCTTTCGGCACCGGAACTTGCCGAAGCAGATTCCGCCCCCGCTTCATCCGAAGCCTTATCCGCCGATTTCTCTGGCAAACCAATGATCTCATTATGGAAACATGTTACCTCACCGGTATGACAAGCAGGACCGTTCGGTTTGACCTCAACCAACAAGGTATCACCGTCACAATCATATTTCAGGGAAGTAATGGTCTGCACATTGCCAGATGTTGCCCCTTTATGCCACAGCTCTTGACGCGAGCGTGACCAGAACCAGGTTTCACCGGATTCAAGCGATAACTTCAGAGATTCGCGATTCATATAAGCCATCATTAAGACTTTCCGAGTATCCACATCCTGTACAATCGCAGGAACCAAACCGTCACTCCAACGAATGTGTTCCACAACCTGCTCCAAGGATAACTGTTCCTTGATTTCATCGCTCACTTTAGTCACGGATCTCCACCCCTTGTTCTCTCAAATGTTGTTTTAACGCCGGTACGGCGATTTCTTTGTAATGGAAAATCGTTGCGGCCAGCCCTGCATCCGCTTTGCCTGTGGTGAATATATCATAGAAATGGGATTCCTTGCCCGCACCGCCCGATGCGATAACCGGAATACGCACAGATTCAGATACTGCTGCCGTCAGCTTCAGATCGAAGCCGTCTTTTGTTCCGTCCGCGTCCATACTGGTTAGCAGAATCTCTCCCGCGCCCAAGCTCTCAGCCTGTTTAACCCATTCCAGCGCCTTGATGCCGGCGGGTTTCCGTCCACCATGTGTATAGACCTCCCACTCGCCCCAAGCTTCGTTATACTTGGCATCGATCGCTACCACGATACACTGCGAGCCAAAGCGACGCGCACCATCTGCAATCAACTGCGGATTAAGTACCGCGGCTGTATTCACTGCAATTTTATCCGCTCCTGCACGGAGAATCCGCTTCATGTCCTCCACCTTGGAGATACCGCCGCCTACCGTAAAAGGAATAGCGATCTCGCCAGCCGTCTGCCGCACGACTTCTTCCATCGTTTCGCGACCTTCTACCGAAGCGGAGATATCGAGAAATACCAGTTCATCCGCGCCCTCGCGGTCATATAGTGCCGCCAGCTCTACCGGATCACCCGCATCGCGGAGATTGACGAAGTTGACGCCTTTGACGACCCGGCCGTCCTTCACGTCCAGACAGGGAATGATTCTTTTTGCCAGCATGCTACCTCATCCTCTCTATCCGAATATGCCTTACTTATTTACCGCACGTACCGCTTCAGACAGATCAATGCTTCCTGTATACAGTGCTTTACCCACGATGGCTCCACCAACACCATCATCCGCATGACGACTCAGACGAAGCAAATCATCCATTACACTCACACCGCCGGAAGCAATGACCGTCCGTCCGCTGGCCTTGGCTAGAGATACAATCGCTTCCACATTAGGACCCTGCATCATGCCATCACGGGAAATATCCGTAAAGATAAACGTTTCTGCCCCATACGCCGCCAATTCCTTCGCGAGCACCTCTGCCTGTACTTCTGATGTTTCCAGCCATCCGCGAGTGGCCACATAACCATTACGAGCGTCGATACCGATTGCCACTTTGTCGCCGTAACGTCCCAGTACTTCCTCTGTAAAAGCACGATCCTCAATGGCTGCTGTTCCAATAATCAGCCGACTAACACCCAGACCCAGCAAACGCTCTACATCCGCTACTGTACGAAGTCCGCCGCCCACCTGAACAGGTACGTTCACAGCCGAGGCAATGCGTCCGATCAGCTCATCGTTAACAGGATGGCCCGCTTTGGCCCCGTCCAGATCCACCAGATGCACGTATGTACCGCCTTGCTTCTCCCAAGATAGAGCCACTTGAACCGGGTCATCGTTATACACGGTCTCCTGATTATAATCTCCCTGCACCAGTCTTACACATTTGCCGTCCCGGATATCAATCGCCGGATATAGGATAAAAGATGACATACAAGGCCTCCTGAATATGAATTAGATTTGTACGCTTTCTATAATTAAGAGAGATGATTGTTTACCTTTGTACAGGTGCTCCTGTCAGAGCCAGGAAGTTACCGAGCAGCTTCATGCCAAGCTCTCCGCTTTTCTCCGGGTGGAATTGCATGCCGAAGTTGGATCCTCTGCCTACAATGGCTGTCACCGGATGTCCGTAATCCGTTACCGCCAGCAGATCGTCCCTGTTGTCAGTAAGTGCATGATAGGAATGGACAAAATAGACGTGTCCTGCCTCAAGCCCCGTAAATAGCGGATTTTCACCGTGCAGGAATTCCAAACGGTTCCATCCCATATGAGGAACCTTCAATTCTCCTGGTGCGAAACGCACTACTTTACCTGGCAAAATATCCAGTCCCTCATGCTCGCCATGCTCTTCACTTGAGCTGAACAACAACTGCATCCCCAGACAGATACCAAGCAGTGGATTAGACCCGGCAGCAGCTTCCTTCACCACCGTATCCAGTCCACTCTCCCGCAGATGAACCATCGCATCACCAAAAGCACCTACGCCTGGCAGGATGACACCATCTGCACCAAGAATCTCTTGGCGGTCACCCGTGACCAGCGCCTCGTAGCCAAGACGTTCGACCGCTTTGCCGACGCTGTGCAGGTTACCCATACCGTAATCGACAATTGCAATCGCCATCGTCTACAGCACTCCTTTCGTGGAAGGCACACCAGTTACACGTGGATCAATCATCGTTGCTTCATCCAGTGCACGTCCCAATGCCTTAAAGATTGCTTCAATCATGTGGTGGGTATTCTGACCATAGTGCACAATGACATGCAACGTAATCCGAGCTTCCAGCGCCAATTTCCACAGGAATTCATGTACCAACTCTGTAGAGAAACTGCCTACCTGTTGGGAAGGGTATTCTGCACGGTATTCAAAGTGAGGTCGGTTGCTCACATCAATAATAACCTGAGCGAGTGCCTCGTCCATCGGGACAAAAACACTGGCGTAACGCTTAATACCGCGTTTGTCACCCAACGCTTCTCGCAACGTCTGTCCTAGACAAATTCCGATGTCTTCAACCGTGTGGTGATCGTCAATATCAATATCTCCACGGGCCTGCACGTTCAGGTCGAATTGTCCATGCTTCGTGAACAGATCGAGCATATGGTTTAGGAAGGGCACATCCGTTTCAATCGTGGATTGTCCTGTTCCGTCTACATTAAAGGCCAATTGGATATTGGTCTCGTTCGTTTTGCGATCAACCTCTGCTTGGCGCACTGCACCTTTGTTTTCAAGTTCCACACCATTTTGCTTATCCATTGTCCGATTCCGCCTTTCCTTCCTGTTCTAACCGTACAGCGATTGCACGGGCATGTCCTTCAAAACCCTCATGGCGGGCCAACTCTATAATAGCCGCTCCATTCTGCAGCAGCGCTTCTTTACTATAATAGATCAGACTCGACTTCTTGATAAAATCATCCACGTCCACGGGCGAACTGAATCGTGCCGTTCCATTGGTCGGAATAATGTGATTGGGTCCTGCAAAGTAATCCCCTACCGGCTCCGAACTGTACGGACCAAGGAAGATCGCGCCGGCATTCTCGATCCGGCCAGCGTATGCCATCGGCTCCTGCACCATGATCTCCAGATGCTCCGGTGCGAGCCGGTTCACCACATCGATCCCCTCATCAATGGAATCGACCACAATAATTGCGCCGTATTGCTCTACCGAAGCAGCAGCGATATCGCGCCGCGGCAGCACTTCAAGCTGCCGCTGCACTTCGCCCTGCACGGCTTCCGCCAGCGTGGCCGAATTCGTGACGAGAATGGCCGATGCCATCTCGTCATGTTCCGCCTGCGACAACAGGTCGGCGGCGACATACACCGGATTCGCCGTATCATCGGCGAGCACCACAATCTCACTCGGCCCGGCGATACTATCGATATCGACCGCACCGTACACCTCGCGCTTCGCGAGCGCCACGAAAATATTGCCCGGTCCACAGATCTTGTCGACCGGAGCGATGCTCTCCGTGCCGTAAGCCAGGGCGGCGATGGCTTGAGCGCCGCCCACCCGGTACATCTCGCTCACGCCTGCTTCCGCGGCAGCAACGAGAATGTACGGGTTAATACCTTCGCCACCGTTGGTAGACGGCGGCGTCACGAGAACAATCTCCGGCACGCCTGCCACCTGTGCCGGAATCACATTCATCAGCACAGACGATGGATACGCTGCTTTGCCGCCAGGTACATACACCCCGACCCGCTTCAGCGGTCGGATGACCTGGCCCAGCAGACTGCCGTCCGGCTGCCAATCCATCCACGAGTTGCGTTTCTGCTTCTCGTGAAACGCACGAATGTTGGCGGCGGCTTGCCGAATCGCCGTCACAAAGGATGGCTCCACGGCTGCATAAGCCGCCTGCAGCTCTTCCTGCGGCACGCGCAATTCCGCGGCCGTCAACTTCGTGCGGTCCAGCTGCTCCGTGTAACGCAGCAGTGCCGCATCACCCTCACGGCGAATGTCGCTGACAATACGCCGTACCGTTTCATTTTGCTCCGGCGTGCCATACTCCACTTCCCGCTTTAGATCAAACTCCAGTGCAGGTACAATTTTCATGTGTACAACCTCCTTATCCCCTGTAATGCCTGACATCTTATAGCTAATTCGATTCTGATTTTTCTCGTTTCTTGCTTCTATCGTTTCTTGCTTCTATTATTTCATTTTTTTGTTATTTCCGTTGCTCCATTTCCGGTTCCTTGCTACCTTGCAGTCCTTGTATCAGTAACTCATCCCCGAAGGCTTCCCGCCGAGATCTCATTCGATGCCGGTATAACCTGCTGAAGTGCATCGCACAAAGCCTGGATTCGTGCATTTTTCATCCGATAACTTACCCGATTGGCGATAAGACGGCTGGTAATGTCCAGAATGCCTGTCATCTCTACCAAACCGTTCTCACGCAGCGTCTGACCCGTCTCCACCAGATCGACGATTCGATCTGCCAGACCAATGAGGGGCGCAAGCTCAATGGAACCATTCAGCTTGATTACCTCGACCTGCTGCCCCTGCTCCCGGAAATACTGTGAAGCAATCCTCGGGTACTTCGTTGCAACACGTTGCTGAATGCCTGGCTTCCAGTCGGGAAGTCCAATCACAGACATCCGGCACTGGGCGATTCCCAGATTCAACAGTTCGTACACGTCCCGATTCTCCTCCAGCAACACGTCTTTACCAACAATTCCGATATCAGCAACACCATACTCCACATAGGTTGGAACATCTACTGGCTTCGCCATAATGAATTCCATTCCCGCTTCCGGTACCTCAATGACCAATCTGCGTGTATCGTCCACGTCTTCTGGAATATCCAGCCCCGCTTCACGGAACAATTTGGAGGCTTTTTTATAGATTCGGCCCTTCGGCATAGCCACTTTTAGAATATCCGACATCTCAGCGACCTCCTTCATCAGATCCGTAAGTAATAACCTGTTCAGCCTGAACGGTTGTTGCGCCAGCAGATACAGTATTTGCCCCAACCCCGTCTTCAGGGAGAAGGAGTGTCACTACATTTTGTCCCATACTGCGCAATCTTGCTGCTTCTGTTAGAGCCTCGGCCCGACGTTTCGGGTTATATTGGATAATTACCGGTTTCTTCTCTTCAATGGTAATGCCGTGAACGCCATCAATAATCCGGTTTGTTTTCAGTGCAAACCCTGTAGCTGGCAACGAACGCCCGAATTGCTGTAACAGGTTGTCATACCGCCCGCCGCTACATACCGGAGACCCCAGTTCTGCTGCATATCCCTCAAACGTCATGCCCGTATAATAGGAGAAATCACCGATCATCGTCAGATCAATCAGCACATGTTCGGATACACCGTACGCCTCCAACACTTCGAATACTGCACACAGATGTGCAATTGACTGTGCTGCTTCAGCGCTTGAACTTAGTTCTACTGCATGTGTGCAGACTTCCTTGCCACCGCGCAGACGCAGGATCGCTTCAAGCTGTTCTTTTAACTTAGGCTCCAGATTCAATGCTTCAATGGACTGACGATAGCCCACATAATCACGTCCGAGCAGCCCTTCCTTCAATTGCTCCTGCTCAGCTGTCTGGCCTGGAATCACTTCCTCCAGTAATCCATTCAGGAACCCCATATGACCCATCGCTATTTTAAAAGAAGAAACGCCCGCTGCCTGCAAAGAGGCGATCGCTAACGCAACCACTTCTGCATCCGCTTCAGGTGAATCGTCTCCAACCAGCTCCACGCCTGTCTGGAAGAATTCAGCCTCACGCCCAGCTTCCTCTTCAATGGAACGGAATACATTCGCATGATAGGACAGACGCAGCGGTAACTGCTCATCTTTGAGCATGGATGAAACAACACGTGCAATGGGAGCCGTTAGGTCCGATCGGAGTACCAGTGTGGTCCCCCGGCTATTCAGCAATTTAAACAATTTGCGATCGGATGTAGAGCTTGCTACACCTACCGTGTCGTAATATTCAATCGTTGGTGTGATGATCTGACGGTAACCCCAGCGTTCCATACATTCCAATACATTCCGCTCAATCGTCCGTAGCTTGGATACTACATGTGGTGTATAGTCGCGAAATCCGGTCGGTTTTTCAAATCCTTTTGGTTTGGACATTGGTATTATTCACCCCGAGTCAGTAATTTAAGATTGGTGCTCGTTCTATTTCAACAGGATTTATGTAGGTGTAAATCCCCATTCTATCTTGTAACCCTGAATCACCGTATTGCTTCAGAAAGCCTTCAACTATTGGTTTAGTTCAACCTTTATCATGTTTAATTTCCCCAACAATACTTTCACATGGTAAAGTGCTAACAAACTAAAGGATATGGGATATGATAACATGAAATCCGCACTACCGTCAACAATGCCAAAGCTTGATAGTCCTAGGATAGGCATATCGTTTTGTATACACAACGTTACCTTCACCAATCTGTATTTATATACGAAAAAAGCTGCCATCAGCAGCTTTTTACTTCGACTCAGCTTCATTCATTACGTTATTGACTTAATGCACACTGCCCTGAGAAGAATCATCCGTATTAAAGACCGTCTCTTCCTTGGAAGCTGCGGCACGGGATAAATCACGGAGTGGATTACCTCCAACAAAAGCTCCTGGTGCAACATCCTTATGTACGACAGCCCCAGCGGCCACAACCGCTCCATCTCCTATGGTTACCCCAGGCAGAATCGTTGTATTGGCACCAATCAGTACATTTTCCCCGATAATCACCTCACCGAGCCTGTACTCCTTAATGAGATACTCATGAGCGAGAATCGTTGTGTTATAACCGATGACCGAGTTTTCGCCGACCGTTATTTTCTCCGGAAAAAAAACATCCACCATCACCATCAGGCCAAAGGCTGTGTGTTTGCCCACCTTCATACCGAGCATTCGGCGGTAAATCCAGTTCTTCACTGATAGGATCGGACAGTAGCGTGACAACTGGATCCAGATAAAATTACGAACGCCCTTCCACGGACTCACTGTCTTGTAGATATGCCAAAGTGCATTCTGGTCCTCTACCGGATAGCGGGTTACTTTTCTCATGAACGTCCCGTTTCAATACCAATGAGTTTTAACAAATCTCTCATATCATGCAGCATGTGATCGGGCCCATATCCACTTAGGATCGTTTCTCCTTTAAGAGACCATGCAACCCCTGCCGAGAGCGCGCCCGCATTCTGTGCCGATTGGATATCCACAGGACTATCACCTACCATCAGCGTTTTAGCAGGATCTGAACCCAGTTCCGCCATGGCTTTCAGTACAGGCTCGGCATGTGGCTTCGGATTCGTCACATCGGTCACTGTTACAATTGTCTTCATGTACTTCAGTAGGTCAAAACGCTCCAGTACCTTTAATGTAGATGGACGTATTTTGGTTGTCACCACACCCATCACGATACCAGCCTGATGCAGCGCCTCTACCACCTCAATAACGTGTGGAAAAGGTCTAACCATCGCTTCATGATGGATGTCATTATAGGCGCGATAACCTTTCACGTACTCGGAGACTTCCTCCTGGCCAGAAAAGGTACGCATTTGCTGCTCCAGTGTGCCACCCATATGCGGAATGATCTGCTCACGTGTCCATGGAGCTGAATGCTCCCATCCCCCCATGACATGCTGGAATGAGCTGATAATCAGTTCATTGGTATCAATAATGGTCCCGTCCAGATCGAACAATACCGTGTCAATCATGTTGCATTACTCCTTTTTATCATCAACTTGCTTCGGATCATCTTTGGCTGGAGGTGTTACCTTGCTCTCTTTGCCAGTGACTGTTCCCGTATGCTCCATATCATCTGAGGTAACTTTGGACGAAACAATTGGATCACTATAACGAACATCCGCTTTGCCTGTCACTCTCCGCACCACAATGAATACAACAGCAACAATAATGATGCCAATAGCGAGCAGTTGCGAGATTCTTACGTTGCCATAAGCAGGATCAAGATATCCTTGTTCGAAGCCCATCGCCGTCATTGGAGACCACAGCCCGTTCACTAATGAAGCAACCCATTGCGGAGCCTGGAAGCCCAGACTGTCCGTACGCAATGCCTCAATGAAGAACCGACCGATAGAGTACCAGATGAAATAAGACATGAACAGTTCACCTGAACGCAGAAACTTCTGGCGACGCAGAACCAGCAGCAAGATTAGACCCGCGAGACTCCATATCGACTCATACAAAAAAGCAGGATGATGGAATACGCCATCTACATTCATTTGATTCACAATAAAGTCCGGCAGATGAAGCTTGTCTCTCAAAAATGAATCTTCCACAGGACCGCCGTAGGCTTCCTGATTCACAAAGTTCCCCCAACGTCCGATCATCTGCCCAACAATCAGTCCAGGCGCACAAATATCGGCCATACGCCAGAAGTTATACCCTTTACGACGGAAGAAAATAACTGCACAGATGATTGCACCAATAAGGGCTCCATAGATGGCGATACCGCCATTCCATATTTTAAAGACATCCCAGAAATTATCCTTATAATCTTCCCACTTAAATGCGACATAGTAGATGCGGGCACCAATGATGGCAGAAGGCACGCCCAGCAGGACCATGTCCATGAATACTTCCTGTGGGATATTGTAGCGTTTGCCCTCCCGGATTACGAGCAGTAGTCCTATAAGCGCCGCGGCACCAAGAATAAGCCCGTACCAGTGAACCTTCAACGCTCCAATAGAGAACGCAATCGGGTTCAACAGTAATAATGTATCCATTCATTCACACTCCTATTTATTCGATCAATCGCACACATGCGAATGGTTGGCATGCCCTGCGTCTTAAGAGAGCAGTACATGTCAACCATCTATCTTCATTTCCTTGTATGAAATGTTTCTTAATCCATGTCTTCCATATCTTCCGAGATGGTTGCTGTCAGCTTGTTCGTGAATTGCAGCGCAGCATTAAGACCCATCTGTTTCAGTCGATAATTCATACCGGCTACTTCAATAATAACCGCCAAGTTCCGTCCCGGACGAACAGGAATCGTAACAAGTGGCACATCCGTATCAATGATGCGTGTAGTCTCTTCATCCAGACCCAGACGATCATATTGTTTATCCTGCTGCCATGCTTCCAGACGAACAACCAAGGTAATCCGTTTATTATTCCGGACCGCACCAGCTCCGAACAATGTCATGACGTTGATAATGCCGACACCTCGAATTTCGAGCAAGTGGCGAATCAATTCAGGTGCAGTACCGTGCAACTGAAAGTCTGACGTTTGGCGGATCTCTACCGCATCATCGGCAATCAGTCGGTGTCCACGCTTAACCAATTCAAGTGCTGTTTCACTCTTACCTATACCGCTACTACCTGTGATTAGCATACCTACGCCATAGACATCACAAAGTACACCGTGGATGGTCGCTGTTGGTGCTAATTTGCCCTCCAAAAATCCGGTGATCCGGCTGGACAAAATGGTTGTTGCCATATTACTGCGAAGTACAGCCAAATCCCGTTCTTCACTAATATCAATCAGTTCTTGCGGCACTTCAAGTCCGCGTGTCACTACGATACAAGGTGTCTCTTCCGTACAAAGACGTTGCATACGATCACGACGTTCTTGCTCCGGTAACATTGCAAAAAAGGCAAGCTCCGTTCTTCCAAGCAACTGTACGCGTTCTTGTGGATGGTATTCAAAATAACCGGCCATTTCCAGACCAGGACGGTTTAGATCATCTACCGTAATGACTCTTTTCAGTCCGTGAGATCCAGAAACAACCTCCAACTGAAACTGCTGCACCAATTCGGATACTTTCACTTTTTTCGCCATTTGTCTCTTCCTTTCAGCATTCGCTGTGCCTCTATGTACATCAGATCGGGTATCAGTTCTTTCCATTATTAGCGCATTCACAACATGGGGTACAGATGCATACCCTTCCAGCAGTCTATTCTCTCAAATATATGAAGACAGACCTTCAAATAATCTTAAATGAATTCGGGGATGAATGCAATCGCAGCCTCCGACAAGCATTATTAAGAAAAGTCTTCTGATCGACGTACGAGTATAAATGCCACAATCATGGTGTATCGGCTGCTTTTCTGCGATTATCAATATTTTTCAGCCTGCTGCAAACTTCTATATTAAAGTCTTAAAAAAGCCCCTTCCAGCAATAACGGAAGGGGCTCTCATTACAATGTATAATTGCATAACTGTCAGGTTCCATCGTTACCGAGGAATCCCAGCAATATTAGTCTTGAAGAAGTACGTTTACTTCAGTCTCTTTGTCAAAGATATGAACTTTGTTCATGTCGATGGCCATTTTAACTGTAGAACCATCACGAGTGTTAGAACGTCCGTCTACACGCGCGATTGTAGTATCGTTACCTACACCGCTCAAGTAGAGGAGCATTTCGTGACCGAGGTTCTCTGTTACATCTACGTGAGTAGAGAATACAGAGTTCGGGGATGCTTCCAGGAATACTGGCTCTTCGTGAATGTCTTCTGGACGAACACCCAGAATGACTTCTTTACCAATGTATCCTCTAGATTTCAACACTTGTGCTTTACCTTGCGGGATTTCAACGTCCACGCCTGGAGCTACGAAGTGCAGGTTAGCACCTTGCTCAGCCAATTTACCCGAGATAAAGTTCATTGTCGGGGAACCGATGAAACCAGCCACGAACAGGTTAGCCGGCAGGTTATACAACTCTTCCGGAGAAGCTGCTTGTTGGATGATACCATCCTTCATAACTACGATCCGATCACCCATCGTCATTGCTTCGATTTGGTCATGCGTTACGTAGATAACTGTTGTTTCCAAACGCTTAGCCAGTTTAGTGATTTCCGCACGCATCTGACCACGAAGTTTAGCATCCAAGTTGGAGAGAGGTTCATCCATCAAGAAGACTTGTGGATCACGGACAATCGCACGTCCTAGAGCGACACGCTGACGTTGACCACCGGACAATGCCTTAGGTTTACGCTCAAGCAAGTGCTCGATATCCAGGATTTTAGCTGCTTCACGTACACGTTTGTCGATCTCATCTTTTTTGACCTTACGCAATTTCAGACCAAACGCCATGTTTTGATATACGCTCATATGCGGATACAAGGCATAGGATTGGAATACCATCGCGATATCGCGGTCTTTAGGTGCAACATCATTAACGACACGGTCACCGATATAGAGTTTACCTTCAGAAATTTCCTCAAGGCCTGCGATCATACGCAGTGTTGTTGATTTACCACAACCGGACGGACCTACCAATACCAGAAATTCTTTATCTTTAATGTCCAGGTTAATGTCAACTACAGTTGCTTTATCAGAACCCGGGTATTTTTTGAAAATATGCTCTAAACGTACTCCAGCCATGATTGTTGCCTCCTCAGAGATCATTTTGTAATCGAATACAATTTGTATTTTTATATTACCCTATCTGCATGAGGTTTGACTATTCGCAAACTGCACAAAAATATCAATGCTTTTTCGTCACTTTGTACATAAGCAGCAAAAACTGCACTAGAACAGCACTTTCGAAGTGCCTTACATCGTAACCAATCTCCTGTTTGATCTTGTCCAGACGATAGACTAACGTATTGCGATGAATAAAAAGTCGTTTGGCTGTCTCGCTCACATTACAATCCAGGCTAAAAAAGGTCTCCAGCGTAGCAAGGGTCTCACTGTCATTGAAGATTAACGTATCTTTGCCTGTTTCCTGTATAAACCGTATCCGTTGCGTATCTGGAATACTCGCTACTAACCGTTCCAAATGCAGATCCCATGGGAGGTGAATATGCTGCGTAACATGGAATGCTCTCCCCAAGTGAACACTTTCTTTAAGAAGAGCTGTCACTGGTACTAGTTGTTGTGCGGGAATACATGGCAGGGAAGCAGACAGATGGAACACCCCAGCCCATTCACTGGCAACCAACTCATGCAACCCTAGACAAAAAGCGTTCAATGAATCCTTCTTGGCTTCCGTTGTATCTTCCTCGGCTTCTTCTGTTACAATTTCTTTATCGCCCATGAAAATCCATTCTTGCTCCCCTAAAGGAATCAAGACAATCTCCTCGCCGAAATAACTTTCAAGCAACTTGTTGAGTTCCTTGGACCGTAAACGATGTGCATCCGGTGTATCCCCTTGTAGCAAGAACAGAATCTTCTCCACATTTAATCCTGCAGGTACCACAAAGCGATCAGGGACCGCTTCAGATTCCTTCTTGGTTGGTTCTTCGATCTGCTCTTTAAGCCAGAGACCCAGTTCAGTCAAATATTGCTCCCTATCATTCTCATATACAACAGGCTGTGCCACATCGGATAGTCCCATGTTAGTACGGATCAAAAGCTCAATAAATCTTCGTCTCTCCTTAGTGATAGAGCCTGCAGAACATCCCCAACATACCACGGTCTCTTCTTTTTCATTCATTTGAACCTTAAAAAATATACGTTCTCCCGTATTCAAACTGATCACATCAGATGAAGTTGGAGATGTAGATTGTTCAGACATCTCCTGACTCTCTTCTTCGTCGCCAAAGGTATCTGAATTCTCATGAAGACCAGTCAGATTCGCAACGGACTGTGCCCACTCTTCTATAGTAATTTCATATTCATCCAAGGTTGTGCCTATAATGATTTCAATTTGCTGTTTTAAATCAGGTATGAGCTTCATATAATGAACGTCACCACTCTGCATGTTTTCTATTAGTTTATCATATCTTGCACAGCATTAATAAATATCCATATTCCGTAAAAATCACACAACAAAAAAGAGCGACTAATCAAATTAATGATTAATCACTCTTTTTCTAAAGATGAGTCATGAAGGGCTCGAACCTTCGACACCCTGATTAAAAGTCAGGTGCTCTACCAACTGAGCTAATGACTCATAAAACTGGTGGAGGATGATGGATTCGAACCACCGAACCCGTACGGGAGCAGATTTACAGTCTGATGCGTTTGGCCAC
>NZ_JBQCJX010000009.1:0-28641 GCF_051967555.1 Paenibacillus sp. SAF-068
ACCGCAGGGTCCTGGGAGAGTAGGACGCCGCCAAGCAATCGAAAGACACACTTGATGATATCGAGTGTGTCTTTTTTGTGTTACCGTTTTACAGCGGAAAACAACTAACTATATAGATAAGATAGCATCCAAATTTCACTTATATGAAGACTCTGAAGATTCTCGGTAAATGGACTCCGGATTAATGCTGGTATACATCCTACTTCTATATGATCGACTTCTTGATTCTTAGCTCGTTCAGCAACCTTTCAGTTGAATTTAACGTAGGTTTCAGTGAGATAGGGTATAGTGAAGTCACGGAAAGAGGAGGAGAACCATAATGAATATATCTTCTACAGCCAGCTCCACAACATCATACATATCGACATCTTCGAGTTCGGACAATGCAAGTAGCTTGGAAAAACAAAAGACGAAGCTGGAGGCTCAACTAGAGAAAGTACAATCCAGCAAGGAAGATGAGAAGACGAAGGAAACAAAGACCAAACAGCTTGAACAGCAGATCAAACAGATTGAGGTACAGATTGAACAGCAAAGCTCACAAGGTGCCGGTACAACTGTTGCTAAGGAGGTTCCGCCTGCCCAACCTTCATCCAATGGAAAAGGCGTAGCTACCGCTAAGGAAATTGCGAATGCAACAACAGATGGCAATGGTCGATTTAATATACGCATCTAATTAAATACGTCTTATTGTAGGATAAAACAAAGCCCTGACCGATCTATATTGATCGTTCAGGGCTTTGTATATTTTTATTATTATGAGATCTATCTGCATTCTATCTACGTTCTATCTACCTTCCATTTAATTACTATCTGTTGGCGTTATATGATCTGTTAACGTTATTCTGGCTGCAACGCGCTTATTCGATCCGTAAGGGATCGTCTTCTATAGTACACGGCTATGGTTGCAAGAACCAGCATTTCGGACAACGGTACGGCAAGCCATACACCCGTGACACCAAAGAATGAAGGCAGGACTGCAATTAACGCAATCATGATGATCATCTCACGTGCAGCGGTAATCCAGATAGCCATTTTGGCATTACCTACAGATTGGAAATAGGTGCTCATGACAAAGTTAACACCCATGAACACATAGGCAAATGTAAATATGCGTAATCCGTATACGGCATTATCCGTTACGCCGCTACTGAAGTTTCCAAAGATTTGCACGAAATAAGGTGCGCCAATTTGAACAACAAGTAATAATAGCAGACCGCATGCCAGAGCTGTTTTGGTGGCTAAACGTATCGTTTGTTGTACCCGTTTAATCTGATTGGCACCGTGATAATAGCTTACCAGAGGCTGAGCAGCAGACGCCAGACCCAGGAACGCTAGCAGTACGACACCATGGATATAGTTCAACACGGTAAAAGATGCTACGCCATCCGTACCCGCAATGCGGTCCATCGAGATGTTATGGGAGACAGAGAAGACCGACATGCCGAGTTCAGCCAGAAAGCTGGGGAAGCCAATGAGCAGCAGAGAGGCCAGCAGCTTGTTGTTCCATTTGAACCGGATGAATGTGAGATTATTTGTTTTTTTGAAAAAGTGAGTGAACAGGACAAGTAGCGCAAGTGTCGCTGATACAATTGTACCGATGGCCACACCACGAACACCCCATTCGAGTACATACAATGTTATATAATTGATGATGATATTGGCTACAGCAAACGTAATCTGAGCGTACATGGATGTGTTGGGATTCCCATCGTTTCGTACAAAGACAGAGAGTGCATTCTCAATGGTGAAAACAAACCCGAACAATAACATGATATTCATGTAGTCCGAAGCAAACGGGAAGGTCTCGGCGTTAGCACCGAGGGAGTATACCAGTTTGTCCTTGAATGTATATGCAGTATATCCGATGGCGATCGTAACGAGCATAATGAGCATAATGGATTTGGTGAAAATTTGCTTAGCTGATGTGATATCTTTTCTACCCATAGCGTTGGAGTACAAGGTCGCCCCGCCCATACCAATCCACAGCGACATGGCAACAAAAAGTGTGTAGACAGGAGAGGCAATGCCAATCCCGGCCATTGCGGTGGAACCCAGTTTGTGTCCAACCATAATGCCGTCGATAATAAAATTAAAAGCAACTACCAGCATCCCCAATACGGAAGGCACGAGGTAGCTTATAAAAGCTTTGCCTACAGATTGCCCTTCCAATGGATGCGTCCAATTCGTATTCATAATGACCTCCGTTAGTAAACTGAATGTTCATTCTGTATTTAATAATACTGAACGTTCGTTCTGTATGATAACACGCCATGAATTCTCTTGGCAACTTTTGCGTTTAAATATCGTTTATGTGATAGAGTAGGTGGATATTTATAAGGCGGGAGGAATCTTGATGAAACAAAATAAATACGATGAAGCTGAATTTTTCAATAACTACAGTAAGATGGCTCGTTCCGTTCAAGGGCTGGATGCAGCCGGGGAGTGGCATGAATTGCAGACTCTTTTGCCTGATTTGAAGGACAAACGTGTGCTGGATTTGGGATGTGGTTTCGGTTGGCACTGCAGGTATGCGCGAGAGCAACAAGCGAATTCAGTAATTGGTGTAGATCTGTCTGATAATATGCTCCAGCGTGCTCGTGAGATGACAGACGATCCACAAATTCAGTACGAGCAGCTGGCGATTGAAGATATTGATTTTGCACCGGGACAATTTGATGTTGTGATGAGTTCACTTGCTTTGCATTATATTGAACGGTTAGACACGGTATACGCTAAGATCAATGATTGTCTTATTGAAGGGGGCACATTTGTACTATCCTCCGAACATCCCATCTTCACCGCTCGCGCTGCGCAGGATTGGCATTACGGATCCGAAGGTGAGATCCTACACTGGCCCGTGGATAATTACCATGATGAAGGGAAGCGTGTGGCGAACTTTCTGGATCAGGATGTGGTCAAATATCATCGCACACTGGCAACACATCTTAATGAACTTATTAAGGCGGGGTTTACTATTGGGCAGGTGGCTGAATCCAAACCATCACCGGAGATGATTGAACAGGTTCCTGGCATGCGAGACGAGAACAGGAGGCCCATGTTTCTGATGATTGCTGCGGTTAAAGTATAACGGTGAAAATGATACGTTAGACTAGAGGGCAGAAAGAAACAGAGGAAGTGGAGCGTTCGCCTAAAAGCTTTCTGATAGAGATTTCTAACTAAGCAAACTTGAAGCGATCAGCGTGTTCAGCCATATTGAACATGCTGTTTTTTTATTTTGATACAATAATAAGAAATAATGTCCATATTAGGGAACCAAACGACAGTAGATTCAGTCATATTAAGTGAGGTGAACAACAGTTGGATTATGAATTTCTGGCGCAGGCTCAGACCATCGACAATGACACACTTAGCAGCATGATGGATGACTACGGAAACGACGTGTGGAATTACGCTTATTTTCTAACCAAAAGCGCCGAGCAGGCAGATGACTTGTCACAGGAAGTATTTATTCGGGCATACTCTGGGATCGCTCATTATCGCGGAGAGTGCTCACTGAAAACATGGCTGTTGACGATTACTAGAAACACCACCTTTACATATCAAAAATCCAGATTTTTCCGTAATAGCCTGTGGGGCGAGACGTTACCCATTGAGACAGAGCGTAGGGATTCGAGCCAAAGAGTCATGATCGCAGAGCAGCCTGCACATCCTTCGGCTGAGATGGAAGTGATTCGTCAGGAGCATGTCCATGAGATCTGGGATATTGTTCTGGCGTTGCCGAAGAAGTTCCGGGAGATTCTTTTGCTGAATCTGAAATATGAGCTTACGACGAGTGAGATTGCTGAGATGTTGAAAATTAGCTCAGGCACAGTAAAGTCCAGAATTTCCCGAGGTAAGGATAAGGTACGGAAACAATGGGAGGAGCGAAGCCAATGACACACAAGGATGAGCAATGGGAAAAGGAAATCCGGAAGGGACCGATTGCGTCGTCTCCTTTTACAGAGGATCATAAGCGGAATGTGCTTCAACAGGTGGAGTTGATAAAGAAGTCGGAAGAGGGAAACAAGAGATATAGGTCAGAGGACAGTTCCATGTCATCCAAGCCGCTTAGACCGAAAATAGACAATGCTTCACACAAGCGTCGCACTAGAAGAGGGCCTCTTGTTGCAGGTACGGGTGCGTTGGTTATTGCTGCTGGATTATTTCTATGGATCTGGGATGGTGGACAGCTGGCGAAGCCAGTGATCGAGCAGGTCTATCCGACAGCAGCGTTGAAGTTATCTGATGATTTGAACACGAATCTGCTAACCGATAAAATGAAAAGAAATGTTGCGACTACCATGCGAGACGATCTGGGTAAACAGTTGAAGATAACAAAAGTGGAAGACTTGCCTGTGTCCGGCAGAATATATGTAGAGGCTGGAAAGGAAGCTGAGAAGGAGTACGCGCAGATATGGCTCGATGCGACTACAGGCAATCTGCGTGAAGTACAGATGAGAGCTGAGATGCAACCGAGCCAACTGGAGCATCGTTATCTGCGCCAGGTTTCATCGCTTTTACAAAGTATAGGCAGCGCTCCAACGCTTAAACCTGCATCCGTTCAACGTTATGTGAGTATGAAGCAAGGGGAGTCGGAGCCAGTATCATATACTACATTAGCGTTAGAGAATGAGACTGGCTATGGAGAGATTGTATGGCAGCAGGACAAGGCTGTATCGATCACAGGGGAATTGAGACCTGATCAAATATCTCAGACGGCGCTGGAGGATGCCAAAAAAGCGATAGAGGCGTTGTCTGGTAAAGCCAATCTTGATCTGGTAAGAGCAAGTCGGAGCAAAGATGATGAGCTTGGAAAGGATACGGTTTTTTTTGGCTTTGAGAATAACTACTTTGTGCAGATGACTGAAGGAAAAAAGGGTTTGGGTTATACCGTCGGGGATGCTAATTATTATGAGCAACAAGAAATAGGTAACATAGAAGAGATGGAGGCTTATCATGAGAAAATATTTAATATCGATGAGTCTCTTCTTAGAGAAAAAGTGGAGCCTATCGTACAAAAAATATTCAATATCGATTTTGATGCCTACAAACTTCACAGGAATGCTGAGCAATTGGGGATCGTCACATTTGAACTGGAATCGAGCACGGATGTTTTTCAGGTTGAATACAGGGAAGATGGACGGATTAAGATGATCACCAGAGGCGAGTTATAGGACATGATCTTACATGGTACAATGTAATCCATAGATGGAATGAGCATAGGGAGATAGCGATGAAATATTTGGTGAGTTCATGTCTGGCGGGTGTAGCCTGCCGTTACAATGGAACAGCGAGCCTGGATGAGAAGATTCAGGAACTTGTAGAACAGGAGCAGGCTAAGATGGTGTGTCCGGAGCTGCTTGGCGGATTTTCCACTCCACGGGAACCGGCTGAGATTATTGGTGGTACGGGCAAGGACGTACTGGCAGGCACTGCAAAAGTGATTGAGAAAAGTGGCAAGGATGTCACAGAGCTGTATATCAAGGGAGCCTATCAGACATTGGAATGGGCGCGAAAATTGAATGTAACGTGTGTGGTACTAAAGGAGTCTAGTCCTTCCTGTGGTACACAGATGATCTATGATGGGAATTTTGCTAATCACAAGGTAGCTGGAGAAGGTGTCACCTCAGCATTGTTGCGACAAGAAGGATATTCCGTCATTTCTGAAAATGAATTCATGGAACTACTGTAAGGGCGAAATTTAGCCCTCTACATCTGGCGAGGCGACCTTATAACGTCTTCAAAATTCATAATGGACCAAGAAAAGTTAACTGAATAAAAGGATACTCGTTGCAAGTGATTGGTGTTGATATCATTCATGGATATTCACAGAAGGGGATGACCAATGCGGCTATTTATGTTGTCAGAATACAATGCTTACTTTTCAAAACTTAGAAACAATATTGTGCGTACTTTTCATTTTCGGATATAGATTCTAAACTAATACTTAAGCAAATCAAAAACTGGAGACTGATACTTCAACATAAAATATATAAAAAGGACGTGGAATTTGATGGACGTTACAATAAAGTCAAAGAAAAAAGAAGATATCTTGAAGGCTTATCATTTCCGGCATGCAACGAAGATATTTGATGATACCCGCAAAATCTCGGATGAGGATTTCCAATTTATACTGGAAACAGGCAGATTATCTCCAAGTTCCATTGGTCTTGAACCGTGGAAGTTTCTGATTGTACAAAATCCGAACCTGCGTAAACGTCTGTCTGAAGTATCTTCCGGCGCTCAAAAGCAATTGGCGACAGCAAGCCATTTTGTTGTCATTTTGGCCCGGTCAGATGCCAGTTATAATTCTCCCTATGCGGAGTACATGCTAAAGGAAACAAAGGGAATGCCGGATGATGTATTTAAGTTAACAAGTGAGGCTTATGGAAAGTTCCAAAATAACCAGAGAATTCTGGACAATCCACGATCATTATTTGACTGGGCATCCAAACAGACGTATATTGCACTCGGCAACATGATGACGGCGGCAGCTCAAATCGAGATTGATTCTTGTCCGATTGAAGGTTTCAGCCGTGAGGATGTCCATCGAATTATGGAAGAAGAGGGCTTGCTGGAGGATGGTGCATGGGAAGTCTCGGTGATGGCCGCCTTCGGTTATCGGGTGGAGCAACCCACGCGTGAGAAGTCCCGACAATCGTTTGGGAAAATTACCCAATGGATTAACTGAATTCAGCAAGAATTCCACATGAATCCCAAAATGATGATCTAAGATCAAGGTTTAAGATCAAGATCTAACATTATAGGACAGGATCACAAAAACAAAACAGGATTGAAACAGCCCGATATTTTCCACAGGTACAAGGATGGAAAGGGCTGTTTTTTCATTTTTCATTAAAAGAACTTGTGAATACATAGATATCTATGTATAATGAGGTCATGCCAAAATATAACTCAATTGCACTGATTGCAAGAATCAGGGATCATGTTAACAAACGAATTGTTCACGAATTGGAACAGCATGAAGTGACAGGCATTGTACCTTCTCATGGGGATGTATTGATGTTCTTGTACCGTGAAGAAACGCTGTCGATCAAGATGTTGGCAGAACGTGTTCAACGTACACAACCAACGGTAACGGTACTGGTCAACAAACTGGAGAAACTCGGCTATGTTGACCGTAGCAAGAGTGCCGAAGATAGCCGGGTGACGATGATTCGCCTCACTGAACAGGGGAAGCGGCTCGAACCAATTTTCCATCAGGTATCAAAGCAGATTAATGACATCATCTATAGTGGCCTTTCCGATGAACAGTCGGAGCAATTGGAAAGCTTGTTGTCCATTATTGTCCGAAAGTTGTAATGAATGAACTCTTCTGTCTGAAAGCCTCCCGGATATGAATGGGATGAAGGCAGAGGAGCCCAAATATTTTAAACTACATACATAGACATCTATGTATGTGAGGGGTATCAAGGTAACCACATTTTTGCAACCTAACTTAAACCAACCTGGAGGGATTCAGACTATGAAACACCTTATTGTATATGCTCACCCACACACAGACAGCTTGAATAACGCAATCCTCAATACTGCTGTAGAAGCTCTCGAAGCTCAAGGCCATGAAGTGGTTGTCCGTGACTTGTATAAGCTTGGGTTTCAACCCGTACTGACAGAGGCCGATACGGCTTCCATGCGCGCAGGACAGACACCACAGGATATCGCGACAGAGCAAAAGTATGTTACGGATGCAGAAGCCATCACATTCATCTATCCGATCTGGTGGACAGGTCTTCCTGCCATTATAAAAGGATATGTTGACCGTGTATTCGCCTATGGTTTTGCATATGTAGCTGGTGAAGCGGGAATTGAGAAATTACTGACAGGCAAAAAAGGACTCATCATCAACACACACGGTACACCTAGTGAAATTTATGATCAGATTGGCATGACTGCTGGGTTGAAATTAACTTCAGACGTAGGTATCTTAGATTTTGTCGGCATTGAGGCTGTAGATCATCTGCTCTTCGGCAGTATTGGATATCTGGATGCACCCGCTTATCAAGCCATGTTGGATCAGGTTAAACAAACCGTTACGAGCAAATTCTAATATGGTTGTTAGCTTCCATACGAGTTCCATATGATTCCAGACCGACTCGATCATGAGTCGGTTTGTTTGTTTCATGTGTTTGCAAAATGGATGAAAGGGGGTATAATCGTACCCATGGAACCTATACTTATATTCAAAGCTTTATCGAACGAGACACGTAGACAAATCTTGTTGTGGCTCAAAAACCCGGAGCAACACTTTCCGCCGCTGGAACTATCTCAGCATCCGGATGGTGGCAAGAACGGAATCTGTGTCGGCACAATTCAACTGAAGGCTGGACTGGCTCAGTCGGTTATATCCAGTTATCTGCTGACGATGCTTAAGGCAGGGTTGCTGCTCTCCGAGCGCAGAGGACAATGGACGTATTATCGGCGGAACGAAGAGACGATTCGTCAGTTTGCCGAGTATGTGCAGAACGAGTTATAAGCCGGATGCCGGAACGGAAGCTAGGATGCACATGCAGGCAAGGATTCCGTCCGGATGTAAACGGCTCGTTTATCATCACATTCCATATTCAGTTGCGATTTAATTAATCTATATATCTGGATATACAAAAATATAATCATCGAGGAGATTAAACAATAATGACTACAGAAAATAAAGCTTCAACCCATAAAGAACATATTCATGACGTTAAGCTTTCCATCCTGGACCTGGCTCCCGTCGTTGTAGGTGCAACACCAGCTGATGCCTTGCGCAACAGTCTGGATCTGGCTCAGCATGCTGAGCGTTGGGGATATCACCGTTACTGGGTAGCAGAACATCACAACATGCCGGGTATTGCTTCTTCCGCAACTTCGGTCGTTATTGGATATCTGGCTGGTGGAACCAACACGATTCGTCTGGGTTCAGGAGGCATCATGCTGCCTAACCATGCACCGCTTGTCATCGCTGAGCAGTTTGGTACTCTGGAGTCCCTGTATCCTGGCAGAATCGATCTGGGTCTGGGTCGTGCACCAGGCAGTGACCGCCGTACATCGCTGGCGCTACGCAAAGATCTGAATAGTGGGGAAGATTTCCCGGAACTTCTAGCAGAGCTTAGAGCATACTTCGATGCTTCAGCGACATCATATCATGCGCCTGTTCGCGCAGTTCCTGGAGAAGGATTGAATATCCCAATCTATCTGCTGGGGTCCAGTGATTTCAGTGCACGTTTGGCAGGTCAGCTGGGATTGCCGTTTGCTTTTGCCAGCCACTTCTCGCCTGATTACACACGGATTGCACTGGAAACGTATCAAAACAATTTCCAACCGTCTGACAGCTTGAAGGAACCGCATGTGATTGTTGGGGTTAACGCTGTAGTTGCGGATACAGATGAGGAAGCAGCATGGCTGGGTACAACGATGCAACAGCAGTTCCTGAACATTATTCGCGGCACAACGGGATTGGTACAGCCTCCGGCAGAGATGGAAGGCAAATGGACTGACCGTGAAAAGGCTGGTGTGGAGCAGACGCTGAAGGCTGCCGTTAATGGTTCCCCGGAAACCGTACGTGGACAGCTGGAATCCTTTATTCGGCAGACGCAGGCAGATGAGCTGATTATTACGTCGATGATCTATGATCATAAGGCACGTCTGCATTCCTATGAGTTAATCGCACAGTTGGCGGGAAAAGCTTAATCCTGATTTTCTGCATAAAAGCGGGCTTAATGGTAAGTTACAACTCCAAATTCACGGTTCGTTTCCTAGGAGGCGAGCCTTTTTTGAATAGGGAGAATTTGCAAATGATTCGCGTGGGGCAGAAGACTCATTTTGGGGTAAAATGACTTTATCGGTTTAATTTGAAACGGTTATTCAGCACCATACGTATAAATCCAGAGTATTATACATATGTTGGCTTGTACAAGGTACTTATTTTTATCCGTGTAAGGAGCGTTTAGCTAGATTTACAGTTTGATTTCCAATTTAAGGATACATAAGAGAGGACGACACGCCTATGGAGCAACCTGAGCAACCCCGCGTTTGGCCGGAGCGGTTCAAGCGATTTTTTCTTAACAACAAGTTTGTCCTATTTCTGCTAATTCTGCTGTTGGTGGGACTGAACATAATGGTTCTGACCAAAGTATCCTTTGTTCTTCATCCGCTCGCAGTACTCATCAAAACCATTGTGTTACCTATTATTCTGTCAGGCATACTCTACTATCTGCTGAATCCGATTGTGGATGTGATGGAGAGGTGGAAAATTAAGCGCGGCTGGTCCATTCTGATCCTGTATCTTGCCATCGGAGG
The DNA here is from genome assembly GCF_051967555.1 of Paenibacillus sp. SAF-068. Taxonomy (NCBI): domain Bacteria; kingdom Bacillati; phylum Bacillota; class Bacilli; order Caryophanales; family Paenibacillaceae; genus Paenibacillus; species Paenibacillus sp. SAF-068. The sequence continues at coordinate 10,297 of NZ_JBQCJX010000009.1, forward strand.
CATTCTGACGGTCGTCGTGCTGGCTGTCATTCCGGTTGTACGGAACCAGATCATGGGGCTGATTGAAAATTTCCCAACATACAGCGAGACGGTAAAACAGCAATTTGAGGAACTTACGGGTAGCCAATTATTCAGTCAGTTGCAGGAGACGGTGAATATGAATTCACAGGACTGGTGGGGAACCATTTCCCAGAAAGCTACTGAAATTCTGAACTCGACCTGGACCAAATTGGGCGGATTCCTCGGAGCTTTCACGGAGACCGTACTTTCCATCGTAACGGTTCCGTTCATCCTGTTCTATCTGCTGAAAGACGGCAAGAAACTGCCGGCCAAAATTCTGTCTTTCCTGCCGATCAAGAGCCGTACAGGCGCAATGCATGTGCTGGAAGATATCAATCACCAGATCAGTTCATTCATTCGTGGACAGATTATCGTCAGCTTCTGTATCGGTATTCTGCTCTACATCGGTTATATGATTATTGGTCTGGACTATGCACTGATTCTTGCCATTATCGCATCATTCACGAGTGTTGTTCCGTATCTGGGACCTGCAATTGCGATTACACCTGCGTTAATCGTGGCTCTGGTCACTTCGCCAGTGATGCTGCTGAAGATGGTTGCTGTATGGACAATCGTGCAGTTAATTGAAGGTAAGTTCATCTCGCCACAGATCATGGGCAAAACGCTGAAGATTCATCCCATCACGATTATCTTTGTCATTCTGACTTCGGGTAATCTGTTTGGGGTCGTGGGTATTCTGCTCGCTGTTCCAGGATACGCGGTGCTGAAAGTATGTGTATCGCATATCTTCAACTGGTTCAAGGACAGATCGGGCCTGTACGATCCGAACAAGAACAATCTGTTGTAACCGAAGTGGCAAGCTTGTTATCCTGTACAAAACGTGTACCCTTACCAAGAAGAACCCCCGTCCATCGGCATAGAGCCGAGAGACGGGGGTTCTTTCTTCATGAACCAGCTTGGCGAATGCCTAGCTGTGTTTAATATGCTGGAGCGTTTGCAGGAAAATCTGCTCAATATGAGCATCATCCAGAGAGTAGTAGACGGTCTTGCCTTCCTTGCGCCGCTTGACGATCCGCATGTTGCGGAGTGAACGCAGCTGGTGTGAAATGGCCGACTGTCCCATGTCGAGCAGGACCGTCAGGTCATGCACACATAATTCCTTCTGTAACAGCGCATCAATAATACGTAGACGTGTTGGGTCGCTGAATGCCTTGAACCAATCTGCCATCTCGGAAGAGGTCTCCCGATCTATGAGTGAAGTGCGAATGGTCTGCACGTCCGCTTCAGTACCTGAGCAGGCTGCATCACATTCGCTTGGTGCTTTAACCGGTTGTTCCATTTCATATCACCGCCTATGTTAACAACTATAGCTCTATTATATCCAAAAACGGCCTAAAGCGAAATGATTACTATTAGCATAATCTGTATGAAAAATCAACAAACGATTGTTGACACTCATGTTTGGGCGTGCATATAATAGGATAAATAAACATATGAATGATTGCTCATATATTGAATGCAATTTGAATGATAACAATGTTTTTGTACTGCAAAGGGGAGAGTTCACATGGGAACCGGACAGGAACAGGTGAAAAGGGAACTGCTGCTAGATGGGCTGGACTGTGCGAACTGTGCATTAAAGATCGAGAACGGCGTCAGTAAAATTAAGGGCATTAATGAATGCTCCGTCAATTTTGTTACCAAAACATTATCGCTACACACCACTTCTGATATGGATGAACAGGTAGTCGAAGAAGCGAAGCGCAAAGTACTTCGACTGGAGCCACATATTCGCATCTCGGAAAAGGGAAAACAGATAAACGGGCATGTGCACAACCATCCAGGGAGTGCGGCTGGTTCGCACGAACACGGTCATGAGCATGCCGGACATTCACATTCACATGGTAATCACTCGCATGCTCATGGACATTCGCAGGGTCACGCACATGAGCACGGAAGTGATACCGGACATAAACATGATCACAGCCACACCCATGATCACGGTGCCCATGCAGGCCATTCCCATGAACATGGTGCAGGCCAGACTAGAGTATTGCTTGCTCGTCTTGCAGCCGGTTCTGTGTTGCTCGCAGCTGCAATCTGGTCTCCCTTGGAGGGATGGGCACAGTTTACTCTCTATGCGCTCGCGTATCTGATTGCCGGGGGAGATATCTTACTCCAGGCATCCAAAAACATCATCCGCGGTCAGGTATTCGACGAATACTTCCTCATGTCCGTCGCTACCTTAGGTGCATTTGCCATTGGTGAGTACCCTGAGGGGGTAGCGGTCATGCTCTTTTATCAGCTCGGGGAGCTGTTTCAGGGCATGGCGGTTAATCGGTCACGCAAGTCGATCCAGTCCCTGATGGACATACGCCCGGACTACGCGAATATCCTGACAGGATCGGGTGACGAGACACAGCGGGTATCTCCGGAAGACGTACGGATTGGTGATCGTATTGTCGTGAAAGCAGGGGAGCGAGTACCGCTGGATGGTATCGTTAGAGCTGGGCATTCCATGGTGAACACTTCTGCTCTGACAGGTGAATCGGTACCTCGTGAGCTGGAGCCCGGAAGTGATGCACTTAGTGGATTCGTAAACAAAAATGGGCTGTTGACCATTGAAGTAACCAAAACGTTTGGTGAATCAACGGTATCCAAAATTTTGGATCTGGTGCAGAACGCGAGTAGCCGGAAGGCAAAAACAGAGCATTTTATTAGTAAATTCGCCCGTTATTACACCCCGGTTGTTGTGATCCTTGCAGCCCTGATTGCATTTGTTCCGCCGTTGATACTCAGTGGTGCAACATTTGCCGACTGGATCTATCGTGCATTGGTCTTCCTGGTCATCTCATGCCCTTGTGCGCTGGTGGTATCTATTCCACTTGGATTCTTCGGTGGTATCGGAGCGGCTTCACGTAACGGGATTCTTGTCAAAGGCAGTAACTATCTTGAAGCATTAAACGATGTGAAAGTTGTCGTTTTTGATAAGACGGGTACACTAACCAAAGGTGTATTCAAAGTAACAGCCATTCGCCCCGAAGGCGAACGCACGGAAGAAGAACTAATGAAACTGGCAGCCATTGCCGAAGCTAATTCCAATCATCCGATTGCCGAATCCATTCGCGCAGCTTGGGCCAAAGCGATTCCTACACAAGGTGTGGAAGGTTATGATGAAGTTGCCGGACACGGGATCAAGGTGAGCGTGGATGGTAGGGAAGTGCTGGCAGGCAACGCTAAATTAATGAAGCAGGCAGGGATATCCTATACCACACCAGAGACGGCCGGCACGATCGTCCATGTTGCTGAAGCTGGCTCGTATGTTGGTCATCTGATCATTGCTGATGAAGTGAAGGACGATGCAGCAGCTGCCATTCAGGCGCTGAAGAAGCTCGGCATCCGCAAAACGGTCATGCTGACAGGAGATGCCAAAGCCGTGGGTGAAGCGGTAGGACGTGAGCTGGGCGTGGATGAGGTCTACGCTGAATTGCTGCCACAGGATAAAGTCGAACGACTGGAGCAACTGGAAGCTGCCAAATCTCCGAAGGAGAAAATGGTGTTTGTCGGTGATGGCATCAACGATACACCTGTGCTGGCACGTGCCGACGTGGGCGTAGCGATGGGTGGACTCGGCTCGGATGCTGCGATTGAAGCGGCAGATGTGGTCATCATGACCGATGAACCGTCCAAACTTGCGAGCGCAATTCGCATTGCAAAGCGAACACGCATGATCGTATGGCAAAATATCGCGTTTGCTCTGGGGGTTAAGGCGATCTTCCTGCTACTCGGTGTGTTCGGCATAGCTACCATGTGGGAAGCGGTATTCTCCGATGTGGGTGTCACAGTGCTTGCTGTTCTGAACGCCATGCGTGTACTTCGTGTGAAGGATATCTAAGTTTACGAAACGATTCAGGCGGCTCTTCGTATATACGTAGAGCCGTTTTTATATTTTCAGGGCATTCTGCATCGGAGTGTCAGTGTAAGCGTAAGCAGGTCTATGGAAGACAACAGTGAAGGGGAGAACGTTTTGACAGGAGCAGTAGTAGGGATCATTATTGGCGTGTGTTATTTCATTTTGGGTTTAATGGTGTTCAAAAAACCACCGAAAATGATTAACGGAATATATGGATATCGGACCCCGCGGGCAATGAGTAATCCCGAGTTGTGGGACGAAGCGCAAAGTTATAGCGCCAACCTGATGATGCAATTTGGTGTGATTATTACGATATTCGGCATTATCGGTTTCTGGCTGACAGATGTACGAGCTTTGGTGCTGAGTCTGGTTGCTACAGGGTTCTATACGTTCAGATTGTTTACCAGAGTTGAAGGCCGGTTGAAGCAAATGCAGCGGGCTCAACAGCAACAGCAACAGGATGAGCAGAACGTTTAGGGTAAAATGAATGAATCGTGTAGAGGGAAAGACTCGCGTGTGAAGCGGGTCTTTTTTTTGTCGAAGATAGAGAAGGAAAGAGGCTGTTAAACTCGCTAAGACTACAGCTGCTAAATCTAACGTTGACGTTAACGTTAATATTATATATAATTATGTACATAACATTACAGACATATGGAAGAGGTGAGGGAAAATGAGTTTATACAAAATCGACGATGTAGCCAAGGCATGCGGTTTGACCAAGCGAACCATTCGGTATTATGAAGAGATTGGTGTCATGCCTTCACCTCAACGGACAGATGGTGGCACGCGGTTGTACACTCGGGAGGATATCGATTATCTGAAGAAAGTGGTTCGCGCCAAAGAGGTACTTGGATTCTCCCTTCAGGAGCTACATACCTATGTGGCAACAACAGATGCGCTGAACGAACAACGTTTTGACTACCAGCAGACGACCGAAGTGAGAGAGCGGGTTGAGAAGCTCATCACGATGGAAACAACACTGGATGGTCAGCTGCAACTGATCGAGCAGAAACTTCAGAGCATACATGCCGTTCAGGCTGAACTGGAAGAGCTGCGTGAACGCGTTCGAAGCGGTATTCAGAAGTTACAGGCACATGATCGGCAGAGTGATGAAGACGGCTAAACGTATTAGCATCTAAGATTTAATAAACAAAACTGTATACATGTAATCGCTACATGGAGTGAGCACTACAGAACCTGTGGCGATCCCGTACAAACACCGGATGTTCCGGTGTCATTTGTGCCGTTTTGTTACCTCTACTTATGAAAATGTATAGAGGTTTTTCATTGTTTTCATATCATTTTCAAATCAAAAGTTTCACCACATAAATCATTCACAGGAGGAATTACGTATGAAAAGAGAGCCATCATTACCGGACGAATTGCCGTCATCCCGTGGGGGCTTGCTGTCTCAACCGAGAGCGGTATGGGCGGTCGCTTTTGCATGTATCATATCCTTTATGGGTCTGGGTCTGGTTGACCCGATCCTGCCGGCAATTGCAGATCAGCTGCATGCTTCCAAAAGCCAGGTGTCGCTGCTGTTTACCAGCTATAATGCTGTAACCGGGGTAGCGATGCTGATTACGGGTGTCGTATCCAGCCGCATCGGTGTGAAATGGACGCTGCTTAGCGGCATATTGCTGATTATTATCTTCTCGTTCCTAGGCGGTACCTCAGACACGGTAGGCGCACTGGTCGGTTACCGTGGCGGTTGGGGACTGGGGAATGCCTTGTTCATCGCAACGGCGTTATCTGCCATTGTGGGACTGTCCACGTCGGGGACAGCCAAGGCCATTATTTTGTACGAAGCAGCACTTGGTCTTGGAATTGCGGTGGGTCCGCTGCTTGGTGGTGAGCTGGGTTCCATCTCTTGGCGTGGCCCGTTCTATGGGGTAGCTGTTCTGATGGCAATTGCATTTATCAGCATTACATTTATGCTGCCCAAAATGGCCAAACCGAAAACACGCAGTTCTTTGTCCGATCCGTTCAAAGCATTAAGTTATCCTTCACTGAAAACATTGGCGATTACCGCCTTCCTTTATAACTTTGGTTTCTTTACTTTGATGGCTTATTCACCTTATGTGATGAATCTGGATGAGCATGGCTTGGGATATGTATTCTTTGGTTGGGGATTGATGCTGGCAATTACGTCGGTATTTGTGGCACCAAGATTACAACGCAAATTCGGATCGGTTCCTTCCATGAGTGTCATGCTGACCTTGTTCGCGATTGATCTGGTTATTATGGCAATTGGTACAGTAATGGGTTCACCAACTACCGTGATTGTGGCAGTCATTGTGGCAGGGATTTTCCTTGGGATTAACAACACATTGATTACAACAGCGGTTATGGAAGCTGCACCTGTGGAGCGTTCGGTTGCTTCTGCTGCATACAGCTTCGTTCGTTTCCTGGGTGGTGCACTTGCGCCATGGCTTGCAGGTAAGTTATCTGAATGGTTCCTGCCGGAAACGCCGTTTTATTTCGGCGCACTCATGGTTCTGATCGGTGTCGTGGTACTGCTGGTACGCCGCCGTCACCTGCGGGATATTGATTCCGCCATTACATCGCATTAATTCAGAGGAGGAATTGCAATGCTTAAACGTATATTGGTTGCTGTTGATGGTTCGGATCATGCGCATCAGGCTTTGGAGCAAGCACTGACTCTTGCTGAGGATATGAAACAACCCGCAAGTCTGTTGATCGTGCATGTCAATCCTGCCATTTCTATGAATGAACCTGCCTTGGGTATTGATCTGGAGGCTCGGATTTCCGAAGAAGGGCAGCATATTATCGAACCGGTGAACAGACAGTTGTCTGGACGCGATGTTGTATATGAAACACTGCTAATTGCGGGTGATCCTGTTCATGAGATCTGCCGTGTGGCGCGTGAACGAGATTGTGGAATGATCGTGATGGGTACAGGCGGGAAAGGCGTGCTCGCAGAGATGATCATGGGCAGTGTCAGCCATGGCGTGTTAAAACATGCACAGTGCCCCGTCCTGACGGTGAAGTAGGCGCTAGAATCCTTTGTATCGCTGCGGCTTAAGGTCGCAACAATGTCTTATCAGGTACGTTACAAGCCATGATTGCCGAATACCGTAGTGGGTGGACGGCACGGAAATAGTGTATAAATAGAAAAGGTAGTATATCGTCATTTTATTATAGTTATGATTGGATGGAGGATGCAGCATATGAAAAAACAACATTTGTTTATCGGTGGCAATCCGACCGAATCCGTAGATTATAAAGCCCTTCAAGCACCGTACTCCGGGGAAACGCTGGCAGAAGTCTCGTCGGCTTCAGCCGAGGAAGCGGAGGCTGCTGTTGCAGCTGCGGTTCAAGCCGGGAAGGCAATGCGCCAGATGCCTGCACATCAGCGTGCAGATATCCTGTACAAGTTGTCCTCCATGCTTGAAGAACGCAAGGAAGAAGCAGCGCGAATCATTGCGCTTGAAGCAGCGAAGCCGATTACCGCAGCACTGGCTGAGGTTGACCGTACGGTGGAAACGTATCGTTTTGCCGCTGAAGAAGCGAAGCGGCTGACCGGTGAGACGGTTCCGATGGATGCAGCCAAAGGTGGAGAAGGACGTATCGGCTATACAATGCGGCAACCTTTAGGCGTCATCGGTGCGATTACGCCGTTCAATTTTCCAATGAATCTGGTAGCCCATAAGGTAGGCCCGGCATTGGCAGCAGGCAATACCATTGTTCTCAAACCTGCGGAGCAGACACCCCTGTCCTCCTATTACATCGCTAATCTGCTCCAGGAAGCCGGATTGCCGGATGGTGCACTGAACGTGGTGAGTGGTGACGGCAAAACCATTGGTGACGTGCTTGTGGAGCACCCCCGTGTTGCCCACATTACATTTACAGGCAGTCCAGCAGTAGGTACGAGCATTCGCAGCAAAGCAGGACTTAAACGCGTGACATTGGAACTTGGGTCGAATGCAGCGGTGATCGTGGATAAGGACGCAGATCTGGACAAAGTGATTCCTCGTTGTGTGACGGGTGCTTTTACGTATCAGGGACAGGTATGTATCTCCTTACAGCGCATTTACGTTCATCGTGATATCTCGGAAGAATTCATCCGGCGTTTCGCTGAAGCAGCCAAACAAGTGGTGGTTGGAGACCCGCTGAGCCCGGATACGGTGGTCTCTGCGCTGATTACATCCAAGGATGTACAGCGTACACTCGACTGGATTGAAGAAGCCAAACAGGCTGGGGCTGAATTGGCAGCAGGCGGTCAAGCTGAAGGAGGCGTCCTGCGACCAACGGTGCTGGTTAACGTTCCGCGTGATGCCAAGGTATCCTGTCAGGAAGTGTTTGCACCCATCGTAGTTATCAATACCGTGGATTCCGTTGAAGAGGGTATTGAACATGTGAATGATTCGATATACGGACTTCAGGCAGGCGTATTTACAAACGATATCCATACAGCCCTCCATGCTGTCGACCAGATCGAGGCAGGTGGAGTTATGATTAATGATATTCCGACGTTCCGAGTTGATCACATGCCTTATGGCGGGGTGAAACAAAGTGGGATTGGACGTGAAGGTGTAAAATATGCCGTAGAAGAAATGACGGAATTGAAGTTTGTCATGTTTAACAAAGGGTGATTCGGTTCCATTCTTTTGCTCAATAACTGTATGCTAATACAAACATAACCAGAAGCGCCTGTGCCAGAATAATGGCACAGGTTTTTTTAGATGGAGATCAACGAAAAAGTTTTAAAAATACATACGGAATCTTCACTGACTGCGGGTTCACATCTGATGAGACGGGTATAACATACTTAACATACCGCAACATCACTGACCAAACGCCGCTCATAGCACCGAAGCATGATGTACCCATCCAGAGCACGAGTGGAATGAAGCGGTACAGCACTGCCGAAAGTCTTATAATCTCTCATTATTCAAATAAAATGCAGTATGAAATAAGCCTGAACTTTAGGGTTGCAGGGCAGGCAGGAGGTGTATTCAAATGGCATATTCCATGGTTGACGTATCGGGCATGTCAGGTGTAAGTCTGAACAAACTGAGCCAGTATGCACAGACAGGTCTTCTGAATCCGGCCTTTGGGGATTTGGCTGAGGATATCTATTATGAAAAGCAGGAATTACTGAGACTCCAGCAAATCCTTTTCTGTAAGGAAGTGGGCATGGAGGAGAATGAGATTGCCCCTATGCTAAAGGATGACCCTCAAGATGTGATAAGCATCATGAAGCAACATCGGATTGAGATTCTGGAGAAGGCACTCCGTCTGCATGGATTGATTCAGACACTGGACAAAACGATCTCTTATTTGCAAGGTGAACAGGAACTTGATGAACATGAGTTGTATAGTGGCTTTGTAGATAAGGGACGTCACCAGTTGCTGAATGAATCGGGTTCTAACCCTGGAGTCAGTAATGATGTGAAGCGAATGCAGAAAAAGGGCGTTCAGAATTCAAGCCAGGAGATAAAATCGAAAGAAGATTATCTGGATTCCCAGGCGAAAATTGATCAGGTTCATCTTGACTTGCAACAGGCCATTGAGGATGGATTGGAACCCGGTAGTGCGAAAGTACAACGGATTATTGGCAGGCATCTTGAATGGATCAAAGGGTATTATACACCCACTGCTGAGATCTATCGGGATTTGGCCAATCTCTATGTAGAGCATAAAAATTTCCGTCAGATGTATGATGGATACCACCCGAGGCTGGCTGAATTCCTGCGGGATGGGATGATGATTAAAGCGGAACACGATTTATCCTAGATGCATAAAGTAACATGGGCGAGCAAGAACATGGGTGTGAATCATAATGGATAACAAAGAGCGCAGACCTCTAAGGAGGACTGCGCTCTTTGTTATTACGGGTTCTTCAACATCGTGTGTGATGAGGTCTACGATCACCTTATTCATCATTTCCTAAAGGGATACGGTTCCTTCCAATTGCTCTGTGAGCAAACTTACGGCTTTCTCCAGGAAGACGCGGTCTTCGTCGTCAAAACGGTTTTTGATCGGGCTGTCGATATCCAGCACGCCGTATAGTTCGCCGTTTTTGATAATAGGTACGACAATCTCGCTGTTCGATGCTGCATCACAGGCGATATGGCCTGGGAAGGCATGAACATCGTCAACGACCAGGGTACGCTTTTCCGCAGCAGATGTGCCGCATACACCACGTCCCAGTGGAATTCGGATACAGGCAGGCAGTCCTTGGAATGGCCCGAGGACCAGTTCTTTTCCATCATACAGATAGAAGCCGACCCAATTGGTGTCGGTCATAAATACATTGAGCAGCGCAGCAGCGTTCGCCAGATTGGCAATCGCACTAGGTTCATCGCGGATCAGAGCACTTAACTGTCCCAGGACGGCGGTGTGCTGCTCACTTCGTGTTCCTTCATAGGAAACAGCTTGAAACATGATAAATCACCCTCCCGAGCAAAATGGTACTTATTTTCAAGATAGTGCAGAGGATGCGGTTAGTCAAGCGGAGGATTTCGGAAAGGCAAGGGAATACCAGAAGAATCCTCCTGTTTCTCAGCTTCTCACGTGGGGTAATTACTTAGCAACCACGGAGGGCTACAACCCGGGAAGGAGCTTGGCTTATGCATGCAGAGGTACAGAATCTTTTTGTACGGATTCATCTACTATATTTTGCCCAAAATCAGGATCTGAACGTTAGCGAGGCACTGCCCCTATTGGAAGAACGGGGATATCGCGTTGGAGAGCGGGAGATCAAGCAGGAGCTTGAACACCTGACACAGGAGAACTTCCTGACCGCCCACGGGGACCAATGGAGCCTAACCGGGACTGGTATTGAAGAATTCAAGGAAATTACCGCCGTACTTGGCCGGGTTAGCGATGAATTGCTGGCGAAGGGTAAGAAAACGTCCAAAGCCTGACATTCATTCGGACAAGCACGATGACGTGATTCATTCAAACTGGAATGGATCCATACGGACAACAAGACCGGGAGCGACATTTGCCCGGTTTTTTGACGTTTGTCCATGACTGAACAGTTGCCATTCGGCGCAGGTTATGATTAGATGACTAGTGAATCTTATGGTCTGCGGAGATAGATCGGATCGGAGTGTCTTATATGTATAAATGCAAAGGAAGAATTCCCGAAATGGAGACTGGGCGGCTTCGTCTGCGTAAAATGCGTCGCCGGGATGCGGCCCAGATGTTCGCATGCTGGTCAGATCGCGAGGTGACCCGTTACATGAATCTTGCACCCATGATTGGGACAAGCGAAGCAGCGGACATGATTGGACTGCTTAACCAAATGGCAGGAGAAGAGGACGCAATCCGCTGGGGGATCGAACTCAAAGAAACAGGAAGGCTCATCGGAAGCTGTGGATTTAACACATGGCAGCTTGAAGGCGCATTCCGGGGGGAGATTGGTTATGAGCTGGGACGTGACCACTGGCGCCACGGTTATATGACAGAGGCTTTCTCGGCATTGTTGCCATTCGGATATGAGACCATGGGACTTAATCGGATTGAAGCACTGGTTGATCCGCGTAATGTGGCTTCCGGCGAGTTCCTGACGAACCGCGGCTTCACACGAGAAGGGCTGCTGCGTCAGGTGCAACATACATCCACCGGATACAAGGATATGGTGATGTATTCAATGTTGTATGATGAGTTTCTTCGTAAGAAAGGCAAGTAAAGAGACAGTATATATTTGTTTTTTATTTACACGTAAACGAAGAAACAGAACAAAGCTGGAGAAGCGAAGCATTCGCCATTAAAGCTTTCTGAAAGAAAGCTACATCGGAAGCATACGCTATCACCGGATTTCTCTTATAGAGAGGAATAGAAAAATCTGGGGATAACAGCGATAGGAAGCTTGTTCTGATTCGTAGTAGATGTGTAAATTAACATACCAATTATATAGAGAAACGAAGAGAGAAGGGTTTGTGTGAATGCAACTGGAGGTTTGAAGCGCAGTTTCATCTTGACGGGGCTGTTACTCGCGACATTTCTGTCAGCGATTGAAGGCACCGTCATTGGTCCGGCTGGGCCGACCATTGTCAGTGAGCTGGGGAGTGTGCAGCTGCTGAGCTGGATTTTCACCGCATACCTGTTGACGATGGCGGTGAGTACGCCCATTTTCGGTAAAATCAGTGACTTGTATGGACGAAAACCTGTATTTCTGATTGGCTGTGCCTTATTTTTACTGGGTTCACTCTTATGCTGTCTGTCACATAATATGGAGCAATTGATTATTTTCCGTGCTATTCAGGGGATTGGTGCGGGTGCGGTAGTTCCTGTTACATTTACGATTATTGGGGACATCTACTCCATTGAAGAACGTGGCAAAATCCAGGGCTGGATCAGCTCCGTGTGGGGGATTTCCTCTCTTGCGGGACCGCTGCTTGGTGGTTATTTTGTAGACAACCTTGGCTGGCAGTGGATCTTTGGTTTCAATGTGCCGTTTGGTCTGCTCGCGATGTGGTTTGTATTTCGTTATCTGAAGGAAGACATTTCTCCACGTACAGCCAAGATAGACTATGTCGGTGCGCTGACCTTCACGGTGGGCATTACCGCATTGTTGTTTGTCCTGTCGGCGGGTGGGCAGTATTATGCCTGGAGTTCTCCGTTGATTATAGGACTGAGTGTGGTTGCCGCCCTGTTTATTATTTTATTTTTTGTGGTGGAAAAAAGAGCTCAGGCTCCAATGGTTCCACTACATCTGTTCCGAATTCGGGACATCCGTGTGGCGAATATCGCCGGGCTGTTAACCAGTACCCTGATGATCGGCCTGACCAGTTATTTACCGCTCTGGGTGCAGGGGGTTCGGGGAGGAAATGCGACAGAATCCGGGTTGCTACTCGCACCGATGTCAGTAGGTTGGCTCATTGGTAGTGTGCTCGCAGGTCGCCTGTTGATGAAAATTGGATCACGGTTGACTGCATTGATTGGTTTAACCGGAATTGCAATCGGTTCGGGTGGACTCTTTCTGGTGGGTGGTACATCCCCGCAGGCTGTGTTATTTATATTGACCTTTATCTATGGTCTTGGCTTCGGATTTGCGTTTACGATATTCACCATTATTTCGCAGTCTTCCGTAGGATATAAGGAACGTGGTTCGTCTACCGCACTGCATACGTTCATGCGTACATTGGGACAGACGATTGGTGCAGCGGCTTTTGGGACATGGTTGAATTATCGAATCTCCACGTTATCGAGCGAGCAAAATCTGGCGGAGGCCGGAATATCGGAGAGTGATCTGAACGAACTGCTCGCACCGCATACGGATGCAGCGCTATCGGATGACAAGTGGGCGCTACTGAGGAGCGTGCTGGAAGGAAGTTTACATTCCCTGTTTGTCATTATGTTTGTCATTGCATTGGTCTCATGGGTAACGACGCTAGCTCTACGCAAGCGTTTAATTGTACCTGAAGATGCAGATGCTCCACCGAAGCCACAAGCCTCAAAATAAAAAGTGAAGTATACGAAAAACCGGATTCGCCGATGTCAGGCAAATCCGGTTATTTTTGTTGATGGTACGTGTGTAGTGAACTAGCCGTTGGCTGATAGACGGTCTGCAGAATGTGCGAGTCTTCCCAAGAGTTCCGACAGCAATTCCTTGTCTTCCTCACTGAGTCCACTGACAGCCCGATCGATCTTTAACGCATAGCCTGGATAGATTTCATCCATCGTACGCTGTCCTTCTTCAGTCAGTTCCACAAAGATGATACGTCTGTCTTGCGGACAATGTTTGCGGTGTAACAATCCTTTTTGCTCCAGCTTATCAATCACATAGGTCACATTACCACTTTGCAGCAGAAGTTGTGCGCCAACCTGTTGAATCGGCTGTGCTCCTTTCATATATAACACTTCGAGCACCCCGTATGCGGTGGGGTTGAAGCCATGCACTTTGCTTCCGGATACAGCGTGTTCATTCACGCTCTTGAATGTCTGGGCCAAGGTGCGGTACAGATGAAGTGAACGTTCGGTTCCGATTTCTTCTAATTCCAGCATGCTGATCCCGCCTTTTCAGATTAGTTGTATAAGTTGAAATGATAAAGTTACAACCTACCACTACGAGGACAGAACAACCTTCCAATCACTGTTATCCTCAGATTTTTCGAAATATTCTTCAAAGGTAAAATCCGGTGATAAAGGTGAAGCATATGCTTCCGATGCAGCTTTCTTTCAGAAAGCTTTTAGCTTCGCTTTTTCAGGTTATTTCTGTCCTCTTCGTTATGCTGTTCATGTAAAAGATAATTTCAACTTATATGAGTTGGGTTGTTAGGTTTGACAATTCAGGTTGTCGCCATGGTTTAATTGTAAACTTCTATTTCTACGAAAAACATGCGATATGTCACAAGATCTGCATTTTTAGCATTTAAAATTTGATCATTCATCTTGGAGGAAATCATCCTTCAGATGTCGCTTCTTCTCCGCCTCTGGCAGGAGGTTGAGTCAAGCCTTGCTCTCTTATAATGAGTTCATCTCATGAATTTGGAAGGTATTGGAGGAGAAGAAGCATGACGAGTGATTTATCGTTTGAAGGACAGCGACCGCTGAAGAATAACCGATCTTTTGTAACATTGATGGTGGCACAGGCCATCTCCAATCTGGGGGATTGGTTGCATCTGCTCGCAATCCTGACCCTTGTGGGTATCCGCTGGAATGCAACGCCATGGGAGATCACATTTGTCACACTATCGGCCGCACTACCCATTCTGTTGACAGGACCATTCGCAGGCACGCTTGCAGATCGCCTGAACCGAAAATGGCTGATGATTATAGCTGATGGTGCACGGATCCTCATCGTGGGTGCGTTGATTTTTGCTGATCAGATCTGGCACGTCTACATATTGCTTGTCCTCAAATCTCTGTTCGATGTCATTTTCTCTCCTGCCAAAAACGGAAAGCTGAAAGAAATTGTACCTCAGGAGCAGCTTGCGCATGCTGTATCCATCAGCTCAATCATTGAACAGATGTCCAAAATTATCGGTCCAGCGCTGGGTGGCCTACTGGTAGCTGCTTTTGGCATCACCTGGTGTTTTGTCCTCGATTCAGCGTCTTTTCTAATCTCCGGCATCATTTTATTGTGGATTCCGGGAACCCGGGTGATCCAATCTGCAATTCATAACGTAACAGAGGTAGAGGAAGAGACAGAAGAGCGCCTTCGTAACCGCCCCAAAAACTCTTTTTGGAAGGATACACAGGAGGGCATCCGTATGCTCGCATCTTTCCCTTATGTAGGAACGTCTCTGATTTTGCTTGCTTCAGCCATACTTTTTCTGCAATTTGCCGATTCACAGACGGTGGTGTTATTCAGACAGCTTCCCGGAATTTCAAGTGATCTGCTGGGATGGTGCGTCGCGGCCAGTGGTGTAGGTACATTAATTGCAGCGATGAGTGTGCGGAAGTGGAAGCATGCAGGACATGTTTTGAAAATGGGGCTTGGTACCATACTCATGGGTCTGGTTATCGGCGGAGCCGGAGCTATTGTGGGAATTTGGCCACATGCCGGACTGGGTGCCAATCTGCTGTTAGTATCCCTCTTTGCTCTGGCTGGTGTCGGAATTGGGTTTGCGATTGTACCCTTTCAGATCCTGTTGCAGGAACAGACACCCGAGGCAATGACAGGCAGGGTCTTTGGAACGGTAGGCAGTGTGATGACAGCCAGTAATATTATGGGCCCGGTGGTGGGTGGATTCATGGTCACCTCATTCGGTGTAGTGCCGGCTTTTGTATGTTCAGGCATTCTGCTGACCCTGCTTGGATTGATTTATTTGATAAAACGCAAGGGGGAAAAGGCCGATCTGAATGGCTCCATTGCACCCGAGACCATGATTGCAGGCGACTAGAAACATGCCGGACCTACTTAGGTTAGAACAGTTGAAATGAGGTCTGAATGTACTTCAAATTTAAGTTTTTGATAAAAAAGCGTTTGAGTAAACGCCTTCACGTGTAATGAGGAACAGGCAGAAATCCCTGTATTCTAATTATTCTTAGGGGAAAACTCATATGCCTTGTCCCACCAACGTAGTAGCGGAAAGGGGGTGAAGCAACTTGAATGTAAAGTTACCAAAAGCCATAGTACGTCTTGGAAGCATACCACTGGCAATACTTGCCGGGACCTTGATGCTGGGGTTTGGATCTTCGCATGTGTATGCGGATGATGCTCAGATATCTTCTGAAAAACCGTCCAGCGGAATCTCACTAAATCTGTTTTCACGCGATTCGGATGGCGGGTTGAACCTGACTCCGTCGGTATCGGTTTCCACACCATTATTGGATGTTGAAGTTCCGTCGATCAAAGCGAATGAATCCACAGGTAAGCTGAGTGTATCTGAGCTGAAAGTAGATACACCGCTTGGATCGGCCGGAACATCAGAGATTGGGATTGATGCGAAGAAGGGAACCGTCGAACTGCCGTCTGTACAGGCGGATACACCGGTGGTCAAAGCCGATGTATCAAGCAGTCAGGTGAACCTGAACGGAGGGAAGACTTCCTTGCCGGGCGTTACCGCAGAGGTACCCGAGGTCATCAAGGCAGAGACGTCTGCTGTGAAAACAGACCTTCGGCAGGGCAAGCTTGAATTGCCTTCCGTGAAGGTGGATGTGCCTGAGGTTACTTCCGTCAATATCTCTTCCTCCCGTGTGGATCTGAGTAAGGGAAATGTCCAGCTGCCATCTGTGAAAGCAGAAGTTCCAGTTGTAGACGTAGCCGCTGAACTCAATCCTGATCAGGAAAAGGTGGAGATTCCAAGTGTGAAGCCGGACCGGCCAGTAGTCACTCCGGAACAACCGGCGGTTGTCAAAACACCAAATGGTGAAACTTCCAATACGAGTGCACTCGCAGATCCTGTTTCATCTCAGAACAACGAGGAAGGACGGGACGCAGTACAGGTTACGGGCAAAGTGATTGAAGTCACCCCGGAACCGGAAATACGTCCAGGACAACCTGTTGTCCCGCAGGCATTGCCTGTGGAAGGAATCGATTTGAGTTCGGATTCGGATGTTAATGCAGGATTGCCTGATAACGAGCTATTCCTCGTAGATGAGCCATCTGCTAAACCATCAGTCACTGAACAAGTGCAGAGTAACGAGGAAGTCAATCTGAAACAAGATGATGCTGATGCAGTATCTCCATTGCAACCTCGAACAGAACGACCAACAAGTTGGTCTGTAGCGGCAACTTCTCCCGGAGCAGCTAATGCTTCCGCAGGGACAAGCTCCGGTTCATCCGGTGTAACTGGAGGTGGAGCAACCTCACCAGCTGCTGCACTTCCGGGAGCAACAATAGGTCTGGTTACGCCGGATTACGGTTTTGCTTTCTGGTTGGAACGATTGGATGGGTTCAGTCAATGGTCACAGGCACCGCTGGGGCGGCCGCCGCAATATACCTCTTTCTCTCAGTAACAATGGCGTTAATTCAACCAAAATTGAGAAGGAGTGTATATAATCATGAAAAAAGTGAATCGTTGGGTAAAATTGTCGGTATTGTCGGGTACGTTGGTGGCTGGATTGCTTGGAGCTTCGCAGGCAACTTACGCAGATAGCTATAGCAATAACAGCAGTGGCAATCTGGATCTGAATGCAGGTTTGCGTCTGGAGTTGGGATCTCTTCTGTCAGGACACCGTGACACAGGTTACGGTAACCATGGTAGCTATGGCGGTTCATCCAGTGCAAGCGGAGCATTGAATTTGGATCTTGGACTCAATGCCGGCTTATCCTCAGAGAGCACGAACCGATACAATGATCATTCTTCCGACTACACTGCTGAGCGTAGCAGTTCTAGCAAGCTGGGCCTTGGTCTTAATGCCAATGTGTCGGGAGAAGGTACAACGATGAGCGACTATTCACGAGGCGGCGATGATCGGAATGTAAACAGCAGCTTCGCGAGCGAAAGTCGTGGTGCGCTGGATCTGGGTCTGAACCTGAATGCGGAAGGTGAGAGCGCAACAATGACTCAAACTGAACGCAATAACAGCGTGAACGACCGTGAGCGTAACACGAGCAGTAACTTCATGAATGAAAGCCGCGGTGCGCTGGATTTGGGTCTGAACGCCAAAGCGGAAGGTGAGAGCGCAACAATGACTCAAACTGAACGCAATAACAGCGTGAATGACCGTGAGCGTAACACGAGCAGTAACTTCACGAATGAAAGCCGTGGTGCGCTGGATCTGGGTCTGAACCTGAATGCGGAAGGTGAGAGTGCAACAATGACTCAAACTGAACGCAATAACAGCGTGAAAGACAGCGAGCGTAACGTGAACAGCAACTATGCGAGCGAAAGCCGCGGAGTACTGGATCTGGGTCTGAACGCAAAAGCGGAAGGCGAGAGTGCAACAATGGCTCAATCTGAACGCAAGAACAGCGTGAAAGACAGCGAGCGTAACGTGAACAGCAACTATGCGAGCGAAAGCCGCGGAGTACTGGATCTGGGTCT
>NZ_JBQCJX010000009.1:28741-28853 GCF_051967555.1 Paenibacillus sp. SAF-068
GAACGCAAAAGCGGAAGGCGAGAGTGCAACGATGACTCAAACTGAACGTAACAACAGCGTGAACGACCGTGAGCGTAACACGAGCAGTAACTTCATGAATGAAAGCCGCGGT
>NZ_JBQCJX010000009.1:28953-112010 GCF_051967555.1 Paenibacillus sp. SAF-068
AACGCAATAACAGCGTGAACGACCGTGAGCGTAACACGAGCAGTAACTTCATGAATGAAAGCCGCGGTGCGCTGGATCTGGGTCTGAACGCCAAAGCGGAAGGTGAGAGTGCAACAATGGCTCAAACTGAACGCAATAACAGCGTGAAAGACAGCGAGCGTAACGTGAGCAAAAACGTTGCGAGCGAAAGCCGTGGCGCCTTGGATCTGGGTCTGAACGCGAAGGCTGAAGGAGAGAGTGCAACGATGGCTCAAACTGAACGCAACAACAGCGTGAAAGACAGCGAGCGTAACGTGAACAGCAGCTATGCGAGCGAAAGCCGCGGTGCCCTGGATCTGGGTCTGAACGTGGATGCGGATGCAGAGAGCGAAACTACATCTATGGTGGAGACAAATCGCTAATATGAGATTTTCACTGTAATATGAAGAAGCAGGGGCTCCGGAACCCCTGCTTCTTTTTTATGCTTTTTAAAATTCAAAATAATATGCAAATGGACAAGAATTTCAGTATAATTGTTATAACAGTTGAATAGTATAACTAAGGAGGGAAATGAATGAATAGGGTGAGTGAAATGGAACGAAAAGTAACGAAATTTGGTAATAGTCTTGGATTAACCATGACGGATGCCTTCAAACAAATTGGTCTTGAACAAGGTGACATGGTTCAAATTGAGGTAAATCAGTCTAACGGGGAAATTATTATTAAGAAGTCTACAAAAGTCAATTTGCCTAACGGAATCAGTAATGATTTTATGGATACATTAGCTGATGTGATAGGTGAATACGATCAAACTTTGAAAGGTCTCAAGGATAGATGAGCATGACCCGGTATTTGAGCATACAAGAGGTTATTGCGATCAATGTCGCTATGATTAAGCGTTACAGTCCTGGAGAGCAGATTGGAGTTAAAGATTCTGGTCTGCTTGAATCCGCGATTATAAGAGCGCAATCATCAGCTTTTGGTAACGATGCCTACCCATCTATATATGAAAAATCTGCTGCGATTTTTCAATCTTTGGGCCAAAATCACCCTTTTCATAATGCCAATAAAGGAACGGCTTTTACCGCACTGGTAATCTTCCTGCGTTATAACAATGTGTATCTTAAAATGGATCAAACTTTTGCTGAGGACTTTACTGTCGATATGGTGAACCACAAGTACACATTCGAAGAACTGGTCTCGATTATTCGTACATACTGTGTTACTGAAAATGAAATATAATAGTAAGCAATAAGTCATACAATACTATGATTTATTGCTTTATTTTTTGCGGAAATAACAACGATCGAAAGTCGTTCTGTCATCGGAGTGCGAGTGTGAATAGTCTTTAATTCAACGGATGTAGATTACAATAAACTTAAAGAACGAATGAAACACCTGATCAGAACAGGGAGTGAATGATATGGGAACGGAATATAACAGTACAGCCATACAGGAGTCCATATTGGACGTACATATTACAGAGGCAGGATACGAGCCAGGACAATCGACCATTCGCAATATTCGAATGAATGTGGCGCGAGGAGAGCTGGTAGGCATTATCGGACCAAATGGTGCGGGCAAAAGTACCACGATTAAGACACTGCTTGGGCTGCTGGAACATGCGAACTATGAAGTGACGATTGGGGGAGAGGGTCGCTATGCCTATATCCCGGAGCAACCGGTTTTTTACGAATATATGACCCTGTGGGAACATCTCGATCTGGCCGCAGCGGCGTATGAAATGGAGGAAGAATTCTTTGTCGCCAGAGCGGAGGAACTGTTGATTCGTTTCGGCATGGACCACGTCCGGAATGATCTTCCAGCCAGTTTTTCGAAGGGCATGCGGCAGAAAATGATGCTAATGATCGGATTTCTGTCTTCGCCGGATATCTATATCGTGGACGAGCCGTTCATCGGGCTGGACCCTCGTGCAACCAAGGATTTTCTGAAATTACTGGATGATGAACGTCGCCGCGGCGCGGGTGTGCTCATGTCTACGCATGTACTGGATACCGCTGAACGAATCTGCGACCGATTTATTCTGATTGCTTCAGGCAGATCTGCTGCCGAAGGATCATTGGATGAGATCCGTGAAGCGGCAGGATTGCCGGAAGCCTCTTTGTTTGACTGTTTCGATGTACTGACGTCTTAGATAGAGAGAGGTGAGAGAGGATGGAAACTTCCCAGCATTATACACCACTTCGTTTATACAGGAGAAGACGCAAGGAGCATTTCAGGGAACAGATCAAAAATCTCAGACTCGTCGTGGATTGGACGGTGTGGGTATACCTGCTTGTTCCAGGTTTGCTCTATCTGATTGGGTGGTACATAAGTCTGTGGACCAAACCACTGCCTGCATGGGCGACAGGATTACCGCTCCCCGTACTGACTGGGCTGATTGATGTGGTTATGCTTACCGGTGGTGTGTTGATCTTTGTAGAGGAAGCGGATGTATTGTTTTTGAAATCAAGGCCGTTGTGGATGCGCACGTTAATGAGGCAAGGGCTCTACCGCGCCTGTCTGCAACATCTGGGCAAAATGATCGTGATTACAGCACTGACTGCCCCTCTGTGGTCCCGGGTCTATGAGATGTCGAACCTTCAGATTGCACTTATGGCTGTCTGGTTCGGTGCAGTCGCTTCATTCCAAGCCATAACATTGCATATGACGAAGGTTCGACATACAGGATGGCGACGCTGGATTCAGATGATTCCTCTCGTCATTGGCATAGGTTACATGACCATTCAGGCAACATTATGGATGTATGGACAGACGTGGAAAGTCATATTGGGTATCGGGGTGATCATGCTTCTTCTGATTACAGTTGGACAGATGAGGCTGTTGATGAAGGGAACGTTTGAAGGGGATGTGCGAGAGGATCTGCGGAGCAGACTTCAGCTTACAGCTCTAATGTTAAGTCGGGTGGTGAGCAAGCCGAATGCTCCACGAACACGTTCTATTATCTTCCGCAAACCGCGTAAACTGTTACGCCATCGGTCCATCGCGAATCGGACAGCGGAGATTGCTTTCAAGGCATTTTTCCGGAACTCAGCTACGATGAAATTGTATATGCAGCTTGGAGGACTATCTATCGCCGCGGTTGCATTACCACCTTTTCCGGTCAATGTTATTGTGTGTGCATTACTAATCATCATGTTGACGGTGATGTTTTATCGTTCCTGGGACGTTTTTGCAACGTCAGACTATGTTCAGCTCATAACGTATGACTCGGAGGCGCTGCATCTTGCAGGCTCAATGATGGTTCGGATGTTGTTTGTCCCAATTGGAATTCTGATGGGATTCACACTGGGATTGGCCTGGCTCGGCTGGATCGTGGGTATTCTGACCGCTGCAGGTGCGGTAGCCTTCGGACTCTGTGTATTATCTATTGCCGGATGGGTTCGGCTTACCCGTACCTAAAGGAATTCCTTTCTAAGTGAGAGCATATCACGCGCTATAACTGCCCATGCTATAGAAGTAGAATCTCATCTATGGATGATCAGAGATTAGCTGTAGCAAGGAGGAAGAGATGATGATGGATAATAGCGAACTACAGGTGCATTTCTCAGACGGTTCAGCGTTGAATGCCGCGAGGGCAACTTTGGAGGAATTGGGATATAAGCCGTATCAGTCCGGCCCGCTGGAATTGTATATCCCCACAGATCGCCAAGATCCGCAGTCTGCCGTAGAGATTGTTCAATCTCATGGAGGAAGTGCCGTATTTTCCTCGCAAACGGAAGAACTGGATCAGTTTCAGAATATATCGATTCCGGCTCATCTCGTGAATGAGGACTGGAATGAGGGGTATGCAAGCGGTAACCAGGAAATCCAAACGGAGCAAGGCAGACATAACTATAGCGAGGACCCAGCGTACGATGATTCGGCTGATGGATTCTCAGGCAGTGTCAAAGCATAGAGAAGGGAAAGACTACAAGCTAGAAGTGGTTCGTTCCATCTTTTCAAAAAGGGATAATGCCCAAAAACCCCGATATTCCACAGATAGTGGATATCGGGGTTTTTGGCATGTGAAGCAATTCATCATGCGATTAAAGTGTGTAATAGCTATTATTAAACAACCTCTTCTTATGAATTAACATGTTTATACCCAGCCGCATGCATGCCAGCCGTATATCCGGTGGAGAATGCAGCGGTGATATTATACCCTCCGGTGTAGCCGTGAATGTCCAGAACTTCACCGCAAAAGAATAGTCCTGGCAGCAGCTTGGATTCCATAGTTTTTGGGTATATCTCTTTTAAGTGAATTCCTCCTCCAGTGACGAAGGCTTCTTTGAGCGATCTCGTTCCGTCTGCACGGAAGGTAAAAGCTTTCATTAGCCCGCACAAGTTGCTCAACATGCCTTTGGGGAAATGGTGAAAAGTGAGGTCATCACTGATCTCTGCGCGTCTCATCAATAATGGAATCATGCGCTCTGGAACCCATGTTTTGAGTATATTTTTGACAGCCTTGCGGGACTCTTGTTCCAATACCTGTTGAACCTGTGCTTCCAATGCGCCTGCAGATAACTCCGGGAACAGATCAATACTCATGATAACCTGTGTGTTTCCAGACTTCATCTGCACTTTGCGGATAAATTGGCTACAACGCAGTGCAACCGGTCCAGACACTCCAAAATGCGTGAAGATCATATCCCCGCGATGAGAAATGACCGTTTTTCCTTTGACGTCCAATACAGATAAACCGATATCCCTCAAAGACAAACCTTGCAGTTCCTTGGATTGGATCCAACTCTCCCCAGACACAATAGGTACTTCGGTTGGATACAACTCCGTAATCGTGTGGCCCGCAGCCTCAGCCCAGGGGTAACCGTCTCCGGTTGATCCGGTTTGGGGTACGGATTTGCCACCAGTAGCGATAATGACAGAACGTCCAAGAATCGTTTTACCAGACATCAATTTAACACCCTGTACTTGCTGACCATTCTGAATGAGTTCCTTCACCGGTTCTTTGGTACGTATCTCGACACCGAGGAAGACAATTTTGCCTACCAGCGCATCCACAACTGTTTTCGCTTTATCGGTTACAGGGAACATTCTGCCGTTGTCTTCTTCTTTCAGGGCAATTCCGAGATTCTCGAAGAAACGCATGATTCCCTGGTTGTCCAGATTCTGAAAAGAACTGTATAAAAAGCGCCCATTACCCGGAATATGCCGGATGAGTTCATCCGTCTCCTTGGCATTGGTTACATTGCATCGACCTCCGCCAGAGATGCCGAGTTTACGACCCAGTTGATCTCCTTTATCCAGCAGAAGCACGGAGGCTCCATGCTCGGCGGCGGCAACGCAAGCCATTAGGCCCGCAGATCCACCACCAATTACAATGACATCATACATATGTTATTACCCTCTTTTTTCATTGAATTTGTCTGTTTTACGTAAAATGTGTCTACTCCTGGCTTTTTCTGAAATATAATGGAGTTACGAGCAGTTCTATTATGCAGTCTTAAGGGATATATTGTAATAAACTGTCGCCTATGTTTTAATCAGAAATACATGAGGGAATGTGCAGGCAGAGGAGGAGATGGCATTGTGGTTGCGTTAAAGGACATGCTTTTACAAGTACTGCTGGCAGGGTCGGCGGTATTTCTGATTCCCTTATTCCGTCTGGTACTTTCCAAGCGGGCTATTTTCAGAATGGAACATGCCGGAACCTTTCATACCAGTTTTGCCGTGACAAGTGTCGCGAGCATGTTACTGTGTCTGCTGTTTGCGCTCTATGCAAGCCCGGTAACCGTACCCATATCATTAAGCATCGTACCTGTGATACTTGTTATTTTGTATTGTAAGTCCGCTATAGGCGTAACGGTGTCCATTCTACATATTCTCTTCTATCTTCTGTTTGCGCATCCCTATGATCTGTACGGATTTCTTCTTTATACGGGCATTCTTCTCTATCCTATTGTATGGTTGTCTGCCAAACGATTCAAGCCTAATACACCTTCGCGCAAAATGGCGATCCTTATCATCCTGATTACAATGGAACTGGTTGTAACGAGTCTGTTATGGATCGTATCCCTCCAGAATGAATCCACATACTCTGCGACCTACATGATACTTACAGCACTTGGATATACCGCTGGAGCCATTATTACGGGCAGTCTGAGTCTGCTATGGCTGGAACGGATGAAGCACTATCGCGGGCTGGAGCAGCATCTCTCGGAAGTCCACCATCGATACATAGCCGAAACGGAGAAACTTCATCAGATTTTGAACGCAGTGCCGCTTTCCATTGCCACCGTAGATAAACAAGGCACGGTGATGTTTGTCAATGAAATGATGGAGCAAACCGCAAGAGAGCAGCTTCCTTGTACCTCCACGCCTGATCTCATTGGACAGCCAGCCAGTCAATTTGTTGAACAAGGTCAGGCGGATAAAATGGATAAAAGCATTCGCAGAGCTGTTGTTCATGGTGAGATTAGTGGATTAACCGTTCGTTACGGTGCGCACGTATTTCAGTCCCGAACCGTACCGATCTATGCCTTTCCAACAGACAATACGAGAGAAGTTACAGGTGCCATGCTGATCATTCAGGATATCACGGAGCTTGAGATGTTGCGAAGTGAACTGGATAATGTGGAT
Source organism: Paenibacillus sp. SAF-068 (assembly GCF_051967555.1). Taxonomy (NCBI): domain Bacteria; kingdom Bacillati; phylum Bacillota; class Bacilli; order Caryophanales; family Paenibacillaceae; genus Paenibacillus; species Paenibacillus sp. SAF-068. The sequence goes on from NZ_JBQCJX010000009.1 coordinate 35,533, forward strand.
CGTCTCAGTCTGGTGGGGCAGATGGCTGCAAGCATTACGCATGAGGTGCGTAATCCAATGGCGGTCGTGCGGGGCTTTCTTCAACTCATGCAGGAAAAGAGTCCGGACTCCCTGGATCACTATTACCGGATCGTTCTGGAAGAGCTGGACAGGGCCAACAGTATCATTAATGATTTCCTGTCTCTGGCCCAGAATCGTATTGCCGAGAAAGAGGAATCCCAGCTGCACGATATCATACATGAGCTCAGTCCATTGTTATGGGCTGATGCGAACCTGCGTGGTCAGAGTATTGAACTCATGCTGGCCCATAATGTGCCGAAGCTGCATCTCAATTCAAAGGAAATCAAACAGGTGGTGTTGAACCTGGCCCGTAACGGGATGGAAGCCATGAATGAGAAGGGTGTGCTTACGCTGGAGACGCGGATTGTGGATGATAAGGTGGAACTGTGTGTTCATGATACAGGACCGGGTATACCCAGGGTGAAAAAGGAAAAGCTGTTTGAACCTTTTTATACGACAAAAGCCAAGGGAACCGGACTTGGATTGTCCATGTGCCTGAGTATTGTTGAACGACATAATGGAACCATTACTGTGGAATCGGAGGAAGGCCAGGGTACCACCTTCAAAGTCGCATTTGAACGTTAGTCATTCAGCATATTTTGCCAGACATTGAGACATAATATTATGGAAGAAGCCTTTCCGCAGGCGGTTTCTGAACCTTGCTTTCATTGCTTATGGATGTATAATAGGAATAGCACATCATTACATCCATAATGTTCGATATGAATGTAACGTTGTTTTGGAAAGTTATTTGCCTTTAAATTCTATCGAGATCATAGAACAACCATTTATAAGGAGTGAAACCGAATGTCGATGTCATTTGATCAATACATGAAAGATATGGTTCAACCCATGCGGGATGAGTTAACTCGTCTAGGAATCCAGGAGTTGCGTACTCCAGAAGAAGTGGAAGCAAGCCTGCCGGATGCAAAAGGAACAGCACTGGTTGTCATTAACTCTGTGTGCGGATGTGCCGCAGGTCAATGTCGCCCAGGTGTGTCCCAAGCACTTCAGCACGATATTACACCGGATCACCTGTACACTGTATTTGCTGGTCAGGACAAGGAAGCAACTGCAAAAGCACGTGAATTCTTCGCACCGTATCCGCCATCTTCACCGTCCATTGCCCTGATGAAAGACGGAGAACTCGTTCACTTTATCGAGCGTCATCAAGTGGAAGACCGTTCTGCAGAGGAAATTGCGGCTGATCTGACAAGTGCATTTGAACGTTATTGCCGTTAATTCGCTCCATAGAACGCCCCGCCCTTCGGATCACCGATGCCGGGGCGTTTCATTTTGGATAGATAAGGTTATTGAACCATTCGGACCTTTCAAGATGGACATCAAATTTCATTAATTTAGAAACGGGGTGTGTGAACGATGAGTTTGCAACAACAGATCATCGCTGAATTGAAGGTTAAACCAAGCATCAATGAAGAAGAGGAAGTACGCAAGCGTGTTGATTTTTTGAAGACGTATGTGAAAAATGCGGGTGCCAAGGGCTTGCTGATTGCGATCAGCGGCGGTATTGACAGTGCAGTGGCTACGGCACTTTGCAAACAAGCAACGGACGAGCTTACGCAAGAAAACAACCAGGAGTACAAAACACTGGGGGTATTCCAACCTTATGGTGAGCAATCCGATATCGACCACAGCTATGCTGTAGCAAAAGCATACGACCTGAAGAATGTTGTGGAAACGAATATCGAAGATGCAGTGAATGAAATTGCACTGGAAGTGGAGCAAGGGTTCAAATCCTTGGGTAGCCCACGCCATATGACTCACCAAGGCAAAGGTAACGTTAAGGCGAGAACTCGCATGGTAATGCAATATGCGCTTTCGTTTGAAGAAAACCTGCTCGTTGTAGGTACGGACCATGCATCCGAAGCCATCACGGGCTTCTACACCAAATGGGGCGATGGCGCTGTCGATATCACGCCGCTGAGCACACTAAACAAACGTCAGGTACGTCAACTGGCAGCATATCTGAAGGTGCCACAGGCTATTTTGGACAAGGCACCATCTGCAGGGCTATGGGAAGGTCAGACGGACGAAGATGAGCTGGGAATTTCGTATGAAGCGAACAGTGACTATCTTGAAGGCAAACAGATTGATCCGGCTGCACAAGAGCGCCTCGAAGCGTTCTATACGCGTACACATCACAAACGCAATGCCATTCCTGGTATCTAATACGAATAATGAGCATGCTTGTTATATTAGGCAATGCACAAAAAAGAGTCGCTGCTCAGGGCAGTGACTCTTTTTTGTTATGTGGAATGGGCAAAAGAAAAATCGCGGCTCTACTAATGGTAAAGATGAGTTAGTTACTCCAGTCTTTGATCTGTTGCAGGGTCTGGGTGAGGGCTTGTTCCAGCTGTGGAGTGGTTTCTTTAAATGGATGAACGGTATTGAAGGTATGGGTTCCCTCATTAATCTGGTGCCATGGGATATCAGGGCGTGCTTGCACAAGTGCGGCAGAACCGTCCCGCAGGCGCTGGGGATCTTCTGTTCCCTGAATGAGTGCGACTCGCAAAGGTGAAGATGCCAGGCGGTCAATAATAGCGTAACGTTCGCTATGCTTGTCCAAGTCTTCCAGTATAGACACGTCCAGTGGCATCTGCTGACCTGTACGTCCGTTAACGACATGGCTGCGGCCATGCGTACGCATTTCTTCTTTCTGCTCCGCAGTGAAGAGATCCAGATTGGTTATGCCATTCCAGGAGATGACACCTGCCACCTGTTGGGGATGATCCATTGCATAGACGAGACTTACGCCCGCACCGCGGCTATGACCAACCAGGTATACAGGAAGTCCGGTGAATTCAGGCTGTGTAGCCACATGTTCCAGTACCAGGGCCAGATCGGCAAGCTCCCGGCTGTACGTATTCACTGCGAACTTTTCGAGTTCAGAGAATTGCTCCGGATATTCGCCGATACCGTTGTGAGAGAAATTAAAGGTCAACACATGATGCGTCTGGCTTAGTTGTGAAGCTGCATAGGGGAACATGCCCCAGTCTTTGAAGCCTTTGTATCCGTGTAACAGAATGATGACGCCTTGAGCGGATTGTTGTGCAGGGAAAAAGTCCCCGCGAATGATAGCCTCTACGTCAGTGGGCAATTCAAAAGTTATGGGCATGATTCAGACCTCCTTAGAATTTCAGACGATTCCTGATTCATATTTTAGCATATATGGTAATGCGGACAGATACTCGCTTCTGGGCGCCCCTCCTGCTACAATAGAATACGTGTTCGGATAGTTACGGATCATGTGATTGAATGGATAATTTATACAATGCATGTTCAAAAAGAGCGGTTTTCAGTACCGAGAAGATGAACCTTGTCAACTACCTTTATAGTATAAAAGATTAAGCGGGTGAAGCGTTGATGATATATGGCATTGGCAATGATGTGCTGGAGATAGGGCGTATGCGGAAGTTGCTGTCCGGTCGCCATGCTGAAGCTTTTCTCAAACGAATATTAACGCCAGCAGAGCGGGAGATTGCGTTCCATCGAGGGAAGCGGATGACGGAGTTTGTATCCGGTCGATTTGCTGCAAAAGAAGCGGTATCCAAGGCATTTGGCTGCGGGATCGGTGGTGTAATGGGGTTTACTGACATTGAAGTGCTTCCAGATGGGACAGGGCGTCCTGTGGCTTCGCTGTCCAGTCAAGCCTGGGAACGTCTGCAACTGCCTTACGATAAGCAATATGACATTCATTTGAGTATTACGCATCAGACGGAATTGGCAGCGGCCTTTGCAATTGTAGAACAGATGGAAAAGTAGCTAGCTTGGCAATAGGAGAGGAAGGGCTTATGGGTTTACAGGAACAGAAACAACATTTCAGCGTGAATTTGCTGGACTGGTATATGATCAACCGACGGGATTTGCCGTGGCGTCGCCACAATAATCCGTATTTCACATGGGTATCCGAGATTATGCTTCAGCAGACTCGGGTAGATACGGTCATTCCGTATTTCAATCGTTTTATTGGAAATTTTCCGACCGTGCAGGCACTTGCGGAAGCACCGGAGGAGGATGTCCTGAAAAATTGGGAGGGACTCGGCTATTACTCCCGTGCACGTAATCTTCAGGCAGCCGCGAGACAGGTTATGGAGCTGCACGAAGGCGAGATGCCTCAGGACAAGCAGGCTGTCTTCGCATTAAAAGGGGTTGGCCCCTATACGGCCGGGGCCATTCTCAGCATTGCCTTCAACCAGCCGCAGCCTGCGGTAGATGGCAATGTCATGCGGGTCCTGTCCCGATACTTCCTCATCGATGAGGACATTATGAAGGGCAGCACCCGGGTGTTGATGGAAGAGCTCGCAGGAGAGCTCATTCCGGAAGGGCGAGCGCGTGATTTCAATCAGGCGCTGATGGAACTTGGCGCGCTGGTGTGCACGCCCAAAGCGCCGCACTGCCTGACTTGTCCGGTCATGGAGCAATGTTCCGGCCGCATCGCCGGAAGAGAGCTTACGCTGCCGGTCAAGACCAAGGCGAAGCCGCCGCGCCCAGAGCAGCGGCTGGTCGCGATTGTGGAGGGCCGCGGTGATCATCGCGGCCAAGTGCTTGTGCGCCAGCGCCCAGAGACGGGCCTGCTAGCCCGTATGTGGGAGCTGCCGCATGTGCTCGCGGCGCCCGCCGCAGCCAGCAAGAAGGCGGCGCCGCTGGCGGATGAGCCGGCCATGGCATTGCTGGCCGGCAGTCTGTGGGCGGAAGGCTTCGCTGCCCGCCCGGAAGGGCTGGCTACCCATGCGGAGCATGTGTTCAGCCATATTGTCTGGAGCCTGCAAGTGTACAAGTGTACCGAGCAGGACCAGAGCAGTGAGCTTCCGCTGATCGCAGCGGAAGCCAGAGCTGCCTACGATGCACAGGCGGCAGCAAGGGAGGGCACAGCCTCATCATCAGCTGTGTCACCTGAGTCAGAGACAACACATTCATCGCAGCCAGGCACGCCTAATGTGCAGAATATCTCAACATCGCTTAACGATGGAGCGATGTTGGCACCATCTGATGGGAGTGACCTAGCGCTGAGCACCCCGATCATGACAGGTAAAGGCGATGGGTTGACCTACCGCTGGATCGGTCCGGAAGACATGGACAAGATGGCATTCCCGAACATATTTCTGAAGCTGATCAGCAGTTATTTTGCAGGTGCGTATGGTCAAGTGAACGATTAAATGGGGGAGCTAACGAACTCCAGAGGTCTTATATATGGATAAACCACTATTAAGAATTTTAACGAACCTGAGTGATGTTATCATAGCCAAATCAAATGCAAAAGTGCCCATCCAAGCCCGTACTTTGGGGAATAGCTACTCTGAGATTCGTTAGGTTCCGGATACGATGAAATATGGAGCAATAGCGTGTCCTTGGTTCGTTAGAAAGCAATATCCATTAACGATAACTATAGCGATAGCAAAAAGAGAGCCTGATCACGGTCACGATGACCGAATCAGGCTCTCTTTTATGTTATCTGTTGCATGCAAACAGTCTTATTTTGCAGAAGCGTAACGTTTGTTTACTTCATCCCAGTTGATTACATTCCAGAAAGCACCGATGTAATCAGGGCGTTTGTTTTGATATTTCAGGTAGTATGCGTGCTCCCATACATCCAGACCCAGAACCGGAGTCAGACCTTCGAAGAGAGGGCTGTCTTGGTTAGGTGTGCTAGTGATGGACAACTTGCCATCTTTGCCAACTACGAGCCAAGCCCAGCCGGAACCGAAGCGAGTTGTAGCTGCTTTAGCGAAATCTTCTTTGAATTTATCAAAGCCACCCAGTTCGCTATCAATAGCTGCTGCGATGTCGCCTGTAGGAGCTCCGCCGCCATTAGGTCCGATGATTTCCCAGAACAGGCTGTGGTTAGCATGTCCACCACCATTGTTGCGAACCGCTGTGCGGATGCCTTCAGGTACGCTGTCAAGGTTAGCAATCAGATCTTCCAAGCTTTTTTCTTGCAGTTCAGGAGCGCTTTCCAGAGCTGCGTTCAAGTTAGTTACATAAGTATTGTGATGGCGATCGTGGTGGATTTCCATCGTTTGTGCATCGATATGTGGTTCCAATGCGTCGTTAGCGTAAGGAAGTGCCGGTAATTGAAAAGCCATAATGAAATACCTCCTGAGATTTTAGGTTTTTTTTAAAACAGGTACATATGTAATAATACCCTTGCCACTAATATTAAACCGCATTCGAGCTAATTAAGCAACATTTTTGTTTATTAAGTCCCCCGAAGCGTTGATCTAATGATGGGCCAGAGATAACAAACATATTTTACCCTTTATGCAACTATTTATGTGTTTTTGGGTGTTTAAATGGCGATGAAGTTTAATATTCTAATGTAAACGGTTACAATTAAGCGCTTTCAAAAGAAAATGCGTGTTTTATGGAGAAAAGTATGGTTTAATTGACGGAGAAGCGGTATTTTCTCGTTTTTTGTCATTATATGAACATTGGGTTTTTGGTAAAAAGGAATTCCTTTTTGTAAAAAACCTCATCTAAGCTAACGAAAAGGGAGATTTAAGACATGCACGTTCGTTCCTTTCAGTTGAGTGATGCAAGCCAGATGACGGAGCTTCTCCAGGTTGCACTATCGGAAGAGTGTTATGAGAACACGATGGGCCCGTTTGCCCGTCAATTGTCATGGGATTCTGACCTGATCATGGTTGCGGAAGAAGAGGGAGACCTCGTCGGCGCTTTGATCGGTACGATTGATCACAACCAGGGTTGCATCTACCGTATTGCGGTACATCCAGACTATCGTCGCCGTGGAGTCGGCAAAACACTTGTCGAGGCTATGGAACAAAGGTTCCAGCAGCGTAAAGTCAGCCAGGTATGGGTGGCGGGTGATGAGCACAACAAAGTAGCCATGCCTCTGTATGAAGCTATGGGTTACGGTGCCAATCAGATTATGAGCGCTTTCCAGAATCTTAGTATTTTGTCTAAAGCTTAGTTCGTATGTTTAAAAAGAAATAAAAAAGATGTTCATTTCATATTAGGCATATCTCTTTAACGTGTAAGAACGTGAGGGATATGCCTTTCTATTTGTATGAGCTTTCTATACGTAATATTCCTCATATTTTCTCGTTCTCGGAACGCACTTCGGTGAATCCGATTCAATTAGACCACTGAACCTATCCCGGCTGTATTCATGACATCCAAGGTATTGGTGCTCATAACCAATTGTTTCACTCTCCCAAATGAAGTAGACTGAAAGGGAGTGTGGTCATCCATTTTACACATTTAATTCAACTAATTCATAAACGAGGTGTCCCTTTGAATTCCAATAACCTTTCAATGGAACATGTGACTTCCGAGGAACGTAACGAACCGCCAAAGCCTGAACAACCGGGGAAATCCTGGGTAGCTGAGCTGTGGGACTGGGTCAAAACGATAGTGGTTGCTTTTGTAATCATGATGCTGCTGAACCTGTTTGTGTTTAACCTATCGATGGTCAAAGGACAGTCCATGCAGCCGACACTGGTTGAGCGAGATCGCCTTTTCGTCAACAAAATCGTATATCATCTGGGTACGCCTTCCCGATCCGATGTGATTGTACTTCGTGATCCAAGCGAAGGTGTGGAGAAGAAGGATTTTCTGGTGAAACGGATCGTTGGACTTCCGGGAGATACAATTGAGGTCAGGGATCACCATCTATATGTGAACGGCGAGCGGCAAGCGGAAACGTACACCGATATTGAGGTACAAGACCCGGATTTTGGACCAATCACACTGGAGCCGGATCATTTCTTCGTGATGGGGGATAATCGTCATGAAGGCAAAAGTAAGGATAGCCGAGTGTTTGGCAGTATTACATCCGACCAGATTGTAGGCAAGGCTGAATTTATTTTCTGGCCGTTTTCTGAATTGAAGAAATTGTAAAATGCTGACAGGACAACAACTTCAGACTGCATTTTGCGTTAAACCATATAGACTCGTTCCGTTTGAATTCAAGTAAGCAAGGCATATATAGAACATAACGCCTGTCCTCTTATCGTGAGGCGGGCGTTCACTATTTACGGAATAAGTGTCGGAAGAAGAGAGGGAAGAGAAATGACGAGCGTACAGACCGGGGCAGCACAGGCCTCCGTATGGGAGAAGTTAAAACAGGAGATCAAGGCAGCTGGCCCCGGACTGGGCATTGATGATATCGGATTTGCTTCTGCTGATCCCTTTGTTTCCCTGAAGTCGCTGTTGGAGCAGTCGCGGGATAAGGGGTATGCTTCAGGTTTTGAAGAGCCGGATATTGAAAAAAGGGTGCACCCCGCCTTAAAAGATGGCGAGCCCGCTTCACTTATTGCGATCGCCGTGGCATACCCGTCCAAAATGGTGAATCCGCCGAAATCGGAGCCGGGAGCCTATCGGGGGATATTTGCCCGTTCTGCATGGGGGCAGGATTATCACCAGGTTCTGCGTACAGCGATGGACAAGCTGGTTAATTTCATACGGGAGCGCGTACCTGAAGCGATGATCGAAAGCATGGTAGACACCGGAGCACTGGTAGATCGTGCGGTGTCCCAGCGTGCGGGGATTGGCTTTAGCGCCAAGAACTGTGCCATTATATCACCCAAATTCGGATCATGGATTTTTCTCGGGGAACTGGTAACGAATATTCCTTTTCAACCTGACACACCTGTGACCGAAGACTGCGGTGAATGTACGAAATGTATCGATGCCTGTCCGACAGGAGCGCTAGTAGGGCCGGGGCAGTTGAATTCACAGCGTTGTATTTCTTTTGTAACCCAGACCAAAGGGTTCGTAGATGAAGAATTTATGCTGAAAATAGGCAATCGTCTGTACGGTTGTGATACGTGTCAGATCGTCTGTCCGAAGAACCGGGGCAAGAACTGGGATCATCATCCGGAGTTTCACCCCGATCCGGAGATTGTGAAGCCGCTTCTGCTGCCGCTACTGGACATCGGTAACCGGGAATTCAAGGAACGTTTCGGTCAGAGTTCCGCCGCCTGGCGGGGCAAGAAGCCGATTCAGCGCAACGCCGTTATTGCCCTGGGCAATTTCAAAGACAAAAGTGCTGTACCCAAACTTACAGAAGTATTAAAACGTGATCCGCGCCCCGAGTTGCGGGGAACCGCAGCCTGGGCGTTAAGCAGAATTGGAGGAGAAGACGCCATGAGAGCAATTGGGGAAGCTGCCGCTAACGAACAAGATGGGAACGTACTAAGCATGCTGCAGAAGGCCGAGGAGCGACTGCGTTCGTCCGAGACCTTACCCAAACAGCCGCAGGCTGGGCAAGTGAGTGAGAAGCAGCCAGAGCAACATGAAGAGCACAATGCATTACGGGTGTTACAACAGGATTTGAAAATGGAAGCCGGAAGTGAACCGGGTGGTGAGCAACCTGCACAGCCTGCCAAACCGGAGGCCGCAGCGTGGAGGCCCTCGGCAGTGACAGGTCTTCATGGCAAGCCCGTCTACTACGATGAAGTACTGACACCGATTGGTACATTAACATTATGCGCTACGGATGAAGGACTGTGTCACATCGATTTTGGCGCCTTTCACGTACGTGAAGCTCATCTGCAACAATGGGCGCGTACCTGGATTGGCGAGTATCGATATGAGAAGAATGAAGAGAAGCTCAGCGAAGCTGCACAGCAGATCCAGCAGTATTTTGCAGGGGAGAGAAGAACGTTCGACTTGCAGCTTGATCGGCTTGGAACACCATTCCAGCTACAAGTATGGCAAGTTCTGTCCGATATACCTTATGGAGAGGCCTCATCACACCAACAGGTTGCGGAAACCATCGGCAGACCCAAGGCTGTTCGTGCAGTTCTGGACGCCATTAGCAAGAATCCGATTCCGATTATTATTCCCTGTCACCGCATCAGCGGTAAAGACGGCACCCTGGTGGGTTATGTAGGCGGTCTGCAAACCAAGGAGCAATTGCTCGCATTGGAGCAGCAATCGTAAGAGCGGGGGACGTTCATGAAGTATGTAAACGTGGAGAGCGTGGAGGCGGGGGAGCTTCTGGGCAAGACGGTATATTCCAGTAACGGCACGGTACTGCTGTCTTCCGGAGTCCAGCTCACCGTATACATGGTCAATACGCTGAAGCGTATTGGCGTGACCATGCTATACATCCAGGATGAAGCGTACAAAGATGTGGATACAGAAGACATTCTGGATGAAACCACGAAAAGGGCAATAATTAACGAAATGAGTGTCACACTCGAATCCATTCGCTCCGGGAAAGATTGGAGTCCCAGAAAGGTCGCCCTCAGTATAGAGAAGTTGCTGAACGATGTACTGAACGGACGTGAACTGCTGGTGCAACTCACCGATATTCGTACCAAAGACAATGCACAGTATGTTCATGCGATGAATGTATGTTTGTTGTCTTCGGTCATCGGACTGAATATGGGACTCAATTATAATCAACTGAAGGACCTTGCTGTGGGGGCATTATTGCATGATATTGGCAAAGTGGGGGAACCTCCTGGCAGTGGTTCTGCTGCGAATTCTTCCCTGCACCATACATGGCGTGGATTCGAAGTGATTAAGAACAAACGGGAGTTCAGTCTGTTGGTTGCCCATACAGCCCTGCAACATCATGAGCATGTAGATGGTACAGGCATGCCGAGAGGGATCAAAGGCAGTGACATCCATCTGTTTGCGAGAATTGTTAGTGTGGCTAATATCTATGATAATCTCATTAACGGGTTATCCCAGGACAGCTTATTGCCACATGAGGCCTGTGAAGAGATGATGGCGTTGTCTGGCACGAAGCTGGATCGGGACATTCTGATTGAGTTCAACAAGAGTGTATCCGTGTATCCCAATGGTACAGCGGTACGACTATCTACCAAAGAGACTGGCGTCATTGTGCGTCAACATCGGGGATTACCCGGCAGACCTGTCATCAGGGTGGCGCGCGGAAGTACGCGTTATTCTCTGGATGTGGTTGAAATCGATCTGGCTCAGCATACAACCGTTTTCATTGAAGCTGTCATGACGTAGCTTGTGTACGATTCAACTGGAAAATCCGTTTGCTCAAGGCGTGCGGAAATGCTATGATACTTTCAGGAAATCCGGTCTGTGTCAGGTTTGCAACATATGTGTCTAACATCATGAAGTGACACGGGTTATCAGGCTTTTTAGAATGCATACAGAGGTGTCTAAGAGATGGATATTGTTATACCGATTATCACATTGATTGTTGGTCTGGTCGGGGGATTTTTCATCGGGGTGTTCTACTTGCGTAAACAACTCGAGAAAATGCAAAGCAATCCGGACATGCTTCAGAAAATGGCGAAGCAAATGGGCTACAACCTGAATGGCAAGCAAATGCAGCGTGCCCAGCAGATGATGAAGAATCAGCAGCCAGGAGCGAAAATGCCTCAGCCGCAACAGCATCCTGCGCGTAAAAGTTCGGGCCGCCGAAAATAATAGCAGGGAATAACTGCTTAAAGTGCGTGTTCAAAAATGTTGGGTTTTCAGTATTGAGAAGCGAACTTTTTGAACAATCTCTTACAGTAGTGGTTCGAAAGGAGGCGTTCGGCAGTGGCTGGCGTTAAAGATTATATGAATTCAAAAGTATCCGACAATCGGGAAAAGATCGAGTATCATGTAGAGCAGATCCTGAAATTGATCGGAGAAGATAGTACACGTGAAGGGCTGCTTGAAACGCCTGCACGTGTGACCCGAATGTATGAAGAAATCTTTGGTGGATATGAAGTAGACCCTCGTGATGTGCTTGGTGTCACGTTTGACGAGAATCATGAAGAACTGGTCATCGTCAAGGATATTGTCTACTACAGTCAGTGTGAGCACCATATGGCGCCGTTCTTCGGTAAAGTGCACATTGGGTATGTACCAAGCGGCAAGATTGTCGGTTTGAGCAAAATGGCTCGTCTGGTCGAAGTGGTAACACGTCGCCTGCAGGTTCAGGAACGTATTACTTCTCAGATCGCTGACATTCTGACAGAAGCTGTTGAGCCGCATGGCGTTATGGTCGTGGTGGAAGGCGAGCACTTGTGCATGTGTTCCCGCGGCGTGAAGAAACCGGGAAGCAAGACGGTAACGTCTGCAGTACGTGGTTCTTTCCGTGAGAATCCGGCACAACGTGCAGAGTTCTTGTCTCTGGTAAAAGATTAAAATTCGGTACGTCCATTTCATGGACAAGTCGGATGAGTAGGTCCTTGTGGTTTTGGAAGCAGGAGCTTCTGAAGCCGCAGGATAGGATATGATAAGCCGTGTTCCCAGGGGAACCGGCTTATTTATATATGGCGTTATCATTTCTATATATACTGTATACATACGAATTCGTTAAGCCGGAGGTAATGGAACGATGAGTGCGTCTTCCCATTCAGGACACCCGATACAGTCGGAAAAGAAACTACAAGCGGATAAACATGCTACATTGCGTCTGCAAATCTGGGAGACACCACTCAAGCGACAAGGCAGTAGTGTACTCGAAGCCTTTGCATGGGAAGAAGTTATGTGCAGGCGAGTTGGGGCAGGGCATCTGCCTGTTGCACATATATGGCGACATCCAGATGCCTTCGTAGCGGGTCTGCGTGACCGCAGGTTGCCACAGGCTGTAGAAGCGATGGAACGGATAAGGAGCCAAGGGACAGCGGTCTGTGTTCGACCTTCCGGTGGCGCAGCCGTACCTTTGAATCCAGGGGTAGTTAATGTGTCACTGATTCTGCCAAATCCCGGACATGCCATCAATATCCATGATGATTTCCGGGAGATGGCTTCGATTATTGCCGACTCGCTAACGCCATGGTCGAATCAGGCGCAAACGGGTGAGGTTCAGGGTGCTTTTTGCCCGGGGGATTATGATGTCAGTGTAGGCGGGATGAAATTCTGTGGTATTGCCCAGCGCAGACAGGCAAAGGCGTATATTATTACTGCTTTTATCATCGTGGAAGGGCAAGGAGATCAACTGGCAGCGGACGTGCGTCAATTTTATCAGCATGCGGCAGGTGGGGCGAGTGAAGGATATCCTGATGTTCAGCCCGGCACGATGGCAAGTTTGAAGGAGTTGGCAGGTGTCCCTTCTGCGGCAGCATATACCGCCTCTTTGGTTCGGACTCTACGTGATCGCTATCCGCAAGCGGAAGCCGGCAAGGTGCTTAGCGTAGGCTCTGAAGAGGTACGTCTGACGGCTGAGCAGATGAAGCTGCGCTATGATTGAATTCTTGATAATCGGACTTGGAATTGGGTAATAGAGATGATATGATGTGATTTCGGAAGGAGAGTGTTAGGATGGAGACGTTGAGATATACGTACTTATATGAGGTTGTATCTACAGGCGAAAAGTCTGAGTTCAGCCAGATGGCAACAAGCAAGGAAGAGGCTGCTGCATTGATCGTTGCTCGTATTGCCGATCTGGAGTTTACAGATGAGGCAGATATCAAGCTGGGCGATCTGATCGCTATTAGCAAACAGGTTGGCGACAACTATGTGGCGTGCGAGGGCTGTGCTTCTTAAATGAGCATGAGCATGTTGAAATAGCAAGTCTCTCAAAATATAAGCAAGTCTCTTTTTACAGAGGCTTGTTTTTCTGTCTACACCAAAAAGAGATATCTTTCAGTCATTCGGCTGGAGATATCTCTTTTTTCTCTAATCGATTGAACCCAACACTTAATAAGGCGGCCACAACAGCTTGCGTGCTGTTTCGTACCGCTCAGCCACAGCTGGCCAATAGATCACATTCCACCAGTCTTCAATATACTTTTTACGTTCATTCTGATGCTTCAGATAGTAGGCATGTTCCCACACATCCAGGGGCAGGAGCGGTACGATATCGGACTGGGACAGGTTCTGGTGTTTTTCCGCCTGCAAAATCTCCAAACGATGTGCTCTTGGGCTCCAGACAAGCATCGCCCAGCCACTGCCTTCCACTTTGTTTGCAGCTTCCGTGAATTGATTCTTGAACGCTTCATAACTTCCGAAATCCCGCTTGATCTGCTCTGCGAGCATACCGGAAGGTTTACCGCCGCCAGCAGGATTCATAATTGTCCAGAAGATCGTATGCAGGTAGTGACCTGCCCCGTTAAAGGCGAGTTCGCGTTCCCAATGCTTGATGAGTTCAAAATTATTCTTTTTTCGCGATTCCGCCAGCTTTTTCTCTGCTACATTTAGTCCGTCCACATAGGATTGATGGTGTTTGTCATGATGGATACGCATCGTTAGCTCATCAATATGTGGCTCCAGCGCATTGTACGCATAGGGGAGGGGTGGAAGGGTATGTCCTCCAATGGGCACCGGCTTTTCTTTTACGGGAGGTGCTGTAGAACTGGGCGTGGCATGTGTTGTTCCGGTAGAGGGCGGTTGAATGGTTGCGGATTGGATCTGCGCTGAAGTGGCCGGTGCGTTTACATTCTCCTCTGGTGAAGTTGAAGCTTCTGAAGCTTGGCGATGGACGCTCCCTGACCCTGACGTATGCAGTGCATTTTCCAGAAAAAGTGACGGCTCCGAATCCGTTTCTCGCAAGATGCCAGGTTGGCCAAGCGTATCCAATACGCCCAGAAAATACTCCGATTCGCGGATGAAATGCAGAATAAGTACTTTGGCAAGCGGAACAGCTTGCACCGCAGCACTTTGTTCCAAAAGAACATACAGCTGTTTGATGAACTCTCTCGATTGCTGCCGAGCTGCAGACACAAGTTGATCGATACAACGAACGATGTAGGGAGCGGGTGGATGGGTTGCGGGCAATAGTTGTTTTAAAAGCTGATTCGCTACTCGCTCACTGTTCGCAAAGGTAGCTTCCCATTCTTCCAGTAGCTTGACATATGGAGGCTCCAGATCAGGAACCAGAGCACGAATGACGAGTGTATGTTCTTTCTCCTGCTCTTTCCAGAAACGTATTTCCTCCAAAATCCGCAGAGGCAGCAGGTGACCATATCCATACCAGTTCATCTATGTTGAACCTCCTTCAGATGAAATTCATTGCATGCAGACTGTCTTTTCATGCGTCCCAAGAGTATATTCCGCCAGCCTGTTGTCCTATGATTGCAAAAAAAAGAGCCCCGGAGGGGCTCAAGAATCAACAGAATTTTAATTAATTTAGATAGGTTATTCTCCACTATTCGTGTTCTGCACATCGTCACTGCTTGTCTTCGTTACATGACTCAGGAACGTGGAGACACGGCGCAGATATTCTTTTGGATGCTCCCGGAAGATCAACTCATGGTGCGCATCCTGGACGATCCATACATCCGAGTACGGATTGGTCTGGTTGGCAGCGAGCTGCTCTGCAATCGGGTAAGGTGCTTTCTCGTCTTGCGTGCCATGAATGAAGAAAATCGGGAACGGATAATCTTCCTTTTTCACTTCCTGGTACGGAATCTGTTGCAATCCGGTACCATTTAGAACAGGGAACAACAGCTTCATAATCTCCAGTGTAGGCTGACGCGGGAGATCAATCTGGTTATGAATGTTGTGGTACAGCGTATCCGGCTCAAGCAGGAACGTACTGTCCAAAATCATCGCATCCACTTCCTGTGTAATCAGTCCAGTTTGAAGCGCCGTACCGGCACCCATGGAGAAACCCCAGACAACCAGTTCCTGCGCACCGCGCTGCTTGGCGAACTGGATGGCACCCAGCAATTGCTGAGACTCCGCTTTGCCACCTGTGGCTACAGCTTTGTTCACCTGTGAGGCGAAGCCATAATCGAACATGACCACGTTGAACCCAAGTTGATGGGCATAGTGTGCCAGGTCATACATAGGCACCCATGTTTCTTCACGATTGGCACCATAGCCGTGACTGAAAATAATGGTTTTGCTTGCGGCATTGTCAGCAGGTATATACCATCCCTGCATCGTCCGGCTGCCATCTGCTGCCGGGAACGTGATGTCTTCGTATTTCATATTCTTGGCCTGCATCGGATTGGAGAAAACAGGCGCTACCGTTGGATTGGATAATACCCATGCGATATAACCGTGCAGAGCAATAAAACAAAACAGTAGAAAAAATACAACGGAGAGCAGCAACGCTACGATAATATGTTTGAACCGAATCAGCCTCGGTGACAACGAAGAGGGCAGATCGGACACTTTTGTTTGCAGCGGGGCTTCGCTCTGGGATGTTGGATACATGAATGCCCCTCCTTTGAAGTTCAGTTGAAGATAACAACGACATGAAAAGAGAATTGCGTTTATTTCAGAGCCTGCTTCAGAGCGATATCTTAAGATAATATATCTTTATCGTATGTTCCAATATAGTCAAAGTCAATTGATTGAGGGCATTTGTTACGCAATTGTTATATAGTTCTTAAGATATATGGGTAACATTACCTTAGTGTGTAAATTACAGGGGATTAAGTCTTATAAAAAGGAAAAATTTATACTTAGGTTTATTTCAATTTTGGCTCTTTTTGGTTTACAGATGAGACCGTTTCTCATATAATTTATGTAACCAAGTTTCATGTGATGAAACATGAGGAGGGCATTATGCCATGGAAGATCGTAAGTTAACCGTCCGGGCTGTAGAACGGGCGCTGGATATATTATTATGTTTTACCACACGCAGTGATCTGGGACTCACCGAAATTGCCAGCCAAATCGGCTTGCACAAAAGTACAGTACACCGTTTGATGGCTACGCTGGAGGATCGAGGGTTCGTGATCCGCGATGCAGCAACAGAGAAGTACCGACTGGGCATCCGAATCTGGGAGCTGTCGGCTCATATGTCCCGAAGTGATGATCCGGCGATTCTGCTGCTGCCTGCGATGGAGCGACTGAGAGATCGATTGGGGGAGACTGTGAGTCTGTACCTGCGTGATGGCAGTGAACGGATACGGATTCAGGCTGTGCAAAGTGATCAGGCGATACGCCGAGTCGCTCCTGTCGGTGTTAGACTCCCGCTATCTGTGGGCGCTTCCAGCAAAGTCTTGATGGCGTTTGCCACGGACGAGGATCGCGAAGAACTGATGAACGGGCCGGAATGGCCGGTGTTTATTGATCCTGCGGTGTATTTGGCACAGATGGGAGATATCCGGGATAACGGATATGCGACGAGTTATGAGGAACGTGAGCCGGGAGCTGCCGCGGTATCTGTACCGATTATGGACCGTCGAGGCAATATTGCAGCTGCTCTCTCGGTCTCAGGGCCTGTCAGCCGACTATCGCAGGAGACTTTGCACGAATACGCACCTGTGCTAAAGGAAGCTGCTACGCAGATGGGGCTCATGTTATCTTGATGTTGACGTAAGGTCTGTCACCAATGAAGTTGGTGATCTGGAATATAAAGGTTGTTTTTATGTTCCGGTTGCGCTACTCTGTAATGGACGGCCCAGCGGGGTCAGCTTCATTGAATATGAACGGCGGCTTATGTATGCCGCAACTTGTTAACGTTACTGGGGGAGTCCGAATTGTCCGGACTGAGACGGGATCGCATGAGATTCCGGACCCTTTGCACCTGATCTGGATCATACCAGCGTAGGGAAGTAATCGGCGATATGACCACAAACCACCACATGTGACTCTTGAAGGTCTCCGATAAGGAGCTGCAACCAGGAGCATTATTGGTGATGGACATAAAAGTCGGTTCCTTCGGGGACCGGCTTTTTTTATTACAGTGAACGGGCGATAGAATACATACTCCATGGACTGCTTATTCAATAACCTGCGCAAGTGGGCTTGGAAAAGAGACTTTTTGGCTTAGATCCATGATATGTGCTAACTTCATGTCTGTTGTGAACTGTACATGAATAATGTCTCCGCTGGTCTGCTGTAGGATCGCTCTTTCTTCTCTGCGCTCTGCATGATTTGGGATAGGGATGTAAGCGAGCCAATGATGCTACCAACCAAACCAAGCGAACGAACACTGAGGAGGAGATGAGCGAACATGAGTACAGGAAATCAAACGGGACAGCAAGCGATGAAACAGAAACATAAAGGTCAACCGGTGGAAAAGGAAACGGGAGTGGCTGGACGGGTTCAGCCCTTTCCGGGCAGCCGCAAAGTCTACATTCAGGGCTCACGACCGGACATTGCTGTTCCCGAGCGTGAGATAGCCCTTCATGACACGAATACTCCCCAAGGGGTGGAGCATAACGAACCGCTGCGTGTCTACGATACGAGCGGCCCCATGACTGATCCCGAATTCCAGATGGATATTCGGAAGGGATTACCTGCGCTCCGAAATCACTGGATTATGGAACGCGGTGACGTTGAGGCGTATGAGGGCAGAGCCGTTCAACCCGAGGATAACGGATTAAAGCCTGGAGGGCGGAGAGCCGGGGCAGAGGAATACCCTGGATTTCGGGGACAACCGCTGCGTGCTCAGGCTGGGCGCTGTGTCACGCAGATGCATTATGCACGGCAGGGCATGATTACACCGGAGATGGAGTATGCCGCTATCCGTGAAGGGGTGGAACCGGAGTTCGTACGGCAGGAGCTGGCGAGCGGGCGGGCCATCCTGCCCTCCAACATCAATCACCCGGAGAGTGAGCCGATGTTGATTGGTCGTCATTTTCACGTGAAGATCAATGCCAATATCGGTAATTCCGCTGTATCTTCCTCCATCGAGGAGGAGGTCGAGAAGATGACATGGGCGGTACGATGGGGATCGGATACGGTGATGGATCTGTCCACAGGCAAAAACATTCATACGACACGAGAATGGATTATCCGCAATTCACCTGTGCCGATTGGCACGGTGCCGCTGTATCAGGCGCTGGAGAAGGTGAATGGCGAAGCGGAAGCGCTGACCTGGGAGTTGTACCGTGATACGCTCATAGAGCAGGCAGAGCAGGGCGTAGACTACTTTACGATTCATGCAGGCGTGCTGCTGCGGTATATCCCCATGACCGCCAAACGGATGACAGGCATTGTGTCCCGCGGCGGCTCCATTATGGCAGCATGGTGTCTGGCGCATCATCAGGAGAATTTTTTGTACACCCATTTTGAAGAAATCTGCGAGATTATGAAAAGGTATGATGTGGCGTTCTCACTGGGAGATGGACTACGTCCAGGCAGCATCTACGATGCCAATGACGAAGCGCAGATGGCGGAATTGGCTACGCTTGGGGAATTAACGCAGATCGCGTGGAAGCATGATGTGCAGGTCATGATCGAAGGCCCGGGTCATGTGCCGATGCACAAGATCAAGGAGAATGTGGATTTGCAGATGGAAATATGCCAGGAGGCACCGTTTTACACTCTCGGGCCACTGACAACCGACATTGCACCGGGATACGACCATATTACGTCCGCGATTGGGGCGGCCATGATTGGCTGGTTCGGTACGTCCATGCTCTGTTACGTCACGCCGAAGGAGCATCTGGGGCTTCCCAACAAGGATGATGTACGCGAAGGGGTTATTGCCTACAAGATCGCGGCCCATGCCGCCGATCTGGCGAAAGGCCATCCACGCGCCCAGCGCCGGGATGATGCGTTGTCCAAGGCGCGCTTCGAGTTCCGCTGGCGGGATCAGTTTAACCTGTCACTCGACCCGGAACGGGCATTGTCCTACCACGATGAGACGCTGCCGGCAGAAGGGGCCAAAGAAGCTCATTTCTGCTCCATGTGCGGACCAAAGTTCTGCAGCATGCGTATTACGCAGGATATCCGTGCTTTTGCGGCGGATAAAGGATTGTCCGAGAATGAGGCTGTAGCAGCGGGTATGCAGGAAAAGGCCGAGGAATATCGGACACGGTCCTAAGGGAGCCAAGTGATGAAGGTTTTGTGTCTTTAAATTATAAATACGGATTAATGTTTGGATGCGGCCAAACCTTCTTCACCGTAACTTTTGGATTCAATCTAACTTACGCCAAATCCGAAATAGGATGCCTGCGATGACAAACAGCACGCCATCAGATAGTTTAAGATTATTAGCATGTAGAAGTGCGGAAGAACCCATACCGACTAGGAACAAGATAAGAATATATAAAAATCGCATTAATTTATTCACCTCTCTTGTTGAATGAAATGTGTAAAAGAGAACGATTTAATATCGTTCTCTTTTGTGAATTTAACTTTATTCAACCTTATATTACATAAATATCTCTAACAAAGACTTTATTAGTAATTAAAATTTTTAAGTGTGCCTCTGGAATCATTATCAGCCGAGCCTGAGAAGCCAACCTCTAGAGCTCCAAAACTCAATCCTACACTGCCTGTATCTTTAACGTGGTAGTAATTGGATTATATCTGAGATAGACCATCACAGCAGTACATCGAAAATTTGTATCAGTTAATTGTTTGATGCTACTATTGTCGAGTCACTCCCAAATTCTTATCCAAATGCGCCGCAAGCAATGCCAGCGGACTATGGATCGCAATGCCCGTGTCTGCTGTAACCTGAGCAGCTGCGGGAGCCATGGACAGTTGGGCTGCCACTACCATTGTACCCGGATACTGCTCAGCAATCTGCTGTAGTCCTTCACGTACCGCTTCGACATATCCTTGCTGATCTCCACGCATAATCAACTCAAATGTCCCAGGGATGCATACCGCTTCCGTCTGAGATATCTTGGCAACGTGTAGTTGCTCATTCCCATCCTCTTGCTGTAATGCCTGATTCACCCGTGCCATCGTTCCTTCAATGGTTGCCGGGTTGGTGAAGGCTATGATGTAATCTCCCGTGACTCGCCGCATCTCCTGCAATAGCGGATCATCTATGCCAATCACTGGCACAGGGATCTGTGTGGCTTCCTGCTCCAATACTGTCGCAAACAGGGTACATGTGACCAGGATGGCATCGGCATGACACTCGGCGATCCATCGGAGGGTCTGGGCTACTTTCTCGTGGATGATGACATCGGTGAAGTCAGCGTCATGTTTAAGACGATCCAGACCTGGGTCGACGTAATGGACCAATTCAACCTCATAAGCAGCAAGCGTCTCTTCAATTAAAGCGATGTTGGAATAGTGAGCGTGAAAACAACCGATGGTGATCATATGCTAAATCCCCTTTTCCAGTTCGTATATGTCATGGATGATCTCTTAGATATTTAAACCATTATAGAAACATGCCTGAGAACTGTACAGTTGTTTGCTGCTCAACGCCAATAACCGCCCTCCCGCCAAGCTGCGGAAAGACGGTTCATAACCGAAATGGCAATCGTCAGGTATCCGTTTTATCTAAGGGAAGGAGAAGCGGTTTTTTTCGCCATTTTTTGCTGTAAAATTTCATGGAAGGATAGGCCTTGAGTGTTCTCATTTTCCTTTTTGGGTGCATTGGTCGCCGTGTTGCGCGGATATTGGTGGTGATACGGGATCATTTGCTGAATAGGCATGCGGATCATCTTGGTTCCTCCTTACGTGCATGATGGACATGCATCGGTTATTTATATGTATTTTCAACAGTAGTTTTGTTGGTCGAAATAAAATGAATTCAACCTGTACGCATATAGGTACTATGACTTGTTACATGAATAAGCGAGAATTGAATGGTAATTCCGACTCGGATGTAGTGATTTTACCCAGTATTCAGAAGATGTAAACGGTTTTAGGGAAAATCAGGAATATAGAACCTGATATGAAAGGCGGGGTATGGGAGCGTGGTATCGGTTGTTATGCGAATGGACCTAATTTTAGGAAAGTCAATGGTGCTCGCCTCTAAGGCATATGTCCAAGTGACTAGGTATGATATATGCTAACTAACTTGGTCCTATGGTCGGGGTATATTACTCATAAAATGTAAAAAAACTGCCAAGAGCTCTTGGCAGCTACGAAATTCTTCATTAAGTTCTCTCAATAAATTCCCTTTTTCAAGAGGGGCATCCGTTAGTATTAATTCTGTTACCTGCGTTCTTTTACCGCAATATACACATCCACCTGTGTATGCTCCGGGTCTAAACTCCGCTCATCGTAATACTCAAAATCTCCCGTAAATGTGCGGTCACTCTGATGGCTCCACGCCCACACCGCTTCCCACACTTCGCTGACCACTTCAACCATCGGTCCGGTTCTCGAAGTAAACACTGCATAAGTAGCAGGAGGTAGCTGCAGCTCATCGAATCCTTCAGGCAGCAGTTCACTCTCACCGACTTCATGTCCGATCAAAATGGTATATTCTCCGACAATGCCATCTTCGTAATCGGTGTAACAGCCGTAACGTGCAGCTTCAACAGAAGGAATATGTTCGGAGGCAAAATAACGACCCCACAACGCACCGATGCTGCCTTGGCCGCTCATCTCAATTGCGTTGGTCGTACGAGCGGACAGTCCGGCTAGGCGTTTGCCTGGAAGGGTGACATAGCGAATGGGTTCCCCGGCAAGCAGAGCGTCGTTAACCGCAGAAGAAACGTCAGATGACGGTGCTCCGGCATGCATAGGTGCATTAGCGACAGTGGCTGACCCGTCCTGAACGATCCCTACATTTCCTCCATTACGCCAGCGTTTCAAAAAGGGCAGCTGGTTACGCAGCATCGAACGAGCGGATTCCTCATCCATACCCTCGTCCTTCAGAATGCTGGTGCACATCTCCGTCATGCCTTCGAGTGAAATACCGGGCTGTTCGAACATGCCCTCTTTGTAACAATAGATACAGTACTCACGGGTTATACTTCCATCTGCTTCCGTTCCGAATTGGGCAGTTGTTGTGAGCGGCATACCGCAGCTTTGACATACCGTAACGTTCATCTTTCATTCCTCCTTGGGGATATATGCAACTTCAACCTGAACATATTTGAAGTATACGGGGAGGAACTGGACAGCTGTCTGTCAGGTTTGAGCGGAGATTTTATAATTTTGAACAATTTGTTCGGCTATACGGCACACGTTATTCCGAATATGCAAGGGTTCCAGTACCTCAACATCCGCCCCGAAGCCCAGGATGAAGCCGTACAGCCAGTTATCTTCTGGAAAAGCGACCTGGCTGATATAATACCCGCTCCCGTCAGGCAATACATTTTCAATACCGAACCATTCCTCCGCAAGATGACGGATACGTGCATGGAATCTCAGGGTAATCCCAATCTGGTTGTCTGGCCGGCTCCATTCCTGCTGCCATGGCCGGTCTTGAAGGTTGATGGATTTTCGTTCATAGTGCTCTGTAGTAAGAGAGACGTCTTTCATGCGAACCAGCTTGAACATTCGGAATTGATTTCGTTCATGGCAAAAAGCATACAGATACCATGCGTGCCTCTTCAGCACAAGCGTGTGTGGTTCAACCGTGCGATAGGTCCGTGCACCTTCGGCGCTGCAATAGGCGAAATTAATGCATTGAAGCTGATCGATTCCCTGATCGATGACTTTTAATTTCTGTTGCAGCGCTTCAGGGTGCGTCCACGTTGAATGATCCACGATGAATCGGTGGGTGCTGGCTTGAAAATCTTCATTTTTGGCTTCCGGGACGATACTGCTTAGCTTTTCCACCAACAGTTCACGTGCCGCATTTGTATGTGAGGTGGATATACTGCGCAGGGCGGTGACGATGGAAACAAGATCCCTGTCGGTTAACAGATTGCGATCCAGACGATACCCTTCCGCTAGACCGATGCCTCCGCTTGCTCCCTGATAGGTCACGACCGGAATTCCGGCTTGCCCCAATGTGTCGATATCCCGATAGATCGTCCGGATGGAAACTTCAAACATATCGGCCAGGTCTTTTGCCTGTAATCGCCCCCGGTTAATAAGCAGTACAACGATGGCTAACAAACGCTCCAGTTTCATAGCTACCTCTTCCTTTTTTTTATTTGTGTTTATATAAATGAGCTATTTCTTTTACACTTGAACGGAGAGGGCAGAAAAAACCTGAAAAAGCGAAGCTAAAAGCTTTCTGAAAGAAAGCTGCATCGGAAGCATATGCTTCGCCTTTATCACCGGATTTTCCCCTTTGGAAGAGGGAATCAAAAAATCTGGGGATAACAGCGATTGAAAGGTTATTCTGTCATCGGAGTGAACTGTGTAAAACTTTTGTCCAACTTATATAACATTGCTTTCAATTGTTTATCTGGTACTTATCTGTTAGATTCATAGGTGTTATATTGCCCAGCATCCCATATAGGAGTGAAATAAGCAATGAAGCGAATTACGATTCTGATTGCGGACGATGAAGTAGAGATCGCGGATCTGGTGGCTTTACATTTACAAAAAGAAGGCTATCATACCGTCAAGGCATCTGACGGACAGTCAGCACTACAGGCGATTCAGACACATGCCATTGATTTGGCCGTACTGGACATTATGATGCCAGGTATGGACGGGTATGAGGTGACCCGCAAAATACGGGAGCAGCATCATTTTCCGATCATTTTCCTGAGTGCCAAAACCTCGGACATGGATAAAATTACGGGGCTCGTGATGGGTGCCGATGATTATATGACCAAACCGTTTAATCCGATGGAGCTTGTAGCACGCGTGAATTCTCAATTGCGGCGTTCATTGCAATTCAGCCAGTCCACAGCGGCGGTTCAACGCTCGATTCTGGAAAAGGGCGGACTTGTCATTGTACCGGAGCAGCATAGCGTGACGCTTTACGGTAAACCGCTGGAGTTAACACCGAAGGAATTTGATATTTTAGTGCTGCTCGCGAGCAATCCGAAACAGGTCTTTAGCGCAGAAAGCATTTTTGAAAAGGTATGGGGAGAGGCTTATTTCGAAAGTGGCAATACCGTTATGGTACATATTCGGACGCTGCGCAAGAAGCTCGGAGAAGATGTGGACAAGAACAAGTTTATCAAAACCATCTGGGGCGTGGGGTACACGTTCAATGACTAAACGCAGAAGCTTTCGCACAACGATGATTATGCTGCTCGGGCTGAGCATGCTGTCTTCTGGTGCCGTAACATTTATCGTGTACAGGCTGTTGCAGATGTATTATGCAGGGGTCAGAAGAGAAGATCCGCTGGCAGAATATCGTAATATCATGAGAAGTATTGGCGATCTATATGTCTTCATGCTGCTCTTCATCCCGCTTGCGATTTTATTTTTCTACTTGTTTACGAGACCTTATGTCACGTATTTCAAAGAGATTTCCACAGGCATTAATCACTTGGCGAATGGAGACTTTCAGCATCGTGTTCAGATCTCGTCCAAGGATGAATTGGGTTCAATTGCGGAGAGTGTGAATATGGCAAGCCAGAAGCTGCGGGAGGCGATGGAACGAGGTGACTTTGCCGAGAACAGCAAAGATCAGCTTATCGTAAACCTTGCGCATGATCTGCGTACACCGTTAACCTCTGTGCTGGGCTATCTGGATCTGCTGATGAAGGATGAGCAGCTGACGGAGGAACAGGTACGGCATTTTACGTCGATTGCATTCACCAAATCACAGCGTCTGGAGAAGCTCATTGATGATTTGTTCGAAATTACCCGCATGAATTATGGCATGTTGCCTATAAACAAAACACGGCTGGATCTTAGCGAACTGCTGAAGCAGATGAACGAAGAGCTCTATCCTGTATTTGAAAAGAACCAACTGGTTGCCCGGTTGAAAATAGACACGGACCTTACCATCTCCGGTGATGGAGAGTTGCTGGCTCGTGTGTTCGAGAATCTGCTGATTAACGCTGCACGGCACGGCAAGGACGGCATGTACGTGGATATTAACGGATATCGTGATGCAGAACAGGTTATTATTCAGGTGATTAACTATGGTGGACATATTCGCCCAGAGGAATTGCCGCATATCTTCGATATGTATTACACCGGAGATCGTGCCAGAACCCCTCAGGAGGGTGGGACAGGCCTCGGCTTATTTATCGCCCGCAATATTGTGGAACAGCATGATGGTAGGATTTCGGCCCAGAGTGATGTGGTGCGGACGTTATTTGAAGTGCGTTTTCCATACTTCAATGAGGTTCGACGTCAAATTTAAGAAAAACTTAAAAAATGCCCTGCTTTTTCTTTAACTTGTTTTGTCTATCCTTGATGTATGAGGTAAAAGGAGGAACAAGCATGAAGAAGTGGGGCTTTTTGATATGTATCGTTTTGATCGGATATATTGTTACACAATCACCGGGTTGGCTTCAGCAGAAGGATGAATTGCCTATCGAGATTCAGAATACGCGTGAAAATCCTGCAGGTTATACGGTATCTGTCACGGGAAATATTCAGGATCAGGTACATAAGGGCAACCTGTTACTGGTTAATAAGCAATACCCGGTTCACGAGGAGGGGGTTAGATCCGATATTGTACATGTGGCCGATGAGGATGACTTGCTTCGTGGATATGGAATAATGGATCGGAAAATCATGTTATCCCGACTGGTAGCGCAGGAGTTTCGGAAGATGGTTGAAGCAGCAGGCGAAGAGGGAGTCCGGTATTTTCTTGTCAGCAGCGGGTACAGGGATTTTGCGAAGCAGGACGAGCTGTATCGGGAAAAGGGTGAAGACTACGCACTGCCTGCCGGTCACAGTGAGCACAATCTCGGGTTATCCCTGGATGTCGGTTCCACATTGGCTGCCATGAATGAAGCACCAGAAGGGGCCTGGCTGGAGAAGAATGCATGGAAATACGGATTTATTTTACGTTATCCGAAGGATAAAGTGCGTATCACGGGTATACAGTATGAACCATGGCACTTTCGATATGTAGGGCTGCCGCACAGTGCTGTCATGTATAAGAATAATCTGGTGCTGGAAGAGTATCTCGATTTGCTAAAAGAGAAAGAGAACATTAATGTGGAGGTAGAGGGTGAGGCATATCATATTCGCTACTATAGAGCCACCCAAGATATGACCGTTTACATACCTGAGCAAGGCCAAACTGAAATATCGGGCGATAACATGGATGGTGTCATCGTCACCGTAAAGAAATAACAGGGCAACGCAAGGGAGGCTAGACAACATGAATGATAACAACCAGAAGAAAAGCAAATATTACATCCTTTGGATTGCCGTCTTCATGATCTATTTATATCTGCTGACGAAGTTGATCCTGTTCAAAGGAAGTCCAGTCGACTTTGGGATCGTGAAGGTTCGACTTATGGCATTCTTGGAACAACCGGGTCTGATCCATACACGAATTGTCAACCTGACGCCATTTCAGGAAA
This sequence comes from Paenibacillus sp. SAF-068, assembly GCF_051967555.1. Taxonomy (NCBI): domain Bacteria; kingdom Bacillati; phylum Bacillota; class Bacilli; order Caryophanales; family Paenibacillaceae; genus Paenibacillus; species Paenibacillus sp. SAF-068. The sequence continues at coordinate 62,508 of NZ_JBQCJX010000009.1, forward strand.
TTTCACGAGACTGGAACAGCCTGTCGTTACATCGCCCGGGCACCGCAATCCATCTGGCAGGAAATGTAGTGGCCTTTATCCCACTGGGCATCTTCATTCCTGTGTTGACGGGCAACAAATTATTCTCTGGAATAAAGGTGTTCGTGCTGTCCCTTCTGCTCAGTCTGGGCTATGAGGTGACACAGTTGTTGACGGGTATGGGCATATTTGATGTGGATGATCTGATGCTTAATACGCTCGGCGGCTTGATTGGATATATTGTTTTCACCATGGCTATGGGCCTGAAAAAGGTGCTGGTGGGAGGAGAATCCCGCGTGACGTCGAAAAAGTATAATTCCAAGGAGAGTCATGTGTAGGGAGGGATCACGTTGATTCTAATGGCTGTACTGTTTATTGGCGCAGGACTAATTTTTCTCGTCTATCCACACAGTGTAACGGATGCTTCGGAGAAACAGATCACGGATCGAGTGATCATGTCGAGATGGGTCGGCGGTTCGTTAATTGCTCTGTCGTGTTTGTTTCTGATCATGGGCACGATTCAACTGTTGGATCAAGCCTCACATCATGTCGGGCATTAACAGACCGTTGATTTAAAGTTTAAGCAACAGCGGACATTTATATATATATCAAAAGCTCCCCGTCACGTGCTGATTGCACGTAATGGGGAGCTTTTTGGTATAACTTCATCATATTAATGATTGATTCAAGTCATTAAGCTTTTTTCATCATTTGACGCAATACGGTTTGCAGGATACCGCCGTTATGGTAGTAATCCACGTCCACCATGCTGTCCAGACGAGCGATGACAGGGAATTCGAACTGTGTACCGTCTTCACGAGTAACGGTTACTTTCAATTCTTGACCTGGTTTCACATCATTGCTGAGGCCAGTAATATCATACGTCTCACGTCCGTTCAGACCGAGGCTGGACCAGCCGTGACCTTCCTGGAATTGCAATGGCATAACGCCCATGCCCACCAGGTTACTGCGGTGGATCCGCTCGAAGCTTTCCGCGATAACGGCTTTGACGCCGAGCAAGAATGTTCCTTTTGCCGCCCAGTCACGGGAGCTTCCTGTACCATACTCTTTACCTGCGATAACGATCAGGTTCTGTCCTTCATCCTGATACTTCATGGAAGCATCGTAGATGGACATTTCTTCGTCTGTTGGCAGGTACTTCGTAATACCGCCCTCGGTGCCCGGAGCCACCTGGTTACGAATACGAATATTGGCAAACGTACCACGCATCATCACTTCATGGTTACCACGGCGGGAACCGTAGGAGTTGAAGTCTTTGCGCTCTACGCCATGTTCTTTCAGGTACAGTCCAGCCGGGCTGGATACTGCAATATTACCAGCTGGCGAGATATGATCCGTTGTTACGGAATCCGCAAGCAATGCCATGACGCGTGCAGAACGGATATCTGCGATATCGTTCAACTTGTCGCCAAGCTCCTGGAAGAATGGAGGATTCTGAATGTACGTGGAATTCGGGTCCCACTCGTACAATTCGCCTTCCGGTACAGAAATTGCATTCCAACGCTCATTGGCTGTAAATACATTTTCGTACTTGTTGCGGAACATCTGAGCGTTCAGGGAACTTGCAATGGTATCCTTGATTTCCTCGGAGCTAGGCCAGAGGTCTTTCAGGAATACAGGCTCATTGTTCGTATCATAACCGATTGGATCGGTTTCAAAGTCAATATTTACAGTACCTGCAAGTGCATATGCCACAACGAGTGGTGGTGATGCCAGATAGTTGGCTTTAACTTGTGCGTGCACACGGCCTTCGAAGTTACGGTTACCGGACAATACAGCCGCAACGGTCATATCGTTCTCAGCAATCGCTTCGCTGACTTCGTCCGGAAGCGGGCCGGAGTTACCGATGCAAGTCGCACAGCCATAGCCGGCAACGTTGAATCCGAGTTGGTCCAGATATGGAATCAGGCCTGCTTTTTCCAGATACTCGGTAACTACAAGGGAACCTGGTGTCAGACTGCTTTTCACATATCCTGGCTTGGTCAGGCCGCGTTCAACTGCTTTTTTCGCCAGCAGTCCCGCTCCAACCATAACACTTGGATTCGAAGTGTTCGTACAACTTGTGATCGCAGCGATCACAACAGCGCCTGCTTTCAGTTCACTGGTGGAACCGTTAGGGTGCTTCAGAGGCACTTTTTGTTCAATTTTCTCATCGCTCAACCCATAACCACCTTTATCTACAGGTGTGCGGATGATGCTATTGAAGCTTTCTTTCATTTGTGTCAGCTCGATGCGATCCTGAGGACGTTTTGGTCCTGCAAGGCTCGGTACAACAGAGCCGAGATCCAGTTCAATCACATCTGTGAATTCAGGGTCAACGGTGCTGGAAGTACGGAACATGCCTTGCGCTTTGTAGTAAGCCTCAACCAATTCAACCTGTTCGTCAGGACGACCCGTGCTGCGCAGATAGTTCAACGTTTCACTATCGACAGGGAAGAAACCGATGGTAGCGCCGTACTCTGGTGCCATATTGGCTACTGTTGCACGGTCAGCCAAACCAATGTTGGCAAGACCTGGTCCGTAGAACTCTACGAATTTACCAACAACGCCTTTTTTACGAAGCAATTGGGTAACGGTCAGTGCCAGATCCGTTGCTGTTGCGCCTTCGCTCAGGCTGCCTGTCAGTTTGAAACCGATAACGTCCGGTGTTACAAAGTAGAGCGGTTGGCCCAGCATGCCTGCTTCGGCCTCAATTCCACCAACACCCCAACCAACAACGCCAAGTCCGTTGATCATGGTGGTGTGGGAGTCTGTACCTACGAGGGAATCCGGGAATACAACGGTCTCGCCGTCAACGGTTTTCGTTGCTGCCACGGAAGCGAGATACTCCAGGTTAACCTGGTGAACAATCCCTGTGGATGGTGGAACGGCACGGAAGTTGTTGAATGCCGTTTGCGCCCAACGCAAGAAGCGATAACGCTCTTCATTACGCTCAAACTCAACTTGGATATTGTAATCCAGTGCATCGTTGGTACCAAAAGCATCAACCATGACGGAGTGGTCGATAACGAGATCGACGGGTACGAGCGGGTTAATCTGTTTAGGATCTCCGCCTGCCTTTTTCACAGTATCACGCATTGCAGCGAGGTCAACGACAACTGGTACACCGGTGAAATCCTGCAGAACGATACGTGCAGGGATGAATGGAATTTCCTTGTTATTATCACGGCCATCTGCCCAGCCGGTCAGTTGTTTTACGTGTTCTTCGGTGATGGCACGTCCGTCGAATTGACGAATTGCTGCTTCAAGCAACACTTTAATGGAGAACGGAAGCCTGGAAAGATCGCCGTGGCCGTTTTCCTGAAGAGCATCGAGACTGTAGTAGCGGTAAGACTTGCCTCCAACCTCAAGACTGCGAGCGGCGGAGAAATGATTCTTTGCTGACATACATGTACCTCCTTGGGATGTGTCGGTGAGATGAAGAAAACGTTCATTTAGGTGAAGAACAGGCCTTCATCGTTCCGTGTTCTTGTTCGTTAGTTTCATCAGATGAAACGTAATTTCATAATCATAACTTTAGTTTTAAGTATACCGTTTTCACTTCCGTACGTAAAGGTCTTTTTGCCTGATCAAGCAAGCTTTTGAACCGATGAAGGCGTTTTCGTGAAGCGAGCAGGAATAAGATATCTCGTGTACCTGTATTTGCCGAATTTCGGATCTCCTTCCCGTGCCGTGTACATACAACCGAAGACCTTCTCATATGAATAGTAGGAGTTTGTATACGCAGTGAAATATTCCGGACAGAACTCATGCCAAAGGGGGACACAGGCTTGGAACGGGAATGGAAGAGTGCCTTATATACTTACGTGAACCAGTACAATCGCTGTGAGATCGACTATCGTCCACAGACCAGCGAACGGATCGTTACCGATCCTGACTTCGTGGTGGAACGGGGAGAGCGTATGGCAAGGCTGGACGAATGGTATCGTAAGCGGCGCGCCGTGCCTCTTCGCAGCGAGACCAGCGCCAAGCTTGTGCGCACGCTTATGGATGGACAGGAAGAAGCGGTGGTTGATGTACAATTGTACAGCAGACTGTTCTACGAGAAGAGCGGGATCACCCATCGGGAGGACCGGATCGAGCGGGAGCGGTTAACCTTTCTGCGGCAGAGTGGTGGATGGATCATTGGACGGGTCGAGCGAGAAGTGCCGGAGCGTCGCCCTGCTGGGGAAGGGCGTCCGTTTCAACAAGCCGATTTTGTACAGGCGATGAATCGGCCGCTGCTGAATCGGGAGGTGCTTGGTCAAGGAAGAAGTTCACGGCAGCAGTCATATCGCAGAGATCTGGCGGTTGCCTATGCGGATCGGTGGTGGAATGCGGGGAATCCGGCATTTGAGGAATTTGATGTGGACTGCACCAATTACGTGTCCCAATGTCTCTTTGCAGGGGGCGCACCCATCCACTATACTGGTAGAAGAGAAGCCGGCTGGTGGTATAAAGGGTATGTCAATGGCTCCGAAATGTGGAGCTACAGCTGGGCAGTCTCCAATAGTCTGGAGCGTTATTTGTCAGGCAGCAGCTGGGGTCTGACTGCGACAGAAGTGGAGCGTCCTGAGCAGCTGATGCTAGGTGATGTTATTCTCTATGATTGGGATGGAGATGGACGATTTCAGCACAGTACTGTTGTAACCGCGTTTGACGCAGGCGGTATGCCGCTGGTTAACGCACATACGGTTAGCAGCCGTCACCGATTTTGGGATTACCGGGATTCTTACGCTTGGACGGAGCGGACGGTATACCGGCTTTTTCATATTGCAGATGAGTTTTGATGACGAAAGATTTTCGGGATGCGGTGACGCAGACATCCAGTTCCGTGTAAAATAAGACCAGATAATGCAAGCAGAATAACAAGGGTGCTGAGCACGCAAAAATGACAGCATCAGGCACAGATAATCGGAGGGTACACATGAGTATGGATAAATTAAAAGTAGGCGTCGTGTATGGCGGAAAATCAGGCGAGCATGAGGTGTCGCTGCAAACGGCGTTTGCTGTAACGAACGCATTTGATTACGAGAAGTATGAACTGGTTCCTTTTTATATCTCCAAGCAGGGGACGTGGAAAAAAGGACCTGTCATGCATGCGCCGTTCGCGCAGATTGAAGATTTGAAGCTGGAGCAATCGGCGGGTGGAACGCAGGATGCGCTGAACGCACTGTTTGGCCGTTTGTATGGCGGAGCGGAAGCGCTGGACGTCATGTTCCCTCTGTTGCATGGTACGTTTGGCGAGGATGGCACCATTCAGGGCATGTTCGAGATGGCGGATATGCCATATGTAGGTGCAGGAGTACTTGCTTCGGCTGGCGGCATGGACAAAGTGGTCATGAAAAAGCTGTTCGCACAGGCTGGCATTGACCAATGTGCCTTTACGTATTTTAACGCGACACAATGGAAACAGTCAGAGCACGAAATGATCGTACAAGTCGAAGATCAGCTGGGGTATCCTTGTTTTATCAAACCGGCCAATCTGGGCTCCAGTGTGGGCATTTCCAAAGCGCGTAACCGCGATGAGCTGAAGACAGCTGTCGAGTTCGCACTACGGTATGATACGAAGGTTGTCATTGAGGAGTTCGTTGAAGCACGTGAAGTTGAGGTCAGCGTCCTCGGCAATGATGAGCCAATGGCTTCCGTTCCAGGCGAGATCGTATCCTCCGGTGAGTATTATGACTATGCAGCCAAGTATATTGATGGTCAATCACAGATGCTGATTCCGGCTCCACTGGACCCGGAGGCCGCAGATCGCATTCGCGAGGCAGCTCTGCAGGCGTTCCGTGCCATTGAAGGTAATGGCATTTCACGTGCAGACTTCTTCATTCGGAAAAATGACGGCGCATTGCTTATTAATGAAGTTAACACCATGCCTGGTTTCACACCGTACAGTATGTATCCACTGTTGTGGCGTGAGACAGGTGTATCGTATGCCGAGCTGCTGGATCGCATGATTGAGCTGGCGCTGGAACGTTATAACCGCAAGCAGGCACTGAATTACGAGAACGGCGTACAGGCGTAGACGAAGACGATAAGAATCAGGAGGGGTATGCATGGGATTTCAGACTGAATTCAATTCTGTATGCAAATTCAAGAGTGAGCAGGAGCTGTTCGAACTGCTTGAATACGGTCGAGGCAAAATGGTCAAACAGGGCTTCCGGGTATTTCCTACCGGCCAGAAAGTGATTGCATACACACCGGATAACGTGGCTGTAGCCATCGTCAAGATCGTGGTTTCCATTGCAGAGATCAACTTCCAGGGGCAAGAGGTAACTGAGGTGGAGATGCAACTCATCCGCAAATTGACGGAGGAAGAATCCCGCATCCAGACTGCCCTTGCGGATGAGATGTTCTTTGGAGAGCAAGCACAGGAATAGTTGTTGACTGTCAATGAGGATCGGATGGACTGATTTGCGAGAATACGATTATGGTCACTCTTTTAGGGTAAAACTTGGTTATATACAGTGACGGTACATCCTGACGGCTGAATATGCCGTGCGGGTTCTCCGCCCTAACAGAGAGGAAGAAATTCATGCTCGTACGCTTTGGTTACGTGGCCATGTCCGTGCTTATTGAGAACGCTTCGCCTTCCCGGACCATGACCATGTCGAGTTTTAACAAAATCGATGACAGGGAGGCGGCGATCCGCAAGCTCGAACGGATTGCAGCCGAGAACCTGCACAATACATTACGTTTGCTCAGGCACAACAAGGGCAGCCATATTCATGTATATCGTTTCTCTTCCAAATTGATTCCGCTGGCAACCCACGAGGACCTGAATGACTGGGACCCGTTCCCGGCATTGAAGCAGGACTTTGCGGCCATTGGTGATTTTGTGAAGGAAAATCATATGCGTGTGTCCTTTCATCCGGATCATTTTACCGTACTTAGTACACCCCGCGAGCAAGTTCTGCGTAACTCGATTCGCGATCTTCGCCATCATGTTCGGATGCTGGATGCCATGGAACTGAATGCCACTGCCAAGAACAATATACATATTGGTGGTGCATATGGGGACAAGCCTTCGGCGGCACTCCGTTTCGAAGAGAACTTTTTGAAGCTGGATCGGGACATCCAGGAGCGGTTGACACTCGAAAATGATGACAAAACGTTCAATGCGCCCGAGACACTGGCCGTTTGCCAGCGCCTGGGATTGCCTATGGTACTGGATATCCATCACCAGTGGGTGAACAACGAAGGAGAACAACCATGGGATCTGTGGCCTGATATTCTGAAGACCTGGCAGTCACCACTTGCCCAGGCAGATTCACCGGCTGATCAGCCATTGCCGCCCAAAATCCATGTCTCCAGTCCGAAGAGTGAAAAGGATCTGCGAGGTCATGCGGATGGCGTGGAGGTAGAACCTTTGCTCGACTTCCTGCGTCATATCGCAGCACACACACCAAGGCTAGACGTGATGATTGAGGCCAAACGTAAGGATGAGGCTCTTGTGCAATTGATGCAGAAGCTGGCATTCTATCACGAAGAGGGCGTGGAGTGGGTGGACGAGTCTACCGTCATCATTCATCCGTAGAGCCAAAAGGGGCTTGGGCAACGAGAAACTTTACGACCTGCGGGGCGTATACTTTTAACAAGTATTTCAACTTTTCGTAGATTGATATAGAAAGTAGAGTGAACGCTTTGAATGAGAAGGAAAAGATACCTTATGTCGTGACAAGCAAAAGCTATACTGCCGTTGCTATTAATGCAGCTTCCAAAGCTGGCGAATGGATCAAAAGCCGTCTTGGGACGGTAACCGAACCAGGCACCAAATATTCACCGCAGGATCTGGTAACCGAAGTGGATAAAGGAGCGGAGCAGATGATCCGCCGCCTGATTCTCACACATTTCCCTCACCATGCCATTCTGGGTGAAGAAGGCGTGGAACCGGGACCGGAAGCTTCGGCAAAAGCACTGAAAGAGGCCGAGGAAGAAGAGTTCCTCTGGATTGTTGATCCGGTGGATGGAACGACGAACTTCGTACATGGATTCCCTTTTTATTCGGTTTCCATCGCATTGGCTCATAATGGTGAAGTCATTGTTGGCGTAATATACGACCCTTCCCGTGATGAACTGTTTGTTGCGGAAAAAGGTAAAGGAGCTTACGTCCACGGCAACCGAATGCAAGTATCTGGTGAACAGGAACTGGCTCAGAGCCTGATTGCAGTTGGATTCCCGGCAGATACAACCTTTGCTTTGCCATTGAATATGGCAGCTGTGCAAGCGCTGGCTCCGCAAGTTCGTAACTTGCGTGCAGGCGGCTCGGCCGCCCTTCATCTGGCGTATGTTGCCGCAGGACGTCTCAGCGCCTACACCGAAGTTGGCCTGAAACCGTGGGATATAGCGGCAGGTGCACTGCTGGTTGAGGAGTCCGGCGGCAGGGTAACGGATACGGTCGGAACGCCATATCAACTGTCTGTGAATCATGTGGTTGCCAGCAACGACAAAATCCATGATGCACTGACAGATGTGCTGAAGGAAGCGAAGGCTACTGGGCTGGAGTGAGTTTATTCAACCCATCGATGCTTTAATAACCTGTAATTGTACGTTAACGGAGGGGACAGAAAGCATTTGAAGAAACGAAGTGCTCGCCTTTATCACCTGATTTCTTCCTTGGAAAAGGGAGTCAAAGAAATCTGGGGATAACAGCGATCGGAAGATGATTCTGTATACGAAGTGAAAGTACAATAGTATAGGTAACGCATGTATGACTTTAATTAAAGGAGCGAAAACAATGGATGAATCCAAAGAACTGGAACGACGGCTCAGTGATATGCTGACGGAAGGGGACATGGAAGAGTCCGGCGACACCGATCAGCGTGAACGCCAGCTGATTCCTCCCAAATACGAAGTACGAATCCAGACAGAGCGTGATCCGATTGTCGAGGAAACGTTAAAGTACCGGAAGATGGCACGCGAAGTGGATGATCGTTATGATCGATATCTGGAGCGAGCGGCCGGGAACAAACTAGAGAGCGACAAGGGTCATTCGAATTCTGAGAACTCGGATAAGCCGCAATCTTAACGAATCACTGACAGTCATAGTTGTGCTTCACCAAGAACAGGCTCCCGATCAGGGAGTCTGTTCTTTCATGTGTGCTTCCAGCAGAGAAGACAGCGCCTGCTTTAAAATGATAGAATAGAGTAACACGAATCGATTGTCATTGGAACAAGCGATGTACTATACATTTAGTGTAAATATAGATTCATGAAAAGGAGTGTTACCCCGAATGAAGCGTAAACGTATATGGGAAAATACGGCTGCCGGTTTAACGGTGAGCATGCTGGCAGGAATGCTGCTCTTCACCTCTTCTGCATTGCCTGCACATGCTGCTGACACCAAAACCGGTGTATTGCCAGCGGGTACAAATGAGGCCTCACTGACTGCGAAGAAAGATGCAGTAGTCGTAACCAAGGAGTTCCGCATCGTCACATTGGGAGATTCCATAACGGTAGGTTATGAGCCCAACACGAAAGAATTGCCTTATGGTTATGTAGAACGTCTGCAGGAGCAAGGTTTGCTGCATGGACGTACACAGGTGGACAACTACGGGATTGCCGGATTGAAAACCAGTGGTCTTAAAAACTTCACTACTGCAATTAAGGATGGCAAGACGCTGACTTCTGAAGCCATTCAACCAAGCCTTCCTGATCCAAGAGCAGGACAGATTGGAGCCAATACTGCCGTAATCCGGGAGAGTGTAGCACAGGCCAATCTGGTTGCAATTACCATTGGGGGAAATGATGTATCTGAGCTTCTCGGTACAGCAGACAAACTGAGTGATCAGGAACTGCAAGCGAAGGTAAAAGAATTACTCGCAACATATACAGACAATGTTAATGCAACGATTAATACGATCCATGAGATTAATCCAACTGCTACAATTGTTATCGCCGACCAGTATCAACCGATGCCAGAAGTAGCAGGCAAGGCACTCTATGCCAAATTGATGGAGGCATCCAAAGGCTTCACACAGACGATTGATGGAATCGCAGCTCAATTCTCTGCTCAAGGTACTGATGTCAAAGTTGCACACGTGGCCAAAGAGTTTGTTGGCGGTGAAGGCACAATGACTCATATGATTAAAGATCGTGATTTCCACCCGAATCAATTCGGATATACGGCCATTGCCGAAGTATTTGCCAAAACGATCTGGGGAGATTACACCAAACTGACTGCACCTGCCACAGGTGAGCCAATGAATATTATCGTGAGTGGCAAAACCTTGAATACACCGTACAAACCGATTATCCGTAACGGCAAAAACTTTGTGGCGATCCAAGATATTGTGAATGCTGTTGGTGCTACCACGGTATGGGATAACAAGACTTCAACCGCAACCATTACATATGGAGACCGAAAGGTTGCTGTGAAGATTGGTGCCAATGCTGTGAAGGTAAATGGAGCATCGGTTACCGTGGATACACCTGCGTTCCTGAACAAGGTAGGCAAGGAGTCCAAAACCTATGTCCCTCTTGCCATGGTGGCTGAAGGACTTGGCTTTGATGTGCAATATGTAGCGAAGCTGAAAACTGTTTTTGTTAATCCGTAAGATATATTTCATGCTTTAGCATGATGTGATCCAACAGCCAGAATGTCTTGATCTGTTCAAGGTATTCTGGCTGTTTTGTGTTCTGTTTGAGTTGCTGACACAGATGTATAGCATCTCTAATGACCTGGAATGTTGCATAAATATATCTTGTCAGATGACCAATGGATGTGTAAATATGAAAATAACTTACAATAAAACCACTAACGCATAGTATGACAGCACCCTTCGCAAGCCAAAGGAGCGCTTAGGATGAGCAAAATTAAGAACGCTTTCACAACACTGCCGATTCATCACAAAACGATTCTTCTCATCGGAATGTTGATGTTAATCAGCTTTACGTTTTATGCGTCCGTACTCCGATATGTGTTCAGTATCTATGACCGTCAGATTTACGAGAAGTCCTCTCAAGTCCTCAATATGTCTTCAGTAGGCATTGAGAATCAACTGCGCGAGATTTCCAACCTCTCGTTCAAGGTGATGTCGGACGAGCCGCTTCAGCAATATCTGCTTCAATTGAAAAAGGTCGAAACGGGTTATGAGAAAAATGGATTGCGTAAAAAGATTACCAACAGATTAGTCGCTTACGCTGGTTCCGAGAAATACGTCTATTCCATGTTATTTATCGATAATGATAATAACGTTATGGCCGCAGGCAATCGGGAGGGAATCTCAGAATCGAAGCAAAAGGAACTGGTTGCGCTGGGTCAGCAATATTCGGGCTCCAATGCCTGGCATACCAGCGGGGATAAACAGTCCCGACTCTTGTCAGTTCGACAGGTGAAATCCTTTATTGGCGGCGCATTTACATTGGAGGACCTTGGCACACTGATCATCCGTGTACGGCTGGACCGCATTGTACAGGATCAGATGCAAGAACCGGCTGAGGACTCCCAACTACTGATTACCGATGGAAAAGAAGTGATCTATCCTACAGAATCAGCCGTCAGTGAAGCTGAGATTGAGTCTGAACTGAAGCGCACCCAGCCCTATGGAATTGCCATGTTGGAGAAGGGGAGACACTTTGTAGCGCGTGCCCATTCTTCCTATACGGATTGGAATTATTTGTACACCACCCCGTATGACCAGATGTTTAAACAGATCCAGTTTGTCAAACAGTTGGTCACGGTGATCTTCATCATGATTTTTCTGGCGGCGCTGATCATTGGAGCGAGATTCTCCCGCAGTATTACTCACCCAATTGCGCAATTGATCAAAAAAATGCGTAATATTGAAAAAGGAGATTTGGATAAACTGGAGGAGGCTGCCCTCGGCAACGTTCCAATGTCTCCGCAGAATGAGGTGGGGTTGCTGCATCGCACTTTCAAGATGATGCTTCAACGAATACGTGAATTGATTGATGAGAATTATGCCAAGCAACTGGTGATTCGCGAAACTGAGTTGAAAGCGCTTCAGGCGCAGATTAATCCACATTTTTTATACAACACGCTGGAATCGATTAACTGGCTCGCTAAAGTACAGAAGCAACGACAGATTTCGGAAATGGTTGAGGCCCTCGGATTTTTGCTGCGTAGCTCCGTGAATATGTCCGAGAAGTGGATCACGCTGGAAAGAGAGCTGGACATTGTACGCAGTTACGTGACCATTCAGCGCACCCGTTTTGAGGAAAGACTGGATTTCGACATGGAGATTGCCCCGGAGGTGGGAACGGCTCGAATTCCCAAGTTAACATTACAGCCTTTGGTGGAGAACGCCATACATTATGCACTCGAACCAAGCATTGACCCTTGCCGCATCCGTATTCGGGCGAGGGCAGATGGAGATAAGGTGATAATTGAAGTCGAGGACGATGGTCCGGGGATGACACCGGAGTTCCTGGAACAACTGCACGAAGGACGTATTCAGACAAGAGGACAGGGCATTGGGTTATCTAACATCCAGGAACGAATCAGACTGACCTTCGGTGATGAAGGTGGAATGGTGATGAGCAGCAAGCCCGGATCAGGAACTGTAGTATCGATCAGCATACCTTGGATTAGAGAGGACGATGACGATGTACAAAGTGATGCTCGTAGATGACGAACGTGTCATTCTGGAGGGGATTTCCCAAGTGGTCGATTGGGCCGCAGCAGGTACGGAATTGGTGGGAACGGCGAGGAATGGAATCGAGGCATTGGATAAAATCGGGCAGTCGAGACCTGATATTATCATCACGGATATTTCCATGCCAGGTCTGGATGGTCTGGGACTCATAGAGAAGGCATCTGAAGCATACCCGGGAGTGCGTTTCATCATGTTATCTGGTTACAAGGAGTTTGAATATGCCCGCAGAGCCATGCAATATGGTGTGAAGCATTATTTGCTCAAACCCTGCAATGAGAATCAGATCCATGATGCGTTAACTGAACTATTGCAGGAACATCAGGATGCCCAGGTGAAGGAGCATGTTGCCGGTGAGATGAAACAGCGATTGCAGCGTGTTCTTCCACATGTGAAGGAGCAATTTTTGCTGGAGTTCATGACCAACCGTACCTATGGGCCGGTTGATCTGGAGTATTATCAGAAGCTGTTTGATCTGGAGCTTGAAGAGAATGCGGTTCGGTTACTCCTGCTTAGAATCGTGGATGAGCATGATTACAGTCACTTATTTGCGATCAAAAACATTGCCAGTGACCTGCTCCCACATGTCCTGTTGAGCACAACCATTGAAGGCAAACTCCTGATTCTGCTCGCGGATTCAGCTGATCCTGCCGGACTGAAAGAAAGCATCGAAGAGGTTCGGGCTGCATTTAGCAGACTATATAAATTGGAAGTGACTGCTGCGCTGAGTGAAGCAGATCGAATGATCCAGTCCCGGCGGTTGTTTCGTGAGGCATTGCAGTACCTGAACCATCGCTTTTTTATTGGTGAAGGCAAGTTGATTACGAAGAACGATCTGGTTCTGGCCGGAGAATGCGACGGCGTGCATGTAGAACAGGATGCGGAGCAACTGTGTCAGTTGATCAAATCAGGCAATATTGAAGAGACAGCGGTAGAGGTGGATCGTCTGTTTGATCTATTATCACGTCAGCAGCTGGAGATTGACGTGACCCGCTCTTATGTAGTGCAACTGTACTCGGCGATGGTTCATGTCTGTCCGCCTGAGGAGGCAACGGAATTCACCCAGCGTATGGCAGAACTGCCTCATATCGATACGTTGTCTGGTTTGAAGTCTTTTGTTGCAAGCAGTGCAGCCCGATTAACTTCCGGTTATTACAAAAACCATATCAGTCGCCAATCCTCTGCCGTGGAGAAGATGATGGATATCGTGGATCGTCATTATGGAGAGGCGGATCTCTCTCTGAATGGAGTCGCCCATCAAATGTTGTATATGAATCCGGATTACCTGGGCAAGATTTTCAAAAAAGTCACTGGCGAGAATTTCTCCAACTACGTAAATCGTCTGCGCATTGAACGCGCATGTGACCATATCCGCAGAGGCGGCGATGTGAAAGTATTCGAGCTTGCTGAAATGTTTGGATTCGGTGGCAATTCGCAATATTTCAGTCAGGTGTTCAAAAAGTGGACCGGTATGACACCTACGGAATTCCGCAGGTTCGGCATATAACAATGGACTACCAACCATGTAATTCATGTCTGGGGAGGACGGACAGCGCCGAGAGGAGGCTGTTGTCCTCCTCTGTTTTTTGAACCAACAAGACGGTTTTGTGTATTCAACTCTGGTCGTACATTTGCGAAAATGACATTAACAAGTTTGTGAAAGCGTTATCAGAAACGAGAGGATAACTCGTTCACACAACCATATCAACATAAAAGGGGAGATTGGCATGGTGAAAAAGGCAATATTCCTGATGATGGCTGCATTGCTCGTTTTTACAGCGGCGTGTAGTTCAGGTGGAGGTAGCGAACAGGGCTCATCGGATGGATCGGTTACCCTGCGGATCGCTTGGTGGGGCTCGGATGCGCGGCATGAATATACACAGAAGGTCATCGACCTGTACAAATCGAAAAACCCGAATGTCAAAATCGATGTGGAATATGCTTCATTTGATGACTACTGGAAAAAACTCGCACCACAAGCAGCGGCAAATCAGTTGCCTGACATCGTACAGATGGATATTTCCTACATCAGCCAATATGCACAGAATGGTCAGCTTGAGGATCTTGCACCTTATCTGGGCAATCAGATCAAAGTGGACGATGTATCCGAGAATGTCATTAGCACAGGTGTAATTAACGGTAAACAATACGGTGTACCTGCCGGTGTTAACGTTCTGGGATTCCAATATGATCCGGCGTTGCTTAAAAAGGCAGGCGTGGATGCAATTCCAGAGAACATGACTTGGGAATCGTACGAAGCACTGGGTAAACAAGCCGCTGAGAAAGGTCTGTATTTGGATGGAGGGGTAGCTCCGGATATCTTCTTCCATTACTTCCTGCGTACCAAAGGATTGTCGCTATACAATGCGGAAGGTACAGGTCTTGGTTATGATGATGACCAATTGTTTGTGGAGTTCTTCGGACTTATGCGCCGCATGATTGAGCAGGGCGCAGCACCTACACCGGATGTAGCCAACCAAACCAAAGGCATTATTGAAGAATCGGATCTTGTAAAGGAAAAAGGAATTGGCGTATGGCAATGGTCCAACCAGTTCGTAGCCTTGCAACAGGTAGCGAACCGTCCGCTCGAAATCGCTCCAATGCCAGGACCGGATATGGAAAAAGGACTTTATATGCAACCAAGTATGTACTGGGGTGTAACGTCCAACTCCAAAGTGAAGGAAGAAGCGGCTAAATTCATTGATTTCTGGGTGAACGATGTGGAAGCCAACAAGCTGATCAAAGGGGAGCGCGGTGTGCCAATCTCAGGAGCCATCAAAGAAGCCATCGCACCTGAGCTGAGTGATGCCACGAAACAGGTCTTTGAATTCGTAGCAGCCATGGAGCCTAAGGCTTCCCCAATGAGTCCTCCGCCACCGGTGGGTTCACCTGAAGTAATCTCTTCTTTGGCAGATGTGGTCGAAGAGTTGAACTTTGGCAAAATCACACCTGAACAGGCAGCAGAAACATTCCGCAAGAACGCCGAATCTGTCCTTGCGAACAATAAATAACAGTTGAATGATGGCTTGCTCGTCCCACTGCAGGGATGGTCGGGAATGGGGCTGCTCGCGAATGCGAGGGCCTTTCCCCGTCCAGATGACCGAAGCGAGGATGAGGGAGCAAGCTGATCCATGAAGGAGGTTCGTTCCATTGAGGCAGTATTCGTCGTTACGTAGAAACTTAACCGGATATGCGTTCATAAGCCCGTTTATTATTGGGTTCCTGGGCTTTACGCTGATCCCCATGTTTGTGTCCTTATATATGTCGTTTACGAGTTATAACTTGTTCACTTCTCCGCGGTGGATTGGGCTCGATAACTACACCAAAATGTTTTTTGATGATCCGAAATATTGGAATTCGGTCAAAGTGACGTTTCTGTATGTATTCATTGGGGTACCGTTAAGATTGATCTTTGCCCTCTTCGTAGCGATGGTCCTGAACACTGGCTCTCGTATGATTGGAACGTATCGGACGTTGTATTACCTGCCATCCATTATCGGTGGTAGTGTGGCCGTATCCATTATGTGGCGTAACCTCTTCAGTAATGAGGGTGTTATCAACAGTGCTCTAACGGCAATTGGGATTGGACCTATCAGCTGGTTTGGTGACCCGAATGCGTCCCTGGTAATGCTTATCTCACTGTCTGTATGGCAGTTCGGTTCGTCCATGCTGATCTTCCTGGCCGGTCTCAAAAATATCTCGCCTGAGATGTACGAGGCAGCAGGCGTGGATGGTGCGAATCCTGTTCGGAAATTTTTCAGCATCACGTTGCCGCTCCTTAGCCCAATTGTCCTGTTCAATATGATTATGCAGACGATTGGAGCATTCATGACCTTCGTACCTGCTTACATTATCTCCAAAGGCGAAGGCGGCCCAATGGATGGTACCATGCTGTACTCCCTGTATCTGTTCCGTCAGGCATTTATGTTTAACAACATGGGGTATGCTTCGGCAATGGCCTGGATCATGCTCATTATGATAGGAATACTCACGGTAGCCGTGTTCCTGACATCCAGGTACTGGGTATTCTACGAATCTGAAGGAGGGAAGTAACGATGATGGTATGGAAAAATGTAAAATGGCCCGTGTATCACCTGTTCGTTGCAGCTCTTGCCCTCCTGATGCTCTATCCCGTACTCTGGATGCTCTTCAGTTCCTTCAAGGAAAGCCGCACGATCTTTGTCACTGCAGACACCCTGTTTCCTACCGAGTGGATTTGGAGTAACTATGTGGATGGTTGGAAAGGTACAGCTGGGAGACCGTTCATGGATTACATCACCAACTCCCTTGTGATCGTAGTTATCTCTACCATCGGTGCTGTGATATCGTCATCGCTGATCGCTTTTGGCTTTGCCAGACTTAGCTTCAAAGGTCGTAGCTTCTGGTTCTCCATTATGATGTTGACACTGATGCTGCCACATGACGTGGTATTGGTGCCTCAATACATTATCTTCACGAAGCTGGGTTGGCTGAATACGATTCTGCCAATCGTTGTTCCTACATTCTTCGGAATGCCGTTCTTCATCTTCCTGATGGTACAGTTCATTCGAACGATTCCGAAGGAATTGGATGAGGCTGCAACCATTGATGGATGTAACAAATTTAGACTGTATATCCAGATTATTATGCCACTGATCAAGTCATCTCTGGCAACCGCAGCGATTTTCTCCTTCTACTGGAGATGGGAGGATCTGCTCGGTCCGGTATTGTACCTGAACTCACCTGAGAAATATACCGTGTCGATGGCGCTGAAAATGTTCCTGGATAGCGAATCTGCTTCCAACTGGGGTGCCATGTTTGCGATGTCCATCGTTAGTCTGGTTCCGGTTGTCGCTGTGTTCTTTATCTTCCAGAAACAAATTGTTCAAGGGATGAGCACCAGCGGATTGAAAGGATAAGCAGGATTCACTGTATCTTTGTATCTTCGCCCGATTGAACGTTTACGAAAGTTAACCAAGGAGGTTATCGCTTTTGAATAAAGCTCAGGATAGTCATGCCGTTGCCAAGGAGGCAGCGGCAGAGGGCCAGGCAGTGTCCGTGACCAGCTGGAAGTTTAACTTTGGACCGGACTCGGGAAGAGCAGATGAGACAGAGGATTATCTGAACGTAACTGCAACAACTGCATATGAGGAACGAGGAGGATACGGATTCGAAGCAGGTTCTCTGGTGTATGAGAAACAACGCATCGTAGATGATGATACGCCGAATTCCACGAAACAACATCATAACAATCCGGGGCAGACAACCATGTCTGCCCGATTGCGTTCGGGCTTCTGTATTCCACTCAAAGCATCCTTCATCGTGGATGTTCCCGATGGAACCTATCAAGTTTTACTTGTTGCAGGTGATGAATTGGCTGAGACCGTGACCCGTGTGAAAGCTGGTGAGGGCAGGCTTGTACTGCCAACCATTCGTACACTTCCTGGGCAATTTGCAGAGATGCGATTCTCGGTCGTTGTTCGCGGCGGCAGACTTCGCCTGTCATTCTCCGGTCCCGCGCCAAGAATTAATGCTTTGGAAATCACCCTTGCGAATCAGACGATGACCGTATTTCTTGCCGGGGATTCAACCGTAACAGATCAGCCGGAAAGTGGATATCCGTATTGCGGTTGGGGCCAACTCTTGCCAGCACAGTTCAAACATGATGTTGCAGTGGATAATCATGCCCAGTCAGGGCGCAGTTCCCGCAGTTTTATTCATGAGGGCAGACTCAGCGCCATTATGGAGCGAATCAAGCCCAAAGATTTTTTATTTATTCAATTTGGACATAACGATGAGAAGCCGGACCCTGAACGTGGGACCGACCCATTCACAACATATAAGGGATATTTGAAAAAGTATATCGATGCTGCCCGTGAAGCCAACGCTCGTCCGGTGCTCATAACCCCGGTGCATCGTCGCTATTTCGCGGAAGATGGTACATTGGCCGATACCCATGGCGATTATATCATCGCCGTACGTGAGCTGGCGGAAGAGGAAGATGTCCCGCTGATCGATCTGGCTGAGCGCAGCCGTCTTCTGTTTGAGCAGGCAGGCGTGGAAGCTACCAAGGACGACTTTATGTGGGTGCTGCCAGGCGAGTATGTGAACTTTCCCTCAGGCGTGGAGGATAACACGCATTTTCAGGAACGCGGTGCCCGCCGCCTTGCCCAGCAGGTGGCAGAAGCTATCCGCGAGTTACAATTGCAACCGTTGCAGATGTATCTGCGGTAGCAAGCAATCGCAGAATTCATTTTTACTGCTCTAGGAGATAAGCTACCGCAGGATCTTAAGTCCTGTGCGTCTGTATTTAAGCGAAGCGAGTTAAACGAAGTAACGAGCCAACAAAAAGTTGCCCAGCGAAGAGCGAAGGCAATAATTTTCTAAAATCAGTTCGGCGAGCGTAGCAGCGGAGGAGGACGGAATCGGGTAGAGGGAGCGAAGCGTCCGCCTTTGGAGCGGGATTTCCCCTGCTGAGGGGGAATGAACAGGAATCCCGAGCCAACAGCGGCCCATAGCCCGATCCGTCCACCGGAGCGACTGCCGTGCGAGCCAGCCCTTGTTTTTAATCTAATTATTGGAGGATAAATTCAATGACATTGGACCCGACCAAACAAGGCACTTCAGTCCATCAGACGGCTCCAGCAGCTACAGGTCACACCTACTGGGTTATCCCGGATGGCTACATTCCCCCAGAGAGCCGTGGGACACTGGAGAGTCATGAGAGTATTTGTGTGCTGAATACAGGTTTGGAAGATGCAGCTCTCAACATAACGATCTTTTTTGAAGACAGGGATCCCATAGAGAATATTGAGGCTATCGTACCTGGCAGAAGAACCAGCCACATTCGAACCGCATCACTGCATTCCGGAGATCAGTATATTCCCGCTGGTGTTCCATATGCGATCACTGTATCCAGCAGTGTCCCTGTCATCATCCAGTATAGTCGTTTGGACACGACCCAGCCTGAACTGGCACTGATGAGTGTCATCGCATTTCCGCTGAATTGAAGTAAAGACGGCCAGTAACCATGCATTCGCTGCAGGTGACTGGTCGTCTTTGTGCATTACTCGGTATATTTGTACGTGCTGGCATTGAGGATTTTCACATGAACCTCCACTTTGCCAAGATTGAAACGTTTGATGGGATCAGCCCGTTGCTGGACCAGTTCTTTCCACACCGCAAGATCATGACGATATAGATGTTCCGCAAGGCCGTAGGAATCAATGTTACGAGATTTGTTTTTTTCGAAGGTTGTCCGAATTTCAGATTCTATCTGTTCCTCGGCAGCTTTTTCCATCGTGCGGGGAGAATTATGGGAGCCATTATCTTCAACGATGACGCTTTTCACCGAAGTAGTCAGGTCGAAAGTGACCCCATTGCCTACTTTCCTTGATGAAATCTTTGTCTGCGGATTATGGAGGCGAAGTGTAAGATCAGGAGTTTTGCTCCCATTCTTATACACGTAAAGCGGATACTGGTAGACATGATTATAATTTACGAATCGAGTACCATCCGCATCCTTGCCCGCCACCTTCCCTTGGCTTCTGCCGTTCGAGATGACAAAAAATCCATCCGTTTTAATCAAGGCAGGAGCTTTATCTCCATTGAACCAGGTTTTGTTTTTATCGGTTATAGAGGGTAACAGGATAACCGAAGCAGGATCACGGAAACCGTCAAGAAACTCATGAAGACGGATGGGTTCGAAGGCAGAATGTTGCTTATACAGCTTGACCGGTTCGAATAGCTCAATGGTCTGGGTAGATTGGTTCAGCAGGGCAGAGGGGGAAAGCACTTCGGGTATGCTTTGTTCCGTGCCGTAGATCCATGGTGTGTATCTCAGCTGACCTGAATGCAACAGCGTGTTAAAGATTTCCTCCAACCGCCCACTCATTGCATTTTTTGATAAAACAATTGCTTTAACATGGGTCCACAATGTTTGTTGCTGGGAAGTTTGATAGAGGTCGTTAATTGCCATGCTTAGCGTCGTGCCTTCGCCTCGACCAACCCAGATATCACTTTCTTCCCGCGAAGTCGGTCCCTCTTGTTTGGCGATGCTGGAGAAATCAATTAATTGAGCATAAGCGACATATTTGTTATCCTCATAATCTATTCCTATTCCCGTGATAAAGTTAATGCTTTGAACCTCTTTGGAATCCCAGCACCCCGACAGTATAATCAGGCAGCTCATAAGCAAGCACAACAGGTGAATCCATTTGCTCATTGGCGTTTTCTCCCACGCGTGGAATCCTGAGTATGGAGTGCAGCTGGACGCTTGGTTCTCTTCATGGATGGATACATGGATACGGCTTGGGTGAAGTCGCCGGGAATATAGGGAGAAACGGGGGACAGATAGGAAACACCATAACACTCCAAGGAATCAAGGTGAATCAGCAGAGCAAATAATCCCAGCATGAAACCGAATAATCCAAGGATGGAAGAAATAATAAGCATCCCTATCCGAACATGAGCAGTAGCCCCACTGAGTACCGTATTCACCAGAATATAACTGGAGATAACTGAAATTGCTACCGTGACAATGATGGTAGGGGAAGTAATTCCGGCACGAATAGCTGCGTCTCCAATAATGAGTCCGCCGACCACACTGACAGTTTGCCCCAAAGCTCGAGGCAGTCTGCGACCAGCTTCATTGAACAACTCAAACATAAAAATCATTAGAAATGCTTCCAGTGTTACAGGCATGGGCAGCCCCATACGAGTCCCGGCAATCGTTGCCAGAAGAGGCAGAGGGATCTGTTCCACATTGAAACTGGTGAGTCCGATATAGAAAGCAGGAAAAAAGCAGGCAATCAGCAAACCGGAAATTCGCAGAATGCGTTCAAAGGTCACAATGAAGAAAGGAGTGTTTTCGTCTTCCGGTGATTTCAACTGGTTGAACAGTGTGGTTGGAGCGATGACTGCCACGGGCGAACCTTCAATTAGAACAGCGAAGCGCCCATTTAAGAGCGAGTTCACGACATAGTCCGGTCGCTCTGTATTATCGGTGAGAGGAAAGATACTGCGAATGCCTCCCATAACTGCTCGTTCCATAACAGAAGTTCCAATAATACCATCGACTTCGATTTTGTCCAGATTTTTCCGCGCTTCTTTAAGAATCTCCGGATTTATAATGTCCTTTACATACAATAGGCCGATAGCGGTCTGAGTTCGTCCACCTTTAACGTATTTTTCATAGCACATGGAAGAGGTTTTCATCCGTTTACGAATGAGTGCGATATTTACATTCAGCTCTTCGGTAAATCCATCGCGAGGCCCTTTTACGGAAGACTCGATGGCAGATTCTTCTGGGTTGCGCCCTGGTATGCTCGCAATATCCAAACTGCAGGATTGATCGCCGTTGCCGAAGATTAACAGCAGTTGTCCACTAAAAAGCAATAGATTTAATTGATCCGTATCTTGAAGGTCTTCTATTGGATTTAATGTTAAGCCCAGTTCTTTCGGGTGTAAATCTTCTTCGAACAGGGAATGCTCCTCGAGCCGGGGAATGATAAACTGATTGATTTGTTTGGCATCCGTCAAACCATCGCAATATAGCACAATAATCGGCAGATCAAGTTCATCTTTTGCTGGAAAAGTTTGAATGACAACATCCGCGCAGGGGTTGAATTGCTCTTTCAAAGAGGCAAGCAGTGTTTCATGGGACGTGTTGTCAATCGTTGGGTGCTCCATGATGTTTCCTCCTCTGATGGCGTGAGCTGATGAGTGCAACCGTTGTTGCGATTATAGCAAGTCCGCTAAGATAGATGAGATTGAACGGGAATATGTAATCGACAAGCAGCTTTTCGAATGTGATATCGTCTAGACGGTAAAGCATGGAGAGCATAAATAGAACGGCTAAAGAGACACAACTGATCCTCCTTTTAGAGGTGCTCTTAATATCCCAAATTTCCACTACAATATACATGGCAAGACTAATCCGGGTAAATGAGCCGGCGAGCCATTGGTAGATGGAAAAGAAGTCAGTTTGCGCGATGTATTTGCCCAAGGAGGCTATCCGCCACTCTTCAAAAGCGGGATAACGCATTTTGGCAGCCTCAAAAGGATTAAATTCCACGATAGCACCAATGAGTGGCCCCAGTGTCAGACCTGCAATGACGAGTGCGAGCATCACATATTGCCATGGAAGAATCCTTTTGGAGAGATGAGGTTGTATGTACCACAAGAGCAGCAGCTCGAACATGCCTGCAAGGCTGTAAACCATGCCATGAAGCACGGGAGGCCAGCCATGTTCAAGTACAGGAAGCAGACGACTGTAATCCTTGTATTGGGTATTGACGATTGCAACATAGAAGCCGAGCAGTACAACGAGAGGGAGGACCAGTCCTGCTGTAAAAGCCAGTGAACGAATACCTTTATAGGCTGCATAGGCACAGAGCGACATGAGCGCAATGCTTGTAAAAAATACGGGTGTCTCCGTCAGGTAACTGGTTTTGGCCCATGTGGTCGTGTCATGCAGGGTGAAGTAGATCACGGACAAGAAAAAGAGGCTGTTCCCAATCCGGAAAAGAAAGCCGAGGGGCTTGCCCAGATGTGAAGTCAGCCATTCATGCAGGGTTTGATGCTGGAGAAAACGAGATACATAGGCAAGCATTAGGGAAAATACAAGGTAAGGACCTACGGATAGCAGGACCGAGATCCATGAATCCCTTTTGGCTGCACTCAATAGGGCGGGAATGATCAGCACGTGGCTAATCAGTCCGACGGATAACATAATTAACATCATGGCTTGCAAAAAAGAAGGTTGTCTAGGTTTCATGCTGAGGAGGCCCCTTTTCGCGATAGACTGTCCTCAGCAGTGTTAACGTGATTGGAGCGCTTCATACTGTCAGTCGAAATAACGAATACCCATGGCTTCTCTTACCTCCAGCATCGTTTTCCGGTCAGCTTTCCTGCCTGTCGGGTTCTCTGAATAAGGATGGCTCTTTCACCCGATCTGTATCACGCTTTGATCCCACTGACCAGCCTGTGTTTGCGGCCGCTCATATTGGTGCCAAGCACACCGGCAATGATCAATAGTGCTCCGACATAGTGGTAGCCACCCACAGGTTCATGCAGTATCCATGCCCCCCCTACAATAGAGATGAGCGTGGACAGATTGCTGAATACACTCATTTGGGAAGCTTCCAGATGGGTCAGGGCATAGCTCGCCAGCAGGGTGGAGACCATGGTGGAGAGAATCGCCAGATAAGCGAGTGCACCCAAATAGGTTGCATCACCAAATGGTTTGATGTAATCCATCATGGAGCCGCTGGAAGCATGGCGGATCAGGGAAGCGGCGTTAAACACAATACAACCAACCATCAGAGTGACCCATGTTAATTCCATCGGTTTATATTTCTGGGTTAATGGTCTTGCAAGCACGCCATAACCTGCAAAACAGACCGTGGATAACAGCAATAATGCAATGCCCTTCAGGTTACCTATGGACATCCCGCTTCCTTGCATTATGAAAATAAAGACCACTCCAGCAACAGACAGCAGCAGGAACAGCTTCTGCATCGTGGATGTGCGTTCTTTCAGGAAGACTGAAGCGAGAACGAGTGTGAACACAGGGGCCATAGCCTGAATAATACCTGCTTCCGATGAGTTGGAAGATACGAGTCCAAAAGCTTGAAAGGCAAAAAATAGGACGGGAGATAACAGCCCCAGTGGGATGATTCGCCACAGATCACGAAGGCTCAGTCGGATTTTGATCCAACCCAAAATCACAGGAATGCTGACAACGATCAGCGACAGCGCGAAGCGATGGGCTAGTACATCAATCGGATGTGCCACAATGACAGTCATTTTAACAAATAAAAAAGATAGACCGATAATAGCTGCGTACAATACAGCTGCGATATAAGCGTATCCCCGAGTGTGTGCTGTGTTCATAAATGTTCCTCCAATACATTAGTCATACCGTATTACCTTTAATGATCCTGACACATGTCAGGTTCGAGCCGTGTGCTGGCCTTATTCAATATACTGCCAGGTGCTTCGTGCTACAATAGATAAAAGGATGAACTGTAACGGTACAATTGTGGAGGGATGGGTGGAGTGAGAAAATACGAAGTGATTGCGGAGGCATTAAAGCAGTGGATCCAAGAACAGATGCAGCAGCAGGATCGTCACCAGTGGGCAGATAAGGGCATTCGAATGCCAGCCGTTCGAGTTGTGGCTGAACGGTATCAATGCAGTATTAGCACAGCGATTCGTGCATATGAGTGGCTGGAACAGCGGCATTTGGTGTATGCCATACCTCAATCCGGCTATTATGCCGTACAGAATGGGACAGGTGCTCAGGACATGGACTGGCAGGGCTCGTTGGATTTTGCTTCCGCTGCCCCTGATCCACGGGTGTTCCCTTATGCAGATTTTCGTCATTGTGTGGACCAGGCGATGGAGAAGAAGCAGGCAGAGTTATTCATGTATGGAACGGATCAGGGATTACCTTCGCTCATTTTGCTGCTGCAGAAGCAGTTCGCGGATTATCAGGTGTTTGCGAGAACAGAGCAATTCTTTATCACAGCAGGTGTGCAACAGGCGCTGGCTGTACTTGCGTTAATGCCTTTTCCCAACGGAAAGAGAAAAGTAATGCTTGAACTGCCGACCTATCACAATATGCCCTCTCTACTGAGTGGATTGAATGTGCCTATTGCCGGGGTGAGGCGTACTCCAACTGGCCTGGACTGGGCATCGCTTGAACGTCAGTTCGCTGAGGAAGAGTTCAAGTTTTTCTATGTCATGCCTCGCTTTCACAATCCGATTGGCACATCGTTAACTGTTGTTGAGAAAAAGAGACTGATAAGGCTTGCTCAGCGGTACGATGTGTATCTGGTGGAGGATGATTATCTGGCTGATCTGGAGGACAATACGAAACAGGACCCGCTATGGTCCTATGATACGGAAGGCCGGGTCATCTATCTGAAGAGTTACTCCAAAATTTTGTTTCCAGGCTTGCGCATTGGTGTAGCTGTTCTGCCCTCACCCCTTTTAGAATTGTTTGGTGCATACAAAAAAATGCTCGATATCGACACTTCCGTCCTGTCTCAAGCTGCTCTGGAGATCTATGTGCACAGCGGAATGTTTGCTCATCACAGGAAAGTGATTCGTAACCGTTATGCGGCCCGGATGCACACGGTGCATGAGCAACTGGACATGTATCCAGACTTTGCTCCGTTTATGGGTGCTCCCCGAACAGGAGGGGAGCATACGGTGTTACCTTTGGCGGGTGATATGCCACTTCGTGTTCTGCTGTCCCGGCTCCAAAAGCGCGGAGTCATCGTTGATACGACAGAACGGTATTATCCGGAGGGGACATATCAGGTTCATGAGGATCATATGCTGCGATTGAACATCTCCAATGTGCCGAAGCAGCGAATCGAAGAAGGGATGCAGATGATCCGGGAGGAAATTTTGAAACTACAGATCAGGCAGAGATAATTTTCACCAACTGTATCCCAAAAAAGCACTAAAAAGCGTCCACACAAGTTGATCACTTGTCGGACGCTTTTTGAGGTGAGTTGCTATCCATCAATCCAGAATGATTGTTGATGGGTTACTTGAACCGAACAAGCTTCATCCTAGATCAGCTACATGTGAATGGAATAGATTCTATTTATTCCTGAGCCATCGCTTTGAAAGAGGCTTCTGCAGCTTCCAATGTGGCTTGAATATCCTCGTCTGTATGAGCCGTGGTCAGGAACCAGGCTTCGTACTTGGACGGAGCCAGGTTGATGCCACGGTCCAGCATGTGACGGAAGAAGGAAGCAAACCGTTCTCCATCCGTGTCTTGAGCATGATCGTAGTTCGTAACTGGGTGGTCACAGAAATGGGTGGAGAATGCACCACGAATCCGATTGATCGTCAGTGCAATCCCATGACGGTCAGCAGAAGCTTGCAGACCTGCCGTCAGGTCGATAGCAAGGCGTTCCATCTCTTCGTATACACCTGCACCCTGCAGGACCTCCAGGCATGCGATACCAGCCGAGATGGATGCAGGGTTACCAGCCATCGTTCCCGCCTGATAAGCAGGTCCGAGCGGAGCAACCTGCTCCATAACATGTTTGCGGCCGCCGTAAGCACCAATTGGCAGTCCGCCACCAATAATTTTACCAAGCGCCGTCAGATCCGGTTCAATCTCCGCATGATTATCGAGTCCGGCATACGTCTGCGTAGAACCGTAATGGAAACGGAAAGCCGTGATGACCTCGTCATAGATAACCAGTGAGCCGTTGGCGCGTGTCATCGCACAGAGACCTTCCAGGAAGCCGGGTTCTGGCATCACCATACCGAAGTTACCAACGATCGGTTCAACCATGACCGCGGCAACATCGTCACCCCAATGCTCCAGTGCCGCTTTCAGGCTATCCAGGTCATTGTAAGGCACCGTGATGACCTCTTGCGCAATACTGGTTGGAATGCCTGCGCTATCCGGTATACCCAGCGTGGACGGGCCAGAACCGGCAGCAACAAGCACCAGATCCGAGTGACCGTGGTAACATCCGGCGAATTTAATGATCTTGTTGCGTTTGGTGTAGGCACGAGCTACCCGAATTGTGGTCATGACAGCCTCAGTACCGGAGTTCACAAAACGCACTTTATCCATGGAAGGAATAGCTTCCTTCAGCATTTTGGCAAGTTTGATCTCAAGTTCGGTAGGCGTACCGTACAGAACACCATTATCTGCTGCTTCCGTAATAGCCTGCGTAATATGAGGGTGAGCATGTCCTGTAACAATCGGACCGTAAGCGGCCAGATAATCAATATACCGGTTGTCATCGACATCCCAGAAGTGGGCGCCCTGGGCTTTTTTCATAAATACAGGTGCACCGCCACCCACGGCTTTAAACGAGCGTGAAGGGCTGTTGACACCCCCTACAATATGTTCAAGTGCTTCTGCGTATAGAAGTTCGGAACGGGAACGTGATGGTTTCATAAGATAACTTCCTTTCGTAATTCAAAATATGATAAAGGTACAAGCTACAGAAAGCTATGATGATTTTCTCATAATATTATAACCGGGCACAACGAGAGGGCAGCGTATTGGCTGCCCTCTGCATGTATGGATTACTGAGCCGGTTGTTCTGACTTCTGGTCGTCACCACTGGCTGTTTTATCATCAGTGCTTGTCGTACTATCATCTGTTGTAGCAGGCGGGTGAATAATATCCTGAATATGCTGCTTCAACTTCTCTTCATTCGTCACCGTCAATACCTGCGCACCGCCTGCTGTACGTTCTTCTTTCAGCAGGTTCATTGGTGGAATCTGCTCACTGCCGTTCATGCTGCTCTGGTAACCGAGTCCACCCAGCTTCCACATATCGGAGAGTGTCAGATTCGTATCGACGTAAGGATTCACCTGTTCCAGAATGGCAGGCAGTTTGGCAATGGTAGTTGTTGACTGCATTTTCGCCGTTACAGCTTTCAGCAATTCACGCTGACGCTCGGAACGAGCGAAATCCGACATCGCATCATGACGGAAACGAACGTACATGAGGGCAGTCTCGCCGTCCAGATGTTGATATCCTTTTTTGAGATCAATATCGTATTCGTTATTGTCTGCTTTACTTGTATAGTGCATGTCTTTCTCCACATCAAAGTCGACACCGCCCACGGCATCCACCAATTTGATGAATCCCTGGAAATCCGTATACACATAATACTGTACAGGAATGCCGAGCAGGTCGCCGGCAGCTTGCATGGCTGCGTTAGGGCCATGCGTGATGGCGGTGTTGATCCGCTCTTTGCCATACCCGTCAATATCGACGTATGTGTCGCGAAGAATGGAGAACAGATTGATTTTTTTGGTAAGGGGGTCAAGCGATACGACCATCATGCTGTCGGAGCGGGGAACTTCACCTTTTTTCAATCCGCGCGCATCAACACCCATAACGAGAATATTTACCGTTTCTGTGCCTTCCCATTTGGGAGGGTCAGGCGTATTTACTTTCTCCACATTCTCGATACCGGCGAATGGTGACTCGTCACCGTCTTTTGCCAAACCGTCCAACTGATTGAGAATAGAACCGAAATAGTATGCCGCAGCTCCTCCGATAATCAACACGAAGGCGGCAAGAGAAATCCAGATGGTTCTCTTCGTCTTTCTGGTCATGCTAGCTCTCCTTTGTATTTGAGATAAAATAAAAAACGAGTTCAGGTATTGCTGAATTTTGACTGATACCATTATAATTTCTTTTTGGGCTACAAGCAATTTCAACAAAATCCAAGTGAGGTATAATCATGCTGGCGATTGATGTCAAAGATTTGCGCAAGTCGTTTAGCGTTCAGAAAAGCCGAGGTGGGCTAAAGGGCGCGTTCCAGGACCTGTTTGCACGTCAATACCAGGAGGTATTGGCTGTAAATGATATTTCATTTCAGATTCCGCAGGGCGAAATATGCGGATATATTGGGGAGAACGGTGCCGGTAAATCAACAACGATCAAGATGTTGACCGGCATTTTGGTGCCTACTTCAGGGCATATATCGGTTGGTGGATATGTTCCGTATCAGGAACGGGAGAAGTTTGTACAGAATATTGGTGTTGTTTTTGGTCAGCGCAGTCAATTATGGTGGGATATTGGCGTTATCGAATCCTTTCATTTATTGCGGAAAGTATATCGTGTAGGAGAGACAGATTTCCGCAAACGGCTCGATGAATTGGTTGAGCGGTTGCAGCTTCAGGATCTGCTAAGCCGTCCGGTACGGAAGCTCAGTCTCGGTCAGCGCATGCGCTGTGAGTTGGTGGCAGCATTGTTGCACAACCCGAGTATAGTTTTTCTGGACGAGCCAACCATTGGTTTGGATATTGTCGTAAAGTCGGAGATTCGCGAGTTCCTGAAAGACATGAACCAAGAGCATGGGACGACTATTCTGCTCACAACCCATGATTTGCAGGATATTGAGGCGCTCTGCTCCCGGGTGATCATGCTGGATGCAGGCAACATCATCTATGATGGTGGTCTGGATCATCTGAAGTCCCAGTGGGGCAAGGAAAGAGAAATCCGCTTCAAGTTTGGCTCAGCTCACAACATCAGTCAGATGCAGGAATGGACTGCTGCGTTGCCTGTGCGTTGGACGGTAGAGAATGAATTATCCGCATCCGTATGGATTCCGCTTGAACTGAATGTCTCGGATGTACTCGGACGTGTCGTTGGACAGGCTGACATTACCGATATCCAGATTATTGAGATCAACACGGATGAGATTGTGCGGAGTATCTACCAGTCCGGTTCCGCCGAGCGTCCCGAAATTGTGGGAGCAGGGAAAGAAGCGGTGGGTGTATCCTGAGATGAATAGTGCATTTATTGATTTTATGCGCATCCGTTTTCTAACGATGCTGGCATACCGGGTGAATTATTACTCCGGCATTTTGATATATACGCTGAATATCGGCGTGTATTACTTTACCTGGCAAGCCATTTACGGCAGCAGTGGTGAACTTGGCGGTTTCACGGCAGCACAGATGACGACTTACATCGCTGTATCCTGGATGGCACGTGCTTTTTACTTTAACAACCTGGACCGAGAGATTGCCGCAGACATAAGGGACGGCTCCATTGCGATTCAATTCATCAGGCCGATCAATTACGTTATGGTCAAAATGATGCAGGGACTTGGTGAAGGTATTTTCCGCTTCCTGCTCCTCATGATTCCGGGGATGCTCATTGCCATTCTGCTGTTCCCGGTTGAACTGCCTACGGCGCCATCGGCGTGGATTGGCTTTCTCGTCATGCTGTTCTTCAGTTTCCTCATTAATTCCCAGATTAATGTGATCACGGGACTGGCGGCATTTTTTGTGGAAAACAATGAAGGCATGATGCGCATGAAACGCGTCGTGGTTGATCTGTTCTCAGGTCTAATCATCCCGATCAGCCTGTATCCAGGCTGGATGTCCGCGGTGATGAAGGTATTGCCTTTTCAGGCCATTACGTATCTGCCCGGTTCGGTTTTCACTGGAAGAGTGGAAGGTACCGCCATCTGGAATGTACTCGGTATTCAGGTGTTCTGGTTTGCCGTGTTACTGCTTCCGATGGTGCTGATCTGGCGTAAGGCGCGCAAGCGTCTGTTCGTGCAAGGGGGATAACGGAATGTACTATATGGGTCTGATCTGGGAATATTTGAAAAACTACATGAAAACACGACTCACGTACCGAGCTGATTTCTGGGTGGAGATCCTGTCGGATCTGCTGTTCCAGGCAACCAACCTGATCTTTATCTTTGTGGTCTTTCGCCACACGGATAACCTGGGCGGCTGGAGTGAGAGTGAAGTGCTCTTTGTTTATGGCTATTTTATGGTGCCCTATGGCATCTTCAGTTGTTTTATCAATCTGTGGGGATTCAGTGAACGGTATATCGTCAAAGGCGAGATGGATCGCATCCTGACACGCCCTGCACATAATCTGTTTCAGATCTTGCTTGAAAATGTGGACCCGCCTGCACTCGTGGGCTCGTTTATCGGCTTGATCATCATGATCTTCAGCGGAGCGGAGATGGGTCTGGTGCTGGAATGGTGGCATATTCCTGCCTTGATTATCCTGGCACTCAGCTCAGTCATGATCTATGCCGGCATCTATACCACGTTGACCTCGTTGTCCTTTTATTCGGACGCACCAACGGGTATTCTGCCATTGATGTATAATATCCAGGGGTATGGACGTTACCCGGTAACGATCTATAACCGTGCCATTCAGGTGCTGTTAACCTGGATCATTCCGTTTGCCTTTGTAGGCATCTATCCGGCAGCCCTGTTCCTGGAAAGGTCCGAGATGCATCGGATGGCGCTCCTGACACCTGTGATGGGGTTAGTATTTGGTTCCATGGGCTTGCTTTTGTGGAATTATGGTGTGAAACGGTATCGCGGAGCAGGATCATAATAGCGCCTGATAACAATTCATGGGCGAGACTGGGGAGGAACTGACATGACGTTAACTGTAGGCGAATTGGCACCGGATTTTGAGCTTCCGTCCAGTACGGGGGGACCGGTGAAGCTGTCGGATTACCGTGGACAGCGGGTATTGCTTTATTTTTATCCCAAGGATATGACCTCGTCCTGTACGCAGCAGGCATGTGATTTCCGGGATCGACATGCTGAATTCGAAGGGCTGAACACCGTCATTCTCGGAATTAGTACCGATCCGATGAAACAACATGACAAGTTTATTTCCAAATATGGACTGCCGTTCACCTTGTTATCGGATGAAGGGCACGTTGTAGCCGAGCAATACGGTGTATGGCAGTTGAAGAAAATGTATGGCAAGGAGTACATGGGGATGGTTCGCTCCACTTTTCTGATTGATGAAGAGGGGAAATTGATCCAGGAATGGTCCAAAGTTCGGGTCAAAGGACATATCGAGGCTGCACTTGAGGCTTTGAAGACCATATAGCCTGCTTCTGATGAGATATAACAATGATAAAAAGGCTGCGTTCATGGAAGTTTCCATGAACGCAGCCTTTTTAATATCCATTTATAATACAATTTGTTCGTCCGTTTCAGATGTTCTGCTTCATGAGGGGATGGATTTACTCTTACGGGAACGAATGCGATAAACCAGCAAGAGGAACAGTGGGATGATGAAGCTGACAGTGATATCCCAGTCTACCCAAGCAGGCATGATCGTATTTGTATAAAAAATGACATTTGGAGCGATCAGCACACCTAGGGCGAATAACAACAAGGACGAAGGCAAAATGAGAGGTTTATATGTCTTTAACCGAAATAATTGTGCTGTTCCCAACACAAAGGCAAAGAGATATAACAGACTTTTGAAATAGGTAGAAATTAACCAGGCAATAGCCATGATGGCCTCAATTCGTTCAAAGAAATTACCTATATTAATTTTCTGTGAAAGGGCGTATGAGATATAGATGCTGTGCTGCGTAAGTGTGGGTCCCATCACCATAAGTGAGATGAGCAGCAGCAAACTTAACAGTAACCCTCCACAGAAGGTCGCTAGTAGGAAATCCTGTTTGAAATGAGGCCCGGAGTTCACATACGGGAGAAACACGGAGAGAATGATAAGTTCGCCAAAGGAAGTGAACGCTGCGCGTATGCTAGACTCTACAAGATGTATCCAGGGCGTACTGAAGTATGGCTGCAAATTTGCACTTTTGGCTTGAGGCAAGAGCCCCAAAAAGAGAAAAAGAATAAACACCACAACGATGGGAGTTAATAGTTCTGCGCTCAGCCCCATCGTACGAAAACCATGGATAAGTCCCCAAGCCAAGGAACAAATGATCATCAGAATAATGACCCGAATGGGAGTTTTCAGATATATTTGCGTCGTCATAAAGTCACCGACTTCACGGACACATATGGCTGCACCTATGGCGAAATAAAATAGATAGGCAACTGATAACATGGAACCTACCCAGGTCCCAAGCAATTGGTTACAGATTTCAAAAAGAGACAACTGTGGATGTGTTCGATGTAGCTTGTATAGAACCCACATGATGCCAACACCGATCGGCAAACCAATCAGAGAACAGAACCAGGCGTCCTGCTTGCCTACTGCGGTAACGAGGGAGGGGTAGATCAGGATCATATCTCCAACCATAACCAGAAAGGTGAGCAAGGTGAACTGTCGAATCGTAAGTTTTTCGTTCATCAACATGTCCTTTTGCTCCTTCCCATGTGAGTTATTTTTCTTTAATGCTCTCCGCAATCATCCTTCAGTGGATGGCTGAGGTGATGAACCGGATTTTCTGCGTGACTTCACCAATGCAATGAGAACCAGCATACCCGGAAGAATGATACCTAGTGTGGTGTCCCAATCCACCCAGTACGGAACAATGGTGATGATAATAAATGTCAGGCTGGGCGCAACGAGATTGGCCATTCCGTAAACGAGCAGAGTTGATGGCAAAATAAGCATTTTAAATTGCTTTAGCTGGAAGAGTTCTGCGCACCCGACAATAAAGGCGTATAAGTAGATCATCGCTTTAAAATAGGTTGAAATGAGCCATGAGCAAGCCATAATGACCTCGATACGTTCGAAGAAGCCGCCGATGCTAATCTTCTGAGACAAAATAAACGAAGCATATATATTGTGTTGGGTAAGAAAGGGGCCGAGTACGAGCATGGATATGGTAACAAGTATGGCAAGGATCAAATTACCGAAGCCTGCTGTGATGATGATGTCACGCATACGATGGCGACTGTTAGCGACATGGGGAAGGACCATCAAAATAGGAATGGTTTCTCCGACAGGATATATGATACTCACAAGAATCCCTTGCGATATGGAGACGACACCAGTATCCGATATGGGCTCCAGTTTACTGGTATCTAACTGTGGCAAAAGACAGAAGGCGAGGATCAGAATGAACAGTACAACGAGGGGCATAAGTAGTTCACTTGTTCTCGCAATGGTCTCCAAGCCGTGGTATACACCCCATCCGATGGCAATTACAAAAATGAGGATGATGACACGAATAGGGGTGTACTGAAATATTTGGGACGTCATGAAATCACCGACTTCCCGGGTGTGTGTGGATGTACCAATCATGAAGAAGAACAAGTAAAAGCAAGAAAACAAGGTACCTGGCCAAAAACCCAGAATACTTCGGGAGATCTGCACCAGATTTTTCTCAGGATGCATCGTGCCCAATTTTAATATTAAGGCCATGAGGGCCATTCCGAGTGGAACGCCAATAAGAGCACATATCCATGCATCCTGTTTGGCATAGGATGTGATGACGGAAGGGTAGATCAGCATCATATCGCCTATCACTAACATAAATGTAAGAGTGGACAATTGTCGTGTACCGATCCGTCCCTTTTCGAGCATGATATACCCTCCCTCTTCACCTAAGTTCCAGTCAAGCGTGCTAATAAATGGTTCACAGGATCATAGATCCACATAATGATATACAGGGGACTGGGGAACTCCCACAAATTAGATGCAATAACACCGAAGACTGTAGCTGTGAGAAGCATTGCACTGTATACAGCCGTTTCTCTCCACTCCTTTCGGTGAATGAGGCCAGGCATATCAACCCAGCCAATAATTACTGCTACGAAGATAACCGCCAATGTAAGCAACATGCTTCTCTCACTCCTTCAGTTCATTTTTGAATGAATCATCCAGTGTACCGACACGTTTAATCTGCACCTTGGCTTTGTATTTGATATCCAGTTCTTCGAAGTATTCATCCCAGTCATTCTCTATCTTCTTGAAAAACTTGGGATCTGCATGGTACACTTCCTGTCCAAAACCAAATATATCGACATGAAACTTGCGTTTTACTGAATGCACAGATTCCTGCATCAGTTCAATTAACCGTTCTTCACTATCGGATTCCAGTTCTTTTAGAACGGCCATGGAACCAATCTTGATTCCACATTCAACTGCACCGATGGAAGAGACATTTTTGATATCAATCTTGATTTCAGGCTTGCCGTTTACAATTTTGGCTTTTCTCTTCGTTGTGGTACGGAGCGCCTTAAACGTCACGTTGCCATTCTTGCGACAAGGCAGGTGGCTGACAGTAGACTGCACATTGTCACGAATGTAATTGTAGCCTTTGGATTCATCCTCCGTTAACCAGCCAATCAGCTTGTCTTTTCGGAATACACTTAGTCCCGTTGTATTGAGGCGGGCTGGTGACCGGATGGTGGCTATATTCTCTTTATGACCACTTTGTTCTTTGTTACCGAGGATCTCTACACCTGTAATGACAGGCTGGATGCCGGGAGATAACATGAACTCTATTAATTCATCCCCGGTTACCGTTGTAGTGGGAGACCAGGTTTTGGCAGATACATCCAGTGAGTTGAACAACTTCTCAGCAGGAATGTTCTCTAGAGGTGTAAGCACGTCTAATACATGGGATGCTGTTGTATTCTTTGCGACCATAACGTAATAATCTGGCCGGACCGTAGGTTCACGCATCAAGGCTTCCATCACATCGTAAATGCCCTCTTTACGAGCATACTCTTCGCCAAATACCAACACGCGGATATGCGCCATGAATATGCGGCGTGGGCTAGTCTCCGTTAATTTTTGAATCGCTTCAAACAATGTAGCGGCAGATGCTTCATATTGTGTAACTGGCGTGCCCTTCCCTCCCCCTGCCTTGGAAGATACCTCATTCGGGACAACAACCTGAGCACTCACTTTGATCATATCGCCATCTTTGTCCACACCGAGACCCAGCATAATGCCAAGTTCATTCAATTCCTGGCGATCCCAGCATCCGGTAAGGAGAGGAAGCAGAATGGCACAGGATAAAATTAAGCGTAAGCACTTGTTCATGGATGTGCACTCCTTACCGAATTTCTACCGCTTCGTTTTTTTGGTGGACTGTCTGACTTCGTTGGTCGCGTGAGTAGAGAGCGGGCGAGTTTTCATATGGGACCAAGGTACACGAAAGATCGTGTCTTTAATATCTTTTTGAATAAATGGTGCGAATGGAGACATGTAGGAGACCCCGAAAGAGCGCAAGCTGCAAAGGTGGGTCACAGTAATTAGTAGCACGATCAGGATGCCATAGAAGCCAAAGGCAGCGGCCAGGATCATTAATACGAATCGTAGAATACGAACAGAGATGGATAGACCATTCTCCGGGATAACATAACTGGATATCGCAGTGATGGATACGATGATGACCATCGCAGCGGATACAACCCCAGCATCTACTGCTGCCTGCCCGATGACAAGCGTACCTACAATGGATACGGCTTGACCCACTGTCTTGGGAATTCGTATGCCTGCTTCCCGCAAAATTTCATAGGTTAGCTCCATAAGTATGGCTTCAATAAAGGCGGGGAAAGGGACGCCTTCTCGCTGAGCTGCCAGACTGATGAGCAGGTTGGTAGGCAACATCTCCTGATGGAACGTGGTAATGGCAATATAGAAGGATGGGGCAAGTAGAGCAATAAAAAAAGCTAAATATCGGATCATTCGAATCAGCGTACTGATATCGGCTCGTTGATAGTAGTCTTCTGGAGACTGAAAGAAATGAACGAACAAGGCGGGGACAAGCAATACAAAAGGTGTCCCATCCACAATGATTGCAACACGTCCTTCAAGCAAAGCGGCGGACACGGTATCCGGTCTTTCACTGTTGTAGACCGTGGGAAAAATCGTTCCCGTCTTGTCTTGCACGAGTTCTTCGATATATCCACTCTCAAGGATACTGTCGATATCAATCTCATCGAGTCTTCGACGCAGTTCTTGTACAATTTCCTGATCCACTATATGTTCCAAATAGAGCACAGCAACCCGGGTCTTGGTAACCCTGCCGATTTCTCTTTCTTCAATCCAGAGATGAGGATTGCGGATCCGTTTGCGAATTAATGAGGTATTGGTCCGCAAGTTTTCGTTGAAGCCCTCCATCGGTCCACGAACGACAGTTTGGGAAACAGGTTCTCCAACGGATCGATCTTCCCAGCCTGCTGCCCCGATTTTCAATCCGTGTACAGATCCTTCAAGCAGCAAAATAGCCGATCCGGAAAGAAGGGCATTCATTACATCCTGTAGATCATCTACCAGCATTACATCACTGGCGATCAAGATATCATTTTGAAGGTAGCTGAGATGCTCATCGTCTGCGGAGAATTCAGGTAGATCATGCTCTTGCAATAATGATTCCATGATGGAGTGATTCAGAATGTTCACGTCCACCAGTCCATCGATGTACAACATGACGGCAGGCCATTTGTGCAAACATTGCAGAGGTCGGATCATCAAGTCGTTGCTGTTCCCCATCACTTGTTTGCAATATTCTGTATTGTCGTTCAGATTTGGAGAGATCTTCTTATGTTCTTGATGATTCTGCGCCGATGCACTCATGCCTTCGCCTCCCTATATACCCTATATTTGCAAGTTAGTATGACCGGGATGAATTCGGATTATCACAAAAACAAAAAAAGAATGATTCGTGTGTAACCTGTTGGATCTACGCAAAAAAAGGAGCTGCGATATTACGCAGCTCCTTGCTTATGTTTGATAGATGTTTGTTGAAATTTATTTTTGTCTCTGTCGAACAGGGGCTGGCTTGGATACGGTGGACCTTGATGCCCATGCTTTGCGGTAACGGTACAGCACGGCTGCTATGAGCAGTAGACCGATTCCTCCCATGATATATGCTGCATATTGGTGAGCCAGATGGAATACGGCGTTCCACTGGGGGCCGAATATTTTGCCAATGCCCAGAAACAGCACGACCCAGAACAATGCGCCTGAATAGGCGTAGAGAGCGAATTTGCGAAAAGGCACAGCGGCTATACCCGCAAAATATCCGGTGAAATGCCGCACACCCGGAATGAAATAACCGATGAAGATCAAGGCATTACCATACTTGGCGAACCACTTTTGCGTTTTATCGAGCTTGTCCTGCTTGAGCAGAAACCATTTTCCGTATCGTGTTATAAAAGGAAGTCCT
Source organism: Paenibacillus sp. SAF-068 (assembly GCF_051967555.1). Taxonomy (NCBI): domain Bacteria; kingdom Bacillati; phylum Bacillota; class Bacilli; order Caryophanales; family Paenibacillaceae; genus Paenibacillus; species Paenibacillus sp. SAF-068. The sequence goes on from NZ_JBQCJX010000009.1 coordinate 100,510, forward strand.
GCTTTGGCTCCAATAAAATAAGTGATGGTCATGCCAATCGTCGTCCCCAGAAATGCCAGTATGGTGAGGATTCCGAAGTCAAGGTGACCCTTGTAGGAGAGAAACCCTGCGTAAGCCATCGTTGTTTCACCAGGAAAGGGAAGTGCGATGAATTCAAGCAACAAGCCAAAAAACAATACGCTGTATCCGTAGGACCCAAACAGATGCTGGATCTTCTCAAGCAATTCCAATAGATTTCACTCTCCTGAAGACGGGGTGGGAGCATGAATCTTCTCCAAGGTGTTTTGAATATGTTCTGCCTGTCCATTATGCTACCTAATCTGAAGCGAAGAATCAATCACGCACCATACCCAAATGTGAAAAAATATTAAACAAAATCGCGTCTTTTTTCAATGGGGTCTCCATATAATTCTAACAAATCTGCTGAAGTCTATCAGCAAATTACTAGAGACGGTGGAGGTCGATTCGTAAATGGTACAGAGACCGGAATTGAGAATCAAGGAAAAAGGGGAAATCTCCGTAACATCCATACATACGTTTTTGTCTGGACAATGGTCTGTCGTTCTAGTGCGAATAGCGATATTACTATGTGCATTCACTGTATATGCTGCATTTTCTGTGTATGCAGGCATAGCTGAAGCATCTTCTGCTTCTGGCTCAGCAGAGCTTGTCTCGGCAGCAAAGAATAAGCAGGACAAGGTAGTCTATCTGAGTTTTGACGACGGACCGGGTAACCATACCCGTGAAGTATTGGATATTTTACACAAGGAGCAGGTTCCAGCTACATTTTTTGTACTGGGTGAGCAGGCAGAGCGTTATCCTGAGCTAATCCGGTCGATGGTGGAGGAAGGACATGCTTTGGGCAATCATACGTTCAATCATCAATATGAACAGCTGTATAGTGATTTTAAAGTGTTCTGGAAACAGATCAAGCAGACAGAGGACGTGCTGGAGCGTATCACGGGCTTCCGTCCGAATCTGGTGCGAGCACCAGGCGGTACCTATGGACATTTTGATCAGAGTTATTTTGACTTGCTGCAACTGGGTGGGTACACCGTCATGGACTGGAACGTCGATAGCGGGGATTCCAAGCGTAAAGGTGTTCCGGCCAAAGAAATCTTCAGCAATTCCACCAAAGTACCGGCGGGAGCACGTTCAGTCATTGTACTGATGCATGACGGTGGTGCACATGCTGAAACGGTAAAAGCACTTCCGGGTGTTATCAAATATTATCGTGATCATGGATATCGTTTTGACACCATAAAGAGTACGGATCAACCAGTTCAATTCCGTGTACATCCAGATGGTAAGTATAAGGCCCGCAAGGCGCCGGGAAAGGCCTGGATCGCAGAGCATGTAGAAGCGAACGCGACGTTATGGCTTGCAAACAAGAAGCTGAAGGTAGAGGTGGGATTGGCTGCGGCTACCTTGCAACCGGGTGAGTTCCGCATGGAGGGTCAGCGAATCATGGTGCCTTTGCGTACATTCATGAAAAAATTCGGGGGCAGCATTCGCTGGGACCCGGAGACAAGGACAGCCACAGCAGTATGGAAGGAAAGAACGATTTCTGCAGATAGTGTGAGCGGAACACTGAGTTCGACAGGGAGAATTGAAACAGGAGCAGTACAGAGTCAGGGGGGAAGCACCTGGGTTCCGTTACGTGAGTTGCTGGAGCATATGGGATTAAGGGTGAATTCCTTAACCAGCAATGAAGCAGAGTGGACGGTGAAGGCGGGTGCTTCCAGATCCATTTCGGCAATGAACAGCATATTTAAGTATAAAATGATCTGAAGAAAGTCATTCTTGCAGGACTATTCTCTCTACTTCCGGGCAACACTGAATCATAGATTACTATGGCTCAGGAATGCCAATGGATGGAAGGAGATCGGGAGAAATGTCTTATATCCGAATGGAACATGAACATGCAGTTGAATTGTTAAACAGGGTCATGAAGCGTGTTGAGAGTGTGATTATTGGTAAAAAAACAGAGATTCGTTATGTGCTCACCGCAATGCTCAGTGGGGGGCATGTCCTTCTGGAAGATGTGCCAGGCACCGGGAAAACCATGCTGGTTCGTGCCGTTGCTTCTGCGCTGGATTGCTCCATGGGCCGGATTCAATTCACATCCGATGTCATGCCGGCAGATGTTACGGGCACTTCAATCTATCAACCACATACCGCTGAATTCAAGTTTCGGCCCGGACCCGTTATGTCCAACATTGTCCTGGCTGATGAAATAAACCGCGCTTCACCACGCACGCAGTCTGCTCTGCTGGAGGCCATGGAGGAACGACGTATTACGGTTGATGGCACAACCTATGCCTTGCCACGGCCTTTCTTTCTGCTGGCGACACAGAATCCGTTACAGTTCGAAGGTACGTACCGTCTGCCTGAAGCGCAGCTGGATCGATTTATCATGAGGATTGGACTGGGTTATCCCGATCCGGAACAGGAATTGGAATTGTTAAGCCGCATGCAAGGTAGAGAAGCACTGGATGAACTTCGCCCAGTCCTGCTTGCTGAAGAAGTCGTAGCCATGCAGCGTGAGGTCAAACAAGTACATGTTGATCCGGTCGTCAAACAGTATCTGGTGGCCGTCGCTGTAGCCTCTCGCAGCCTTCCGGCGGTCAGACTGGGCATCAGCCCGCGTGGAACACTGGCCTGGATGGCTGCGGCGCAGTCATTTGCCTACCTTCAAGGACGCAGTTATGTCATTCCGGATGATGTGAAAGAAGTGGCTGTGCCTGTTCTTTCTCATCGTATTCAATTGAAGGCCCAGAACAGAGCGGAGGTTTGGGGGCAAGTACAAGTCATTGAAGAGGCGTTGTCATCGGTCCCGGTTCCTGTACAAATGGCATCACAGGGAAGGGGACGGAGGTAATGAATGCACTGGGACAACGGATGGTGAGTGCTGTCTTGGTGGTTGCTTTCGCTTCCTTGTATCAGTGGCATGGGGGCAAAGCGGCATTGTTTCTATCCATCATGGCTTTCTTGATGTTCACAGGAGGTCTGCTTCTGCATTGGTTCAGACCACGGCGTATTCACATCCAGCGGAAAATACACGCAAACCGGATTGAGGCAGGTGAGCGGGTACGGGTTCTTGTCGAGCTGGAATTCGATTGCCGTATTCCATTGTTATGGATCGTTCTGTGTGAGAATACGCCTGCAGGTGTTCATCGCAAATTGATTTTTCCAGGAACACGGCGACAATTTACTTATCAATATGAATGTTCTGGTTTACGCAGAGGCGTCTACAGATGGGATACGGGCAGATTGTACTGGGGGGATATGTTTGGCTGGAATACGCTCTCCGCAGAGACCACGGGAGGTACATCCTTGATTGTTGTTCCTCAAGCAACGGCTTGGGGGAAGGGCGATTCGGCAGAATTCGCAGCGATGATCGAAGGGACTCTGTCGGAGCGACGAAATAGTCAGGGAAACCGCAGCCCTGAGTTCCGTGAATATCAGCAGGGTGACCCTCTGGGAAGGATTCATTGGAAAAGTACAGCCAAAATGGGCAAACTTCAGACCTTTCTGCCCGATACCACGGATCTGGCTTCCCTGGGCATCCTTGTGTATGAAGGCGCGTCGGGTTACGACGTAAAACAGTCGGAGATCCTCGATGCACCTGCTTTTGAACGAGTGGTTCGTACAGCTGCCCGCTGGATTCATACCGCTGAGCGGGATGATATTTCTTATCATCTGTGGATGGAAGGCGGAGATAAGAGCTATGATGCACAAGATCAATGGCAACATGGGCCATTCCATGGAGATGCTGAGAATCATGGACTGGACAAACTAGCAAGCGCACGCATATCCAAGGTACAATCTGTTTCGCTCCGAACGGAGATGCTGAGTGGACTGGCCGGCGGTTCGCGAATTGTGGTTCTCACAGGTAAGCTGGACCAGGCTTTGGCGGAATGGGTCATGTCTGCAATCGGGTCGGGATACTGCGTAGAGGTGCAGCTGACTGAAGCGACCCGTTCAGGATCAGCGGATCGATCGATGAATGAGTCGAGATATGACAGCTTCGGTTTGGAGCAGCTTCGTCACAACGGGGTGCCGGTCCATGTGGTTACAGACCATGCGTTATCTTCATTGGGAAAGGTGGAGGTAACAGATGTGGGAGCGTAATGATAACCAGCAACCCAATTCCACGGTGACGGACAAAGGGTCAACGGTTCGTATGAGAATGGCATCGGTCCTTGCTGCACATAAAACAGTGAACCAGAATGCTGTGACGGACATAAAGGATAAGGGGGGGGATACAGTCCCTGTCCTGTACCGAATTTTTATTTCGGCCATTTTACTCATACTGTCTCTGGAGTGGATCTATCCTGTTACGTCATCAGATCAGCAGGGCAGCGAACGATTCCTGTCCGTAATGGCGGGATTAACGGGAGCATTGCTGCTCGCGGGATTATTTCGTACAGGATGGATTACCGGAGTACTGATCCGATTATTCATTGCACTCGCTGCGCTATGTCTGATGTACGGAGGAAGTGATCCGGCCCGTTGGGCGATTGCATACCCGGGAATACTTTCATCGGATATGGACACCTTTATAAATAACTGGCGATTCTACTCGATTAGTACAGAAACGAGAGGCTTGTTCATGATATGTGGCTGGAGCATGCTCATGGCTTCTGTGCAATCCCTCGTATTGTTACGTCGAAGCGTTATGCTGTTTGGCAGTGCAACATTACTCTATCTGCTCCTGCTTGAAACCTTTGCGGGGCTGGATGTGTATGCTTCCGTCTTACGGTCTGTGCTATGGACTTTTCTTATTCAGGCTCTGCTTCAGTTATTACGTCTCAATGGAGGAGTGACTACGCCCAGTTATGGGGGGAGCCCCTATAGCCGTTGGAGTGCAGTAACTATTGCGGCTTCCGCAGGTATGGTGTTTCTCTCCGCGTTACCTGTTCAATTTGCTTCCATACCTCAACCAGAACGCATATCTCTGGAACAGATGGGTGAACGCATCGCTCGCTGGGCAGGTTATACACAGCACAGTAGTATCCCTGCTGCAACGGCAGTCACAGGATATAGCACAGCGGATGCGCCTATGGGAGCACCTTTGGTGCAGGGGAATGCCATCTTTTTTACCGCAAAAAGTCCGGAAGTGACGTATTGGCGAGGAGAGACTCGTTCATATTATAACGGGAGTACCTGGAGTGATCCTGAGCAAAGCTTTGAAACGGCCAGTCCGTCCGGCATGCTGCGTGCAGATGGTTGGGAGAATCAAACCTATTGGAAGCGTATTCGCCAAACGGTCATGATGAAACGGGAATGGAAAGGGCCAAATCCGTTGTTCACCGGGGGGATACCGCTCCATGTATCGTTCCAGGATAAGAACAGCGATAATGAGGGGAACATGCTATCTTTGTTGTCTAATCGGGATTCTGCAACGTTGTGGATTGCGCGATCCGGGGATGAGAAGATGGTTAAGAATTATACTGCAGACATCATGGTTCCTGTAGCATCGCCTGAACAGTTACGTCTTTTAGAGAAGACGAATAAAGGGAAAGATCCCGCATCTATTTGGAGGACATATCTTCAATTGCCCGCATCACTCCCGGGTCGAGTGCAGACGCTCGCCAAGGAAATCATTCAAGGGAGTGAGACTCGGTATGACGCTGTACAAGCCGTCAAGACTTATCTGGTTGCTCATGCCGAATATACGCTCGATACCCGTATGCCACCGCGTGGAACTGATTTTGTGGACGATTTTCTATTCGTCACACGGCAGGGGTATTGCAATCATTTCTCAACAGCCATGATTGTGTTGCTTCGTGCAGAGGGAATTCCCGCACGTTGGGTTAAGGGCTTTGGGTCTGGAATGGCTGACCCGAATACACCTGGTCAGTACATCATTTCCCAAGGAGATGCACACTCCTGGGTAGAGGTGTATTTTCCAGGTGCAGGCTGGATGCCGTTCGAGGCCACACCTGGCTTCACCATGGCGCAAGGCGCGGGCGAAGATGTGGTAGCGCTCGCCGGGCCCCAGGCAGGTGAGTTGAATCCGCCGAATACGAACGGCGGATTGGCTAACGCGGGCGCGTGGCTGCTCGCCCGCACCCGGGCCATTGCCGCGGAGCCATGGCTCGCGGCAGCCCTTGTGGCAGCGGCTCTGCTGGGCGCCGCTGCTGTGATCCGCATGCGGCGGCTACGCCCCGCGCTGCGGATCAGGCTGCTGCTGGCATGGCCGCGCAGCAGCTTTCCAGACCGCGAGCGGCTGCTGGGTGCCGCCGCTCCGGTCTGGTCCGCGCTCGCGCGCCGGTACGGCCCGCGGCCGCCGGGTATGACGCTGCGGGAATATGCAGCGTCACCGGCATTGGCCGCAGGCGCGGACGGCGCGGACATCGCGCGGTTTGCAGCCGACTGGGAACGGCTGCTGTACGGGCCAGACCGTCCGCTGCGCGCGGACAGTCTGGAGTTCCTGCGCCGGGCACTTCGTCTGGCCCGGCGATTGCAGGCGTTGTAACACAAGGATGTTACAACAAGGGCGCACACAACCTGCCGTGGTTTAACTCTCGCTATCGCATTCCGATACAGTTTGGCAGGTGGTTGCAGAAGATGATCACCACTGGTGCATCTATTCTATGTGCATCGGTTGTCTATCGTTGCATGTTACACATAAGACGCCTTTCGCGCTACGTTGCGAACGAGGCGTCTTTCCACGATCATACACTTGAACCAGCATCTTGCTGCCATGTTTTCTGATCGGAATTTCATATTTAGAGGCATTTGGTAATCCTGTTTTGATATGTCGAAAAAAGGAGTTTCGCCTTTCCTTGACGGTATGTTTTGTCGTTGCGTATAATTAGTTTCATTGAATTGAGGGAGGCACGGTTATGAATAAGCAGAATGAGATTGTGGTTGTCCTTGACTTTGGGGGCCAATACAACCAGTTAATCGCCAGAAGAATCCGGGATCTTGGCGTATACAGCGAGCTTTTGCCGTATAATACACCGGCGGAGAAGATCGCAGAATTGGCACCAAAAGGGATCGTATTTTCAGGTGGTCCGTCCAGCGTATACGCTGAGAATGCTCCACACGTGGATCCGGGTGTCTATGACCTGGGCTTGCCAATCTTCGGTATCTGTTACGGGATGCAGCTTATGGCCCAACAGCTTGAAGGTAAAGTGGAACGTTCCGAGAAACGCGAGTACGGTAAAGCAGACCTTGAGTTTGCAGCTGGATCTACACTGGCGAAAGGTATTGAAGGCGAACATACGGTATGGATGAGTCACGGTGATCACGTGGTGACACTTCCTCCAGGTTTCAAACTGGATGCAGGCACGGAAAGCGCGCCAATCGCGGCTATGAGCAACGATGAGCGTAAATTGTATGCTGTTCAGTTCCACCCGGAGGTACGTCACTCTGTTCGCGGTAACGATATGATTCGTAACTTCCTGTTCGAAATCTGCGGTTGCGAAGGCAACTGGACGATGGAGACATTCATCGATGACACGATCAAAGACATTCGTGAAAAAGTTGGAGACAGTAAAGTACTGTGTGCACTCAGCGGCGGCGTGGATTCTTCCGTTGTAGCTGCATTGCTTCACAAAGCCATTGGTGATCAACTGACATGTATGTTTATCGACCATGGTCTGTTGCGCAAAGGCGAAGCTGAAAGTGTAATGGAGACGTTTGTGGGCAAATTCGACATGAAAGTTGTCAAAATTGATGCTCAGGAGCGCTTTATGTCCAAGCTGGCTGGCGTGGATGATCCAGAACAAAAACGTAAAATTATCGGTAACGAGTTTATTTACGTCTTTGACGAAGAGTCCAAGCAGTTTGATGATTTTGCATTCCTGGCGCAAGGTACACTGTACACGGACATCGTGGAAAGTGGTACAGCCACTGCACAGACCATCAAATCCCACCACAACGTGGGCGGTCTGCCTGAGGACATGAACTTCAAACTGATTGAGCCGCTAAGCACGCTGTTCAAGGATGAAGTACGTAAAGTGGGTACCGAGTGTGGCCTGCCGGACGAAATTGTACACCGTCAGCCGTTCCCTGGTCCGGGTCTTGCGATCCGTGTTCTTGGTGAAGTTACTGAAGAGAAACTCAAAATTGTTCGTGATTCAGACTACATCCTGCGTGAAGAGATTGCCAAAGCCGGTCTCGACCGCGAAATCTGGCAGTACTTCACAGCTCTGCCGAACATGAAGAGTGTCGGCGTTATGGGTGATGCTCGTACGTATTCCTACACTGTAGGTATTCGTGCCGTAACATCCATCGACGGTATGACTGCGGACTGGGCACGTATCCCTTGGGATGTGCTGGAGAAAATCTCTGTACGGATCGTTAACGAAGTCGATAACGTAAACCGTATCGTCTATGATGTAACATCCAAACCACCTGCAACGATCGAGTGGGAATAGGGCATACGCCTTAGCAATAGATTGAAAAAAGACTCTCTTTTATCTGCGTGTTTAGCAAATAGAAGGGAGTCTTTTTTGCGTACAGTTATGAGTAAACATTAATCATAGCGTTGTTCCTCCAATAAAATAAACTCTAGAAATTTCATCCCATTTTAAAGTTCAATTCATGATCCTTTCAGGTCCGGCCTGTACAATAAGTACATACTAAGAGCTGTATGGCTACTGAAAGGAGATTGAATGTATGCGTAAAACCGACTATATGAGCAAATGGAAGATGGGCATTGGAAGTGCGTTTCTAATGGTGATGCTGGCAGGATGCGGTTCAGGTATGCAAGACCTGGCTTCCGGTTCGGGTGACTTTCCATTTGTGAACTTAGAGGCAGCGGATGCTTCTTCCGATCAGACCAGCAACCAGGAGTTATCCTCCGACTTAACAACGGACACGAATCAGGAACAACAAGAGATACAGGATGCTCCGCAGACAGAGATATAATTGACATAGGACTGATCCGGTAAAAAGGTAGCTCCGGAACATGTCGGAAGTCGCTCCATATACCTAATGAGTAAAAGGCCTTCGGAATACCGAGACATCGTTATTCCTGGTTTATCATTCAACGGAATGTTTAAACACATCAAAAATATAAGTTAGCCTGATGGGAGCGCTTCTTGCCCTTTGATCAGGCTAGCTTTTTTATGTTAAACTGCTGAGCTTTCAGTCTGACAGAATGAACATATTCCAAAGAGGATTCACCGAAAAAAGCGCATACAATTGGGTTGTAAACCGCTGAACTGGTTCAATCTGTTAAATAATACGAACGATAATAGAGGATATCGATATTAACATTCGTTTTTATCATTGACAAAAACATACTGCCCTCCTAAAATAGTGATGGGAAACAAACAAATAGCGCATACTAATTCGTATAATCTCGGGAATTGGCCCGGGAGTCTCTACGAGATCACCCTAATGATCTGGCTACGAAGAGGAGAAGGCTGAGCACAGGAATTCTACATGATTGCGGGACATCACGCACATTAGAATTTTTTTTGTTCTTAGCAAAGGCATCGTGCCACTCCTTGTCAGCTGAACCCTGGGTGAAGAATCTTCATCAGGGTCATTTGTCTTTTTTCAATATGGCTTCAACATCTCTAAGGGGGAGTTAGTGAATTATGGATCGTTTTTTTAAATTAAAAGAAAACGGAACAAACGTTAGAACGGAGATTGTTGCGGGTCTTACTACCTTTATGACAATGGCTTACATTCTTTTTGTAAATACGTTGTTCTTGGGTCAAGCCGGGGCGGGGATGTCGGATAACGCAGTATTCTTTGCAACAGCCGTCGGCGCCGGATTAATGACTATTATTATGGGATTGTTCGTGAATATTCCGATTGCGCTCGCACCAGGTATGGGATTGAATGCGTACTTCATGACTGTCGTTCTAAGCTCCAATGGGGCTATTACATGGCAGGCTGCTCTCGGAGCAGTATTCCTTTCCGGTATCGTGTTTATTATTTTGACCGTGACAAAGATTCGGCAAATGCTGCTTGTTGCAGTTCCGCAGTCAATCAAAATGGCCATTACGGTGGGTATCGGTCTCTTTATTACCATTATCGGCTTCAAACTTGCTAATCTCGTTGCGGTAACCGTTAATGTTGCACCAGACGCAGACCTGAGTCAGCCGATTCCAGGTAGCAGTTTTAACCTGTCATTGGGCAACTTTGTAACACATCACGATGCATTGCTGGCTCTGATTGGTTTGCTCCTGATTGCTATACTGATGGTTATGCGTGTCAAAGGCGCTCTGCTGATCGGGATCGTTGTAACAACGCTGATTGGTATTCCAATGGGTGTTACGAATCTGAGTGGTCTTTCAGGTGCAAGCTGGTTGCCTAACTTCAGCGATCTGGCAGTTGGACAACTGGATTTGAAAGGTGCCATCAGTCTCGGATTGTTCGAGATCATCTTCATCTTTACCTTCGTTGAATTGTTCGACACGTTCGGTACGATGGTAGGTACGGCAACACGTATGGGGATTATGAAGGATAAGAAAAAAGGCGAGAAAACGATCGGTAAAGCGATGCTCGTCGATGCAGTTGGTGTCAGTGCAGGTGCTGCACTGGGTACAAGTACCATTACGGCATACGTTGAAAGTGCTTCAGGCGTTGAGGCGGGTGGACGTACAGGACTGACTTCGGTAACGACAGGTTTGCTGTTCATTTTGGCTCTGTTTATCGCTCCTCTTGCGCTGGTTGTTCCATCTGCTGCGACAGCTCCGGCATTGATCATCGTGGGTGTGCTTATGATGAGTCAAGTACGTAGCATCGAGTGGGATGATTTCCTGCAAGCTTTCCCTGCTTTCCTTACGATTGTATTGATGCCTTTCACAGGCGGAATCGCGAACGGGATCTCCGCAGGTATCGTATCTTATGTAATTTTGGCGGTGTTCAGTAACTTGGTTACAGAGCGTAAAGTTAAAATTCACTGGCTCATGTGGATCTTGGCAATCATTGTAGTCTGCCGATACGTATTTATTGGCGGGGAGTAGACCTACAATAGTTGTGATGAAAAGAATACTCCATTAAGGATGTAGCCTTATATATGAAAGAAGCGGAAGCCACGGGATCTAAACCCGGAGCTTTCGCTTTTTTTGTTTTCCTTTCATGAGTAAAATGAATCTCTAAAATGTTTTCCTTCTATATAGAAGATAATGTTCTATGATCTGTTGGTTGTTTATCCAATGAAAACAACGGTTATTAAGTTTCTATAATAGAAGTATCTCTACTGTTCTTTTTTTCAATAGGCGGAAGATGATGAAGTGAGCTTTTCTTGATATGAATGTAATTAACAGAGTCAGTAGGGCGCTTATGCAATATGAGTTTCTCTGCAATTTGATTAGAGATCATACGGAGAGCCTTTGCATATGTTTCATTTGGCTGGCTATTAAGGAATCGCTTGTTAGAAGGGAGATAGGATACTTTCTTTGTATGCATTAATGTTTTTCGAAAAAAAACTTGCGTTCTATAACTGTACATGGTATATTCTATTTCCGGCCAAAAAAACACGAGATACACGGTGCGGCAAGCGAATGAAATAAGCTTCGAAAGAA
>NZ_JBQCJX010000010.1:0-68199 GCF_051967555.1 Paenibacillus sp. SAF-068
TCGAAGCTTATTTCATTTGCTTGCCGCACCGTGTAAACTGTGTTTTCTTGGCCGGAATTAGAATATACCATGTACAGGTTTTGAATGCAAGTCTTTTTTTGAAACTACATTAACAAGCGGTTTGATCTAATACAGACGTACATATGGTACTCTTCCAACTTAGCAAGTTCATACGCACGTCCATTTTCACTTTAATGTTTAACATTCCTAGCAGGAACCTTTCTTGGCCATAAACTGTAACTAAAGCTGATCAGAAAATCGATTCCGAGTATTATTCCCCACACTCTGATCAGATTATTGAAGGCAGCTGTACGTTCAGCATCTCCAATCCACCATATCATGACGAATAAAAAAGCACTTCCTATAGCCCAAGCCAATAGATGTCTGAACCATCCACTACGTTCACGACTCGCATGTTCTCTACCATATAACTTGTTGCTGCGAGGATTCTCTCCACCCTTGAACCAATATAGGAAGTATCGATCAGCCCAAGCGATCATCTGATGACCATAAGCAATACTTGCTCCTATATACACCGCAGCTATACCATGAATCATACTTGCTTTAGCTCCTCGCTGTAGATCCATAACTGTAGCTACCAACAATAACAGATCGATAACCGGCGTCGCCATTAACAAACTGATGCCTAACCGCTTCATGCCAAGGAGATACCTGACACTCAGACCCCCAAACACAAACACCCAAAAGGCAATCTCACAACCTATAATGAAATAACCAATCATATCAGCCTCTCCTTTTTATGATACAAATGTATTAAATACAATTTAGCACGTGTGTACTGTAATAATCAACAATGATATAATGTGGCTATGCCTAAAATTGTTGATCATGATAAACAGCGCGTGCTCGTGGCCGAGGCAACTTGGCGTATTATACGAAGAGATGGCATGGAACAAACCTCTGTTCGGAATATCGCTGAAGAAGCTGGAATTTCGGTTGGCTCAATGCGCCACTACTTTTCTACACAATCGGAACTACTACTATATGCCATGAATCTGGTATCCGAACGGGTATCCCATCGAGTCCAAAAAATGTCCTTTACCGGCTCTCCCATGGACAATATGAAATGCCTTTTGCTCGAATTCTTACCAAACACGGAAGAAAAACTGGCCGAAATGGAGGTGTGGTACGCTTTTACAGCCAGATCGAAAACCGATCCTACACTCAAAGAACTTGCTAATACCGTATATGATGAACTCAGACAAGCTGTAGGCTCTGTTATCACCTACTTGATAAAGCTCGACCTCTCCAGACCCGATCTGGACAAAGAACTGGAGATTGAAAGATTGTATGCACTCGTGGATGGCTTAGGCATACATACCGTGCTTAGACCGGATCAGATGAATGCCAAACTTATGGACGATGTTCTCACTTTGCATCTTGCTTCCTTGTGCCGTTAAACCAAAAAAACCGCAGCACATTCGTGTGACTAAGGCCCGTTACGATAACAGGAGTTAGTTCTGAATGTCTGACGGTTTTTCTTTTTATCCGATAATGATCCGGCCCTCCGGATGACGATACAGTTTCTTCTCTTTGCGCGGACGAAGGGCATATGCGATGGTTAATGGCCCAATCCGACCTACAAACATGGTAAAGGTAATAATGATTTTTCCCCAATTGGTCAACTCATCAGTCACTCCCACGGAGAGGCCCACGGTACCGATTGCGGATGCAGCTTCAAACATCAGTGAAAGGAATGGCGCATCCTCAGTCGTAAGCAGAAGCATCACCACGATCATGAATATGATCAGAGAAACCATAATAATGGTCAACGCCCTCATCAGCAGTTCTTTCGGAACACGCTGGCGGAAAAATACAATATCCTTATTCCCCCGAATCATGGCATACACTGCACCAATCATGATCAGGAATGTAGTCGTTTTAATTCCGCCCCCGGTTGAGCCTGGGGAAGCCCCGATAAACATCAGCAGAATGAAGAAGAATTGGGTGGCCTGCCTCATCTCTGTAATATCGATTGTACTCGTTCCCGACGAACGTGTAGAGACAGACTGGAAGAAGGATGCATAGATCTTCTCGCTCCAGGTGAGTGAAGCCAGTGTATGTCCATTGGTAAATTCGAAAACAAACAACACAATCGCTCCTATACCAATCAGTGCCCCCGAGACAGACAGCACAAGTTTGGACTGGAGGGATAGGCGCCTACGTTTGCGATACTCAAAAAGATCATTTAACACAACGAAACCCAATCCACCAGAGACAACAAGAACAGAAGCAGTGAAATTGAATATCCAATCTCCGGTGTAATATTGAAAGCTATTGCCGAACAGATCGAAGCCCCCATTATTAAACAGTGAAACGGAATGGAATATTCCATAGTACACAGCCTGCCCCAATGGCATCTCCGTTGCCCAGCGCAGCGCCAGTATGACAGCAGCTACGCCTTCAATGGTAAAGGAGAAAATCAACACCTTCCGGATAATGCGTACAATCCCTTCCATACTGTCTGCATTAATGGCTTCTTTGAGTAATAGCCTGTCCTTGAGTGAGATTCGTTTGCCCAATACTAGCGCAAAAAGGGTAGCCATGGTCATGAAGCCGAGTCCACCGAGCTGCATTAATACCATAATGACGATCTGACCAAACAAATTAAACGTAGTCCCTACATCCACAACGACAAGTCCAGTCACACATGCGGCAGAGGTTGATGTAAAGAGCGCGTCAATAAACGCCAAATGCACACCGCTTTGGTTGGAGATCGGCAACATGAGAAGCACTGTTCCAATCGCAATGATAAGCAGAAAACCACCGACCAGGATTAACGGAGGGGATAAAAATTTGGCAAAGTGAAGCCTGAACTTCATGAAGGGCACCTCTTTTAACAAAATACGAACAGGTTAGTCTAACTTAAATCAAAGACGCAGTTCCACCATAATGGCGTGCTGAGAACACGGCGTTCTGACAAACTTTATTTTCGCGCCTATGTAAACCTAAAGAGGAACTTGCCTCAGCATCATACTGAACGGCAGGTTCCTCTTCTATTATGAACGTATAATACGTTCCTTATTTAATCTTGCGTACGAGGACGCATGTGTGGGAAGAGCAGTACGTCACGAATCGAAGGGGAGTTGGTAAGCAGCATGATCAGGCGATCAACCCCGATTCCCAATCCACCTGTCGGTGGCATACCATATTCAAGCGCACGGATGAAATCATCATCCATCTCATGAGCTTCGTCGTTCCCATGTTCCTTCTCCAGCATCTGTGCTTCAAAGCGCTGACGTTGATCGATTGGATCATTCAGCTCTGTGAACGCATTGGCATGCTCGCGTCCAACGATGAACAATTCGAAGCGATCCGTGAAGCGCGGGTCTACATCATTTTTCTTCGCCAGCGGTGAGATTTCAAGAGGGTGTCCCGTGATGAATGTCGGTTGAATCAACGTCTCTTCCACAAATTCCTCAAAGAACGCATTCAGAATATGACCGAATGTCATATGTTTTTCAACCGGAACCTTATGTTCCTTCGCCAAGCTATGTGCTTCCTCATCGGTCATGTGAACAGAGAAGTCTACGCCCACAACTTCTTTAACTGCATCCACCATCGAAACACGACGCCACTGCGGCGTAAGATCTACTTCATAATCTCCATACTGGATTACTTGCGTACCCAGCACTTCCTGTGCAATATGAGCTACCAGGTTCTCCGTCAATTGCATAATATCCTTGTAGTCGGCATACGCCTCATACAATTCAATCATTGTGAACTCCGGATTGTGACGTGTGGACATACCTTCATTCCGATATACACGGCCGATCTCATATACCTTCTCCAGTCCGCCAACAATCAGACGTTTCAGGTGAAGCTCGATCGCAATCCGCATGTACAGTTCCATATCCAGCGCATTGTGATGCGTGATAAACGGACGTGCTGCTGCTCCTCCTGCGATGGTATGCAACGTAGGTGTTTCCACTTCCAGATATCCAAGGGAATCCAGGTAACGACGCATCGATTGAATGATTTTGGAACGTGCGATAAAGGTCTGTTGTACGTCCGGGCTCATAATCAGGTCAACATAACGCTGGCGGTAACGCAGCTCTACGTCGGTGAGGCCATGGAATTTATCCGGAAGCGGATAGAGCGATTTGGACAGCACTTCAAGATCTTTAACTTTGACAGAAGTTTCACCTGTTTTGGTCTTAAAGATCACGCCAGTTACCCCAACGATATCGCCAAGGTCCAGCAGGCTGAATGCCGCATACTTGTCTTCAGGCACGGTATCCTGACGAACATAGATCTGGATTCTGCCGCTCAGGTCCTGAATATGTGCAAAGCTAGCTTTACCCATTCCCCGCTTCGCCATAATCCGTCCGGCAATACTGACTTCGATGTGCTTCTCTTCCAGCTCTTCCTTGGTCAGTTCTTCATACTTCTTCAGAATGGAGCCGGCTTCTTCGTTACGTACGTATTTTTGGCCAAAAGGGTCGATTCCCAATTTGCGGAGCTCGTCCAATTTGTCACGGCGAATTTGTAAAAGCTCGCTAAGTTCGGTTTCCTGATTCAAGACTTCATCCGTCATGATCTGTATTCATCTCCTTATTTACATTGCAGGCATCGCGTGAGGACACTCTTCTTCCTCAAATGTTGAAAAAGCTCCCCTAAGGAAGCTTTTGTTTACCGTGCCCAACTGCTTCGTTGCTATAGCTTTTTAATATCTACAATTTTATATTGAATTACGCCAGCAGGTACACTTACATCAACCACTGTACCGTTTTTCTTGCCCAGGATCGCTTTACCGACCGGACTTTCGTTTGAGATCTTGTTCTGAAGCGGGTTAGACTCAGCAGATCCTACAATGGTATATTCTGTGATGTCGCCGAATTCCAAATCTTCTACAGTAACTGTGGCACCTACACTTACAACATCCGTATCAATCTCATCACTGTTAATGATGCGTGCGTTCCGAAGCATTTTCTCCAAAGTAATAATACGACCTTCAATGAAAGCCTGTTCGTTCTTTGCATCTTCGTACTCAGAGTTCTCACTGATATCTCCATAACCGATGGCTACCTTAATCCGTTCAGCCACTTCGCGGCGCTTCACTGATTTCAATGTTTCCAGTTCTTCTTCCAGCTTCTTAAGTCCCTCTGGTGTAAGGATAACTTCCTTGTCGCTCATCTCAACCGATTCTCCTGTCATGGGAATAATTTGATTGTACGGCAACGGAATCAGTGCTGATTACAGAGCTCCGCCCGCATACATCTTCAAAACTATATGAAGTTCTCCAGAGAAATAGAATATTCCTCCTGATGACTAGCCTTTAATTAACGCACATGGCGAATTTATACTGTGAAATTATAGGGGAACGGTCTCGAAAAGTCAATGTTACGCCCCCTGTAGCTGTAAACGTTTTATAGCTATGTTAATAATTAAGATGCATTTCCGGCAATTACCGGTTCTGATTCCAAATTACCCTCGCTTTTCAGCTGACCTACAAAGTTCTCGAGAATCTGTACCATCTCATCCCGTTTGGTTCCTTCCATAATAACGTCCTTAATACGGGCAGATCCTTTTAAGCCTTTCAGATACCAAGCCAGATGTTTACGCATCTCACGTACGGCAACCGTCTCATTCTTCAATGCAATCAGGCGATCCATATGCAGAATGGCAACACGGATCTTCTCTTCGCCATTCGGGTCAGGAAGCAATTCTCCTGTGCTTAAGTATTGAATGGTACGATACAGCATCCATGGGTTACCCAGGGCGGCACGACCGATCATCACTCCATCACAACCCGTTTCATCCAGCATACGGCGTGCATCCTCTGGTGTATGGACATCGCCATTACCAATCACCGGAATAGAGACAGCCTCTTTTACATCTTTGATGTGTGACCAGTCAGCTGTACCTGTGTAAAGTTGCTCACGTGTACGACCGTGCACACTTACCGCCTGTCCACCCGCACGTTCAACCGCGAGCGCATTTTCCACCGCGAAGATGTGTTCGTTATCCCAGCCAATCCGCATCTTAACCGTCACCGGTTTCTCCACTGCACCTACTACAGCAGATACCATCTCATAGATCTTGTTCGGATCAAGCAACCAACGTGCACCTGCATCACATTTCGTTACCTTTGGCACAGGGCATCCCATGTTGATGTCGATGATATCGGCATTGGTTTCTTTGTCCACGATTTTGGCTGCTTCTATGAGGGAATCACGATCTCCCCCAAAAATCTGAAGGCTCAGCGGTTTCTCACGCTCATCTACAAACAACATCTCACGTGTACGCTGGTTGCCATGGACAATGGCTTTGCCACTCACCATCTCCGCGCACACGAGGCCTGTTCCAAATTCTTTTGCGATCAAACGAAAAGCCGGATTACATACGCCAGCCATCGGCGCAAGCACGACCTGGTTTTTCATTTCAATGCCACCAATGTTAAGCACGGTAGTCGTTTCACTCCTTTTTTGATTCTGTATAATCAACGATATAAAATTCGATCAATGTCTTGGTTGGTTGTTGTAACATGACGAAACCGAAACGGTCTACTTGCCCTGCAACTCCTCAGTACTGATTGCCAGCACACCTGCAATCCGGTCCAGCTCTTGCTGGGATATCTTACGGTTTCCCCGCTCAATGGTTCCCAGAATGGCGAGCGAGATGCCGGTCTCGGCAGCAAGTTCATGTTGTGTTAAACCTTTCAGCTTCCGGAATGCCCGGATTCGATTGGCCAATTGCATGTTTTCCAAAGCTGTATTCCATCCTTTCCATCCAGTACAGACAACGATGAGTGTACAAAGGTATACAAACCTGAAACCTCGCCCTCCGGTACGATATCCGACAGTGGCACCAGTACAAAAGCTCGTTCTCCCATACGGGGATGAGGCAATTGAAGCAATTCGGTATCTCGCGTCTCACCGTGCATCCAGAGCAGATCCAGATCAACGGTGCGCGGTCCCCAGCGAATATCACGAACACGTCCAAGCCGATTCTCGATATCCAGTAATTCCGTAAGCAACTGCTCCGGTGTCAGCATCACCTGTACGGCGACTGCCATATTCAGAAACGCAGGCTGATCTACATATCCTACGGGTTCCGTCTCATATAGTGCAGAACAACGCAGAACGGATATATGAGGGTGTTCATCCAGCAAAGACAATGCTTCAAACAGCGTCTGTTCCCGGTCACCCAAATTGGCCCCTAAAGCAATATAAGCCTCTGAGGATTCAGAGGTCGAATGTGCAATCATGATCATCGGTTCTCACTTTCTTGTGCGTCGAAGCTCTACCGTTACGCCCTCAAAATGAATATCGAATGGCGGATGTGGCTTCGTCACCTTGACTGTCAATGCATTGATAATAGTATAAGTGTCTAGTAAAGAAGATGCAATATGTTCGCCCAAAGCTTCAATTAACTGGAATGATTTATTTTCAACGATCTGTTTGACCAGTTCATGGATCTCCGCATAATTGATCGTTTTGGTCAGATCATCGTTACGTCCAGCCTCACTCAGGTCCATATCAATCTCCAGATCAATATAATAACGTGCCCCTAGCTTCCGCTCCTCGGCAAATACACCGTGATAACCGTAATACTCCATGCGATGCATAACCATTCTATCCATACGTCCGCCTGCCCTCTATAATAATGAAATTTTTGAAAAACGCTGCACTTCAACTGGACGGGCCATTCGGACCCGCCAGCCTTATTTCCTCCGTAGCCCCGGAGATGCATATAACATGGCATCACACATGTCTGCCGTCCGCCGAATCGGCTTCACATCATGAACCCGAACCATCTGACAGCCTTGGGCAATGCCGAAGGCAACGGTCGCAGCCGTTCCTTCCAGCGCATCATCCGCACCAACATCCAAAGTGTTCTGGATGAATCTTTTACGTGAAGTGGCTAGCAGAACCGGATAACCCATTTCATTGAGCAAACCGAGTGATGACATGAGCTTCAGATTTTCTGTGAGATCCTTTACGAATCCAATGCCCGGGTCCAGAACAATCTGATCTGCTTTCACGCCCGCTCCCAGTGCAAGTTGAATACTCTCCTGTAAGTCGCTCACGACATCACTCAGATAATCGGTATAGTTTCGCTCCTGCCGATTATGCATCAATATGATGGGACACCCCAGCTCTGCTGCCGTGCGGGCCATATCCGGATCTGCCTTGGCACCCCACACATCATTAATGATATGGGCACCGGCCAGAATAGCTTGACGTGCAACATCGGCCTTATACGTATCTACCGATATCGGTATGTGTGGGGCTTGCTGATGCAATGCTTCAATAACCGGAATGATCCGGCTCAGCTCTTCATCGGCACCCACGACATCTGAACCTGGACGGGTGGACTCTCCGCCGATATCAATCAGGTCCGCTCCGTCCTCCATCATCTGCTTGGCATGGGCAACTGCCCGTTCCACGTTGGTATAATGTCCACCATCCGAGAATGAGTCAGGCGTGACGTTAAGAATGCCCATAATCTGTGTTCTTGCACCCAACTTCAACTCAGCTGGCCCCCATACATAGTTCCGTTCATAGATGACAGGTGTAAGTGTCATGAAGTATACCCCGCTTTCTGCCGATACATACCCAGAAGAACTGCTGTAACCGGGCCTATATATCCGTTGCTGATTATCGTTTCAGTACCATTCTGATCCCGCAGAGTCGTAACCGGAACCAGCTCTGCCACCGAGCCAGTTAGAAATATCTCATCTGCTTGCAGGAGTTCCTCCCAGGCAGCTAACGTCTCTATACAAGGAATTCCTTGCTGCATGGCGATCTCAAGTACCACAGCTCTCGTGATGCCCGGCAGAATGCCTGTTGAAAGTGCTGGCGTGTAGAGCACATTTTCCCGTATCCAAAATATATTGCTGACAATACCCTCAGCGACATACCCATCACGGGTTAATTGTAGCCCTTCTGCCCCCTGCACATCCTGCCCATATCCGTTCAGCTCCCGTTTCGCCAGAATGCTGTTCATGTAATGCAGCGACTTGAACCGAACTTCACCCTCGGGTGTATTGCGTGGCGTAGTCAACCGTTGAAGCATTTTGCCACTCTCATATAAAGAGGAAGAGGGTTCAGGTAATGCTTTTGCTAGCACAATATGATTTGGCTTCGAATAATCACCAGAGGGTAAGCCTAGCGGTGCTTCACCCGCAGATACCGTATATCGCACGTATGCTTCTCGAAGTCCATTCTCCTGCATCAAACGCTGAATCCAATCTGTCACTTCTGCCGTTGTCGTTGTAAAAGGGATGCCCAGTTCTTCACACCCGGAAGCCATCCGCTCCAGATGCCGTTCCAGTAGAAAAGGGATGCCCTGATAAGTCCGAAACGTCTCAAACAATCCAAGTCCGTACAAAAAGCCGTGATCCGTTACAGGAACCACAGCTGCCGCCATATGAACCAACTCTCCGTTTATCGCGGCATATTGCATCTTATACCTTCACTTGTTGGGACAGGAAGTTGCGAAGCATCTGATGACCGTGATCTGTAATAATCGATTCCGGGTGGAATTGAACCCCTTCAATCGCATATTCTTTATGGCGCAGACCCATAATTTCACCTTCAGCTGTCTCAGCTGTAATCTCCAGGCAGTCGGGCAGACTGCTGCGCTCTACAATAAGTGAATGATAACGGGTAGCTGTAAATGGGGATGGCAATCCGGCAAATACCGATGTTCCATTGTGGTGCATCTCGGATGTTTTGCCGTGCATCATGCGCTCCGCACGAATGACATTGCCCCCAAACGCCTGTCCAATGGACTGATGTCCCAGACATACACCAAAGATCGGAATGCTTCCCTTGAAATGATCAATGACTGCCAGGCTGATGCCCGCTTCATTGGGTGTACACGGGCCCGGAGAGATCAGAATATGATCAGGTGCCAGTGCTTCTATGCCTGCCAAATCAATCTCATCGTTGCGGCGAACTTCCACCGTCTCACCCAGTTCACCCAGATATTGAACCAGGTTGTACGTGAAGGAATCGTAATTATCGATAACCAGTATCATATGCCTGCTCCTCCTCATCTTCCGTCAATCAAGTGACGGTTGCTTCGTTTTATTTTAGTTCAACAGCTTCCGTTCGTTTCGCTTCTTCTTGTTCAATAACCCTGCTTGCTTCCGCTTCCTCGCTGTAATTCACAGCTCTCATCATCGCTCTTGCCTTGTTGCGGCATTCCTTGTACTCCCGATATGGATCGGAATCAATGACAATTCCTGCACCGGCCTGGACATAACCAATACCATCCTTGATGGCAAGCGTACGAATGACAATGTTCAATTCCATATTCCCACTGTAATCCATCCACCCGATCGAACCCGTATAAGGTCCACGACGCACAGGCTCAAGCTCCTCGATGATCTCCATGGTGCGGACTTTGGGCGCTCCGGTAATCGTTCCACCCGGGAATGTCGCAGCAATCACATCAAATACGGATAAGCCTTCTGCCAGTCTGCCTTCCACCTGAGAGACGAGATGCATGACATGGGAATACTTCTCGATGGTCATCAATTCAGGCACATGAACCGAACCGTAGGCTGCAATCCGTCCGATATCATTACGTTCCAGATCGACGAGCATAATATGCTCCGCCCGTTCCTTCTCACTACCCAGCAGTTCATCCGCCATAGCCTTATCCTCTGCCTCATCACGGCCCCTTCTTCGGGTTCCTGCAATGGGGCGTGCACTGACCTTACCATTCTCCACTTTGACCAGCAACTCGGGAGATCCACTTACTAGCTGAAAGTCTGGACTACGCAGCATACCCATATACGGTGATGGATTCACGAGGCGCAGCCATTCATAAATATGCTCAGCGCTCGAATGAAGCCGTTTCTCCTGTCTCAAGGACAGATTCACCTGGAACACATCGCCCTGCCTGATATATTCCTGTACCGTGCGTACAGCCTGTTCAAAGTCCTTCTGTGGAAAAGAGGTTTCCCACCCTTCGGATTCCCTTTCCGCATCTTCCGGCTGTGGTGTGCGATTGACCTGCTTGTTGCGGCGTTCCAGCGCCTGTTGTTGTTCCTCGGCCTGTGCAGCCCCCATAATATGAAGCCATCGTTGCTGCATCGCTACCGCTCGCGTTTCGGCCGCTGCATATAGACCACGGATATCGATTTCGTTCTGATTAGGCTCTATAGCCAGATGAACCATGCAGAAAAGGGTCTGTTGCTGATGGTCGTACGCCCATATTTCCTCAAAACGCATCCACCAATAATCCGGCAAAGCCGGGTTATCTTCAGCCAAGACTGGCAGCTTCTCCAACGATCTGGCTACATCATAACTGAGATAACCTGCGTAGCCCCCCCCAAAGTCTGGGGCCCCAATAACCTTAGGTGCACGATAAGGAGCAGTCCATCTCTTCAATACATCAAGCGGCTTACCGCTGTCCGTCGAGGTGGTTCCTTCTGGTACATCACGAATGACCGCTTCTTGACCCTTCCCAGAAATAACGGATACGGGGTCTAGTCCCAGAAATGTATATCTCCCGCCTTTGCCATTCTCCAACACCATTGCGTATGGTGACGCCTGCTCCCAGGCTGCCTCCCACGATAACGGTAAACCGCCATGATACGGCCCCTCATCCGACTTCGTGATATAGGGCATCATGGTCCAGCCTTGTCCAGCCCACTCCGTCCAGTCGGCGTATGTTGTCATCAGGTGTGTCATTGCGGTGTACCGCCCTCCATCTGTCGCTAGTTCTATTGTCTGATAGTATACTAAAGCGTCGCTCCTTTTAAAAGCATTACGCCAAAAATCCTCCATACCCGTCATGCGGGCAAGGAGGATTGGTTTAGTCATTTGTAGGCTTACGCTTCAAAGTTGTAAAGCGGTGTGCTGAGGTAACGTTCGCCATTACTTGGCACGATTACGACAACGCGTTTGCCAGCACCCAATTGTTTCGCAACCTGAAGACCTGCACGGATTGCTGCACCAGAGGAAATACCGGACAAGATGCCCTCTTCCTTCGCTACCTGGCGAGCCGTCTCGAATGCATCATCATTCTCAATGTGAATGATCTCATCATAGATTTCCTGATCCAGAATCTCAGGGATAAAGTTGGCACCGATCCCCTGGATTTTATGAGGTCCAGGTTTGCCGCCTGCGAGAATTGGCGAAGCTGCTGGCTCAACTGCAACAATTTTAATACCAGGGAAAGCTTCTTTCAGCACTTCACCTGTACCTGTGATTGTTCCGCCTGTACCAATTCCGGCAATGAAAGCATCCAACGTACCGCCCACAGACTGAATTGCGTCAACAATCTCAGGACCAGTCGTTTCACGGTGGATCTTCACGTTGGCTTTATTTTTAAATTGCTCAGCCATGAAATAGGATGGGTTTTCTTTCAGCAGTTCTTCGGCTTTTTTAACAGCACCATTCATACCTTCAGCTCCAGGTGTAAGCACAAGCTCAGCACCATACGCACGAAGCAGGTTGCGACGCTCCAAGCTCATCGTCTCAGGCATTACAATAACGGACTTGTATCCTTTGGCTGCAGCCACCATCGCGAGTCCAATTCCTGTGTTACCACTCGTTGCTTCGATAATGGTATCACCTGGTTTCAGCTTGCCTTCTTTTTCCGCTTCTTCCACAATGCTAATTGCGATACGGTCTTTCACGCTTGAACCTGGATTCTGGTACTCCAGCTTGACGAATACTTCAGCACTGCCTTCAGGTACGATACGGTTCAGACGAACAAGCGGAGTACCTCCGATGAGTTCTGTTACGTTATTAACTACTTTAGCCATATGAATGCCCTCCTTAGTGGATGAATAAAACTTGAGTCCTGTTATCTTATACTGTGCGGCCGATAGCCTCTGGATGTTATAGAAGAACTGCGGAAATCCCGTTGCTCCCGTCCCATAATGCTATGATTTCCAGACAGGGTGAAGGTTTCCGAAAGTTTCTTTGTTCAGAAGTTAATCTTTTATATCCGAGTAAACGAGTAGGTATTTATTATTTTCATCTTATCAACGATAACCCTTATTGTCAATATGAGTACTTAAAAAAAATACCCTGCCTTCGGCTCTAAGGCCGCAGACAGCGTATTTTTATCAAGATGCAACAGTACGAGACAATCTTTTCATTGAAATCAGGAGGCGGGAATCTCGGACAGGATCACAGCTTCATACTTGTTACGCAACATTTGCTCTACTTGCGGCAACGGGTCAGCCTGACTCAGGGCCAATTGCATTCGAATCTCATCCTGAACCTCATCAACCGACTGAACCTGCTGCTCTTCTTTATCATTGAGTCTGATAACAGCATAACCCTCTTCCACTCGAACCGGACCGGCGATATCGCCTACATCCAGCCCGGCGGCGAGTTGAAGGATCTCCTCTGACTGGAACGGATCATTCCGTTCAATCCATCCTAACCTTCCACCAGCATCACGAGAGAAGCTGTCTGTCGATTGCCTGCGGGCAACTTCTTCAAAGTCTTCCCCCTTCTCCAATCCATCCATTAAGGAATCGGCGTCCTCTTCTTCCTTCACTACGATGATGGACAGATCATATTTCTCGGGGGAAACGTAATCCTCACGGTGTTCGGTCCAGTATTGCTCAATATCTGCATCTTTGATCTGTATGCCAATCGTTGCTATTTTCTCAAGCAGCAGCCTGTAGCCGGCTTCCAATTCAAGTTCCTGTTTCGACAGGCCCAATTGGGACTTCATTTCGTCAAAATACGATTTCTCTGAATCGTACCCATCCATTGCGGCCGCAAGTTCTCTTGCAATCTCTTGGGGAGTGACGATCAGCTTGCGTTCAATTGCTTCGGCATATACCGCTTTACGGTTTAACATCTGGAGTAACAACTCACTACCGTAACGCCGTTTTAGCGCATCGGTCCACTCTTTATCCGTGATCACTTCTCCGTTGATCGTGGCTACAGTGCTTCCTTCTTCCGTGTTGGCATCATGGGGGGCATCTGCCTCATCTTTGCCCTGTCTGAGACCATGCATAGCCATCACCGTACCCATAACCAACATGCCCAGCGTCAAGACAATTACAGCCGTCCACAACACTTTTTCCTGTCTTGTCATTCCGCATCCCGTCCCCGCATAGATCAGTTCTTGGCTTGCTCTAGGATGGTCTCAAGTTGTTCTTTGTTAAAATCATAGGCTTCATTACAGAACTGGCAAACCACTTCAGCTCGGCCCTCTTCTTCAATTAATTGCTCCATCTCCGTTTGACCCAGACTGATTAGTGTCTTCTCTACCCGCTCACGTGAACACTCACAGCTAAAATGAATATCCAGTCCTTCCATCACCTGTACATCTGGCAACAATCGGCGGAGCAGCTCTTCCAATTCAAGCCCTTGCTCCAGTAAAGTCGTCACTGGCGGCAACGTGCCAATGGCATTCTCGATCGCCGTGATCTCTTGATCTGTCAATCCCGGCAACAGCTGAATAATGAATCCGCCTGCGACAATTACGGAATTATCCGTATCAACGAGCACACCCACGCCTACAGCAGAAGGTGTTTGCTCCGATTGAGCAAAGTAGTACGTAAAGTCTTCACCAAGTTCTCCTGAAATAATAGGCACACTACCACGATATGGCTCTTTCAATCCCAGGTCTTTCGTTATGTTAATGAAACCTTCCGTTCCAACCGCACCGGCAACGTCCAGTTTCCCCACACTGTTGCTTGGCAGATGTACATGTGGATTAGAAACATATCCTCGTACTTCGCCTTTGGCATTGGCATCGGCTACAATCTGTCCAATTGGACCATCGCCGTTGACTTGTACCGTTAACTTCTCTTCACCTTTGAGCATTGCACCCATAATGGCTGCAGTTGTAACCGTACGCCCCATGGCAGCTGTAGCCGTGGGAAACGTATCGTGTCTTCTGCGTAGTTCCTCAACCAGTTCTGTAGTCTGAATAGCAAAGGCTCTTACCTTTCCATTCATTGCTGTACCACGAATTAACCGGTCATGCTTGTTGTTTTCCAAGTCATTCAGCCTCCTTTGGCGTATCGCCATAATCGTCGTAACACAGAAAAAACGGCACAACACTTAAGCTGTAATCTCAGCCCGCTGTATGCCGTCTCTATGCTCACCTTTCCCGGTTCCGCTCATATATAATACGCAGCCCTTCAAGCGTAAGCAGCGGATCAACTTCCTCTATACTACGGGTTTCTTCTGCGATAAGTGTAGCGAGACCACCCGTCGCGATAACTCGGGGCGTTGCTCCCATCTCCTCGCGAATTCGCTCTACAATACCATCTACCTGTCCTGCATAGCCAAATATAATACCTGCTTGCATAGCATGAATAGTATTACGGCCAATGACCTTTTTGGGTTTCTCCAGCTCTATACGTGGCAGCTTGGATGCCCGCTCATAGAGCGCTTCAGTGGCGATCTGAATGCCCGGCACAATGGCTCCCCCCAGGTAGTGACCTTTCTCGTCAATACAGTCAAAGGTCGTTGCGGTACCGAAATCGACCACGACGAGAGGACCGCCATACTTCTCAACGGCTGCCACTGCATTCACAATACGATCTGCACCCACTTCACGAGGATTCTCGTATCGCAGGTTCAAGCCAGTTTTGATCCCTGGCCCAACGAGCAAAGCTTTTTTGCCTACATATTTCTCACACATCGCTTCGATGACATTCACCAGTGGCGGAACCACAGATGAGATAATGACACCTTCGATGTCACTAGCCCTGATGCCGGACATATGAAATAAATTATAAATCAATACGCCGTATTCATCCACTGTTGACTGACGTGATGTACTCAGACGAAAGTGGTGCAGCAATTCCCGGCCTTGATACACGCCGAGCACCATATTGCTGTTCCCCACGTCTACAACTAGAATCAAAGAGGTTCACCCCTCTTTCTTTTCATTTAAATCCAGGCTGATATCCAGGCTCTCAAAAGAATAGGTTAACCTGCCAACCGAAATTACATCCACGCCACTCTCTGCAATACCACGAATGGTCTGGAGGGATACGTTACCAGATGCTTCAATCTTCACATGAGGAGCCTGTTCACGAATGAGGTCAACTGCTTCACGCATCCGCTCTGGATGCATGTTATCCAGCATAATGATATCTGCCCCGGCTTGCAAGGCTTCTCTCACCTGCTCCAGATTTTCAGTCTCCACTTCAATCGTCATCGTATGTGGAATAACGGCTCGCGCACGCTGTACCGCCTCGGTGATTCCGCCTGCACCCTTGATGTGATTATCCTTAATCATAACGGCATCGTACAGTCCAAATCGATGATTCGCTCCGCCACCCACGCGCACTGCATATTTCTCAAGTAATCGGTGACCCGGCGTTGTCTTGCGTGTATCCACCAATCTGGTCTCAAGACCATCCAGCACATCCACGTAGGCACGTGTACGCGTGGCTATTCCGGACATACGTTGCAGCAAGTTGAGTGCCAGTCGTTCTCCCGTAAGCAGTGAATGTGTACTTCCCTCTACCTCGGCCAAAATTGTGCCATGGGTAACCTTATCCCCGTCTGTTACCTTCGGTGTAAATACAAGATCAGGATCAACGACCTGAAATACAAGATCAGCCACAGTCATGCCGGCAATAATCCCATTGTCTTTGGCATGTATAATGGCCTTGGATTGATTGCCTGCCGGGATCGTCACACTCGTTGTAACGTCACCTGCACCAACATCTTCACGAAGCCAGTTCTTGATTGTTTCGATAAGCCCTTCATTATATCCGTTCAGTATCATGACATCAATTCCTCCACAATGGCTTGTTCTCGCTGCTGCAGACTATGCTTCTGCCACACGATATCATCACGTGCCGGGAAATCCTCACGATAGTGAGCCCCCCGACTCTCCTCGCGGTGTAGTGCGCCGCTGGTAACTAACCAGGCACAAGTCAGAAGGTTGGCATACTCCAGCTCTTCCTTATGCGTGAGTGTCTGATCAAAATATTGCAATTCCTGTTGCAGCTTGTCCATGGCCTTTTGTAGGTCCTCACCATTCCGGCGCAAGCCTACCTGACGAACCATCATTTTCTGTAATCGTAAGCGTCTTTCCGATACTGGCTTCTGCTCTTCCATGATCTTGTTGATCTTGCTATTCATGTCCACAGAAGAAGGCGCAACCCCTCTTCCTTGTACTGAACCAAGCGGAGAAAGCGAATGGATACGATCAACAATCCTCCGGCCAAATACAATCGCTTCTGATAAAGAATTGCTGGCCAGACGGTTAGCCCCATGCACTCCTGTAGAAGACACCTCGCCGCAAGCAAATAACCGGGAGATGCTGCTCTCTCCACTTAAATCCGTTTTCACGCCACCCATCATGTAATGGGCAGCAGGTGCAACGGGAATCCAGTCCGTTGTCATGTCCAATCCATATCGCATACAAGTCTCATATATGGTAGGGAACCGATGTTTGATCATCTCTGGCTGTTCATGCGTAATGTCCAGATACACAAAGGTACTGTTAGTGGACTCCATTTCACTAACAATCGCTCGTGCCACGATATCGCGTGGGGCCAGTTCAAGCTGGTCATGGTATCGATCCATGAAGCGTTCGCCCTTTACATTGCGCAAGTATGCTCCTTCGCCGCGTACGGCTTCTGACACAAGGAAACGCGGGGCCCCCGGGTAACATAGCGAGGTGGGGTGGAATTGAATGAATTCCATATCACGAACGATAGCCCCAGCCCGGTAAGCCATGGCTACACCATCGGCAGTAGCTACATCCGGATTCGTCGTATATCGGTACAGTTGTCCTGCCCCACCAGAGCAAAGAACGGTTGCCTGTGCCTTCACGAACACTTGCGATCCGTCATCCTTTTGAACCAGAGCGCCAAGGCATTCCCCACGATTTCGATCTGTAATCAGATCAACTACAAAGTGCTCATCCCACAATTCAATCCCGGGATGCTCATTCACTTCGACAGCAAGCGCACGTACAATTTCATATCCCGTTGCGTCCCCGTTGGCATGCAAAATACGGCGGTGGCTATGCGCACCTTCCTGCGTCAATGCCAACTCGCCGTTCTCCAGATCAAACAAAGTACCCAAACGAATCAGTTCCTTCACTCCGTCCGGACCCTCATTCACCAATACTTCTACCGCCTCGGAGCGGCATAAGCCCGCTCCTGCAACAAGTGTGTCCTGCAAGTGGTAAGCAGGTGAATCATCCTCAGCAATAACCGCAGCGATTCCTCCCTGCGCATATCTGGTGTTACTTTCAAGTAATGACTTCTTCGTGATCATTAATACACGTTGTTGTTGACTTGCCTTAATGGCAGTAAACAAACCAGCAATCCCTGAGCCTATAACCAGTACATCCGTCTCTACCATGGGTAGCGCAGATAGATCAAAATCAACTAAATATTGCGGTATCATGTTATTCACCTGTCTTGGAGCAAGAGTAGCGCATCCTATTTTACCAACAACATGCGCTCTAGCGATTCTCTGGCTTTGTCGGCAACAGCCGGTGGCACGTAGATTTGCGGCTTCATCGTTTCCAGGCATTTCACCAGTTTCTTCAAGTTGTTCACCTTCATGTTGGGACATACGAGGAACTTGGTAGCAAAATGGAACTGTTTATCCGGACTATCCAGACGAAGCTGATATCCTGTACCATCTTCGGTACCTACGATAAACTCCTTCGCTGATGAATTTTTGCAATATTCCAGAATAGCTGTTGTACTGCCTACAAAATCACCCATTTCCACAACCTCAGGGCGACATTCTGGATGGACAACAAACTCTGCATTCGGATGCTTGGCTCTCATCTCCACCACATCTTTGACTGTGAGCATATCATGCGTGTTGCAGTAACCTTCCCAGATAATCATTTTCTTGTCCGTATGCTGCTGCACATAATGTCCCAGGTTTTTATCAGGTACCCAGATAATTTCGTCAGAATCCACCGATTGAATCACCCGGACTGCATTCGCTGAAGTACAACAGATGTCAGTCTCTGCTTTGATCTCAGCCGAGGAATTGATATAAGTAACCACCTTGGCATTAGGGTGTTGTGCTTTTAATTTGCGTAGTCCATCCACATTCACCATATCTGCCATTGGGCAGCCCGCACGCTCATCCGGGATAATCACGGTTTTATTGGGTGCCAGAATTTTAGCGCTTTCACCCATAAAATGAACACCACAGAAAACGATCACATCCGCATCGGTTTGTGCTGCCTTCTGGGCTAACAGAAATGAATCTCCACGGAAGTCAGCAACCTCCTGTACCTCGTCACGTTGGTAATAATGAGCAAGAATAATGGCATTACGTTCCTTCTTCAATTCCATCAGCCGCTCACGCAGCTCACGGTTCATCTCAGCCTTGCGCTCTAAAGCCAGAGCTTCCACCTGTGATCCTCTCCTTTATCGGGACAGCGTCATGCGCTGTTTCGTAGGGCTTACCTAAGTCGTTAACATCGCTTGAGAAACGAATCACAAGCGGTTTAACAACTAATTTACACAACGTTCACGACTCTGTCAATAAATGAAAAAAGTCCAGTTCAGTGCCTTAACCACCTGTTTGCTAACTGGTTCGCCATCTAACTCCTTTTTATCTTTATCTATCCTCTTTTAAAATAATGGACAAAAAAAGAGAGCCCTAGGGCTCTCCTGTTTTCATCTGCCGGCATAGCCAGATGTATTATGCATTTAAGATGTTGGCTTCGTTCCGCCATCATCCGGGTTATTGTTATTACCTTTTTCCAGATTCGGAGCTTCGTTTGGAATATCTCCGGCTGGTGGCTCAGGCGTTTCATCTTTACCTTGAATACGGACACGCACATCACCGATGTTGTCGATGATTGGCTCTCCGCCTTCAGTTGGTGTGCCTTCACCATCATTGTCGTTCTCTGCTTTTGGAGTTAAGGAACCTGTTTCGATCAATTGCTTGATCTGATCCATTTCCAAAGTCTCTACCTCAAGCAAAGTTTGAGCAATCAGATGCATCTCTTTTGAATGTTTAACAAGCAAGTCCTTACATTTCTCATAACATTCATTGATAAAGCGTTGCATTTCCTGATCAATCTCATACGCAATGGAATCCGAGTAATTCTGTTCATGACCAATATCCCGACCAAGGAATACCTGTCCCTGTGAACTTCCGAATTGCATAGGTCCCAATTTCTCACTCATACCGTATTCCATAACCATGCTGCGAACAATACCTGTCGCTTGCTGGAAGTCACTGTATGCACCAGTACCGATCTCTCCGATGAACAATTCTTCAGCTACACGACCTCCGAGAAGTCCGGTTACTTTATCCAACAGTTCCTGCTTGGTAACCAGCATACGGTCTTCTTTTGGCAACATGATTACATATCCACCCGCACGACCGCGCGGAATAATGGTCACTTTATGTACCATATCAGCATGTTCGAGGAAGTATCCTACAATGGTATGGCCTGCTTCGTGATAAGCAACGATTCGTTTCTCACGATCACTGATGACACGGCTTTTCTTCTCCGTACCAACAATGACGCGATCAATCGCTTCGTCCACTTCTTTCATGGAAATATCTTTACGATTACGACGTGCTGCTAACAATGCCGCTTCGTTCAAGAGATTCTCCAAATCCGCACCAGAGAAGCCTGTTGTACGCTTCGCGATAATATCCATCTTCACATCTTTGGTCAACGGTTTATTACGGGAATGTACTTTCAGGACTGCTTCACGACCTTTTACATCAGGGCGGTCAACCGTAATTTGACGGTCAAAACGTCCTGGACGCAGCAAGGCAGGGTCCAAAATATCTGCACGGTTCGTTGCAGCTACGATGATAATACCTTCGTTCGCTCCAAAACCGTCCATCTCAACGAGCAACTGGTTGAGTGTTTGCTCACGCTCATCGTGACCACCACCAAGACCAGCACCACGCTGACGTCCTACAGCATCAATCTCATCGATAAAGATGATACATGGCGCATTTTTCTTCGCATTTTCAAACAAATCACGTACACGTGATGCACCGACACCGACAAACATTTCAACGAAGTCGGAACCTGAAATACTGAAGAATGGTACACCCGCTTCACCGGCTACGGCACGAGCGAGCAATGTTTTACCGGTACCTGGAGGACCTACGAGCAATACGCCCTTAGGAATCCGTGCACCTACTGCTGCGAATTTACGCGGATCCTTGAGGAAGTCTACAACTTCAACAAGTTCCTGTTTCTCTTCGTCAGCCCCCGCAACATCTTCAAATGTAACCCGCTTCTTCTCTTCGTTATAGAGACGAGCACGGCTTTTACCAAAGTTCATCACCTTACCGCCGCCGCCTTGAGCCTGATTAAACAGGAAGAAGAACAGCAGGAACATAATGATCAACGGAATAAAGGAAGTCAGCAACGTCAACCAGATGCTGTCACCTTTCATTGGCTCCTGATGATATTGGAAATTGTTAGTTTCACTTGCAGCTACAAGCTCACTAATTGCCTCATCCGTAGGAGGAATATACGTTGAGAAATTTTCTGATTTGGCGCCATCTGGTGCCTTCTTGTATTGACCGGTCACGAGATACGTTTGACCGTTGAATTGAACCGTCAATTCAGAGACATTGTTGGCTTTGATCGCTGCACGCAACTGATCATATCTAGGATTATCGGTGGCTTCGCCGCCATTGCTGACGAATTGGACTATCCCCACCACAACTAAAAAAAGAATCAAATAAAAACCAGAATTCCGGATGAACCGATTCATCCCCTACCTCCTCTCGAGACACTTTAATTATTTTAACATAGCCCGACATGGCTTCTCAACAGAAGCCAAGAACAGCTCAAGGCTTGGGTCGGGCAGGATATTAGCTACTGTAGACTTCCGGCTTCAAAATCCCAATATAGGGCAGGTTCCGGTACTTCTCCGCAAAATCCAAACCGTAACCAACGATGAACGCGTCAGGAATGTCAAAGCCTGTGTAATGAGCTTCCAACTCAACCTTACGGCCTGAAGGCTTGTCGAACAGCGTAACCACACGCACCGATTCGGCACCGCGGTTTTCGAGCAGTTCAATCAGATAGCTGAGTGTAAGTCCGCTGTCGATAATATCTTCGACAATCAGAACTTCCCGTCCTTCAACGGATACATCGAGATCCTTAATAATTTTGACAACACCTGATGATTTGGTGGAAGCACCGTAACTGGATACCGCCATAAAATCCATTTCAACATTTACCGTTATGTTTTTAACCAAATCAGCCATAAATATAAACGCACCCTTGAGCACACAAATGACCAAAGGATTGCGGTTTGCATATTCGGCACTTAGTGTTGCGCCTAATTCCTTGACTTTACTCTGAATTTCTTCTTCACTGATCAATACTTCCTGAATGTCGTTCTGCAACTGTGCGAACCTCCTAAGTTATACTATGAAAGCCTTACCTGAACCATAACCACTACCCCTGAATCGCTGAATCGCCTACAGTCATGTACAGGATTGCGGAAGTGTCCTCCCTGACAGGAGCCACACTGGACCGTCGAACACCCGGTAACCAGATTATATGACCTGCTCCATCACATACCACAGGAATACGTGGACGGACAGATGGGGGGATTTTCTCATCGATGAAAATATTTTTCACCTTTTTGCTTCCGTTTAATCCCATAACTTTCATGGTATCTCCAGGTAACCGTGAACGCACAACCAGCGGCAAAAGCAGTTGATCCGCATCAAACGCGGCTTGATCCGCCGATTCCGGTACATGATAGTCCTCGGGACTCACCGTCATCAACCGAATATACCGGTTAATTGGGGTGAGTGAAAGCTCATAAGTTCCACTCCATTGCGCAAGACGATACTCGTAAGATTGATCCTGTACGTCCGTCCGTATGCCAAAAGAAATCAGATTATACTCCCGAGTGCAGGCGAGTGTCTGTCCTATATCCAGGCTCCAGGTCGTCACATGGGTCTCCATGACCTTGCGACGAATGGTTTCTATACGGGTAAAGTCGACAAAATCACTGTCCAAAGGCAGATAATTCAATATTAGTTTAATCAACCTTCGTTGTAAAGCGACATGTAACTTCAAGAAGGAAGGCACCTCAAAGGTTTGCCTTCCGCCGTTCACCTGCACTAGACACCTGTATGTGTCATATGCACTCTGCTCCATGAAATCGTCTTCATCACCCACAATTTCGGCAAGCCGATTCAATGACGGCGTGAGTTGTCCATTATACTGCCCCAAAAAAGGAAGCACATCCAAACGAATGGCATTACGCCGATATTTGCGCAGGGCGTTGCTCTCATCATTGAAATACATAAAACCCTGGGTATTACAAGCTTCTACAAGGTCTGTCTTGTTTATACGAAGGCATGGACGAATAAGTTCCACATTTTTTTCTCGCCTTTTAAACTTCATTCCCGAGAGTCCCGATAAGCCGGTACCACGAAGCAAATGAAGCATGACCGTCTCCGCCTGATCATCCGCATGATGTGCCAATGCGATGCTTGCCGCATCATATTTGGAAGCTACTTCATGCAGAAAAGCATAACGTTTGTTGCGGGCAGCCTCCTGTGGTCCTAGACCTGTCAACTCCATATATGAGGGAACATCAGCCTTGGTCCATTCAAATGGTATACCAAGCTGCTGTGCAAGTTCCATCATCTTCTCCGCTTCATCATCGGATTCGGTCCGGAAACCATGATGCACGTGGGCACAGATCAATTCAAGCGGGACATGCCGCTTGCTGATCTCATGCATGATATGCAAAAAAGCCACCGAGTCCGGTCCGCCCGATACTGCGACGACGATCCGATCCCCGGGAACCCATAACTGATGCTCTTCCGCTGCATCCAGCACGTTATTCACCAGCGTGTTCCAGCGTAAAGCCTCCATACCTGTTCCTCATTCCTTGCGTTATGTATATGCACTCTCACAGATCAGAAACGTAGTGCATAGATGAGCACCCCAATAAGTAATATCACAGATACAGCGAATGCGTTTTTAAGCCAGCGCGGGGTTGTACTTTTGGAACGACGGCGAAGAGGCGTGGGGCGTGCCATCATTTCCTTCCACCCTTGTGCCGCATGGCCTGCATCACGAAACTGGCCTCGTAAAGCCTGAATCGTCCAATTGCGAAAAGGACCCAGTCGTTCACTGCGCTCCACCAGTGCAACGAGCTGATTGACACTACGCAGTTGCGGCAACCCTTCAGCTGCCAGTGCCTTGAGCGCGTCAGCTTCAAGTACATGAATCAACAATAATGCAAAAGCAAATACATCATAGGTACCATCTGCTGTTCGACTACCTGCATTCCAGAAGCCTCGATCATACCATTCGGTAAACTGCTTGACGCTTCGACCAATAGACGTAACTCCGCCGTAGTCGATCAATTCCACCTGCCCATAATCGGATACCAGCACATTCTGAGGTTTGAGATCACCAAACACCCATCCCGCTTGATGCAATTGTGCCAGCTTCTGCAAGAGTCTAAGTCCAACCAGCAGTGTCCAGTCTGTCCCCTGACGCCGAATGAAGTGATGAAGAGCCTCACCTCTAACGTAACGCATCACATAAAAGGGAATATCCCGGCCACGAACGGCATAATCATCCACATCTTTAAGATAGGAAGGAATGCCGCTCTGCCGAAGGGCTTCATGATTACGCTGTAGTTGAAAAGATTTGAGCACATTGACTTCCGATTGCAGATCTACCGGATCAAATCCCATTTTTAGCGCGTAGTGTTTGCCATTTTCACCCCGTTGGACAAGAAAAACGATGCCATTGGCTCCTTTGCCCAGTAGCTTCCGAATCGTGTAACGACTGCGATTCCATTTCCCTGTGACCACTGTTCCTGGCGGGAAAGAGGCGTCAGACAACGTTGTCACCGAGCATCCCTTCTCTTTCAATGCGATAGTTCCCTTCTATTTCCTGCTGTTCCTCCAGTGTACCATAACGGTAAAAATCAATCACCTTCTGAATTGCAGGACCTGTCGGCGTTGCACCCTTCATCTGCAACCTTCCAAACAGGGACCGGACACGGCCTGGATCCGTTGTCCAGTCAATATCCATTACCGCATCTTCTCCACTGTGTCGTCCCGGAAAATGAAATACGGAAAGCTTGCTCTGACCTACACGCGCCTGCAGACTCAACATTAAATCGCGAATACCTTCTTCTACCGCAGCCAGTTTGGGCTTCATGCTGGCACTGACATCTATTAGCAATATCACCTGTAACGCTGTAGTTTCAGCCATATCATCCATCACTTCCACAACCCGGGCCCGTTGTGCAGGTTCCAGATCAGTTACCGTTTTGGGCTCCTTCTCCCCCAAAATTTGTGTTAACTCTCTATTAACCGCCTGCTGAATCGTCTGAACCACCGTTTTTCTTGTCATCATCTGCATGGTATGAGCAAGCTGCCGTGTACCTACAATTTGACTGATTCCACCTCCGGCTCTGGCAATATCCTCAATCTCCCGACTGCCCAACTCACCAATGGTTCCATAATCAATCACACCAACCACATTAACCGTAATCCCTTCTTCCTGTGCCTGGGCCGCTGCCAGCACCGGACTTGGTCCTACATTGGAACAACCGTCGGTGATCAATAAGATTTGCTTCATCCGATATCCCTCCGTTATTCGTTACTCTCCAACTCTATGACTAGCATTGCCAGATTGAAGAGACTTCAAACAGAAGAATATGCATTTAGCTCACGGTCCGTGGACGCTCCATCCGGTTGATGCCAGGCACACGCAGTGTGGCCCATTCAGGACGGAAATGCTCTACTTTTCCAACCACGACGGTCATATCATCCAAAATTTCATGCTGCTGATATCTAATGACACTTTCAAGCAGACAATCAGCCAAATCTTGCGGATCATCTGTATCAATCTCTTGAATGAGCCGTTTCATCCATAGCTCTTTGTTCACGGCATACCCCGGTGCATCATAGATGCCATCCGTCATCATAATGAGGATATCACCTGGTTGTAGCTGTACCGTCACCAGATCCACTTCAATATCTTTGATAATACCGATTGGCAAATTACTGGCTGAGACTTGAATAACCTCCTGTCCACGTTTGATAAAGCTTGGCGTCGATCCGATTTTCATAAATGTGGTCTCTGCCGTATATTCATCAATCAGCGCCATATCCACGGTGGCATACATCTCTTCAGGAGAGCGCAGCATCAGTACGGAGTTCACGGATTTGATCGCCAGTTTCTCGTCCATGCCGGACTGCAGCAACTGTTCCAGTATGTTTAGCGCCGCGCTGCTCTCCATGCGTGCCCGTTCTCCATTGCCCATTCCATCACTGAGCGCCACCGCGAAAGTACCGTTGCCTAACTCAACTGTACTGAAGCTGTCGCCTGACATCACATCTCCCCCTTTTGCGGCAGCAGCAACACCCGTGGTGACCTCGAACGTTTTGGCTGAACCAAACGTAACGGTCGCGAGTCCCTGACGAGGGTCCGTCATGGTCTCATGCAAGACGGCGATATGCTCGTCCAATACATCCGAGATCAGCGGAGCTATCATTTTCCGGCACTCATCGAATCCGCGTGTATATGCATGTACAATCTCGATCTCTACATTACCCGCTTCCAGATTGATTATTTCAATAGAGTGAATGGACAGGCCCAGTGACTCCAGTGCATCCCGAATCTGCTCCTCCTGTTGCACCATCTCCTCGCTTTCCCGCTGAATTTCTTTGGCCAGGTCCTCCATGACCTGAGATACACCGGACAATTGCTCTGCAACCAGCTGCCGGCTATCGATAATCTGACGTTTCCACTGCATATTATGTTGATGCAATCCATATTGGGCACGCATGACTTCAAGGACTTCCTCCGGTTTTGCACACACCCTGTTCCATTCCACTGGAATCTGCTTGCCTGAGATCTCCGGGTTCCCTTCAATGGTGCTCATCACGTCGGTCATATATTTGTAGGTTTGAATAAACTTCGCATCCCAGCATTGTGTGCGCTTGAAGCAGCTTGCACATGTGCCCTCGGCAACCGCATTCATGAAATGATCCATCCCGCCTTCATTCTGTATCGGCTCCCCCGCGCCGGACATCTGATCGAAGCTGCGTGACAATTGACGGAATACTTGTGAGAACCGGGTTACCCGTTCTGCTGTGATATCTCTTATCCGTTTGGCATACTCATGCTGGGACTTCGTATGATCCTGCGTTCCCGGTACATATTTGGATATCGCCGTAAGCAAGCTCTTGGGTGTCAACATGAATAGTACGATAGCTGCACACGTCTCCCATAATGAATTCATAACATCGCCTGGTCCTCCCAGATATATGGATAGAATGGACGAACCCAGCAGCATGCCCAGTGCAACCGCCGCACGTTTGCCCTCTCGAAGCATACCCGCCAGCATCCCGGCAAAAGCAAGCAGGCTCATCTGATACACCGCTGACATGTCAGCCAGACTCAGAATCAAGCCGGTAATGACACCAACCGAGGCTCCAAGGGGGGCTCCGCCCACCAGTGCAAAGATTAGTATGAGGTAACGAGAGAGCATATGCTCGACGGACAAGGACTGAATGGTCCAACCTACGGCTCCCGTCATCACGGAAGCGAGTAATATGATCAGGCAGAGAATCTCCTCGTTCTTTAGGCTGAATTTTTTTTTGCGGTAGGTGAAGATCGGTATGGCTTGTATAAAAACAAGGGTGAGTACGAAGCTGAGTATCGAATCCATCGTGAGCATCAGCATGGCGTACCAGCTGAAGGATGGCCCGATCACAACGGCGAATAATTTGACCATAAATGTAGTCGTAAACACCATCGTCGGCGCATAAGATAATTCAGCACGATCATAAGACTCCAGTCCACGGAAGAGCAGATAAAAGATGGCGATCTCCGATGCAACAATGAGTGGTACCGGAAATGGTGCAAAGAGACTGCCTGCGAGTAGAGCGGCACCTACCGGAATGATGTAATCCCTGCGCATGAAAGCAATTACGGCGAAGTAAGCAATGGCAAAGGGAGATAACTCATTCAGGATCATTGCCTTTCCGAGCAGAAATCCCATAAACGTGAGCAGCAGTACCCATTTGCGGGAAGCAACCATTTGGACAGCCTTGCGGGAGCCAAGCCATTGTTTCAGACGTACCGATAGCTCCTCACGAGCTTCTGTACCTCCTTTACCTGCTTTCATTCCCGGAAATTGAATGACATTCCACTTTTCCATCATCCTCAAGGCACCCCATTCGATTAATTTGAATTTTCGTGTTTCGTTCTCGATGGTTCTGATTATAGATAGATTAGAAGACGTAGTTTGTCAGAATAGGTGGGCATGGTCCAAAAAGTTTACGACAAAAGAAACGAACCTGGCGCGGTGGACCGAAACCCCCGGCCTTATTATGGTTTCATTCATTCTCCTACTTGTTTCCGACAATCGGAATGTCTGATTTTGAATCGGAGCTGGTGTGGTCTCGCCATCATTTGAGCAGGATAACTGTGGAATGCCACGGAAACCTGTCGGTAAAAAATGGCAGACGACAAATGTTCTTATCGTTCCATTTTGCCGTGCAGAAAAACTAGGGATATGGAGCTTCACCTTACAAAAAAAGCTATTCACCTCCTGATATATGAAATATGAAAGAAATGCAAAAAAACCGTTAGCCCATGGGCTAACGGTTTTACTTATATGTTTAGATCAGGTTGTGACAGATTACACACGCTTGGCCCCACGGCCTCCACGTTTGCCTTCTGTGTTCTTCTTAAGCGAAGAAATCCGCTCTTCACTATCTTTCAGGAAGCGTGACATTTTATCCTCAAATGAAGGTTTGCCTGCTGCGGGCTTGAAAGAACGGCCTCCACGGTCTCCACGGTTAAATCCACCGCCGCCGCCACCACGACCTTGGCCACCACTTGGGCCTCCGCCGCTGAATCGTTCGCGATCTCCTCCACTGCGTTCCGGTCTAGGAGCTCTCGGGGGTCTGGATTGTGTTTGTTGCTCAACCGGTTTGTCAACAGCTTGCTTAATGGAAAGTCCGATCTTGCCATCCTTGTCAACGTTGATAACCTTCACTGTAACGAGGTCATTCAGCTTCAGGTGGTCGTTGACATCTTTGACGTAATTGTCGGCGATTTCCGAGATGTGAACGAGACCCGTGACACCTCCTGACAGATCCACAAATGCTCCAAAATGCGTGATTCCTGTCACCTTGCCCTCTAACTTGGTGCCCACTTCAATTGCCATAGAATAAAATGATCCTCCCTTAAAAATATACAACCCGATTTTTTGAATGCCAAAATCAATGCTGCGCTAATGTAATTATACCTTATGCCGTAAACCAAGGTCAACTGAACACTACCCCATCAGAGCGCCTATTTTTTCCGGTTTAACGGCTTCAGACACACGGATAACAAACCTAGCTCGGTAATGGACCGAATTCCATCAGTTCCCTGACTCTTCAACCTGGATCGGCGTTTCCTCAGGAAGATAATATCCTTTT
Source organism: Paenibacillus sp. SAF-068 (assembly GCF_051967555.1). NCBI lineage: Bacteria > Bacillati > Bacillota > Bacilli > Caryophanales > Paenibacillaceae > Paenibacillus > Paenibacillus sp. SAF-068. The sequence goes on from NZ_JBQCJX010000010.1 coordinate 29,382, forward strand.
TTCCGTGCCAGCTGTCCTATGTATTCAGGGTCATTCAACCGGCTGACTTCGTACTTCAACTGTTCCAGCTTCTTCAACGTATCTTCCTTTGAAGCTTGCTGAGTGGCCAGATGAGAACTCTTGTCCGAAATTTGTGCAGTCTGCACAAGGAATGTATATCCTGCCCATATTACAAATACAATCATAAACGTCATCCAAAGCATGAGGCGCCTTCTTGCACCGGCAGATTTTCCTTGGTTAGTCGGAGCCTTTGATCTGCCCACAGGTGTTTTACCCATTACGGACCTCCTTAAAACCAGCGTTTCCATATCGCTGCAATTCTTGTACCCACACGGATCATGAAGCGTGGCGTTACCCAATGTTTCAGGAGCGGCCTAAACATCCAGCGGAACAACTTGCCGAAAGGTACCACACATTGCAGCACCAGCCTGCCCAGGAATAATAGTATCGCAATTACAAAACCGAATAATACGCGAATTAACTTATAAATTCCTTTAGCCGGCATAACGATCAGGATGTTAAGGATATGTCCACACCAATGAATCAGCGTTCTTGCGAGTTTAATTAACATTACCACAAAACGCTGGGTTGTAACACTTAAAAGCCAAAAATAGAAGCAAACCCCTATAATCAGCCCCAAAAAGACATAAAACCGCAACTGTCCGTGGTTTCCGGCGTATAGCATCCGAAAAACGAACAGCGCGGAAGCAACCCAGTACAACAGATCGAGTGTATGAATGCTCCACCTCGGAAACCGCAGCTGTCCGGACAGTACCCGGTAACTGTCGTAGGCCATCCCCATCACGACCCCCGAAGTAAGCATCCACATCAATGTGATCCATTGAGTATCCGGACTCATCGGAACATCTTGCCAAACAGGCCTTTACCATTTTTGGACTGGGAACCGGGGTCCAGATATTGGAGCGAGCTGACAGTGCCTTCAATGGATAACAGACCTTCCTCCAGGCTCAGGTTTTTGATATGTAAATTGTGCCCCCGGATGGTCAGATGCCCAAGTTCAGTCTGAAGCAAAAATTCCTCACTGTCGAAGCTCTCCACATTGGAGACACCCGTCAGATCCAGCAGTTTCCGATTCTGCATGCTCAGATGATGCTGTTTGGCCTTACCGTGCTCAACCATGGCATGTACCCCTCCTTCTTACACCTAGCTTATGGATGAGGATGTTGGAATAGAACCAGTGTTGTTGAACAAATCACCCGGCATCTAGTAAAAAACAAAAACGCCCTCCCTGTTACAGGAGGACGTTTCGATTCAACTTGCATCGAATGAATATTCAATACCGGATGTACTGTTACCAGTTCATCCCGTTATCCTTGGCGATCGGCTCTTCCTTCACCAAGGTGTAGAGGCTGCTCGCCTCATCCTTTTTGGTACTCTCGGCAATTCGTTCTACCTTCACGGTGACCAGTTTCTGACCGAACTGAACCGTCAGCTCATCGCCTACTTTTACATTGGCGCTGGGCTTCGCTTCACGTCCGTTCACCAGAACACGTCCCTGTTCAGAGACGTCCTTGGCCACAGTGCGGCGTTTGATTAGCCGGGAGACCTTCAGGAATTTATCAAGACGCATTATTTTACGGCTTCTTTAAGTTTGTTGCCTGCTTTGAATGCAGGAACAGTGGACTCAGGAATCACGATTTCATTCCCTGTTTGTGGGTTACGTCCGGTACGACCGGAACGTTTGCGGGTCTCAAAAGTGCCAAAGCCGATCAATTGTACTTTGTCTCCGCTGGCAAGTGCATCTGTAATTTCTCCCAAAAAGCCGTTCAATACGGACTCAACGTCTTTTTTAGTCAAACCACTTTTGGTTGAAATGTTGTTAATCAGATCTGTTTTGTTCATTTTTAAAAGCCTCCCAAATTGAAAAAAAAGTATCTGCGATCCCTGACAATACATCGATTGTCGCTGATTCGCGTTAGGTCACTACACATGTATTCTGGCTTGGCATCTGAAATCCTGCCTTGGTCCGCGACTTTTTTAGCTTTTTGTCGATGGCCCGCAGGGAACATTCTAAGACCAGTACCCGAAACCTTCCGTCTCTAAACACCAATCCAGTCAATAGAGTTGAACACATGTTCGTATATCATAACACACTGCATAGCATGATGGAATAAGGTTTGTTGGTATTTTCCAGAAAATTGAACCTGTTATAATCCAGCCTTCTTCGCATCCTGCCAGAATTGTTCCATCTCCTCTACATTGCTATCTGCTGTGGTTCTTCCCTGTTCACGCAAACGCGCCTCAATGTACTGGAACCGCCCGACGAACTTGCGGTTGGTTGCAGCAAGCGCCTCTTCCGGGTCCGTATCAATGAATCTTGCAACGTTCGCGGCTGCGAATAATAAGTCACCCAGTTCGAGTTTCCGTTCTTCCGCAGACTGGCCTTGTTGCACCGCTTCTTTCAACTCCGCCAGTTCTTCCTCGATCTTGGCAAACACACCTTCAACATCATCCCAGTCGAAGCCCACTTTGGCCGCTTTCTTCTGTAACTTGTATCCCTTCATCAATGCAGGCAAGTCACGCGGTATGCCATCCAGCACGGAAACCTTCTGTTGATCCTGGCCTTTGCGCTTTTTCTCCTCTGCTTTCATCTGTTCCCAGTTCTGAAGGGCTTCATTCGCATCTTCTGCCTGATGTTCGCCAAAAACATGGGGATGACGGAAGATCAGCTTATCATTCAAACCTTCGATGACATCATAGACATTAAATGTCCCCACTTCTTCTTCCATCTGGGAATGCAATAAAATCTGTAGCAACAAATCGCCCAGCTCTTCTTTCATATGGTCAGGGTCATCCTCATCGATTGTCTCAATGACTTCATAGGTCTCTTCAATCAGGTTTTTGCGAATGGACTGATGCGTCTGCTCCTGATCCCATGGACAACCACCCGGGCTGCGAAGAATATTCACGATCTCATGTAAACGTGCGAAGGATCGGCGACGCAGGGCATCATCGGTGTTCTTCGGTACATAGATCAGTGACAGATTGCCGTATCCTTCGATCCGGTCAAGTTCGTGTAGCGGAATTTTGTGAATGACTTCTTGATCCTGTACGCCTAGCGCATGGCCGACAAATACGGGATAATCATCCGGATAAACTTCCATCAGGCACAGCTTCACGTCCGAAGCCGTAAATACATCGTAGACTTGTCCGATCAGCGTATGTAACTGTGGTTGTACCAGTTCCGTGTTCAGACTGCTGGCATCCAGGAGTTGAAAGCCTTCAATAGGATCGAATCCAAGCCGTATAAAGGCTTCGTCCAGGAAGCTTTCTCCACCCATTACACGTAGTGAAATGCCCATTTGAGGACAGCGTTCTTTGAGCAGTCGCACACTGGCTTCTGCCACCATCGGATGACCCGGTACGGCATAGACAATCTCGGTTCCAGCCTCACCCTTGCGGGCAGCCTCTATCAGTTGGTTCGCAATTTCATCATACACTTCGGGGAAAGAGGACTTTGCCTCATAGATGGCATCAAATGAGGTCATCTCCAATCCCTCTTGCTTCAAATCATTCAATACGGGATGATCCAGCGTACGCACATACAGTGTAGCTGCATGTTTCATTTTTTTGATAATACCTACAGTCAGTTGGTCTGCATCTCCGGATCCAAGACCTACTACGGTTAAAGCTGCACTCATTACGTAAACCTCCATCCGAACCATCCTGTTGCAAGCTTCAATTATCGTGCCTGTACAGGATGGCGCTCTATAATTACACGTATTATACCAGAATCACTCGATATCCTATAATTGCATATTTGCTGTGCTTCATGCAGAAGCACCATGAGAATGGAATTAGCGCAGCACACGCAGTCTGCGTAGCAGCTTGGCCAGGCGTGGCCCCAACTTGGGCACAGCCGTCAGCTCCGCGGTGGTCAGTAGCCCTGTCCGGGCCGCCGCCAGCAGGAACACGGACGAGCCTGCGGCAATGCCCAGCAGGCTCACGCTCATCGCGGCCAGCCTGCGATCGGCCGCGATACCCATGCCGCCGAGTACCGCTTCGGCGGCCCAGGCCGTGCCTACCGCCGCCAAGCTCATGGCGGCGATCACCAGCGCCGGCTTCGCCAGGACGGTGCCAGGGGCAGGGCGCAGGGCGACAAGTCGCGCCAGCAGCGCCACATTCAGGCCAGCCGCCAGCATGTAGGCGACTGCGCCTGCCAGGGCCGCGCCGCTGATGCCCAGCGCCGGCACAAGCATAACGTTTAGCAGCGCCTTGACGCCTGCGGCGGCCAGCATGCTAAACGCGGGTGCGCGCACGGCGCCGAGGCCTTGCAGCAGCGCCGCCGCAATAATGCTGACGGTGCTGCCCGCGGCCGTCAGCGCCATGTACCGCAGTGCTTCCGTGCCTGCGGCATCCCCGTACAGCATGCGGTTAATCGGCTCCGCCAGCACCGCGAGACCCGCGGATGCCGCCAGGCCGATCAACCAGAACCAGCGCAGCGCGAGGCCTGCTTGCTGCCGGACGGCTTCTGGCCCGCCCTTTAACCGGGCTTCCGCCATCGCCGGAATAAACAACACAGATAGTGACGTGGCGAGCATCGTCACCAGTTGAACCAGCGGCAATCCACGGTTGTAGATGCCGAAGGAAACCATTGACTGGAGCTCATCCAGCCCTTCTCCCCGCAGAAGCCGTGGAACAGTGAAGGTGTCCACCAGATTCATCAGCGGTACGGCCAGCGACCCGAGACAGACCGGAATGGCATACATGAGCAGCGTCCTGATCCACTCACCATTGGATCGTAATCGTTCTGCCAGAGCGGGGTTAATAGGACTCACCGTTTTCAACGTTCCCACTTCCCTGCCTTTCCGCCGATGACGGACCATGTACCCTAACATGGTAAGCAGCCCAACCAATCCACCGGCAACGGAGCCCATCATGGCTCCAGCGGCAATCGTCTCAAGCGAAGCGTCCCTCCTCATCAACCACAGAAGAAGAACAATCATGACGGTGACACGTATCGTCTGCTCTACCACTTGCGATACTGCTGTTGGCACCATCTGCTGCAATCCTTGAAAATAACCACGCAGCCCCGTCATCAACGGAATGAATAATAAAGCCCACGAAGCTGCACGGATCGATGGAACCACATGGCGATTGCCAATCATGTCAGCGATCATTGGCGCACCTGCATACATCAAGAGCGCCATAATAAATCCAATTCCACCAAGCAGCAAGGAAGATAACCGGATAATCCTTCTGCTCTCGTCCGGTCTTCCAAGTGCATTCTGTTCTGCTACGAATTTGGATACGGCCAGAGGCAGCCCTGCAGCAGCAAGCGTAACAATGAGCATATATAACGGATACACCGTATTGTAAATGCCAAAAACACCGTCTCCCCCCAGATTCTGCAATGGAATCTTCTGAAAAGCACCAATGATTTTGGAAATGATGGCGGCAAGCCCAAGTACAAATGCACCCTGTAGCAGCCTTGAGCCTGTAGACGGCTGTTTCATAAGTTCCTCCCATATGTATCCTGGCATTCGAATAAAGCATAAAGCATTCTTTAAGCTATTATACCTGCCAGAAGACACACAGACGAATTCTTGGTTCAACATCAAACTAATGATAAAAAGCAAAAACTCCCGTATGCCCAAATCAAGGCACCAGGAGTTGATCTGCTATCTATTGTTCCATCTGCTTGCCAAGGAAACCGGCAGCGGTCTCGGACATCTTCACTTCCATCTGAGACATCTTCACTGATTCATCCTTATTGAACAGGATAACTGTTCCGATGGGGTCACCACCTGAAATAATCGGCGCAATAACAAAAGAGGATAACGTCTCGTCATGATCTTTGCTAAGCTCATATGAACCATTGTTTGTTTCCAAAATGGTCTTCCTGTTTTCCATACAACCTTCCAACAGTTGGCCTACCTGCTTGTCCAAATACTCTTTCTTGGAGCCCCCTGCCACCGTGATAATGGTATCCCGGTCGGAGATCATGGTTACATGACCTGTACTCTCATATAGGGATTCTGCATATTCTTTGGCAAAATCACCAAGCTCGCCAATCGGCGAATATTTTTTAAGAATAACTTCTCCATCCCGGTCCACGAAAATTTCCAGTGGATCACCTTCACGAATACGTAACGTACGGCGGATTTCTTTTGGAATGACCACACGACCAAGGTCATCTATACGGCGGACAATACCAGTAGCTTTCATTTCACATGTTGCCCCACTTTCTCGAGAAGATTTTTCAACTACTGTTCCTTAATGGGTAGAGGAAAGTCCCAGAACGTTTAGTGTGATATCTTGACCATAGTATTCATCTGTTCCCATTTCCTTATACATGCTTCGGGGAATATAGTTGTGTAACTTTCGAAGAAGGCGACCATATACCCATACGCCTTGTATATAGACAGGAAGAAGCAAGAAGGAGGTCCTAAGTCCTCCCCTTGCTTCTCTGTATGGTTGTCCATATTTACGCGTACAAGGTATTCATTCGGGCGAATTTAACCCTGAACGTGTGCTAAACAGCCATGTTTACTGGCTTATTTACTGCTTGTACCTTCATCTGTCTTTGCATCTTTATCTGTTCCAGTCGTACCTTGGTCAGTCTTGGTATCTGTACCTGTGGAGTCATCCGTTTTTGGTTCGGTTGTTTTCTCTCCTTCAGTTCCTGTACCCGTTGTACCCTCAGTCGTACCTTCTGTTGTGCCTTCTTCAGCTTTTTCTGTTTTTGGCAGGTTCACTTCTTTTACGATTTTGTCCAATTCATTTTGCATGAACGTATCGATCTCAGCAGCTGCCAACTGGCTCTTCAGGCTTTCTTTTTGCTCAGCCGTCAGTTTGGTGAAGTCTGCTTCTGTACGAGCTTCCACTTTCATAATGTGGTAACCGTACTCCGTCTCAACAGGGTCACTGATTTTGTTCAGTGGCAATGTTTTTGCAGCTTCCTTGAATGCCTCTACCCAGCTGCCTACAGGTGTTTCTTCGTACAATCCACCTTTTTCAGCAGAACCTGGATCTTCGGAATATTCTTTTGCAATTTTAGCAAAATCAGCTCCGCCATCCAATTTCGTTTTTACTTCTTTTGCAATTTTCAGTGCATCTTCTTTTTTACGCTCTTTTTGCGTTTTTGGATCTGTGAAGTTAATCAACACGTGACGAACAGAAGCTGTTGTGAACTGATCTTTGTTTTTCTCAAACTCAGCCTTGACTGCATCTTCCGTAACGCCTGTTTCTTTGTCTTTAATCACTGTCATAATCCGAGTCATGTAGTCTTTAATGTTGTCGTCTGTCAGGTTCTGAGCTTTGAGCATTTCTGTCCATTGATCTGCCTGAACGGAAGCTTTCATCTTATCGAATTGCTCGGTTGCCGCTTTGGAACCCGCTGTTTTGGCTTCCTCACTTGCTTTGCCACTCAGATATTCATAAGCAACTTCCTGTTTAACCAGATACTCTTTGAAATCGTCCATATCCATCATTTGTGCATACTCCGGATAGAGGAATTTCATGACACGTTGCTCCATGTCGAATTCATTGGCTGTAATGGTACCACCATCATAAGTAGCGACTACAGCACTCGTATCCGTAGATTCAGGTGTTTTTGCTTCTTCCTTCTTGCCACATGCAGCAAGCAGTGATAAGGATAGTACTGCGACCATGCTCACAGACAGTACTTTTCCTACTTTTTTATACTTTGGTAACATCTTTTAGTTCCCCCTTTGATTTAAAAGCAGTCTTCATGGACTCCAGAATTTTCTCTACCAGCTCCATCAGTTGCTTATCCCCAAGCCCCTTGCCTTTAGCGTGAATCAGCATATGGGGTCCTTGTTCAAATTGTACACGTCTTTCGAACTGATTTCCAATGTGCGCGATTTTCGAGAGTTCAAAGGCATGTTCACGCCCTTCATAGAACTTCACGGTAATGTCCTCACCACGTTGGGAAATGGATTCGATACCATAGATTTTGCCGTATACTTTCATCCGCGCAACAGCCAGCAAGTTAATAACGGCCTCCGGAAGATCACCGAATCGGTCAACCAATTCGTCTTCCAGCTCCATCGCATCGTCGAAGGATGCAATGACCGCCACTTTTTTGTAAATCTCGATCTTCTGAATACTGTCATAGATATAATCGGACGGCAAGTAGGCATCGATACTGAGATCCAGGGTTGTGTTCCACTGGTCGGAAGGTACCGGCTCCTCGCCAAGCATCGTAACTTTGCGTTTGTTGATCTCCTCCGCAAGCATCTGGGAATACAGATCGAACCCGACAGAAGCGATGAAGCCATGCTGCTCTGCTCCCAGCAGATTTCCCGCACCACGGATCGACAAGTCACGCATGGCAATTTTGAATCCCGAACCCAGTTCGGTGAATTCTTTGATGGATTGCAGACGCTTCTCCGCAACTTCAGTAAGTACTTTGTCCCGTTGGTACGTAAAATAGGCATACGCAATACGGTTGGAACGACCCACACGTCCGCGCAGCTGATACAGCTGGGAGAGCCCCATTTTATCGGCATCATGTACGATTAGTGTGTTTACGTTCGGAATATCTACCCCGGTCTCGATGATACTTGTGCTCACAAGTACGTCATACTCACCATCCAGGAAGTCCAGAATCGTCTTCTCCAGCTCTGTTTCCGACATCTGGCCATGTCCCACACCAACCTTGGCTTCAGGCACAAGTTCAGAAATTTCGGCAGCCATCTCCTGAATTCCCTGAACACGGTTGTAGAGGTAATACACTTGCCCACCACGAGCAAGCTCACGCTCAATGGCTTCACGAACAAGCGCCTGGCTGTGTTCAACCACATAAGTCTGTACCGGGAAACGATTCTCTGGCGGAGTCTCAATAACAGACAGATCACGCACACCCAGCATGGACATATGAAGTGTACGCGGAATCGGCGTTGCCGTCAGTGTCAGCACGTCCACATTGGTTTTCAGCTTCTTCAGTTTCTCCTTATGGGTTACTCCAAAGCGCTGTTCTTCATCAACAATGAGCAGTCCCAGGTCCTTGAACACCAGATCTTGCGACAGCAATCGATGCGTCCCGATGACAATATCTACTGTGCCTGCCTTGATGCCTTTGGCTGTTTCATTCTGCTCTTTACGGGAGCGGAACCGGCTAAGCACATGAATGTTGAACGGATAACCGGAGAACCGCTCACGGAACGTCTCAAAATGCTGCTGTGCCAAAATGGTTGTTGGAACGAGTACAGCCACCTGTTTGCCTTCAATAGCTGCTTTAAATGCAGCCCGAATAGCCACCTCGGTTTTGCCGTAACCTACATCCCCACACAATAAACGGTCCATTGGACGGTTTTGTTCCATGTCTTTCTTGATTTCTTCGATCGCACGCACCTGGTCGCGTGTCTCATCGTAAGGGAACATGTCCTCAAACTCCTGCTGCTCCGCAGAATCCTTATCGAATCCAAACCCTTTGGAAGTCTGACGCTCTGCATACAGCTTGATCAGATCATCAGCAATATCCTGTACGGATGTGCGAACTTTATTTTTAACCCGTGTCCACTCATTGCCGCCCAGCTTGTAAATTTTCGGTTCTTTCTCTTCGGAACCAACATATTTCTGAATCAGATCGATCTGCTCAATAGGTACAGAGAGTTTGTCCCCACCCGCATAGAGAATATGCATGTAGTCCTTATGGATGCCACCAACTTCGAGGGTACCGATCCCAAGATACTTACCAATCCCGTGGTTCTGGTGAACGACATAATCGCCCACTTTTAGCTCACTATAGGATTTGATCCGTTCCGCATTGTCCACATTTCGAATCGGTTTGCGTACTTTACGCTGTTTTTGCGAGAACATCTCGCCCTCGGTCACGACAGCCAAGTGAATGGACGGCATTTCAAATCCCGTTTGCAAGTTACCGATCATCATCTCTGGCTCTGGAATATCATAGTCCATCAGTACCCGGCGCATCCGCTCGAGTCGCTCTTCACCGTTCGCCAGCATGAGCACTTGAACTCCGGCCTTCTGCCAGCGCTCCATCTCTGCCTTCAAAACGTTCATCTGTCCATGGAAATCCTGCATGCCACGACTGATGAAGTTCAGAATGTTCTGTGGTTGGGTATGTGGAACTTGGCGCAAAAAAATCGACATGAACAGCGTCTGGAATGGACGCTCATACAACAGTTCATCACCGTCTGCGGATAATGGAAGATCCGGAAGTGTTTTTCCGTTTTGCATCAAGTGCAGATTCCACTCCGATTCATCACGGTCAAGCTGTTTCGATGTCTCCGATAGTCTGGCAGGCTCATCAAGGACAAGCAGGGTATCTTCTGGCATATAGTCGTAAATCGTTTTGTTCTCCGGATAGAGCGGAGAGATATATTTATACATCTCGGAGAAATACACGTGCTCCCGCAAAAGCTCAATCTCCCGGTGAATTTCTTCACGAAGACGCAGCTTCGCCTGCCGGTCCGTCATTTTCTCCAGCTGTTGCTCGAGCAAAAGAGCAGCCGTGTCGGCAGCCTTTTCCATCCGCTCACGGTCTGCAATTAATTCCTTGCATGGCAAAACCGTAATCTCTTCAATTCGTTCAATTGAACGCTGATCCGCTGGGTCAAATGTCCGAATGGAGTCGATCTCATCATCAAATAACTCCACTCGATACGCAATTGATGAAGTAACCGGATAAAAGTCGATGATACCTCCGCGTACGCTCATCTCACCACGAGATTCCACACGCTCCACACGCTCATATCCGAGTTTCACCATCTCCAGCAGGAAGGAGTCAAGTTGCAGTGTGTTGCCCTGTTTTATCAAAATTCGAGCATTGGCCATCACTTCCGGAAGCGGGACATAACGTCTTACCCCGGAAAAAGGAATAACAACAACGCCCCTGAATCCCTGGGCGCAGCGGACCAACACCTCAATACGCTGACCCAATGTTTCCGGGCTGGAAACAGCGGCTTCAGCAGCAACAAGTTCGTTGGCAGGATAGATCAACACCTGATCAGGTGAAAGCGCTTCCTGTAAATCTTCTGCAATTTTTTGAGCTGCAAACATATTGTGCGTTACTACGAGCAATGGTCGGTTCATTTCCTGATGCAGGGCAGCCAGCATAATCTGACGCGCCGAGCCGGATAGACCCGAAACCAATTGTTCCTTCATGCCGGACTTGATTCCGGCTGTAATGGATCCGAAGTCCGGATCTTTGGAAAAAGCCTGTATAAGTGCTTGTAACAAAAGGGGCACCTCTCTTATAACTTACTTGATTATCTCACGCATACGCGTAGCATCACTATTAAAATGGATACAAATTCCTTTTTGTCCTGTTTCATCATATCGGATTACTCGCAACATTGCCACATCTGTTGATGCGGCTGAGCCTAATTTAGAGATAGTCATGGCTTTCATGCCAACTGAAAAGAAGCCTCAGCAGGCTGCCAAGGCTATAAAAGGTGGAGCGTTATTACGCAACCGCCCTCAACTGTCATTCGATCCTGTACGGGCGAAGTCTACTGAAGCGGACTCGCGAGCAGGCTAAGCTCCGGATTGTGCTCCAGGGCTTCCTTACAGTAATCACATGTAATCCGAACGGTAATGTCACCACCGGAATTATACGCTATTATATCCCTCCGCTCGTCGGGGGTCAAGAAATGAAAGCCAAGCTCTACTTCTGTTATTCGGGCAGAATCGATTCGTCCAATAAAGGTACGGCAATGCCTACATACGTAATTCACTGACATGTTTATGCCTCCTGAACATGGTTTATACGTCCAGTATGTCCAGTATGGCTGAATTGAACCCGTCTCTTCATGATCATTTTACCAGGTTGTTTAACAAAATTAACCGTTAAACTTCGCCATTGTTTGTTCAAACGTATGAGTCAGGCTATGCTCCAGAGCATCACATGTTTGCTCAATGGTCTGATCCAGGGCTTCCTTTTCTTTCTTCATGAATGTCGACAGTACATAATCGACAATGGCATGTCCTGGTTCGGGCCGGGATATTCCCATGCGTACCCGGTTAAACTGCTGTGTACCGGTATGCTGAATAATGGACTTGATTCCATTATGTCCGCCTGCACTACCCTGGTAACGCAATCTGACCTTGCCAATCTCTGTATCCATGTCATCGTACACAACAATCAGATCTTCAAGACTAACTTTATAAAAATCCATATATGCTCGAACCGATTCACCGGACAAATTCATATAGGTCATTGGTTTGATCAGCACGGTTTTCACACCACCAATGTTGCCTTCTCCAATCAGTGCCTTACATTTACTCTGTGTAATGGAGATATGATGACGATCCGCCAACCGATCCAGTGCCATAAAACCAATATTATGACGTGTTTTGGCATAGTTCGAGCCTGGATTTCCAAGTCCGACAATCCACTTCATCTTGTTCCCTCCTTCGGATTAGCCTGAGGTGAGGCATAGACTTCGAATGTTATATTTCATATAATATCAGGAAAGTAAAGATCGATTTACTGTAGTATCTACAGTAAATATTTTATTGACCCAGGAAGGTGAGCGGGTTTTGCGCGAAGACAACGGACAACTGACTCAACATAGCGATTTTATCTATCATTTAGAATACCACGTACCTGTACAGGTATACGACCGCGACACCCATATTGAGATTGGCCTAATCACTCGTTTCGATAATCAATTCGTCGAGATTGCCGACACACTTTTCCATCGGCGTCGTTTTCGATTTATCTCCCGCCCCGGGTATTAACCATATAAGGTGAACGTACCATTTTACATTGGATCACTGCGCGTGCAGAAACATCTTCTGGTGTAAATGAGTAGTTCAACTTCTATGGACTGACCAGCGGCTGTTTCACTTTTTATAAAACGGCACGCCGACAGGGGTTACATTTTCCATTGAACCGGAAAACGTAACCCCTCTACTACTTTATGCAGACATCCTTATTCAATTTCAAACAGCTTGCTGATTGACAATTCCTCATGAACACGGATAATCGCTTCTCCGAGCAAAGGCGCTACAGACAACACCTTGAGTTTGCTTGTCGGATTCGCATGCGTAATTGGAATGGTATCCGTTACGATGACTTCCTTCAATGGTGCATTCTCCAAACGTTCCATCGCAGGTCCGGACAATACCGGATGAGTACAGCACGCGTATACTTCTTTCACGCCGCCTTCCATCAGAGCATTCGCTCCCAGTACAATCGTTCCCGCCGTGTCAATAATGTCATCGATCAGAATGGCTGTTTTACCCTCGATGTTACCGATAATGTTCATCACTTCGCTCACATTTGGCTCAGGACGACGTTTATCGATAATCGCCAGGGGTGCATTCAGGAAATCAGCCAGTTTACGCGCGCGCACTACGCCACCGTGGTCAGGCGACACAACAACCGGATTTTCGATCTGTTTCGACCGGAAATATTGAGCCAGAATCGGCACGCCGAGCAAATGGTCCACCGGAATATCGAAGAATCCCTGGATCTGCATTGCATGCAAGTCCATCGCGATGACACGGGTTGCGCCCGCTTTTTCAATCAGGTTGGCTACCAATTTCGCTGTAATTGGGTCACGCGAACGTGCCTTACGATCCTGTCTTGCATAGCCATAGTAAGGAATAACGACGTTAATCGTCTTGGCAGATGCCCGTTTCAGTGCATCAATCATAACGAGCATTTCCATCAGGTTATCATTAACCGGCAAGCAAGTTGACTGCACGATGTAAACGTGACAGCCCCGAACACTCTCGGAGAGTTTCACTTGAATCTCGCCATCACTAAAGCTGGTTGTGTGAGATTCACCCATAGGGATCCCGATATAATCAGCAATTTGATGGGCAAGCTTGGGGTTAGAATTGCAAGTAAATATTTTTAATTTCGAATCAAAATAAGTCATAAAATAAAAACCCTCCGTGCTGGTTCATTGGAATCAATAAGCGTCTGCGACATGTCGGCACCTCCCGGTTTTCGGGAGGCAATCTTGTTATCAAAACCCCTTATTGGGGTTTGGCATTTTGTTTCTTGGCTTTGGCACGTCCGCGAATCTTCTCCGCATAACCAGGTTTATTCTCCTGACGTGGACGAGCAATGGCCAGATCATTCTCGGGAACGGAATGGGTAACAGTGGAGCCAGCAACCACATAAGCGCCTTTTCCTACCGTAATCGGTGCAATCAGATTGACGTTGCTGCCTACAAAAGCATCATCTTCAATCGTTGTTACAGCCTTATTATAACCATCATAATTGACAGTTATTGCCCCGCATCCAACATTTACGTTTTTCCCTACTTTGGCATCCCCAATATAGCTGAGATGAGATACTTTGGAACCTTCGTCAATTGTAGCATTTTTCACTTCAACAAAGTCACCAATTTTTACGTTACGACCGAGTTTAGTTCCTGGACGCAAATTAGCAAATGGACCAACTGTTGCATCAGAACCCACTTCAGCATTGGACAACACCGAATGTTTAATTGTAACTCCGTCCTGAATAACACTGTCTTCCACATCTGCGTGAGGGCCAATATGACACGCTTCACCGATCGAAGTTGTGCCTTTGAGAATAGTTCCTGGATACAATACTGTATCTGATCCAATCGTAACATCCGCTCCGATATATGTCGATGACGGATCAATGATTGTAACACCGTTCAACATATGGCGTACAGCCAGACGTTCACGCATGAAGGCTTCTGCTTGCGAAAGTGCGAGTCGGTCATTAACCCCGATGGATTCTGCGATATCATCTGACATGTAAGCTTCAACCACTTCTCCATCATTGCGGAAAATGCCAACTACGTCTGTGAGATAAAACTCTCCCTGGGCGTTCTGATTCGTCACTTTTTCCAGGGCAGCGAACAATTTTGCATTATCAAAACAGTAAGTGCCTGTGTTAATCTCATTCACGGCATCTTCCTGCTCGGTGCAATCCTTTTGTTCCACAATCCGTTGTACAGACCCATCTTCTCCGCGAATAACGCGACCATAACCTTTGGGATTGTCCAACTGAGCCGTAAGAACTGTCGCTGCTGCTCCGCTACTCTCATGGAGCTTCATCAGACCTTCCAACGTCTCACTGGTTACAAGCGGTGTATCTCCACAGACCACAATCGTAGAACCTGTCTCTCCGCCAAGCAAGGATTTAACCTGCTTCACTGCATGACCTGTACCCAATTGTTCTGCCTGAAGAGCGTACTCCGCTCTGGAACCCAAAAATGACTGCACCGCTTCGGCACCATGACCGACTACAACTACACTGCGTTCAACGCCTGCGCTGAGTGCTGCATCCAGCACATGTCCAACCATAGGTTTACCGCATACGGGATGCAGTACTTTGTACAATTTTGATTTCATTCGTTTCCCTTGCCCTGCGGCAAGAACGATCGCCATTCGTTTCAAAATTTACGACCTCCTGTTCTGAAAATCCCATTGAAATGCATTGTTTATCGATATCCAATGAGTATCGTTCAGCCGGCTTCAAGCCGGTCTTGTTCATCGCCTGCTGTCTCTGTAATCACACGTAACAACGCGGACACCAACAAATCGTGACCTATATGTATACGCCGTGTACCTGCGAGCTTAACCGAATCCCAATGATTCCTAAGATGCCGCCCTGCCACCAAGCGCACGATGCGCTTTTTGTTCTCTGCTAAATAAACTCAATACTGAATATATCTTATTCCGATCAAAAAGAAAAGAGAGCCATAAGACATGGCTCTCTTTTCCTTCGAACCCCAATAATGTTCTCAGGCACCTTCTTCAATGACTTCTTCCTCAGTTGCCGCACGATCGTATTCAGTCAAAACTGCTGCCTGAATCTTCTCACGCGTACCGGAAGAGATCGGGTGGGCGATATCACGGAACTCTCCATCAGGAGTGCGCTTGCTTGGCATAGCAACAAACATTCCGTTGTTACCATCAATGACACGAATGTCATGAACGACGAATTCGTTATCGATGGTAATGGATGCGATAGCCTTCATTCTCCCCTCCGAGTTGACACGGCGGAGTCTGACATCCGTAATTTGCATGTGTGTGTTCACCACCTTTTTCCATCAGAACTTGGTGTATAATTCCACACAGCATATACGAACTCCTTCTTTTTATAACCACAAAAATTTCCTAATTTCAGGAATTTTTTTATTTAATACACAATTCGACAACGTTAGTGCCAGGTCGATGGAAAAGACCCTTTACCGACATAACATTCGTCATCTTTCTACAGGTCGAAATAGTTGCCAGGCTTGACGGAAATCTGTCTGCTCTTGGCATCAACCGCTGTCAGCTTCGCCAGAGATACGTAATCAGTTAACAGGCGTTCCTCTGAATCTACAGAACCAGATTCAACCAGTACCCCTACCCCGGCAACTGTAGCATTAAACTCGGCCAAAAGATCAATCATTCCTTGCACCGTACCCCCAGCCTTCATGAAGTCATCCACAATAAGTACTCTGGAATGCTCACGCATCGCCCTACGAGAGAGGGACATGGTATGCAGACTTTTATGGGACCCGGATACATAATTGATACTTACGGCCGATCCTTCTGTAGCCTGATGGTCCCTGCGTACGAGCACGACAGGCAGGTTGAGCTGGGCACCGGTCGCATAAGCCAGTGGGATTCCTTTGGTCTCTACCGTCATAACCACATCAATATTCATATTGCCAAAGGCCGTTGCAAAGATCTTGCCGGCTTCGTTCATCAATGCGGGCTGACCAAGCAAGTCGGACATGTACAGGTATTCTCCAGGCAAGATCCGATCAGGTTGCGCGAGCTGGGTCGAGAGCCGCTCCGCAAATGCAAGTGCCAGTTCTCGGGATACCTTCGGAATCCATCTTACTCCCCCGGCTGCTCCAGCCAGTGTATGCAGTTCTCCTGACCCACCTTCTTCGAACACTTCCTTGATAATCGCCAAATCTTCACTAATTGAAGACTTTGCGGCTCCATAGCGTTCAGCAAATGTGGTGAGCGGAATAACCGTATGAGGTCTGGACAATAAGTATTGCGTCATTTCAACCAGCCTTGCGCTTCGTTTTAACTTCTTCACAGAGATCCATCCTCACGATCACGGAAACATCTAAATCCGAATAATTATTTAAAAATATACCACCTTTATACGTGTTTGTACATTATAAAAGCGAATCTTACGTCAACATACGTACAGCGTACACTTCTTTACAGAAACCACGCAGACCATTGTATATCCGGGCAACCTTGGATTCCTTGGAGACCAGCCCAAACACCGTTGGACCGCTACCGGACATCAACACGCCGTCTGCACCCAACCGAATCATGGCATCTTTCAAATGCTGAACTTCCGGATACAGCTTCAACGTTACATCTTCAAGCACATTGCCCATCTGGTTACAGACATCCGTAAATGATTGGTTGCGAATCGCCTGCTCCATTTTAGCCGCACTCGGATGACGAACAATCTTATCACTGCGGAACCGTCCATACACATCGGCTGTAGACACATTGATTGGAGGCTTGGCCAGAATTACCCAGCATTGCGGCGGATTAGGCATAGGAGTCAACTTCTCACCACGACCTGTAGCAAGTGCAGTTCCTCCTGTAATACAGAATGGAACATCCGAACCGAGTTCAGCTCCAAGCTCCTGCAGTTCGTGATCCGGTATATTGAGCCGCCACAGACGGTTCAATCCACGCAGAGCTGCTGCTGCATCACTGCTGCCTCCGGCAAGTCCGGCTGCAACTGGGATCTTTTTATCCAGATGAATATGGACACCCGTACGCACGTTATAGCGCTCCTTAATGAGTCTGGCTGCCTGGAAAGCCAGATTCTTCTCGTCCAGCGGGATATAACCCGCCTGACTGGAGATGAAAATGGTATCACGCGGCAGCTCCGACATTTCCAGCCGATCCGCCAGATCGACCATCGTCATGATCATTTCAACTTCATGAAACCCATCGCTTCTTTTATGTAAAACGTCCAGCATCAAATTAATTTTAGCAGGCGCTTTTTCGTAAATTTTCAAGGCGTTCACCCGTCCTCACCTTTTCCCTAAGACAACTTAACATATTATATCAAAATGGGGCTGTCAAGTCATTTCTATTCCGCATCTATGGGGAAAAAGCGGGGTTATTCCTGACGGATTTCCCCGCTTTTCAATCTGATGGAACCGGATTAGGATTTGCGCGCAGCCTGCTCAGCAAGTTGAATTGCACGTTTTACCATGTTTCCTGCATCCTTGGCTTTGATTCCGCCCCAACCTTCCTGTTGAACCGTATCATAGAATCCCAGGTCTTTTGCGAGCTCATTCTTCAGATCCTCTGACATGACACTTCTTCTTCTGCGACTCATGAACCATCCTCCTCCTTGTATCCTTCATGATGTAATGAGTCCGTTCACGTTTTAGACAACATGTCCCAGGTTAAGTTCAGTTTTCTGCCTAATGCTTGAGAAACTGTCTTCACCTGTCCGATTAGTATGCCGCGCCCCTTCCTCACTCATTCCTGACGATGTATGGTTAACCTTAAAGGACGATTTGGTAATTTTGTAAAACAACAAAAAAGCGATCCGCCTTGTGGGGCGAATCGCCTGTAAAACGATACTTACGTCTCCATGTAGGAGCTATGCGTCTGACTGCCCGGGTCAAAAACCATGACTTCCACAGACTCCGTAAGTATATCCGCATAACTATAAGATACTCGCTTGAAGGTTTCTTGTTCCTCATCAAGCTTAACAATAAAAACAGAAGGGTACGTTTCTTCCAATACACCCGTACGTTCAATGGTCTTACGGCGGCCACCATTAGCCCGCAGCATAATTTTCTGACCAATATGTGCATCGAGATTGCGTTTGATATCCAACAGCGTATTTTTAGCCATTGTCGACGACCACCTCTTTTCTTGTCCATTATACCGGATTTTACAGTCATTGTCAAATCAAAACTAATTATTATATCAGCATCAAAAAGTTGTTGTCAATGAATTTTTTTGCAAACAAAAAAAGCCCCAAATTGGGACTTTAAATGGCCTACATCAGACTGCCGAAGGATTCACTTTTAACGTGGATAAATCATTCAGCCCCGGCAGACCTACCCGGTAACTCCCCCTTGTCTCGACACCACCCACACCTTGGCTACCACTAATGGTATTGTGTAGAACATCACTCATGTTGACCGTATCCCGCACAGATGTGAAGGAGGCCTTGGCTGCCACATAGACTGGATCAAGTGCATGAATGAGAATTCTGCCTGGAGAACTGGCAAAATTCGCTCCAGCGCGCAGCAGTGCCTCAAAATGGGACTGACAGGCACCTGCTACAATAGTGAGTGCGTCCAAATGGCGTTCATATTGTCTGGCCACCTGAATCGCCGCCACAAAATTTTGCGAGTTCTTATAGCTACCAAGACTATATAAGTCATAGGGCTGACGTGTCTTTAGCACCCCATCATGACCCGTAATGACTACAATATCCGGACGTACTTTGGGCAATAAACGGTATAAGGTATCTGCCATTGCCGATTCATGGACATATTGTCCCTCTGCAGGCACACGAAGTTGCTCATAGAGATCCATACTTTTTTTCAGATAGTTCGGATCTCCATCCAGATGAAGCACCTTTCCGGGCATTTCAAAATAAGCCGGTTCCTGCTGAGCAGACCAATCCTGTGCCAGACCTTCACGATTCCGCTCCGCCTGTTCCATGCGATTCTGCTGCAGACGGGACAGGGTCTGATGAGCTTTAATATGCGCCTGTCTTGTCTTGGCGCTTTGCGGTTCGTAGGGAACCTGTATCAAATCGTCCACCGGGGAATCGGCAAGCAGCCGGAACTCAGTCCCTTTAATGACCGCAGCATCCAACTGGAGGCCTTCCACCCGAAAAGTCACATCGCCGCCGTATGACTTCCGAACGACCAAGTCTCCGATATTCATCAACGTAATCACCTCTACCCCATCGTATGGGCAGAGACCCGGTTTGGTTCATTCAAATTTTACAGCGCTACACGCACCCCTGCTTCCCACATGACGGTGCTGAGTGTAGCATACTCTTGCAGACTTAACGTCTCTCCGCGTCGGGATGGTTGGATACCTGCCTGCTCCAGCAGAATGTCTGCCTGGTCCCGGTTCTCCTTCGTGAAGAAACGTGCCTTCAGGTTATTCGAGATTGTTTTTCTCCGCTGGGCAAAAGAAGCCTGTACCACTTCAAAGTAGTGTGCTTCATCCGGGATCTCCACTGGTGGTTGCTCACGCACCTTCAGCTTAATGACCGCTGATTCCACATTAGGTTGGGGAATGAAGACCGTAGGTGGCACAATACACACAAGCTCCGGCATACTGTAGTACTGAACTGCGATGCTCAGACTGCCATAGTCTTTTGATCCCGGTGCAGCAGCCATACGTTCAGCCACTTCTTTTTGGATCATGACCACAATGCTATCCACTGGCAACTTCTCTTCCAGCAGTTTCATCATAATGGGAGTTGTTACATAATAGGGCAGATTCGCCACGACACTGACTTTATCCACGGATGCAAAATCAGTATTAAACAACTCCGCCAGATCAAGCTTCAACACATCTCCATGATGAACACGTACATTCGGATAAGGCTGCATCACTTCTCCGAGGATGGGGATCAAGCGCTGATCAATCTCTACGGCTGTGACAGGGCCTGCTACCCGAGCGAGTCTTTCGGTAAGAGCCCCAATGCCTGGTCCGATCTCTAACGCACCTTTGGACTCGTCCAAGTCGGCTGCATTCACGATTTTGTTCAGTATATTTTGATCGATCAAAAAGTTCTGACCTAGACTTTTCTTAAATGAGAATCCGTGTCTTTGAATAATTTCTTTAGTTCGCTTGGGCGTTGCAATTTCTATCGTCTCTTCCATATCCTTCATATGCTCACAATCCTTCACGTTCAATTTGCGCTAATGCTGTAGAGAACTCTTCCCGTGTAATCTGAAATACACTGAGACGTTTGTGGAACTGCTTACCGTTACAATATCCGATGCCCAGCAGATTGCCCATCTCCATGCGACGTGCAGCAGCCTGCGGATGCACAATAAGTCCTGCCGCGATCAGGTCCTCCCAATCGATCAGGCTCGGAGCACCTTCGTATGAAGTATGTACGCGTGCCAGAGCATGACGGATCGCCTCCGGTGAGGCATTCTCCACCCCAATATCCCCTTTGCGTGTTGCATCGGCTTCCGGAATGAAAGCATGTTTGCAGCCAGGCACCTTATTCGCAATGATTTTACGAATGCGTTCGCCGGCATGATCCGGATCTGTCAGTACGATGACTCCCCGTCTCTCCTGAGCAAGCGCTATCCGCTTCAGAATACGTTGGTTGATGGCTGATCCACCTGTTTCTATTGTATCGGCTTCCACGGCCCGACGGATGGCTACCGTATCATCACGGCCCTCCACCACAATGACTTCTTTTATCATGTTCCATTTCTTCCTTTCTAACGCAAAAAGAAGAGGAATATCCTCTTCTCTGCCAAACGGCGGGGGAGACTGAATTCAGACCCCTCCGCCGCATATTCCGCATGAATCATTCATGCAACTATTTTATAGCATTCCCATTTCAAAGTAAAACGATTTTAGTTCGCTTCCGGCTTCACCGGACCGATCACGTAGACCGTCTTGCCTTTCTTGC
Source organism: Paenibacillus sp. SAF-068 (assembly GCF_051967555.1). NCBI lineage: Bacteria > Bacillati > Bacillota > Bacilli > Caryophanales > Paenibacillaceae > Paenibacillus > Paenibacillus sp. SAF-068. Next base: position 50,950 of record NZ_JBQCJX010000010.1, read on the forward strand.
GTCCAAAATTCAGGGCATGCTTCACACTGTCATAATATACATCAATTTTGTTGCCTTTAATGGCACCGCCTGTATCTTCCGCACGTCGGAAGCCCAGACCTTCGATATATACCCACCAGCCAATTGGAATGACTTTGGGATCAACCGCGATGGTGCGCCCTTCCGTTACACGAGTACCGGAAGCTGTTTTAGTGCCAATGCCAGGCTCTTCGGAAGAGTAGGCAGTCATGGATACATTTTTAAGTACTTTGGAGTATTTAAAAGAAGTCCCGGATACGGTAATCACTTTGCTGCCCGAGGCAGATGTTTTCTTCGAGTTCGTTGTTGTAGCCTTTTTGGTTGTTGAAGTTTGTGCCGATACGGTCTGAATCTCAGGTTTTTTCACGACCGGTTTTGCTTTGGTGCCGACAGCGATCACTTTATCTACACGATTATTCGCGACGGATTTGCCGACCATTTTTTTGGAGACCAATTCTCCATCCTGAAATACCTTTTCGATGTGCTGTACAAGTGTACCTTCTTTGCCGTTTACAACGACACGGTTATCCCCTTTGTACAAGCTGGGGTCAGCCGTTTTAATTACTTTGTAAGCGATCGGTTGTTCTACATCCACTGTACGCTTTGTTACGCGCACTACACGGATCTTCATATCCGCTTTGATAGCAGTTCCAAGCGCCGGATACACTTTATCATTACTCTCAACTTGAATACCTGATTTTTGAATTGCATCTTCTACCGATGAATCCGTTGTATACAGAGTCTTGGTGTCTCCGTCTGCCGTAATGTTGACTGGAACGGCCCGCTCAATAACGATTCGGTCTCCATCTGTAATTGCCCCGTTCATGGACATGGATACCTTGTCGTGAGGGCTGACTGTGATCGACTGCTCCTCCAGCATTTCCTGAAGCATTCCTGTACGAGTCTCTACCACCTGAGCTTTGCCATCAATAACCAGTGAAATTTGTTTCCCGGCCTGACCGTAAACGACTAACAAGATCATGATTGTAAGCGCAATTGAGAAAATCGCGATCAATGCCATTTGACGCATGTTCTCATGCTTCCACCGCAACGCGAAAGACTTACTGGATGATCGTGACTCATGGGTCTCTTCTGGTTGGAATGTGCCCACTTCTCCGTCCTCCTTCATAGCCTCGCCGTCTAAAGTAATGCATGATGTCTTTGACGTGACTATACCAAATTTTCTACAGAACACAGATTGGACCAACATAATCCGGTTCTGCACCATGAATCAATCTTCGCAACATGATGTCATCCTCCTGAATACCTACCGTATGATGACAACATTTCTTTTATTCAAAAACAAAAAAGCCAAAGAAAGAGTGTAAGAGGAACTCTTTCGTGGCTTCCGAATGATTTTGAATATCGGAAATTCATGCACGAGGTTGCCTCTCTTTTTCCGCTTGCGAGGTTAGCTGTCGGGTTCGGGCGAAAGAGAGCCGCCCTATCTTAGGTCACCCGCTCATGGCGGATGCCCTTGAATTCACCCCGAGACCCAAAGAAGAAATCAAATACGGCTTCGCAGTTCCATACGCTGCTTTTGGGTCAGCGAACGTTGCGCATCGGCCAGATTCACCGATGTTTAAGCCCTATTGGTTCCCCCGCTCTCCGTTAACGGAGACTCAGCGAGACTGATTCATGAAAGTAATGTTGTTTCATCGGAAAGTGTCCCTTTGTTCATCCCCCGAACATCTGTCCAATTTTCCGCACAACAATTCACTGAAAAGATGATATCCTGTTTTGATGCATGTTGTAAAGCGTTGATCAAGTACGTTTTTCTGAATATTTGGTTAAAATATTGTAATATTCTTGATTTATTTGGATCAAAGGGCAAATTAACTCCGCTTACCTGCCTTTTTCACCTCATTTACTCGTTTTTTTAACGAATTCCAAATCGTTCCATGGCATTTTTGGTGGTTATTGCAGCAATTTCCTCGACTGAAATGCCTTTAATTTCCGCAGCTGCCTCTGCAACCAGACGTACATGCGCTGTCTCATTTCGTTTCCCACGATAAGGGTGAGGTGTCAAATATGGAGCATCTGTTTCAATGAAAAACCGGTCCATCGGAACCTTCGCGAGCACCTCTTTGGGCTGCTTTGCATTTTTGAATGTAATTGGTCCTCCGAAGGAGAGATGGAAGCCCATATCTAGACAACTCTTCGCTGTTTCCCAGCTGCCCGAGAACGAATGCATCACACCACCAACTTCACTCGCCTTTTCTTCACGCAAAATTCTTATGATATCCTCATGTGCATCCCGATTATGGATGACAATCGGCATGTTCACTTCACGTGCCAAAGCAATTTGTTGTCGTAATACGCGATGCTGTACTTCCTTCGGTGAAGTATCCCAGTGATAATCCAATCCAATCTCACCGATAGCAACCACTTTTTCATGCTTGCATAAAGATGCAATCCATTCCAGATCGCCCTCCTGCATTGTAATCGCATCGACGGGATGCCACCCTACAGCTGCATAGATAAAGTCATATGTCTCAGCAAGTTTCATTGTCGTTGGAATCGTCTCCCGGTTAAAGCCAATGTTGATCATGCGACCAACTCCCGCATCAACAGCACGCTGAATCATGTCCTCGCGGTCCTCGTCGAATTGTGGTGCATCCAGATGTGTATGTGTGTCGAACAGCATCATGTTTGTATCTCCCTTCATGTCGAAATAACGACTATCTTCTGTTGAAAGTTAAATTTGTAAAATTCAATAATTCATTGACTCCTATATAAAACATTTTGGGTAATCTGTGCATTACATTATTTCGTTTGTTTCTTCACAACTACAATATATAGAAGAAATACGAATATTCTGATCTATATATTGCTGATTGTGCCCGTTCTGCCTGCTTTCATTTACAAAATTATGTCGATCTACATATACGCCCCATTAAAGCAGATTACTGTATCATGAAAAATAGCTCTTTTAGAAAGTCTTTTGATCTCGAAATTCTTCATTGGATTATACCCACATGATTACAAGAAATAGGGGCGTATATGTGACGGTAATTCATGAATAATCGCATCCACCTTGTTTTGCGGGTAATACAAATGATGTTTCCCTCGATGAAGCCCGCTGATGGAACGGACAATGTCTGATACTTCTGACAACTCACGTAAATTGTCCTGTCGATCCAGAAGAAGAATCTGCTTATCGGTGGATTCATCCGGACGAAACACATCATACGGATTATCTGAAGGAAAATCAATTTCAAGATCATATTCGGGATCAAGGCCTGCCTGTACAAAAGCTTCCCGAATCTCTTCCATCATTGTCAAGTCGACCTGTTCAAGCTCTACATACTTATATAACTTGCGATCCATAAAACGTTCGCATAACTCACTCAGAACAGTATCGTCCTCCTTGCGCCACTGCGTAAATGCCGTCTGAATTAATGCTTCATCCAACTGCAAATATTCATCTACAGATAATTCTCCTGCAAATAATTGAGGGAGTGGATCAATCATGAAGCGAAATTGAAAACCATGCTGTATGAGTATTTTCGCTCGCTTGAATATTTGCCGCAATATAATTTCAGAACTACGAGTTACCGGATGGAAATAAATCTGCCAATACATCTGATACCTAGACATGAGGTAGTCCTCCACAGCATGCATGCCTGATTCCTTGACTACAATTCGTCCATGATAGGGACGCAGCATCCGAAGGATACGATCAAGGTCAATCGTGCCGTAATTTACACCTGTAAAATAAGCATCCCTGAGCAAATAGTCCATTCGGTCTGCATCAAGCGGACTGGTCACCAAGTTCACCACAATCGGTTTTTCATATGTTTTTTGAATGACAGACGCGACTTTCTCAGGAAAATCAGGAGCATACCGTCTTAAGATCGCCCCTACTTCGGTATCACCTGTAATAATGCGACAAGTCCAATCCTCGTGATTCATGTCAAAAGCTTCTTCGATGGAGTGAGAGAATGGCCCATGCCCGAGATCATGAAGCAGAGCTGCGCACAGAGCTACAATCTTTTCTTCCTTCGGCCAATCCGAATAATGACTTCTTTCAAATTGAGAGATGATCTTGCGTGTAATCTCATAAACACCTAGTGAATGTGAAAACCGACTATGCTCTGCTCCGTGAAAGGTAAGGTAAGATGTACCCAGTTGACGAATCCGGCGTAAACGCTGAAATTCCGGGGTGTTAATTAACTGCCATATAACCGGATCTTGCACGTGGATATAATTATGTACCGGATCTTTGAATACTTTCTCTTCCGTTAAACGTTGTTCCATGTCGACTCACTCCTTTAATTTCTTTTATATTAACGCTTTGGGCTCTGCGATTCATCTAAGATTCGACACATTATGACGAAATTTGTCGAATAACGTAGTTTTGTCGTTTTCCAAATCGACAAAGTTGACATTGATGTTTAAATGTGAAAAATGACTGCCAATCCCTTACCACCAGTAACCTTGTGAAAAACAGCCTTAATTTTAAGCTAATTTTAAGGTTGACTGTTTTGGGAATCGTTGGTATGATGAGTATCATAAAACATAAAATAATGTCGAATAATGACAATGATAGTTAGCTGAGAGGAGCACTGATTATAATGATGAAATCAACAGGTATTGTAAGAAAAGTGGACGAACTGGGACGGGTAGTTATTCCAATTGAATTGCGCCGTACGCTCGGTATTGGTGAAAAAGATGCTCTGGAAATCTACGTTGACGGCGAGCGCATCATGTTGAAAAAATATGAGCCTGCTTGTATCTTCTGTGGTAATGCAGAGAACGTTACTTATTTCAAAGGTAAAATTGTTTGTAACGAATGTATTTCCGAAATCCCTGCACCTGTGACAAAATAAGAAAAACCAGATATACTGGACTTATCTAAATTGTTATTTCTAACCTTTTTAATATTCCTTAATGGCCTTCCCGGTGTGAACCCCACCGCGGAAGGTATTTTTTTGCCCTGTTATGGGTTCCTTGATGTTGCAAAAGGTTCTTTTCAGGTTATGCTCCCCATGACAGAAGATAGTTGCTTAGATTGGCTACTCGATTAACGCATTATATACATCCCGCTTCGTCAGTCCACGATCGGTTGCCGTTTTTTTCATCGCATCTTTGCGATTATGTCCTTCACCTTCATAATGACTGACATGATCCGCGAGGGACATCAGCTGCCACCATGCTTCGCGCTCAGCCTTACGCTCCTCTTCCTTAATACCCTCTACCAGCAAACAGTACTCGCCAAGAGGTGGATGTTCTTCAAGCCAGTCTATACATTCCTTCACAGTACCCCTTGCGAATTCCTCATGACGCTTGGTTAGTTCACGAGCCAGAACAATCGAGCGATCACCCAGAATTTCTTCGAGGTGGACTAATGTTTTTCGAATACGGTGAGGGGATTCATAAAATAACAAAGTCCCGTTGGATTCGTCAAAAGCCTCCAGCACTTTTCGCATGTCCTTTTTCTCCCGCGGCAAAAAACCGCCGAATGTGAAACGCTCCGTCGGTAATCCGGACACGATCAGAGCAGACAAAGCAGCATTGGGTCCAGGAATGGGAATAACCGTTATTCCGGCGTCCAGTGCAAGCTGTACAAGATCGGAACCTGGGTCCGAAATGGCCGGCAGACCGGCATCACTGACTAGTGCCAAATTTTTTCCTTCTATTATATAGCGTATCAGTTCAGGTCCACTCGCCCCCTTATTATGCTCATGATAACTGAACAACATCGAAGGTGTAATTTCAAAATGGGTAAGCAGCTTCCGAGTCTGGCGTGTGTCTTCCGCTGCAATGATGTCACAACTCTGCAATGTCTTGATGGCTCGGAAGGTCATATCCTCCAGATTACCAATAGGTGTCCCAACCAGATATAGCTTGCCTGATCCTTCAAGCTGCTCCGCATAACTTTTCTGAATATGCAAAGTCATCTATAGTCCTCCTTTCGTAGTACGCTCAGCATGTTGCTGGCCATAATAAATATCCATAATCTCTTCGCAATATTTCCCCTCTTCATTGTAGACAATGAGTGGCGGAAGCATTCTTACTTCAGGTTTACCATCTTTCATACCTTCAATTAATACCATGTTGGCTTCCAGATGAGCACGGGGATGTACCATCCGAATCCGTTTGGGCTCCAGCTTATTTTCACGCATGAGCGAGATTATCTCGCCAAGACGCTGAGGTCGATGAACCATCGATACTTTGCCGCCATTACGTACAAGGCGACTACAAGCCTGAATCACTTCTTCCAGGGTACATCCGATCTCATGACGTGCCATTGCCTGATGTGTGTTCATTTTGAGATCACTTCCATTCAGAGGCATATATGGAGGATTAACCGTTATTGCATCATATACAGCATGTCCTGTTTCTTTCACCAGTTCTCGCAAATCACCTTCACGAATCATAATCGCGTCGTCGAGTTCATTTAATTGCACACTGCGACGCGCCATATCAGCCAAACGAGGCTGAATTTCGATCCCCTCCAGATTAGCCTTTGTACGTGTAGTAAGCAAAATGGGGACCACCCCATTACCCGTACACAAATCAAGTACACGACCCCGTTTAGGTACGGAAGCAAACCGGGCCAATAATACCGCATCCATCGAAAAACTGAACACTTCATCACTTTGAATGATTCTTAAATCATGAGAAAGCAGATCATCAATCCGCTCTGACTCCTGTAACGCCACTTCATTTGCTTTCATATATTACGCTCATCCTCCGGTATTCTATATCTCATGTTTGTTATTTTTAGGTTTATAACCTTGAAAAAAAACCGTAGGGGATCCCTACGGTCACTTCATTTATTCAAAAAAGACAGGCAGAACAGACAATCACCTTCCGTCCGCAGATGTCCATAATAGACGTTGCAGATATGGAAGCCTTCGTGATACAACCGGGCCAGATTATCATAGCCTTCACCCACAACATCTTCACCTGTAGCTGGACCTGCTGGTCTTGCTACGGGAGCGAGTGCTGAAGAGATCGGCAGATCTGCCGGAGCCTCACGTTTGAGCAGTTTGCGTAATTGCTCATTCTCGATGGTAAGCCGCTGATTATCCTCAAGCAGCTCCTTCACAATCATTTTTAACTCTCCTAAATCACCGTGCAACTGACCCAGTTGGGTTTCCATTTCATGAATGTGCGTAAACAGATTTTTCTTTTCCAAGTTTCCACCCCGAAGCAACCTTTATGGTTTACTTGATAACGACGTCATCCAGCGGAAGTTCTTTGACTTTACTGATGTCGAACAGTTGAACATGGACTGTGCGGCTACCGGCATTAATTCCGACAACTTTTCCTTCACCCAATGAGGTGACGACCAATTTGCCTACAGCTGGCAGTTCTTCTCTCACACTTTCATAGTTATCATGCTCAAATTTCAGACAGCACATGAGTCTTCCGCACAACCCTGAAATTTTCGTCGGATTCAGTGACAGGCTCTGATCTTTAGCCATCTTGATTGATACCGGCTCAAAGTCTCCCAGCCAGGAAGAACAACACAACACACGGCCGCAAGGTCCGATTCCGCCAAGCATCTTCGCTTCATCACGCACACCAATCTGTCTCAGCTCAATTCGTGTCCGGAATATGCTTGCCAGATCCTTGACCAGCTCCCGGAAATCGACTCTTCCTTCAGCTGTAAAATAAAATATGATTTTATTGCGATCAAACGTAAATTCCACATCGACCAGCTTCATTTTGAGGCCATGGTCTTTGATTTTATTTAAACAAGTACCGAATGCTTCCTTCGCTGCACGCTTGTTCTCATCAACCACACGGGCATCGGTCTCGCCCGCAACGCGGATGACTTTCTTCAGCGGCAGCACCACATCGGACTCGCCCACTTCCTTCTTACCAACAACAACCTTACCGTACTCTACCCCCCGCGCTGTCTCCACGATAACGCAGTTTTCTTTCTCAATGGGAAGGTCCAGGGGATCGAAGTAATAAATTTTGCCCGCTTTTTTGAAACGGACACCCACTACACTGTACAAAAAATTAACCCCCTTGTAAGCCAACCCCACTTCGTCTGAAGCCCCGTCTTCTTAGGGAACCGGTCGAAGTTATAACCGTTTGCATATGATTGGAACTAGCTTATCCCTCTCCCAGTCTTATGCCAAACCGATCAAAAATTGCTCCAGACAAAGCTGGCCATTGACGTTGAAACGCAATTTTTTTCTGCATGCTGCGGCCAGATCCATATAGGAAACCCACTGTTCTGTGCTGCGGGTATGTGCCAACTGAGATAGCATGTCTAACTGATCTATAAAAACGATATGTTCATGCCTACCGTACTGAACATACAGCATGTCCCTAAACCATAGATGGAACAAACTAAGTAACATGTCCAGATGTTCAGAGAGTCCGGTTTTAAAAAGCTTCTGCTGTGCAGAGATCAATGATGTACTTCCTCTACCCAGGGACTCCTTCCCTAATTGTAACATTACGTTTCTAATTTCTGCAAACCAATTCTGCTGGAGAATTTCTCTACATGCTTCCAATCCTGACGCTAAATGGACGGCTGAGCGAGCCAGATTGGCAGGGTGCCCTTCCTCCATTAGTGATTGCAGCATCTCATCCGGATTCAATGCGCTGAATGGCACCAATTGGGAGCGTGAACGAATCGTAGGCAACATGGCCTGTCCATTATCTGTAATCAGAATGCCGACTGCCGGTACCTGCGGTTCCTCCAGAAATTTCAACAAACTGTTTGCTGCCTGCACCGTCATTTTCTCGGCTTGTTCTATAATATATACTTTGGGATGGCCTGCCTCTGATCGGTATGAAAAAATACGTTGCAGATCCCGGATTTGATCTATTTTAATATTGTTTCCATCTGGTGCAAGCATGGTTAGATCCGGATGGTTACCATGATCCACCTTACGACATTCAAGACACTGCCCACACGCGTCATCTTCAAGCTCTGTACAGAAGATTGCTTTGGCAAAGGTAATTGCCGTCTTCCGTTGCCCACTACCAGCTGGACCGCTAAACAAATACGCGTGGCTTATCGCCTGTCGTCTCAAACTGCTTTGTAACATTTGCTTGGCCGCTTGTTGACCCATAATCTGTTGAAAGGACATACTTCCTCCTCAGAAGCTTAAATTAATAAGCATCCCCCGAATTTCGCCTACTTGTTGCAATAGAGAGATTTTTCCTTCTTCTGTATCCAGCAATTCATCAGCCATGGATAACAGAGCGGAGTCAATTTCATCAATCAGCTTATAACGCTTGCCTCTGCCACGACGATCCCAACCCCTTGTCTCCTTCATGGATACACCGCGACGAACGGTCTCTTCCAGGAACCTTTTAACAAGTTGCTTATACGCCTTCAGTTCACGAATCGTCATGGAACGTGCCAGGCGATCACCCTGAAGCTGGATTTCACTAAACCGGCGATTCAGTTCAGCTTGTGAGGCCCGTTCCCCCTGATGGTTCATCATGTCAGAGAAATTTTTGGATTGAACCGGTTTGGAACCTGAATCAGTAGAACTGATCCCGCTCTGAATCGGTCTGAATCCAGGATTGATTTTCATGGATACGCCCGCTTTCTATCATAGTTAGCCAATCGCCCATCAGCACAGTGCGCGTTGCGCCTGTGCGTGAGGATGAGGCTTGTATATATGCTGATCACACTCTATATATAATGGTAGATATACATCACCATCAAGGACTTATTTTTGGTAGTCAGCCTCTTTCCGGATAAGCATCCCTGCTAGAATATGCTCATTCGGAAAGAGTGTGCCCATTCTTCTGATCAAGAAAGGCTGTTCCATACGTGGTAGGCACGAATTCCAATACAATCTTTTTGCATCCATCGTTCCAACATGCTATTCATCATGAAAGATCCTCATGGGATGATTCATGCAAAAAGTTTAAATTAGAAATGTTCGAAGCGATCTACCGGGAGAACAAATACAGTAGCTCCACCTACTTGAACTTCAACAGGTAGCGGCAGGTAAGAGTCGGTTGTTCCGCTCATCGGTGTGACCGGAGTCACGAGCTGTTCACGAACCTTACAGCTGCTGCGAATGACGTTCATTACGGACTCGACTTGACCATCATCGACACCGATCATAAACGTCGTGTTGCCTGCCTTCAAAAATCCACCCGTACTGGCCAACTTCGTTGCCCGAAAGTTTGCTTTGACCAATGCGCTGGATAATCGGTTGCTGTCTTTATCCTGTATAATCGCAACAATCAGTTTCATCCTGCATAACCTCCTTCAGAATAAGCACCTTTATTAAATGCCCTGTCTATATATTAGACAATTACTCGTCAAAATCCTTCAAAATCCCTGTCTCCAGCGACAAAATCATCGCCGCCAAGACATCCTCCTGCTTCATGGAAGCATCAATAACTCTGATTCGTTCCGGGAACTGCTCTTTTAATAGGAAGTAACCCTCTCGCACTTTACGGTGAAACTCCAGATTCTCCAGATCCAGACGGTTCACTTCCCGGCCATCATGAGCGTCGATCCGTGCAAGCCCCAATTCAGGCTCGATGTCCAGATATAAGGTCACATCCGGCATAAGATCACCGATCGCAAAGCGATTAATAGCCCATACATTCTCTATCCCGAGTCCCCGGGCATATCCTTGATAGACCAGACTGCTATCGACAAATCGATCACAGATGACTGCTTTTCCAGCTTTCAGCGCAGGCTCTACCTTCTCCGCCAGATGCTGGCTGCGTGCAGCTGCATACAATAGCGCTTCGGTTCGAGCATCCATTGCCGTATGAAGAGGGTCCAGGATAATTGAACGTATTTTCTCCGCAATCTCAATTCCGCCAGGCTCTCGCGTAACTACGTAAGGTATACCCCGTTCTTCAAAATAAGAACCTATTCTACCAATCATCGTTGTTTTACCGGAACCCTCTCCCCCTTCCAGCGTAATGAATTTACCTCTGCCCTGCATATGCTTCCCTGCTTTCTATGTCGATAATTGCATCTATTGCTGCTGTAATTGAAAATGCTTTGACCCTCTTGCTACAGGATATGATATCCCCCGCCCAGAGGTGTATAGCTACAGCTATATCGGTACGTAATAATAAAACAAAAATAAGACAAGCTTGTTTTCTTTCTATAATACTATAGGTCAGCAGTTACTCCAACATGAACAACAAAGTAAAACGTTCAACCGTAGATAACCCATACCCATAATGGAAGCATAATCGATCCGGCAATGGCACTGACAATCATGGATACCGAACTGAGGGCTACTGCATTCTCCCCATATTCAAAGGACCTTGCCATGCCGAGGGCATGAGATGCTGAACCCAGTCCAATACCATAGGCATGTTTACTTTGGACTTTGGCCCATTTTAAGAGCATTGGCCCCAGTAATATCCCTGAGAAACCTGCAATCATTACAAACAGCGATGTGAATGAGGCATTCCCTCCAACTTGATTAGCAAGTTGAATGGCAACAGGAGTTGTGACGGATTTCGGCAATAAAGCGATGACCATTTCTTGAGAATAGCCGAGTAGAATAGCGATTAAAGCACCTGTAGACACACCTGTAATACTGCCTCCAATCGTTCCGCCCACAATCGGAATAATATTCCGTTTCAGCACATGCAGATGTTTGGACAAGGGAAAAGCAAGAGATACAACTGCCGGGCCCAAGAGTTCCTGTATCCATTTTCCACCCAACATATATGTGTCCAGCTTTATACCGGAAATCACCAAGATCAGGATTAGTATGGCAGTCGTTGTGAGTACAGGCATAAGTATCGGCCATTTCAGCCTTTTATATAGATGTGTGGCTGGAATATATACAGCGATGGTTAGCGCAATCATTCCAATTCCGAGGATGAATGCTGACATGTGATGGCCTCCTTTTTAGCTGAATGAGACGATCTCCATGTCATGAGCCACTCACTTAATTTGGCAGATATCAGACATGTGATTAGTGTGCTAACGATCAATCCAAGAACCAATAATAAAGTGTTGGCTCTAAAAAAATCAAAATGATTAATAATGCCTACAGTTGGCGGGATGAACAACAATTGCAGATGAGATTGAAGCCACGTCGACCCCTCTTCTCCCCAGCTCATTTTGATCCATCCCAGTTGAATGACGATAAACAATACCAGCATGCCCACAATACTACCTGTTAACGGCAGATGTAATAGAGCTTGAATCAAGTTTCCAATCCAATAAAAACCGTACATCAGTAAAACTTGCAGGACTATTCCTGTATATTTTTTTAGCGGAATACCCAAAGTGGTCCCTTCTTTCTTATGTCTATCTGTATAAGTTGAACTAGGTCGTGTCTTCAAACCTGCCGAAAGCCGGAACGCAACTGAACGTGTCTGGAGCAGAGCATGGAGCTGGAGCGCTAACGACCCTGTGACGTCTTATTCAGCGATTTGAAGCACCCGCAGCAATCTAAGGAATCCGAAACACGCTATATTGGAATAACCAGCCGTTTACAGCGTGTTTGTTAGGTGACTTTGATTAATAACGTGTCTCAGGTTCCTCACAAAATAAAAGGAGGACTCGAATGCTAAGTAAGATGTCTTCGGTTCCTTAGTAAATTGTCTGGACAATTCGCCAGGATCAGCAATCCTTGACTTCAAGATGTTGGACCCTGACATTCTTCAACGTATCGCCTGCCTGAGTTTGAAGACATACCCTAGCAACTAGATTAATGACCAAGAGACCCTCACATGTGTAGGGTCCGGTATCGGTATTGGTCATATAGACTACCTATTGGTGTATGCATTCAAAGATTTCATATGTTTCTTTCAATCCTTCATGACCTTTAATACCTGTAGCGATACATCTGATACCCCATGAAACTTTGCTCCTTCATCGCGCAGGAGTTGCATACGTGCCACCATCGATGGACTTAGGCATTCACCCGGATATACAAGCGGAATCCCTGGAGGGTATGGAATAACCATCTCAGCTGATCGACAGCCCACGCTTCCTTGTATCGGGACATTGATCGTATCCGTCTCAACAATCGGTTGCAGTGAAAAGGAGATCGGTTCCGAGTAGGGCGTGTGTTCTTGTAAATTGTTCCACGTGGAAATATAATGCGCCGAACCTTTCGCAAGCTGATGTAATGGCTCTGCGTTGGAATTATCCTGCTCATGCCCATCGGCAGAGCTGATATGTTGTAGAGCCTGCAACAGGTGCTGAGCATCCTGCACCGTTGAGCCCAGGCTGAAGAGCAAGACGACGTACCGTTCGTCGCTCATCTCGGGCACACAGCCGCATGCTTCCAACTGCTGCTGTAGCCCATAACCGCTCAGCACCCCTGCGCCGTCATAGATGACGGCCTTGAATGGGTCCTGAGCGGTATACCCCGCGGCAGATGCCACCGCCGCCGCGGTCAGGCTCTTCCGTGTCTGCTGCGCAGCGGACACGGATAGGCCAGCCGGCTTCGCTGTTCCGGCTGGCGGTTCTGGCTGCAGCAGCTGTGCAGGCTGCAGCAACTGAAAGCGCGGCAGCTCCGCGAGGCCGCGCTTAAAAGCGTTCACGGCGGCGAGCCCCGCCGTGAATGTGTTCGCGCCCTGCACCTGCAGCAGCCGGCGCGCCAGATCGAGCGAAGCCATCACCGGGTATGATGGGCTTGAGCTTTGCACCATGGCCAGACGCTGCCTTAACAGGGACCGGTTTAAGCGTGGTCCCTGAATGTGCAGCATTGCCCCCATGGTGAAGGCCGTCAGCATCTTATGCGTAGACTGCACAACACCGTCTGCTCCGCACGACAGGGCAGAGACAGGCAGCTCCGGATGCTGCCCATAATGCGCGCCATGCGCTTCATCCACAAGCAACGGCATGCCAGCAGCGTGGCACACCTCGGCAATGGGCGTCAGATCAGCGCCCATGCCGTAATAATTGGGCAACGTGACCAGTACTCCCTTTGCCTCAGGATAGGACTGGACAGCAGCCTGAACCGTCTGCACCGACGGCATGACCGCAAGTCCAGACGCTGGGTCGATCCACGGCTCCAGAAATACAGCTCTTGCGCCGGCCACCATTAAACCGTGAATAACGGACTTGTGTACATTCCGCTGCACAAGCACAATACTGTTTGGCTCATCACACACGGTGAGCAACAAGGAGAGATTACCAGCTGTACTGCCTCCCACAAGGAAGAAACTCTCCTCCGCTCCAAAACAATCTGCCGCAAGCTCCTGCGCTTCCCGGATCACACCTTCCGGATGATGCAAATCATCGGTGCCCGTAATCTCCGTAACATCCATCTCCATTATCTCCAGGAATGAACGATCCGGGACCAGTCCTCTTTTGGACTGATCTCCTTCGATGCCATAACTTTCCCCACTCTTCAGGTCAGCCCCATAATCATCTACCGAACTGAGGCGGTAAGCTTGTCCATTTTTATGCCCAGGCACATGAAAAGAACGCTGCTTCGAATCGCGATACGCAAGCAACGCTTCATATAAAGGGGCTCTACTTGATTTAGTGTTATGATCCATGAAATAACCATCCTGTACATATATAATGTGCGCTCGATGCGCTCTTAAATGCTTCCTAATCTAAAGAATGCCCTTCTTGCCCATCTCCACACGTGCTACTGCTCATGTTCTATATCATTATATCAGCATACGCCTTCCTCAAATGGCAGACAAGACTCTCTCTCGTAAAAACAGAAAAAGGCCCATTGGGCCTCTATGCACATCAGCATCTTTACAATGTGATGTTTCGCTTCTACTTCTATTGGCAATATTCATTATGCGTTTTTTTGTACCCAAATTTGCTTCATCTGATGAATAAAATAATTGTACTTGGCATCCTGCGCATCGGTATGAACCATTTCTGCTTCACAAGTGTCACATATGAATTCTGATACAATAAAAATGCCTTCTCTTTTTCTTTGCTCGCAGATAATACATGTGTGTTCGGCATGTTCTTCCATGAACCATCCCACCTTGTTTTACGTTTACTATCAGTATTGCACAGTTTCTATTATTTTATACATTTTCATAGTGCTTTCTTTCTATAAAATATATATATTCGCCCACCCCCTTTGGGGTGTCTGTACCGAAAAATACATTCATCCTTCTTATACAAAGCCTTCTCCAGCTTAAATCTATACAGTTACCCTGCATCCGTCGCATTTTCCTCAAAATCACGTATCCCTTAGACCGGCTCAAGATTTATATTCAAATTTTCTTAAAAAAACTTGGAATCTCAGCCGATATATAATACATGATAACGATATCAAAGCCTGACAGTCCGTGCATTCGAGAGTATACTGAGATAAGCTCAGTCAAATCTCAATATCTTGTACAATCGTCATGGTGTGAGATACAAGGTTCATATATACATACATGATTCATTCCCTTTTACACGTGTAAGAAAACAAATTACCTATCCCACACAAACGTGAATTTGAAGGAGGATATATAATCGTATGGTCGCCGAACCGGAGAATAAAGCAACATTTTATCAATACCGGCTCTTGAAAAAAAAGGCTATCGCCCGCAGTGTCATCTATAGTTATCTGTGTCTTCCGGTCATCATGCTCTTATTCAATCTACTTGCATTCTCCTGGACTGGTCTTTTCTATTTTGTACTGGCAGGCCCAATCACCATCTGGATTCATTATGTCATCGCCAGAACGATATTACTTCTGGTACGTACCTCTTACGCCAAACGATGGCGCTGGAATCTGCGTATGCCTTGGTTGGGTTATATCCCTGATCAGCACTTCAGCTTCCGTATGTTCGTCCGGGTACACCTTAACATGAGTTGGATTGGACTATGTATCATTACAGTATGTTTGATATGGTCGCCATTGTCCTTTACCCTCTCGCTGATCTTCTGGCATTTATGGTTGCTGGGTCCTCGTTTATATGTTGTACTGGTACTCTCCCGCGAGCGCAAAGATGGACTCATCAAATTAAATGAACAAGATGTCTCATACTATCTGCAATAATTATGGTTCTTCATAACACTCAACAGTAAACGTATCTCATTTACCTGTAATACATAATGGCCAGGGCTCTTAGAAAATTCTGATAAAACGGATTGTCGTATCGTCTATTTATTTCAGTCTCACAAGATTAAATAAAGGTTATCCACTGTGGATAACCTTTATTTGTCTACCCTTTATTACTCCTTATCCACAGCGTGGGTATAGTTGAATTAGTTATCCCCACAACAGACTCCGCTAAATGCTCCTTTTCGACTTCTGTTCCATACTCATATCCCCACATTTCTCGTAGATCCTACACCATTGAGTGATCCCTCGCGCAGTCTTCGCTTTATCTCGCTTCTTACCCTCGCCTTTCATCAACCATTCAATCTGCATCATATCCTTTACAGCCTCTCCTGCTTTACACCCTATGTACTCTCCTGTCACTCTAGACCCTACCTCATAAAATAACAAAAAGCCCCCGATCAATGCACGGGAGCTTTAACTATATAAGGACATCACAGCGTTAATTTTCGTATCCAACTTTACACGCAACAGCTCAATCGTCTTCAGCCAATGATTTTACTGTCGTTTGAGTAGCATCATTTCTAGGAACCATTAGTGTAAAGGAACCATCATGTACTGCTAAATGCACAGTATGTCCTTCCTTTGCAAATACACGCAAGGTACTGGATTCATTGGATGTACCCTTGGCTTGCCTCTCTGTCCAACCCCAGCTTTTAATCTCGTCTAGATATACTTCAGGCAAGCTAGTGCTCTCACTAATACCAGACAGTGTATATCGAACATAGTCCATATCCGAATTGTTCTCGGACTGGTCAGATTTATTCGCTACTTTAGGAACCGGAAAACTCTTCTCGTTCACCGCACCTTCATATGAAGTCCATACAGAACCTGAAGCTTCACCGCATCCTGCCAGAACAACGGTCAAACAAAGCAACAGAATTGATTGTAGTCCAAGTCTCCGCCAACTTAACACACACACCCTCCTTTTCACAGCTGCACATTCCAGCTCTGTGGTCAGGTACTTTTAGCATATTTAACATAGTCCTATTATACTGGTTTTGCCGCTGTTATCCGTAACAAAAATGTTACTTTCAATTGACGATCATGTTAGAGCTTCAGCTCATCATCTGTAGTCCTTATAAACAAATAAAAACCACCACTGACGATCATGTTAGAGCTTCAGCTCATCATCTGTAGTCCTTATAAACAAATAAAAACCACCACCGAATATCATCGGCAGTGGTTCTTTGCTTGGCGGCGTCCTACTCTCCCAGGACCCTGCGGTCCAAGTACCATCGGCGCTAGAGGGCTTAACGGTCGTGTT
>NZ_JBQCJX010000011.1:0-62739 GCF_051967555.1 Paenibacillus sp. SAF-068
CATTTTGAATCTGACGAGATTAAACATCTCATTTGTGCTCCAGCCGATTCAAGCCAAGGCTTGTCTCGAACTTTCGCATTCATTCTGCAAGCAGAATGTTTACTCACTCGTTGTTCAGTTTTCAAAGATCAAACATTCAATTTGGTGCTATTTTTCATGTTGTCGTCGTTTCAGCGGCGACTTTTATAATATATCATGTTGTAGTTCTCTTTGCAAGCATTATTTTTTCGATTCTTTTCAATCGTTTTATTTTCATGCTTGTTTCGGTGAACCGCTCCTAAAAAAGGAACGAAAATTAATTTACCATATGAATTTAGAAAGGTCAACCCTTTTTCGACAAAAAGTATGATCCCCTCAACAATTCCACACTTTCACGGTTCAGAGGTACAGCCCCCGCTATTAAGAGCCGCACCTCACTTCAACTACGGTAAATCCCAATATATAACCAGCTACAGCATTAAGGCTTCGACTTTTTCAGCTTCCCACCTCTTGCATATTTGGACAGCTCTTTTGGCGGGGCAAAGCGTGCATACATACGGAACACAGTCTTATATCGGCTCGCGATAGCATATTTGATCTCTTGGTCAAGACGATTATCACTTAGATCGAAAAGCATCTCATCTAGTTCTTTACGCAGCACATAGTCCAGTTCCTTGCATTCCTTCTCGTTAAACAACATACCCAGCATCAGAGTTCTCCTTTTTGTGCATAGCCTCTTTATCACACACCTTCACAAGTTCCATGCAGCACCCCGTGCATTCGCTTTTTGTGAGTGCTGCAGGAACCCGTTTTATTGTTATGGTCAACTTTCAGAAAATTTATGAATGCCAACCATCACAAAATTTTATCCTCTCACCAGAGTATACGTAAGTGTGCTTTCGATGATTGCTGCAACAAGAAGCAAGATGACAACCCAGAAGGATGCTGTTAGCGTCCTGTTTATAAACGCTCTCCACCGGCTACCCATCGTATTTCGTTTATCACTTCCAAGTTGTACAAGACTTTTAATCACCAGGCCCCCCAACTTCAATCCAAATGCGCAAGCAATAATAATGACGGGAATCTCAATAATGCCATGCGGAAGCAAGCCTTTAACCACAATATCGTAGAAGCTCGCTCCGTAATTCATGGTGGTGTGCACTACAAATCCAAGGACCATACCATTGATCAGCAGGAAAATGACTGGCAGAATACCGAAGAATATACCGGCATAGATGACAAGCACACTTTTGATCGCATTATTAAAAAAGATAAACAGGAAGAAGTTCCATTGCACATTGCCCCCCTGCTCCAGCCGTTCACTGACTTCACGTAGTCCTCCAATTTGATTCAATAATAATTCTTCCAATGGCCCTGTACTCACCCATCCTGCCCCTATTCCAACGACAAACAATATCACAGCCCAGATTAAGGCACTGCGGATGGAACCAAGATCTCTAAGAAATGTACTGAATTTTAACATAATAACCTCCTGTAGAATCTAAAATGATGGACAAACAAGGTTCGTTACGAATAACTGGGGAGTACGAGCATACATTGGAGAGTAAACAAGCATTTCTTATGGGAGAGGGGCGCTTATTGAAATGAACTCGTTCTATGTATTTAGCGGCAAAAAGATTAAACGGTACCTGATTGTCCTCGTTGCTGCCATCTTTGCGATCGGTATTATTTATCTGGAGAGTGGCAATGTCTCCGTATTCTCGGAGGAAGCACCATCAGCCGTCTACAGCGTTCCAACCGAGAAGAAGGTAATTGCACTTACCTTTGACATTAGCTGGGGAGATAAACGTACTGAGCCAATTCTGAAAGTTCTTCAGGAAAACAAAGTGCAAAAGGCTACCTTTTTCCTTTCCTCCCCCTGGAGCAAGACACACCCCGAAATTGTCACTGCCATCAAAGAGGCAGGATATGAAATTGGCAGCCATGGGCACAGACATGAGAACTACAGCAGCCTGACCGAGGATGAGATTCGCAAAGAAATTTCGACAGCTCATAGCATTTTAACCGATTTAACGGGAAAAGAACCGAAATTACTGCGTCTGCCCAACGGGGACTTTGACAAGCGGGTACTTCAGGTAGCCAATAGTCTCAATTATCAGGTCGTTCAGTGGGACACCGACTCTTTGGATTGGAAAAACCCCGGTGTACAGACCATTGTTGATCGCGTAGTTAGCAAAGCACATCCAGGGGACATCGTACTTCTGCATGCAAGCGATTCTTCTAAACAAACTCATGAGGCACTTCCTGTCATTATCGACAAATTAAAAAATCAGGGCTATGAATTCGTAACCGTGTCTGAGTTGCTTAACCATTCCAGTGTCGAGGGTAAGGAAGTCCGTGATCAAGCCAGCGGTCAGTGATTGGAAAATTAAATCAGAACTACAGCTCCTATACAAATGACAGAGTGTAAAAAGAGTGTAAAAGTTGAAAAGAGCTAACCAGGTTAGCTCTTTTTGGTATGTTTTATACTAAACGAAATTTATGCTCGACTTTCTTTCATCTGTTCTGCTTCTCCACTTACGCTGCGCTTCACCGATACATCCACCAGCCTATGCAATATCAGCATTTGGTATGCATTACATAAGAGCAAGGGAACCACAATAAATATGGTTGCAGCATTTACATCAATACGCAATACGCCGATCGTCTCCACAATGGTGACGGCAATCATGAAAAAGAGTGTAGGTACGAGCGCGGAGATATGCGTCAGCTTAACTTTAACGTAAGCGGTAACAATTGCAGCTGCCAAAATAATGATACCTAACACAATATCCGATATACGCTCCCGGTCTCCCCCAACAAACAGACGTAAAAACATCACGTCAAACAGGGCTAACACCGTTAATACAACCTGCACGATCTGCCAACCGCGCTTTGGGAATACACCTTTACCCATATAATTCAATATCAGATATGCAAAGAAACCCATTTGTGAATACACGCTGATCATAACCCCTGATCCAAATAGGATCAAAAGATACAGAAGAAAATCATTTAACCCATTTGTTTTCTCCCCGTTCACCAGCATCATAATCAATCCTGTACCTAACGCTCCCGCGGCCCCAATAAGCAAGGCTGTCCAAAACAGGAAAAACCATTTACGTAAATTCAAATGTTTTCCACCCCCGAGTGTTTATTTTACCAACCTTCTCAGCAAAAAACCATCATTGCTCAACATATTTCACCCTTTCCCATCACATACTACATCCAGTATCTAATCAAGGAGGGATTGTAAACATGAAACGGCCTTTGTGGCAGCTATGCTGTGTCGTACTGGGGCTATCCGTCATGCTTGCCGGCTGCGGTTCAGATCAAAGTTCTTCGCCTCCTCAGGGCAGTTATAAAGAGATGAAAACAATGGTTGTAGATATTTTGAAAAGTGATGAAGGCAAGAAAGCAGTGGAGGAAGCTCTTACAGGTCAAAGCTCATCGAGCGGAAGCAGCGGTTCGGAAGAAGGTGGCGGTTCGGGTGGTGCTTCGGGATCCATTGGTATGAAAATGTTAATGCCTGTGCAATCTTCGGAACAAATACGTATTGCAGTAAAAGATACCATTACAGCTCCCGAATATAAGAAAGAATTCGAAAAGATTATGACCGATCCGCAGTTTGCGGGTGAATTTGCCAAAGTAATCAACGCACAAAGTAAACAACTTCATATGCAATTGATAAAAGATCCCACCTATCAAAAGTCTGTTGAAGACATCATGAAGTCACCTGAGGTATCCAAGATGTTCATGGATATGACGAAGACTCCGGATTATCGTAAACAGACGATGACTGTCATGCAGGAAGTGATGCAAAACCCGTTGTTCCGTATGGAAGTACTCACTTTGCTCAAGAAAGTAGTACAGGACGAGTTGCAACCCAAAGTAGAAAGCGGAGGTAAACAAGGGCAAGAGCAAGGCGGACAGCAAGACGGTCAAGGTGGTAGTGATGGCGGCGGAGATGGTGGAGGCAGTGGAGATTCGGGCGACGGCGGATCATAAACACAGGTGTGAATGTGCACCACAGATACTGAAAAGCCTGCATCCAAGTGGACGCAGGCTTTATTTGTATCTATAACACTCAATACCATTAGAATTTGGATTCAATGGACCGGGCCACTTCATCATAGATAGCCCCGATACGAGAATCTGCTTTGTAGACAGAAGGTGAGAAATCAGGCTCAGAAGGATGATTATCCGGCGTGCCTAACGGAATCTGGGCAAGCAAGCTTGTATGCAGACTTTCCGCAAGTCTTCCCCCGCCACCTCGACCAAAAACATAATCCTTCTCTCCGCAACTGCCACACTCATAGTAAGCCATGTTCTCAACCACACCAAGTAACTCATGATCGGTCTGTATGGCCATTGCACCCGCACGTGCTGCAACAAAGGCCGCTGTTGCATGCGGGGTAGTAACGATAATTTCCTTGCTCTGTGGCAACATCTGATGCACATCCAAAGCGACATCTCCCGTACCTGGTGGCAAATCCAATAACACATAATCCAACTCGCCCCACTGGACATCGGTAAAGAATTGACGCAGCATCCGACCAAGCATGGGCCCTCGCCAGATCACTGGATTGTTCTCCCGAATAAAGAAGCCCATCGACATGACTTTGACTCCGAAACGTTCAACCGGTTGGATAACACCATCTTCAACAACCGGATATTCTTCAATCCCCATCATGTCGGGTACGCTGAAGCCATAGATATCCGCATCAATTAAGCCCACTTTTTTGCCTTGACGTGCCAAGGCTGCAGCGAGATTAACGGTTACCGTTGATTTGCCAACGCCACCTTTACCGCTGGCCACTGCAATAAAACGAACACCTGATTCAGGACTTAACAGCTCATGTCCATCCAGGCCCGCTGCATGACCTTTTACGAGCACTTCGTCCCGATCCGGCTCTTCATCGGGTTGTCCCATATTCAGGCTCTCACGATCATGCTCAGAAGCTGCACGCACACGAATATGTACGTCCTTCAGTCCGTGCTGGGACAACAGATTACGCGCTGCATCACTCAAGGCTGTTGTATCCTCAGGTCGATTTTCCAGTGTCACTATGGTCAGAGCCACATGATTTTCTTTTACCATAATATCTCGAACCCATTCCAGTTCAGTCAGACTTACTCCCAATTGTGGTTCTTGTAATGGCTGTAATAGTTCAAGTACCTGTTCTTTTGATAACATCAGACAGCACCTCAGCTTTATCTATTGGCATGTAATTAGGTATGCTGATCCAATTATATCATTACCTTTCTTATTCTGACTAACTTTTAGGCCGTTCCCCTGAGGAATATCTGAGAATCCCATTATAGATCGATGCAGCTACCTTGCGTTGATACGCTTCATCCGCAAGCATACGTGCCTCTTCCGGATGAGAAAGAAAACCCACTTCTACCAGCGCTGAAGGTATCTTCAGAGCCTGTAACAGATAAACCGTATTCACCGTTTTGGCGATTCGATCCGTATTCTCCAGATTACGAACCATCTCTTGTTGAAGCAGATTAGCCAAACCTTCGTTATCCGGATGGTTAGGTGTATAGAAAACCTGCGCTCCACTCCATCGGTTGGATGGAACACTGTTCATGTGAATGCTAATAAAGAGATCTGCTTGTTTATCCTCTATCCGCCGTACTCTTTGTTTCAAATCTTCCGTCTTGCGTTTGGAATACCCCTTGGTGTCCGATTCTGCCAAATCGGTGTCTATCTCTCGTGTCATAACCACTAGGGCCCCTGCCTGTTGCAAATAATCCCTCACATACAAGGCGATCGACAGGTTGATATCTTTTTCAATAACCCCCTGCTTACTTACGGCTCCTCCATCTGGACCTCCGTGTCCTGCATCAATGGCAATGACTTTACCCGCCATCGGCAAACTCCAATAACCAGATGTCTTTGTGGAAGGCAGTTCATAGGACATTACCGCCACTAACATGGCCAGCAGACAGAGGCTCAGCATGACCCTTTTGATTGTTTTTAACCTGATCCAGACTACAAAGTGCTTCCCCATATTTTTACGCATAAAAAAACCACCTCGTCCCTATAAATGACTCTAATCATCTATATGGGACAAGATGGACAAATATACCGTTAGGACCGGACTTGCTCCGCCATTCCTTCAATCAGTACCTCAGCTACCTCAGGACGTGTAAATTCAGGTGGAGGGCACTGGCCGTCACGGAGCAACCCGCGTACTTTGGTGCCGGAAAGTTTCAACTGCTCACCAATCTGGACGGCTTGTTTATCATCAACAGCAAGTGTAATCGGTATACTCCAGACTGTTCCATCTGCGAGACGCATGCGAGACACAACCGAAAGGTAATCTTCCTCATTCAAGAAACCTTAAAGTGGTGAGAACGCACCAACACCAATCAGATCCAAATCGGATATCGTACAGGTATTAATAAGTAAAGAGGATAAGCATTTACTGTCTTGCAACAATTGCTCCCGTTCTTCTCCTTGTACGATACGCTGAACCAGCGTACCTCCATGAGGCAGAATCGATGTCTTCTGGGTCAGCTCCTTGTATATCTATTATTTATGAAGGCCACATTCCGTTTTATCATTACCAGACCAGCGTCCAGCACGAGGGTCCTCACCAGGCATAACCTGACGTGTGCAATGCTCACAACCAATACTCGGGTAGTTCTGATCATGAAGAGGATTATACACAACGTTATTCTCACGGATATATTGCCATACATCCTCTGTCGTCCAGTGGGCAATTGGATTAAACTTCATCAGGCCAAATTTAGAATCATATTCAACCTTTTTCGAGTTAGCACGAGTTGGTGCTTGATCTCTGCGAATACCTGTAATCCATGCATCATACTGTGAAAGAATACGTGTTAACGGTTCAACTTTACGAATGTTACAGCAGCCATTGGGATCCGACTTCCACAACTCTTCACCGTGCTGAGCTGCCTGCTCTTCCGGAGTAATTTTAGGTGAAACGCGTACAAATTCAAGATTATAGTTCTCCTGCATCTTGTCCCGTGTTTCGTATGTTTCTTTGAAATGAAAATCAGTATCCAGATAAAAAATATCTGTCGATGGGCTGATCTTCTGCAACATATCTACAAGTACAACATCCTCTGCTCCGAAGCTACAAGCAAAAGTGATATTGGGAAATGTTTCAATAGCATACCGAATGATATCCTCTGGACTGGCATGTTCCAGTTCCTCAGCCTTCGTCCGTGCCAATTCCTCTTTCTCCAACAAGTTCATCTGTGATTCCCCCCATTCTGCATTTCAATGAAACTTAAAGCCGACTAATCTAATATGAATTATGTTTAGTATAAATCTTTCATTGCGGATGTCAATGCCTGCCATATGGTAAAATAAATCAGTGTTGAACCATTTTTGATCATTGCTCTCACACAATATTTTGGTTCAATTTATCCATTTCTCTGTTAATGAGATAAAAACAATGTTGTTGATCCAGTTCATTAGGCAAATGAAAATACATTGCTTACCCATGGAAACCTTTGTTCTTGCTGGGTTGAACAGTTCATGACGATAATAACTGCGTCAAAAAATCACTGATCGATTGAAAGTGAATGAAGAAAAGAAGAAGATTTAATGACCGTATCGTTGGCACATTTAGCGAAAGATATGTAAGATACTTTTATCAATTCCATAAGAAAAACTGATAAGATTTGCAGTTATGAATATATGCTAAAACAATAACCCGAGTCCATTCAGGAAATCCGGCATGAGCGGTAATAGATGCTTTTATAAGGAGGTATAATAGAACGAGTGGTAAGCGAAGATGATCTATAACGATTAGAGAGGTTCAGTACGATCCATTCACACCTATAATATAGGACTGTCCTGAGGGACATGATGAGATCAATAAAGCTGCGTTAAAAGAGGGAAACGTACAAGCATAAGGAGAGGCATCAGTAATATGAGAACTCTTTACTAAGATCTAAAGTATCAGACTGAATAGTTATGAATATATAAAAAAGCCTTTGGCCGAGGCCAAAGGCTTTTAATATTAACGTTTGGAGAACTGAGGTGCGCGACGAGCCGCTTTAAGACCGTATTTTTTACGCTCTTTCATACGTGGGTCACGAGTCAGGAATCCTGCTTTTTTCAGGGATGCACGGTATTCCGGATCTGCTTTAAGCAGAGCGCGGGAGATACCATGACGGATTGCGCCGGCTTGACCGGAGATTCCGCCACCATGAGCAATAACAAGAACGTCATAGTTGTTCAGCGTTTCTGTCAAGTTCAGTGGTTGTTTTACGATCAGTTTGAGTGTTTCCAAACCGAAGTATTCATTAATATCACGTTTATTGATGACAATGCGTCCTTCACCCGGTACAAGGCGAACACGTGCTACCGAATGTTTACGACGACCTGTCCCATAGTATTGTACTTGTGCCATGAAACTGTCCTCCTTTTAATTAACCGCGAAGTTCGTAAACTTCTGGTTTTTGTGCTGCATGTGGATGCTCAGTGCCTCTGTACGCTTTAAGTCTCAACTTCATTTTCTCGCCCATGCGAGTTTTAGGAAGCATACCGCGAACAGCCAATTCCAACATACGCTCAGGTTTGTTTTTAACCATCTCTTCAGCTGTAGTTACTTTCAAACCACCTGGGTGCATCGAGTGACGGTAGTATTTTTTACCTTGCATTTTCTTACCAGTCAATACGATTTTCTCAGCATTGATGATAACAACGAAATCGCCAGTGTCCACATGTGGAGTGAATTGTGGCTTGTGTTTGCCGCGAATCAAAGCAGCTGCTTCGCTCGCCAAACGTCCGAGGGTTTTGCCTTCAGCATCAATGATGTGCCATTGGCGCTCAACTTCGTTAGGCTTCGCCATGTACGTAGTACGCATGAAAAGTTCCTCCTTAAATGTTCAAAATCATCATTTTCATTTATCTTCGTTCGTTAAGTTATAACTTTAGGTGTTGATGGATTGTAAATTTGATGTGAACCTCTTAATTGGGGCTGTGGGAAAGCCATTAAGAAAACACAACTTTTATATTACATGATAGGCGATTAAATCGCAAGTGTTAATTAAGCTTTTCACTCACCAAATTTAATCTTTTTTGTATTCAAGATCCCAGAGCATTAAACCGCAGCTAACTGCAGTAGGTCCTGCAGCAGATCGATTACATGCAGCAATCATATTCGGTACATCAGAGGCTTTCCGTTTGCCCTCTCCGATCTCCAGCAGTGTCCCTACAATGATACGAACCATATGCTGCAAAAAGCCGTTACCACTCACATAAATGTGAATGACACCCTGATCGCGCGGATGGTCTCTGCACATTGAACGGTCCACTTCAATCCATGCTTCGTATACCGAACGGACATGATTCTCTTTCTGAGACTTGCGTGAAGCAAAAGAGGTATAATCATACGTTCCTATGAAATGTCGTAATCCTTCCTGCATGGCCTTAATATCAAGCTTCGCATGATGATGATACTGCAGTCTTCTGTTGAATACATCCGGAAATTGATTCGCATTGACTGTATAACGATACGTTTTCTTTTTCGCCGCATAGCGAGAATGAAAATCAGCCGAAACTTCAATCGCATCAATAACGACAATATCAGAGGGTAATCTCGAGTTGAGTGCAATACACCAACGTTCAATCGGGATCTGGGATTCCGTAGGAAAATTGAAGATCTGTCTGCGAGCGTGAACGCCTGCATCTGTTCGGCCTGAACCTGTAATCTTAACAGACTCACCGGTCAAAGCACGAATTGCATCTTCAAGATGGTCCTGAATGGTATTCCCTCCCGGTTGTACTTGGAAGCCGTAATAGGCAGTGCCATCATAAGTTAACGTCATACATAAGTTCCGCATTATTACCACACCTTTGTTCCATACTATACATATCCCTATCCCGAACAGCAAAAGAAGCCCCTTACGGAGCTTCTATTACAGCACGAATTCCGAAATGAAGAGAAAAAAAGGGTTAATCCAGAATCGTTGATTCTGTCCCCTTTCCTCATCTCATCTGTTTTACGCGCGGTCTACCAGTTCCAAGTAAACCATTGGCGCTGCGTCACCACGACGAGGTCCCAGTTTCAGGATACGAGTGTATCCACCTGGACGCTCAGCGTAACGACCGGACAATTCGCTAAACAGTTTTTGGATTGCATCTTGCTCACCATCGATAGTTTCGCGGCGAACATAAGCTGCCACTTGGCGACGGGCATGAAGATCTCCCTTTTTCGCTTTAGTGATCAGTTTTTCAGCAATAGAGCGAACCTCTTTTGCTTTCGCTTCAGTTGTCTGAATGCGTTCGTATAAGAACAGGTCGGTTACCAGGTCACGGAACAAAGCTTTACGTGCGCTGGAATTACGGCCCAACTTTTGGTATGCCATTGTTTTCCCTCCTTCACTTCAAGCACTCGGCTGTCTATTCTTCTGTACGGAGTCCCAAACCAAGTTCCTCAAGCTTCTCTTGAACTTCTTCCAAAGACTTGCGTCCGAGGTTACGGACTTTCATCATGTCTTCTTCCGTTTTCGTAGTCAGCTCTTGCACGGTATTAATACCGGCACGTTTGAGGCAGTTGTAGGAACGAACAGAGAGATCCAGCTCTTCGATCGTCATTTCGAGTACTTTTTCTTTTTTGTCTTCTTCTTTTTCGACCATGATCTCTGCATCTTTCGCTTCGTCTGTAAGACCCACGAAGAGCATCAAATGCTCAGTCAAAATTTTAGCGCCGAGGCTTACTGCCTCTTCAGGACGAATACTTCCATCAGTCCAAACTTCCAACGTGAGCTTGTCATAGTTGGTCACTTGACCGACACGCGTATTTTCCACAGCGTAGTTAACGCGACTGATCGGGGTGAAGATGGAATCGACTGGGATGACGCCGATCGGCTGGTCATCGCGTTTATTCCGATCTGCCTGGACGTAGCCGCGACCGCGATTGGCAAAAATACGCATGTGAAGTCTCGAACCTGGTCCGAGCGTAGCAATGTGAAGATCCGGGTTAAGGATTTCCACATCGGAGTCAGCACGGATATCTCCAGCCGTAATTGCTCCTTCGCCTTCAGCATCAATCTCGAGCACTTTCTCCTCATCCGAATGAATCTTAAGCGACAAAGCTTTCAGGTTAAGAATAACCTCCGTAACATCTTCCATTACGCCAGGAACTGTAGCAAATTCATGCAGAACGCCATCGATTTGAACCGAAGACACTGCCGCACCCGGCAGTGACGAGAGCAAGATTCGGCGAAGCGAGTTTCCAAGCGTCGTACCGTATCCGCGCTCAAGCGGTTCTACTACGAATTTCCCATAGGTGCCATCATCGTTGACGTCTACCGTCTCAATTTTCGGCTTTTCGATTTCAATCACTGCAATACCCCTCCTTCAAAACGTCGGTCCTCTATGAAACATTTACCTTCTCTTGCGAAAACATGTAGTAGTATGCCTAAACAACCATTATTAGCAGATTGTGCCGGAAATATACCACACGCAGGGGCAAATCTCATTAGACACGACGACGTTTTGGAGGACGGCATCCGTTATGCGGGACTGGAGTTACGTCTTTGATCAGGTTAACTTCAAGACCAGCAGCTTGCAAAGAGCGGATCGCTGCTTCACGGCCTGCGCCTGGTCCTTTAACCATAACCTCAACGGCTTTCATCCCATGTTCCATTGCAGCTTTGGCAGCAGTCTCAGCAGCCATTTGTGCAGCAAACGGAGTCGATTTACGGGAACCTCTGAATCCGAGGCCGCCTGAGCTTGCCCACGAAATTGCATTTCCGTGAGGATCCGTAATAGTAACGATAGTGTTATTGAAAGTGGAACGGATATGTGCCACGCCAGATTCAATATTCTTACGGTCACGACGTTTAGTACGTACGACTTTTTTCGGTTTAGCCATTTTCTCTTATCCCCCCTTATTATTTCTTCTTGTTCGCTACTGTACGACGAGGACCTTTACGAGTACGAGCATTCGTTTTCGTACGTTGTCCACGAACAGGCAGACCACGACGATGACGAACTCCACGGTAACAACCGATCTCCGTCAAACGTTTAATATTCAAAGAGATTTCTCGACGCAGGTCACCTTCTACTTTGACCTCTTTATCGATACTTTCACGCAATTTGCTGACTTCATCTTCCGTCAAATCACGAACACGAGTGTCCGGATTGATGCCTGTTGTGCTCAGAATTTTCTGGGAAGTCGTTTTACCGATTCCGAAAATATAAGTCAAGGCGATCTCAACGCGCTTATCACGTGGCAAATCCACACCAGCTATACGTGCCATTTTACGCTACACCCCCTTCTTTAACCTTGTTTTTGTTTGTGTTTCGGATTTTCACAGATAACCATAACATTCCCTTTGCGGCGAATGACTTTGCATTTTTCGCAAATCGGCTTGACCGAAGGTCTTACCTTCATGTGAATTACCTCCTCAAAGTTTTGCTTAGCAAAACCCTCTTCGTAAGCATTGACCTTGTTCTACTATTGTAAAACCGGCTTCGAAGCTTTCGCAAGTTTTGCCGGGCAAAACCCGCTCATAAGCTTCACAGTTCATTGCAACTGTCTACTACTATTTACGGTAAGTTATACGACCTTTTGTTAAATCATAAGGCGATAACTGAACAACTACTTTGTCTCCAGTCAGGATACGAATAAAGTGCATCCGCAGTTTTCCGGAAACGTGAGCGAGAATTTGATGACCGTTCTCAAGCTCAACCTTGAATGTTGCATTCGGTAGCGGTTCAAGAACCGTACCTTCCACTTCAATGACATCTTCCTTGGCCATTAGTCAGTCTCCTTTCTCTTCAGCTTGAATGTTGGTGGATTCCAAAAATGAATGAACCGCATAACGGAGCTTTCCATTTGTCACCCGACCACTCTCGTTTAAACTGTTCACAACCTCGCTGCTAATCATGGGCTGGAGTTCAAGATGAAGAAGATTCTTCTTCTTGGGTTGATCAAACTTACGTTTGTCTCCATCCGCAATATATACGAACTTACTGTCCGCTATAGCAACAATTACTGCGGCTTGGTCCGCATTGCGGCCTTTACGGATCTTCACAAGTTGACCGAGCTGCGGATTAGACTGATTGTTCATGCCTTATCACCTACGCATCCAGTTTCGTGAAAATTTCCATACCATCAGGTGTAACTGCTACGGTGTGTTCAAAGTGGGCACATAACTTTCCATCAACCGTGACGACAGTCCAGTTATCTTCCAACGTTTTCACATACCGTCTACCTACGTTAACCATCGGCTCTATGGCCAGCACCATGCCCGCTTTAAGCCGTGGTCCCCGATCGGGAAGACCATAGTTCGGAATCTGTGGTTCTTCGTGCAGATCTGCGCCTATGCCGTGACCGACATATTCACGAACTACGGAGAACCCTTCATCTTCAATATATTTCTGAATCGCATGAGATATTGTAAACAAGCGAACGTCCGGTTTTACCAGCGCCAGACCTGCGTATAACGAAGCCTCGGTAACGTCCAGAAGACGACGGGCTTCTTCGGAAATACGGCCGACTGGATAAGTCCAGGCGGAATCTCCATGATACCCCTGGTACTGCGCGCCAATGTCAAACGTAACGATATCGCCCTCGTTCAACTTGCGTTTGCCGGGAAATCCATGTACCAACTCTTCATTTACTGAAGCGCACACACTGGCAGGGAAACCGTTATAACCTTTGAAAGACGGCACAGCTCCTTGACTGCGGATATATTGATCGGCCATATGGTCAAGTTCTCCAGTCGTAATACCGGGAGCGATATGCTCTGCCAAGAGACGATGCGTTTCCGCAACAATTCTCCCTGCTTCCCTCATCAAGCCCAGTTCCGTTTCGGACTTACCAATGATCATCAATTAACCTCTCAGTAAGGACACGATTTCTTGAGAAACTTGATCGATATCCTGTTCTCCGTTCATTTGACGAAGAAGACCTTTAGTCTCATAGAACGTGAGGAGTGGTGCTGTTTTGTTGATATACTCGTCCAGTCGTGTACCTACACTCTCTTCATTATCATCAGAGCGTTGATACAATTCACCAGCGCATTTATCACAAATACCTTCCTGCTTAGGCGGATTGAATACCACATGATAAGTGGAACCACAATTTTTACAAATTCTACGACCCGTCAAACGAGCGAGCAATTTGTTGCGATCCACTTTCAGGTTGATTACATGATCGAGACCTGAGTTCAATCGATCCAGAATGCCATCAAGCGCTTCTGCTTGCGAAAGGGTTCTTGGAAAACCATCCAAGAGGAAACCTTCTCTGCAGTCAGGCTGCTGCAAACGTTCTTCAACGATGCCAATGGTTACATCATCTGGTACAAGCAATCCTTGATCCATATATTCCTTGGCTTTCATGCCAATGGGAGTTCCCTGTTTGATCGCGAGACGAAATGCATCGCCTGTTGAAATATGGGGAATACCGAACTCTTTCACGATGACGTCTGCTTGCGTTCCTTTTCCTGCCCCCGGAGGGCCCATGAATAGGATGTTCACGTTATGTCACTCCCTCCAAGACTACCCTACATCAACAAACAGCACAATAGGTGCCGGCAAGTAAATCTTCACTCGACCGGTACCTATTGCCTATTTATTGATAAAACCTTTGTAGTGGCGTTTGATCAATTGGCTTTCGATTTGCTTCATCGTATCCAGCGCAACACCGATAACGATCAGGAGGGATGTTCCTCCAATTTGCGCAGATTGAGGCAAACCAGAAAGTGCCCCTAAGAATACAGGCAGAACGGAAATGACTGCCAAGAAGATGGCTCCGGCCATTGTCAAACGAGTCATGACACGGGTCAGATATTTCTCGGTTGCTTTACCCGGGCGAATGCCTGGGATGTAACCGCCGTTCTTTTTCATATTATCAGCCATCTGCTGTGGATTCATCTGTACGAAAGTATAGAAGAATGTGAAACCGAAGATCATCACAACATACAGCAACATACCCAGAGGTTTGTGTGTAGTCAGGTTCTGTCCGATCCACTGTGCCCAGAGGCGATCTGCCCAGAAGTTGGCGATGATCGTTGGGAACATCAACAGCGATGAAGCAAAGATGACAGGGATAACACCTGCTGCATTAATTTTCAGCGGGATATGTGTATTCTGTCCACCGTACATTTTGTTACCTACGACACGTTTCGCGTACTGTACAGGAATTTTCCGAATCGCCTGCTGAATGTAAATGACCCCTATGATGATCAACACAATAACAATTGCGATGATTACACCTTTCAGAATATTCATAAACAGTTGGTCAGGTTGAATGAAGTCGGATTCGATCGTTTGTTTGATAATGTTAGGCACCGTTGATAGGATACCCGCAAAGATCAAGATCGAAATCCCGTTTCCTATGCCCTTCTCGGTGATTTGCTCACCAAGCCACATCAGGAATGAAGTACCGGCCGTAAGTACAATTGCGATCAAGATATAATCTGCAAATGTAGCGTTAGGCACCATCTCTGTATTGTACAAGCGGTTGAATCCGATCGACGTACCAAACGCTTGAATCAATGCCAGCCCGATGGTTAAATAACGGGTCAACTGTGCAGATTTCTTCTTACCTTGTTCACCTTGCTTTGCCCACTCCGCTAATTTAGGAATAACGTCCATGGAAAGCAACTGTACTATGATAGACGCAGTGATGTAAGGCACGATCCCGAGCGCAAATATCGAGAACTGGAAGAGCGCTCCACCCGAGAACGTATTGAGAAGTCCAAAAACTTCTTTACCCGCAGAATTTGTCGCTTCGAACACATCTTTGTTAACTCCCGGAACGGGAACAAAGGAGCCGATGCGGTAAATGATCAGTACAAAAAGGGTAAATAATACCCTTTTGCGCAGATCTTCAACCCGCCAGATATTCTTTAGGGTCTTGAACATTAAATCACCTCAGTTGTACCGCCGGCAGCTTCAATTTTCTCAATAGCAGATTGAGAAAACTTGTTAGCTTTAACAGTCAGCTTCACAGTGACATCACCGTTACCCAGGATTTTGATTCCGGATTTAGCGTTTTTAACTACGCCATTCGTCATCAAGAATTCTGGAGTTACTTCAGTACCCGCAGCAAAACTGTTCAGGTCTTCAGTATTCACAACTGCATATTCTTTGCGAGTTGGGTTTACAAAACCACGTTTTGGCAAGCGACGATACAATGGATTTTGTCCACCTTCGAAGCCTGGACGTACTCCACCGCCAGAACGAGCGTTTTGTCCTTTGTGACCGCGACCTGATGTTTTACCTGTACCACTACTTGGACCGCGACCAAGACGTTTACGTTCTTTGCGGGATCCAGGAGATGGTGAAAGCTCATGTAACTTCATCGTTCGTTGCACCTCCTTAAAGATTTGTGGGATTAACCCGTTTTTAAGCTTCTACTTCTTTAACAGCAACTAAGTGGCTTACTTTGTTAATCATACCACGGATGGCAGGATTGTCGTTTTGTACCACTTTGCTATTGATTTTGCGCAAACCCAATGTTTTCACAGTTGTTCTTTGCGTCTCCGGACGTCCGATCAAGCTGCGGACGAGGGTAATTTCTAATTTAGCCATGAGAATTCCCTCCTTAACCCAGAAGCTCTTCGACGGATTTTCCGCGCAGTTTAGCCACGTCTTCAGCACGCTTCAAACGGGACAAACCTTCCAAAGTCGCATTGACCATGTTCATGGAATTCGAAGAACCCAGAGATTTTGTCAAAATGTCACCTACACCAGCAAGTTCGAGAACCGCACGTACAGGACCACCAGCGATAACACCAGTACCTTCAGATGCTGGTTTCAACAGCACGCGTCCTGCGCCGAACTTACCTGTTACCAAGTGAGGAATCGATGTTCCTACGAGTGGAACGTGTACAAGGTTTTTCTTAGCGTCTTCAATACCTTTGCGAATTGCATCAGGTACTTCGCCCGCTTTACCGATACCAGCTCCAACCCAGCCGTTGCCGTCGCCGACTACAACCAGTGCGCTAAAGCTGAAACGGCGTCCGCCTTTTACTACTTTAGCTACGCGATTAATATTTACAACTCTTTCAGTCAGTTCCAAAGTATTCGGATCTACACGCAAGTCGTTAACCTCCTTTTGAAAAATATCTTAAAACTCAAGTCCTGCTTCACGAGCCGCTTCAGCCAAAGCTGCGATACGACCATGGTACAGATATCCGCTACGGTCAAATACGATGTTGGAAACACCTTTGTCTTTCGCACGTTTAGCAACGAGTTCGCCAACTTTACGAGCTGATTCAACAGATGCACCATTTTTGATGTCAGTGCTCAATTCTTTGTCTACGGTAGACGCGGAAGCGATTGTTACACCAGCAACATCATCGATGATTTGAGCGTACATATGTTTACCAGAACGGAATACGTTCAAACGAGGACGTGTTGCCGTTCCTTGGATTTTCTTACGAACACGAAGGTGTCTTTTCAGACGAGCCTTATTTTTATCTGGTTTCGTAATCATCTCAAAGATTCACTCCTTTCAGGTTACCTCGCTGGCTTCAAAGCAGAAGCCACGGGGTATATTAGTAGCACACGAAGCAAGCAAGCCGAAAGCCGCGCAAAGGCGGTAAGAGAAATCTTATTTCTTCTTACCGGCTTTACCTTCCTTACGGATGATACGCTCGCCTTCATATTTAATACCTTTACCTTTGTACGGCTCAGGTTCACGTACGGAACGGATTTTAGCAGCGTAAGCACCTACGCGCTCTTTGTCGATTCCGCGAACGATGATTTTCGTATTCGAAGGTACTTCGAATTCGATTCCCGCTTCCGGTGTAATTTCAACCGGGTGAGAGTAGCCAACGTTCAGAACGATTTTATCTCCGGATTTGCTTGCACGATATCCGACCCCAACCAATTCCAGAGATTTTGCGAATCCTTCAGTAACGCCGCTCACCATGTTGTTTACAACGCTACGCGTTGTGCCGTGCAAAGAACGGTGAGTTTTGTTATCGGAAGGACGCACAACTGTGATTTCGTTATTTTCAACTGTAACCTTCATGTCTTTATGAAGCTCACGAGTCAAAGTTCCTTTTGGTCCTTTTACCGTAATAACGGTGTTGTCCAGGGTGATGTCTACACCACTTGGTACTGTGATTGGTTTGCGACCAATACGAGACATATGTTGCACCTCCTATCTTGTGACGTTATATTACCAAACGTAGCAAACGACTTCTCCGCCGGATTTCGATTGACGAGCTTCTTTGTCCGTCATGATACCTTTAGATGTCGAGATGATCGCGATTCCCAGGCCACCAAGTACACGAGGTACTTCGTTGCTTTTCGTGTAAACACGAAGACCAGGTTTACTGATTCTTTTCAGACCAGTGATAACGCGCTCGTTATTTTGACCGTATTTCAGGAAAACACGGATAATCCCTTGTTTGTTATCATCGATAACTTCAGCGTCACGGATGAAACCTTCACGCTTCAGGATGTCGGCGATTTGTTTTTTCATTGTCGAAGCAGGCATTTCTACCGTTTCGTGACGAACAGTGTTCGCGTTACGAATACGAGTAAGCATATCTGCAATTGGATCAGACATAGTCATTGTGAGTTAACCTCCTTCCCGTTCAGGACTTTTTACCAGCTTGCTTTTTTCACGCCAGGGATCTGGCCTTTATAAGCTAATTCACGGAAGCAAATTCTGCAAATTTTGAACTTTTGCAGGACCGAATGTGGACGTCCGCAACGCTCACAGCGTGTATATGCACGTACTTTGAACTTTGGTGTACGTTGTTGTTTAACTTTCATCGAAGTTTTTGCCACTTAGCCTGACACCTCCTAAATAATTTCGGAGAAAAGGGAGTCTTTCCAGACACCCGGAAACGTTATGCCAACATTACTTAACGAAAGGCATTCCCATTTGCGTGAGCAATTCGCGGGACTCTTCGTCTGTTTTCGCCGTTGTTACGATGACAATATCCATACCGCGGACTTTATCAACTTTATCATACTCGATCTCTGGGAAGATCAATTGCTCTTTCAGACCCAGTGTGTAGTTACCACGTCCGTCGAAAGCTTTGCTCGATACACCGCGGAAGTCGCGGACACGAGGAAGCGTAACGTTGAACAGTTTATCGAGGAAGAAGTACATACGCTCGCCGCGCAATGTTACTTTCACGCCGATAGGCATATTTTCACGCAGTTTGAATCCTGCGATAGATTTTTTTGCACGAGTGATTACAGGTTTTTGACCTGCGATCAGTTGCAAATCGTTTACTGCGGAATCCAACACTTTGGAGTTTTGGACAGCGTCGCCCACACCCATGTTGATAACGATTTTCTCGATTTTCGGCACTTGCATTACCGTTGTATAGTTAAACTTCTGCATCAAAGCAGGAGCGATTTCTTGCAGGTAACGTTCTTTCATTCTTGATGCCATGAATCATAGCCCTCCTTTCTCATTCGGTTCAATTAGTCGATAATTTCTCCGGAACGTTTAGCAACGCGCACTTTCTTTCCGTTATCCAAAACTTTGTAACCTACACGGGTTACATTTCCGCTCTTCGGATCGATGTGCATTACGTTGGAAACGTGAATCGGAGCTTCCTTCTCGATAATGCCGCCTTGCGGATTTTGCTGGTTAGGCTTCTGGTGTTTTTTCACCATGTTAACACCTTCCACAAGGACGCGGTTCTCACGAGGATAAGCAGCGATGACACGGCCTTTTTTACCTTTGTCTTTACCGCTGATCACCATAACCGTATCTTCCTTTTTAACGTGAAGTTTGTTGTTATGGGATTCCAGAACTTTTTTCACTCTTGGCATTTCGTACACCTCCTGTTTCTAACATCACGAGATTAAGCTTTAGATAACTTCTGGAGCCAAGGAAACGATTTTCATGAAGTCTTTATCGCGAAGTTCGCGAGCAACTGGTCCGAAAATACGTGTTCCACGTGGGCTTCTGTCGTCTTTTACAACAACCGCTGCATTTTCATCAAAACCGATGTAGGAACCGTCTTTACGACGTACAGAACGTTTCGTACGAACGACAACCGCTCTAACTACATCACCTTTTTTGACAACGCCGCCTGGTGTTGCTTGTTTAACAGAACAAACGATCAGATCACCGATTTGAGCTGTACGACGTCCCGTACCGCCGAGTACGCGGATACACATCAGTTCCTTCGCACCGGAGTTGTCAGCCACAGTCAAACGTGTAAATGGTTGAATCATTTAGTATTCCTCCTTTCAGCAGTGCTGCTGAGCATTAGATGATAACCGCTTTTTCTACGATTTCAGTAAGTCTCCAGCGTTTATCTTTCGAAAGCGGACGAGTCTCCATGATTTTCACCGTGTCACCGATTTTCGCAGTGTTTTCTTCGTCATGTGCTTTGAATTTTTTAGTAACCTTGATGCGTTTATGGTACAAGTTGTGTTTTTTGTAAGTTTCTACAGCAACAACAATCGTTTTGTCCATTTTATCGCTGACCACTTTACCAGTTTGCACTTTACGTGCGTTACGTTCTTCGCTCATTGTTGGCCTCCTTCCTGATTACGGACGGATTGTACATCCTATCCCTAATTAACCGATTCCCAATTCTCTTTCACGGATAATGGTTTTAGCACGAGCTATTTCTTTCCGCACATCACGAATGCGAGTCGGGTTATCCAGCTGACCGGTAGCTAATTGAAAGCGGAGGTTAAAGAGTTCTTCTTTAAATCCGGCAATCTTTTGCTCGATTTCAGCAGAGGTTAGGTTGCGAAATTCACTAGCTTTCATTTGCTTCACCACCCAATTCTTCACGTTTCACGAACTTCGTTTTGATTGGCAGTTTGTGAGCGGCAAGACGCATTGCTTCGCGTGCAATTTCCTCCGGTACACCAGCAAGTTCAAACATGATCTTACCTGGTTTCACTACTGCAACCCATTTTTCTACGTTACCTTTACCGCTACCCATCCGAACCTCGAGAGGCTTTTGAGTGATTGGTTTGTCTGGGAAGATTTTGATCCAAACTTTACCACCACGTTTGATGTAACGAGTCATCGCAATACGAGCCGCTTCGATCTGACGGTTCGTAATCCAAGCCGGTTCCGTAGCTTGCAGACCGTATTCGCCAAAGTTCAGAGTCGTTCCGCCTTTAGCTTGGCCTTTCATATGTCCACGTTGTTGCTTACGGTGTTTTACGCGTTTTGGTACCAACATGATTAGTTGCCTCCTTCCTTAGCAGCTTGTTTCTTAGCCGTAGGAAGAACCTCTCCACGATAGATCCATACTTTTACGCCGATACGTCCGTAAGTAGTATGAGCCTCTGCTGTACCATAGTCAATGTCAGCACGCAGTGTGTGCAGTGGAACAGTTCCTTCGCTGTAGCCTTCAGAACGTGCGATCTCAGCACCGCCAAGACGTCCGCCTACTTGAGTTTTGATACCTTTAGCACCGGAGCGCATAGTTCTTTGAATTGCTTGTTTCAGAGCACGACGGAAAGAAACGCGACGTTCCAATTGTTGTGCAATGCTTTCAGCTACAAGAATAGCGTCCAAGTCTTGATTCTTAATTTCAGAAATGTTGATGTGTACTTTTTTACCGCCAGCAATTTTCGTAATTTGGTTACGAAGATTTTCAACTTCCGAACCACCCTTACCAATAACCATACCTGGTTTAGCAGTGTGAATCGTTACGTTTACGCGGTTAGCCGCTCTCTCAATTTCCACACGAGATAAAGCGGAGTCTTTCAATTTATTTTTCAGGAATTCACGAATTTTCACGTCTTCCATCAAAAGATCACCGAAGTCTTTGCCTGCATACCACTTAGATTCCCAGTCACGGATAATTCCGACACGGAGTCCGACTGGATTTACCTTTTGGCCCACACATTTCCCCTCCTTCTACTTCTCAGATACCACCAAAGTAATGTGGCTAGTACGTTTGTTAATACGACTTGCACGTCCCATTGCACGAGGGCGGAAACGTTTCATTGTCGGTCCTTGGTTCACGTAAGCTTGCGAGATAACCAAGTTATTAACATCTAAAGAATAGTTATGTTCCGCATTCGCAATAGCGGAGTTAAGCAACTTCTCAACGATAGGAGAAGCGGATTTCGGAGTGTGACGGAGAATGGCAACCGCCTCACCTACTTGCTTGCCGCGAATCAAGTCAACAACGAGTTGAACTTTACGAGGAGCAATCCGGATAAACTTAGCATGTGCTTTTGCTTCCATTGTGTAACCTCCTCTCAAACATTAAAGATGTTCATTTATCTTCTTGTTTTCTTATCATCATCAGTATGGCCTTTGTACGTACGGGTTGGAGCGAACTCACCCAGTTTGTGTCCGACCATGTCCTCAGTTACATACACTGGCACGTGTTTACGACCATCGTAAACGCCGAATGTGTGTCCGATGAATTGTGGGAAAATTGTAGAACGACGGGACCAGGTTTTGATTACGTTCTTCTTACCTGAAGCTTCCATCTCTTCTACCTTTTTGAGCATGTAGCCATCAATGAATGGCCCTTTTTTCAAACTGCGACCCATGTGGAGATCCTCCCTTCAAACGTAGCTATTATGCATCCGCAGATGCCTCACGAAGTTATGCACAGTGTGTATTACTTCGTGCGGCGGCGAATGATGTATTTATCAGAAGCTTTATTTTTCTTACGCGTTTTGTAACCAAGAGTAGGTTTACCCCATGGTGACATTGGCGATTTACGTCCGATTGGAGCACGACCTTCACCACCACCGTGTGGGTGATCGTTAGGGTTCATTACTACACCACGAACCTCAGGACGTTTACCCAACCAACGGCTACGACCGGCTTTACCGATTTTGATGAGCTCGTGGTCTTGGTTACCAACAGATCCGATTGTCGCGCGGCAAACTTTCAAAATACGACGAACTTCTCCGGAAGAGAGACGAACGGAAACGTATTTTTCTTCTTTACCAAGCAATTGAGCTTCTGTACCAGCAGCACGAACCAATTGTCCGCCTTTACCTGGTTTCAACTCGATGTTGTGGATAACGGTACCTACTGGAATGTTTTCAAGTGGTAGTGCGTTACCGATTTTGATGTCTGATTCAGGTCCGGAGAATACTTGATCTCCAACTTTCAAACCTTTAGGAGCGATGATATAACGTTTCTCACCATCAGCATAGTGAATCAGAGCGATATTGGATGTACGGTTCGGGTCATACTCAATCGTAGCAACGCGGCCCGGTATTCCATCTTTAGTACGTTTGAAGTCAATGATACGGTATTTACGTTTGTGTCCACCACCATGGTGACGAACTGTAATTTTACCTTGGTTGTTGCGGCCTGCTTGTTTGCTCAACGGGGCCAACAACGATTTCTCCGGCTGATTTGTGGTGATTTCCTCAAATGTAGAAACGGACATGTTCCGTCTTGCCGGGGATGTTGGTTTATACTTTTTGATTGGCACTTGGTTTCCCTCCTTACTTCAAAAATTCAATTATACTGTTTCAAAGAACTCAAGCGTTTTGCTGTCTTTAGTCAACGTTACAAACGCTTTTTTCCATTCGCTAGTATATCCGGAATAACGTCCGTACCGTTTAGGCTTAGCTGGAACACGAAGCGTGTTCACGTTTTTCACTTTTACGTTGAAAATAGCTTCTACGGCCTTTTTGATCTCGGTTTTGTTTGCACGGATATCGACTTCAAATACATATTTCAAGTCATTCATCATGTCAGCAGTACGTTCCGTAATAATCGGACGTTTTACAATATCACGAGGATCCTTCATTACGCGAGCACCTCCTCTACCTTCTGAACTGCTTCTTTCGTAATGATCAATTTGTCGTGCGAAAGCACGTCAAGAACATTAATACCGTCAGCAGCTACGAATTTCACGCCTGGAATATTCCGTGCGGAAAGAGCTACATTATCATCATAGCTAGGAGCTACGATCAAAGCTTTACGTCCCACTTTGAGGTTACTCAAGATGGCAGCAAATTCTTTAGTTTTAGGTGTGCTCAACGTGAGAGCGTCCAAAACGATAATGTCATTGTCAATCACTTTGGATGAAAGGGCTGATTTGATCGCCAAGCGACGAACTTTCTTAGGCAGTTTGTACGCATAGCTCCGTGGTGTTGGACCAAATACGATACCGCCGCCTTTCCATTGTGGTGAACGAATTGAACCTTGACGAGCGCGACCTGTACCTTTTTGTTTCCAAGGTTTACGTCCACCGCCACGTACTTCAGAACGTCCTTTTACTTTGTGGGTACCTTGACGAAGGGAAGCGCGTTGCATAAGAACTGCATCGTACAGAACGTGTTGGTTCGGCTCAATTCCGAAAACCGCATCGTTCAACTCAACTTCGCCTACTTGGCTACCATCTACATTGTAAACTGATACTTTTGGCATTTTGTGTTCCTCCTTTCTTCAGTGGTTATTTTTTCACCGTTTCTTTAACTTTAATGAGACTGTTTTTCGGTCCAGGAATGGAACCTTTCACGAGCAACACGTTACGCTCAGCGTCTACTTTAACTACTTCAAGACGTTGGATTGTAACAGTATCATGTCCCATGTGTCCTGGCAGGCGTTTGCCTTTAGGAACGCGGTTAGCTTGGATCGAACCCATTGAACCCGGGCCACGGTGATAACGCGAACCGTGTGACATAGGTCCAGTGCTTTGTCCCCAACGTTTGATTACGCCGGCAAAACCTTTACCTTTAGAAACACCCGTTACGTCAACGAATTCGCCTTCAGCGAAAATGTCAGCTTTCAGTTCTTGGCCAACTTCATATTCAGCGATGTTGATACCGCGAACTTCACGAACGTAGCGCTTAGGGGCAGTGTTCGCTTTTTTAGCGTGACCTGCTTCTGGCTTGTTAGCATTTTTCTCTTTCTTATCGGAGTAACCGATTTGAATTGCTTCGTAGCCATCGTTCTCAATGTCTTTCTTTTGCAAAACAACACAAGGGCCTGCTTCGATAACCGTTACTGGAACAACGTTACCTTCAGGAGTAAATACTTGAGTCATTCCGAGTTTTTTTCCTAAGATTGCTTTCATGTTGACACCTCTTTTCCTTTATACATGGTCTTTGTTGTAACTTGTATTACAATTTAATTTCGATATCTACACCGGACGGCAGATCCAAGCGCATCAAGGCATCCACAGTTTGTGGAGTCGGGTTAACGATGTCGATCAAACGCTTGTGTGTGCGTTGTTCGAATTGTTCCCGAGAATCCTTGTACTTGTGCACCGCACGAAGAATAGTAATGATTTGTTTTTCAGTAGGAAGCGGAATCGGACCGGATACACCAGCACCCGAACGTTTTGCTGTTTCAACAATTTTCTCCGCGGATTGATCAAGAATTCTGTGGTCGTAAGCTTTCAAACGAATACGAATTTTTTGCTTTGCCATTTTAGTCCCTCCTTCTATCGCCCAATTTTTTATCGGACATACTCCGTGAAAATTTTCTAGCCACTCTCCCATGGCAAAGGGGCCGGGTGTGCCAGTAACCTCTCACATCATCGCAACGTCACAGAACAACATTCATTATTATATAGAAAAGATAGGCGTATTGCAAGCATATTTAAGAAAAACATTTAAACTTATCTTTTCTGACGAAATGACCTCGTTTATTGCAGTGTTTATCTTCAATATACAGGCTGCCTTGCCAATCCTTCTAAACTAGTAAATGATGTTCATTTCGCATGACGCAGGTTCCGAAACTTTACACATAATAAAAGAGTTCCTTATCCGATGTCGGATAAGGAACTCTTCCGAAGCTTCGTTACAATACAATGTTACTCGTTCCAGTACACTGTTGCATATGCTTTATTCAGCGTAAAGCTGAATTATTTTTGGATAGATGCTACGGAACCGGCACCTACTGTACGTCCGCCTTCACGAATGGAGAACTTAGTTCCTTCTTCAATCGCGATTGGGGAGATCAGGGAAACAGTAACAGTGATGTTATCACCAGGCATTACCATTTCAGTACCTTCAGGCAAGTTGATGATGCCTGTTACGTCAGTTGTACGGAAGTAGAACTGTGGACGGTAACCAGTGAAGAAAGGTTTGTGACGTCCACCCTCTTCTTTAGTCAGAACGTAGATTTGAGCTGTGAATTCTGTGTGAGGCTTAACAGAACCCGGTTTAGCCAAAACTTGGCCACGCTCGATGTTGTTACGGTCAACACCACGAAGAAGTGCTCCGATGTTGTCACCAGCTTGAGCGGAATCCAGCAATTTGCGGAACATCTCAACGCCTGTTACAACAGATTTTTTAGTTTCTTCAGTGATACCAACGATTTCGATCTCTTCGCCGACTTTAACAGTACCACGCTCTACACGGCCAGTAGCAACAGTACCACGACCAGTGATGGAGAATACGTCCTCGACAGGCATCAAGAAAGGCTTGTCAGTTTGACGCTCAGGCAGTGGGATGTATGTGTCGATTTCTTTGAACATCTCAACGATTTTTTGAGCCCATTCGCCATCTGGGTTTGCCAGTGCTTCACGAGCAGATCCACGAGTGATTGGAGTATCGTCACCTGGGAACTCATATTCGTTAAGAAGGTCGCGAACTTCCATCTCAACCAATTCCAACAACTCTTCGTCTTCAACCATGTCACATTTGTTCAAGAATACAACAATGTAAGGTACGCCTACTTGACGGGAGAGCAAGATGTGCTCACGAGTTTGTGGCATTGGGCCGTCAGCTGCGGATACTACCAAGATAGCTCCGTCCATTTGTGCCGCGCCAGTGATCATGTTTTTAACATAGTCGGCGTGACCTGGGCAGTCTACGTGAGCGTAGTGACGAGTGTCAGTTTCGTACTCAACGTGTGCTGTGGAGATTGTGATACCGCGCTCGCGCTCTTCTGGAGCTTTGTCGATTTGGTCGAATGCTACAGCAGCACCACCGTAAGTTTTGGACAATACAGTTGTGATTGCAGCAGTCAGAGTTGTTTTACCATGATCGACGTGACCGATAGTACCGATGTTAACGTGGGGTTTATTACGTTCGTATTTAGCCTTTGCCATTTGAACGTGGCCTCCTTAAAATTATAATTTTATGTTTTCACTGAATGAAGTGCTCTGAAATGAATTCTTATGCACTTGCATTCAGTGTGAGAAAACTACTCGGTGCCTTTTGTTTTAGCAACGATTTCTTCAGCGATGCTCTTAGGAACTTCTTCATAGTGAGAGAGTTCCATGGAGAACACACCGCGTCCTTGAGTACCGGAACGAAGAGTTGTAGAGTAACCAAACATTTCAGACAAAGGTACCTTAGCACGGATGATTTGAGCTCCACTACGGGAATCCATACCTTCGATGCGGCCACGACGGGAGTTCAACATACCCATTACGTCACCCATGTACTCTTCTGGAACGGTTACTTCTACTTTCATGATAGGCTCAAGCAGAACTGGTTTACACTTGTCTTTAGCCGCTTTAAGCGCCATAGATCCGGCAATTTTAAATGCCATCTCATTGGAATCGACATCATGGTAAGAACCGTCTACGATTGTAGCCTTAACGTCAACAAGCGGGAAGCCTGCGATAACGCCGTTTTTCATTTGCTCTTCAATCCCTGACAGTGCAGGTTGAATGTATTCTCTTGGAACGGAACCACCGACAACCTTACTTTCGAACT
Source organism: Paenibacillus sp. SAF-068 (assembly GCF_051967555.1). Lineage (NCBI taxonomy): Bacteria > Bacillati > Bacillota > Bacilli > Caryophanales > Paenibacillaceae > Paenibacillus > Paenibacillus sp. SAF-068. Next base: position 27,539 of record NZ_JBQCJX010000011.1, read on the forward strand.
GGCTGCCTGTACCCGGCTCGAGAGGTTCGAATTCAACCCATACGTGACCGTATTGACCACGACCACCGGATTGACGTACGAATTTACCTTCAACGCGCGCTGGAGCACGGAATGTTTCACGGTAAGCTACTTGTGGTTTACCCACAGTAGTTTCCACCTTGAACTCACGACGCATACGGTCGATGATGATATCAAGGTGAAGCTCACCCATACCTGCCAAGATTGTTTGGCCAGTTTCTTCGTCAGTATGAGCACGAAGAGTTGGATCCTCTTCAGTCAACTTACCGAGAGCAACACCCATTTTATCTTGGTCAGCTTTGGTTTTAGGTTCAACGGCGATTTCGATAACCGGATCAGGGAAGTTCATTGACTCCAGGATAACCGGATTTTTCTCATCACATAGTGTATCACCTGTACCCGTATCTTTCAAACCTACAGCAGCTGCAATGTCACCGGAGTAAACTTCAGTGATCTCTTGACGGCTGTTTGCATGCATTTGAAGGATACGACCGATACGCTCACGTTTGTTTTTAGTGGCATTCAATACATATGAACCGGATTGAAGAATACCGGAATATACGCGGAAGAATGTCAATTTACCTACGTAAGGGTCAGTCATGATTTTGAATGCCAATGCGGAGAATGGCTCATCATCAGAGGACTTACGAACTGCTTCAGTTCCATCTTCAAGATGACCCGTAATTGACGGTACATCTGTTGGAGCTGGCAAGTAGTCGATAACAGCATCCAACATCAGTTGAACACCTTTGTTACGGTATGAGGATCCACAGATAACAGGGAAGATCTTAACATCTACAACACCTTTACGGAGAGCGCCTTTGATCTCTTCAATAGTGATCTCTTCGCCTTCCAGGTATTTCATTGTCAGTTCTTCATCCAGTTCTGCAACACGCTCAATCAATTCGTTACGGAGCTCTTCAACTTGCTCTTTGAATTCCGCAGGAATTTCTGTTTCTTCGATATTTTGACCAAGGTCATCTTTGTACATATGAGCCTTTTGTTCAACGATATCGATAATACCAATGAAATCATTTTCAGCACCGATTGGAAGTTGAATTGCAACAGCGTTCGCTTGAAGGCGATCACGCATGTCGGATACAACGTTCAGGAAGTCAGCACCGATGATATCCATTTTGTTTACATATGCGATACGAGGTACGCCGTACTTGTCAGCCTGTCTCCATACGGTTTCGGACTGAGGCTCAACGCCTTCTTTCGCACTGAATACACCAACTGCTCCGTCCAATACACGAAGGGAACGTTCAACTTCAACAGTGAAGTCAACGTGTCCCGGGGTATCAATAATATTAACGCGGTGGCCTTTCCAAGCAGCGGTAGTTGCAGCGGAAGTAATCGTAATTCCGCGCTCCTGTTCCTGTTCCATCCAGTCCATTGTCGCAGCGCCTTCGTGTACTTCACCGATTTTGTGCGTACGTCCTGTGTAGAACAAGATCCGCTCAGTTGTCGTGGTTTTACCCGCATCAATATGAGCCATGATCCCGATATTACGTGTATTTTTCAAGGAGAACTCTCTAGCCATGAAATGGGTCTCCCTTCAAAATTGAAGTTTTTTTATTGTGAACTGAATCCTACCAACGGTAGTGAGCAAACGCTTTGTTCGCTTCAGCCATTTTGTGCGTGTCTTCACGTTTTTTAACGGAAGCGCCTGTGTTGTTGGAAGCGTCGATGATCTCAGCCGCCAAACGCTCTTCCATTGTTTTCTCACCGCGGTTGCGGGAGTAGTTCACGAGCCAACGTAGTCCCAGAGCAGTACGTCTCTCTGGTTTTACCTCGATTGGTACTTGGTAGTTGGCACCGCCGACACGGCGAGCTTTAACTTCCAGGACTGGCATGATATTCTTGATTGCTGCTTCAAATACTTCCATCGGGTCATTACCCGTACGTTCTTGAATCAACTTGAACGCATTATACAGAATGCTTTGAGCAACACCGCGTTTTCCGTCGAGCATGATGCGATTGATCAAACGAGTAACCAACTTGGAGTTGTATACCGGATCTGGCAACACGTCTCTTTTCGTAACTGGACCTTTGCGTGGCATGGATATCCCCCTTTCTTTCTTGTTCAGCAGATCCTGTACCTTCCAGACCTAAGCCAGAAGGCTTTCAGGTTTTCCGCTTATAATGGTTTAGGCTTTTTTAGCTTTTGGACGTTTTGCACCGTATTTCGAACGAGCTTGCATACGGTTGTTTACGCCTGCAGTATCGAGAGCTCCACGAACGATGTGATAACGAACCCCTGCAAGGTCTTTAACTTTACCTCCGCGGATCAATACCACACTGTGCTCTTGAAGGTTATGTCCGATTCCCGGGATATAAGCAGTTACCTCGAGACGGTTCGTCAAACGAACACGGGCATATTTACGAAGTGCAGAGTTTGGTTTACGTGGAGTCATTGTACCTACACGAGTGCAGACACCACGTTTTTGTGGGGCACTGATGTTAGTAGATTCACGTTTCAAAGCGTTGAATCCTTTTTGCAAAGCAGGAGATTTTGACTTCTCAACTTTTGCTTGACGTCCTTTACGAACCAGTTGGTTAATAGTTGGCATGTGATTGCCACCCCCTTCCTCAAATATTCATGTTTCTTTATAAACCTCTTTTCGCTAAGTCCACAGACCCAGGCGGTTCATAAAAAGACAAATGAAAAGTTTTTGCCTTGGAGAATCCCTAAAAGTTCTCGGACAAAAACGTTCCTTACACTATCATTTTACGACAGCAGCCATTGCTGCTCCCACTCCAATCCCGCAAGCCTTGCCGAGATTTTTCATTGTGTCCACTTTCGTGTACTTCACATTGTGCTGTTCACACAAAGCAATGATTTTGGAAGTGAGCTGCGGATCACTATCTTCTGCGACATAGACTTCGGAAGCCATACCTGTCTGCACCATCCGCATGGTCTGTTTGGTACCTATCTTGACATGAGCATCTTGCAAGGCTTTTTCATTAGACATTGAGCATTCCTCCGAATAGAACCATATACAATCCGCTGCCCACGCACCTTTGATATATTAGCATCTAGCGCAAGCATTGTCAATGCTAATCCCAAAACATTTTTTAAAAAGTTTACGCACATCAGGATTCGTCCACCTGTATTATACAAGCGTCCGCCTCCTGACGTACCAAACTTTCAATCCCCTCTATAGAGGAGCACACTATTTAATCAACAGAAACGGGCTCAAGTTCTTCTACTGAAGATTGGCCATCTTCTGGCTCAGCAAATTTGATGCTGCGGTAACGGTGCATACCTGTACCTGCAGGAATCAGTTTACCGATGATTACATTTTCCTTCAGACCGAGCAACTGATCGACTTTACCTTTGATCGCTGCATCTGTCAATACACGTGTAGTTTCTTGGAACGAAGCCGCTGAGAGGAAGGAGTCTGTTTCCAGGGACGCTTTCGTGATACCGAGCAGGATTGGTTTAGCAACCGCTGGCTCTTTATCACTAAGAATCGCAATTTTGTTAGCTCTTTCGTACTCATGCGTATCAACGAACGATCCTGGCAACAGCGTTGTATCACCTGCATCTACGATGCGGATTTTACGCAGCATTTGACGGATCATAACTTCAACGTGTTTGTCATTGATTTCTACGCCTTGGTTACGGTATACGCGCTGTACTTCCTGCAAAATGTAGTTTTGTACGCCACGTACGCCTTTAATGCGCAGCATTTCTTTTGGATCGATGGAACCGTCTGTCAACTCGTCACCAGCTTCAATTTCCATGCCTTCGCTTACGCGCACACGGGAACCGTAGGTAACAGAGTATACTTTGGACTCCGCTTCACCTTGAATTTCGATTTCACGACGATCTTTCGCTTCGCGAATCTCTTTAACTACACCATCAATCTCACTGATCGTTGCTTGACCCTTAGGATTACGAGCTTCAAACAACTCTTGGATACGCGGCAAACCTTGCGTAATATCGTCTCCGGCTACACCGCCGGTGTGGAACGTACGCATTGTAAGCTGTGTTCCTGGCTCACCAATGGATTGTGCTGCAATAATACCAACTGCTTCACCAATCTCCACGTGTTTACCTGTCGCAAGGTTACGACCGTAACACTTCTTGCAGACACCGTGACTTGCACGGCAGCTGAGTACGGAGCGAATTTGCAATTTGGTTACGCCCGCTTTGATGATTGCCTCTGCTTTATCGGAGTCAATCAATTCATTACGACCTGCAATAATTTCTTTGGTTTCCGGATGACGAACTGTCTCGAAGCAGTATCTGCCTTCAATACGGTCGTAGAGATCTTCGATAACCTCTTTACCATCCTGGATACGACTAACCGTAAAGCCTTTATCTGTACCACAATCATCATCACGCACGATTACGTCTTGGGCTACGTCTACGAGACGACGAGTCAGGTAACCTGAATCGGCTGTACGCAGTGCTGTATCCGCCAAACCTTTACGCGCTCCGTGAGTGGAGATAAAGTACTCGAGTACTGTCAGACCTTCACGGAAGTTCGATTTGATTGGGAGTTCGATAATTCGACCAGACGGGTTGGCCATCAGACCACGCATACCGCCCAATTGGGTGATTTGCGATTTGTTACCCCGTGCTTTGGAGTCTACCATCATCATGATCGAGTTGTAACGATCCATGGACTTCATCAAAATCTCAGTGATGTCATCTTTGGATTTTGACCAGATATCAATAATACGGTCATAACGCTCTTCATTCGTAATCAGACCACGACGGTACTGATTCGTAACGATTTGTGCTTTATCCTCAGACTGTCTAAGAATTTCAAACTTCTCAGGCGGAACGATAACATCAGATACCGCAACCGTAATACCGGCACGAGTAGAATATGTGAATCCAAGTTGTTTGATTTTATCCAAAATAACGGCTGTTTCCGTTGTGTGATAAATTTCAAAACAACGTGCGATGATGGAACCGAGGTATTCTTTGCCGACACCGCCAGCCAGAGGAGCATTCATAATAGCTTCTCTAAGATCAGCACCTTTTTCATATACAAATGAGTGATCTGCAGTACCTTGGTACAGGTTTGCACGAGTCGCGTCATTGATATATGGGAAGCTTGCTGGGAAAATTTCATTGAAGATAATTTTACCAATGGTTGTCAGCAACATTCCTTCTTGCTGCTCTTCCGTAAAGCTTGTTTTACCAAGTGCCTTAACCGGAATAGCTACACGCGCATGCAGACCAGCAGTACCACGTTGGTAAGCCGATACAGCTTCGTTAACTGTACGCAAGATCATACCTGTGCCCTTTTCTTCCTTGTTGTCCATAGTGAGGTAATAAGAACCAAGCACCATATCCTGGGAAGGAGTAACAACCGGTTTACCGTCTTTCGGGTTCAAAATGTTGCCTGATGCAAGCATCAGGATACGTGCTTCCGCTTGAGCTTCAGCGGACAACGGAACGTGCACAGCCATTTGGTCACCGTCAAAGTCGGCATTATATGCCGTACATACGAGCGGGTGGAGACGAATTGCTTTACCTTCAACGAGAATCGGTTCAAATGCTTGAATACCGAGTCTGTGAAGCGTAGGGGCACGGTTCAACAGAACCGGATGCTCCTTGATTACTTCTTCAAGAACATCCCATACCTCAGGACTTACACGCTCAACTTTACGTTTTGCGCTCTTGATGTTGTGGGCAAGCCCTTTATTTACAAGCTCTTTCATAACAAAAGGCTTGAACAATTCAAGTGCCATATCTTTTGGCAGACCACACTGATACATTTTCAGGTAAGGTCCGACAACGATAACGGAACGACCAGAGTAGTCAACCCGTTTACCGAGCAAGTTCTGACGGAAACGTCCTTGTTTACCTTTCAGCATGTGGCTGAGCGATTTCAATGGACGGTTACCAGGACCCGTTACCGGGCGTCCACGACGACCATTATCGATCAATGCGTCAACAGCTTCCTGCAACATCCGTTTTTCATTTTGCACGATAATGTCTGGTGCGCCCAGATCAAGCAGACGTTTCAGACGGTTGTTCCGGTTGATTACACGGCGATACAAGTCATTCAGGTCAGACGTTGCAAAACGTCCACCGTCCAACTGTACCATTGGACGAAGTTCCGGCGGGATAACAGGAAGTACATCCATGATCATCCACTCTGGATTGTTACCGGAGTTGCGGAATGCTTCAATAACTTCCAGACGTTTGATTGCACGATTACGACGTTGTCCTTGCGCAGTCCGGAGCTCTTCTTTCAGGAACTCGAGCTCTTTATCAATGTCAAGGTCTTGAAGCAATTTTTTAACCGCTTCTGCGCCCATGCCAGCCTGGAAACCATAACCGTATTTTTCACGGTAGCTGCGGTATTCTTTCTCGGACAGCAGCTGTTTTTTCTCCAGTGGAGTTTCTCCTGGATCAGTTACAACATATGATGCAAAATAAATAATCTCTTCAAGAGATCTTGGAGACATATCCAGAGCAAGACCCATACGGCTCGGAATACCTTTGAAGTACCAGATATGCGATACCGGAGCAGCGAGCTCAATATGGCCCATCCGTTCGCGGCGTACTTTCGCACGTGTTACTTCAACGCCACAACGATCACAGACAACGCCTTTATAACGGACGCGTTTGTATTTACCGCAATGACATTCCCAGTCTTTTGTAGGGCCAAAAATCTTTTCGCAGAACAGCCCTTCTTTTTCCGGTTTCAACGTACGATAGTTGATCGTTTCCGGTTTTTTCACTTCTCCGCGGGACCAAGAACGAATTTTCTCTGGGGAAGCAAGCCCGATCTTCATGTATTCGAAATTGTTGACGTCCAACAAGGAGCAACCCTCCTTAACCAATTCCTGTATTCTAGGTTACGCCCTCTCCGGCCGAAGCCGGAGCAAGACGTGAGCCTGATGAAAAACGCCGGTCATCATGCGCTCGAAGCGAATTATTCCGCTCCGACCTCTGTACCCTCAAGGTTGAGGCTGAGCTTATCGCTCGCAGCGTCATCTTCATCGTCCATTTCTCTCATTTCAATCTCTTGCTCATCTTCACTCAAAATCTTAACGTCCATACCCAAGCTTTGCAGCTCTTTGATCAATACTTTGAATGATTCAGGAACACCTGGTTCAGGAACATTCTCGCCTTTGACGATGGATTCATACGTTTTAACCCGACCTACAACATCATCGGATTTAACAGTCAAGATTTCTTGCAGTGTATAAGCTGCACCGTATGCCTCAAGCGCCCATACCTCCATCTCCCCGAAACGCTGTCCACCGAATTGGGCTTTACCACCCAATGGCTGTTGCGTAACAAGTGAGTAAGGACCTGTGGAACGGGCATGGATCTTATCATCAACCATGTGTGCCAATTTGATCATGTGCATGACACCCACGGTAACTTCACGCTCAAACTCTTCCCCTGTACGACCATCATACAGGACAGTCTTACCATTACGTTGCATACCTGCTTCTTCCATAGTGTCGAAGACATCGTACTCCTTCGCTCCATCGAATACAGGCGTTGCTACGTGAATACCCAGTTGCATTGCTGCCATACCCAAGTGAACCTCAAGTACTTGACCGATATTCATCCGGGAAGGTACTCCCAGTGGGTTAAGAACGATCTGAACCGGTGTACCGTCTGGCAGGAAAGGCATATCTTCTTCCGGCAAGATGCGGGCCACGACCCCTTTGTTACCGTGACGTCCGGCCATTTTATCACCCTCGGAAATTTTCCGTTTTTGAGCAATATATACACGAACGAGTTGGTTAACGCCAGGAGGCAACTCATCACCGTTTTCACGGGTAAATACTTTCACGTCTACTACGATACCGTCAGTACCATGTGGTACACGCAAGGAAGTATCACGTACTTCACGTGCTTTCTCACCAAAGATCGCATGCAAGAGACGTTCTTCTGCAGTCAGCTCTGTTACACCCTTAGGTGTTACTTTACCAACGAGAATGTCGCCAGCGCTAATCTCAGCACCGATGCGGATAATACCGCGCTCATCCAAGTTACGCAACGCTTCTTCCCCAACGTTAGGGATATCACGTGTAATCTCTTCAGGTCCGAGCTTAGTATCACGTGCTTCTGACTCATACTCCTCGATATGGATGGATGTGTACACATCTTCCTTAACGAGTTTTTCACTGAGCAAGATCGCATCCTCGTAGTTGTAACCTTCCCAAGTCATGAAGGCAACAACGACGTTACGTCCCAAAGCCAATTCACCCATTTCCGTTGAAGGACCATCAGCGAGGATATCGCCAGCTTTGACAGCTGCACCTCTTTTGACAATCGGACGCTGGTTAATGCATGTTCCTTGGTTCGAACGCATAAATTTGTGTAATTTATATTTAACGATGTCGCCTTTAACTTCCTGACCGTCCACTTCTTCAACACGGCGGAGCCAAATCTCGTTCGCAGAAGAACGTTCAATAATTCCGTCATAATCGGAGACAATACATACACCAGAGTCTTTAGCAGCTTTGTGTTCCATACCCGTTCCTACAAGTGGTGCTTTAGGAATCAAGAGTGGAACTGCCTGCCGCTGCATGTTAGATCCCATGAGTGCACGGTTGGAGTCATCGTTCTCAAGGAACGGGATCAGCGCTGTAGCGACGGATACAACCTGTTTAGGAGATACGTCCATGTAGTCAACTCGCTCACTCGGCATCGTTAGGATGTTATCCGACTGTTTGTTGTAACGTACAATGATCGCTTCTTCTTCAAATGTACCGTCTTCGTTCAACTTCGCATTCGCTTGCGCGATAACATAGTTGTCCTCTTCGTCGGCTGTCAGGTAATCAATTTGTTCGGTTACAATACCTGTCTTCGGATCAACCCAACGATATGGAGCTTCAATGAAGCCATATTCATTCACACGGGCGAACGTCGACAAGGAGTTGATCAAACCGATATTTGGTCCCTCTGGTGTCTCGATTGGACACATACGGCCATAGTGGGATGGATGGACGTCACGTACTTCCATACCTGCGCGCTCACGCGTCAAACCACCGGGTCCGAGTGCGGACAAACGACGTTTATGCGTCAACTCACCCAGTGGGTTCGTTTGATCCATAAACTGTGACAATTGAGAGCTACCAAAGAACTCTTTAATCGATGCAATAACAGGACGTATGTTGATCAAAGCCTGTGGTGTAATGACGTTAGCATCCTGAATGGACATTCTCTCACGAACCACACGCTCCATACGGGACAAACCGATACGGAACTGGTTCTGCAGGAGTTCACCCACCGAACGCAAACGACGGTTACCCAGATGATCGATATCATCCGTGCTACCAATTCCCTGCAGAAGGTTAAGGAAGTAACTGATGGAGGAAATGATATCCGCCGGTGTCACGTTTTTAACGGACTTGTCAATATTTGCATTGGCAATCAGTTTGACCACTTTACCATCTTCAGTTGGTGAGAACACATCAATCGTTTGCATAGGGATATCATTGGCATCCAAAACGCCGTTACCCACGTGATACGTGCGGAATCCAACGCTCTTCTCCAGATACGGCATGATTTCATCCAACAAACGACGGTCAACCATTTGACCTGCTTCAGCAATGATTTCCCCTGTTTCAGCGTCAACAAGTGACTCAGCCAAGCGTTGGTTGAACAAACGGTTTTTGATGTGAAGTTTTTTATTCATTTTGTAACGACCTACATTAGCGAGGTCATAACGTTTTGGATCAAAGAAACGTGCTACGAGCAAGCTCTTCGCATTATCCAACGTTGGAGGCTCGCCCGGACGAAGACGCTCATAGATCTCAATGAGTGCTTTCTCCGTGGAATCCGTGTTGTCTTTGTCCAGTGTGTTGCGGATATATTCGTCATTACCGAGCAGATCCAGAATCTCAGCATCTGTGCCAAAACCAAGTGAACGCAGGAGAACCGTAACCGGTATTTTACGTGTACGGTCGATCCGGACGTAAACAACATCCTTCGCGTCCATCTCCAGTTCGAGCCAAGCGCCGCGGTTAGGAATAACTGTAGCGGTATACGTTTTTTTGGCGTTTTTATCTACTTTGGTACTGAAGTAAACGCTAGGAGAGCGAACCAACTGGCTGACAATAACCCGTTCCGCACCATTAATAATAAATGTGCCCGTGTTGGTCATCAGCGGGAAATCTCCCATGAATACTTCCTGCTCTTTGACTTCGCCGGTTTCCTTATTAATGAGCCGGACTTTGACCCGAAGCGGTGCTGCATAAGTAACGTCACGCTCTTTCGCGTCGTCTACTGTATACTTCGGTTCACCGAGACTGTAATCGATAAATTCCAAAATCAAGTTACCTGTAAAATCCTGGATCGGCGAGATATCCTGGAACATTTCGCGCAACCCTTCCTCCAAAAACCAATCATAGGATTTTTGTTGGATTTCAATCAGGTTCGGAACTTCGAGTATCTCGTTAATTCGTGCATAACTGCGCCGAGTGCGTCGACCATATTGAACAAGATGTCCTGCCAACTTAAACTCACCCCTCAATGTCTACTCACTTTAAAAATTTCGTTGCGAACCTCTGTTTGTAACCTTATAATGGTACACATACAGAGCAAAGCAATGCATCCACAAATAAAGAAAAGCCCTTACTCGAAATGTCGTTCGAAAAAAGAGCAACTTTGATCGGCGGATGTCTTTCCAAATCATTCTTATCCCCAGTTTGCCCAAAATGTACATATTATACGCCAAACGTAGGCATAATAAGCCCGTTCGGCGTAAAAAAAAGGTTGACATTTTTAGTTAGCTAAAGCCAAGTAGGGCATCTTAATACTGACATTTTACAATAATACCACGGCCTGAATTTCAAGTCAATAGTCCTATTGCAAAAAAAATGATCCCCTGCTTACTTTACAAACTCGGATTCAGCTTCTAGTAGAACCCTCTTCCGACTTCACCGCTTTGAAAATCCGATAGCCTTTATCTTTCGTCACTTCTTCCACTCTTCCAAACAAAGATTCCAATTTTGCTTTTGCTGATGGAGCCCCTTGTTTCTTCTGAATGACAATCCACAACGAACCGCCTACCTTCAGATGGCGATGTGCCTGTTCGAAAATAGTATGAACCGTCTCTTTCCCAGCCCGTATAGGCGGATTGGTTAAGATAACGTCATAATCTTGCTTATTTACTTCAGCCAGTAGATTACTCTGCAAAACTGTAACATTGTTAATTCCGTTCGCCTTAGCATTTTCCCTGGAAAGTTCAACGGCTCTCTCGTTGATGTCGATCATGGTGACATGCCCATCCGGTACAAGTTTGGCTGCTGTTAGACCCATCGGCCCGTATCCACAACCCACATCGAGAACATGAGCCCCTGATGGCAACTCTATCGCATCAATCAATACTCTGCTGCCATAATCGATTCCGTTTTTGGAAAACACACCGGCATCCGTCACGAATCGCAGACTGAATCCGCGAAGAACCGCTTCAGTTGCTCTGCGATCATGCGCTACTTGCGGTTTGTCCGAATAATAATGATTGGACATGCCCTCACTCACTTTCCATTTACAATTACAGCAACAAACCCCTTGATATAAGTCAAGGGGTTTGTTGTTTTGTTCATCTAGCTTATAAAAGCTAAATTATTTAACTTCGATTGTAGCGCCAGCTTCTTCAAGCTTAGCTTTAACCGCTTCTGCTTCTTCTTTAGCAACTTTTTCTTTCAATGCTTTTGGAGCGTTGTCAACCAGTTCTTTTGCTTCTTTCAGGCCAAGACCTGTGATTTCGCGAACTGCTTTGATAACGTTGATTTTGGAAGCACCAGCGTTAGTCAAGATTACGTCGAACTCGGATTGCTCAGCTTCAGCAGAAGCAGCGCCTGCACCTGCAGCAGCTACTGGAGCTGCAGCAGTTACGCCGAATTCTTCTTCGATTGCTTTAACAAGATCGTTCAATTCCAGTACAGTCATGCCTTTGATTGCTTCCAAGATTTGCTCTTTACTCATGAGTGAACCTCCATATATAATATTATTTTTTTAATTCATTTGCCGCCTAAGCAGCGATCAGATCAAGTTGCTTACGCACCTTGTTCTTCTTTTTCTGCAACTGCTTTAACCGCAAGCGCGAAGTTCCGCACTGGCGCTTGAAGCACGCTGAGGAGCATGGAGAGGAGTCCATCGCGGGATGGCAATTCTGCCAATGCCTTAACTTCTTCTACTCCGATTACGCGACCTTCTACGATAGCACCTTTCAATTCCAGAGCATCGTTCTTTTTCGCGAAGTCGTTCAGAATTTTAGCTGGAGCCACAACGTCATCTACGCTGAATGCAATTGCAGTAGGACCTGTAAGAACACTATCGAGTTCTGTCAGTTCTGCTGCTGCAGCTGCACGGCGAAGCAACGAGTTTTTCAGCACTTGGAATTCGATCCCTGCTTCACGAAGTTGCTTACGCAACTCAGTTACTTGGGCAACGTTCAATCCGCGATAGTCAACAACAACAGTTGTAACGCTCTCGCGCAATTTTGCTGTTACTGCATCAACGGACTCTTGTTTTGCTTGAATCACTTTTGCGTTTGCCAATCTGTACACCTCCTGATCAAATTTATCCCATTAAGAAAAGCCTCCGTAGAATCACGAAGGCTTGATATATACTCATCATCGATTTACATCGTTCTAAGTTCTATAATCACACCTCGGCAGGAAATTAAGCCAAACGGCACCTACTGTCTACGGCAAGCATATTCAAATGTCAACGGTCAGTCACTCAGACTCACAACTTTTATATCTTATCAAAAACAGGACAAGCCTGTCAAGAGATATTATCTAAAAGCTGCTGCGTTCACGCGTGCGCCAGGGCCCATCGTAGAAGAAATGCTTACATTCTTCAGATAAACACCTTTTGCTGCCGCTGGTTTAGCACGATTCAGAGCGTCCATGAGAGCTTTGAAGTTCTCATTAAGTTGCTCAGAAGAGAAAGAAGCTTTACCAATCGGTGCATGAATTTGACCTGCACGATCCAGACGATATTCGATTTTACCGGCTTTAATTTCTTGAACAGCCTTAGTTACATCGAAAGTTACCGTTCCGGCTTTAGGGTTAGGCATCAGACCTTTACCGCCGAGCAGTCGGCCCAATTTACCTACTTCACTCATCATATCTGGTGTCGCTACGCAGACGTCGAATTCGAACCAGCCTTGTTGGATTTTGTTGATCATGTCTGCATCACCAACATAGTCCGCGCCAGCCGCTTCCGCTTCTTTCGCTTTGTCACCTTTTGCAAATACCAATACGCGTTGTGTTTTACCTGTGCCGTGTGGCAAGACAACAACACCACGTACAGCCTGGTCTTGCTTACGAGGGTCTACACCCAAACGAACTGCTGCTTCGATTGTTTCATCGAATTTTGCAGTGGCTGCCTTTTTCACAAGCTCTACAGCTTCTGAAGGCTCGTAAGTTGCTTCACTGTCAATCAGCTTAGCAGCTTCCAGGTATTTTTTACCGTGTTTAGCCATGTTTTATTCCTCCTTTGTGGTGTTAGCGGATATACCTCCCACATCAACCGGTCGCGAATCGACCGGTTTTACGAAGCCATGTTTCTTATGAAAATTAGTCTTCGATGGTGATACCCATGCTGCGGGCAGTACCTTCGACCATACGCATAGCGGACTCAACGTCTGCTGCATTTAGGTCAGGCATTTTTGTTTCTGCGATTTGACGAACCGCATCACGTTTAACTGTAGCAACTTTTTTCTTGTTCGGTTCGCCGGATCCTTTTTCAACTTTAGCTGCCACTTTCAACAGTACTGCTGCTGGTGGAGTTTTAGTGATGAAAGTAAAGGAACGGTCCTCGAATACAGAAATTTCAACTGGAATAATCAATCCCGCTTGATCAGCTGTACGAGCGTTGAATTCTTTACAGAATGCCATGATGTTGACACCTGCTTGACCCAAAGCTGGACCTACTGGTGGTGCTGGGTTTGCTTTACCTGCTGGAATCTGCAGTTTTACCATTTTAATAACTTTTTTCGCCATGATTGACACCTCCTTGCAAAATAGTGGTTAACGGGCCTCACAGCCCTCCCACAAGAAACTTGAAGAGACTATATCTTCTCCACTTGTGTGTATTCCAACTCAAGCGGTGTTTCCCGTCCAAACATGTTCACATGCACTTTCAACTTGCTTTTGTCTACCAAAATTTCTTCCACGGAGCCCACGAAATTCGCAAAAGGACCGACTTTGATACGTACGGATTCCTTAATATCGAACTCAATTTTCGGCTTAGGTTCAACCATACCCATGTGCTTCAGAATTTGTTCCACTTCTTCAGGCAACAAAGCAGTTGGTTTGGACCCAGAACCTGTCGAACCGACAAATCCTGTAACACCTGGTGTGTTACGAACAACATACCAAGAGTCATCCGTCTGTACCATTTCCACCAAGACATAACCGGGGTAAACTTTACGCATAACGGTTTTTTTCTTACCGTCTTTGTTTACCACTTCTTCTTCCATAGGAACAAGAACGCGGAAAATCTTGTCTTCCATGCCCATAGACTCGACGCGTTTTTCCAAATTGGCCTTGACCTTGTTCTCATACCCTGAATAGGTATGAACGACGTACCATCTTTTTTCCATATCAAGCCACCGGAACCCTTCTTAAATAATCGCTTCGATCACAAAGGAGATGCCAATGTCAATGACCCAAAAAAACAGCGTCATAACCACAACAGTACCAAGTACGATCAATGTGTAGTTGGTCAGCTCTTTACGATTAGGCCAGCGAACTTTTTTAAGTTCAGCCCAGCTTTCTGAGAAAAAGGAAATCAGAGATTTGAAACTTCGTTTCACGCCGACACCTCCAAAAACTATCTGGTTTCGCGATGAGAAGTCTGCTCGTTACAAAACTTGCAAAATTTCTTCATCTCCATGCGGTCGGGGTGATTACGCTTGTTTTTTGTCGTAGTGTAATTTCTTTGTTTGCAGTTAGTACAAGCCAAAGTAATAATTACCCGCATGATGTACACCTCCCGAAGACTTCCACATTCAAGCAGAGTCTCTAAATTGATCCTGAAAAAAAGCCATAAATTTAGGCCTACCTAAAACACTTTATCACAAGGGTATAACCATGTCAATGAAAGAATAGCCTTTCATTCATTGGGTATTACTTCCGTACAACGTACATTCGTTTCTCATCTCTTTTTTTCTCTTCTCCTGCATGGACCGAGCGATTACTAGTATGAACATTCTTAGATTTTATAAACTTGAGACACTAAAAAAAGACTCAAACACCGAGCCTTTTCCGTCAACGACAACATGTGTTTAATTATCTCGAACTTCCAGGTACTTTTCAAGTTTGCGCTTGACGCGCTGAAGTGCGTTATCAATGGACTTCACATGTCTGTCCAAATCAACTGCAATCTCTTGATAAGATCTCCCGTCCAGATACAACATCAATACTTTACGTTCCAGATCACTCAGAATCTCGGACATTTTATCTTCCAGGCCGACAAACTCTTCCTGATTGATGATCAATTCTTCCGGATCACTGACCTGGGTTCCACAAATCACATCGAGTAACGTACGATCAGACTCTTCGTCATAAATAGGCTTGTCCAGAGATACATAAGAATTAAGTGGAATATGTTTCTGGCGTGTTGCCGTCTTAATCGCCGTAATAATCTGTCTTGTAATGCACAGTTCGGCAAAAGCCTTGAACGAAGCCAGCTTGTCCCCTTTGAAATCTCGAATGGATTTATAGAGGCCAATCATTCCTTCTTGAATAATATCTTCCCGGTCTGCTCCAATCAGAAAATAAGATCTTGCCTTGGCGCGTACAAAGTTACGATATTTGTTAATCAAAAACTCTAACGCTTCGCTTTCGCCTTCTCGGAAAGCTTCTACAATGTCTTCGTCACTTTGGTAATCATACTTGGATAACATGATATCTTTGAGGTCGACACTCACAGACAATCCCTCCGGCTGCAACGCAAGGTACCCCGTTACTCTACTCTATGAAATATAGGATCAGTATATATGATGGTACCTCACACCGTCAACCACGCTCTGCCTAAAAAAGAACATCAATAACATAAATGTCAAGAGTTACAATATTCTAAATTTTGTAAAAACACACCTTTATTCCCGGCGCCATCGCTCAAACTCCTTCAATACATCCGGACTTAACTTGCCCCCAAGTGTGTTACGTGTGGTCTTCGCCTGATCTTCTTCCAGTCGTTTCTTTAATTCCTTTTCGTTCTGTTCAACTTCAATAAGCAATTCCCTTGCAGATACACGTAGCGCTCCCTGTCCAAAAATAACATGTTGCTCTACCATATCGCTCGTAGCCACATAGATTTGGCGTCTTCTCATGCTTAGTTCCCGAACGAGTCTCTCAATGCATTCGTCTGCCGTCTCTTTTTCCTTTGTAAAATAGATCTGCACTTTACTCTGTGTAAAGGATTTACCGAGTCCAGGCACGAGGTAGGCGTCAAATACAACAATGACTCGCCGGCCGGAGAAAGCCTGATAGTCAGCAAGACGAAAGAGAAGCCTGTTGCGTGCCTCCTCGAGTCCACTTTCCGCCAGTTTGGTTAATTCCGGCCAGTCACCAATCATGTTGTACCCGTCTACAAGAAGCACATCACGGGAATCAGCCATACCTTCTATTCCTGCGCTTGACGTGAGCGGAGCACTTCATACATGACAACACCCGCTGCCACGGAAGCATTCAGGGAATTAATCTGACCTTGCATCGGTAATTTGATCAACACGTCACATTTCTCGCGAATGAGTCGTCCCATGCCTTTATTTTCATTGCCGATAACCAACGCCACAGGACCAGTAAAGACGCCGTTGCCAAAGACACCTTCATTTGCCGTGACATCTGTACCTACAACCCATACACCCTCCTCTTTAAGGCGGTCGATGGTCTGGGCAAGATTGCTTACACGCGCCACTGGCACGTACTCCACGGCGCCTGCTGACGTTTTGGATACCGTTACCGTTACCGCTGCCG
Organism: Paenibacillus sp. SAF-068; assembly: GCF_051967555.1. Taxonomy (NCBI): domain Bacteria; kingdom Bacillati; phylum Bacillota; class Bacilli; order Caryophanales; family Paenibacillaceae; genus Paenibacillus; species Paenibacillus sp. SAF-068. Next base: position 44,495 of record NZ_JBQCJX010000011.1, read on the forward strand.
AGCGACGTTTGGGCACAATGACACCATGCGCACCCGTGCAGTCTGCTGTCCGCAAAATTGACCCCAGGTTATGAGGATCTTCGATCTCATCCAGCAGGATCAGGAAAGGATGCTCATTCTTCGCTTTCGCTGCAGCAAGAATGTCTTCTACCTCCACATAAGCGTAAGGTGCCGCTTGTGCAACTACCCCCTGATGCTGAATGCCTGGTACCGTTTGATCCAGCTTGCGCTTGTCCACGTGTTGAATGACAATCCCTAGCTTTTTGGCTTCCGAGATAATAGGTTGAGTTAGATGTTTCTGTGCTGTATCGGCAATCCATATTTTATTAATGGTCCGGCCTGAACGCAGCGCCTCCGTTACGGAGTGTTTACCGGCAATCCATTCTTCTTCCATCGTTGTTCGATCCTCTCTGTAATGCGTTGTTTTGTTGAAATTACTATTTTTTTGTCGGCGATGGCGATTGTTGTTCCGCGTGCTCAATGCCAAGCCCGATCAGTTCAATCATGCGATCATGATGACCACTGCTGTAGAGGAAACCAATGAGACATTCAAAGGCCGTGGCATGTCTGTACTCCAACACATCGGCATTTTTGGGTACACTACCCGACTTGGCATTCCGCCCTTGCCGGACGATATCACGTTCTTCCTCTGTCAGTTCAGCCTCAATCGTAGTAAGTATGCGGCTCTGTGCCTTCGCTGATACCAAACCGGTTGCACTACGGTGCAGATGATTGGGACGCATGTTGGGCTTCGACAACAAATATTGACGAACAGCCACCTCATATACCGCATCACCAATATAGGCCAGTGCAATAGGTGGAATCAACCTCGCAGGTCTGGAAGGAGGGTACGGGAACCAGCCTCCCTCTGCGACCTGCACCTGTTGTTTTGGTGTATTCGGATGTCCTTCGCTCATTTGCGCCGCCATCTCATGCCCTGTGCCGTATCTTCAAGCAGAATGCCACGCGCAGACAATTCATCGCGAATTTCATCAGCTCTTGCCCAATTTTTGGACTTACGCGCTTCCACACGCTCTTCAATCAGACGTTCCACTTCCTCATCCAGAAGTTCCGGCTCTGCATCAGTATAGATACGCAGCACAGCATTCAGTTCACTGAACAATTCGAGGAGCGCACGAATATCCGCCGCATTAACTACTTCTTGCTGCAACAGTTGGTTGGCTTCCCCAGCCCACTCAAACATAGCAGTGATTGCATCAGGAGTATTGAAATCATCCTGCATCTTCTCGTGGTACTGCTGACGAATTTGGTCGAGTCTTGCCGCAAACTCTGCTGTGATATCCTGATCCACGGTTACCGCATTCAGACGATGGTTCAGGTTACCTACAGCATTCGCAATCCGGTCCACACTGTTCTGTGCCTGCTCCATCGTATCCTCCGTGAAGTTCAAAGGGTTACGATAGTGGGTAGACAACATGAAATAACGAATCGCTTCACGTTTATATTGATTCCGCAAGTCTTTAACCAGAACACCGTTACCGAGTGATTTCGACATCTTCTCGTTATCAATCCGGATGAATCCATTATGCATCCAGTAGTTGGCAAGTGGTTTACCTGTTAATACCTCGGATTGGGCGCATTCGCACTCATGGTGCGGGAACTGCAGATCCTGTCCACCCCCATGAATATCCAGTGTATCCCCAAGGTACTCCCTAGCCATGGCGGAGCACTCAATATGCCAACCTGGTCGACCATCGCCCCAAGGACTGGACCAATAGATCTCACCTGGTTTGGCAGCCTTCCAAAGCACAAAATCTTCGGGATGCTCTTTACGCTCGTCCACACCCACACGAATTCCGAATTGCAGCTCCTGCAAGTTTTGTTTCGAAAGTTTGCCATACTCGCTGAATTTGCCTGTACGATAATAAACGTCACCGCCATTTTCATACGCAAATCCTTTTTCAACCAACTCACGGATAAAATCAATGATCAGCGGCATGTTTTCCGTTACTCTCGGGTTGCTGCTTGCCTTGGGAATACCCAATCCTTCAAGGTCTTCATAATAGGCCGCAATAAACTTTTCCGCGACATGAGGAACGTCTGTTCCAAGTTGTTCTGCTTTGCGAATCAGCTTATCATCCACATCCGTGAAGTTCACCACATAGTTTACATCATGTCCTGTCTGTTCCAGGTATCCACGCACTGTGTCGAAAAAGATAACCGGGCGAGCATTCCCGATGTGAATGTAGTCATATACCGTTGGTCCGCAGACATACATTTTTACTTTCCCTGGCTCTTGGGGAACAAACTCCTCTTTGGTACGACTCATCGTATTATAAATCTGAAGCGTCATGGTCACTTATCCTTTCATCCTATACTGCCTTTAGTTATTGTATCACGTATCACGCACAGTCTCATTTTCACGGGCATTCTGCAGTGTACGTACTTCTTCCTGCAATCGTTCGAGTTCTTGTTGCATACTCCGCAAAGAATCAACGACCGGATCGGGCAATTGTTGACTGAGGCGATCTACCCGTCGGCCATCCTGTTTGACTATTCTGCCCGGTATACCTACCACAGTACTATTGGAAGGGACCTCCTTAAGCACAACGGAATTTGCACCAATGTTGCATTGATCCCCCACGCTAAATGAACCCAGCACTTTGGCTCCCGATGAGATAACCACATTATTGCCAATGGTCGGATGTCTCTTTCCTTTTTCTTTCCCTGTTCCGCCGAGGGTAACCCCCTGATAGATAACAACATCATCGCCAATCTCACATGTTTCCCCAATAACGACGCCCATTCCATGGTCAATAAACAACCGATTTCCAATCGTAGCTCCAGGATGTATCTCAATTCCTGTCATGAATCGGCTTACCTGTGAAATGAACCTGGCGAACGAGAACCATCTTCGTTTGTATAAAAAATGTGCCATCCGGTGTGCCCATATCGCGTGCAGCCCTGAGTAGGTAAATACCACTTCAAACCATCCCCGCGCTGCCGGATCGTTCTCAAACACCGCCTGGATATCTGATCTGATCTTCTTGAACATGCTCGTTCCCCTCTTGTTCAGGTTCCCGTCCTCCGGCTTACCGGACGGCGCGTTCCTTGGTAGTGTACTGCACACTCGCCTAAACAAAAAACGCCCCTGCAGCATTTAGCTGCAGAGGCGTTTATCGCGGTCCCACTCTGCTCGGTTCATTCTCAAATAGAATGATCCCTCAAGCGGTTTGGTAACGGAAACCAATCGTCACAACCTATCCTAACGTTTTCCCATGTCATGATCGACAAAGGCGGGGCTGGATTCGGCTGTGCAGCTCACGGGTGCATTTCGACTGATGGGCAGTGGATGGCTCACAGCCACCGCAACCAAAGAAATCTTTCTTTGCTGCGGGACCATCCTCTCTGAATCTGTCCGGGTCAGTCTACTTCTCCCGATCTTTGCTGTTCTATTAGATAAATCATATCAATTATTCGTTGTGTTGTTATTATAGCGAAAAGGCCTCAGACTGACAACAGCCTACTGCGTAATCCATACATCATAGGGCTGTATACAGATTCCGCATAACAGGAATGTGCCCGAATAAGCTTATTTTACTTGCGCAAGCAAGCGTTCAATCACCGTATCACGTCCCAGAAGCACGATCGTTTGGTTCAGGTCCCGTCCATGCGTCTGTCCAGTCAAGGCTACACGAATTGGCATAAAGAGCTGTTTGCCCTTAAAGCCGGTTTCTTTCTGTACTTCCTTGATTAATGCAGCCATTTTGCTTGGCGTGAACTCTTCATTTGTCTGTACTTTATCCGCAAATGCCTTCAGCACGGTCGGCACTTGCTCTTCAGCGAGAACCACGGCACCTTCACTTTCCAGCTCAACCTCTGAACGGAAGAACACTTCCGACAATTCTACGATATCGGATGCGGCATTCATCTGTTCCTGATAGAGATGTACGAGGGTATGCGCCCACTCTTTTTGCTCAGCGGACAGATCCCCAGGAAGACGTCCTGCTTTTTGCAGATGCGGAATGGCCATCTCGGCAATACGTTCCGGGTCAGCATGTTTGATATAGTGGTTGTTCAAGTGAGCCAGCTTGTGTGTATCAAATACCGCCGGGCTCTTGGACAGACGTTTCGTATCAAAGATGGAGATCAGCTGCTCTTGCGAGAAGATCTCTTCTTCCCCTTCCGGCGACCAGCCGAGGAGGGAAATGAAGTTAAACATCGCTTCAGGCAAGTAGCCAAGCTGATCATACTGTTCAATAAACTGAATAACGGATTCATCCCGTTTACTCAGCTTCTTGTGATTTTCATTCACGATCAGCGTCATATGGCCGAATTGCGGCGGCTCCCAGCCGAGCGCTTCATAGATCATCAGTTGACGCGGCGTGTTCGAGATGTGGTCTTCCCCACGCAGCACGTGGGAGATCTTCATCAAGTGATCATCCACAGCAACGGCATAGTTGTAGGTGGGAATGCCGTCTTTTTTTACAATGACAAAGTCGCCGGATTCCTTGCTGTTGAACGAGATTGTACCTTTAACCATGTCATCAAACGTGTATACGCGCTCTTCGGGCACACGGAAACGAATACTCGCTACGCGACCTTCCGCTTCAAACGCACTAATTTGCTCTGGAGTCAGGTCACGGTGTTTGCCCGAATAACGCGGTGTTTCTCCACGTGCTGACTGTTCTTCGCGTTCTTGCTCCAATTCTTCTTCGGTGCAGAAGCAAGGGTAAGCCAGCCCTTTATCCAGCAATTCCTGCGTATATTTACGATAGAGGTCCAGACGTTCTGTTTGACGGTATGGTCCGTATTCTCCGCCCACGTCAATACTTTCGTCCCACTCGATCCCGAGCCATTTTAGGTATTTCAGCTGACTTTCTTCACCACCGGCAATGTTCCGTTTCACGTCCGTATCTTCAATACGAATGATAAATTTACCGTTGTTATGTTTGGCATATAGATAGTTAAACAACGCCGTACGGGCATTCCCGATATGCAGGTGTCCCGTTGGACTCGGCGCGTAACGCACACGAATTTCCGTGCTCATATAATCCCCTCCGTCACTAATTGATTGATGATATCACACACGTACAAGGCAAACCACGGACTGAGCGGCAATGCCCTCTCCCCGTCCCGGGAATCCCAGTTGCTCTGTTGTTGTTGCTTTCACGTTCACCTGTGTTACATCCGCTTCCAGTGCCTTGGCAATAACCTCAGCCATTTGCGGGATGTAAGGAGCCATCTTCGGCTTTTGGGCAATTATCGTTGAGTCGATATTTCCCAACTTATATCCGCGATCCTTCACAAGTTGCCATACATGCTCCAGCAATTTCAGGCTGTCGGCATCCTTGAATTCCGGATCGGTATCCGGGAAGTGCTTGCCAATATCCCCGAGTGCCAGCGCACCCAGAATGGCATCACTAATCGCGTGCAACAGCACGTCTGCGTCCGAGTGACCCAACAGTCCTTTTTCATAAGGAATCGTTACTCCGCCAATAATACACGGGCGTCCCTCTACCAGCTGATGTACATCAAATCCCTGTCCTACTCGTATCATCGCTTCTTCTCTCCCCCCAGCAAAAACGCAGCGTATTGCAAATCTTCCGGCGTTGTTAATTTGATATTGGTATAATTGCCTTCCACAACCTTGACCGACATTCCCTGACGTTCAGCCAGCATGGCGTCATCTGTCCCCAGAAATCCGTCCCGCTCGGCTGATTCATAGGCGGAGAGCAGGGAAGAAAGACGAAAAGCCTGCGGGGTTTGAATGCTCCACAGACTGCTGCGGTCTGGCGTCGCCGTAACGACTCCTTCCGCATTCACTTGTTTGATCGTATCCTTCACGGGAACCGCCAATACAGCTGCTCCACCACCGGACATGGCAGCCGCCATGCATCCCTTGATCTGCTCATGGTTCACAAAAGGACGTACCCCGTCGTGAACGAGAACCCAATCCGTCCCAAGAGCCTCAAGGCCTTTATGGACAGAATGTTGTCTCTCTTTCCCTCCGGGGATAACACGGACACGTGAATCCAGTTGGTATTCTTTTACCCAATCCTGGCAGCGTTCAACATCTGCGGCTCCTGTGACCAGCACCATCTCGCGGATCTCGTCCAGCGCAGCAAATACCTCAAGCGTATGTATGAAAACGGGCTTGTCCTGCAGCAACAAAAACTGTTTGCTCTCGGTTGTCCCCATCCGGGTTCCGCGACCTGCTGCCACAATGACAATGCCCCACCCTTTATCCATGCCGCAATCCCTGCCTTGTCTGTCAGTTTATCGTCCAAAGATATACAATATCGTTCAACGATACACTACCCATCATACCGCTTTATTGGGCTTTTTCCAACAGTTTCGGCTTGGCAAAAATCATTCGTCCCGCCGATGTCTGCAGTACACTGGTCACCAGCACTTCCATCATCATGCCGATATACTCGCGTCCGCCCTCCACAACGATCATTGTGCCATCATCCAGATAGGCTACACCTTGACCATGCTCCTTGCCATCCTTGATGATCTGTACCATGATCTCCTCACCTGGCAGAACAACTGGCTTAACTGCATTGGCGAGATCATTAATATTCAACACAGATACACCCTGGAGCTCGCACACTTTGTTCAGATTAAAGTCATTGGTGACCACTTTGCCCTGAAGTACTTTAGCCAGTTTAACAAGTTTGCTGTCCACTTCGGAGATTTCCTCAAAATCCCCTTCGTAGATCAGGACTTTTACATCGAGTTCCTTCTGGATTTTGTTCAAAATGTCCAATCCGCGTCTTCCTCTGTTCCGCTTAAGCAGATCCGATGAATCGGCAATATGCTGCAGCTCCTCCAGAACAAATTCCGGAATGACAATCGTGCCTTCAATAAATCCGGTTTTGCATATATCAGCGATACGCCCATCGATAATAACACTGGTATCCAGAATTTTATGTTCTTCCATCCGTCTATCCTCGTCCACCTCGGGATGACCCCATCGTCCAGACATCCAGAAAGCCCCCAGATCGTCTTTCTTCGCCATGGCAAGGGTGTAGCCGGAATACGCACTAATTAGCGTCAGTGCCACTTGCAGCACTTCTCCTGCCGTCCCCATCCATCCAACAACAGGATAGAGCAACAAGGCGACCAGCAACCCCGCAACGGTACCTGCGGCACCTGCAGCCAGTTCGTTCATAGGTACTTTTGCCAAAGAATTGATTCCACTATGCAGCCTGTCCGCCATCAATGTTCCACCAATATTACATACAGCCATAAATATTACAGCTCCCAGCAGCGTTGATACACCAGCTCCCAGTAATCCTGCTGACTGAATCCATTCAGCCATCCATGGGACCGATTTTCCTGCCAGATGATATGCCGTGTAGCCGAACCATGCACCGCACAATCCTGTAAAAGTTAAAATGCCTTTTTTCCACATTAGTCCCTGCACCTCCTTCAATGTATCTTGATCTTTATATCCAGTATGATCCAATTCCTGAATTGCTAATCCCATCCGCAAGAACTTTTTGGAAATGTTGCAATCGTCAGTTGAAAGTAGGTAAATTATTGGCATATAATGAATTCAATTCATATCCCGAGGTGAGTGGCAAAATGAGTACGCTAAGTTTACAGGCTTTCCAGGATCAAGTTTCTGAACTGTTGCTGCGTCATCGCAGTCTGATTGATGTACTGTCCAAAACGGGACAAGCCGGAGCGTCTGTTAACCGTGCCGTGTCCAAAGCCATTACCGAATGCGGCTGCATCGAGCTGCACGCCACCAAGCAGAAATATGTCCCGGAGAGCGATATCGCTCAAACCAAGGGCCTGCTAGAAACGCATGTGGAAGGTGAATTGTGTGAGAACTGCAGAGAGGTCATCAGCTCTGAACTAGGGCGGAACCTGTTCTACATGTCGGCTCTCTGCAATCTGCTGGACATTAACATGGAAGAGGTCGTAAATCACGAATCACAGAAGTGTTCAACGTTAGGGATGTTTAATCTGTCGTAAGAAAATATGCATGTCGCTTGCAAAGGGTTTCTTTTACCGTAAATAGAAATAGATATGAATGAATACACAAAAAGCACGCATTCTCCAGTTCAGGAGAGTACGTGCTTTCTTTGTATCGTGTCTGTACCCAAGGCTGCTTAACGATCGGAAGGACGGGAAGACTTCTCATCCTTGCGCTTTTTCGCCCGACTACGCGAGGCCGCTGTGCGCACATTATGTTTCATTCCATACAAGGCGTATAACACGAGCGGAATAAAGATCAGTTTGGATAACTGCTCCGGGAAAATAACGGCTACGGCTATGGCAAATAACACAACCCATGGAGCAATCCAGATTGCCTTGCGTGGCAACCCGACTTTTTTGAAATTGGGATATTTAAGCGAACTGACCATCAGATACGATAACAGCAACGTAGCAATCATCATGCTGACCGGGCCAATATCCTTATTGAACAAGGACAATGTAGCCAGCACTCCGCCGGCTGCCGGTATCGGCAGACCTGTGAAGTACCCGGGGATTCCCGGACGAACATTAAACCGAGCAAGACGAATGGCTCCACAGATTGGAAAAGCCGCTGTTGCAATCCACGCCAGAATCGGCATCGAATCTTGAAACGACACCATAAATATGATCAGGGCCGGTGCTGCACCAAAGGAAACCATGTCTGACAAGGAATCCAGTTCTTTGCCGAATTCGCTTTGCGCATTCAGTGCACGTGCCACTCGACCATCCAGACCATCCAGCAGCATCGCTACAATGACCATAATGGCAGCCAAACTGTAATTTCCATCAATCGCAAACAAAATTGCCATCATTCCAAGAAACAGATTACCCAAGGTAAAGAGATTCGGAATGAATCTGGTTAGCATTGTTGTTTCACCTCATCCATTTCAAGCCTTTATATAGGCAAACCCTTACATCTGTCTGTCGATAAACATCTGCTCCTGCAAACGTTTGAGGCCTTCCTTAATGGTCCGGGCACGAACTTCACCAATACCGTCCACTTCGTCCAGTTCTTCTATTGTAGCCATAATCACATGAGGTAATTGTTCAAATTGATCCACCAGGTTATGGATAATGACATTAGGCAGACGAGGGATCTTATTTAATACCCGGAATCCGCGAGGTGCAACCGAATCCTCTGAAGTAGCTGCTGATGATGGGTAGCCGAGCAGACGGACAATATGGTGTGCATCCAGCAATTCATCGTCCGACAATCTTTTCAGTCCAACGATAATTTCACGGATTTTGTCATCACTGTCGTCACGGGCATAGTCTTTATACAGCAACCAGGCCTCTTCTTCCGTTGTACCCACGAGCTCTTCCATTTGCATGGAAATAAGTCGTCCCTCATTCCCGAGTTCATGAATGTACCGTTTGATTTCCGTTTTGATCCGCATCACCATTTCGGTACGTTGAATCACATTAACCACTTCAGGAATCGTCACCAGTTCCTCAAATTCAGAGGCACTCAGATTCGTAAGTGACTGTGTTAATACAGCTTTATATTTCTCCAGGGTTTGAATCGCTTGATTCGCTTTGGTCAAAATAACCCCGATTTCCTTGAGGGAATACCGAAGTGTTCCCTGATACAAGGTAATGATATTCCGGCGCTGTGAAATGGATACGACCAATTTACCCGTCTGCTTCGCTACACGCTCTGCCGTCCGGTGACGAATCCCCGTCTCTGATGAAGAGATCGAGGAATCCGGGATTAACTGGGTGTTGGCGTAAAGAATACGCTTCAAATCCTCGCTAAGAATAATGGCTCCATCCATCTTGGCGAGTTCGTACAGATAGTTTGGGGAGAAATCACAGTTAATCGAGAATCCCCCATCCACCACTTCCATTACTTCAGGGCTGTATCCTACAACAAGCAGTGCGCCCGTCTTGGCGCGCAGCACATTTTCCAGACCTTCGCGGAAAGGTGTACCTGGTGCGATCAGCCTTAATAATTCATTCATATTATCCAGTTGGCTCGAATCTTTCATCTTGTTATGCCCCCTAATCTAAAGCAACCGCTAGTGCATCTGCCACGGTATTCACACCGATCAGTTGTATCCCGCGAGGATGTTTCCAGCCCTTTAAGCTTTTTTCCGGTAAAATGACTCGCTTGAAGCCCAGTTTCGCGGCTTCCTTCACTCGTTGTTCGGCCCGAGATACGGCTCGAACCTCACCTGTCAGACCGATCTCGCCAAAGATGACGTCATCCGGCTTGGTCGGTACATCTCTCAAACTGGATGCAATGCTGACAGCAACCGCCAAATCAACAGCGGGTTCATCCAGCCGCACTCCACCCGCCACGTTCAGATACGCATCCTGGGTCTGTAAAAACATGCCCATCCGTTTCTCCAGCACGGCAATGATCAGGTTTAATCGATGCAGATCCACCCCTGTTGCCATACGGCGGGGAGAAGGGAAATGGGTGGTCGAGATCAAAGCCTGCAATTCCACAAGCAGAGGTCGTGTGCCCTCCATGCTGGCAACTACCGTAGAACCTGCTACACCCAGTGGCCGTTCCGACAGAAAGAGTTCGGACGGGTTGCCCACCTCACGAAGTCCATCCTCGCCCATTTCAAAAATGCCAATCTCATTGGTGGAACCAAAACGGTTCTTCACCGCACGCAGTAAGCGATACGTATGATGCCGTTCTCCTTCAAAATAAAGCACGCAATCCACCATATGTTCCAACATACGTGGACCGGCAATGGCACCTTCTTTGGTAACATGCCCCACAAGAACCGTTGCAATGCCTCTCCCTTTGGCAATCCGCATGAACCTTGATGTACATTCCCTTACCTGCGCTACACTACCAGGCGCACTGGTAACTTCGGGAAGATATACGGTCTGAATGGAGTCGATGACAAGAAAATGCGGCTGGATCTGATCCACCGCTTCCTCTACACGTTCCATATTGGTTTCACACAGCACATACAACTCGGCAGAGAGCGCCCCGAGACGATCTGCCCGCAATTTGGTTTGCTTGACGGATTCCTCTCCCGATACATATAACACCCGCAAACCCGAATGCGTCAACGCATGAGAAGTCTGCAACATCAACGTTGATTTACCGATACCAGGATCTCCGCCCACCAGAACGAGGGAACCTGGAACGATTCCGCCACCCAATACCCGGTTCAACTCTCCGATTCCAGTCTGTACACGCGGTTCCTGACCGCTATCTATATCTATGATAGGAAGCGGTTTATCTTTACTGTCATACAGGGGAGAATTTCTCCCTTGTGTTTTGACAACCGTCTCTGTCTCTTCCACCATCGAATTCCATGACTGACAACCCGGACACTTACCGTACCACTTGGGGGCTTCATAGCCGCATTCCGTACATTGAAACTTGGTTTTAACTTTGGCCACTTCAGCACTCCTATAATTTAATTTTATAACAGCATTTTGCATTATTCGACGAATTTTGCCTAAAATCCCTGACGTGCAGGGTTACTAAAAGTTTACCATTGTTTGAGATTTTTCGTAAAGGATTATCGCAAACTTTACACATGTTCAAGCCATAATCATGTCCGTCTTCTGTCCAAAATGCAAATAATCCTCCCCGGCCGAAGCCGAGAAGGATTAAGAATCAATATAAGCTGGAGGTTAGCTCCAAAGCTTGATATATATTATTTGGTTTCGATTTCCTCGTTAGAAGGAACTACCACGTCTTTTTTCGTTACAGACAGTGCGCCGTTCTCTTCGTCAATGAGTAATGAATCCCCTTTGGTTACGTTGCCTGTAAGCAACTCTTCAGACAATTTGTCCTCGATATGCTTCTGGATTGCCCGACGAAGCGGACGCGCACCGTAAGCTGGATCGAAGCCGGCTTTGGCAAGGAATTCCTTGGCATTGTCGGTAAGTTCGAAGTCAACTTCATATTCACGCAGCCGTTTGCGAAGCTCCTCACTCATGAGCGTAACAATCTCTGCAATGTGTTTCTGTTCCAGAGAGTGGAATACGATAATTTCATCAATCCGGTTAAGGAACTCTGGACGGAAGGATTTCTTCAGCTCATCCATGACTTTACCCTTCATGTTGTCATAATCCGCACCTGCATCCACAACTGCTGTGAAGCCAAGTGTGGAGTTACGTTTGATCGCTTCGGCACCCACGTTGGATGTCAGGATAATCAGCGTATTCCGGAAGTCAACAACGCGACCTTTGGAATCCGTCAGACGACCATCCTCAAGCACTTGCAGCAAGATATTAAATACTTCTGGATGTGCTTTCTCGATTTCATCGAGCAGGACAACGGAATATGGTTTGCGACGAACTTTCTCTGTCAGCTGGCCACCTTCTTCGTATCCAACATATCCTGGAGGCGCTCCGACGAGTCGGGAAGTCGAATGCTTCTCACCATACTCGGACATATCGATCCGGATGACTGCATTTTCATCGCCAAACATCGCTTCAGCCAGAGCACGAGCAAGTTCTGTTTTACCTACCCCTGTAGGACCGAGGAAAATAAATGAACCCATCGGACGTTTTGGATCTTTCAACCCAGCACGTGCACGACGAACCGCACGACTGACAGACTTCACAGCCTCATCCTGGCCGATAACACGTTCATGCAGAATGGATTCCAGATTCATCAGACGCTGTGTCTCTTCTTCTTTCAGCTTGTTCACCGGAATTCCTGTCCAGTTGGCTACCACTTGTGCGATATCCTCAGGTGTTACTTCGGAATCCGTGCGGCCTTGTTTTTCTTTCCATTGGTTCTTCGTTACATCCAGCTCTTCACGGATTTTTTGTTCCGTATCGCGCAGAGCAGCTGCTTTTTCGAACTCTTGGCTTTGAACCGCTGCGTCTTTTTCCTTGCGGATATCTTCCAGACGGCTCTCCAGCTGTTTCAGGTTTGGTGGGATCGTGTAAGAGTTCAATCTTACTTTGGAACCCGCCTCGTCAATCAGGTCAATCGCTTTGTCAGGCAGGAAACGGTCTGTGATGTAACGATCAGACAGTTTAACCGCCTGTACAATCGCTTCGTCCGTAATTTTCACGCGGTGATGCGCCTCGTAACGGTCACGCAAGCCGTGCAAAATTTGAATTGCTTCTTCCGGAGAAGGCTGATCTACAGTAATCGGTTGGAAACGACGCTCAAGCGCTGCATCCTTCTCGATGTATTTGCGATATTCATCCAGTGTTGTCGCACCGATACATTGCAATTCTCCACGGGCCAGAGCCGGTTTCAAAATGTTAGAAGCATCGATGGCACCTTCAGCTCCGCCTGCGCCAATCAATGTATGCAATTCGTCAATAAACAGGACAATGTTACCTGCTTGGCGAATCTCATCCATAATTTTTTTCAGACGATCTTCGAACTCACCACGATATTTGGTTCCAGCAACGACTGAACCCATATCCAGAGTCATTACACGTTTGTCGCGCAATGTTTCCGGAATTTCATTGGCAATGATTTTTTGTGCAAGGCCTTCAGCGATCGCTGTTTTACCTACACCTGGCTCACCGATTAATACCGGGTTGTTCTTGGTACGACGGCTGAGCACCTGGATGACACGTTCAATTTCTTTGCTACGTCCAATGACTGGGTCAAGGTTATTCTCTCTTGCGTAAGCCGTGAGGTCACGTGCCAGACTGTCCAGGGTTGGTGTGCTGACATTGGCAGGTGTCCCATTATGGCTGGATACAGCTTCACTGCTGCCAAGCAACTGTAATACTTGTTGACGTGCTTTGTTCAGGCTGATACCCAGGTTATTGAGCACACGTGCTGCAACACCCTCGCCTTCACGAATCAATCCGAGCAGGATATGTTCTGTGCCTACATAGGTATGACCCAATTTGCGAGCTTCATCCATAGACAATTCAATTACTTTTTTCGCACGTGGCGTATATGCAATGTTGGTAGGTTGCTCTTGGCCACGGCCAATCAGCGTTTCTACTTCATCCTGAATTTTTTCCAATCCGAGTCCCAGGCCGATCAGTGCTTTGGCTGCGATGCCTTCGCCTTCACGAATGAGGCCGAGCAAAATATGCTCAGTACCGATGTTATTATGACCGAGACGGACAGCTTCTTCCTGCGCGAGTGCGAGCACCTTTTGGGCCCGTTCCGTAAATCTTCCAAACATCATATCTCCTGCACCTCCATGGTTTTGGATAAAACGAGGGTCATGTTATAAACTAACCGTCGTATTCTTCATATCATTTTTGTTTGCAGCCGTGCTGCGAATAAAATCATTCGGCATTCGTACATGCCTAGTTATATAAACGCCGCAATGCGGCATGAAACCATAATTCAATACAATATCAGGCTGAGCTAGGACTGCTTCGCTGCATTGATCGTATCACGAATCAACTGGGCTCGATAGATGTCACGCTCATCAGTGCGCATATCTTCCCCGAATGTTTTCTGCAAAAATCCCGGCTGTGTCATCACATTCAACTCATTCATTACCGTGATAGACAATCCATCCAACAAGCCGAGATCCACGCCAAGGCGTACATCCGATAATCGCTGTGCAGCTTCCTTTGAATCCACAATAGCTGCATGAGACAATATGCCGTAAGAACGCATTACACGATCCGTGATTCGAAGTCTGGAATCCGTAATTAACCGTTCTCTGGCTGTACGCTCATGACCAATCATCTGTAACACAACACCATGCAGGTTCTCGATGACTTCCTGTTCGGTCTGTCCCAATGTAATCTGGTTCGAGATCTGGAACAGGTTCCCCATCGCCTCGCTGCCTTCACCGTATATCCCTCTTACAGTCAGTCCCACTTGGGAAACTGCGGTTAAAATACGGCCAATCTGCTGTGTCATCACCAGGGCAGGCAAGTGCATCATGACAGATGCTCTGACACCTGTACCTACATTGGTAGGACAGCTGGTTAAGTAACCTCTGCGATCATCAAAAGCATAATCCACGTGCGCTTCAAAAGCATCATCTATTGCAGAAGCTTTCTCCCAGGCTTCTTTCACCTGGAACCCCGGATAGAGGCACTGGATACGAAGATGATCCTCTTCATTAATCATAATACTAACAGACTCATCCTCACTGAGAATAACCGCACCATTCCTGGATTCATTCGCAAGACTTGGACTGATAAGATGTTTCTCCACCAGCACCCGTTTGTCGAGTTCGTCAATATCGATTAGATCCAACGTGTGGAAATCCCCAAAGGCATGAACGTCATCGTATTGAAGTACTTCGCTCAGCTTATTCAGCACCTCTTCCGATTGCTCATTGGAAGCCAGCATCGGAAACGGAACATGCTGAAGGTTGCGCGCAATCCGTACACGGCTACTAATGACAATTTCGGAATCAGCCGCATCACTTCGCATCCAGTCGCTGAGCGCCTTCTCTGTAAAGCGCAGATTAGGCATTACGCATTCCTCCTACTCATGACAAACTTTACTCCTGAGCTATTCCTTTTTCAAGTTCTCTAATCTGGTCACGAATCTGAGCCGCCTCTTCAAATTCCTCTTGGGTGATGCTTTCCTGGAGCTCACGCTTCAGATCAGCGATTTGCCGTTTCACCTTGATGCGACCACCAGCTCGTGCAGGCACTTTGCCTACATGGGACGTACTCCCATGAACCCGCTTGAACAACGGGTCCAGACGGCTGTCAAAATATTTATAACATGAACTGCAGCCGAATCGGCCTATTTTGCTGAATTGTGAATACGTCATACCGCACTCTTCACACTGAAGTGCTTTTGCAGGTGGTGTTCCTGCCGACCCACTTTTGCCAGCTGGATCAAAATCAAGCAACCCTGACAACAAGTTGTGAATGGAAAACCCGCCTGCTGTTCCAGGGATCATTTCCCCTTTTTCACGGGCACAAGACTCACAAATATGGAATTCCGTCTTCTCCCCATTTACGATCTTCGTAAAATGAAGTGTCGCCGGACGTTTATTGCATTCTTGGCACAGCATATTGATGTACCTCCTTTGACCCCGATAGTTTTCATTTACCGAGCAAAGATATTAACATCGCCTTCAACATTCTGGCACGAATTTGATCCCGGTAAGGAAGTTTGACCATTATAACCTCTCTAGATACAGCAGCTCGCATCAACCCGGCTTCACGTTTGCTCAAGAAACGCGCTTCTTCCAATTGATAGATCAGACCTTCAGCAGCTGTCTGCCCGATCTCATCACCAATACTATGGTGCAAATGATTATGCAGAGCTGATTGGGCCGGTAATTCAATGCGCTGTATGCGAACATAACCACCACCGCCACGTTTACTCTCAACTAGGTATCCCTTCTCAAGGGTAAAACGTGTGCTGATGACATAATTGATCTGGGAAGGTACACATGAGAATTGATCTGCCAGATCATTACGCTGAATTTCAACCATTCCTTCGGGACTTTCATGCAAAATACTCTTCAGATATCGTTCGATAATATCAGAGATATTACGCATCCAATCATCCTCCACTGTCTGAAACGTTAAGTCAATAAGGACCCACACGCCCCCACAGAGTACACCTTCTCTACCCATTTAACCAATCAAGCAAACAGCGAATCTTTGCTTCCACAGGTGTCGTCAGGAGAGTGAAGGAAGCACGAAGGTCCTTTAATATTCCCTTAATCCACTAATGAAATGACCCCGCATATTGGCGATCATGCATCAGATTGTTGAAAGAAAGCTACTTAAGTATTAAACCTTTAGTTGACTTTGACTTTCTTTGACTTTATATACATTATAGCATATTTTGTGGGTTTGCCAAGTGGGGTCACTATTCATTTTTTACGATTTTACACGAAATATTCCCCAGACACAAAAAAACCTCTCCAAAATTGCTGGAGAAGTCCATTTGTCTTTCGATCACGCCGTATTTCTATTCAAGATAATTAACTTAAATGGAGTAGTGGGGAAGAATAATCAGAAGAAATCGAGTAAATAGGTTTCCCTTTTGGGAATTGCTTGTTCCAAAGCCTGGATTACTGTATTCGGTCCGTGAACTCTTCCGATTTGTGCCATTTCCGTTGGTCTGCGATATCCCATCAGCATCGCAGTGAGAGCTTGAATATCTACCTTAATGGTCTGATCATCTGTAATTGGCTCCGAAGTTTTCCATATGGACGCCGTTCCGTTCATCGCCACATTTAATTGCCATACTCCTTCATTCCACGGAGCGTGGGTATCCTCTACCTCTAGAACGATCTGCACCGGTGAGTCTTGGCTTGCAAATGGATACTGGGATATAAACTGCTCCACACTAACGATGCGTGCCATAAAGTAAGGTACAATCTCCTGCTGAATGCGTGGGTTATCCAATTGGAAGGCAAGCGTATCACTGGCAGGCGCCTGCAACGTAACTTCCTGTATCATGGAATCATGGTTAGCAATAAACGTCCACAGACCTTGCCTAGCCTCTTCGTTCAGATGGATGATCTCTTTAATGGTAAACTTATTTTCCTTAACTTCATATAAAAGATAACCTTGTGCTGCACCAGCTTCGTCGTAATATACAGCCTTTTGGCTGGATCCATTCACAAGAACGGAGTTCTCCCATCTCGCATCATCCCGGACCAAGGTTCCGTTATAGCGCTCAGCGTAAGCACTGTATACTTCCTTTAGTATGCTCAGGTCCGGATCGCCGCGCCGGATCGTGCCAGGTGTCGCTTTTTTCGAAGGCAAATGAGCTGTAGGCACTTTATATCGTTTAAATTCAACATACGTCTCCCATCCGTACTTCCGATAGAAACCAAAAGAGAACGGATGTAAGAACGATATGCTTTGTTTGTTACGATTCATTTCTTCCAACGCATGCTTCAGCAGACCCGCTACCCAGCCTTTACGTCTATACTCTGGCCAGGTGGCTACACCCGCAATACCGCCCATCTCGAACGATCTACCATGAATATAGGTTTGAAAAGGAATAATGTGAAGTTTAGCTCCTAGCTGCCCGTCCTCATATACACCCCATATATCCTGTGACGAAAATTGACTCCGTCGATTTTCCTTTTGTTCATCGCTCATTACTACTTGAAAAGCATATTCAGAGAGTGCCATCGCCGGTTCAAAATCATCTACCGTCAATTTTTGAATTTCCATGTTGTCCCTACACCCCATTCGCTAGAGTTATTATCAATCCAGGTCATGGCCTGATATCTGATATATGTACCCCTTAGAGTGTGTCAGAGGATTCCCACAAAGTCAAATAAGAGATGCTTTCGCATCCTCTAAAATAAACAAATAAAAACCACCACCGAATAACATCGGCAGTGGTTCTTCGCATGGCGGCGTCCTACTCTCCCAGGACCCTGCGGTCCAAGTACCATCGGCGCTAGAGGGCTTAACGGTCGTGTTCGGGA
>NZ_JBQCJX010000012.1:0-49310 GCF_051967555.1 Paenibacillus sp. SAF-068
CCTCTAGCGCCGATGGTACTTGGACCGCAGGGTCCTGGGAGAGTAGGACGCCGCCAAGCAAAGAACCACTGCCGATGTTATTCGGTGGTGGTTTTTATTTATATATAAATGAATAGTTGAGGTATAGAAAGTAATGTGAATACATCAATTGCATAGCCTAAATGACTAAGTAAAAGATAAACGTCATCCGATCTGAGTGGACGTTTATAGGTTATATTGATTACACTTGTCCTCATGAGAAAAACAGTTGTATTCATGAGACAACACACCTTATATAACCAAGTACTTTTCCTTGACAGTCTAAATATCGCTTTGCTAAGATGGCAATAATAAATTTTTCAGAAAACGTATTTTCGGCGTAAAATACAGCCTGGAATCTTCGGGTTTTGGACCGTAAAGCTGAGCAAACATAAGGAGGAACACTTGCGTGTGGGAAGATAAATTTGGTAAGGAAGGCCTCACCTTTGATGATGTATTGCTAGTGCCACGGAAATCCGAGACACTGCCTAAAGAAGTAGATGTATCTATTCGCTTAAGCGATAGTGTAAAGTTAAACATTCCTTTGATCAGTGCGGGTATGGATACGGTAACTGAAGCGACTTTGGCTATTGCCATTGCACGTGAAGGCGGTATCGGTATCATTCATAAAAATATGTCTGTTGAACAACAGGCTGAAGAAGTAGATCGTGTTAAGCGTTCGGAGAGCGGTGTTATTACGAATCCATTCTCACTGACAGCAGATCACCTGGTGTCTGACGCAGAAGAAGTTATGGCGAAATATCGGATCTCTGGTGTACCCATTATTGAAGGAGACCAGAAGCTGGTAGGTATTTTGACCAACCGGGATTTGCGTTTTATTCATGATTATGGCATCAAAATCAGCGAAGTCATGACTCGTGAAAATCTGGTTACCGCTCCTGTAGGCACTACACTGCAAGAGGCTGAAGGTATCCTTCAGAAGCACAAAATTGAGAAACTTCCATTAGTTGATGAGACGAACACGTTGAAAGGTCTTATCACCATTAAAGATATTGAGAAAGCCATTCAATTCCCTCATGCAGCCAAAGATGCTCAAGGACGTTTGCTGGTTGGTGCAGCAATTGGTATTTCCAAAGATACATTTGAACGTGCAGATGCTTTGGTACAAGCTGGTGTGGACTTGATTACGGTAGACTCGGCTCATGGACACCACATCAATATCATTGAAGCTGTGCGTCAGCTTCGTGAACGTTTCCCTAGCTTGACCATCGTTGCAGGTAACGTCGCTACTGGTGAAGCCACTCGTGACCTGATTGAAGCAGGGGCTTCGGTAGTCAAAGTGGGTATTGGTCCAGGTTCAATCTGTACAACACGCGTTATCGCTGGTATTGGTGTACCTCAAGTAACTGCTGTGTACGATTGTGCAACAGTGGCACGTGAATATGGAGTTCCAATTATCGCGGACGGCGGAATTAAATATTCCGGTGAAATTACGAAGGCACTGGCTGCAGGTGCACACGCAGTAATGCTGGGAAGTTTGTTTGCCGGCACAGCGGAAAGCCCAGGGGAGACAGAGATCTTCCAAGGACGTAGCTACAAAGTTTATCGTGGTATGGGTTCAATGGCGGCAATGAAACAGGGCAGTAAAGACCGCTACTTCCAGGATGATGACAAGAAACTGGTTCCAGAAGGAATTGAGGGCCGTGTCGCTTACAAAGGTCCATTGTCTGATACCATTCACCAACTGATCGGTGGTCTGCGTTCCGGTATGGGTTACTGCGGTACAAGCAACCTGGAGCAGCTTCGGAACGATACTGGTTTTATTCGCATTACAGGTGCAGGTCTGCGTGAAAGTCATCCGCATGATGTACAGATCACAAAAGAAGCACCTAACTACTCGTTGTAATCGGAAGAGAGTTAATCATTTCCAGGACAGGCTCGGTGATTTTCACCGGGTCTGTCTTTTTTTGCAGATACCCCTGTGATAGAATAGAACAAGCGGTGACGATCCCAGGTTGGATTAAGGCGTTACGGCGGCTATTTGACGTGAATCTATGAATATGGTTTTGAAAAGCAAATGGAATGCCAGAAAGACTGGCAGCTACACAGAGCGCGGACGTCCTTTTACATAAGCATTCGCAAAATGCGGACTAAGTGACAATCGATAACGAACTTTAGAAGCAATAATATTGCTTGTTCGATATAGCGCATATACCACACCTCTTACACATCATTGCACAGGTTAGGGAACAAGAAAATCGCAGCATAAGCTGCACTGAAGCAATTAACAATGCTTTGGAACGAAGGGAGTATTCATCATTGAAAGCCAAACACATGAATAAGAAGAAACGCCAAATGCTCAAAAAGAGCGTAGCCTCGGTAATGCTAATTAACATGCTTTGCATGTCTGCAGTAATGCCGGTCATGGCTGCTGCGAATAACTCCGGTCAGGTTCTGACTGCTGCAGCAACAACAACAAAGACGGAGAAAGCGGTACAGGTTCCTGGGGTAGACTCACTTGGGCTCGAAGTTAGATCAGCAGTGCTCATGGAGGCATCAACGGGTCAGGTTCTGCTCAATGTCGATGCGGATAAAGCCATGCCACCTGCGAGTATGACCAAAATGATGACAGAGTACATTGTCGCCGAACAAGTCAAACAGGGAAAATTCGGTTGGGACGATATTGTAACTGTTAAAAAGAATGCTGCACAAAGTGTCGGATCACGTATTTTCCTCGCGGAAGGTGACCAACACACAGTTAAGGATCTTTATATTGCCATGGCTGTTGGTTCTGCCAATGACGCTACGGTTGCTTTGGCTGAATATGTTGCAGGTTCGGAAGAAGATTTCGTGAAAATGATGAATGAGGAAGCGAAGCGCATGGGCATGAAGGATACGTTCTTCATCAACTCTTCCGGTCTCGATCGAGCAGATATGCCTGCGGACTTCCGTCCAGCTGAAGACAAAGAAACAGTGATGTCCGCACTGGATGCTGCGATTCTGTGCAGATATATCATCATGGACCACCCGGACTACAAAGATTTTACAACGATTCAATCCTATAAGTTCCGTCCTAACGATAAAGCCCCAATTATCAATTATAACTGGATGCTGGAAGCGAATAAAAATATAACCAATTTCAAAAGCTATGCCTATGAAGGTCTGGATGGAATGAAAACAGGCCATACCACGAACGCAGGTAATAACTTTACAGGTACGGCGGAACGTAACGGGATGCGTCTGATTAGTGTCGTTATGGGCACAGATTCGGAATCCGCACGTTTCAGAGAAACTAAAAAGGTATTGGACTTTGGATTTAACAACTTTGAAGTGAAGCAGGCTGTTGCAGGCAAAACCAAAGTGACAGGGTGGGAAGCTGTACCTTTGAAAAAAGGTAAAGAAACAACCGTTCCTGTCGTAACCGATAATGCGGTAAGTTTCGTTGTACCCAAAGGTACTCAGAACCTGGATGTGACGTTCAAAGCCAACGTAACTGAGGCTGACAAGTTGGTAGCACCAATCAAGGCAGGTACGAAGGTTGGCACAGTAACGTACACGTACAAAGCAGATGGAATTGAGCCTCAGGAAAAAACAGTGAACTTGATCACCGCGGAAGAAGCAGATAAAGGCGGATGGTTCCGGTTGTTCTTCCGTGCTGTGAAGGATTTCTTAGTGGATCTCTTTGACGGAATCAAAAACCTGTTTTAGCCCATAGCGTACTTCTTGAAAAAGAGTATGATCATGAATATGATGCTTATGTGGTCATATCATTGAGAAAATACAAGTTATTCCGACCGGATGGATTGTATATTTACACTTTTTCCGGTAAAATATCAAGTTAGAATTCACGTATAATGAAGCAAAAAACTCCAATGTTCATTTACTGGGTGGAGCGGCTAATGGCTCTATTTAAGGCATGAACGACACATACATTACGGGCCGAAGTGTCCAAGATCTTGGAGCACCGATGAAGGGCATAGAGATATCCACACTTGCACCTTTCGAGCGTATGAAAGATCGCGGCTGGTAAGAGAAGGGGAATGTGCAAATGAAGATCGGCGTTTTAGCACTTCAAGGGGCTGTCACAGAGCATATACGGAGTATTGAACGCGCTGGAGCAGAAGGAGTGGCTATCAAACAGGTTCAGCAGTTGAACGATCTGGATGGTCTTATCCTTCCTGGCGGGGAGAGTACAACGATTGGCAAACTGATGCGTAAGTATGGGTTTATGGATGCTATTCGAGCGTTTGCTGCTGAGGGCAAACCGGTATTTGGTACCTGTGCTGGCTTAATCGTTATGGCTAAGCATATTACAGGACAGGAAGAAGCTCATTTGGAGCTAATGGATATGACTGTATCCCGAAATGCATTTGGACGGCAGAGAGAAAGTTTTGAAACAGACTTGCCGGTCAAAGGCATTGAGGAAACGGTGAGAGCTGTGTTTATCCGGGCTCCCTTAATTGAGAGTGTGGGAGACCAGGTGGAGGTTCTCTCCACCTACAAGGATGAGATAGTAACAGCTCGGCAGGGACACTTGCTGGCTTGTTCGTATCACCCGGAGTTGACGGACGACTATCGTCTGCATGCCTATTTTGTAGACATGGCCAAGACCTACAAACACACGGTGGACCTTAAATAGTGTATGATGTACAACCTATGATCTCCCGGTCATCGGATCACTTCCCCAGTAGCCTTGTAAGGCCGCTGATTGGCAGTTGCATCTGAACGGATGCCTGATGTTGCCTGTATCTGCTTCATAGCGGGAATCGCAGCTGAGGGTCACACGGGGGACATAGGTTGTTTTTGTGGTTACAGATTCCGATAAGTATATAGTAAGGTATACACAGTAGAGTTTTGAGATTCGATTAAACATAAGGCTTCACTACGTGGGGTTATTTAGGAGGGGTATATCGTGCTTGATGTGAAAATATTGCGGAATGAGTATGCACGTGTAGAAGAAGCATTGACTAAACGTGGCAAATCGCTGGATCTTATCGCTGGATTTACCGAGATGGATGCCAAGCGTCGGGAATTGCTTCAAGAGAGTGAAACGCTGAAAAGCCGTCGGAATACGGTCTCTGCGGAAGTTGCTAGACTGAAGAAGAACCGCGAGAATGCTGATGATCTGATTGTGGAGATGCGTGAAGTGTCTGATCGTATCAAAGCCATGGACGAAGAAGTTCGGGAACTTGAAGTGAAGATCAATGATCTTACCATGGCGATTCCGAACATTCCTAACGAAAGTGTACCTGTTGGAGCTTCTGAAGACGACAATGTTGAGATCCGTCGTTGGGAAGAGCCCAAGTCATTTGCTTTTGCACCAAAAGCCCACTGGGAAATTGCTCAGGATCTTGATATCCTTGATTTTGAAGCTGCAGCCAAAGTAACAGGATCTCGTTTTACCTTTTATAAAGGGCTGGGTGCCCGTCTGGAACGTGCATTGATCAACTTCATGATGGATCTGCACAGCGATCAACATGGATATGAAGAGATTCTGCCTCCATACATCGTTAATCGGGATAGCTTGTTTGGAACAGGTCAACTGCCTAAGTTCGAGGAAGACCTGTTCAAGTTGAAAGATACCGAATATTACCTGATCCCTACTGCTGAAGTTCCGGTAACGAACTATCATCGCGAAGAGATTCTGAATGTAGATCAGTTACCTAAGCACTTTGTGGCATACAGCTCTTGTTTCCGCTCTGAAGCCGGTTCGGCTGGACGGGATACACGCGGCTTGATTCGTCAGCATCAGTTTAACAAAGTAGAGCTGCTTAAACTCTCTACTCCGGAGACTTCGTATGAAGAACTGGAGCAAATGACTCAAAATGCGGAGCGTGTACTTCAATTATTGGGATTGCCTTATCGCGTTCTGACATTGTGTACCGCAGATATGGGCTTCACTTCAGCTAAAACGTATGATATCGAAGTATGGTTACCTGAGAGCAACACCTACCGTGAGATTTCTTCCTGCTCTAACTGTGAGGATTTCCAGGCACGTCGTGCCAATATCCGTTTCCGTAGAGAGCCAAAAGCCAAACCGGAATTTGTGCACACATTGAACGGTTCAGGATTGGCTGTTGGACGAACAGTAGCCGCTATCCTGGAGAACTATCAACAGGAAGATGGTACGGTTGTCATCCCAGAAGCATTGCGTCCTTATATGGGCGGCACAAGTGTGATTGCACGTCGCTCTTAAGAGTTAATTAACCCTCCTCATCGAGAGGAATACAGATTCCATCCGTCATTTCAAAGTGGCGGATGGGAGTCTTTTGTATAAACTGAGGTTGTGTCCGATATAAATTATCAAATATAATATAAAAAGGTTGCATTATGATGTTGAGATGTGGTATGATATTTTTCGTGGCAAGTTTATAAAAGTTAATTCCCTGGAGAGGTACCGAAGCGGTCATAACGGGGCGGTCTTGAAAACCGTTAGGGGGCAACTCCACGTGGGTTCGAATCCCACCCTCTCCGCCATACTACACTTATAACAAGGATTCGAGCGATCTCGCTCGAGTCCTTTTTTGCGTTGTGAATTCATTTAACGCCCTGAGCATACAGGTTGGTGCCGGATGTATACGTTACGCCGTAACACGTTATTTTTTCAATAACGCTGAAATGTATAAAAACATCTTCATCGCCGCACTTTATAGGAGTGGAGGTGGTAAGATGAACCGCGAGTTAAATATTGATCAGACAGAGCTTGTAGGGGCTTGGCAAGAGCGTTTGCCTCAAGTCTTGAATGTTGGCGATCAGGCTCAAGTGATGGCGGATGAAGCCGATCAGCAGGCCATTCGGATACACATTGCGACAGCAGGTCACGAAATGTATTCTTTTGATTTCAAATGTGCATATGTCGATTCCCGTGAAGTCAGTGTACAGCTGATTGATGTGGAACGGGATGGGCGAACGACAGATGAGCGTACAGAGCCGATTCAGGAACTGGCTCACGATTATACACGTCACATCCACGAATGCGCCCAGTCGTTACAATCCCAGACGAGACAATAGCCTGAAATCTGAAGGAGTGAACTCAATTGACTAAAGCCAAAGCGGGAGTGGACAAAAACCTGCAAAATGTAGTCGATGATCTGGAGCAACCAGTAGTAAACAGTCATCATGCCCAGCAGATTCAACAAGATATTAATGATCGCCGTCATCAGGATGCACTGAATCATGACAAAACGGAAGATAGGGACCCATCCCATTCCTAACAATGATGAGGGGGCAATACTATGAGCAAACCAAAAACAATTCCCGTACCGGAAGCGCAAGCATCCGAACAGCATCGTCATTCATCCAAACGCTCTTCCATGCAGGAACCGTTATCCGGTTCCAAAAAAGTGAAAAATCAAAATCATGTGGATCATTTGAATCCCCAAGGTTAATTTAGAAGAAACCAAATCACGCACAAGTCCCTTGTTACCTAACAGGGGGCTTTTGCGTATTCATACATATATAAAGACATGCACATGCTGAATCCCAAACCTCACATAGGTCTTTGTAGCCATTTTAAAGAGGAAAGATCACAATTTTCCCAAATTAGGTTTCAGTATCTGGTGATATGGTATATCATTGATATTGAATTACTTTTTTTGGGGTTATCACGAGAGGAGAGAAACAAATGACTAAACGTATGGGGGCGCTTCTTCTTACGTTGCTGTTGACCGTATCTATGGCCTTGACAGCATGTAGCAGCAAGCAGGAACCGAAAGAGGCATTGAAGACGGCTGCGGCCAATGCTTCCAAACTGACTTCGTATGAAATGAGTTCTAACTTCACTATTAATGAATTGAGCTATAAACCTGCGGATGCTTCACAGACTGATCCGACCATGACTCAGTTTATGAGCATGTTGAAGGATGCTCAGTTGAATGTAACAGGTGTATACCAAAGTGAGCCAATGCAGACAGAGATGACTCTTGGCATTGAACTTAAAGGCGACATGGGCATGACCTTTAACATTCCGATGGTGATGACGGCAGAGAAACTTTATGTGAAAGTGCCGAATATTCCTTTCTTCCCGATGCCGGAGAATGTTGTTGGCAAGTTCCTGGAGCTGGATCTGAAAGAACTGGCCGAGCAAGAGGGTACGGAATGGAACCCGAATGCTATGGATGCAGCCAAAACCCAAAAGCTGAGCAATGAAGTTATGGACGCGGTACTGAGCGAGTACGACCAAGCTAAATTCTTCAAAAACCTGGACACCAAAGATGCACAGCTTCCTGAAGGTGTAGATGCGAAACAGGTTGTACAATTCACAGTGAATAATGACAATGTGAAAGAAGCCGTTACTGTACTGGTAACAAAAGCTATGCCTAAAGTATTGGATATTCTGTCCAAAGAGGAATATCGTGAAATGCTGCAAATGGATCAGGCTGATATCGACAAAGCTAAAGAAGATTTGAAAATCACTGAAGCAGATCAGGCTGAAATGGCTAAAGACTTGGATAAATTGAAAGATGTTCTGACAATCAACCAATTCAACATTGATTTCGCATTAGACAAAAACGACTTCCCTGTGTATCAGAAGATGGTCGCTGATGTGCTGATCAAGCCAGAAGATTCGAAAGACGAAGTGAAATTGGCGTTTACCGGTTCCAATACGTACACTAAGATTAACGAAAAAGCAGCATTCAAAATCAACATCCCATCTGGCGATGATGTAATTACCATGCAAGAGTTCGAAGAACTGATGAACGCTTCATACGGATACTAATCTCGCTGAATTCAAACCGTCTGTAATTCAAGTGAAGGATCATCTCCTTCCGCTTGGATACAGGCGGTTTTTTATGTTAGACAGCGTAAGAGGGGATATCCGCAGAATGATTGATCTTTGACTTTGAATTGTGGCTGGTGATCCATATAAATAAAACCGCACTCTCCTACATGAATAGGGTAGTGCGGTTTTGAATATTGAATTTGTATCGTCTTGAATTGGGATACAGACAGCTTTGTGGTGGAGCTTCTAATTTAATTAATTCGCAAGTTCACCCAAGTCCTCAGCAAGTACAGCATAGATCTGATGATCCTGATATTTTCCGTTGATCTTGAGGTATTTGCGGGCAATACCTTCCAACTGGAATCCGTTCTTCTCCAATACGCGCTGTGAACCTTTGTTGGAGGGCAATACCGCAGCCTGAACCCGATTTAACTTCAACGCCCGGAAGCCATAAGCTACGGCCAGTTTAACTGCTGCTGTCATTCGTCCACCGCCCTGATAATCCGGATGGATAAAGTAACCCATATCAGCATAATTGGCAACGCCCAGTACGACATTGTTAAGACTTACTTGTCCAATCAACAGGCTGTCTTTAATGGTATAGATTCCAAATTGGTATCCTGTACCTTCTTCAGCTGCTTTTACCCGATCCTCAATCCGTCGAGTCTGAGCATTCAATGTATAGAATTCATCGTCTCGCAAGGGTTCTACAGCCTGGTATGGAACACGTGTAATCTGAATCAGGTCCAGATAGGACTGTGTGTCCTGAGGTGTAAGCAGCCGAAGGCTTATGCCATTGGCTGTATCATAGAGTGTTAATGCCATTGCAGCACACTTCCTTTCCAATGGGGATGTTTGTAGTCGGTGACTACTTTTATTTTTGACGCAGACGTCTGAAAAATTGAGTTAGCATCGTGGAGCATTCAGGTTGAAGGATATCCGGGATCACCTCGGTGCGGTGGTTAAAACGAGGCTCCTGTAGCAGGTTCATCAGTGTACCTGCACAACCTGCCTTGGGATCAGCCGTACCAAAGATTACACGGGGGACCCTGGATTGTACGATTGCACCTGCACACATCGGACAAGGTTCCAGGGTGACGTACAGAGAACAATCCAACAAACGCCAAGCTCCAATAGTCTCGCTGGCCTGACGAATAGCTACCATCTCTGCATGGGCGGTGGAATCCAGTGTAGTTTCACGCAGATTGTATCCTCGGCCAATAATGCGGTTATGTTGCACAATTACAGCTCCGATAGGCACTTCTCCAAGAGCCTCGGCCTTGTAGGCCTCAGCAATGGCCGCCCGCATCCAGTGCTCATGTTGGGCCTCCTCAGATAAATTCTCAAAATCGGGCTGGAGAGAATGGTCGTTCATTACAATATAACTCCTTCCAAAAAGCATTTATTCAGCGAACAGGCATTCGGGTTGTTAACATGTTGTGTATAGAAATGTGGATAAACATAGAGTTGCTCACATAGTTATAAACAAACTATCCACAAGCCTGTGGGTATGTGGATAAAAATAGTGATTAATTTCATTGTAGAGTTCGAAAATGCAAAAAACAACGAATTTCGAGCTTTTCAGTCATTCGGTAACTTTTGGACACAGGTCGAATATCCTTTTCAAAAAGACATACAAGCGTTATGATGGAGATAGGTTTTGCCATATATCGCCAGAGGGTACAAGCCGAGAGGTGAACAAAAAAACTTGTCTATTAAAACGAAATTATCCATGATTATGTCGTGCTCAGTGCTCGTTATTTTAGTGTTGAATATCGCACTGAGTTATTATACTACAGAAGAGAATCTGAGGCAGGACAGTGAAACCAAGATGGTGCTCACTGCAAAGCAGATCGCAATTGCTGTCGAACAGAATCAATACAGTTCGGATTATGTAAAACGACAGATTGGCAACAATCTGTGGCTTGCTGCTGTCATGGCAGCGGAAGAATTGGACTCGGATATTAATAATATCACAAATGAAGAACTTGTTCGCTTGAGTCAGAAGGTCGGCGTCTCACATATATCGTTGATGGAGCAGACGGATGATGACATTGTGGTTAGCCGTTCTTCCGATCCGAGAGAGATCGGGTTGTCCACCAAATCCATGACGTATTGGTATCAGGCCTTTAAGCAGCTGTTTGAAAAACAGCAGGTAACGATCCCCCAGGGGCAGAAGTTGGAGCATTTCTGGTCAGATGGATTCGAATATTCGACATCCAGTCCTTCGGATATTGATATCTGGGGTTACTACCATGATGGAAAGAGAAACTACATAATCAATCCCTTCTATAATAATACGGAAGTTGATGACTATGTGAAAATCTCTAGTCCGGATGAGATTTTGAATAAAATTCGTGAGGTCAATCCCTCCATTCTGGAGATTACAGGCATCAATCCGTTGACTTTCGGCAGCCCGAACATGGGTGACGACGGAAGAGATTCGAACTTTAGCAAGTTGAATAACAGACCGATTCGTTTTGGCACATACCAGTATGGTTCTACGGATGAGGATCATCGTGCTGTAGTGCGCGCCATTCGAACAGGGCAAAACGTATCCTTTGTCAGTGAAACGCACGAACAGAAGGTACTGAAGAGTTTTATTCCCATTTTCACACCCAATCAGTCTTCCTATGTAATCAGTATTGTCATGGACTATAAGCAAATATCCTCCATGGTATCAGAGCAGCTGGTGAGCCATGCCTCGATATCTCTGGTTTTGCTGGAGATCGTGATCTTTGGCAGTTATTTGCTCGCAGGTTATATTACGCGACCGATCCAATCCATACTTGGCAAAGTGAATGATGTAGCAGATGGACACTTTGACTTTCGTCTGAAAGTACGGAGGAAAGACGAGCTTGGCCAACTGGCCAATCGAATTAATGCCATGATTCGGAATTTGGGCCATTATACGAGCCGTCTGAAACAAATGTATGAAGAGAATCGGGCGGTGAAAGAGCATCTGGAATCCATTATCAATCAGACTGCGGATGCCATTCACATTACGGATCTTGAAGGGAAAGTGCTGCGGGTTAACCGGGCATTTGAACAATTATATGGTTTTCGAAGCCGTGAGGTGGAAGGTCGTAATCTGAAGATCATCCCGCCAGAGGCAGAAGAAGAAATGAAACGCCAGCATGCCCAACTCGTTGAGGGAATGTCCATTACGTCGAACGAAACCACCTGGATGAAGAAAGACGGGACTCGGGTAGAGGTCAGTGTCAGTACGGCTCCGGTACGAGACGAGGCTGGAGAGATTACCGCGCTTATAAGTGTCTCCAGGGATATTACAAGTCGTAATCGGATGGAAGAGCTGCTCAGACGCTCTGAGAAGCTTACAACCGTGGGGCAGCTTGCAGCAGGCGTGGCGCATGAGATTCGTAATCCACTGACCACGCTGCGCGGATTCCTACAATTACAGCAAGAGAGCAATAAGCTGAATCATCGTCATCTGGATCTGATGTTATCGGAGCTGGATCGCATCAACCTTATTGTGGGTGAGTTTCTTATTCTGGCGAAACCGCAGGCGGTTCATTTTCAGAATCGGGATATTCGCTTTATTCTCGGCGATGTCATCTCGTTACTGGATAGCCAGGCACATCTGCATGGTGTAGAATTTGTACTGCGTGCCTCAACCGATTCAGCTATGGTACACTGTGAAGAGAATCAGTTGAAGCAGGTATTCATCAATTTGCTGAAAAACGGTATGGAGGCCATGCCAAATGGAGGAAGCATCCACATCAAGCTCAAGCATGACGAGCAGTCGCAACGTGTCAGAATTGAGATCAGGGATGAAGGGATCGGAATCCGGAAGAGATGATGCCCAAGCTAGGCGAGCCCTTCTTTACAAATAAGGAGTCTGGGACAGGACTTGGCCTGATGGTCAGTCAGCGCATTATTCAATCACATAAGGGCATGATGGATATTAAAAGCGTCATGAACAAGGGAACAACGGTTATCATTGAACTGCCTGCATCCGAGCAACTACCGGAGGTTATTGAGGCAGATCGGGTAACGGATGAACCAATTACAGATGAAGAGAAATAGATGAGGTGAGATTACCTTTTGCGTATTAATAAATTTATTAGTGAAACAGGTTATTGCTCCCGGCGTGAAGCCGACAAGTTGGTGGATAGTGGTCAAGTAACCATTAATGGAGTTAAGGCTGAACTGGGCAGTCAGGCAGAAGAAGGCGACGATGTACGCATCAATGGCAAGCCGATCAAGGAAAAGAGAAAACATGTATATATTGCTCTGAACAAACCGATTGGGATCACGAGCACAACGGAGCAGCATATTCAGGGCAATATCGTTGATTTTGTCGGGCACGATGAACGTATCTTCCCAATTGGACGTCTGGATAAGGACTCGGAAGGTTTAATTCTGATGACCAATGACGGAGATATCGTCAACCGGATTCTAAGAGCAGAGGGACGCCATGAGAAAGAGTATATCGTCACGGTTGATCGAACTGTAACGCCAAGTTTCCTTAGAGGCATGAGCACCGGGGTTAAGATTTTGGGTGAAATGACACTGCCTTGTACCGTGACCCGGATGACGGATCGTGTGTTCCGTATTATCTTGACCGAAGGAAAGAACCGCCAAATTCGGCGGATGTGTAGTGCTTTTGGTTACGAGGTTCGTAAGCTGAAGCGGGTTCGGATCATGAATATCCATCTTGGAGAAATGGCGACAGGTTCTTGGAGAGAGCTTACCGCCGCTGAAAAAGCAGAGCTGGGCGGTCTCTTGGACTATTCACTGGAATAGTGGAATTCGGCTCTAACTGATTTAAACGATATAGAGATAAAATGTAAAGATAAACCCAGCATAAAGATATATACACGAAAAGACCGTTCTCCTTGTATCTGGAGAACGGTCTTTTGTTTGATGCATCGCAGCAGGCTTCTAGTTTCCTTCGCCAACGGCTTTTACATTCGTATTGTTACTTTGATACTTCCGAATGATAGACACCTCTACACGGCGATTCTGTGCCCGTCCGGTATTGGTGTCATTGCTGGCAATCGGGTGATACTCTCCATAACCACTAGGTGTGAATTTGGAAGGATCCAATTGTGTGTTCAGCAACAGGATTTTGAGGAAGTTGAGCGCACGATCTGCACTCAGATCCCAGTTATCCTTATATTGGTTGTTCGAAATGGGAATATTATCGGTATGACCGGATACGACTACTTCATATTCAGGGAACTCCTGCAGCATGCTTGAAATCGCTTTGGCCAGGGAGCGTGATTCAGGCTTCACATCTGCTCGGCCTGAGGAGAACAGGGCGTTATCACTGATGGTGATCTTCAATTCAGACTGGTTCAGCTTGGTGTTCAACTGGTCTGAAAGCCCGTTCTTCGAGATATACTGGTCAAGCCGTTTTTTGAGCTTCTCCAGATCTTCCTGTTCTTTTTGAGCCATCTGTGCATCCGTAATTTGAGCTGGTGTTTTCTTGGTGATTTCTGTAGGTTCCTGTTTGTTCTTGCCCAGATCGGCACCTGGCGTATCCGGATTCATGGACGTATGATCCAGAATACCGGAGCCCCCATTCAATGCACTGCTTAGAGCGGAAGCCATCTGTTCGAACTTGGCTGCATCAAGTGAACTCATGGAGAACAACGTGATAAACAGGGCAAGCAACAAAGTCATCAAGTCAGAATAGGGAAGCAACCAGCTTTCGTCTATATGTTCTTCATGTGGTTCGTGCTTTTTAGCCTTTTTCACCTGATGATCCCTCCTTCTCTTCCAGTTGTTTACGTTCGGAAGGTGTCAGGAATACGGATAACTTTTGGTTGATGGCAATGGTGGAGACGCCAGATTGTATGGATAACAATCCTTCAACCATCATCAGCTTGATCTCCATTTCTTGCTTGGACATCCGCTTCAGCTTGTTCGACATCGGGTGCCATAACACGTAACCACTAAATATACCAAGGAGTGTTGCGATAAAGGCTGCCGCAATCGCATGGGAGAGTTTCTCCATGTCACTGAGATCGGCAAGTGCTGCGATGAGACCTACAACGGCCCCGAGAACCCCGAGCGTGGGTGCGTACATCCCCGCCTGAGCGAAGATCAAGGCACCGCCACGGTGGCGCTCCTCTGTAGCGTGAATATCTTCCATGAGTACATCACTTACAAATTCCTGATCGTTGCCGTCGATAATCATACGCATACCGCCACGAAGGAACTGATCGTCAATCTCTTCTACTTTTGATTCCAGTGCAAGCAAACCTTCACGACGGGTAGTGGAAGCCCAATCCATAAACGTGCCGATCAGGGATACTCGATCAATAAGTACTTGGTTTTTGAAAATAATCGCGAAAAGCTTAGGGATTTTTTTAACTTCAGACATCGGAAATGCGATAAAGATAGTTCCTGCCGTACCAACAAAGATAATAACGTAGGCTGCCGGATTGTTAACCAGGTTGATTAAGGGCGCACCCTTCAGGAACATACCGAGTACAAGGGAGACCAGTCCAAAAACTAGTCCAATAATCGTTGAAATGTTCATCATACACCTCATCCATGAGATAAAATTGAATCCTTTCAAGCGGCTGTATTCGGGCTTCCGGACGAATTTTTGGCCGCAATCCGTTCAATGTCAGGCATTCCTTACGGTTGCTAAAACAGTTAAAACGGTCATATATGTATTTATCGACCAGAAGGCCTTTTTTTTTAAGGGTTATTTTCAGGTATAATAAGATCAAATCCGCTCCTTAGGGGCCGAATAGGAGTGAAAAGCCAATGGGCGTAAAGCATGGACGGGATTATGAAGGAATTTTGACAGATTTGACAACGGCAATCGGACGCATACCGGATCGGTATGTTTTCTTTGAAATGGACGCGGAAGAATGGGAGAGACTCGGGGCACCTGAGCAACTTGAAGTGGATGAAGCGTTAGCGGAGGATCTGTTCTACGCGCTGGGTGAGGAATCAATCATTCCGGTTGGAAGTGGAGTGGTTATTCATGATAAGGAACAGCACCGCATTCATATTTTGATCGGGGAAGAAGAGTTGACGTTTGTACCTTTAATTTAGTGTGTATACATGTATTTTCAGAGGTGTGAATGGAACTGAAATTATCCCCAAAGCCTTATGGTGATTGGTTCTATGCCATTTAAGTTGATTGGATTTTGAAGCTTGTCCGTGGTAAGATGTTAGTCGTGAAACGGGCCAACCGCATGGCGGCGAGCCTGGCCTTTGAGGTGCTGACGAAGCGCCGAAGGTGTTGGTGGTTATACGGACAGACGTCTGTAATGTACCATCCTATGGGGAGGAAGATAACGCATGGTTTTTTCGCAAGAGGAAGTCGAAGCTCATCTGGGAAGGCTGGAAGGCTGGGAACTGGAAGAGGGACGGTGGATTGTACGCAAATTCGTGTTCTCCAACTACATGAAAGGGATTGCATTTGTGGATGAGGTCGCTGCGATCTCGGAAGCATTCAATCATCATCCTTTTATTACGATTGACTATACAACGGTTACGCTCCGTCTCACGTCATGGGACGCAGGAGGTATCACATCTGTAGATATCAAGGAAGCCGGGCAATATAACGAAGCGTATGACAAAATGAGGTCGGAATAACGAATTCGGTTATTATCGCGCGGCCGGAAGTGAGTGAACCATACATGTCAGACTATAATCAGA
The DNA here is from genome assembly GCF_051967555.1 of Paenibacillus sp. SAF-068. Classification (NCBI taxonomy): domain Bacteria; kingdom Bacillati; phylum Bacillota; class Bacilli; order Caryophanales; family Paenibacillaceae; genus Paenibacillus; species Paenibacillus sp. SAF-068. The sequence goes on from NZ_JBQCJX010000012.1 coordinate 16,349, forward strand.
AACAACCTCTTATTGCTGTCGTAGGCAGTCTCAATATGGATCTCGTGGTGAAGACAGATACGATTCCGGAAGAGGGAGAGACGGTGAGCGGTGAGGAGCTGTATTATCTTGCTGGTGGTAAAGGGGCAAACCAGGCTGTTGCCGCTGCGCGTTTAGGTGGACAGACGACGATGATTGGTGCGGTGGGCTCGGATGGTTTTGGCGAACGTCTGCTGCACAGTCTGACGGAAAGTGGCGCAGATGTCTCGCAGGTTCGCAGATTGGAAGACATGGTTACAGGAACAGCTTCCATTTGGCTCTCTCGGGGAGACAACCGGATTATCGTTATTCCAGGTGCGAATGGGCAAGTTGTGCCTGAGATGCTGGAAGACGCGGATACGGTAGAAAGCCTGACTGCAGCCGCAGCGGTGCTGCTGCAGCTGGAGATCCCGCTGCCAGCGGTTACCCGCGCCGCCCAACTGGCGGCTGAAGGCAGCGCACTGGTGGTGCTCAACCCGGCTCCCGCGGTGCCGGGTCTGCCCCAGGAGCTCCTGCGGTGCGTCGACGTTGTCACGCCGAACCGCAGTGAGCTTGCCGTACTTACCGGCCGGGATCAACTCCGGCCGGAAGACCTGGATGCGGCGGTCGCAGAGCTCGCCGCATCCCTCGGGGCCGCTGTCGTCACGACGCTCGGCCCCGAGGGGGCTGTGTACGCGGCGGCGCCTGGTGGCCGCGTACAGGCAGGGCGTGCCGGCGCATGCCGTGCGCCCGGCTACGCCGTAAGCGCCGTCGATACGACCGGCGCTGGCGATTGCTTCAACGGCGCGTTGGCGGTAGCCCTCGCGCGCGGTGAGACGTTGGACGCGGCCGTAGGCTTCGCCATGGGTGCGGCCGCGTTGTCCGTGACGAAGCTCGGCGCCCAGTCTGGGATGCCGTCCGCACATGAAGTTGAGGCCTTTCTGGCCGAGCATGCGGCAGAGGCCTAATCAATAGCATAACAAAGAGGCTCTTATTTTCCCAAAAGGGGATTAAGGGCCTCTTTGTTACACGTGTGCAGAGATTATTTCTTCTCTGATAGCCACATGGCGATATTGGCAATCTCTTCATCCTGCAGTTTGCCCTTGAAGGAAGGCATACCGCCACCTTTACCTTTGACAATCGTAGTGTAGATCTTCTCCAGATCATCCTGGCTGCCGATGTTTGCTAGAGCAGGTCCTACACCGCCCTGAAGCTGATCCCCGTGACAGGAGATACAATTGGCTTTGACCAGTGCTTCAGCCTGTCCGGCATCCAAAGTTACTTCCGGCATGGTTGGCTTGGCTTCTTCAGCCACTTCTTCTTTCCCTGGAAGCGTAAACATTAAAACAATAGCTAAAGCGCATGCTGCAAAAAATACTCCGCTCATGATCCATTTGTGCATCCCTTATGTCCCCTCCAGAATGAAAGATCATCTAACCTGAAACTATCCATATCATTATAACGGAACCTGTACTGACATCATAGCATTTTGTGGGAATTTTTTGAACTAATCACATAACAAGGGGCAGAAGTTGTTTTTTTTGCAATAGATTCTAACCACGTGGCCCTTCATAGACCATGCAGTGGAAGGGCATCAAGCCGCTCGGAGTCTGTCGTTCGTATGTATCCTGCGTGACAAATCCACTCTTCAGATAGACTTGAATGGCACGAGTGTTCCAAGTGAGCACTTCCAGATCAATCTCATTCGTGGGATTTCGGCGAATAGCTTCCTGTACAATGGCCGTGACAAAGGCTGTCCCTTGACCCTGTCCGCAAAGCTCTGGATGCATCCCGAGGCCAATCCGGGTTACCCCTTGAAGTGGGAAGTATTGAGCAAATCCACTTATACGATCATTCTGATCCAGGACGATCGCATATTGCTCCTGCCGCAGTTGTGCATCTCCGAATTCCACTTCCAGCGCTTTCATCTGCTCCCAGGGGAGCCAGCTATAGATATTGTAAGGCGGATCATACTGCCAACTGCAGATGAGCTCCGCATGTTCTTCTTGCATCGGTACAACATGAAACGTCACAGGGGCTTCCTTCATACGTCTGCATGCTCCTTTCCTTGACACAGAACTCTTAGTTCACTCTACAAAAGAGATATTGATTTGGCAAGTTTCCCTTTACCAGAAAAAATATGAAACAAAAGTTCCGGTAATTCCGTTTATATTATAACAGGGTGGGTAAAAACATCATAAGGGCACGGACGAACGAACGCAAAATGAACCTGTTAATGTGGCAGGATATACCCCGAGTGTAACTTGCAACATGAATCAGGATGGAAGCACAAAAAAACCGCCGGATACATTCCTGCGGAGAATGTACCGGGCGGTTCTGTTATGCTTCTTGTTTCGTTCCAGTATGGTTCATGGTTACAGTATCATGTTGCTCAGCTTGTCCCTAGTCAAGGGCCAGTGATTCATACGCGTCCGTGCTCATAATCCGTTTAGCGCCAACATAACGATTGGCCCAATAACTTTCACTCAATGCACTGATCGTAACGCCTTTGGAAGAAGAGGAGTGTGCGAACTTTCCATCCCCTACAAAGATTCCTACATGTGATACGCCTTTACCTGTAGTATTAAAGAATACCAGATCGCCAGCTCTCATTTCCATGCGGGATACGGAATCACCCATGTCGAATTGGGAACTCGATTGGCGTGCCAAATCAATCCCCAATTTGTCGAATACATACCGTGTAAATCCGGAGCAGTCAAAGCCGTTAAGCGTTGTTCCCCCACTTTTGTATGTAGTTCCCATTGCTGAATCAATTACTTTATCCATTTTTGAATCTGCGAATGCGCTACCTGCACCAAGCGATAATGCGAATGTGATGCTAAGTACAGCTGCGGTTAATTTCTTCTTGAACAAGAGATATTCCCCTTCCAACGCCTGCGAGGTTAGCTTAAGGATTCGGTTGAAGGTCCCCTATGATCCCTCTGTAGCAAGATCAATTCACCCATAACTGGTTCCCCCGCTTCCCAGGTGCCAGGAATTTGGCTATGCTAGTTATGCACCTGCGAAATCAAGAAATGACGATTTAATTTTAAGTAGTTACAAATATGAATGTAAAGATTACAAAGTTGTTACTAAAAACTCACTGCGATTATTGTAACAGAGGAGTGCGGCTTTGGCAACGTTTAGCAAAAAAATTAGCAAAAAAAACCTCGACCTTTGACGGGAAAAGGTTGAGGTTTGCCTATTTATAAGTACATATTAGGCCATGAGTTTAACATGTGATGGTAACAATTTTTAAACTATCTGCTCTCACCTTTGGCTATTTTGGACTGCCATAATCGGAAATGGCTGCATATTTTCCACAGACTCAATAAACATCTGGCTAGTGGATACGTCTGTTGTAGTATAAGTCCGGTAAGCCCCGTTAATAACCATGATGCTGAAGTGAATGCCCCGAAGACGAGCAGATGAATTCCGCCCAGCAGGAGTGCAATGCCGATTACGGCGAAGAGATGACGCAGTGCAATCCAGAGTGCCATGAGAGTACCGTGAGCCCCGCCTTCTCCTTCAGGTGCCGAGACACCGAACTGCATGTAGAGCAGGGCATGGTGGATCACCCAACCATATACAATCCAGGCAGCAACATAAGGTATACCAGGCACAAGTAATTGAAGGGAATGGAATCCATCCATGAGGATCGAGTAGAGCTTCGGTATGAGCCAATAGGCGGGCAGAAGTATCAATAATGTACGTATGGTGTGGAGCAGCAGCATCGGTTTCCACAGAATTTTGATTCCGCGGACGAATGGGATACGCTCCTCTGTAGAATTAAAGTGCTGAAGGGAGTAGAGCAGTCCGGCCTGAATGAGGGGGCTGATCAACATGCGAATTAGCAGCATGCCCCCCAGGATCCATAGATAACGATGAACCTCCGGATGGGTAGACAGGTTAAGTTGGCTTTCCATTTTGAACAAAAGTGTACTCAGCTCCCCGGCATCAGGATCTGGATAGCGCAGGAGAAGTGGGATGACCGCCGATTGTACGATTCGATAGAAGAAATATCCCCAAATGAGTTGATAAAGAAATAAGAGTGACGCAATGAACATATGCTGACGGACGAGAAACCAGCCTTCACGTATTTTCGCTTTCACCGTTTCCACCTCACCATGACAGACCTCCGAATATGGCTTCTATTAGTTTGGTTACACTCATGCTCCAGCGGGACTTCGTCTGCTCATCCAGTCCGGATTTCAGGAAATTGTTCATATGGCGGTTCTCCAGCACGATCGTGTACAGGGGATCGGTCATGGCCCAGGTTACGGGGGATGTGTGCGTTAATTTATAAGTAATGCGATCTTCTTTGCCATCCCATTGCTTGGTGAGGGTGTGTCCGTCTTCAAAAGCAATTCGAACAGGAACCGCGTTGTAATCACTACCTTTTTTTGCGATCGTCACGGATGACTCGTACAATGTTTGGCCGTCTTTCTGTACAGGCGTAACACGAATCTTCTCTACAGCAAAGTCAGCCATCCCGTTACCATAGACGTATTGATCAAAATAATCAGACCAGGAAGTGCGGGTCACTTGTTCCACAACGTTCTGAAAATCAGCCGAAGTGGGATGTTTGAAGCGGTACTTCTTCACATAGGTAGAGAGAATGCGTTCCATCTTTTTTGTGCCGACTTGATGTTCAATACCCAGCAATACAAGCTTGCCGCGTGTGTAAACATTGGCAGCATACTCATTCTGTGAATCGAACTTCCAGGATTCCTGTGTCAAAGACGAAGGAGACGTAATCAGGCCTGATTGTACCGGCAGATTCGGAATCAACCCGTATTCCTGCTCCATTAATTTGTCTTCTGCATAAGAGGTGAATCCCTCATCCAGCCAGGCTTCCTCGAATTCGTTGCTGGCAACCATGCCATAGAAATACTGGTGTCCGATCTCATGGACTACGGTACGTTCCAGGTCATAACCTGGAGTAGTATCATCGGCTCCAAAGGCTGTAACCAGCGTAGGGTATTCCATACCTCCAGCACCGTTCCCCGCTTTGGGTGGAACAACGATGGATAAGGTAGCGTAAGGATATGGGCCAAACCATTTGCTATAATTGGCTAGTGCGGCTTTAGCGGCGTAGAAATAACGTTCTTTCAAATCCTGATGAGCAGGATCCAGATATAACTTGATTCGTACACCGGGCACATTGGGTGCAGAAAAGGGTTCCTCGGCGTAGACAAAATCCGGTGAAGCTGCCCAGGCGAAATCATGCACATCATCAGCATAGAATTGATAGACCTTTTCTCCGTTCTTCACCACAGCTTGTTGTGTCGGAAATCCGGTAGCAGCAACTTTGTATGTTTCAGGCACCCGAATACGCACACTATATATACCGAAGTCGGCGTAAAACTCTGAATTGCCATGGTATTGATGCAGATTCCAGCCCTCCGTTGTCCGTCCGCGTCTGCCCACAGGCTCATATGCACTTAATTTGGGGAACCATTGACCTGCCATGACAAAATCATCGGCAGTTCCCATCCGGGCGAAAATTTTCGGCAGATTCACCACAAATCGGGTATGGATTGTAATGCTTTCCCCGCCTTTGACGGGTTTGGGCAAGCGTACTTTAATGAGTGTGGTGTCCTTGATGTTTCCGTCATCTGGTTGCACATACTGCATCCGGTGCAGCAGAGAGAGCCCGTCCTCCGTTTTCATTTCGGTAATGTTCATCGAGCCATAACCATTGGTAGGCATGACATCACCCCGAAGTTTTCCACCGGATTCCTTCATAAAGGTGGTGTCAGCAGAAGAGAAGGCGTTGGGATACATATGAAGGTAAAGTTCGCTGACGGTTTTTTTACCTGGGTGTGTCCAGGTAATCGTCTGAGTTCCTTCCAGTACGTTCCCTTCGACCAGTTTTACATCCATGTGATATTCCACAACACGGTTGCTGTACACTTCGGCAGTGGGGGTCTGTACACTTTCTGGAGGTGCTGGCGTTGGGGCTTTTGCCTTGGGCTTGCCCGATTCCGGGGCAAGTGTTGGCAATTCGGAATGAGTTGAGTGAGTATAACCCAGAGTGATCCATATCCCTCCGGCCAGCACACACAGGGCCAGGGATGCGGTGAGCCAGCTCTTGGCGCGTCGTGGAATCATCGATAAATACCTCCCGTTGACAAGCATCTACAGCATGTATATGTTTGCAATGGGCCAATTATTAGTTAAAATATTTGTATCAACCCTTGGAGGCTATAAACATGGACCAAAACGAGCAAAACGGCAAAAAACAGATTGCCTTGAATATCGTTAGTGCAAAAAGCAAACATAAAGGCTTCGGTGCAGGCTCCATTGATCTGAATAACCTTTCTCCGGTCATTATTGATAATGGCGAAGCCAAAATTGATATTGGTGCGATGCATGCGAAGAGTAAAGTGGAGCGCAATATCAAGTTCTCGACGAATCGTGAGGATGTACCCAACGGACGCCAGGTATGGCTGGTGTGGGTAGCTGTGGATCGCACGGAGCAGGGGCAACTGTATGGTGGAGCAACGGCATGTGAGATGTGGATCGATACAGAAGCAAGACGTGGATGGAAACTGCTGGCTGAACATGTGAATCGCATGGATTATGCCATGAAGCGCCGTTTCATGCTGGATGAGCTGGGGCCTGAAGATAAGGCTGCTCTCAAAACGCTGCTGATCTCGCATAACGAAGAATGGTGGAACGCTTCTCCAGATGAATTGAAAGAAGCACTCGCCTAAGGCAGAACATTCAACAAAATATATAAAAAAAGCAAAAGGCCCCTTGACCGGAAAGTTCGGTTTGGGGTTCTTTTGCTTTTGCATTAACCATATTCATTAACCTGAATAATTATGAGTTTTCATCCGGAGTGAATTTCCAAACGCTCAATATACAAAGTGGTCATGGGTGACGCAATTAAGTCATCGTGCATTTGCGTCATTCTACCCACCAACGTTTGAAATCACCCCACCAGGAATGTTTCTCTTCCTGTATGCCTTGTTGATTCTGTACCCGACGGGCCTTCTCATCCTCTCCAGAATCCGAATCATCCGTCGTGCCATGACACACCTCTGTCGGTTCAGTGCCATCAATAAAAACTTCCAGCCGTTTCTCTTTACAACCGTTGCCTGCCAGCTTGCCGGATTCCGGGTCGATATAGACACTTACGACATGATCAGGCACGGTGAAAATTTTGGGTGGTACACTCGCAAGTGCTTGCTCTGTGAACTGGGCAAAGATTGGTGCAGCCCGGCGGCCATCCGAAGTCGAGATGGCTTTGCCTTGGTCGTACCCAACCCATACGGCGGTAGAGAGCTCCGGTGTGAATCCAACGAGCCAGGCATCCGTATTGGTCGTGCCTGTCTTTCCGGCGACCGGACGTTTGATCGCGGCTGATACCCGGTTACCCGTTCCCCCATTTTCAAACACACTTTCCATCAAACGCGTTAGTACATAAGCTGCCGCAGGCTCCACTACGGTCTCAGCTTTGGTTTGAGGCGACTCATAGAGTACGCGTCCTGCTGCATCCGTCACTTGCAGAATGGCGACAGGTGGCGTCCGTTGTCCACCAGCAGCAATGACGGAAAAGGCAGACGCCATCTCCAGCGGGCTAACGGGTGAGGTTCCCAGTGCAAGAGAGGGCACGGCGCTCAGGTTGCTTGTAATGCCGAGGCTTTTCGCCATACTCACCACTTGCTCAGGACCGATCTGCATAATGGTGTTCACTGCGTAGATATTGTCTGAAGCGGCGATCGCCTGCCTAAGATCAATTTCACCCAGATACTTGTCTCCGAAATTGCCAGGTTTATAGGTTTTGCGGTCATTATCATAATGAAACAGGGTAGGTTCACTGTTGAACATGGATGCACTGGTAAGCTGCTTGGACTCCAGGGCTGCCAGATACATAATGGGTTTAAACGCCGAACCTGGCTGGCGTGTGGTCGCCAGTACATGGTTAATCTGGTTGGTGCGGTAATTCTTGCCGCCCACCATGGCTTTAATGTAGCCCGTCCGAGGGTCGATGGACACCAGAGCTGTCTCCAGCTCACTTTTGGCATCCATACCCTTCGCTATGGCGTCTTCAGCAGCTTTTTGTACACGCAGATCCAGAGTGGTGTAGATATTCAATCCCCCATGATCCAGCATCGCTTCACTGATTCCCAGTTCTTTGATGGCCAGATTACGGATATAGTCGCGGAAATACGGAGCACTTTCCACCGTTTTACGTTCGCTTTCCGGTTTGAATGCAAGCATTTGCTCATAAGCTTTATCTGCTTCGGTTTGGGTAATCTTGCCGATATCAGCCATCGCATTCAGCACAATCTTCTGCCGGTCTTTGGCATTTTTCATATGGTTATAGGGTGAATAGTAGGTCGGTCCTTTCGGGATGCCTGCCAGCATGGCGCTTTCTGCGAGATCCAGCTGTTTGGCTGATTTGCCAAAATACATTCGCGAAGCTGCTTCGATTCCGTACGCACCGTGCCCATAATAGATTTCATTCAGATACATCTGCAAAATTTCATCCTTGCTGTATTTCATCTCCAATTGTGCAGTGTACATGGCTTCCTTGGCTTTGCGGGTCCATGTTTTCTCATGAGATAGATATAGGTTACGAGCCAGTTGTTGAGTCAACGTACTCGCGCCTTGTGACATCTGCATATGTTCAAGGTTAACGAGCACAGCTCGTCCCATCCCTTGAACGTCAAAACCGTAATGATTATAGAATTTGCGATCCTCTACAGCCAGAGTGGCGTTAACGAGATCCGGAGCGATATCCTCCAGTTGAACGGGAACCGAGTCTTTGCCACCTGCGGAGAATGTAGCGATCACTTCACCTTGACTGTCCAGCAATCGTGAATTCCGGTCAGAGTCTGCGAGGGGCAGGCTTGTTGCGTATAGGTACACCAATCCTGCAGCGGTGGCAAGCATAGCCAGCACGGCGAGCAGAGAAAGGTTTTTAATGAATTTACGTACACGGAACCCGCGTTTGCGGGTCTTTTGATTTGGCTTGGTCATGGAACGGGCTCCTCTCTTTTCTTCCAGTATGGGACTTCATTGGCAGGGATATTCAATCGGGTGCATAAGCAAACAAAATGTAGCATTTTCGCCCGGAAAAACCGTTTTGCAGTATAAACGTCAATCGCGTATAATGCAAAAGGGTAATGAAAAGGTAAGATTCGGCACAAGATACTAAAGCGCGTAAGGACGAACAGACGAATGGTCATTGATTCATTGATTAGTCAGACGCTCTGCACGCTCTGGTCAATTTAATCTATATAATGAAGTGAACCGCGGACCTTTCCCGCAGGCCGGCAATCATAACGCGATATGTCGCCGAACGCTGGACGTGCTTGGGCGAACCGATTATAGTGCACCGCGCTTTGTCGGGTATGGCTGATCATTAACTTTACGGAAAGAAGGTAGAGATTATGGAATTGTGGTTTACGGAGAAACAGACCCCGGTATTCGGGATCACCGCGAAGATTAAGCAGACCTATGTTACAGAGAAAACGGATTTTCAAGATTTGGCCATGGTAGAAACCGAGGAATTCGGTAACATGTTGCTTCTTGATGGCATGGTGATGACGACCGTAAAAGACGAATTCGTATATCACGAAATGGCGGCACATCCTGCGCTGAACACTCACCCGAATCCAAAAAAAGTTCTGGTTGTCGGTGGCGGCGATGGCGGAGTCATTCGTGAAGTGATTAAGCATGCTGCTGTAGAAAAAGCAGTTCTCGTCGAAATCGACGGTAAAGTCATCGAATACTCCAAAAAATATTTGCCTGAAATCGCCGGCAAGTTGGACGAGCCTAATGTTGAAGTGCTCGTAAACGACGGCTACATGCATATTATTGAACATAAAAATGAATACGATGTGATCATCGTAGACTCTACAGAGCCTGTAGGTCCGGCCGCTCCATTGTTTGAGCGAGGTTTCTATCAAGGCATCTACGAAGCGTTAAAAGAAGACGGAATCTTCGTTGCCCAAACGGACAATCCTTGGTTCAAGGCGGATCTGATCCAGAAGGTGAACAAAGACGTCAAAGAAATCTTCCCGATCGTACATGTGTACGGCTGTAATATTCCAACCTATCCAAGTGGTTTGTGGACATTCACCATGGGGAGCAAGAAACATGACCCGCTCGAAGTGGATGAGACTCAAATCCCGGAGATGGATACCAAGTATTACTCTCCGCGTCTGCACAAAGCAGCATTTGTACTTCCTAAATTCGTGGAAGATTTAACGAAATAAAGGGGAAATCATTAATGAAACTGGATCAAGCTTATTCAGGAAACGTATTTATTTGCAGCTCTGAGGATTATGAGAACTCGAAAGCAGTTATCTATGGTATGCCGATGGATTACACCGTCAGCTTCCGCCCGGGTTCCCGTTTCGGCCCATCTCATATCCGTCAGGCATCGGTTGGACTTGAAGAGTACAGCCCGTATCTCGACAAAAGCATTGTAGACATGACGTACTTTGACGCTGGAGACCTGCTTTTGCCTTTCGGTAACGCGGGACGCAGCCTTGAGGTAATTCATGAATACATCGGAAGTCTGCTTGCTGACGACAAATTCCCAGTTGGTCTCGGTGGTGAGCATCTGGTTACTTGGCCAGTCATCCAACAGATGTACAAGAAATACCCGGATCTTATCCTGATTCATATTGATGCACACGCTGACCTTCGTGAAAACTATGAAGGCGAGCCATTGTCCCACTCCACACCAGTGCGTAAAGCAGCTGAGTTGATGGGTGGCCAAAACATCTATCAGTTCGGTATCCGTTCCGGTTCCCGTGAGGAGTTCCAGTATGGTCGCGAGAACATCAACTTCTATCCATTTGAAGTGGCAGTTCCGATGAAGGAAGCTCTTCCGAAGATGGGCAACCGTCCGGTGTATGTGACCATCGACATCGATGTGCTTGATCCGTCAGCAGCACCAGGAACAGGTACAGCAGAGGCGGGCGGTATTACGTCCAAGGAACTGCTTGAAGCCATTCATATGATCGCGGGATCTGATGTAAATGTAGTTGGTTGTGACTTGGTTGAAGTTGCACCAATCTATGATCCGACACAACAGACACAGATTGTAGCTGCGAAGCTGATTCGTGAAATGCTGCTTGGATTCGTGAAGTAATTACAGAATAATGATAGACATAACGCTCTCTGTCTGCGCCGTTTCTAATTAGCGCAGGGGAGGGCGTTTTTTTATCGTTCATGTTAACTATGTCCTCAACTATTCCGACTTAAAGAACGGACTGGATAATAGAACTAAAACGATTCTGCCAAACGAAATTACGAAGTTAAATTAAGTTAACTTAACTTAACTTAATTTAACTTCTGTGCAGAGCTATGCTATACTGACTACATAAGTATTCAGTAGTATATTAATTGATATATTACATTCGTGAAGTATATGGTGATCGGGTTCGACCATATACTAAAAAAGAGTCTTCACCGCGCCAACGGCAAAGACTCTTAGGACCCGAAAGGCTGTGGACTGCCACGGCGCGCATGAATTAAATACTGTTATTCAAGCGAAACCCACCGTCAGGCGATCAACCTTATGAGGTGGGTTTTCGCTTGCTACGAAACTTTTTGCGCAACCAACGGTAAAGCTTTCGTCCGCTCAGCACAATACTGAGGATCGCAGCAATCCATCGGATCACATCAAGCAACGCCACAAGTTTGACCATCGACGTCACCCCCTCTCGGGAAGCTACGCCGTGATCTGAAAAACATCCACCGTAATTCAAAAGTCCATAATATAGATTATAGCACGTATGTTCCTATGCCTCTACCATATAACTTAGAGTGCACACCATTTAGTGAAGAACCACCCTTGCCCACATGATCCAATCATGGGTAAAGTGGTTTTTTTCTTGCGAAATTGTCATCGAAATGCACCCGGATTGTTACGTTACAACCATCAACTTTGGGTAAAACCATAGAAGGAGGTGTTACGATGACAACCAAGAGTACAATGACATGGAAACGGATTGGTGCACTCGCATTATCGTTAATGCTGGCTTGGGGGATGGGACCGGTACATACGCTATCAGGCGCTAACGCTGCATCCTCAAAGGCATGTGGAAAGGGAGATCACGGACTAGCTACTACACTGAAAAAAGGTAGCGGTATGGAAGAGCAACACCTGCAATTTACAGACATTGATTTTCTTAATGATACGACTGGACGAGCTGGGGGTGAAGGCTTCCTGATTGGCACCTCGAATGCAGGATGTACGTGGCAGTCCATATATACCGGGCAGTGGCAATTTACACAGCTTGATTTTCCGAATAATGTGAATGGATATGCTTTGGCACAAGTGAAAAATTCACCCCAAACCTATCTGATCCGTACCCATGATGGGGGATCGCATTGGACGCGTCTCGATACGCCGGGCATTCAATTCAAGGTAATCGATTTTCGCAACAAAGATGTAGGTTATGGTTACACCTATAATGGTGCATATCAGACGAAGGATGGAGGGGTAACCTGGAACAAATTGAATACGCCCGCCAACACGCGTGCAGCTGCCTTTGCGACAGAGAAGCAAGGGTATGCCGTCGTGGTTGTACCCGGATCAGGATATCATTTAAAGCAAACGAGTGATGGCGGCAAGAACTGGACAACCTCTCTTCGAGTTGTCTCAGGCACATGGAGTGGAGCGGATCTGTATGCACATGGTCAGCAAGTATGGGCCCTTCTGTATGGTGACACAGGCATGTCCCAACAATCGTACTCCCTCTATGCGAGCGGTAATCAAGGCAAGAACTGGACCCAAGTATTTGCGCAATCGACAGCAGGAGGAGGACCTGCACCCGGGACAAACAGTACTGGCAAAGGAACCGGACCAGCCAACCCGGGGGGGCATCCCGGAAACATGGCGTTGATTGGTAATCAGACAGCTTATCTGTCTGCAGGTTCACCAGCAGCTGGCAAAGTGGGTATTGGACGTTCTTATGATACGGGTTCCACGTGGAAAAACGTTGACTTGAACGATCCGGGGTACAGTTCCCGTATTTCTTTCCTATCGGCCAAAACGGGTTGGCTCGTCGTAACAAGTGATAATTCACCTGCGATCTATCAGACTACAGATGGTGGAACAACATGGGCACAAAAAATGTTGTTGCCTTCAGAACAGGATTAAATAGCCTGTTAATCTGAAATAACAACAGAGTAAATCCAAATGGGAAATGAATGATAAATCAATTTGGTATGTCTCTGCATGAATATCTATAATGAACAAGCCTCTTCCTGGCTAATGATGCGGGGAGGGGCTTGTTTGTGTGGAAATAAAAACGGTTGAAACCTGCTTGAAAACAAGTTATTGTAAGCGATAACAATACAATTATTGGAGGTTGAAATCATGGTTGATGTTATTCTAAGGGCAGATTCGGATCAAGGATTAATAAATCGCAATATATACGGTCACTTTTCCGAACATTTGGGACGTTGTATTTACGAGGGGCTGTGGGTAGGAGAAGATTCACCTATCCCGAATACGGATGGGATTCGAAATGATGTATTGACGGCCTTGCAGAAGCTTAATATTCCAGTGCTCCGCTGGCCAGGCGGTTGTTTTGCGGATGAATATCACTGGAAAGATGGTGTGGGTCCGAAGAGTGAGCGTGCTCGGATGATCAATACGCACTGGGGTGGCGTGGAAGAGAACAATCACTTTGGTACGCATGAATTCTTGAGATTATGTGAGCTGCTCGACACGGAGCCATATATCAGTGGCAACCTGGGAAGCGGTACAGTGCAAGAGATGCAGGAATGGGTGGAGTACATTACGTTTGATGGCGAGTCTCCTATGGCGAACTGGCGGAAACAGAATGGCCGGGAAGAACCGTGGAAGCTGAAGTATTTTGGTGTGGGTAATGAGAACTGGGGCTGTGGTGGCAACATGCGTCCAGAATATTATGCGGATGAATATCGTCGTTACGCTACATATGTACGTAATTATTCGGGGAATCAGATTTATAAAATTGCATGTGGCCCGAACGACAGTAACTATGAGTGGATGGAAGTGTTGATGCGGGAAGCTGCCCGTTTCATGGATGGCATCAGTCTTCATTATTATACGATTCCGACAGGTGTGTGGGAAGACAAAGGGAACGCTACCGGTTTTGGAGAGGCTGAATGGTTTACCACGTTGAAGAAAACATTGTTTATGGATGAATTGCTTGTGAAACACTCCGAAATCATGGACAAATATGATCCAGAGGGCAGAGTTGGCATTATTGTGGACGAATGGGGCACGTGGTATAACGTGGAGCCGGGAACCAACCCCGGGTTTCTATATCAACAGAATACGATGCGGGACGCTGTGCTTGCAGCCGTTAACCTGAATATTTTTAATCAACATAATAAACGGGTACAGATGGCTAACCTTGCGCAGATCGTTAATGTGCTTCAATCGCTTGTGCTCACGGAAGGGGACAAAATGCTCCTGACACCTACGTATCATGTGTTTGATATGTATCAGGTGCATATGGATGCGCAGCGACTGGATTTGAATTTTGAAAGCCCCGGGTATACCTTCGGAGAAGACACCATTCCGCAGCTCAGCTTGTCAGCCTCCCGCAACAAGGATGGGGTCGTTCATGTGACAGCTTGTAATCTGAGCCACATGGATGAATTGGAAGTCGTGTGTCAGCTGGACACAGCCCAAGCGGCTAAAGTGTCCGGGCAGATTTTGCATCACGCTGATTTTGGTGCATTTAATACCTTTGAACAGCCGAATCATGTTCAGCCTGTGACGTGGGAGGGACTCACACTGGAGAATAACACTTTGCGTTTTGTTCTTCCTCCAGCATCCGTTGGAGTTATCGCTGTAGAAGGTTAATGATGAAAAGGCAGGAACCTTGCAAAGGTTGCAATGATCAGTATGATGTGAAGATTAGCGATGCCAAGATGGCCAGATTGGTTGAGATTGCTTCACGGTCGCGTCCGACGGTACAGGATGAGGAATATGAGCGGCGGCTATCCATCTGCTCTGTCTGTCCAGGTTTGCAATATGGCACGACTTGTCGGCACTGTGGCTGTCTCGTACAAGTGCGAGCGAAGCTGAGCGAGTCGACTTGTCCTTTTCCTTATGAATCGCAATGGGCCTGATCGGATGAATGAAATTTATTATAATGAAGCAAAAGGGAGTTGCACTTTACAGGTGTGGCTCTTCTTTTTTGGCTTGATGACGAAAAAACTCTGAATTTGGATTTGAATTGAGCGAGGGAACTGGATATAGTTATACAGTAGAGTGTAGGATAGCGAGCTATCCGGGAATATGAGCGCGTATAGCGACACAACAATACGGGAAGGGCTGTTCTCACCGGCCGTGCCTGATTTTGCGTCGCCTCGAATATAATGGAGGTTAACATTCATGTCGAACATGCGACCGGTACACATCCGGCTGCACAGCCGTTATGAAGGTGAAGATGTGCTGCAGGAAATGCAGGGTGAAGCCGTGTTGAAAGGGTCTGTTCTTTATGTTCGTTATGAAGAACCGGAGGTTGGACCCGAGGGAGGCACAACTCGCACCACATTGAAGCTGGGCGGAGAATCCATCAAGATTATACGTCATGGTGAAGTGGAATCGGAGCAGACTTTTGAATTGAATCGGAAGCTTCCTGGTTTCTACCGGTCACCATACATGTCGTTTGCCCTGTCCACGCATACACAGAAGCTGGAACTTTCCATTCAGGGATTGAGCGCACGCGCAGCGTGGAGCTACGACTTTTACCGCTTTGATGAAGAATCCGGACATTTCGCGATTAGTTTGCATATACAGGAGGAACCAATTTCATGACACGTAATCCACTAGATACGATTAACGAACGGGTAAGCACGGCCATCGGCAACGCCATTGTGGCGGCCGGAATTGTTACGCAGGAAGAATTGCCAGCCATCACATTGGAAGTACCGCGTGAGAAGACACACGGAGACCTGGCTACCAATGCTGCCATGCAGCTGACCAAGATTGCCAAGCGCAATCCGCGTCAGATTGCTGAAGAGATCATTGCCAATCTGAATCTGGCTGAAGCAGGCATCGAAAAGGCTGAGATTGCGGGTCCAGGATTCATTAACTTCAAATTGGACAAGCGTTACCTTTATCCAGTGCTTGCACTTGTGCAGGAGCAGGGCAAGGACTACGGAAGAATTAGCATCGGAGAAGGGCGCAAAGTCGAGATGGAGTTCGTCAGTGCCAACCCGACAGGCAGTCTGCATCTGGGTCACGCCCGTGGAGCAGCTGTAGGTGATGCTCTATGTAACATCCTTGACTACGCTGGATATGAAGTAACCCGTGAATACTACATCAATGATGCAGGTAATCAGGTGTTTAATCTGGCGCGTTCCATTGAAGCTCGTTATCTGCAAGAGCTGGGTCAGGATGCCGAGATGCCTGAAGACGGTTATCACGGTGAAGATATTAAAGGATTCGCCAAGCAACTCGTTGCTGAAAAGGGTGATGAATTGCTGTCGATGCATCCGGGTGACCGTGCAGCTTATTTCCGTGACTTTGGACTGGAGAAGGAACTGGACAAGATCAAACGTGACTTGAATCGCTTCCGTGTTAACTTTGACATCTGGTTCAGCGAGACCTCCCTGTATGACAACGGAGAGGTTTTGCGGGTACTGGATGAATTGCGTGACCGCAATGAGATCTATGAGCAAGATGGAGCAACATGGCTGAAAACAATGCAGTATGGTGACGACAAAGAACGTGTGTTGATCAAGAACGATGGCACGTATACTTACCTGACGCCAGATATTGCTTATCACCGTGACAAATATGCGCGTGGATATGACACAATGATCAACATCTGGGGTGCGGATCACCACGGATATATTCCACGGATGAAAGCTGCAATGCAAGCACTCGGTAATGACCCTGAGAAACTGGTGGTCTTGATTGCACAGATGGTGAGCTTGTTCCAGAACGGTGAAAAAGTGAAGATGTCCAAGCGTACAGGTAAAGCTGTAACGATGGAAGATCTGATGGATGAGGTTGGCATTGATGCTATCCGTTACTTCTTCACCATGCGCAGCATGGACTCCCATCTGGACTTTGATATGGACCTTGCGATTTCGACATCCAATGAAAATCCGGTATTCTATGTACAATACGCGCATGCACGTGTATGCAGCGTATACCGTCAGGCTGAAGAACAAGGTATTGAACTGCTGCCACTGGCACAGATCGACCTGTCCAAGCTGACAACAGAGCACGAGTATGACCTTCTTCGCAAAATGGGAGAGCTGCCTGAAGAAATCGCGGCAGCGGCGACAGGGTATGCCCCTCACCGTATCATCCGTTATGTATACGAGCTGGCATCCCTGTTCCATAGCTACTATCGTGCAGAACGTGTCATTACGGAAGACGCGCAGCAAACTCAGGCACGTCTGGCGCTGATCGGTGCTGTGCGTACCGTTATCGCAACGGCGCTTCGTCTGGTAGGCGTAAACGCTCCGGACAAAATGTAAATTCAGGCTCCCGGCATATCGCCGCTCTGCCCAAAGTAAAAAGTCTCCATGCCCACGTTGCGTCATCAACGTGGTATATGGAGACTTTTTTGTTTTGTCCCCAAGCTGAGGACGCCGGCCTGCCTCGGGGACACAGCTTGCCTTGCTCTGCCATGGGTGCAGGCGTACTCCAGAGGCCAGCCGTTACGCAATGCTCCTTCGCGGGTAACGCTTGGGCCGGGCTACTATGTTTCGCCGAGCATCAATTGAGTCCTGCCAACTACAGCGAGACAGAGCAGGATAGCATATCACTCCCCTCCCTCCTGCATTAGCTTCAGGGCGTCGATCTCACCACCACGCACCTTGCTTTTTGCAGTGGTGGTTTTGCGGGCACGCAAAGGGATTGTAGCACGTTTCACGAGTGTCTTGATTTCACTTGGGGATAGCCCTGGATGTTTTGCTAGCAGCAAGGCGATAGCACCACTCACATGGGAGGTCGCCATGGAGGTGCCGCTCATCTCGTGATGCTTGCCTTGTACCCAGGAAGAGACGATCTTATCGCCAGGCGCATAGACATCCACGTATGCACCGCGATTGCTGAAGGACGCAATGCGTCTGTTTTTGTCGGTTGCTCCAACAGATATGGTTTGGGGATAACGTGCTGGATAATCAATACTGCGGCGTTTGCCATCATTTCCTGACGAAGCAACAATGACGATTCCGGCATGGTACGCACGGTTGACAACGTCAAGAAGCGCCTTGCTGCGTGTTTTCATGCCAAAGCTCATATTGATGATATCGACCTTGTTGCGTACACACCAGTCGATGCCGAGCACAATGTCGGATACATAAGCCGATCCGTTGTGGTCAAATGCCTTCACGGGATAGATCAGGGAGCGTGGAGCTACACCAATCATGCCTGCGGTGCTGTTGGCTGCGGCGATCGTTCCCGCAATGTGGGTGCCGTGTCCGTTATCATCATGTGGTAGCAGGCTGCGGTTCAACAGGTTAATGCCGCGTGCCAGGGAATATCGAAGATCAGGATGATGATAATCAGCACCTGTATCAATTACACCGATTTTAATCCGGTGTCCGGTAGACACTGACCATACTTTGGGTGCCCGGATCTGCTTCACTCCCCAGGGTATGCCCTGGGCATTGCTGGGTTTGCTATGGAGTGCGGTGGCATGAAGGGAGATGGGGATGTCTTCTTCAATCGTAATTTCATCCCCATAGCGGTATAAGTCCTCTGGGCGTTGCACTGTAGCAATAATGGAACGAGCTAGTCGCGAAGAGCGGACGGCCCCAAGGTCGGTAAATTCATTTCGCATCCGGGATAATTCCACGAGACAGGCTTCGTACTGCTGCGGTTTGGCAAATCGGATCAAATATCGCCCTCCCTGCTCTGGTTCAGGGCGGCGCATTCCGTCAATCAATTGATGCAATAAACCAGTATAGTCCATAATGGGCAGCCCCCTTCGGGATGAACATGCTGAGGTATTCTATGAATGCGCTGATCCCGCCGCATGGGGAACTTGCCCTTTTTTTATAAAAACACATTCTCTTCGTGTCAAAACGGGCGCAGGGACATATGATGGATGGAGAGCTAGAGGGCTCTTGCGGGGAACCTGGTGAGGAGCAATCCTTCAAGGGTATACAGTCAGAAGGCGGAGGGGACTCCGTCTTTTTTAATATGGAGTTGTCTCTTTGGCAATGATGGATACGTATGAGTTTAATGTCACAACGCGTTGAAGATATTGGATGGATTGGAGCTGCTCTCCGCATTTGCGTCACATCCGTACATAAAGACTTGCTTTTTAACGCTAAATAGGTTTTACTTAGGTTTGTTAATGGATATGTTATATGTAACAGTCCAGTTCGTAGGGGTTATAAAGTGAATTTTGTGTGAGAGGAAGTGTCTGCAGTGAGTACCTCGCTCAATTTGAAAATTGATAAAGAAAAGGTAAGAGAGATCCCTTTGGTGGACCTTGCCTTTATGGTGCTGAAAGCGGCTAATACGCCGTATTACTATCGTGACTTGATGAATGAGGTAGCGAAGCAGCGCGGAATGACTGATGAAGAAATCAACGAGTTTATCGCCCAGCTATATACCGAGATTAATATCGATGGTCGTTTTGCTTGCGTCGGTACAAGTCTGTGGGGCTTGAAGCGCTGGTATCCGGTAGCTGGAACAGAAGATTCCATGACGGGCGCGAAGCGTCCGCGTATCATCAACGATGAAGATGATGATCTGGAAGATGAAGACTTCGGTGAAGAAGAAGATAGCTATAACAGCGATGAAGACTTCGACAGTACGGATAAAGACGAAGATGAAGACGAAGAAGATGAAGACGAAGACGACATCTTTGATGAAGAAGACAGCGAAGAAGAAGTGCTGGTCGAAGATGACGATCTGGAAGATGAAGACCTCGAAGAAGACGATGAAGAGTCCGAAAACGAGGATGAATTTGACGACGATTCTGATAATCGGTAGTCATTTTTGACGTCTATAATTTACCCGTTTCCCCGGAATAGTCAGCCTTGACAGCGGACGGGGTAACGGGTAAACTATTGCATGGGCTTATGAATGAGCGACAATATATTTATGTTTTTTATAGAAGGTGCCCCGTCCTGCGGGAGTACTTTTTTTTGTATTTTTAGAGGCATAATTTTGCAAAATGATTGTTTTCCGTATGCTCCCGGCCAACATTTCGTGGCCCGTTTTTGTATATCAAAAACACGAAATGAAATGAAGGCTACCGGAATATTTGCACCATTTTTTGCTGTAGAACAACGTGTATTTAAACCGTCTTCGCAGAAAGAGCAGTTCGCAGATGCAGGGAATTTCTGCCATTGCTCTTTTTAACGATGATTACCTGGGAAACAGGTTACGATAACACCATATATCGCCTGAATTTCTGTACTTATATTAGGAGGGTAATAACAGTGACAAAGTATATTTTCGTGACAGGCGGAGTTGTGTCCTCCCTGGGCAAAGGGATTACGGCTGCTTCGCTGGGCAGATTGCTGAAAAACAGAGGGCTTAAAGTAACGATCCAAAAATTTGATCCATATATCAATATCGACCCGGGGACAATGAGTCCTTATCAGCACGGCGAGGTTTTTGTAACGGATGATGGCGCGGAAACGGATCTGGACCTTGGCCACTATGAACGTTTTATTGATATCAACCTCTCCAAAAACAGCAACGTCACGACTGGTAAAGTATACTCTTCCGTCATCAGCAAAGAGCGACGCGGGGAATATCTGGGCGGAACGGTACAAGTTATTCCACACATTACGAACGAGATCAAAGAGCGTGTATTCCGCGCTGGACGTGAAGCGGGTTCGGATGTGGTTATTACGGAAATTGGTGGAACAGTGGGCGACATCGAGAGTTTGCCTTTCCTGGAAGCCATTCGTCAGATCAAGAGTGATGTAGGCCGCGACAATGTGATGTACATCCACGTAACACTCATTCCTTATATCAAAGCAGCCGGTGAAGTGAAAACAAAACCAACGCAGCATAGTGTTAAGGAACTGCGCAGCATCGGTATCCAACCGAATGTGATTGTATGCCGTACGGAGTATGAATTGTCTGACGACATGAAAGCCAAGATCGCTCTCTTCTGCGACATTGATGAGAATGCCGTGGTTGAATGTCGCGATGCAGACACCTTGTATCAAGTACCTTTGAACCTGCGTGAAGAAGGTTTGGATGAGATTGTGGTAAATCACCTGAAACTGACTACTCCTGCACCGGATATGAGCGAGTGGGAAGGGCTGGTTGACCGGATTAACAAGCTGGAGCATACGGTTGAGATCGCTATTGTTGGTAAATATGTGGCGCTGCATGATGCTTACCTGAGTGTTGTTGAGTCTTTGTCTCACGCAGGATTTGCATCCAATGCCGATGTCAAAATTCGCTGGGTTCCTTCGGAAGATATTACCGATGAAAATGTAGGCGACCTGTTACATGGTATTGGCGGTATCCTTGTTCCTGGCGGCTTTGGAGATCGTGGTATTGAAGGTAAAGTATCGGCAATCCGTTATGCTCGTGAGAAACAAATTCCGTTCTTCGGTATTTGCCTGGGTATGCAGGTTTCTGTTATTGAATATGCACGTTCCATCGTTGGTTTGAATGGCGCAAACAGCTCCGAGATTAATCCGGCTACCGAATTCCCGGTGATCGATCTGTTGCCTGAGCAAAAAGACATCGAAAATCTGGGTGGTACGATGCGTCTGGGTCTGTATCCTTGTAAGCTTCAGGAAGGTTCTTTGGCAATGGCTTGTTATGATGACGAGCTGGTGTATGAGAGACACCGTCACCGGTATGAGTTCAACAATGAATACCGTGAAACGATCGAAAAAGCAGGACTGGTTATCTCAGGTACATCCCCGGATGGACGTCTGGTTGAGATCGTGGAACTTCCAGGACACCCATGGTTCCTGGCGGTACAATTCCATCCGGAATTCACTTCCCGTCCGAACCGTCCGCAACCATTGTTCCGTGAATTCGTGAAAGCTTCATTGGAGAATGCCAAAAAATAATCATGTTTTAGTGTTCACGTAATAGATATTGGGATGTTCACGGCAACCGTAGCGGTTGCCGGAACATCCCTTTTTTTGCGTAAATAGCGGTGGAAATGCTTTTTGTCATTTTGTAAAGGTAGCAGGATTTTAATGGAAGAGGTAGAATACTTATCATGACGACTATGGGATAGTTATCCAGATTCGATGACGTACATGCTTTCCTAATTCTAGGAGGTTACAGAGTGGAAGATAAAAAAGTTTTGATTGTTGATGACCAGAATGGTATTCGAATCCTGTTAATGGAAGTATTCAGCAGTGAAGGATATAACACGTTTCAAGCACCTAACGGTAAGGTCGCCCTGGAGATTGTAAATAATGACAAGCCTGACTTGGTATTGCTTGATATGAAGATTCCTGGGATGGACGGTCTGGAAATCCTGAAGCATATTAAGGAAATTGATCCGGATATCAAGGTCATCATGATGACTGCTTATGGTGAACTGGACATGATTAAGGAAGCCACGGATCTTGGAGCACTCATGCATTTCACAAAACCGTTTGATATCGACGAGATGCGCGTGGCTGTAAATATGCAACTTCGTAATGGTACTGCCAATAAATGCAGCTGAATCCTGTTGATACAGGATTTTTTTGCGTGTGGAGAACATAGATGGTACGTGGTGGAGGAATGGGGTATTTCACCCCTTCATCCGGGGAATATTGGAAATGGGGAAGTTATAAAGCGTTGTCTATGAAAACTGTGCTGCAAAGCACAGCATTTTTGCAAATGCTTGTTTAGTATTTGACATGGGATGTGGTATAATAAGGCCGTATGTGATTTCGGCTAAAAACCATAGACACAACCCAAACCCCTAGGAGGATTGAAACCATGCCATTAGTATCTATGACAGACATGTTGAACAAAGCACTCGAAGGAAAATATGCAGTTGGTCAATACAACATCAATAACCTTGAGTGGACTCAAGCGATTCTTGGTGCTGCTGAAGAAGAAAAATCCCCAGTAATCCTGGGCGTATCTGAAGGCGCAGCGCGTCACATGGGCGGCTTCTACACTGTAGTTAAAATGGTAGAAGGACTCATTCACGACATGAAAATCTCCGTACCAGTTGCTATTCACCTGGACCACGGTTCAAGCTTCGACAAGTGTAAAGAAGCGATCGATGCTGGATTTACATCCGTTATGATCGACGGTTCCCACCACTCCATCGATGAAAACATCGAAATGACTAAAAAAGTTGTAGAATATGCACACGCTAAAGGCGTTTCTGTAGAAGCTGAAGTAGGTACTGTAGGCGGACAAGAAGACGACGTTATCGGCGGAATCATGTACGCTGACCTGAACGAGTGTATCCGTATCGTTAAAGAAACAGGTATCGACACATTGGCACCTGCTCTTGGTTCTGTACACGGTCCTTACCATGGCGAGCCTAACCTGGGCTTCAAAGAAATGGAAGAAGTTCGTGACGCGGTACAAGTTCCACTCGTATTGCACGGTGGTACAGGTATTCCTAAACACGACATCGACAAAGCCATTTCCCTGGGTACATCCAAAATCAACGTAAACACAGAGAACCAAATTGCTTTCTCCAAAGTGGTTCGTGAAGTGCTTGCAGCTAAACCGGATGCTTACGATCCACGTACATTCATCGTACCAGGCCGTGATGCAATCAAAGAAACCGTTAAAGGTAAAATCCGCGAGTTTGGTTCTAACAACAAAGCGTAATTTATCTTTACCAGTTCCATACTGTGAAAATGGAAAAACACCGCCTAGCCGGTGTCTTTCCATTTTCACACCTTATTTCTACATCGGAAGCCATCAGCACGTATTGCCGTTCATCGGCTGCAAAACACGTAGGGGGACATTAAGCTTTATGGAAAAATTGATGATTAGTGGCGGACGTCCGTTACAGGGAACTGTAACCATAAGCGGCGCCAAGAACAGCGCCATTGCGCTTATTCCTGCAGCATTGCTTGCCGAGTCAGAAGTCGTGTTGGACAACCTGCCGCTTTTGAGTGACGTGGCGGTTTATGCAGAAATTTTGGAGGAACTTGGAGCACGTGTGACTTGGGAAGGCAGTCAGATGAAGATAGACCCTTCTGATATCAAATCCATTCCTATGCCGAATGGTCCCGTGAAGAAGCTTCGCGCTTCGTATTATATGATGGGTGCATTGCTAGGGCGCTTCAAAGAAGCGACTATAGGTTTACCAGGGGGCTGTAATTTTGAGCCTCGTCCAATTGATCAACATATCAAAGGATTCGAAGCGCTTGGCGCAACCGTAACAAACGAACATGGCTCCATTCATTTGCATGCCAAAGAGCTGCGCGGAGCAAAAATCTATCTTGATGTAAGCAGTGTCGGCGCAACCATAAATATCATGCTGGCGGCTACTCGTGCCAAAGGCTCTACAATTATCGAAAACGCGGCTAAAGAGCCTGAGATTATAGATGTAGCAACACTTCTCAATTCCATGGGTGCCAGCATCAAGGGTGCAGGTACCGAAACAATCCGTATTGAAGGGGTCTCGGAGCTGAAAGGCTGCCGTCATTCCATCATTCCGGACCGTATCCAAGCCGGTACGTATATGATCGCTGCAGCGGCAAC
This sequence comes from Paenibacillus sp. SAF-068, assembly GCF_051967555.1. NCBI lineage: Bacteria > Bacillati > Bacillota > Bacilli > Caryophanales > Paenibacillaceae > Paenibacillus > Paenibacillus sp. SAF-068. The sequence goes on from NZ_JBQCJX010000012.1 coordinate 40,956, forward strand.
GCGTGGAGATGTTCTGATTGACAATGTGATTCCCAAACATCTGGAAGCTTTAACGGCAAAGCTGTTGGAGATGGGTGTCGGCATTGAAGAATTGGATGAAAGTATACGTGTTATTGGCAAACCGAACTATAATCATGTCGACGTGAAGGCGCTTGTGTATCCCGGTTTTCCAACGGATCTACAGTCACCAATGACGAGTGTTTTGACACAGGCAATTGGTGTGAGTGTCCTGAGCGACTTTGTATACAGTAATCGGTTCAAGCATGTGCCTGAGTTGGTACGGATGGGCGCAAAGATTCGAGTAGAAGGACGGTCAGCAATTATTGAAGGCAGTGCATTAAATGCGGCCAAAGTAAAAGCATCCGATCTTCGCGCTGGAGCGGCGCTGGTGATAGCAGGTCTCACCGTCAGTGAAGGTGTGACTGAAGTGACTGGAGTCGAATATATCGACCGTGGTTATGATCACCTGGTGACTAATCTGCGCCTGCTCGGTGCAGATGTATGGCGGGAAACTGATTAACAGAAAGCGTTATGCAGAATTCAGCAAGGCACATGTTTATTTTAAGTGAACTGCATATCTTTTTGATGATTAGGCAAACCTGTATTAATAGAGTTCTCAGTCTCTCCGGCATAAGGCGAAATGTTCCTGTTTCCTTTACCGGAGGGTCTTTTTTTGAATTAAACTTCATATGGCTGTAAGAACATCATTTCTCATCCCCAACCCCCCGGTTTTGTTTGAACTGCGCTCCCTAGCCGGTCTATCCCGATTGATCGCCTCATTGCATCGTTCACTCAATAGCGGATCTTGCCGAATGTTGGCCATCCCACCCGGAAACTTACACTCAAAGACAAGTATTTGCATTATAACGGTTACATTCCGTACAATGGACAGAAGAGATTGTGGCAGATGCTGCACTCTATAGCCGGAACATCTAGCGAAACTATCCATCACACGGACTTATTAATTGAATAGGTGGTTATTATATGGATCTACAAATTTCCGATTTGGAAGAAATGAAACTAACGGACCTTTACAAACTGGCCAAAAAATATCAGATACCTTACTATGGTACGTTAAAAAAGAAAGAATTAATCTTTGCCATACTACGCGCACAAGCTGAACAGAGTGGACTGATGTTCATGCAAGGCGTACTCGAGATTTTGCCCGAAGGTTACGGATTCCTGCGGCCGATTAACTACTTGCCAAGTACGGAAGACATCTATATCTCAGCTTCTCAGATTCGCAAGTTTGACCTAAGAACAGGTGACCTCGTATCAGGCAAGTGTAGAACACCTAAGGAAAACGAGAGATACTTCGGTTTGTTGCAAGTCAACGCTGTGAATGGCGAGAATCCATCGGCGGCTGCAGAGCGACTTCACTTCCCGGCACTAACCCCACTGTATCCGCAGAAAAAACTGGTTCTCGAAACATCCCCCAACCATTTGTCCACACGAATTATGGATGTGCTCGCCCCGGTAGGATTGGGACAGCGCGGATTGATCGTAGCACCTCCCAAAGCGGGTAAAACGCTTCTCCTCAAAGAAATTGCCAACAGCATCTCAACTAACAATCCTGAAATTGAACTGTTTGTCCTGTTGATTGATGAACGTCCAGAGGAAGTAACGGATATGTCGCGTTCTGTAAAAGGGGAAGTTGTGGCTTCAACATTTGATGAACTGCCTGAGAATCATATCAAGGTGGCGGAATTGGTACTTGAGCGTGCGCTTCGTCTCGTTGAGGCTAAAAAGGATGTTGTTATCCTGTTGGATAGCATTACGCGTCTTGCCCGTGCATATAACCTGGTTATTCCACCATCCGGTCGTACACTTAGTGGTGGTATTGATCCAGCTGCGTTCCATCGTCCGAAGCGTTTCTTCGGTTCTGCCCGGAATGTGGAAGAAGGCGGAAGCTTGACGATCCTGGCAACTGCATTAATTGATACAGGATCACGTATGGATGATGTCATTTATGAGGAGTTTAAAGGTACGGGAAATATGGAGCTTCATTTGGACCGCAAACTGGCAGAACGCCGTATTTTCCCTGCAATCGACATTCGTCGCTCGGGTACGCGTCGTGAAGAAGTGTTGCTCAGCAAAGAAGAACTGGATACAATTTGGGCGATTCGCAAGAATATGAATGACTCCCATGACTTTGTTGAAGGTTTCCTGAAGAAACTTCGTAACAGCAAGACGAATGCAGAGTTTTTGGCGGCATTTGATTCGGCTGGTAATAGCCCGACAAGCAATTCGGGGACAACAACAACCCGTCGCACACCTAGACAGACAGCTACGTCAGGTACATCGACGTAACTGTCGTTTGAATAATCCCTTTCTTTTGCAGCTTTGCTGTGAATGGTACAATATACTCGTCGTTAGGTTTAACCCATTAGATGTGAGGAGAACATCATGTATTTAGTATACGCAGATGAAAAAGGTAATGTATTTGATCACCCTTCCCTGTACGGGCTTGCCCGCAGTGGAGATATGATCGTTGAGATTATGGAAGATGAGTTAATTCCTTTGCCGGAAGGTGCAACATTGGTTGGACTTCCAAGCACCCGGCCCATTGGTATGGACCCGGATACCGGTGAGATGCTGCCAATGCCAACAGACACACAGGCTGTAGGCGCGTTGCTTCCACAGGGATTCACTCGTTTGTGTCTCCCTGGTTATGTGAAGACGGATAAGGAATATAAGTTGCCGTTGTTCGGTTATTCCGCAGTAGTCTGGAAAGATGGCGGTTTCTATGTCACTGCTTCGAAGTCGGATAGTCCTGACCAATGGAACCCGCTTAACTGTGATCGTGACGATGTGCGTTCCGGGGTTAAACGGTTGACAGAGCAATACCCGGAGAACCGTCTTTACACCCATCTATCCAACTGTGCACTTGGATATGAATGTCTAACATCATCAAACACGTTCCTGAATCGTTGGGAAGGTGGAGTGCCGGTATCCTATTCATGCAATGCAGGTTGTTTCGGGTGTATCTCCGAGCAACCGGATGATAGCGGCTTTGTTTCCCCGCAGACACGTATGAACTTCCGACCGCGTGTGGATGAGATTGTAGAGGTTATGCTGGAACACCTGAAGACGCCGGAGTCCATTATTAGCTTTGGACAGGGTTGTGAAGGGGAGCCTTCCACGCAGGCCAAACTGATTATTGAAGCGATTCGCGAAGTGCGTTCCGTGACGGACATGGGGTATATCAACATTAATACCAATGCCGGTCTGAACGATCACATTAGAGGTATTGTGGATGCTGGTTTGGATCTGATGCGTGTAAGTACAATCAGCGCACTGGATGACCACTATAACGCCTACTATAAACCGCGTGGTTATACCTTAGCCAATGTTGAAAAGTCGATGAAATACGCAGCTCAGCAGGGTGTATACACCTCCATTAACTATTTGATCTTCCCTGGCGTAACAGATCGTGAAGAAGAGATTGAGGCAATGATTGAGTTTGCGAGAAGAACCGATCTGCGTTTGATTCAGATGCGTAATCTCAATATTGACCCGGAGAGCTATCTGGAGTTAATCCCTCCAGCTCAAGGTGATATCTTGGGTATGAAGCAGATGATTGAGATATTTGAAGAAGAGTTGCCTGATGTTGTGATCGGATCGTATACCCATGTTCCACCAGCTGGAATGGCACGTCCAAAACGGTTGATTACCTCTTAATAATAATGGATTGCAACAGGCACAAGGCCGTGTTATAATCTCAGAGTTGTGCCATTTACTCTGGGTCCGCTTGAGGCTCAGGGCGGAAAGAGGTGAAAGGTAATGAAAGAAGCAATTCATCCTAATTACACGATTGGTCAAGTATCTTGCGCTTGCGGGAATACTTTTGAGACAGGTTCGGTTAAAGACGGACTTCGTGTAGAGATTTGCTCCGCGTGCCACCCGTTCTTCACAGGTAAACAGAAGTTTATCGATGCTGGCGGCCGTGTTGATCGTTTCAAGAAGAAATACGGAATTTAATAGGACAATTCCTGGGAGTTGTCTGCTAATTTGCATCCAACACACCCCTGCTGATCTGGCAGGGGTTTTTATATGCTCTATGTCTGCATAATTGTTTCTGTGTCCCTTCTGGTTGCAATTTGGATAACCTTACGTTATACTATTTCTTACCGTGCTAGATGGGGAGGTAGCGGTGCCCTGTAACTCGCAATCCGCTATAGCGAGGTTGAATTCCTGCTAGAGGTTTTGTCGATGTGAGGTTTGGTCCCTGAACGTGGTGTTGACGGTTGGGTCCTCCGCAATGAGTACTCATGAACCTGGTCAGGTCCGGAAGGAAGCAGCCATAAGTGAGATCACTCTTGTGCCGGAGGGTTGCCTAGCCCGAGCTATTGTTCAGGGGTGCCACTTGGATCGCGAATATCGATAGCAGGTGCACGGCTTACCATTTAAATGTAGAGACCTTTGCAGTTGTATGTATGCAGAGGTCTTTTTGATATGTCTTAAAAAAACCAAGCATGAATGAGTCAGATAAAGTTTGGATTCACCCTGGAATATAGTATAATGGGGGAACGACAAAGGACTCGAATGCGAAGTGGAAGGAAGGTAACGCATCATGGAGCATATCGCGTTATACCGGGCTTGGCGTCCCCAGTCGTTTCAAGATATGGTGGGGCAACAGCATATTATTCAGACCTTGCAGAACGCGATTCGTGAACAGCGGACTTCCCATGCCTACTTATTTAGCGGGCCCAGAGGAACGGGAAAGACAAGTGCCGCCAAGATTTTGGCCAAAGCTGTGAACTGCGAGCGTGGGCCTGCGCCTGAACCTTGTAACGAGTGTGAAGCTTGCCGCAGGATTACGACTGGCGCTGTGATGGATGTGCAGGAGATTGACGCTGCATCCAACCGGGGCGTTGAAGAAATCCGTGATCTTCGGGAAAAGGTTAAATATGCGCCAACCGAAGTCCGGCAGAAAGTCTATATTATTGATGAAGTGCACATGCTGACGACGGAGGCATTCAATGCTTTGCTCAAAACATTGGAAGAACCGCCGCCACATGTAATGTTTATTTTGGCAACAACGGAACCGCACCGCCTTCCGGCTACCATTATATCGCGCTGTCAGCGATTTGATTTTCGCCGGGTTTCCCTGGAAGAACAGACGGCAAGACTTACGTTGATCTGTGAACAGGAAGGTATGGAAGCTGATCAGGATGCACTTCAGTACATTGCCCGTTTATCGGACGGTGGAATGAGGGATGCACTCAGTGTGCTGGATCAGATCTCTTCATTTACGGATGGTCGAGTAACGTACCAGCAGGTCATGGACATGACGGGCGGAATTGCTTCAGAGCAATTTGCTACACTGGCTGCTTCGCTGCTCAAGGGTGATGTTGGTCATATTCTGCAGATGATTGAAGGTTTCATGCATGAAGGAAAGAGTGCAGACAAGTGCATGGAGAATCTGCTGTATTATTTCCGTGATTTGCTTATGATTAAGATGGTACCTGATGCAGATAAACTGACGGACCGGGTACTTAATCCGGAATCTTTTCGTGATATGGCGGAGTCATTCACCAGGGAGCAACTGTTTCACATGATTGACACCCTTAATCGGTATCAGAGTGAAATGAAATATGCAGTGCAGCCACAGACATTATTTGAAGTTGCGTTGCTTAAACTGTGTAGTATTCCAGCTCAAGGCGAGGCTCCTGTTCAGGTGGGGTCTTCAGCTCATGCAGCACCTGCTGATGGTGGAGAGATCAACCGTTTGAAGCAGCAACTTGCTGAATTGGAGAAGAAGTTGGATCGTGCACTCAAGAGTGGATTGTCTGGCGGGGAAGGTGCTTCAAGCGCTCCATCGCGTCCGGCAACACGGGCCCCTGTATCGAGAGGCAACTCGCCTGCGAAGCTTCCTGCACAGTTGGATCAGTATGTTGCGCGCAAGGGAGCTCCTGAGTTCGCAGAGATCAGCAAAAAATGGAGTCAGATTCTGCAACGAGTGAAAGAAGAAAGGGTTACCGTTCACGCCTGGTTTGTGGATGGTGAGCCGGTATCCTTGCTTGAAGACAATGTGTTGGTTGCCTTCAAAAACAACATTCACCGTGAAACAACGGAGAAGCAGGCGAACCGCGAAGTCATTGAGCGGGTGTTGTCCGAACAACTTGGGCGTCCTGCACGATTGGTGACGATGATGCTCAAAGACTGGACCGGAGCAATGGAGGGAGCTTCTGAAGCGCCAAAGGAGGACTTTAAGCTTGAACCTGAGCATGAAGACGGCGGTTCAGGCAATAAACAGCCTTGGATTGATGAAGCTATCCAGCTCTTTGGCGAGGACCTTGTAGTGATCAAAGAATAATGCGCACAGCGCGATAACCATAACAAAGGAGATGAACAATTATGAATAACATGAACCAAATGATGAAACAAGTGAAGAAAATGCAGGAGCAAATGCTGAAGGCACAAGAGGAATTGGCAGACAAAACAGTCCAAGGTACATCTGGTGGCGGTGTAGTGACGGCTGAAGTTAACGGACACAAGAAATTGCTTGCTATCACGATCAAACCTGAAGCGGTAGATCCGGAAGATGTTGAAATGTTGCAGGATCTTGTTATGACTGCTGTTAATGATGCAATGGCCAAAGCCGATGAGATTGCCAACAAGGATATGGGCAAGTTCACAGGCGGCATGAATATTCCGGGATTATTTTAATTAAAAAATTGATCCTGTCAAAGGAGACATAATCGATTGTATTATCCCGAACCAATAGCCAAGCTGATTGATGCCTTCACCCGGTTGCCGGGTGTAGGTCCCAAGACGGCAGCGCGTTTAGCTTTTCATGTGCTTAACATGAAGGAAGATGACGTTATTGATTTTGCCAAAGCACTCGTAAGTGTGAAGCGTAATCTCCATTACTGTTCTGTATGTTGTAATATCACCGATACGGACCCGTGTCGCATCTGTCAGGATAAGTCCAGGGATGGCTCTGTAATCTGTGTGGTTCAGGATTCGAAAGATTTGGTGGCCATGGAGCGGACCAAAGAGTTCGATGGATACTATCATGTGTTACAGGGTGCGATTTCACCTATGGAGGGAATTGGCCCGGACGATATTCGGTTGAAGGAACTCCTGATTCGATTGAGTGATGAACGTATAAAAGAAATCATCTTGGCGACAAACCCCAATATTGAGGGTGAGGCTACAGCAATGTACATCTCCCGCTTGGTACGCCCGTTTGAGATCAGCGTGACCCGTATTGCGCATGGATTGCCTGTAGGTGGCGATCTTGAGTATGCGGATGAAGTGACCCTTTCCAAAGCGTTGGAAGGACGCAGGGAGATGCGTTAGTGTGTTCAATCTGAATTGTGCTGTGCACTTCCTTGGATACTAAATGAGTTTCAATGTGCAAGGAGAGCCCTAGGGCTCTCTTTTTTTTGTGAAGAAATTGAATACCCGAGTTCTAAGTTTGTCCTTTCCCTGATAAGTATGAGAATGTGCTGTGCTAATCAGGAGGAGGAGAGTTCATGTTTATGTGGCGAAATACACGGAAATCGATAGAGAAACACAACAGAATGTTGAGGGAGCTTGAGGAGGGTCAGATCTATACAGATATTCAGATGGCTAAGCAGGAGTGGGAACGGGCTATGAGGCAGTTTGAAGATGCACAGGGGCAGGATGAGATTGATTATGCCATTTATGTATTGGAGGCAGCTGAGCGAAAATACCAGATCCATTTGAGAAGAGCGAAGCGAGCCAAAATTAATGATGCCGTTGCTTCAGAGCGAGGGGTTAGTATGTAGAGTCGGGTTTACATTAAACATGGAGGTGTACCATTATGAAGAGTATTATACTGGGGAGTGTGTTGGTTGTATCATTACTGGGACTTATCGTTGTATTATTCAGAAAGCGGATAGGGTTATCGGTTTTCACGTCATTCGGAATTCATCTGGTGCTTGCTGCAGTGGGGATATACATCGTGAATTATTCCGGATGGATTACAGGAACCTACATCCCGCTGAACCCTGCGACAATAGGGACTGTGACTGTTTTGGGACTGCCAGGTGTGGGGCTATTATTGGGTTTGAAAATTTCTTTGTTTGGATAGTTGACTCCTAGGATATTTATATGGTACATTATATCTCGTTGCTTTGCTTGCTTGGTTAGATGCCTTAGATGAAATGAAGAAGTTCATTGCGAGCTTCGAAAAAGAATTTCAAAAAAACACTTGACCAAAACAAACGAAGTATGATATATTATAAAAGTCGCCGCTGAGAGAAAATGGTGACAAAAAAACAAGTTTGATCTTTGAAAACTGAATAACGAGTGAGTAAACATTCTGCTTGCAGAATGAACGCGAAAGTTCGAAACAAGCCTTGGCTTGAATCGGCTGGAGCA
>NZ_JBQCJX010000013.1:0-32075 GCF_051967555.1 Paenibacillus sp. SAF-068
TTATGCGGGTGTAGTTCAATGGTAGAACTTTAGCCTTCCAAGCTAATAGCGTGGGTTCGATTCCCATCACCCGCTTAAATATTGAAAAGAAAGAGATGGTACTCACCGTCTCTTTCTTTTTTTGCATTCACAGACATATGGATTATAAATGTATACAGAGAATTACAGATGATATGGTTAACTCGCATGTACGAGTATGTCTCCCATCCTAACAATACATATTCCATCTTTTAAATTAGGTCTTTGTCATTTTGGAAGTGTTCCAACGAAGGAGGTCACGTGCATCTTCGAACACTTGAATATCTTTTCTGTATCACATTTATAAAAACGCTTACAAAAATAGCTTGCGTAAATTATGAACCTGTAATACCATATCAATTAAGCGCTTAACCTTTAGGGGGGGAGGCGCTTAAACTTAACGTAGATTAAGCGCTTAACCCGTAAAGGAAAGGAAGGCGACCAATTCATGAATACAATTCGACTAACGATGGCACAGGCACTGCTTCGATATCTGGATCAGCAATACATCTCGGTTGATGGGGTGGAAACCAAGTTTGTGAAGGGAATCATCGGCATTTTTGGACATGGCAACGTAACAGGCATTGGAGAAGCGCTGGAGCGCAGTCCAGGAAGCCTCACGTATATGCAGGGCAAGAACGAACAAGGTATGGTGCATACGGCAGCGGCCTATGCCAAGCAGAAGAACCGCAGACAGATCTATGCATGTACAACATCCATTGGTCCGGGTGCTTTGAATATGATTACAGCGGCAGCTACTGCAACGGTGAATCGGATTCCGGTTTTATTGCTTCCTGGAGACAACTTTGCTACACGGGAACCGGACCCGGTACTTCAGCAGTTGGAAGTGAGTAGTGATTATACCATCTCAGCCACGGATCCATTCAAAGCCGTCAGCAAGTACTGGGATCGTATCGTTCGTCCCGAACAGTTGATGATTGCTGCTACACAGGCCATGCGTGTACTAACCGATCCAGCAGAGACGGGAGCAGTAACGCTGGCACTGCCGCAGGATGTGCAGGCAGAAGCGTACGATTACCCGGAATCGTTCTTTGCCCGCAAAGTGCATTATCTGGACCGACGTCCCCCGGTACAAACAGCCATTGAACGGGCAACGGAGCAGATTGCCCGGGGCAAAAAGCCGCTTCTCGTTGCAGGCGGCGGTGTGTTGTATTCTGAGGCGTCCGTTCAACTCGTGGAGTTCGCCGAAGCATTTGGCATTCCGATCGCCGAAACGCAGGCGGGCAAGAGTGCAGTCTCTTGGGACCATCCACTGAATGTGGGAGCCATCGGGGTTACTGGCTCTCTGGCAGCCAACAGGCTGGCGAGAGAAGCGGATGTGGTAATCGGCGTCGGTACTCGTTTCTCCGATTTTACGACGGCGTCCCGCTCTGCTTTTCAGCATCCTGAAGCTTCATTCATTAACATCAACCTGAACGGTATGGATGCCGCCAAGTTAGGCGGAGAAGCCATTCTGGCAGATGCACGTGAAGGATTGCAGGCATTGCAGAAGGCACTGCAGCAGAGTCAATACCGCAGTTCGTATGGTGCATCCGAAATTGCTGATCTCCGCGCTGAGTGGAATGCAGAAGTGGATCGGCTGTATGGAGCACAACATCAAGCTGGGCTGGCACAGACCACGGCAGTCGGCATAGTTAATCGGACGATTGATCCATCTTCCGTCATCGTATGTGCAGCAGGCAGTCTGCCGGGCGATCTGCATCGTCTGTGGCGTGCGGCTGAACCAAAGACGTATCACATGGAGTATGGATTCTCCTGTATGGGATACGAGGTAAGCGGGGCGTTCGGAGCAGCACTTGCCGAGCCGGATCGTGAGGTGTACGCCATGGTAGGGGATGGCAGTTATCTGATGTTGCATTCGGAGTTTGTGACCAGTTTGCAGGAACAGAAGAAGATGACCATTTTACTATTCAACAACAATGGGTTCCAGTGTATTCATAATCTGCAGCGGGAACATGGTAGTGACGGGTTCGGCAATGAGTTCCGTTATCGGGAATCCGAGAGTGGGCGCCTAACCGGGGATTACATGCCAATAGACTTTGCTGCACATGCCCGAAGCATGGGGGCCAAATCCTATAGAGCCGAGACAGCAGAACAGCTGGAACAGGCAATCCGAGAAGCGAAGAACGAAACGGTGAGTACGTTAATTGAAATTCCAGTTGTGCCTGGAACCAACGCAGGTGGATACGAGTCGTGGTGGAATGTAGGTGTGCCCGAAGTATCTGCCGAGGAAAAGGTAGTTCATGCGCATCACACCATGCAAGCCAACCGTGCCAAAGCAAGACCTATTTAGTCCGGTTTAATATAGTGAACCATAATGTTGAACGACAAAGGAGACGTGGAGCAATGAGCAAGCTGCCATTCCAGCTTGGGATCCATCCGATCAATTGGGTCGGTGAAGATGTGAAGGAACATGGTGATGCGACAACGTGTGCGCAGATTCTGGATGACATTCAGCGTCTTGGGCTGACGGGTACAGAGATGGGGCGTAAATATCCAACTGATCCTGCTATATTGCGTGAGGAATTGAGCCAAAGAAATATCAAGCTGGTCTCCCAGTGGAAATCCGTACTGTTCTCCGATCCAGCGTATCGCCAGACGGAACTGGACAGTTATCGCAGACATGCAGAATTTCTGCAGTCCATGGGCAGTAAGGTGATTAGTACGGCAGAGGTAGGTGGGTCACTTCATTTTGATCCAAGACGAACACCGCATGAAAAAGAAGTGCTCAGACTCAGCGAATCTGAATGGCATATCCTTGCTGAAGGGTTGAACGAAGCAGGAGCCATTGCCCGCGAACATGGGTTGAAGCTCACGTACCATCATCATGGAGGTACAGTGGTAGAGCAACCGGATGAGATTGATCGACTGATGGAGTTGACGGACCCTTCTCTCGTGTATCTGCTCTATGACACAGGTCATGCCTACTATGGCGGGGCCAATCCACTGGAACTGCTACGCAAACATTATGATCGGATCGCTTATATCCATCTGAAAGATATCCGCCCTCATGTGTTGGATGAAGCACGCGCGGAGCAATCTGACTTTGTCGGTTGTATTCGTAGAGGCGTGTTCACCGTACCAGGGGATGGATGCATTGATTTTGCACCAATTCTGCAAGAACTGATCACACGCGGATACGATGGCTGGGCGATGCTTGAAGGAGAGCAGGACCCTGCGATTCATAACCCGTATGAGTATGCCAAACGCTCCTTGACCTATATGGAGTCCTTATACCAACACAGCTGATACTGACATAGCGATGGAGAGAGGACCCTACCCATGAAGTGAAAAGGAAGAAGGCTAGCAAAACTATCACGTTACGATTGCAAAATAAACCTGACCTTTTCTAGCCGTTTATTATTCCCCACGCCGGAATGAGTAACTAGTCTGGATATCCATTTACAACCTGTAAAATCTCAACACAGAAAGGGGCTCACATGCAATGACCTATGTATCCTTTCCAGAATCAAGAAAGAAGGATTTCACCGCGATTGGTCGCTTGTGTATCGATTTGAACGCCAATGAGATCAATCGCCCGATGGAAGAGACGATGACGTTCACGAAGTATGTTGGCGGCTCGCCGGCCAATATTACGATAGGCATGTCCAGACTGGGTATGGAGACAGCTTTTATCGGTAAGATCGCGAATGACCAGATGGGTCGATTTATCCATAGCTATCTGGAGAAGAACGGCATCGACACATCGAATGTGGTGACAGATGACACCGGAGCGGTGACAGGGCTTGCTTTTACCGAGATCAAAAGCCCGACCGATTGCAGTATCCTGATGTACCGGGACAATGTAGCGGATCTGTTATTACGGGCGCAAGAGGTACAAGAGCAGTTGATTGCTGACTCCAAAGTGCTGCTAATCTCAGGCACGGCCCTCGCACAGAGCCCATCTCGTGAAGCTGTATTGCAGGCGCTAACGTATGCGAAAAAACATGGCACTGTTATTGTGTTTGATCTGGACTATCGCCCATACACATGGACTTCAGATGAAGAGACAGCAGTCTATTACAACCTTGCAGCCGAGAAATGCGACATCATCCTGGGCACACGCGAAGAGTTCGACATGATGGAGACATTCGACCATAATCCGGATCATAGTGATCAGGTGACTGCACAGAAATGGTTTGATTTCTCAGCCAATATTGTAGTAATCAAACACGGGAAGGAAGGGTCCATTGCTTATACGCGTGAAGGACTTTCCCATCGTGCCGACAGCTATCCTGCAAAAGTGGTCAAAACGTTCGGTGCAGGGGACTCTTACGCAGCAGGTTTCCTGTACGGATTGATGCAGGGCTGGACGATTGAGCGCAGTATGGCGTATGGCAGTGGGGCAGCAAGTATCGTCATTTCCAGCCACAGCTGTTCGGATGCGATGCCAACGGTGGAACAGGTGAATGATTACATCGAACGTTGCAATCGGGGCGAGATCACCGTGTCTTGAAGCTCATTGCAATACTTTGAACAACATGCTCATACAGATCAACATCAATGATATACGTTGAACATAAGAGACCACACATAAGCGAAGGGAGACAGGGCTATGGGAAAAGGAATATCTGAAGCGTCTGCAACAGCGACAATGGTACAAAACTGGATCGGAGGTGCCTGGGTAACCCCAGCAGCAACTCGTACGGAGCCGGTTGTGAACCCCGCTACAGAAGAGGTTATTGCACACGTGCCACTGTCTGAACAAGCGGACGTGGATCTGGCCGTACAGACGGCACGGGAAGCGTTCAAATCCTGGAGCAGCACGCCAGTTCCACGCCGTGCACGTATTCTGTTCCGCTACCAGCAGTTGCTGGTGGAGCATTGGGAAGAACTCGCCCGCCTGGTAACGCTGGAGAACGGCAAAAGCTACGCCGAAGCGTATGGTGAGGTATTGCGTGGCATTGAGTGCGTGGAGTTTGCGGCAGGTGCCCCGAATCTGATGATGGGCAAACAGTTGCCTGATATCGCGACAGGACTGGAGTCAGGCATGTATCGTTATCCAATCGGCGTAATTGGGGGAATTACCCCATTCAACTTCCCGATGATGGTGCCGTGCTGGATGTTCCCGCTGGCTATCGCATGCGGTAACACCTTTGTTCTGAAGCCGTCCGAGCGTACACCATTGCTGGCAGGTCGCCTGGCAGAGCTGTTCAAGGAAGCGGGGCTTCCAGACGGCGTGCTCAACATCGTACACGGTGCACATGATGTCGTGAATGGTCTGCTGGAACATAAGGATGTTCAAGCGATCTCCTTTGTCGGATCACAACCTGTAGCTGAATACGTCTACACCACTGCATCCAAGCATGGCAAACGGGTACAGGCACTCGCAGGTGCCAAAAACCACTCCATCGTTATGTCAGACGCTGATCTCGATCTAACCGTGAAAGAGATTACCAGTGCGGCATTTGGCTCAGCAGGGGAACGCTGCATGGCATGTTCGGTTGTCGTGGCTGTGGGTGATGTGGCTGATGAACTGGTGCAAAAGCTGGTGGAAGCAGCAGATCGCATTACCATCGGTAATGGTATGGATGAGGGCGTGTTCCTCGGTCCGGTCATCCGTGGACCACATAAAGAGCGTACACTCCGTTACATTGAATCCGGAGAGCAGGAAGGCGCGGCCTTGATCCGGGATGGACGCATAGATCAGGCGACTGATGAATCCGGTTATTTTGTAGGGCCAACAGTATTCGACCAAGTGGAGAGCAATATGAAAATCTGGCAGGATGAGATCTTTGCTCCAGTACTCTCGGTGGCAAGAGTATCTACGCTGGAGGAAGCCATTGAGCTTGCGAACCGTTCTGACTTTGCTAATGGTGCGTGTCTGTTCACCAGAAGCGGGGCAAGTATGCGACAATTCCGTGAGACAATTGATGCGGGCATGTTGGGGATTAACCTGGGTGTACCTGCACCAATGGCATTTTTCCCGTTTTCCGGCTGGAAGAAGTCTTTCTATGGTGATCTGCATGCCAATGGCACGGATGGTGTTGAATTCTACACTCGCAAGAAGATGGTAACGGCGCGCTGGTAACAACCAGAGCATAACTCGGGCTAAGGGGAACGCCCAGCCCATATGGACGCACATAGGGAGGATAACGGAATGGGCAAGGACAAAGTGAGAATCGGCATCATCGGTGCTGGACGGATCGGAAAAATTCATGCAGACAATCTCCTGCGCAACCCGCATGCCGAGATTGTAGGAATCAGTGACTTGTTCGCGGGTCCCGAGTTGGAGGATTGGGCCTCCAGACGCGGCATCCCTGTTGTAACGACGGATAGCAGCCAATTGATCTCGATGCCTAATGTAGACGCGGTGCTGATCTGTTCTTCAACAGATACGCATGTGCCGCTGATCGAACAGGCCGCTCAGGCAGGCAAACACATCTTCTGCGAAAAGCCGGTTAGCATGGATCTGGCGCAGACCCAAGCGGCTGTAGCAGCAGTGCAGAAGGCTGGTGTGAAGCTGCAGATCGGATTTAACCGCCGCTTCGATCACAACTTCAGACGGGTACGTGCCCATGTGCAGGATGGTACGGTTGGTGATCCGCATATTATCAAAATTACGTCTCGCGACCCGTCTCCACCACCTGCGGAGTATATCCGGGTGTCCGGCGGGATTTTCATGGACATGATGATTCACGATTTTGATATGGCTCGGTATCTGTCGGGCAGTGAAGTGGAAGAAGTATACGCCCAGGGCAACGTGCTGATTAATCCGGTCTTTGCAGAACATGGCGATGTGGATACGGCGATTGTAACGATGACGTTTGCCAACGGGGCGATTGGTGTTATTGATAACAGCCGTCAGGCTGTATATGGGTATGACCAGCGTGTTGAAGTATTCGGCTCGATGGGCAGCGCCGCAGCGGCGAATGATCATCCAAATACGGCTGAGATCAGTACAGCGGCGGGGCTCATGCGCGACAAACCGTTACACTTTTTCCTGGAACGCTACAATGAAGCGTATGTGCAGGAGACAGCCCTCTTTATCGATGCAATCATCCATGATACACCCGTTATCGTAGATGGCCACGATGCAGTACAGGCAGAACGAATTGCGCTGGCAGCGAAGATGTCCCTGGAGCAGGGAAGACCAGTGAAGCTGAGTGAAGTCCCTGGGATGTCACTGGAATCGCAAACGGCAACTTCGTAGGTGGATTGACGAACAGAAAGGAGTGGATGACAAGATGTCAGAACGTATTGTGAAACCTGTGGTCAACCCGGAAGGGGACGGTACGCTTATCAACGTAAAACCGGAGTCGGCTGGGTGGGAATATGTCGGCTTTCAGGTAGCGAAACTGGCGGAGGGGGAGACCTTAACCCGTGAGAGTGGTGATCAGGAACTCTGTGTAGTGCTTCTCAGTGGTTTAGCCAATGTAAGTACCCGGGAGCACACATGGGATAATATCGGGAAAAGAATGAGTGTTTTCGAGAAAATTCCGCCGTATTCGGTCTACGTCTCGACTTCCGATCAGGTGAAGATCACAGCACGTACTGAATTGGAAATCGCTATATGTGTCGCACCCGGTAAAGGCACATACCCGGCTCGTCTCATTGCACCCGAAGATGTAGGAGTAGAGGCGAGAGGGTATGGCAATCTGGAGCGTCAGATTCATAACATTTTGCCCGAACAGAAGGAAGCAGACAGTCTGCTCGTTGTTGAGGTGTTCACACCCGATGGGCATTGGTCAAGTTACCCGCCACATAAGCATGATCGGGACGCACTCCCGGATGAATCTTTGCTGGAAGAAACGTATTATTTCCGTGTGCAGCCTGAGCAAGGGTTTGCCATTCAGCGTATATACACGGATGATCGTTCTGTGGATGAGACATTAGCAGTGAAGAACGGGGAAGTCGTGCTTGTTCCGGACGGGTATCATCCGGTAGGTGCTCCTCCGGGGTATGAGGTCTACTATCTGAACGTGATGGCTGGTCCAACGCGGACATGGAAATTCCATAACGACCCTGACCATGAGTGGTTGATGAAAAAGTAATGCTTTATGCTAGAGCGCATTGTGCTCACTTCAAGTTGCGTATGCAGACTTCCCCCTGCATAATGAGAAGAGAACAATGATCTATGCGAATCAATTTCATAACTCACTAAGAATGGGTTTCTTGTAACTAAATATAGACAAATTGAGCCAGTTTGAACTATATTTAGCCTTGATTGAAGCAGCTAAAGGTAATATGAAATTGATTCATGTATAACGCAATTTATATATAGCATAAATGGGGAAAAAACAATGAAAGCAACCATATACGATATAGCACGCGAGGCGGGTGTATCCATTGCAACCGTCTCGCAGGTCATTAATGGCAAAGGCAAGATCAGTGAGAAGCGCCGCGCCGAGATTATGGAGATCATGGAACGACTTCACTATCAACCCAGCGCGATCGCAGCTGCACTTACAGGCAAGCAGACGTATACATTGGGGTTGCTTGTACCGGACATTTCGAACCCGTATTTCGCAGAACTGGCCAGAGCGGTGGAGGATCGAAGCCGTCAATTGGGCTACAGCGTGGTCATCTGCAGTACGGATAATAAGGACGAGCGGGTAGAGCGTTATCTGAATCTGCTCCAGCAAAAAAGGGTCGATGGCATGATGATCGGAACCGGGATCGATAATGCCGACATTTTGTCTCCCCTCCTGCAACAGTCGATTCCTGTTGCTCTAATTGCCCGTCATATGCCATCCCTTTCGGTACATACGGTCACCATTGACGATATACTCGGCGGAGCACTTGCAGCGGAGCATCTGCTTGAACTTGGGCACACCCATGTAGCGGTATTGTCGGAACCGTCCAAAGTCAGCAGCAGTCAGGAACGTGTACGCGGATTCCGTGAAACGCTGAATAAGGCAGGTCATACGCTGGAACCAAATCAGATCCGAGCATCTGCAGCTGACCTGAGCTCGGCCAAAAAAGAGGCGCTACTGCTGCTCGGTGAGAGCAATCACCCAACAGGATTGTTCTGTTGTAATGACATTCAGGCCATCGGTGCTCTTCAGGCAGCCAAAGAGCTGGGGCTGCGCGTGCCAGAGGATGTGTCGATTATCGGGTTTGATAATACGATTCTTGCTTCGGTAACCAGTCCACCGCTTACCACCGTTGCCCAGCCAATTGAAGAACTGGGACATCGCGCTGTAGATCTGTTGATTGACGAGTTGAAGGATGAGCAAAAAGAGCCACAGAAGATTGTACTGAAGCCCGAACTGGTTATCCGTGAATCCGCAGGGCGTGTATTGGGCTGAATCACGCAACGTATCAACATAATCAACAAGCCGCGTTCACCTTATGGGAGAACGCGGCTTGTTAATTTATATCTTGAACTTTTTCACTTCTTCAGCGAGCGTATTGGCTTGTTGAGCCAGTTCGTTGGAGCGCTCCGAGATACTTGTAATGTAATTGAACTGTTCCTGAGTAGAGGAAGCAACTTCCTCCGTGGAAGCGGCACTCTGTTCCGACATGGCCGCAACACTGGAGATCACTTCAGCAATCTTGCCAGAGCTGTTATCCAGTTCGGTTGTGGCAGACGATACCTGCTGGAGCTGGTTATCGATGCCTTCAATGGATTGTTTGATTCGCATAAACGAGTCGCGCATCTCATGCACGGCAGCAACCTGCTGCTCAATACCATGTTCAGCAGAATCAACTTCCCTCACACTTTGGCGGCTGGCTGCCTGGATTTCATTCAGCAATACGATGATATCCTGAGCAGACCCTGCGGATTGTTCAGCAAGTTTTCGCACTTCCTCGGCAACCACCGCGAATCCACGTCCATGTTCACCGGCTCTGGCCGCTTCAATGGAAGCATTCAGGGCAAGCAGGTTGGTCTGGGAGGCAATAGCCTGAATCATGCTGACGATGCTTTCAATTTTTTGTGATTTGTCTGCGAGCAGGGAGATTGATTCACCGACACGATCAATCGATTGGCGGTTGCCATCCGAAAGTTCCACCTGGTGATCCACCGCCTGTAGTCCAGCCAGCATGGCTTCTCCTGCCTCACGCATCATCGTTACGGACTGCTCGACACTGCGATTTATACCGCCGACACTATCACTCATCTCTGATAGACGACTTGAGCCATCATATACGGATTCGGCCTGTGTACTGGAGCCTTGAGCGAGTTCATCCGTAGCAATGGAGATCTGCTCAGCGATGCGCTTGGTGTTATCCGTATGCTCCTGCATCTCACCCGAAATACGTTGTACGCGGTCAGCGGAAGCCGTTACTTGTCTGAACAGTGAGCTTAGCTGATCGGACATCTGATTGAATGCCTGACCAAGCTCTGCAAACTCATCTCTGCCTTTGATCTGCACCCGTCCTGTAAAGTCACCACTGGACATCTGGCGGGACGTTTCATGCAGATTTCTCAACGGCTTGATGAAAAGTGTTGCGATCCAATAGGCACCTGCCAGCACAACCAGTAACGTAATAGCGATAATCAGAATGTAGTTGTTGCGCAATTCATAATACTCAGCGTAGGCCAACTTCTCGGAGATAATAGAGCCTACAACCCAGCCAGTGCTTGGAATCTGATGATAGAACAACAGATAACTCTCACCATTATTTTGGAAAGGCTTCTGACCTGATGGATTAGCCTGCATATCTGCCAGCAGCGGGTTTAACTCTGTATTTTCCTTGGCTGAGGTGTTCACCATTTTATCGTCAGGATGAGCCAGGAGCAGTCCGTTTTTATCGATTAAAAAGGTGTAGCCCAATCCGTCCAGATTTATTTTTGCCACTGTATCGGTAAGTGTAGAGAGCAACAAGTCGCCTGCGACAACCCCTTGCAATGCGCCTTCTTTATTTTGGACCGGCATGGCAATCGACACCGCATATTGCTTCGACATCATATCGAGATAGGGGTCAGAGAACGTTAGCTGATTGGCCTGCTTGGCTTCCTGGTACCAAGGACGTTGTCTTGGATCATAATCAGCATCGGGAGACCAGTCGGAACCATTCATGAAACTGCCGTCTTGTTCTGAACCGTAATACAGATCCGACAGACTCTCTTTGTTACTGCCCAGCTTCATAATGTTAAAGTATTCTTCCGTGAGTTCGCCCTCAGGCACGCCCTCCTGGATGACAAAACCCAATGTTTCGATCACTTTGGCATTACTGCTGATCCAGCCATCCAACTGATTTGCCGAAGAAGTCATTAGGCCATTCAGTTTGGAATCAACATTGCGCATGGATTGTTTTTCCGTCTGCACCAAGCCGAGTGAAGCCAGTGGAAGTGCGGTGATCAACACAGCGGCAAGAAACATGATCATTAATTTTGGTTTGAGCTTCATTCCAATTCCCCCTAGCGTTTTACAATTACACGCCTTTACTTCCTTCAAGTTCTTTGTGGACCATGTACACTTGTTGCGTTCGTCCGAATATAGTCCTCGGGATTTCAAGGGTGTGTAAGAATGAAGAAAGCTTATGAAGTATATCGTCATTTTTAGTTCAAATTTTAGTTAATCCAACAAGTTAGTTAGCAATCATGAATTTATATTTTAATGACTGGAATTGAAAACGAAATCATGTTTTGGATGTCTTGTAAACGCCGATTACTTGCTTTTTTCGCTACCATTCAAGCTTTACCCATAATTATAGTTTGGACAAAAACGTTATCGGAATTGGGCGTTTAGAGATACGAATTAACTTTGGAGCAGAAGCCGTGAGATGATATACTGAAAAGTATCATTATTTACCATTTTATATGTTTTATAGTGGTTTGGAGGAGAGAGGCATGATTAGAAAAATTAAAATCATTATGGGTTTCGTTGCGATTATTGTTGTGGTAGCTATTGCGGTGCGTATGTATACCTCTGGTCAATATGCGATGTATATCCCCAGCAAGCATACGACGTTTCGAGCAGAGGTCACAGATCATATGACGATGCTGGATACATTGGATCGACTGACCATCAGAAAGGTTTCAAACCATGAAACGTATAATGAAGATGAAGAAGTGACGATTACAGATTCCAAAGAGATTAGAGACATGCTGAAGCTGGTAAAGGATGTTGAACTTAAAAAGGTTCGGGAATTGGACGTTTCCGATCAGAATCCGTATTACTATGAGTGGCGTATTACCATTAATAAAGAAGGTCGCTTTACCGATCGATTCGGAGTGACGTTCTATAATGAACATTCGATCTCAATCTACAGTGAGGCGAAAACGAGAGATAATCTTGAGGACTACGAGATAACTAACGAGTTTAGTCTGAATGAGATGGAACGCCTATTTGAAAAACTGAAGGAGGAGCAAACATGACCATGACCAACTATCATGTCCGTCCGATTAAGGAAGAAGATATCCCTTTTCTGTGGGAGATGTTATATGCATCCCTGCATACACGAGAAGATGATGAACCTCTCCCAATCGAAAGTGTTCATACTCCCGAACTGTCCAAATACGTTAAAGACTGGGGTAGAGAAGGGGATCTCGGATATATTGCGGTTGACCAACATGACAAAAGATTAGGTTCAATTACATTACGATTCTATACGGATCAGAATGCGGGATACGGTTATGTGGATGCAGTTACACCAGAGATGGGAATGGCTGTTACGCAAGACGCACGTGGAAAAGGAGTAGGTACCTTACTGCTTCAGACCGCATTAGATGAGGTGGAACGGCGGGGAATTGAAGCAGTCTCCCTCAGTGTTGATCCGGATAACCAAGCGATTCGTTTGTATAGGCGGTTAGGATTTGTGGAGAAAGACCTCTGTGGTACATCGGTAACGATGGTACGAGTGAGTGCTTCAAAATCTTAAAGGATAAGCGATTGTTCTACATAGTTAGAAAACAAGTGTAATTTTAAAGTATTAATGCATAAAAAAAGGCGCTTCCTCATGGGAAACGCCCTTTAATCCACGTGAAACACAAACATATTCACTTTGAACTCACGCTGTAATACCTCAATTTATTTCGACAAAAATGCCAAAGCCTCGTCGTACGTTTCCCATTGGAATTCCGTCTGGTGCGCAGATTCCTTGGAAATCCGATTCAATTGCATTTTGGCGATCGCGCCACCTACGGCCACACTAGCCCGCTTCATACCCCACTCTAGCAGTAATTTCTGATGTGCTACAATTTTTTCTTTGGTATCCTGAGGAAAAGCCTTCATCGTTCTCATGTCCACGAGCACATCAAACGAATTTCCCAATTGCGCCGCTATTCCCTGGATTTCTTTATTCGTTTGTTCGACATGTTCAGGGGTGACGATACCTTCCCAGACAATTTCAATAATAGGTTTAGTTGAATCCAAACGTCTAACAGACATGTAGGCAACTCCTCGATTATAAATTAATATGTAATATATGAGACTATAAGCCTATTAATTATACCCGTTTATAACGAGAATGAAAACTCAATTCATAATATAGTGGTTCTTATGGACTACTTTTTCCTAGCGAAGTTAAATTCAGGGATTGTTCTCATATCGTCATTGGGAGGAAGATTGAATAGCTAAAAGCCACCCAGAGGATGAACTCCAGATGGCTTCAATCTTTGTAACCTGATAAAGTTAAAATCCTACGTCAGTTAGAAGCCAATCTTCAAACTGTTACCTTCCGTTGCTATACCTTTGGAAAGGTTAAGGCTTAGCTTTTGTTCTGCCGAGAAACCAAGTGTTTCACCGTCATGCAGTGTGACGTCGTTTTCAACCACGTACGTTGTGGTCATGAACATCATCTCAAATACATCGCTTAAGGTTTCAGAAGATTGCATAATCTCCATCTCTTCTTTTCCAAAGTTACGTAGTCCGTAAGTATAAGCTGAAGCGCCTTCGTTATTCTGGAATAATCCGATGAAAATCCAGAGTGAGACGGGCAACTCCTCATGTTTGATCCCACGGCTGGTTTCGACATACTGACTGGCTTCAACGACAAGGGGGGCCATGTATAGTGCCAGCGCGTGATCCAACTGTAATAAGGCACTTGCTGTTTGAGTGAACAGAACATGTCCCTCAATTGCATGGGTTGCGTTCAGAACCGACACAATAATCTGAGATCGGTGCCGCGAAGTAACTTGCTCCGCTTCTCGCCAAAGGATGTTTAGCCTGGCATTCTCCTCAACTTCACGGTCAGGTACAGGCGCGGCAATATGAGCACATACCACTTGCATTCCATTCACTTCAAAAAAGAGATTTCCCTCTTCCGGGCGTTCCTCGATCTCAATGTTCCATTCATTCCTCATATTTCTGATGAAGAGGTCAAAATCACAATCGTCACGCTCCAGCAGGACAAAACCCACGATGGTTTCACTGTAATTCGTGGATGCGACAGCCCCACCTGTGGGGACCTTTTCTTTTTTGCGCCGCCGAAGCTTGTCAAACAATCCCATGACATGTTCTCCTTCCGATCCCAGATTGATTCTGGTCATTGTACACTGCTATCTATTCACTACCTTACCATAACGGAGTTAAGATGAATCGAAGCAATGCACCTATCGACAGGAAATTACAGGAACAGGACCAGCAATAATGCAATGATCGCAGGCAATCCTTGTTTGATAATGATCGATCGTGAAGAAGTTGCTCCTCCATAAAGAGCCGCGATAATCACACACGCCAGGAAGAAAATCTGAATATGCTGTCCAACGGCTGCATCCGGATATAGAAGTCCCCAGATCAGGCCTGCTGCAAGAAATCCATTGTAAAGCCCTTGATTGGCCGCGAGGGATTTGGTGGATTTGGCGAATTCCGGCGTGAGATTGAAGGTTTTCATTGTGCGTGGACGAGTCCACATAAACATCTCCATCACCATGATGTAGAAGTGTTCGACAGCTACAAGAGCTACAAAAATGATACTAATCAATGGAAACACCTTGCTTTCTGATATGTAATTTATGTACTTGTCCATCCCAGTATAAATGTTTGCAACGAGAACGGAAAGAGTAAATATGATTTTTAACAATTTAATTGTGTGTTATTTAAAATATGTATCATTTTCCAAGTCGATTATAATATTAAAAGTAAAAAAATCGTACAAAGGTAAGCATACGCCGATTGTCGACAATCCATTCATTGGGTAATAATGAACATTAAAGCAATGATCATGCTCAGGAAAGGGAGGAGATTACTATGGCAACGGTTCATATGGTCTTGTTGGCTGATGATCCATCCACATTTGTGACCCGAGGTGTACCGTTTATCGACATTGAGCTTGCAGGAATTCCGGGTGACCGTCATTATGGTCTGCTCCGTCCAGCAGACTCGCGTCAGAAAATCTACAAGCGCGGTACGCCCATTGCGAATCGCCGCCAGATCAGTATTGTGTCCGAAGAAGAATGTGCTCTTATTGCTGAGAAAATGAACATTCCTGAAGTGCGTCCAGAGTGGTTGGGTGCCAACCTACTGGTCCGAGGCATTGATCGTTTGACTGAACTGCCTGCTGGAACGCGGCTTTTATTCCCGAACGGGACAGGGTTAATATGTGAAGGGGAGAACCTTCCCTGTGTGCATCCGGGGAAAATGATCGAACAATTCTACGAACAGGACGGTTTGCGTAAAAAATTCGTGCCTGCGGCTCGCAAAAAACGTGGAATCGTCTGCTCGGTTGAACGGGAAGGTGTAATCCATACGGGGGATACCATCGAAGTCATTCGCCTGTCCTGATTTTCAGGACAGGTTTTTAATTCATCAGCATACGACGTTCACCATTCGGATGTCTAGCGTGTAAGTACTCCTCTGGTGTACTGCCAATAATAGACTTGAAATCTCGGATAAAATGGGATTGATCATGATATCCAAGGTCCTGAGATAACTTAATCAGGTCACAGTGAAGACCGCGGTCCATCCATTCGGCAGCATTTTGCAATCGATACAACTTAATTACGGTCTTCGGTCCAATACCCACATACTGATTGAACAGACGCTGGAGCTTTCGGGTATGCATATTCCAATAGGAAGATAGATCATCTACTCTCAACATCTCCCGGTTTTGTTCAATCTGTTGCACAATATCGTTAACCATTCCCGCTTGAGTATCTTCAGCAGGAAGATGTGCACATAATAGCTGGTCGATGTAACTGGTTTTATCCGCATCATCCCCCGCCCCAAGAAGCCGGTCTTCCAAGAAATCGGCTGTGACGTCAAGGATATTGGATACATCCATCGGCTGTCCGTACAAGGATGAGACAGGAGCCCTGAGGAAGGGATGGAACCCTCCTGGTTTGAACTTCACGCCAAACACACGGCCTTTTCCACTCACGAGATAGGAGAATTTACGTCCTGATGGTCCGAAGAAAAACGTATGGTTCCGTTCCACAACCAGATTGACACAGGGGTTAGGCACGACATGTTGGGGATACGGTTCAAGTCCAGTCAGATCCCACGTTACGATCCAGTAATGTTTAACAAAAGGGCGAAGTGCTTCGGAAGGAGCATGGCGTGTCAGTTGATACTTATGATCACCTTCATTCAGATTCAGCAGGCCCATACTTGGTCTGTCTCCTTGTTCTGCCTGTTTCATCCGAATCATTCCTC
The DNA here is from genome assembly GCF_051967555.1 of Paenibacillus sp. SAF-068. NCBI lineage: Bacteria > Bacillati > Bacillota > Bacilli > Caryophanales > Paenibacillaceae > Paenibacillus > Paenibacillus sp. SAF-068. The sequence goes on from NZ_JBQCJX010000013.1 coordinate 16,524, forward strand.
CTGCTTATTTCACATTATTTAGGTTCCCGGAACAATAATGCCCGCACAGCAAAACGGGGTAAAATGAGTTGCCTGCGCCATCTGGAAGGTTGACTGAGGAGGCGATAGAGCCATTCCAGATTAAGCTTCTGCCATATTGCAGGGGCACGTTTGGTTTTACCAGCCACGATATCGAGACTGCCACCAACGCCTATGGCTACACGGGCGTTCAATCGGTGACGATGCTTGTTAATCCAGTGTTCCGCCTGGGGTGCGCCAAGAGCAACGATAAGAAAGTCTGGTTGAGCATTACGAATCTCTTCCACAATCTGTTGTTCCTCACCTGTTTGGAAAAAACCATGGTGTCTGCCTTTTATAACAACTCCCGGATAACGTTGGGCAATGACTTCCACGGCCTGCTCACTTACGCGTTCCTCTGCTCCCAGCATGTAGAAAGACCAGTGTTTTCGATTGCCTTCCTCCAATAAACGAAATAGCAGATCACAACCGGTTACCCGCTCAGTCAATTGTCCGCCCCGCAAACGGGATACCATCACAATGCCAGCACCGTCAGCTGTGACCAACCCTGCTTGATCGACGACTTTGCGAAGAGAGGCATTCTTTTGACAAGACATAACAATCTCGGGATTACCTGTGATGACATGGAATAGTTCATTGCTTTCCTGATCCACGACTTCACCAAGAATTCCAACAGTCTGATTCATCGTTACATTGGGAAAAGGGATGCCCATGATATGGGTTGACTGGCTCATGTCTTATTTCCTTTCTGCTTGTGTCTTATCAACTTGAACAACTCCTGTTATTTCATTCCATTTTAGTATATCTGATCTTCTGGGAAAGCACTATATGGGCGTAATGCATTTGGATTAGGGTAGAACATTCCTGAAAACATAAAGAGCTTATATTTTACCTGTTGTCGCGTTTTTACAATACGGCCTTTGGGGTATAACGATAGGATAGGAGTGCGAGGTTGGTAGATCGCGTGTCCAATACATAAAGGGAGTGAGTCCATGGAACTGAAATACGAATTCTATATCAATGCAGGACTGGAAGATGTATGGAATGCCCTAATATCACCAGACGGCACACGGAACAGCTTTTTCGGTAGTGAACTTCGCACTAATTTTCAACCAGGTCAGCCATTTGCTTATGTAGGCCCGGGTAATGATGGTGCGGAGACTGTGCATGTGTACGGAGATATATTGGAATTTGAACCGCTGTCCAGACTAAGTTATCAGGAGCATCCCGGACCTTCATACCATGCCAATCATGCCGAGCTTCAATCCAGAGTCGTTTTCCAGTTGGAGACTGTGGGGGAGTGCACGAAGCTGACACTGATTAATGATCAATTTACAGATAACCATCCTTCCTTTGCGAATGCACAGAGCAGCTGGTGGATGATTCTAAGCAGCATCAAAACATGGGTGGAAACGGGAAAAACATTGAATTTTGGCTGGTAGCTGGCAAGAGGCAGTCATTTAAGATTTATTATTATAGAAAATAAAGAATATAAGAAACAAGAACTCGTGCTGATTCAGCATGAGTTCTTGTTTTTTTATACAATGTAAGACTATTGCTCTACATTTAATGTCTGATAATGTCGAAATATATATCATATGACCTAAGAGGAGAAATGAGCATGTTTCGTAAACGTACTGAATCTACCAAGCACATTCGTATAGATGCGCATCAGAATTTACTGGAGTATAGTCGTAAACTGGTAGCCAATGCAGAAAAGGGCGACTATGACGCATGGATTGAAGATGGCATTGAATTTCGGGAAACCGATGAAATAGCCAGTAACATCAAAAAAGCAATACATATGATGAAAGCACAAAACGAAGCCGTGGAAATGCGTCTTAGAATGCTGAATCAGGCAATGAATGTGGGATTATGGGAATCTGAAATTGTTGCCGGTGATCCACTGGATAGCAATAATAAAGTCACATTTTCCAATGAATTCCGCCAAATGTTAGGATTCCATAATGCCAAGGATTATCCCGATACATTTGCAAGCTGGGCCAAATCGGTATATCCGGATGACAGACCTCAGCTGGTGCAAGAGATAATGAACCATGTGAATGACACTGGAGCAACGACTGCGTATAACGTTATCAGCCGTATGATTACAAAAAGTGGAGAGATTCGCTGGTTCCGATGCCTTGGACATGTCATCCGAAATCAGGCTGGCGTTCCGATCAAACTTCTGGGCATCATGTTCGATATTCATGAGGAGAAGAGCAAGTCGGATGAGCTGGAAGCACTCGTCACTCGATATGATCTTGTTAACCGCGCCTTGGTGGAGGCACCGTGGGATATGACCGTTGTGGCTGGAGATGTGGTTAATCCGAATAACGAATTCTGGTGGTCACCCCAGTTCCGTAGAGAATTAGGGTTTAAAGACGAGCAGGATTTCCCCAATGTGTTCAGCAGTTGGAGCAGTCGACTTCATCCGGAAGACCATGATCGGACGATCAATGAATTCGCCAGACATATGAACGATTACAGTGGTCGCACACCGTACGATCTGGATTATCGTCTGCAACGCAAAGACGGGGAGTACCGGTGGTATCACGCAGGTGGGGAGACTATTAGGGATCAGGATGGAGTACCGCTCCGTGTAGCTGGAACCATTCGCGATGTAACCCATGAGAAGAATAAGGAACAGATCGTGGAAGCCATGAATCTGAAAACAAAACAATTATCAGAATCCATTGGCGAGATGGTACGTGGAATCAACTCAATCACCGATCAGGCACAGGATCTGGTTACTGCACAGGAGTTATCTGCCGATGCAGCCATTCAAGTGAAAAGCAGTGCAGATGATACGAAGAATATCACGGTGTTTATTCGAGAGATTGCGAGTCAGACGAATCTGCTGGGGTTGAATGCAGCCATTGAAGCTGCAAGAGCGGGAGAGCTGGGACTGGGATTTGGCGTCGTTGCGGGTGAAGTTCGGAAACTGGCTGATCACAGTTCAGAGGCCACCGTAAATATCGAAGATAGCATGCAAAAGATGAAAATACTGATTGATCAGATTCTTGAACATATCGGTAATATGTCCACGTTAACGCAAAATCAGGCTGCCCTGACACAGCAGGTGAATGCTTCAATGGATGAGATCAACACCATGTCACAGGATCTGGTTGATTACTCGCGGAATCTATAATTACGAAGCCGTTGTTGTAACATCACGATCATTGGCACACATCATCAACAAAATAATCCACCGGGATGCATTTCTGCCCTCGGTGGATTTTGGTATTTCTATATATAGCTAAGATGTATAGCTTCAGTTTCAGCTAGTGAATTAGACTTGTTGAACTTTGATCAGGTTTGTATTACCGGATTGACCGATTGGAACACCAGCGGACAATACAATGATGTCGCCTTTTTCGATGTAACCTGTTTTGATTGCGTTACGCGTAGCAGACTCGAACATTTCATCCGTAGTGGTTACTTTGTCGCCCATAACCGGAATGACACCGGAGAGCAGGCAGATTTTTGCCAATACTTCTTCATGTTGTGTAACTGCGATGATTGGTGCTTTCGGACGATATTTGGAGATCATGCGTGCTGTAAATCCACTCTCAGTTGAAGTGATGATAGCTTTTGCATTCAGTACGAGGGAAGAACTTACTGCGCCCTGACTGATAACTTCAGTAATATCAGCGATCTGTTGAGCCGATTTTTGTGCAAATTGCTCTTTGTAATCGATCATTGTTTCAGCACGGCGAGCAACTGCAGCCATCGTGCGCACGGATTGTACCGGATATTTACCAGCAGCCGATTCACCAGACAACATTACAACGTCAGCACCTTGAAGTACAGCGTTAGCTACGTCACTTACCTCGGAACGAGTAGGGCGCGGGTTCACTTGCATGGACTCCAGCATGTGTGTAGCCACGATAACCGGTTTACCAGCGCGGTTACATTTATCGATCATTTCTTTTTGCATCATTGGCACGTCTTCGATAGGTACTTCAACCCCGAGATCTCCACGAGCTACCATGATACCGTCAGATGCTTCAATAATATCGTCCAGGTTCGTCATACCTTCCTGGTTTTCAATTTTGGAGATGATCTGTACGTGGTCTACACCGCGTTCTTTCAAAATGCTGCGGATTTCACGGATGTCGTCGCCTTTACGAACAAAGGATGCTGCGATAATTTCGATATCGTTTTCGATCCCGAATCCGATGTGCATAACGTCACGCTCGGTTACACCTGGCAATGTCGTTTTGATTCCTGGCAAGTTAACCCCTTTGCGTGGTTTCAGAATACCGCCACTGATGATTTTACAATGGATGTCGGATCCTTCCACAGACAGTACAGTCAGATCAACGAGGCCATCATCGATGAGGATACGATCGCCAGGTTTCACAACGAGGTTCAATTCAGGATAGTTTACCGAGATACGCTCAGCGTCACCAAGAATCTCTTCGGTCGTCAGGATCAGCTCTTTACCGGCTTGCAGGTGGCAGGATGCTTCTTTCAGTTTGCCGATACGTACTTCCGGCCCTTTGATGTCCATCATGATCGGTACATAGGTGTTCAGCTCGGAAGCTGCTTTGCGGATATTGTTAATCCGTGTAACGTGATCTTCCAGTTCGCCATGAGCCATGTTCAGACGAGCAACAGTCATACCTTCCTGAATCATTACTTTCAACAATTCGATTGAGTCACAAGCAGGTCCCATGGTACAAATGATTTTTGTTTTTAACATGCTAATTTCCTCCTCATATTTAAGCTTATATGTGTATTGTAGCGTTTTCTGTCGAATCAGGGTATGAACTATAGTACAATGATTAGAGTATAGTCCGATAATGAGGTGTGTTATGGTCACTCCACTTGAAGTTCGACATATTAATGGTGTTGGTTGGTACGAAGAAGCTGTGCAAACTCAACAAACTTGGCGGCTAAGCTTGGTTACTTATGGAAAATGTGTATATTGGGTGAACGGTAATAAACAGATCATGGAAAAGGGTGAATTGCTCCTCATTCCGGGTGGTGTCCCCTATTACGGCAAGAGTATTCCTACAGTAACGCACACACAGATTGTAATTCAATTGCAACGGGACCATATGGAAACTCTGCCTGCGCTGGAACGGTATGAGGCTTTGCGGCATAAACCTGGATGTTACGAACTGATCCATCAACGCATGAGCGCTATTTATCAACAATGGCAGGAGCGTCCGTCTTATTATGTCATGATGAGCCAAGCCTTATTGATGGAAGTGTTGATTTATATGAACAGGGAGCTTGATCGTGGAGTTATCCCGCCGGAGAGGCACAATCACGTTGAACGGATGAAGCGATATATTGAGCGGCATTACCGGGAGAAAGTGACGAAGGAAGAACTTGGCGACGAGATCAACAAGACTCCCAATTATGCTGCTGCATTATTCAAAAGCATGACGAATCAGACCATCAGTCAATATGTCCATGATCAACGGATGAAACGAGCCAAATATCTGCTCACCGAGTCACAACTCTCCATACAGGAAATTGCCGAATTTCTCGGCTACCGGGATCTGTCTTATTTTTACCGCATATTTAAGCGTATCACGGGAAGTCCACCCTCCGATCTGCTCCATGAACGGCCACCTATAGTATGAAAAGTGTAGCCCACCCTAATAAGTTCTTCTATATAACTAGGTTAAATTAAATTAAGTACAAAAAAAGAGGGCTTCGGCCCTCTTTTGCTGTATAACAGGAATGTCATTCCACCTGCTACATATATAAGTGCTGTTAAACATGACTGCTTGAATTAGATGCTGTGAGTGATTGCTTGCCTTTTTTTCGTGCCTGCCCAAGACGAAGAGCAAATACATGTACAGTCCAATACGCAGCCTCAGCGAACAAAATGCCTCCGGCGATGTCCAGCAAGGAATGCTGTTTTACAAATACTGTCGAAGCAATAATCAACCACAGCCATACTGACCATGAAATCCGTGCCAACGGTTTAAAGTTCAAGTGTCTGTTAATCACAATAAACAGCAAATAGCTGGTCAGAACGTGAACACTTGGGAAACAATTGAAGGGAGCATCATTGGAATAGATAAACTGTACTAACGCGTTGCTCAGACCAGTTCCGCTGATCTCCGGGCGTGGCACATGAGTAGGGAACACCGCAAAACAGACATTGGCAGCCATAACACCAATATTATAGGTAATCAACGTACGCCAGAATAGCGACTTGTTCGTCAGACCCAAATAGAGAAAACCAAGATACAGAATGGGCATCCAGCTAATGTATGGATAAATAAATTCTTTGATAAAAGGAATCTGTGTGTCAATCCAAGCATAATTGTAGAACACATCACTTCCGGTGTTGCTGCCTAAAAAAACGTAAATTGAGCCTTGGAGCGGTATGCACAGAATAGCCAGTAAATGCCCCCAGCGCTGAAAGAATGCTCTCATAGTATCCCCCTGATTTCATTATGCATTGTGAAACTATCGTAATTAATACTTCATAGATATATGACGTTGAAGAGTCGCAACACCCCTGCAACTGTTAACTCTTTTGATACTATATTGGACAGATCAAGGTGTAATCCATACCTGATTTTAGGGGAAAAGCAGTCAGGATAAGTCTCTTTTTTGTTACTTTTATATTTTTATCCATGATAGGAATATAAATATATAGATCTTATACACCTATATTGGCATATAAGTTCATATGACAACAAAACATAAATGAAATGAGGTGGGTAAATGTATGATTAACACACAGTCGAAGTCAATACATCCCTTTTCTGAGCGTAAACCTGTAATCACCGTTGTAATTATTGAGCTACTTCTCCTGTTAGCCGTATTTGCTGCAGGGGCCATTGCGACGATAAAACAACTGGATTACACTTCCCCTGTACTCATATCCTTTACACCAATTGCAATTGTTCTGATTATCTATTTGACGTTCAGACGCAAGTGGAGAGAGACCGGATTTCGATCTTTGCGAAGTATCCCGGCTGGCCACGCAAAGTATTATATTCCACTACTCCTTGTACTGGGTACACTTGCCTTGAAAGGATTTGGGGAGTTGAGCTTGTCACGGGTGGCCTTTTTTATCTATTTTACCTTGCTCGTGGCTTTTGTTGAGGAAACGATCTATCGGGGGCTTATTTTCAAAACATTGCTTCGTAAAAGTGCAGTAGCAGCAGTCGTGACCTCCAGCATCTTGTTCTCAATTACACATCTGCTGAACGCATTGTCTGGTCAGCAGATGAAAGATACGATTATGCAATTGTTCTATGCGCTGCTTCTGGGAGCGGCACTGGCGCTATTAATGCTGAAGAATGGAAATATCGTACCGCTTGTTTTGTTTCATTTCATACATAATCTGATTCAATTTCTAGGGAATGATCTGGAGGACACAGGTACACTTCCTTACGATCTGTTTATATTGGCAGTACTGATTGCATACTGTGCATGGTTAGTGTGGAGCAATCGAGCTTATCCTTCTATTCCTTCCAACAATACGAGTGAGCAGGACAATAAGGTTGTTCATTAAAGGTATTGCCTGGAAGTAGTATCCTACATTTCCCGTCAGCAGTGGGATCATGGTATACTTCAGTCTGGCGGGAAGACAGTTATGTTCGTGATACGAGGTCTGCCTAACCGCACATTAGGTTCAGTCAGTAGGTGATATAGTGGAGAAGACAGCACAAGGCGTAGCGGAATGGATGGTCCAGGAGATTAAATTCACAGGAACACTTCATCAGGAAGCGGCCATAGAATATGTGAGGACCCATTTTGGTGAAGAGTTTGTTTTTGTAAACGAGAACGGCAATACATCATTGTCCAAGGAAGTGAAGAAAGCTTTCCGAAAGCTTCATCGTGGGCAGATCGCCTGGGATCGCGATGCGTTTATGTGGGCATGGACATAATGTGTTAAACTGTAGTGAAATGATTCATTGATTGTGTTGGATATGCATGTCAGAATATTATATAAAAAATGTATAAGTTGGGTTAGATCTGCATATCCTTTCATAAGACCGCACACAAGTGAATGGGCACATAAGCGTGATAAACCCTGTCACCACGCGAGTTAATAACATGTATTTCCAAAGCTGTTTGAAAAGAAAATACAAAGATTTGCTTTTTGGCTGAATTGGAGTTATAATAAAAACAAGTTGTAGAGAGTGGAAAACCTAATTCATATATTGTAAAGGGCGATCACTTATAGGTTTATGACTGGTACCTTTTTCAATGTGTGAATTTTTATTTGCTTGCTGCAAAGAACAAAGGAACATGTTAATCTTTATTTGGAGGTGTAATTCACATGCAAAACGGAACAGTAAAATGGTTCAACGCTGATAAAGGCTTCGGTTTCATCGAAGTTGAAGGCGGAGAAGATGTATTCGTACACTTCAGCGCTATTACAGGCGAAGGCTTCAAAACGCTGGACGAAGGTCAACGCGTGCAATTTAAAATTGTACAAGGAAACCGTGGTCCTCAAGCAGAAGAAGTTGTAAAACTGTAATTAAAGCATAGCTGCCTTTAACATGTTATAATGGTAAAGGCAGCTTCTTTTTTTTTTGAACAAAAGTCGGCCCAATAGTTGTCGAGGCAGGAGTCCGGTGGGATGTAAAACTTCCGCTAAGTGTAGGCTTCTGTGAAATAACGTCGGTTAGATGTTTTTCCATAACAAAGGGGGTAGAAGTCATGTATAATCGCAAAAAACCGTTGGAAGAGATTCCACAAGCTGATGCGGCAATCTGGGAATGTACGAGTGATACGTGCAAAGGATGGATGCGGGACAATTTTGCGTTTGATAACGTACCTACTTGTCCGATATGTGCTTCTGAGATGGTCAGCACGACTAGGATGCTACCATTGCTTGAGAATTCGAATAGTAATCTGAAAACGATGCCTAAAGGAAATCGGATTTAACATAGCTTACCCGCCTCTAACGAGGTGTTTTTTTTTAGATCAAACAGACACCCTGTACGAAGGTAAGGGTATTAAATATGAAGTTCCCGGCATTCGTTTTAGCGAATGCCTTTTTTTGTTTCTTTTTTACAGAAAGTTTAATGCGATTTTGACGCGAATCGTATGGAAAAACAAAGACCCCTTCTGCACTAAGCAGAAAGGGTCTTTGTTATGAATGCAATTTTACTATAATCAGATTTGAGTTTAGATGAACAGGAATGGCAGCAGAAACAATGTTGTTACCAGAGCCAGATCGATCCCTGCCCCGTAGCCGTAACCCCCACCGTATCCTCCATATCCATATGGACCGTAGGCTGAAGATTTAACTTTCTTTGATGCAATAGTGTTTTTCTTGCTGCTTTTTACCAACTGTTGTTTGGATTTGACCGAACATAACCGTGGTCCCTCGAAGCATCCGTTCAAATAAACTTTGCCATCACGACATTGACTAAGCGTACCATACATATGCTTACCGTCTTTCATAACAAGACAAACGGAACGTCCAACGTGCGGAGAAACCGTTTCTTCACATACCGGATTAATTCTGTACATGTAAATCCTCCTCATTAGTTGCGGTTGCCGCTTGAATTCAACGGTTTGTATATCATAGTAAATAAAAGAGGATTTGGTATGGACGAGTACCCGGTAAATCGAATAGGGAGGAGCCGTTTTTGAATCTATTCCATACACTGGGAGGAGTGAGGAGGGGATGTTGCGTGGAGTATCATGACATGCTGGCTCGGTTAGGGGAGGGGAGTGCCCATCCCGGAGGATTTTTGGCAACACTGAAGTTGCTGGAAAGTTTATCTTTGCCTGTGAATAGTCATATTCTTGAGATAGGATGTGGCACTGGGAGAACTGCGTGTTATCTGGCTAAAAGGGGGTATCGAGTAACAGCCATTGATCTTAATCGCCAGATGTTGGATAAGGCTGTTCGACGAGCAAGACGTGAGCGGATGGATGTTCAATTTGTTCAGGCTGATGTAGCATCGTTGCCTTTCCCGGAAAATCATTTTGATATGGTATTCGTGGAGTCGGTTACGATCTTTACCCCGTGGCGAAATGCACTTAATGAGTATAGGAGAGTGTTGAAGCCTGCTGGACTTTTGGTAGACCGGGAGATGGTTCTATCAGGCCAGAAGACCGAATTGATGTTTCGCAGACTAAAGCAATTTTACGGTATACGAACCCTGGTAACCGCGACAGCATGGAGAAAACGCCTGAAACAGTGTGGTTTCACCAAGGTAGAGGTTAAAGAACATTCGCGATCTATAGGAAAATGGGGCGTTGATCATGACCCGCATCGTGAGATCGATCTGGATTGGTTTGAGGATGAACGCATGCAGCGAATGAGTCAAACCAATGATCGGTTGCTTGAAAAATACGGGAAAAAGTTGGGGTATGCTGTTTTTGAGGCAAGGGCACCGTTGGAGGGCAATAAGGAAAAATAGGAAAAAGGCAAGCCGCATTATAGTGTGGCTTGCCTTAGGTTTGTTTCGACAAAACGTACTACAGCATATCGTTGTCGATAATCCGCCAGTGATGTTTGAGCAGGGCTTCCAGTTGGTTCTTATCCTTGGCTCGAAAAGCGCTTAAAATTTGTCGATGCTCTTCATTGACTTCAAGCAGTACCTCGGATAGCTTTGGCTTGTTATCACTAACATACGACTGCCGGATGAAGCTGTTCTTCAGGGTGTTTAACATCTCAATTACTGTGGCGTTACCACATCGCTGAATGTAAAGGTTATGGAACTGGTATTGGTTCTTGTTGTAGGCTGCAAGATCAAGTTGGTTGATATCTTCATCCATTCGGACAACGAGAGTTTCCATCTCCATAAGTTCAGATGGTCTGAGATGGTCTGCTGCAAGTGTGGCAGCTAGCGCCTCCAGCACACCGATTGCTTGGGAGAACTCCAGTTTTTTGCCTGCATCAAAAGGAGTGACAATAAATCCCCTGCGTGGGATGTATTGCAGCAGATTGTCTGAAGCCAGCTGGAAAAGGGCCTCCCGAGTAGGCGTGCGACTGATATCCAGCTTTTTGCATATTTCGGCCTCATTGATCTTCTGGTTGGGAAGCAGCGTCCCGTCCTGAATCTTCTGGGCAATGTAATCGTATACGTGATCTTTCAAGGATCGGTATTTGGGTACCTCCATACCGAATCCTCCTTTCTATGTATAGTGAATAATTAAATGGGTGTGAGGCCGTATTGTGCGCGCCGTTCAGGAGTTTCAAGTTTTTATCATCTTAACACCGAGGGGGAAGTTGGGCAAGCAAACTTCATGTTTCAGGTGATGTAAGTGCCGTGTTATATATATAACATTTTATGGAATTGGAGCGTATAAATGTTTAAATATATATTGTGACAAACGCAATTGTTTGTTAGTATTACTTACATATAAGTCCATATATTGTCTTATGTATATTGTATACAAATTATTATGCTACTCATTCAAAAAAAGAATAGGGGTATGCTTGTGAGAAAATCATTGTTGCCAATGATGTTACTGTTAGTGATTGTGATCATGTCCGCATGTGGTCAGGAAAAAACAACGGGGACCGGATCAGACGCTGCTCCTTCTTCGGGAACTAGTCCTGTGGAAAAGGAAGTCATTGTACTTGGGACCAGTGCGGACTATGCACCCTATGAATTCCATAAGAAAATCGATGGTAAAGATACCATTGTAGGTTTTGACATTGAGATTGCCAAAGCCATTGCGGCTGATCTGGGAGCCGAGCTGAAGATTGAGGACATGGACTTTGATGGCCTTCTTATGGCCCTGGGTACAGATAAGGTTGACTTTGTAATATCGGGCCTGACTCCTACGGAGGAACGAAAGAAGAACGTTGATTTTACAGATATCTACTATTATGCAGAACAGGCAGTTCTCGTTAGAGAAGGCGAAGATGCATCAATGAATTCTATTGATGAACTATCCGGCAAGGCGGTTGGTGTACAAAAGAGTTCCATTCAGGAAGGGATTGCTCAGGAAATAGAGGGAGCAAAGCTCACTTCTCTGGCTAAAATACCTGAACTGATTCTGGAGTTGCAGACGGGTCGCGTGGACGCACTTGTTTTGGAGAAGCCGGTGGCTGAACAGTATGTGAAGAATCAAGAGGGGCTTGTTGTTGCGGGTGTAGAGATTGAACAGGCTGAAGATGAGGGTGGTTCGGCCATCGCGGTGAAGAAAGGTAATCAGGAGCTATTGGATCAGATCAACACTACACTGGAAAAGCTCAAAAACAACGGGGATATCGAACGTTTCGTCGTTGAAGCAAATGAGATGCTTGGTGAATAAACCGGACGAGTGAGGGGTATGCCGTGAATTTGGATTTTTCCTTTCTATTAGAACATTGGCAGGATTATGCACGAAGTGCGTGGGTGACGCTTGAACTTTCCTTTTTCGGCGTTCTGTTTGGGACATTACTCGGGGTAATCATGGCATTAATGCGAATATCCCGAGTTTGGCCAATCAAAGTGGTGGCTTCGGCGTATATTGAACTCATTCGAGGAACACCGATGCTGGTACAAATTCTTATTATTCATTATGGTCTGACTGTTATAGGTGTGAATTTGCCGGCATTTATTTCGGGGGTGGTCGCTCTGACAATGAATAGTTCGGCTTATATGGCGGAGGTGTTCAGGGCCGGGATTCAAGCGATCGACAAAGGACAGACAGAGGCTTCGCGCTCCCTTGGCATGACGCATGGTATGACACTTCGCTACATTATACTGCCGCAGGCTTTTCGTAATATGCTCCCAGCTATCGGCAATGAATTCATTATCATCATCAAAGATTCTTCGCTTGTCTCCATGATCGGCATAGCCGAGATTATATACACGGCCAGAACAATTCAGGGTGTTACGTTCCAGCCGCTTGCTCCGCTGCTTGTTGCCGCCGGCCTCTACTTTATAATCACATTTACACTTGCCAACTTGCTTTCTTGGTTGGAACGTAAACTGTCTACTTCCCGATAACTTCTATAAGCGATTCAAAGAAAGGCTTAGAATAGGCTACTGTGGAAATAGCGGGATGTAGTCGTAAATGGCGGTGGTATCGCATACATTGATATTGTATTTTGTATACAATATTTTGGGAAGGTGTTGGGTGTGTATGTCAGATTCCAAAATGTTAATGGAATGGTCAGATCGTTATGCTGCAGCTAATTATCATCCACTCCCTATTGTTATTGAACAGGCGGAAGGGGTATGGGTGAAAGACCCTGAAGGCCGCCGCTATATGGATATGTTAAGTGCCTACTCTGCATTGAATCATGGTCACAGACATCCTGTAATCATACAGGCGCTCAAGAATCAGGCAGATCAGGTTACATTGACATCACGGGCATTCCACAGCAGTACAGCTTCTCTTTTTTATCAGAAACTCTCTCAATTCACGGGCAAATCGAAGATTCTCGCCATGAATACAGGAGCGGAAGCGGTGGAAACTGCAGTAAAGGCGGTACGTAGATGGGCTTATCGGTGCAAAGGTGTACCGGAGAATCAAGCTGAAATTATCGTATGCTCTGGTAACTTTCATGGAAGAACTCTAACGGTTACGTCCTTTTCTTCTTCAGCAGAGTATAAAAAAGATTTTGGACCGTTTACTCCTGGATTCCGGATTATTCCCTATGGGGATATTGAGGCGTTGAAAACGGCCATTACGGCAAATACGGCTGCTTTTCTTGTAGAGCCTATTCAGGGCGAAGCTGGGATTGTTATCCCACCTGATGGGTATTTGGCTGAAGCCTTTACTCTGTGTAAGAGCCAGCGGGTATTAACTGTAGCTGATGAGATCCAGACCGGATTTGGAAGAACGGGCCGCCGTTTCGCCTCCGACTGGGAAGGGGTTGAACCGGACATCTGGATTATGGGCAAAGCGCTGGGGGGAGGCGTTATGCCAATCTCGGCTATCGCTGCTAACGCGGAAATACTGGATTTGTTTGAGCCGGGGTCTCATGGTTCTACGTTCGGGGGGAACCCGCTCGCCTGCGCTGTGGCTGTAGCAGCTCTGAAAGTTCTTGAAGAAGAGAAGCTTGCAGAGCGTTCGGAGCGTCTGGGGGAATATTTTATGAAAAGACTTCGAGATATTCGCAGTTCAGCCATACGGGATATTCGGGGAAAAGGTTTATTTATTGGTGTTGAGCTGCATGAAGCAGCCCGTCCTTATTGTGAGCGTCTGATGTCTGCTGGTTTGCTGTGCAAAGAAACCCATGAGACGACTATTCGATTTGCTCCACCACTGATAATTAAAGAGTCCGAGATTGACTGGGCACTGGAGAGAATAGAGCAGGTTTTGACCAACATTGAGGGAGTTGACCCACGTGAATAATGATGATGCTATCCATGGTGGAATAGAAGATACTACTATTAATACAACTCAAACATCTGTGCAGCGTAATGTTGCCATCATCAAGGTTCCTTTCGGACTTGGTGGAGCAAGAGGTGGCGCAGAGTTGGGGCCAGATGAATTGATTACAGCTGGACTGAAGCGAGAGATCGCGAGTCTTGGGCTAATCCTCTCCAAGGAAGTGCGGGTAGAATGTCCCTCTGAATCTGCTGCCCCTACTGCGCGTAATCGTGTAAAAAACTTAAATGAAGTTCGTCAGGTCAGTGAGAAGGTGTGTCATGAAGTATCGGCCGCGTTAGAAGAGGGGGCCTTTCCGCTAGTGCTTGGGGGAGATCATAGTGTAGCGATTGGTACTTTTGCCGGGTTAACCGCGCATTATTCCAATATGGGTGTGATCTGGTTCGATGCGCATGCAGACCTGAATACGGAAGAGCGCAGCTTATCCGGTAATATGCATGGGATGAGTGTGGCTGCTTCCTTGGGGCATACTGCATTTAATCTATCTCACATTGCTGGAGCAGGCGTATTTATTGATCCGGCCAAATTAGTCTATATTGGTCTGCGGGATCTGGATGAGTATGAGAAAGAGCAGATTAAGGGCCTGGGAATCCGGGCATTTACAATGCATGATATTGATCGGATGGGAATACAGCAAGTTATTGAGCAGGCGATAGATACAGCGGGAAAAGGGACAGATGGTATTCACGTTAGCTTTGACATGGATTGTCTGGATCCAAGAGAAGCTCCGGGTGTAGGCACCCCTGTACCGGGTGGTTTGAATTACCGGGAGGCGCATTACGCATTGGAGATACTTGCATCCACAGATCAAGTTACGTCGATGGAACTGGTTGAGGTGAATCCGTTGTTGGACCACAATAGACATACGGCAAGACTTGGTGTGGAACTGATCGCTTCTCTGCTTGGTAAGCGCATATTGTAATTACGGGGAAGTGAAGAAGAGTGTGTAAGCTGTGCGCCTAAGGAATGACGTTCTTATTTATAATAGAAGGAAAGAAAGTGAAATCGGCAATAACCAGGGAAGCCACTTCCACTGCAATCGCATTGGAAGTGGCTTCCCTGGTTATGTTTAGTGGATATTTATATCAGGAGCGGCCTAATGAAGATAGTGTGAGTCATGTTGATGTACAGGAGCATACGATATGGTGCCGATGATTTGGTTAATTATCAATTTTTCAAAAAAAGACTTGCATTCAAAATCTGTACATGGTATATTCTAATTCCGGCCAAGAAAACACAGTTTACACGGTG
>NZ_JBQCJX010000014.1:0-6617 GCF_051967555.1 Paenibacillus sp. SAF-068
AAGGGGTATGGCATTAAACCCAAAGAGGTCATACCCGTACGTACAAGCCAGATTCCCAAAACATCCATCGGGAAAATACAAAGGAAGAAGCTTGTAGAGCAGTTTAAACAGGATGCTTTTCACAAGATCATTGAAGAATACAAAAATAGATCTCGTAAGCATGCAATTAAGGATTACAGAAACGAATATGATCGAAAAGTGATTTCCATATGCAAAGAGGTTTTGAAGAACGATGATATTTCCATACAAGACGATTTGTTTGAGTTGGGCGCAAGCTCAATCGAGTTGATGCAGTTAATTTCCAAAATTCACATTGAATTCGGTATCAGACTCGAAGTATCCGATCTGTTCAGAACAGCCTCTCTTGAACATCTTGCGGATTATTTGCAGTCCAGACCTCAATCGGAATATCAGTCTGTCAAAAAGGTAAATACAAACAACTCTCTATATAGCTCGTCTGCTTCTCAGAAAAGAATGTTTGCGGCCAATCAGCTGGATACAGGCCTTACTTATAACGTAACAACTGCGTTTATGATTGAAGGCGCGATTGATTTGGAGAAGCTGAATATGGCTTTTAATATGCTGGTAGATCGCCATGAAACGCTGCGCAGTTCATTTGCCATAATAGATGGACAAATCAGGCAGTACGTCCACTCGGATACTCAAATAACCATTCGTTATGCAGAGGTACCTTATCAAAATATTGACCAAATTATAAGTGCTTTCATCCACCCTTTTAATTTAGCTGAATCTCCATTGTTAAGAGTCACATTAGTTAATTATGAGCCAGAGCGGTACGTTTTAATTATGGATGCACATCACATTATTATGGACGGTGCTTCTGTCGACATAATGCTGAATGAAGTATTTTCTTATTATAATGGGGAACAACTCTCGGAAATAACAGTCCACCAGAAAGACTTTATAGAGCACATGAATCAAATTCCGCTTGAGGGTAGTGAGGCAGAGAAATTTTGGATGACCATGTTCGAGGGGGAGATCCCTCTTATAAACTTGAGTACAGACTATCCAAGACCGGTATATCAAAAATTCGAAGGAAGAAAAATTCGATTTACCCTTACAGGTCAAATGTTACACCAACTTAAAGAGACGGCCTCTCGCTCAGGTACAACATTATATATGATTTTACTCAGCACGTATTATGTTTTGTTGAACAAGTATACAAACCAGGAAGATATCGTGATCGGAACTTTGTTTAGCGGGAGAACGCATCCAGACATAGAGAAGTGTATTGGGATGTTTATCAACACAGTTCCTTTAAGAAATTATCCAGTAGCTACGAAACCTTTCATTCGTTTTATGAACGAAGTTGAAGAATGTGTTCTTCAAGCAATGAGGCACCAGCACTATCCTTTTGAAAATGTTATGGAAAATCTATCGCTAGACCGGAATATGAGTCGAAATCCAATGTTTGATACGGTTTTCATTATGCATGAAGAACCATTCAAAGAAGTTGTTGGTGATGATTTCCAAGGACACAAGACAGAATTCCATAACAAAACCTCCAGAGTGGATCTTACCTTAGAGGCCATGATATTAAATGGGGAATTGATTCTCGAATTTGAATATAGCACAAATCTTTTTAGAGAAGAAACCATTCAAAGAATGGCTAATCACTTCCAAAACACATTGAAAGCCGTCTTGCGTGAACCGGAGATTCCACTTTGTGAGATAGATGTACTCTCTCAAACAGATAAATATGCTCTCTTGAAACAGCCTGACCATAATGAAGCGTGTTCTGATCCTCCAGTTGTTGGTTTTATGGAACTGTTTAAGCAGGCAGTTTCCTTAAATCCCGATTATACTGCGGTTGTTTTTAAAGAAAATGAAATTTCTTATGCAGATTTGGATTTAAAGTCGAGTCAATTAGCCGTTACACTTCAACGAAATGGTGTTGATTCGGGAACGCGCGTCGGAATTATGGTTGAAAGCGGTTTCGAAGCTATCGTTTCCATGTTGGCTGTTATCAAGGCAAAGGGAACATTTTTATTGGTAGATCCACATTATCCGATGGAAAGAAAACGATATATGATGGATGACAGTAACGTATCTCTCTTATTGTCCAGAGAAACAGAATTTGCAGGCTATAAGGTCCATAATATTTCTGACGCTTCTCTATACGATAATGATGGAGTTGTATCCGAATCAATAAGCCCCAATGATCCTGCGTATATCATGTATACCTCCGGCTCCTCAGGACGTCCCAAGGGTGTACTTATCAATCATAAATCCCTAAATTATTTTATCCGGGATTTTCCCATAAACACAGCCTTTGATACAAATGCTTCAATCGTATCCATGACATCGGTATCTTTCGATCCTTTTATCGTTGAAACGTTGCTTCCGTTAGCCAAGGGAATGAGGGTTGTTGTCGCGGAGCCGGATGCTCATCGAAACCTTAGACAATTATCTGATCTTATGCTGGTTAATGAGGTTGATATTCTACAAACTACGCCTTCACGGCTGAAAGTGTTAATGGGGAACCATTCCGACTATTTTCAACGATTAAAGTTGATATTGATTGGTGGAGAACATTTCGACAATGGTCTCTTAAACAAATTGAAAGAAATAACTAATGCTAGAATCTTTAATATTTACGGACCGACCGAAACGACCGTTTGGTCAGCTACGAAAGAATTGACCGAAAGCGGAAGGATCACGATCGGTAAGCCGCTTGAACATATGTCTTACTACATTCTGAATAACTATTTAAACCTTGTGCCCATAGGCGTTGAGGGAGAGTTATGCATATCTGGCAGCGGGCTTTCTGAAGGATATTTAAATAATGCCGAATTAAGTGAAGCCAAATTCGTTCTCAATCCGTTCAGGCCAAATGAACTCATGTACAGGTCTGGAGATTATGCAAAAATATTGGATAACGGGGAGATCGAACTGATTGGAAGGCACGATGATCAGGTCAAGATCAGAGGCCACAGAATTGAACTAAGAGAAATAGAAAATAATATTTCGAACCACGATCTGGTAAATGAAGCAGTCGTTTTAACCCCAGAACTCCCTTCTGGTGAGAAAACAGTGTGTGTTTATTATGTTGCCAAGAATGAGCTGGATCTGAGAACCTTCTTATCTGACATTCTACCTGCTTACATGATGCCTAATTATTTCATAAGGTTGGAATCGCTCCCATTAACAGTGAACGGCAAACTTGATCGGAAGAGATTGCCGCTCCCGACTGTCGAGAGTATTTCGGAAAGTTCATCGGTTCTTGTTGCGAATGAGAAGGAAGAGGTAATTCTTTCAATTTGGAAGGAAATTCTCGAAATAAATCATTGTGACTTGGGACATAGTTTTTTCGAACTGGGCGGCCACTCTTTAAACGGACTTCTTGTGATTACACGATTAAACAGGATATTTAACGTGGATTTGGAATTGAGGGATCTGTTCGAAAATAGGACCGTTTCCAAATTATCCGCTCTTATTGATGCGAAAAAGGGTGGCAGAATTGAAGCGTTTCCACCTATTGAACAATGCCTGCCATCCGGCCATTACAGACTATCTTTTGCTCAGGCCAGAATGTACACCGTTCACCAGTTGGCGGATATTCCTACTGCATACAATGTACCACATATGTACAAGATCAGTGATGATGTGGAATATTCAAGGCTTCAAGAGGCTTTTGCCCAAGTAATTCAACAGCATAGTGTATTTAGAACTTCTTTTGAAGTATCTTCCGAGGGCATCCCAGTGCAGCGCATTCATGAGCATGTACCATTTAAGCTCGAATATAAAAAGCTTCATAACCAAACCTTGGATGAAGCAATGAATGAGTTCGTTCGCCCCTTTGACCTAGAGAAAGCGCCGTTATTAAGAGCACAACTGGTTGAGACGGACAATCGTGAATCGGTGTTATTGCTTGATGTTCATCATATCATTATCGATGCTGCCTCCATGATGATTATGTTAAAGGATTTAATCGAAGGTTATAAAGGAAACAAGCTTTCGGAACCGTCTGTAGATTACAAGGATTACTGTCTATGGGAAGAGCGCATACTCCACATGCCTAGAATGAAGCGGCAGGAAGAATACTGGTTGACGAAGTACGAGCCTTCTCGACTTCTTGGCCTTGAATTACCTACGGACTTCACTCGACCAACCATACAAAGCTTTGCCGGAGATTGCATAACGTTTGAATTGGACAAATCACTGACGAATCGTTTGAAATCCATTGCGTTAGCGACAGATAGTACATTGTTCATGGTATTGCTGTCCGCTTATAAATCATTACTGTTCATCTACTCCAATCAAACTGACATTGTAGTGGGAACTCCTGTGTCCGGAAGATGGCAAGCAGAATTAAATGACGTTATTGGCATGTTTGCTAATACAGTGGTTATCCAAAGCCATATTGATGCAGGTCAACCATTTGCAAACCTGGTTCAAACCGTCAGATCAAACACAATGCAGGCATTCTCCAATCAAGAGTATCCGTTCGATCGGTTAGTCGACAAGCTCAAAACCGGCAGGGGAGCAGGAAGAAATCCATTATTTGATGTTATGTTTGTGCTTCAAACTGTGAATTTCTCCAAACATGAATTGGAGGGCATGCCGATCGAGTACATGCACTATAACCCGTTAGTTTCCAAATTTGATCTTTTGATTCAGGCTTATGAGGATAAAGGAAGTATTCACTTTATGTTGGATTACTCCACAAAATTGTTCAAAAGGGAAACGATACAAAAGATGGTTGATTACTTTAATGTCATCCTCGAATCAGTTGCTCAAGACATGAACATAATCCTAAGCGACATCGAAGTGGTCTCCGAGGAAGAAAGACAACGGCTACTAAACTTCAACGAGGCAGGCAATTACGATTTCTAAACATTTGAAAAATGGTATTGCGTGAATAGCCATTTTGAAAAGAGAGGTAAGGAAATGGAATTGAACATGGCGCAGTTTTGGATTAGATTCGATGCACAATGCAGTCGGCAGACAGAAGAAGTTGCCCTAGCTTCCAATATGGAAAAAATAACGTATGCCCAATTAAAGCAGCAGATGAAAAAGATATGTGTTTTACTTCACCAAAACGGATGTAGACCCGGAAAACGGATTGCTATAGATGATGTAGGGATATTGAGTAAAGCGTCTGCCTTTTTGGCTATTATGCGATTTGGATGCACATATGTTCATATGGATGACAGATTATCCATAGCACAGAAAAGAAACTTGTTGAGGAACCTGGATGCAGACTACTTTATTACTTCTGAACAAATGGTGTCTGAAGCGGATAGTGTATATATTCATCCATTTGAAGAGACTTCTGGTTCTTCTGAGCAGGATTGCGAGGTGGACGAGGAGTGGACGAACGAATTTTCCATTGTATATTGCTCAGGGCTCCATGATGGAATGGAACAAGTATTACAGTCCTCCACGATGCTGATGAATTGGCTCCAGTTCAATAAGGAAATATTGAAAGTACCGTTTGATGAATCGTTGACGATGATTGGCCCTTCAGGAATGGAACTCCTATTTCCCATTTGGCTAGGAAATGTTATGGGAGGGGGGAAGGCAACCTTTATTTTGAAGGACGATGGATACTTTAATTTGGAAGCGGAAATCGGGAAAGTGAAGGACAGTGCACTGGCTCTACCCATAGAAATGTTAGGCGACTGGTCATCTTTCTCGGATGTGGAAACCGCCTTTCCGGATTCATTAAAAACCGTGATTACGATGGGCGAGCATCTTTTTGACAGTGACCCGTTCAAGACCCGTTTATTAAAGGAAGAAATCAAGTGGTATAACTATTTTGGTTATCCAAGGATCCATCTGGTGTCTTCAATTACAGGAACAAGGGAAACGGAATATCACCATATTGGCAGAGCAGTGATGAATACGAAAACATACGTGTTGAACCAAACCCTTAAGCCAGTCCCTGTGGGGATGATCGGACGGTTGTATGTTTCTGGAATGGGGACGGGGAAAAGTGTAAATGGCAATGGAGATGAACGGACCACTGTTAGCCCCTTCGAAGAGGGGGAAGTTCTGCATCCTACCGCTTATCAAGCAAAGTGGAACGAGGAAGGTACATTAACTCTGTATAACAATCTAAATCGTATTGTTCTGATTGATGGTATTGAAATTAATCTAGATGAACTTGGTAACTTGCTAATGTTGCATCCATCTGTTCTTGATTGCTGGGTCGATATAAGGGGAGGAACGGCATCGAACTTATATATTTTGGGTTATGTCTCTCTATCCACTCATTCAAATTCTTTTGAAGATCTGCATTCGTATATGTCTGTTTTTTTGCCTCGTCACATGCAGCTTAGCTATATCCAACTATCAAGAATACCAAGGGATGGCGAAGGTAAGATCGCTGCTCAGCTCATCAGAGCTAACCATTTCTTAAGTTCGTTGGAACTAAAGAAAATGGAGAACAGTCTGAAAAGTAAATACAAGCTTGATGAAATCCTTATATATTCATCCGAAGAATTTTCGGAAGTTGATTATATTAAATTTGAAGCATGACTCAAGATAGCATCTGTAATCTTTCCATAATGTACGAAGAAAGGACTGAAACCAATGGATTCAAGCATTCTCCAGAAACTCCCTCCCGCGATTTGCCATGGAGGCGAAGTGGA
>NZ_JBQCJX010000015.1:0-354 GCF_051967555.1 Paenibacillus sp. SAF-068
GTTACGCCAACCCCTGTGACTCCAGTAACCCCTGTCGCACCAGTCAACCCTGCGAGTCCTGTCGCTCCCGTTTCACCCGTGGCTCCTGTTAATCCCGTGCTTCCCGTTACGCCAACTCCGGTGGCTCCGGTATCCCCTGTCGCACCAGTCAACCCTGCGAGACCTGTGGCTCCCGTTTCACCAGTTGCACCTGTTAATCCCGTACTTCCCGTTACGCCAACCCCTGTGACTCCAGTAACCCCTGTCGCACCAGTCAACCCTGCGAGTCCTGTCGCTCCCGTTTCACCAGTTGCACCTGTTAATCCCGTACTTCCCGTTACGCCAACTCCGGTGGCTCCGGTATCCCCTGTCGCT
>NZ_JBQCJX010000015.1:454-1460 GCF_051967555.1 Paenibacillus sp. SAF-068
CCGGTCAGACCAGCGAGACCTGTGGCTCCCGTTTCACCCGTGGCTCCTGTTAATCCAGTGCTTCCCGTTACGCCAACTCCGGTGGCTCCGGTATCCCCTGTCGCTCCGGTCAGACCAGCGAGACCTGTGGCTCCCGTTTCACCCGTGGCTCCTGTTAATCCAGTGCTTCCCGTTACGCCAACCCCTGTGGCTCCAGTAACCCCTGTCAATCCCGTGCTTCCCGTTACCCCAACTCCGGTGGCTCCGGTAACTCCCGTTGCTCCTGCGCCCGCAAGCAACGTGTAATCCGGCGATGTGCCCGGCGTTCCCGTGGGTGAAGCTACATTTGCAATATACGTACTGCCGTTGAACGTTACGACTTGACCCGCTGGGTACGTTGGGGCTACCGCTGGATCAAATGGCACGATGCCACTTAGACCTGAACCCGTCGCTCCTGTTACACCCGAAGACCCTGTAACTCCTGTACTTCCCGTTACCCCAACTCCGGTGGCACCCGTTGCTCCTGCGCCCGCAAGCAACGTGTAATCCGGCGACGTACCCGGCGTTCCCGTGGGTGAAGCTACATTTGCAATATACGTACTACCATTGAACGTTACAACTTGACCCGCGGGGTACGTTGGGGCTACCGCTGGGTCGAATGGTACGATACCACTCAAACCTGCACCCGTCGCTCCCGTTACACCTGAAGTCCCTGTAACTCCGGTACTTCCCGTTACCCCAACTCCGGTGGCACCCGTTGCTCCTGCACCTGCAAGCAACGTATAATCCGGCGACGTGCCCGGCGTTCCCGTGGGTGAAGCTACATTTGCAATATACGTACTGCCGTTGAATGTTACGACTTGACCCGCTGGATAGGTTGGGGCTACCGCTGGATCAAATGGCACGATGCCACTTAGACCTGAACCCGTTGCTCCCGTTACACCCGAAGACCCTGTAACTCCGGTACTTCCCGTTACCCCAACTCCGGTGGCTCCTGTAATACCTGTCGCTCCTGCACCTGCAAGCA
>NZ_JBQCJX010000016.1:0-1379 GCF_051967555.1 Paenibacillus sp. SAF-068
TTCGGGTGGGCACTCTAAGGTGACTGCCGGTGACAAACCGGAGGAAGGTGGGGATGACGTCAAATCATCATGCCCCTTATGACCTGGGCTACACACGTACTACAATGGCCGGTACAACGGGCTGTGAAGCCGCGAGGTGGAACGAATCCTAAAAAGCCGGTCTCAGTTCGGATTGCAGGCTGCAACTCGCCTGCATGAAGTCGGAATTGCTAGTAATCGCGGATCAGCATGCCGCGGTGAATACGTTCCCGGGTCTTGTACACACCGCCCGTCACACCACGAGAGTTTATAACACCCGAAGTCGGTGGGGTAACCGCAAGGAGCCAGCCGCCGAAGGTGGGATAGATGATTGGGGTGAAGTCGTAACAAGGTAGCCGTATCGGAAGGTGCGGCTGGATCACCTCCTTTCTATGGAGAATCGTTTCCCGTAGCGGAAACATTCAAATACGCAGCTCAGCTGCAAACCACTCACTCGTTGCTCAGTTTTGAGAGCTCAAACTCTCAAACAGCTTGCTTTTGCATGGAGCTTGTTCTTTGAAAACTAGATATCGAAACGAAAGTAAATGCGAATTAGAACATTCCTTTTTAGCTGAACTTGTGCAAACAAGTTTCAATAAAAACGGTAGTTAAATTGCTGTTGCGATGGTATTGAATGGGAGCGACTTTTGGCTTTGCGCAAGCAAAACAAGGGAAGCAAGCAATCGAAACCGGAGCAATTTGGTTAAGCTACTAAGAGCACACGGAGGATGCCTAGGCGCTAGGAGCCGATGAAGGACGTGGCGAACAACGAAACTGCCTCGGGGAGCTGTAAGCAAGCTTTGATCCGGGGGTGTCCGAATGGGGAAACCCAGCTGGGGTAATTTCCAGTTACTCATAACTGAATACATAGGTTATGTAGAGGCATACCAGGGGAACTGAAACATCTAAGTACCCTGAGGAAGAGAAAACAATAGTGATTCCGTCAGTAGCGGCGAGCGAACGCGGAGAAGCCCAAACCAAGGAGCTTGCTCTTTGGGGTTGTGGGACGTCTCACATGGAGTTACAAAGGAACCGGTTAAGCGAAGAGGTCTGGAAAGGCCCGCCAAAGAAGGTAAAAGCCCTGTAATTGAAAGTCTGTTCCCTCCGAGACGGATCCCGAGTAGTGCGGGGCACGTGAAACCCCGTATGAATCCGGCAGGACCATCTGCCAAGGCTAAATACTTCCTAGCGACCGATAGTGAAGCAGTACCGTGAGGGAAAGGTGAAAAGCACCCCGGAAGGGGAGTGAAATAGAACCTGAAACCGTGTGCTTACAAAAAGTCAGAGCCCGTTTTAGGGGTGATGGCGTGCCTTTTGTAGAATGAACCGGCGAGTTACGTTCCCGTGCAAGGTTAAGGTGA
>NZ_JBQCJX010000017.1:0-1139 GCF_051967555.1 Paenibacillus sp. SAF-068
GACCTGGCTTTGATGCTCTTTACGTCGGGAAGCACGGGAAAACCGAAAGGAGTACAGCTGACGCATGGGAACATCATCGCACGGGAGAAAGGGACCGTGCAACTGAACGGGTTTACGCCGGAGGATATCTCATTAAACTGGATGCCGCTTGAGCATGTAGGCGGATTGGTTATGTTTCACATTCGGGATATGTACACGGGATGTCAGCAGATCCAGGTCAAAATTGAGCGGATTTTGACGGATCCGCGACGATGGATGGATTTGATCTCGGCACATCGATGCACGGTAACGTGGGCCCCCAATTTTGCTTATGGTCTTGTCACAGAAAGCGTGGAAAGCCGAGGAGGCAACGAAGCGTGGGATCTCTCGACAATGCGATTTATTCTGAATGGCGGAGAACAAATCACGCCTCGTACAGGGAAACGTTTTTTGGAAGTGTTGAGTCCATATGGTTTGCGCTCAGATTGCATGAATCCGGCTTGGGGAATGTCTGAAACATGTTCCGGCGTGGTCTATTCCGACGTATTTGCACTGGGGACGGAAGCAGGGATACGGCACGTACAAAAAGATTCCCTTCAAGGAAGAATTCAGGAAGCGAAACCAGGCGAAGAGGCATTTACATTCGTGGAGATTGGAAGGCCGATTCCAGGAGTATCCGTGCGAATTGTGGATCATGACAGAAATGTGATAAGCGAGGAAAGGATCGGCAGAATTCAGTTAAACGGGGAATGCGTTACCAAAGGATACTACAATAATCCCGAGCTAAATCAGGAGATGTTTGACGAAGCAGGCTGGTTTGAAACGGGAGACGTTGGATTTATTCGGCAAGGACGACTGACGATTACGGGACGATCCAAGGAAGAGATCATCATCAATGGCATTAATATAAGCAATTATGAGGTGGAGGCGGCCATAGAGCGGCTGGAAGGTGTAGAGACAAGTTATACAGCCGTGTGTGCGTTAGAGGAGAAAGCAAACAAGGAGAGTGTGCTGATCTTCTTCGTACCGAAAGAAGGGACCGATCCGGTTCAGCAGATCCAGAAGATCAAAGGTATTGTCAGCAAGGGGTATGGCATTAAACCCAAAGAGGTCATACCCGTACGTACAAGCCAGATTCCCAAAACATCCATCGGGAAAAT
>NZ_JBQCJX010000018.1:0-821 GCF_051967555.1 Paenibacillus sp. SAF-068
TAGTACGTGGACGTAGACCCGAAACCGGGTGATCTACCCCTGTCCAGGGTGAAGGTGCGGTAACACGCACTGGAGGCCCGAACCCACGCACGTTGAAAAGTGCGGGGATGAGGTGGGGGTAGCGGAGAAATTCCAATCGAACTCGGAGATAGCTGGTTCTCCCCGAAATAGCTTTAGGGCTAGCCTCGGAAAACAGAGTCGTGGAGGTAGAGCACTGATTGGGTGCGGGGCCCGCAAGGGTTACCAAGCTCAGTCAAACTCCGAATGCCATAGACTTACTTCCGGGAGTCAGACAGTGAGTGCTAAGATCCATTGTCAAAAGGGAAACAGCCCAGACCATCAGCTAAGGTCCCCAAGTGTGTGTTAAGTGGGAAAGGATGTGGAGTTGCACAGACAACCAGGATGTTGGCTTAGAAGCAGCCACCATTGAAAGAGTGCGTAATAGCTCACTGGTCGAGTGACTCTGCGCCGAAAATGTAACGGGGCTAAACACACCACCGAAGCTATGGCTTGATGCTTGCATCAGGGGTAGGGGAGCGTTGTATAAGGGTTGAAGGTGTACCGTAAGGAGCGCTGGACATTATACAAGTGAGAATGCCGGTATGAGTAACGAAAAGATCAGTGAGAATCTGATCCGCCGAAAGCCTAAGGGTTCCTGAGGAAGGCTCGTCCGCTCAGGGTAAGTCGGGACCTAAGGCGAGGCCGAAAGGCGTAGTCGAAGGACAACAGGTCGAAATTCCTGTACCACCATAAACCGTTATGAGCAATGGGGGGACGCAGTAGGGTAGTGACGCGGACTGATGGATGTCCGTCTAAGCAGT
>NZ_JBQCJX010000019.1:0-692 GCF_051967555.1 Paenibacillus sp. SAF-068
GTGGAGGCAACGTTGGGATACCACCCTGATCGTATCTAGGTTCTAACCTGGTACCGTAATCCGGTGCGGGGACAGTGTCAGGTGGGCAGTTTGACTGGGGCGGTCGCCTCCTAAAGAGTAACGGAGGCGCCCAAAGGTTCCCTCAGAATGGTTGGAAATCATTCGAAGAGTGCAAAGGCATAAGGGAGCTTGACTGCGAGACCTACAAGTCGAGCAGGGACGAAAGTCGGGCTTAGTGATCCGGTGGTACCGCATGGAAGGGCCATCGCTCAACGGATAAAAGCTACCCTGGGGATAACAGGCTTATCTCCCCCAAGAGTCCACATCGACGGGGAGGTTTGGCACCTCGATGTCGGCTCATCGCATCCTGGGGCTGAAGTAGGTCCCAAGGGTTGGGCTGTTCGCCCATTAAAGCGGTACGCGAGCTGGGTTCAGAACGTCGTGAGACAGTTCGGTCCCTATCTGTCGTGGGCGTAGGAAATTTGAGAGGAGCTGTCCTTAGTACGAGAGGACCGGGATGGACGTACCGCTGGTGTACCAGTTGTTCCGCCAGGAGCACCGCTGGGTAGCTATGTACGGACGGGATAAACGCTGAAAGCATCTAAGCGTGAAGCCCCCCTCAAGATGAGATTTCCCAGTATGTAAGACCCCTTGAAGACGACGAGGTAGATAGGCTGGGGGTGGAAGTGCAG
>NZ_JBQCJX010000021.1:0-126 GCF_051967555.1 Paenibacillus sp. SAF-068
CGCCTTCTGCCCTTGCTTTACCTTACTACTAAATCCATTTGCCTACATACGATTTTAGAAGTGTCCCAAGGAGCAGCGACGTAGTGGAGGGGGCGGAATCGATTCTGAAGAAGCGAAGCGTTCGCC
>NZ_JBQCJX010000021.1:226-651 GCF_051967555.1 Paenibacillus sp. SAF-068
TTTGTATCCTAATTTCAACTTATCAAAAGTTGTTCAAGAAATTAGGATACAACAGCGATCATAAGAACGATCCGCCATCGGAACGCACCCTTAGCGCACCTCATCACAAAAAGGCGCCACTCCCACCAGGGATAGCGCCTTCTGCCCTTCATTACCCTAGTCCATTTGCCTACACACGGTTTTAGAAGTTTCTCAAGGAGCAGCAACGTAGTGGAGGGGGCGGAATCGATTCTGAAGAAGCGAAGCATTCGCCTTTGTATCCTAATTTCAACTTATCAAAAGTTGTTCAAGAAATTAGGATACAACAGCGATCATAAGAACGATCCGCCACCGGAACGCACCCTTAGAGCACCTCATCACAAAAAGGCGCTACTCCCACCAGGGATAGCGCCTTCTGCCCTTGCTTTACCTTACTACTAAATCCA
>NZ_JBQCJX010000022.1:0-617 GCF_051967555.1 Paenibacillus sp. SAF-068
GCTTCAAAGGCTCCCACCTATCCTGTACAGATCGTACCCAAATTCAATATCAAGCTGCAGTAAAGCTCCATGGGGTCTTTCCGTCTTGTCGCGGGTAACCTGCATCTTCACAGGTATTAAAATTTCACCGGATCTCTCGTTGAGACAGCGCCCAAGTCGTTACGCCATTCGTGCGGGTCAGAATTTACCTGACAAGGAATTTCGCTACCTTAGGACCGTTATAGTTACGGCCGCCGTTTACTGGGGCTTCGGTTCACAGCTTCGGATTGCTCCTAACCACTCCCCTTAACCTTCCAGCACCGGGCAGGCGTCAGCCCGTATACTTCGCCTTACGGCTTCGCACAGACCTGTGTTTTTGCTAAACAGTCGCTTGGGCCTTTTCACTGCGGCCCCCTCGTGCTATTCACACTACCGGGGC
Source organism: Paenibacillus sp. SAF-068 (assembly GCF_051967555.1). Classification (NCBI taxonomy): domain Bacteria; kingdom Bacillati; phylum Bacillota; class Bacilli; order Caryophanales; family Paenibacillaceae; genus Paenibacillus; species Paenibacillus sp. SAF-068. The sequence goes on from NZ_JBQCJX010000022.1 coordinate 419, forward strand.
ACCCCTTCTCCCGAAGTTACGGGGTCATTTTGCCGAGTTCCTTAACGAGAGTTCTTCCGCGCGCCTTAGAATACTCTTCTCGCCTACCTGTGTCGGTTTGCGGTACGGGCACCTTCACCTGGCTAGAGGCTTTTCTTGGCAGTGTGAGATCATGACCTTCGCTACTACAATTTTCGCTCCCCATCACAGCTCAGCCTTA